>JBLYTW010000010.1:0-507 GCA_049070185.1 Mollicutes bacterium SLUWU-24 | reverse complement strand
CCCCACTTGCTTTATTTGAACACTGTAATGGTTGGGCTAGTCGCCAAACAATCGATGATTATGTTCGTTATGCAACAACAATAATTGAACGCTATCAACATTTAGTTAAATATTGGATTACGTTTAACGAAATAAACATGATGTTACATTTACCAAGTTTAGGTGGTTGTATGGATCCAAAACTTAGTGATAATCCTGAATTATTGATATATCAAGCAATTCATCACCAATTAGTTGCTAGTGCTAAAGTTGTTAAATTAGCCAAAGATATCAATCCACAAATCCAAATTGGTTGTATGATTGCTGGTGGTGAAACTTATCCATATACGGCTAATCCAGAAGATGTTCTAAAGGCAGATGAAATTAATAAACAAAATTACTTGTTTATTGATGTTCAAGCAAAAGGGGAATATCCGTATTATTTTCAAAAACAATTAGCTCAACTAGAAATAGCAGAATCAGATTTAGAAATCTTAAAAAATGGAACAGTAGATTTTGTCGCATTTA
>JBLYTW010000009.1:0-1087 GCA_049070185.1 Mollicutes bacterium SLUWU-24 | reverse complement strand
TGTGTAGAGGTTACACCTGTTCCCATTCCGAACACAGCAGTTAAGTTCTATCACGCTTGATGTAGTCATACGTGGCAAGATATTGGCAACGCCAGTTTAGTTAGATCCTTTTTAAGGATCTTTTTTTCATGCTTGCAATGTTTAATATTTTAACTATAATATTAGTGAAGGAGTTTAATTATGAAGCAAATAAATAGTATAGAAGAATTGATGAATCAAATATCAGAGGTACCAAGAAGACCAAAGAAAATTCAACTTTATTCATTAAGTAAGAAAAAACTAAAGGGAAGTTTTCTTGGACCAAAAAAAGAAGAATTATTAGACATTTTAACAAATCAGCAATTGTGCTTAGTAAAAATTTTACAAGCTAATAATAAATTTTTTGAAGAAAGAAGTATATCAAGGGCATTACTATTATTTACTGATGATAGTGAGAAAAAACAGGATTTAAATTTTCTTGATTCTGTTAAGGAAAATCTTTATAAAGAACTTGAAGAATATCAAAATAATAATAGAGTATGTACTGAGGAAGAAAAAGAATTTTTTGAAATTCTAGGTGATGAAATGTCTAGTCCAAAATTTAATAAAATTCCAACAAGCTTAACAGAAGGAATTCAATGTTACGTTCATGTGGATACAATTGGTGTACCAGTATTTATGTCGTTAGATATTGAAGATCATTTGAGTTTTCCAGCTTATATTGGTGATGATGAATTAACTCATTTTTGGTTCACTAAATTTGAAAAATTCATGAATAAAAAGAAAGATGGCGACGATTATATTAATTAGTAAATAATAAGTTATCAAAAAGATATCATTTTGTGATATCTTTTATTTACAATTTTTTATGTTCGAAATTGTATTTTAAAATGGTATTAAAGGAAATATGAGGTTTATATTTAAAGAACATTTGGGACATTATCATGTTTGCTCTATAAAATAATATAAAAACAAAAGAAATTAGTTGACAAAAAAATAATTCTATGTTATACTTTATCTTGTGTTAAGGCAAGCCCTTAAGACAAAATATGAAGAACTTTGAAAACTAAATAGACAATGAACCCTGTCAATTAACTTTGACAAACAA
>JBLYTW010000008.1:1634-4821 GCA_049070185.1 Mollicutes bacterium SLUWU-24 | reverse complement strand
GACTACATCAAGCGTGATAGAACTTAACTGCTGTGTTCGGAATGGGAACAGGTGTAACCTCTACACAATAAACACCAGATTATCTGTGAGAACAACTCTCAAAACTAGATAAGTTATAAAGTCTAATTAAATAAAAGGCATCGACCTATTAGTACTGGTCAGCTAAATACATCACTGTACTTACACACCCAGCCTATCAACCTCATAGTCTATAAGGGGTCTTCATACCAAATGGTAATAGATATCTCATCTTGAGGAAGACTTCACGCTTAGATGCTTTCAGCGTTTATTCCTTCCACACATAGCTACCCAGCTGTGCCACTGGCGTGACAACTGGTGCACCAGAGGTGTGTCCATCCCGGTCCTCTCGTACTAAGGACAGCCCCTCTCAAATATCTAACGCCCACGACGGATAGGGACCGAACTGTCTCACGACGTTCTGAACCCAGCTCGCGTACCGCTTTAATGGGCGAACAGCCCAACCCTTGGGACCGACTCCAGCCCCAGGATGCGATGAGCCGACATCGAGGTGCCAAACCTCCCCGTCGATGTGAACTCTTGGGGGAGATCAGCCTGTTATCCCCGGGGTAGCTTTTATCCGTTGAGCGACGGCCATTCCACACTGCACCGCCGGATCACTAAGCCCTACTTTCGTACCTGCTCGAGTTGTAGCTCTCGCAGTCAAGCTCCCTTATGCCTTTGCACTCTTAAGATGATTTCCGACCATCTTGAGGGAACCTTTGGGCGCCTCCGTTACCTTTTGGGAGGCGACCGCCCCAGTCAAACTACCTACCAGACACTGTCCCTCTACCGGATAACGGTAGCAGGTGAGGATTCTAACATATTAAGGGTGGTATCCAAAGGACGACTCCACTACAACTAGCGTCATAGCTTCAAAGTCTCCCACCTATCCTGTACAAAATATGTCAAAACCCAATATCAAGCTGTAGTAAAGCTCCACGGGGTCTTTCCGTCCTGTCGCGGGTAACGAGCGTTTTCACTCGTACCATGATTTCACCGAGTCTATTGTTGAGACAGTGCCCAAATCGTTACGCCTTTCGTGCGGGTCGGAACTTACCCGACAAGGAATTTCGCTACCTTAGGACCGTTATAGTTACGGCCGCCGTTTACTGGGGCTTCAATTCACTGCTTCGAGAATAAATTCTCTAACAACTCCTCTTAACCTTCCAGCACCGGGCAGGCGTCAGCCCGTATACATCACCTTACGGTTTAGCACAGACCTGTGTTTTTGATAAACAGTCGCTTGGGCCTTTTCACTGCGGCTTACATGCTTAACATATAAGCGCCCCTTATCCCGAAGTTACGGGGCCATTTTGCCGAGTTCCTTAACAATAGTTCTCTCGCTCACCTTAGTATACTCAACCCATCTACCTGTGTCGGTTTTGGTACAGGTACTTATTGCTTAAGCTTAGAAGTTTTTCTTGGAAGCATGAACACACCAACTTCGCACACAATTGTGCTCCCCATCATAGCCCAGCCTTAGTAGTATGCGGATTTGCCTACATACCAGCCTCACTATTTGGCCCTGAATCCAATAACAGGGTTTGACTATCCTTCTCCGTCGCTCCATCGCAACAATAAGCAGTACAGGAATATTAACCTGTTGTCCATCGACTACGCCTTTCGGCCTCGCCTTAGGTCCTGACTAACCCTGGGAGGACGAGCCTTCCCCAGGAAACCTTCGATGTTCGGTGGACGGGATTCTCACCCGTCTTTCGTTACTCACGCCGGCATTCTCACTTCTAATCGCTCCACTGCTCCTCACGGTACAGCTTCAGTGCTGATTAGAACGCTCTCCTACCATAATATAAATATTATCCATAGCTTCGGTGTTACGTTTAGCCCCGGTACATTTTCGGCGCATGTTCACTCGACCAGTGAGCTATTACGCACTCTTTAAAGGAGTGGCTGCTTCTAAGCCAACCTCCTGGATGTCTTAGCAAACAAACAACCTTTTCCACTTAACGTAAACTTGGGGACCTTAGCTGATGGTCTGGGTTCTTTCCCTCTCGACTACGGACGTTTGCACCCGCAGCCTGACTCCTACAAAACGATTATCTGGCATTCGGAGTTTGTCAATGATCAGTACCCCGGGATGGGGCCATCACACTATCAGTGCTCTACCTCCAGTAATCTATTGTAAGGCTAGCCCTAAAGCTATTTCGGAGAGAACCAGCTATCTCCGTGTTCGATTGGAATTTCTCCGCTACCCACAAGTCATCCAAGCACTTTTCAACGTGCGGTGGTTCGGTCCTCCACTTAGTATTACCTAGGCTTCAACCTGCTCATGGGTAGATCACACGGTTTCGGGTCTACAGCAACATACTAATTCGCCCTATTAAGACTTGGTTTCCCTACGGCTCCGTATCTTCTACTTAACCTTGCATGTTACCGTAACTCGCCGGCTCATTCTGCAAAAAGCACGCCATCACGCATTAACGCGCTCTGACTACTTGTAGGCAACACAGTTTCAGGATCTATTTCACTCCCCTCCCGGGGTTCTTTTCACCTTTCCCTCACGGTACTTGTTCACTATCGGTCACTAGTTAGTATTTAGCCTTACCGGGTGGTCCCGGTGGATTCCGACGGGATTTCTCGTGTCCCGCCGTACTCAGGATACAGAAAAGAGATTACTCAATTTCGCTTACTAGACTATCACTATCTTTGGTTTAGCTTTCCAGCTAATTCAGCTATCAAATAATTTTCTTACTCTAAAATTCTGTCCTACAACCCCAGATAAATCTGGTTTGGGCTCTTCCCAGTTCGCTCGCCGCTACTACGGGAATCGATTTTTCTTTCTCTTCCTTCTGGTACTTAGATGTTTCAGTTCCCAGAGTCTTGCCTTAGATGAGCTATGTATTCACTCATTAATACTCACGCTTAAATGTGAGTGGGTTTCCCCATTCGGAAATCTACGCTGCATAGGTTACTTACACCTTCACGTAGCTTATCGCAGTTCGTCACGTCCTTCATCGCCTTCTAGTGCCAAGGCATCCACTGTGTGCCCTTGTTACCTTCTATTGTTTTTATTAATCTACTGTTTAATTAATTGTTTTAGTAAAATCATGATTATTACCTGCTCTAGTTTGAAAAAACTAATCACATCATATAATCAATATTTGTTTTAATTACGACTCTAACTTATCCAGTTTTCAAAGATCTTCAT
>JBLYTW010000007.1:0-8702 GCA_049070185.1 Mollicutes bacterium SLUWU-24 | reverse complement strand
AATGTTGATAGCGTTCAATTATTGTTGTTGCATAACGAACATAATCATCGATTGTTTGGCGACTAGCCCAACCATTACAGTGTTCAAATAAAGCAAGTGGGGTATCAAAATGATTAATTGTAACTAATAGTTCCATTCCCAAATCATGAGCTTTTTGAAACATCTTATCATAGAATTCTAGACCAGCTGGATTTGGTTCTTTATCATAACCATTGGGGAAAATGCGCGGCCACGAAATTGATGTTCGAAATACTTTAAAGCCCATTTTTGCTAAGCGTTCTAAATCCTCTTCATAATTATCGTAGAAATTAATTGATTGATGTGATGGATAAAAATCATATGTTGTTTGTGTTGCTGTTTGTAAGCTTCTAAGCGCATCCATTCGTCCTTCATTAACTGTAGGCAAGACATCAACAATACTTAATCCTTTTCCATCTTGTAAATATGCACCTTCACATTGATTGGCAGCAACTGCACCACCCCATAGAAAATCTTTATTCATTTTAACTCCTTTCAAAATTCTTTAATACTTTTTGTGTTGTTTTTCAAACAAAAACAACTATTATTTATAAATAGTAATTATTAGTTGCTTTTAAAAATTAATTATTTAGAAATAATTAATGGGGAATAATTAATTAACGGATAAATTAACTAAACTTTTTTAGTTAGTAATATGAATATTCTAAATATATTAATTTAAAATTACAATTTTAATTTTCTATAAATTTAATAGTTGTTTTAATTATTAATTTTAATTTGTTAATTTTTCGATATGAATAATAAAGTGTAGGGCCTCACTTTTACTCATTATCCAACCATATTCTTTTAATAAATAGTTTTCAATTAAACAATAACATTCAAAAGCACGTGGATATTCTTTAACAATCGTTTCATAAATTGTGTCCATGTTGTCAACAAATATTGTATCTTGGTTATGACGGTGAATTAGAAATTTCAGATGTAATAAAAAACGATTATAATAAAAACTATCTTTACTTAATTCGGATTGGTAATAATATCTAATTATTCCAATAATTTCTTTAATAATTTTGGCATTTTTTTCAGTAATTGATGTAAAGGACATTTCACTACTTGCATTAATCAAGTTAATTGTTAGCATCTGTTTTTCCATTTTATTAAACAATAAGCCAGTTTGTTTTGTTAGATATTCAGTAATTAAATTTGCAATATTTAATTCATTTTGATAAACTGCAATTAATTCTTGATCGATATAACCATTTAAATTTATTTTATTTTGTGCTCGATTAATCATTTCTGATAAGTGACTGACTAAATTATAATATTCGTATCCTTCATAATCAATTGCTAAATTACGAGTAATTATTTTAATAATTTCTTCAGTCCATTTAACAAGATTAACATCTAATCCATTAACAAAATCAACCATATCGTTAATATCTTTTGTTTCAGTTAATAAAAAGCGTTTTTCGAATTGCGATTTTTCGATAAATTCATTCGGTTTATGATTGAAGCCAATTCCTTTGCCCATTACAACAAATTCGTTTGACTCAGCATCATTTACAACAAGTACATTATTATTAATAACTTTTGAAATTCGATACATTTTTACCTCCAAAAAATAAAAAACCAGACCTATATACTTCTTAAGTATACTTAGATCTGGTTATGCCTAATTTAATAGTAACACCCTACAACTTAATGATAACATTTACATTCGTTGTTGTCAACTATTATAATTATTTATTTTTATTATTTATTTTTATTCTTTATCTTGATGCCAAACATCTAAATGTTTGAATTCCTCAAATTCACGTGAATCAAAAACAGGTTCTTTAATTCCAGCTTTCAATTGACTTTGGTAATCATTAAATAAAATTTTAACATATTTAAATAATTTTAAAATTACACAAATATTTATTAATGCTGTTATTCCATTACCTAAATCACCCATTGCCCATAACAATTCTGAATCTGTTAATGAAGCCACAAATACAAAGCCAACTACTACTAATTTATAGATATTTAAACCACGTTTTGAAGGTACTAAAAATTCATAGTTTGTTTGTCCGTAGAAAAATACTCCTAAAATTGTTGAAAAAGCAAATAAAACAACTGAAATTGTTAAAATTAATGTTGAAATTTCTCCCATCGTTGTAAATAATGCTTTTTGCGTAATTGTAATTCCATCTGTTCCTTCTAATGGTACTCCTGAAATCAAAATTATAAATGCTGTCATTGAACAAATAACAATTGTGTCAATTAAAGCTCCAAGTGATTGAATTAATCCTTGTACTATTGGGTGTTTAACATCAGCACTTGCTGCAGCATTTGGTGCTGAACCTAAACCAGCTTCATTTGAAAATAACCCACGTTTAAATCCAACTGAAATAATTCCACCAAGTGATCCTCCGGCAATTGAAGCTGGATTAAATGCTGATGATACAATTAAACCAATAATTGCTGGTAATTCTGTTATATTCATTAACATTACAAATAGTGACATTAATAAATATACTACTGCCATTGCACTTACAACAATTGTTGAATAATTAACAATTTTTTTCGCACCACCAAAAATAATATATGCTGTTAAAAGTGTTAATATTATGGCAATTATAAGCTTAATCGTAAATGGATCAACATTAAATACTGGAATAATAACATTTGCTAGTGAAGTTGTGATTGTATTTGCTTGAATTGATGAAATACTAATTGTAATCATTGCTACGAATGATGCAGCAAAAATCATTGCTAATGTTTTGTTATGTAAAGCACGTGAAATATAATATGCTGGTCCCCCACGATATTTTTTTTCTTCATCTGGTATCTTATATAACTGTGCTAACGTTGATTCAACAAAGGCACATGCTGAACCTAATAACGCCGCTATCCACATCCAAAAAATTGCTCCTGGTCCCCCTGTTACTAAAGCAATTGCTACACCGGCTAAGTTACCCGTCCCTACCCGTGAAGCTAAACCAACAATAAATGCTTGAAATGAAGATATACTATTTTCATCCCGTTTTTGATTTGAACCTATTAACAATTTAAATGTATGTGGTAAAAATCGTAGTTGAACAAACCTCGTTTTATATGAAAAATATGCAGCTGCTAGTACTAGTAATGGTACTAGCACATAGACACTCCAAATGATTGCATTTAAGTTTTGCACGATTGTTTTCATTATACTCCCTATTAATATAAAATTAATTACATTTTTCCTTTTTTTAATATCTATTCTAACACATATTAACTATTAATGTAATTTTTTTTTACTTTTCTCACATTATCTATTAAACCAGTTTCACAATATTAAAATGAATATAAAAACAGAATCACTGCATATGATTTTGCAAAGATTCTGTTTCTTTTATTATTCTTCTAACTTTGTATTAAACTTTTGATGGCGTCTCTTTTTAATAAACATTGTTACTACATAGACCACTCCATATAAAACAACACCATTTAAAAATGTTAATATATATGATAATAAATATGGTGTAGTTAGGTTTAAATTATTAGCAAATAATTGTTTTAACATAATAATTGTTCCGACAAAAATTGCCCCACCAATAAATCTTAACACTTCTCTTTGGCTACTTTTCGCTTCATAAAAGTCAGTTTTTGCTTTAAATTGCAATATTCCAGCGTAAATTATTGTACTATACACAATAATATTATTTATCGTGCTCAATGTTTCAATCTTGTTAATTTCTAAAATATCCTTTAATAAGATTGAAAATACTAAAGCTAAAAACAAATAACGAAATAATTTTGCCTGTATTTCATTCATCGTTAATTCTAAACGTTCATCTTTATATCTTTTCATTTTTCCTCCCAAAACAATTCATCTAATGTCGTATTAAGTACGTAACAAATTTCTAAACATAACTTTAATGTCGGATTATAACGACCAGCCTCAATCAAATTAATTGTTTGTCTTGTTACTCCAACTTCTTTTGCAAATTCTGCTTGTGAATATCCCTTTTCTTTACGTAATAATTTGATTTTTTCTGTTTTCATCTTACCTCTTTGTCATATATATGTTACATTTTCATTATATCATCCTTATTATAAGATGTCAAATATATATGACAAAAAAAGCAGCAAATAAACATTATAGTTTATTAGCTGCTTTTTAATCTTACTTATTTATTTTTTTAATTATAATATATGCCCCAATTATTACTACTGCTATTGTACTCACTATCACTATTTGTGGTATTTCTTTATTACCGTTAGTTTCTGCTTTTAAATTGGTTGGCTGTTCTTGTCCAAGATTTTCAGCATTAAAGTCTAAACTTGTTTGACTTGTTGTTTTATTATTATTCAATGTATTTTCAAACATTAAATAATATGCTGATGAAGACCAACTAAAGTTTGTTGCATTTAACATTGAACCTGTTTGTGGATTATAATTTTCATGAATTGGTTGATTTTCTAATAATCCTTGTGCATTATCAAATAATTTTTGTGCCATAATTGTTGCTTCATTTGTGTAACCATAATTTGCCAATGATTCAATTCCAAATAATGCTTGATCTAACCAAACTGGACCACGCCAATATGCTGTTGGATCAAATTTATCATTATCTTTTGCTGCAGTTGGAAATGGTAATTTTGTATTAAATACATTTTCATCAACCATATTATTTACAACCGCTGATGCTTGTTCTTCATCTGCTAATTTAGCCCATAAAGGAATCCATCCTTCTGTCCCTTTACCACGTTCATCTAATAAGTTTGTTGTTTTTCCATCTTCACTAATTTGTAAATCATAATAGAATCCTGTTTCCGGATCAAACATATTATCATTTACATAAGTTTTGATTTTTTCAGCATCTCTTTCGTATTTAGTTACATCATCTGTATAACCTAGTTCATTTGCAATTGATGCTAAGAATCCTTTTTCAGCATATAAATATGCGTTTAAATCAACTGATTCCTGATTAATCGAATAACCAACTACATTACCATCTGCATCTTTGTTTTCAAATACTTCAACCCCTTTATCATCAGAACCAACACCTTCAATATCAAAACGAGTTGCATTATCCATTCCACTTTCCCAAGCAGCTGCATTTAATACTTCTTCAGTACTAAATTTAGGATTACCATTTTCATCTTTAATTATATTACCATCTTCATCATGTTCATAATTGTATTCGTGAACCATTCCCCCGTATTCAGCAATTCCATTTTGATCATGGTCACGATTTTTATACCACCATTCGTTATATTCAACTAATTTTGGATACATTTGGGCTAAAAATTCTTTGTCACCTGTTTGTTCATAAACATTCCAAACAGCCCATGCTGCTAATGGCGGTTTGGAATTTCGTTCATTCCAGTTTCCACCATCACCATTGCGGAATTCATCTTGATTATAGAATATTGCATCAATTATTGCTCCGGCGTCTTGTGGACGGATATCATCTTTATCAGTAATTTGATAATCAAATAATGCACGAATATTATCCATTGCTAAATCACCATTGAAATATGATGTAGCAACTGCTTGTTTCCAACTATCCCATGACCACATACCAATAAACCATTTATATGACATTGAAGGTACAATCCCATCATGTTCAATTGCTCCAGCTGCACTACGCCAGTTAGTTGTCAATGTCTCAACGGCTTTAACTGCTGCAATATCATATGGTTTAACTTTATTGGCATCATTTTCAATGTTTGCAAAAGTTTGATCTAAATATCCTTGCCAACGTTCTTGATTATCCTTAAATACAGCTTCTGGATTTTTAAATATTTGTTTAACTTTTTTTGCTTCATCTTTTTGTTCTGCTTTCGTAAAAGTATAAGATTCTGTATGATAATTTACATAATCACTACTTGCCTTAACAGTAACTGGTAATGTTGAAGTGTAAGCATTATCTTCAACATTTGTTGTTACATCTGCCCCATAATTAATCGTAAATCTTGTTTCATCCGTTGCAAAGTAATTCCATGTATCACGAACTTCAGCAAATTCTAATTCAACACCATTTGCTGTTGGCACAAATTTTTGACCTAAATCAATTTTATCATCGTCAGCTAATGCTTGATTAAAAATATCACCTTTCCATGTTAAATCTAAATTTAAATCAGCATCAGTTTTATTCGTAATTGTTGTTTGAATAACTGCTGTACGGTTAGTCCCATAAACTAGTTCTAATTTTAATGTAATATCATCTAATTCATAAATTTGCTCAAGACGACCAGGATAATAATTAAATTCAGCTTTTGATTTTGCCAAATCATACGTTACACCGGTTTCTTTGTTCGTAATAATTAAATGGCTTATTGATTTCCCTAAATTTACCGGATACTCTTCGGCAATAATTACAGGTCCTGTAAAGCCACCATATAAATCTTTATTTTCTTCACTTGGCTGATAATAACCGTGCCAAGCACCTAAATCAGAAAAGTTATTAATTTTATTATTTTCTTCCTCATCATACATATTAATATCTGGAGTACCACTAATATCAATAATATTATTATAATCTGTTACTTCTGGATTAAATTCTTCCGCACTAACTTTTAAAGTTCCACTTGAAAGTATTAATGTACAAATTCCTAATCCCATTAACTTTCTCTTAGTAATCATAACTGTTTCTCCCCCTTATGTTTTTGGAATCGCTTACAATGAAATTTTAACAATAATTAACAATTTTGTCAAATAAAATTTATATCAAATACAAATCAAGAACCGTAACGGTTCTTTTTTAGTTTAATATATTTATTAAGTTGATTCCAATTATTGTTATTGTCAGAATGATATTCAACTTTGTTACTTGTTTATCAGTTATCTTTTTCATTGCTTGTGATCCAATTAATCCACCAATTACTGCTCCGAAAATCATAAATGGTAACATTGTTAAATCATAATCATTAATTGATGTTTGACTAAGGGTTTGTAACAATGAACTTGTCTGTGCAAACAAAATCATTATTATTGATGATACTGCTGCTTCTTTTGCGGAAAAATTCCATAATATTATTAAAATAATTACATTTAAAGGTCCACCTCCAATTGCTAAAAAAGCTGATATTATTCCTAATCCTAGTCCGGCAATAAACGGAAATATTAATTTAGGATTGGAATTACCGTTAAATCGCTGTTGATTTAATGTTAATAATACAACAATAACCATAACTATAATTATTAACAAGGACTGAATGTTACCAACTATTGTCATTGAAACATTTTGACTATTAATTAATAATTCAAAACTTTTTTTGCCATAAATTCCACCCAAAAATGATGAAATTGCTAAAATACCAACTATTTTTACATTTAACTGTTTCAACATATAACGATTTTTAAAAGAATTTACCAGTGCCATTGTAAAAACGGCAAAGCTTGAAAGTAAATTAATTGTTTCTAGTGGATAATCACCCATAAAATCCAATAATGGTTTAATTAAAATGCCTCCACCAATTCCTGCTAAAGATCCAAAAAAAGTTGCACTAAATGTTACTAGCAAATAAATTACCCCATTCATTTTAAACTCCTTAATTTTGCTTCATTATGTTTAAAAAAATAGCGATAACTTTCACAATAATTGTTAATATTTGTTTGTGGATTACGCTGGCGATAACACCCACCTCGACACAATAATTTATATTGACATTTATGACATTTATCCGGTAATATTTTACTTTGATCAATAAAAGTCTTTACAAGCGAATTTTGATAAATTGTTACAAAATCTTCATTATTTATATTTCCTAATTTTAAATTTTCAAATACATAAAAATCACATGGATACACACTTCCATCTGCTTCAATTACATTTTGAATCGAACAAACTCCACGCATTTCACAACTTTGAGGAACATAACCACGAATTAACATTTGCCAATTTTGAAATTGTCTAATTTCTGGACCTATTCCTTTTTGATAGTCTTTAAACCAAAGATTAAATAATCTATCTAAAAAAACACCATAATCTTCTGCTGATAATGAATATGAATTTTTTCCACGAATTTTTCCAAATGGTTCTATACAAGGAATAAATTGTAAGTATTTAACCTCTTTTTTTTGGAAAAAACGATAAATTTTTTTCGGATTCTCCGCTAATTGTTTTGTAACTACAACCAAAACATTAAATTTTATTTTATTTTTTTTCAATTCATTTAATGATTTAATAATATCAGTATATGTTCCATCGCCATTATTATAATAACGATTTTTATCATTTATTTCTCGAGGACCATCAAGCGAAAGCCCAATCAAAAACTGTTTTTCTTTAAACAATTGATAAAATTCTGGTGTTAATAGTGTTCCATTTGTTTGCAGACTATAATTAATTTTAATCCCTTTTTTATTTTTTTGCTCAACATAATCGATAAAATCTTGAAAAAATTCAATTCCAGCTAATGTTGGTTCACCGCCTTGAAAGCCAAAATTTACTACTTCAATTGTTTGTAAAGCGAATACTTTATCAATTAAATTTTTCATTGTTGTTTGTTTCATTATTCCATAATCTTTACATTGACGTTTGTTAGCTATATCGTGGTAAAAGCAATAAGAACAATCCATATTACACTTCTGACTTACAGGTTTTATTAACATACTTATTTGTCGCATCTTTGCTCCAATCTTATTTGCTTAAATCTTCGCCATTACTGGCAATTACTTGTTGATACCAATAATATGATTTTTTATTAATTCGTTTGTTTGTTCCACACCCAGCATTATCACGATCAACATA
>JBLYTW010000006.1:0-55015 GCA_049070185.1 Mollicutes bacterium SLUWU-24 | reverse complement strand
TCAAAGTTAATTGACAGGGTTCATTGTCTATTTAGTTTTCAAAGTTCTTCATATTTTGTCTTAAGGGCTTGCCTTAACACAAGATAAAGTATAACATAGAATTATTTTTTTGTCAACTATTTTTTATTATTTTTTTCAAAATAAATTAAGAAGAAAGATAACACTAATGAAAGTGCTATCTTTTTTATTTTAATACTGTAATATTTAATATTATATAATATTGCAATTTATTTGTGATTTTACTAATAATTAATTATGAACAAACAATTAAAAATAATCATTTTTATTATTACTATTATTATTTACTTTTTTTTAATTTGGCCTCGAAACATTAAAACTAACTTGCCTACTCAACAATATAGTAATGATCCAAATGAGAAAACTAAAGATGAATCAACGGAAGATAATCAAAATTCCGATCCACAAGCAACTAAACCAGAAAATGATGAACCTACTGAACAAATAGTTGTTGATTTACGTGGTGCAATTACTAATCCTGGTATTTATAAACTTGACAGTAACGCACGAATGTATGAATTAATTAAAAAAGCTGGAGGATTTAAAGAAGCAAACCAAGAGTGTGTTAACCAAGCACAAATTTTAACTGATGAACAACAAATTATTATTCCTAGTAATGATGAAGATTGCTCTGGAGATTCTTCATCTCTAAATAGTAATAGTAATGGGACAAAGTTAAATATTAACGAGGCCAGTGTTGAACAACTTACAACTTTACCCGGAATTGGTCAGACAAGAGCTCAACAAATTGTTGACTATCGTGATACTAACGGGAAATTCAAATCTATTGATGATTTGAAAAATGTTAATGGGATTGGTGAGCAAACATTTTTAAATATAAGCGAATTAATTTCAGTTTAGCATATTTCCTTTTCTGTGCTCTTGTTATTTTTTATCCTTTACTTTTTACTCCTTTATTAATTTATTTTTTAGTTTTTAATTATTCTAAGCAATATCTTTTTCAAACAGTCCTTTTTTTCTTGTTAATTTTTTCATTGATTTTTATTGAAGTTGTTCGAACAAATGATTATCCCCTTTTTACTAATCCAATTATTGTTCACCAACAATTAAATGAAAATTCCTTTCAAGGAATCTCTAATAACCAAAAATTTATCATTAAAGGCGATTTTCAAGAATTAAGATATGGAGATATTATTAATCCGGTTAGTTATAGTTGTAAACCTACTAGTAATTATGGTCAAAATTTAGAAACTTTTAATTTTATTAACTATGCATTAAGTTTTAAAATTCATTATCAATGTCAAATAACTGACTATAATCTAATTAAACATTCTTCAAATCCATATTATTTATTATTAAATTTTCGAAATAATTTAATCAGTTATTTTTCTAGCCCTCGTCCTTCTTATCAATTAATTAATAGTTTTATTCTCGGTAATAATAATTTTTCCGATACAACCAATTACTATATCAATAATTTGGGACTTAGTCACTTATTTGTTATTTCCGGTACCCACTTACAAATTTTCATTTTACTTTTTACACAATTAATTGGTTACTTTCAAATGAAATTTACTTATCTAAAAATAGCTATCACTGGATTTATGGTTTTCATTTATTTCCTTACAGGGTTAAAAATTGCCACCTTACGTGTAATAATTTTATTCCTTTATCAACTCTATTATCAAAAACCATTGAATTTAATTTTATTTATTGATATTTTAATTATCATCAATCCTTTTCTCTTATATAACTTTGGTTTTATTCTTAGTTTTGGTCTAGCTCTTTTTTTACAAGCAATTCAGCAATTCGAAGTGAAGCTAAATTTTTTAAAAATTAATTTTTTGATTTTTCTTTATACTGCTCCCCTTCAATTGTTCTTCAATGGAAATTTAAATCCTTTTTCAATTATTATTAATTATTGTTTAATTTTTTTATTTCCATTTTTCATTATATATACATTAATTATTTTTATTTTCCCTTTCAATTTTATTCTTTATCCCTTTGACTTTATTTTAACTCTATCTAATACATTACTTATTCCTTTTGATTTTTTTCGCTTTTATTTACCTACATTATCAATTATTGGTTGGGGAGTTTATATTTGCTTTTTTTCAATTTTATTTTTAAAAAAACAAATTAATTATTACCTATTATTTATTTTAATTATTTTAATCTTTTTCCCTAAACCAATTAATGGAGTCTTTTTATTTGATAATCAGGAAAATTACATTACCGTAATTAAAAAGCAAGAAACATTTTTAATTGGAGAAATTAATCAATATAATGTTGATACTTTAATTAAGTTTTGTAAACACAAAATGATCTATCAAATTGATCATTTAATTATTACCCAACCAAATTTTAATGATAAAGAAGTACTCCCTAAGCTTCAACAGAGTTTTTTAATTAAAGAGATAAGCATTAACCCCTAATCTTATTTATGGTATAATTAAATACAAGCTTGGAGGAGTATGCTATATTTTATTCATAGTATTAACGAAGAATTTTTTACAAAACAAGTTAAACTTTTAACTACTAATCATACAATTATTGAGATTAACCTTGAACCTAATAACACTATTGATGTTACTAATCAAATTAATAGTATTGATTTATTTCAAGAAAAGCGAGCATTTATAATTTATAATGCAACTTTTTTTCAAATTAAGAGTCATAAATTTAAGAAAAAAGAACTTGAACATTTAATTAATGCTTTTAATAATTCTGAAGATACGATTATAATCCATTTACCAAAGAAAATCAATTATAAAAATAATTATCTTAATGGAATTTTAAAGAAAGAAATCATTGAATTAGTAAATGAAGAACAAGTACTTGATTATTTTATTAATTTATTTATTCAAAATAATCAAATTAATATTAACTCACAAAGCTTAAATCAAATTAAATACAATCTTAATCAAAATTTATTAGCTATTGAGAACGAATTATTAAAACTACATAATTTTACTAATCATCAAGAAATTACTAAACAAGTTATTTCTGAATTTGGTATTTCAACAGTTGAAGCAAATAGTTTTAATCTTTTAGAACTAATATTACAAAATAACGTTAGTGCTGCAAAAAGTTTATATGAACAAATTATTATTGATGGAACTAATCCTGTTTCGTTACTCGGATTAATTTCAACTCAATTACGTTTTCTATACCAAGTTAAAATATTGAGTACTTCTCATTCTGCAACCGAAATTAGTCAATTATTAAATGCTAATAATTATCGTGTTAAAATGACATTAAAGCAAGTAAATAAATATTCAATTCATCATTTAAATAGTTTTTATTTAAAAGTTGCTCAAATTGATTACTTAGTTAAAAGTGGTAATCTAAACCTAGAATTAATTATTGATTACTTATTGTATCGTTAAATAAAAAAAGAACATTTATTAATGGGGTGACCCATAATAAATGTTCTTTTTTTTATTTACATATCACTTAATAAATCATTAACATGATTATAATTATCTAAACTGTGATCATATTTAAAAATTAAATTCGGAATACGACGCATCTTTACTTCTTCTGCTAAACGTTTTTTAATATATCCTTTTGCTTGATTTAATTGATAAATAACTTCATCTTCATCGTCTGTATTTAAACATTGAACATAAATTTTCGCATCTCCTAAATCCTTTGTTAGTTCAACATCAACAACTGTTACAAAATCTAAATCGTCAATTTCATCATTAACAACATCATTAATTAATAACTTTATGTCTTCTGCTAAACGATCATATTTAAAGTTTTTCTTCATTTTTCTCCTTTATTCTTCTACACTTAAAATTGAAATGAATGCTTCTTGCGGTATTTCAACACTACCAACTGCTTTCATTCGCTTTTTACCTTTTTTCTGTTTATCCAACAATTTACGTTTACGTGAAACATCTCCCCCATAACATTTAGCTAATACATTTTTACGCATTGCTTTAATATTTGAACGGGCAACAATTTTATTACCAATTGCTGCTTGAATTGGTACTTCAAATTGTTGACGTGGAATTATTTCTTTTAACTTTTCAGTTACTAATTTCCCACGGTTATGAGCAAAGTCACGGTGCATTATTGTAGCTAAAGCATCAACTCGTTCGGCATTTAGTAAAATATCAACTTTTACTAACTTACTTTCACGATATCCTAATAAATCATAATCAAATGATGCATAACCTTTTGAAATGGATTTTAATTTATCAAAGAAATCAAAAACTATTTCTGCTAATGGTAATTCATACTCTAAAGACACACGTGTTTCGTCAATATAATCCATCCCTTTATAAATACCACGTTTTTTCTGGCATAAATCCATTATTCCACCAACATAGTCATTTGGTGTCATTACTGTTGCACGAATAAACGGCTCTTCAATTCGTTCAATCACTTGGGGATCTGGCATTTTTGAAGGATTATCAACTATTACTTTTTCACCATTTGTTAAATATACATCGTAAATAACACTTGGGGCTGTAGCAATTAGTTCTAAATTATGTTCACGTTCTAAACGTTCTTGAATAATTTCCATATGTAATAACCCTAAGAAACCACAACGGAAACCAAAACCTAAAGCTTGTGAAGTTTCGGCTTCAAATTCTAATGAAGCATCACTAAGTTGCATTTTTTCTAGAGCATCACGCAAATCGTTATATCTTGCTGTGTCAATTGGATAAATACCACTAAATACAACAGGTTTCAATTTCTTATATCCAGGTAAACTATCAGTTGTTGGATTATTAGCTAAAGTAATTGTATCTCCGACTTCTGTATCTTTAATATCTTTAATAGCAGCTGAAATCCATCCTACTTCTCCAGCAACTAATTCTTTTTTCTTTAACTCTTTTGGTACATTAATTCCTAATTCAACAACTTCATAATCTTTATTCGTTGCCATAAAACGAATTTTATCGCCTACTTTTACTTTTCCGTCAATAATTCTAACTGAAATCATTACTCCACGATAAGGATCATAATATGAATCAAATATTAATCCTTTTAATGGTTTATCAATATCACCAGATGGAGCTGGGACTTTTTTTACTATTTCTTCTAATAATTCATCAATCCCAATTCCACTTTTAGCACTTGCCATTACCGCTTCACTTGTATCCAAACCAACAACATCTTCAATTTCACGTTTTACTCGTTCTGGTTCGGCAGCAGGTAAATCAATTTTATTTAAAACTGGTAATATTTCTAAGTCATTATCAATTGCTAAATAAACATTTGCCAATGTTTGTGCCTCTACACCTTGAGCAGCATCAACTACTAATACAGCACCTTCACAAGCTGCAAGTGATCTTGATACTTCATAATTAAAATCGACATGTCCTGGAGTATCAATTAAGTGGAAGATATAATCTTCACCATTTTGAGCTCGATACTTTAATTGGACTGCATTTAATTTAATTGTAATTCCTCGTTCACGCTCAAGTTCCATTGAATCTAAAAGTTGTGATTGCATTTCACGTTTAGCAACCGTTTCGGTTTTCTCTAAAATTCGATCAGCAAGTGTACTTTTCCCATGATCGATATGAGCTATTATTGAGAAATTTCTAATATTTTCTTGTTTCACGTATTACTCCTCTTTTAATTTGGTACTTATTTTAATTAAGCCTTCTACCATTAATTTTAAGTCAATAAAAACATTTGCTTCTAAAATTTTTATTAATTCTTCTAATGTAACAATTTTTAAAATATTATACATTGAACCACCTGTTAGGATTATTTTTGGTTCAGTTTTTTCAAAATGACTTTTTCCTAATTTAATATACTGATTAATTACTCCTAGTAATCCGTACATTATCCCATCGTTTAATTGTGTTAAGGTATTAACTGCTACATTACGATTTTCTAGTTCAAAAAAATCAAAATCTTTAAGTTGACTCGTTCCACCAGTTAGTGAATCACGAATTAAACGTAATCCCGGAAATATATAACCAGTCTTATATTGACCTTCTTTTAAAACATCTACTGTCATTGCTGTTCCTAAATCAAAAACAATAACATTTTCTCCATACTTACTTAGGGCTGCATAATCAACAACCACACGATCAGCACCCATTGATGAATAATCCAAATCACCTACATCAATTAATTTATGATAATCTGTTACTTCTAATAATCTAACATTAATTTGCTTTTGTTTTAAGTAGTTTGTTATTTCCTCATTTACTTCTGGTACAACACTACTAATAAAACAATTATTTATTTCTTTATCAAAAATTAATGCTTCTAATTCTCGAACAACATTTTTTGTTTTATCATTATTAATTAAATAACTATCGTATTTATTAGCAGATTGCTTAATAAATGTTGTTATCTTAGTATTCCCAATATCTAGTAATAAATCCATTTTAATCCTCTATCTAAAACTTATATAATTAAGAAAATAGCCCTATTATATCAAATAGGACTATTGCATTAATTACATATTATTTATTTTTTTAGCAAGTCTTGATTTTGTACGAGCTGCTGTATTTTTGTGCATAACACCTTTTGTTACTGCACTATCAACACGCTTATTAACGATATTTAATTGTGTTGCTGCTGCTTCTTTATTTCCTTCTGTAATTAAATTTTCAAGTTTTTTAATTTCAGTTCTCATCACTGATTTATGAATTTTGTTTGTCATTTTTGCTTTATTATTTGTAATAATTCTTTTTTTAGCTGATTTAATATTTGCCATTGTTCTCCTTAATTTTCTGTTTTCTTTCTCGTGAAATTATCCGATTACTATTATATCATAAAAAAAATAAACAACAAGTTTTTTATAAGATTTCTCCATTATCTATCGTGATTTTCTGCAATTTTTGATTATTTAAAATTTGTGAATTAATATTTTCTAAATTAGGTGTTATCATAATAAGTTGACTTTTTTTACTTACAAGTTGATATAACTTTTGTTGTCTTGTTGCATCCAATTCACTAAATATATCATCAATGATAACTAATGGATATTCATGTTTTTGTTCATAAATAAGTTCCATTTGAGCAATATTAAGAGCTATTGCTAGTGTTCTTTTCTGTCCTTGAGAGGCATATGTTCGAACATTTAATCCATTAATATAAAAATCAATTTTATCTAAATGATTTCCCCACATAATAGTTTGATATTTTTGTTCTTTTACTATTAATGCTTCTTCTCTTTTCATTTTTGTATATTTATACGTTATTTCTTCTTGCGATTCGCTTAACCAATTAACAATTTTTTGCGTACTTTTTACAAGTTTAACTAAATATTCTTGGCGAATCGTTACGATTATTTCATTTAATAATTCCAATTCTTGATTAATAATTTTTAAATATGTTTGATCAATTTTCGTTTTTTTTAATAAAACGCGTTTTTGTTTTAATAATTTATTATAAGCATTTAGTGTTTCAACAAATTGTTCACTCGTTTGACTCATTTGTAAGTTTAAAAATTTCCGACGTATCTGTGAACTCCCCTCAACTAATTTAATAGTTTGTGGATCAAGATAAACCACATTAAATTTACCAATAATTTCACTAGCTTTTTTAATTTCTCGATTATCATACATTAATTTTAATTGATTTTTCATAATCATACATTTAATTGTATGTTTCTGTGTAAGTTCAATTAAACTATATTCTTGGTTAAAACTAATTAATTCTTCTTTTTTCCGAGTTGATGGCGAATATAAAAAAGCACAAAAGTATAACGCTTCTGCTATTGACGTTTTACCTTGTGCATTTTTACCAGTTATTAATAAATTATTCGAAAATTGATATTCAATTTGTTTTAATTTCCGAAAATTTGTAATTTTAAATCTTGTTATCATTTTTCAACGGTAATCATAATTTCATTATTAACAATTATCTCATCACCAACAAAGACCTTTTTCTTTTTACGATATTCAAGTTCTCCATTATAAGTAATTAATTCATTGATTAATAATATTTTAACTTCACCACCACTTGCAACTACATCAGTAGTTTTTAATAAATTAACAAGCGTAATATATTCTTGTTCTCCTAAACTAAATTTAATTTTTTCCATTTTACCCCATTCTTATTGGTGAGATGACTTGTAAATTATTATCATCTTCGATATTTTTGATTGAAAATGCTGAAATTTCATCAACCATCGAAATTATCAGTTTTTCTGCTCCTAATGCATTGATTGCATCAAGTAAAAACTTTGGATCAAAAGATATTGGGAATGGAGTACCTGTTAAATTAGTAATTGTACAGAATTCTTCCATAGCTCCTAAATCTTTAAACCCTGATTTTAATAAGATGTTATCATCGATAACCTCTGTTGTTACATTTGAAGAATCACGATCAGATAATAATACTATTTTATCTAATACTAATAATAATTCCTTAGCCTGAACTTCATAACTATAGTTTGTTCCTTCAGGTATCAGACGATTTAAATCTGGATATTCTCCATCTAGTAATCTTCCTTTTAACATTAAAGCATCACTCTGCATTACTAATTGATTATTAGTTGCTGAAAGCATAATATTTTGACATTTAGAAATTTCAAAAATACGAATAATATCAGATAATAAATTACGATTAATCGTAAAGTTAATTGGTGTTGTTTCAATATCAGTAAAATAAGCAATCGCTAAACGACGAGCATCAGTTGATCCAACTTTTAATCCTTGTCCATCAAAATTAAAATTAATTCCTGTAAGTAATGGACGAGCATTATTTTGGGCTACTGCATATTTAGTATGGTTATATGCTGAAATAAATGTTTCTGATGTTAAATTAATCATATTGTTATTATCCATATTATATTGGATTTCCGGATAAGTAGTAACATCATAACCTGTTAATTGAATTTTTGATCTTGTTGTTTTAATTAAAATCGCATTATTTACTTCTGAAAATTCAATATACTCTTCATATGTTTTACGAATTAAACTGATTAAATAATGACCAGGTAAAATGATAACTCCATTTTCGGCAATTTCATAATTTTCATTAATTGTATAAGTAATAGCTAAATCTTCTTTTGAAGCTGTTAATGTTAATGTATTATTTTGAGCTGTTATTTTAATTCCTTTTAAACTTTCTAATACAGTTTTATTAGGTAATGCCTTTTCAACAATTCCTAATCCTTTAAGTAGTTCATCACGTTGAATTTTGATTTTCATTTAATCTCCTATTGTTGAATATTATAGTAAGTAATAATAATAATAAGGCTGTGCGTATGTGCATAACCAAAAATACTACTTGTATTATAGCATTTTTAACACACATTAATTATTTTTTATTGTTTATTTTCTGTGATAAAAGATTATAGTCTTTTTCGTTTTTAAGTTTAAAACTATCAAAGGTATTGAATGTTTTCACAGAATTTGAGTGATCTTTTTGGTGAAGGTCACAAGCAATCTCTTTATGTGTCATTTTTAATTTGGTACGATAAAAGTAAATACAGAACTTTCGGGCTTTAACTGTATCACGTTTTCGACTTTTTGATTTTAAATCACTTTCTGTGATTTCATAATAGTCACAAATAATATTAGCAATTTCTTTTGCTGTCATTTGGCGAATATTACCTGTTGCTTTATTAACATTATTAATAGCTTGTGTTTCGGTATATATATGGTTATTGGCATCAAAAGTTAGCATTTCCATTTTAATTGAATTAATATATCCAAGAAGTTCTCGAACACTATTAGAACTGTCGATAAAAATACGAATTGCTGCTTCTTCAATATTTAAATCAATTTTGTGGGCATGGTAACGGAAAATTTGCGTTTTTGTATCTGAATCCGGGAATTGAATTGGTTCAACTAAACCAGATAAGAAACGGGTTAATAATCGTTCTTCAAAATTAAGTTCTTTTGGTGGAACATCTGATGTGATAATAACAAATTTATTATGATTACGCATGTGTTCAAAGATTGAGAAAAATTCATTTAATGATCCTTCTTTCGTTCGAAGCATTTGAATATCATCAATGATAAATACGTCTAAATTAAAATAAAGTTGCTTAAAACTATCTAATTCATTTGTTGAATTTAATCCCCCTTTAAACAAGCTTGTATAATCATTTAAAAATTCAGTTGCATTTTTATATAAAATTTTGGCATCAGGTTTTTCTTGATAAATTTGATTTCCTAAAGCGGTAATGATATGGGTTTTCCCAATACCACTTGAACCATAGATAAAAAAGGGATTAAAAGTAATTTGTTTAGAGTTATTCACAATATCGTGAATTACTTGTTTACATGAATTAATAATTTTTTGATTATCATAAGAATAGAAGTAATTATCAAATGTAAAAGAAGGATTAAGATTAGTTTGTTCATAATTCCAGGTTGAATTATTAAGTGGTGCAGTTGGTATTTCACTGATTTTTTCAGCAGGAATAGTTTCTTCAACGACATCATCTTCACTTAATACAAATGATAATGTTAAATTTGGACTCATTGATTCTTGTAATAAATTTAAGATTTTTTGATAGAAGATTCCCGAACTATCTTTAAGCACACTATAAGCAAAATCATCAACTTTAATGATAGCTGATTCATGTGTTAAACGTAGCAATTTTGAATTTGAAAATAAAAATTCAGTTAGATCTTCACTTTCTTGTGATTTAAAACGTTTTATAATTTTATCCCATGTAAATAGACTTTCCATAATTCACCTCTTAGACCCATATTATACACATTATATCATTTGTTTTTCACAAGTTGTGATTTTTACTTTATTTTTTCACATCTTGTGAATATGTTACAGATTGAAAATTGTCAAAAGAGGACAATGATTAATTAACAATTATGTTGTGATTTTTATAGTATAATAGTAGTAATATTTAATTAGAAAATATAAAATTAAATTTAAGGGTGATAATAAGATGTTTAATATTTTAGTAATCGAAGATGAGAAAGTAACAAATGATTTAATAACTTTCAAGTTAAAAAAAGAAGGTTATGAAGTGGTGCAATCATTTGATGGAGAAACAGCAATTGAAGTTTTAAAACGAATGAATTTTCATTTAGTAATTACAGATATTGTAATGCCGGGAAAAGATGGGTATGAGGTTTTAAATTTTATTAATGAAGAAAAAATTGAAGTTTCAACAGTAATTTTAAGTTCACTTAGTAGTGATGTTGATCAGTTAAAGGGTTTTAATTATCGAATTGATGACTATATTACAAAACCATTTAATGTTGATATTTTAATTGCAAAAATTAATATGATAATTAAGCGAATGTATAATTATTATCGAGAAACGGAAATTAAATATGATGAAAATGCATTGATGATAGGTGAAGAAAAAATTCAGTTTTCAACAAAAGAATTTGAGGTATTAGAATATTTATATACAAATAAACTTAAATATTGTTCAAAAGAGGATATCTTTGATTATGTTTGGGAAGGTAGTGATGCTACTTCAATTCGAGTAGTTGATTATACGATTAAACGGATTAGAAAAAAATTAGGAACTAATAGTGGATTTATTCATACAAAAATAGGTGTGGGATATAAATACGATGAAGAAAAAAACTAAATATTCGCTTGTTCATAAATTAAATGAACAATTTATTTATATAAATTTTATAATTGTAATTTTCTTAATTGTTATGCCTTTATCATACTATCAATTATTTATTTCAAGTCAATATTACAAACTTGAAAAATACATTACCGAAACAGAAAATATTACGGCAAGTGATGTTGGTAATTATGTAATTGAAGAGGGATATGATTTACGAAGTGATTTAGGAGAAGTGTTTGAAACAAAAAGTAAAATTTGTCAAGTTGATACAATAAAAGTTCATGATAAAACTAGGTCTTCAAGTAAAAAAGTAATTGTAACTTATACAAATGGATGTGAGCCAATGGTTATTGGGTTGAATTATGTTTTGTTACATGGTTTTACAGTTTTTTATTTCTTGATTGCAGTAGTTAGTTCACTTGTTGTTATTCTTGCTAATATGTACAATATGAACGGGATTAAAAAGAAAATTAATCGCGCATTTTATAAGGTGGAAGAACAAGTTGAAGAGATAAAAGTAATTGGTCAAGATGTTGAATATGAGAAAAAAGATGCTGCATTTATTGAGTTCCAAGTATTAATTGATAATATTGATGAGTTAAATAGTCAAATTAACGCTTATATTTCAGAACGACACAGTCTTGTATCAACTTTAAACCATGAATTGAAATCACCAATTAATAAGATGAATTCATTAATTCAAGCATATCAAATGCAAATACCAGGTTATGATAATTGCGAAAATATGATTGAAGAATTAGGCAGAGAATTGGAAGTACTATTAGAAATTGTTAATTTTACTTTGGATGTTTTTGTAAAAGCAAATATTCAGGAAATTATAGAAATAAATTTAAATCAATTAGTTCAAAATACATTGAATCGTAATTCAGAAAAATTTGCAGTAAGAAATTTAGATTATGAGATCATATCATATGATGAATTAATTATTAAGAGTGATTATCGAATGGTTGAATTAATAATTAGTAATCTTATTGAAAATATTAGTAAATATGCATTAGAAGATAGTACTTTTAAAATAACATTGACAAACAATAAATTAGTATTTAGAAATAAGGTGAGTGGTGTTCGAAAAGTGGGAACACAACAAGGATTGAAGTTATCGGCACAATTAGTTAAATCAATTGGTTATGATTTGATTTATTCGGAAATTGATGATGAATTTAAAGTAATAATTATTAAAAACTTAAATCAAGAAAAAAATTAATTTTAAAAATAGCGTTAAGTTTAAAACTTAATGCTATTTTTAATGAAAATCGGATTTTAAGAGTAGTATGCTAATCAAAGGAAAACATCTTAATGTTGAGGGAATGACTACAAATACAACGTATATATCGTATTTTTAAAGTAAAATTCAATGAATTCTTGATAGTGGTTTTAAAATCAGAAAAATACTTGTAAAATGCATTTATTTTTAAAAATAAAAAAATGATAAATACTAAACAAAAATTATAATATTTTTATATTAATTTATTATCTAATAATTATTTATTAAATATTGCTCAAAACCAAGAAAGTAGGCAATAGTTGGCAAAAATATGATATAATAAAAGGTAAAGGAGTAAATTAATGAATAGTAATGTAGAAACAAATTATGATGCATCAAATATTGATGTTTTAGAGGGATTAGAAGCAGTTAGAAAACGTCCCGGAATGTATATTGGTTCAACTTCAGAAAAAGGATTACACCACTTGATATGGGAAATTGTAGATAATTCAATTGATGAAGCACTTGCAGGTTATGCGAGTGTAATAACAGTTGATATTAATGAAGATAACTCAATTACAGTTACAGATGATGGACGTGGAATTCCAACAGATATTCACCCCAAAACAAATGTTAGTGCTCTAGAAACGATTATGACAGTATTACATGCTGGAGGTAAATTTGGTGGTGGAGGCTACAAAGTATCAGGTGGTTTACACGGTGTTGGTGCTTCAGTAGTTAATGCTTTATCAATTTGGACTAAAGTTGAAGTTCATCGTGGAAATAAGATTTATTATCAAGAATATGCTCAAGGTAAAACGTTAGAACAAGTTAAAGAAATCGGAACAACAACTAAAAATGGAACAAAGGTTTCATTTAAGCCAGATCCAGAAATCTTTACTGAAACAACAGTGTTTAAGTACGAAATTTTAAAAACTCGTTTAAAAGAATTAGCTTATTTAAACAAAGGAATAAAAGTAATTGTAAGTGATAAACGTGGTACGGAATTAATTCAAGATGAATTTCATTTTGAAGGTGGAATTCGTGAATATGTTAAAGACTTAAATACAAATAAAGAAGTTATTAATGAAACAATTTTTGCTTGTGAAGATGAAGAAAACGAAATTATTGTTGATATTGCTTTTCAGTATAATACATCTTATAGTACAACAATTATGTCATATGTTAACAACATTAAAACTCATGAAGGTGGAACGCACGAAGAAGGATTTAAGACAACTTTAACACGAATGTTAAACTCGTATGCACGTAAAAATAATTTATTAAAAAATGAATCTTTATTAGGGGAAGATGTTCGTGAAGGAATTTTAGCGATTGTTTCAATAAAACACCCAAATCCTCAATTTGAAGGACAAACTAAAGGAAAATTAGGTAATTCTGATGCTCGTGTAGCTGTAGCAAATGTATTTTCAAAAGAAATTGAACGTTACTTATTGGAAAATCCGAAAGAAGCACGTATGTTAATTGAAAAAGGTTTAACGGCATCACGTGCCCGTCAAGCAGCCAAAAAAGCACGAGAATTAACAAGAAAAAAATCAGCATTTGAATCAACATCATTACCAGGAAAATTAGCAGATTGTTCAAGTAAAGATCCGGAAATTTCAGAAATTTATGTAGTCGAAGGGGATTCAGCCGGAGGAAGTGCTAAGCAAGGTCGAGACCGCCATTATCAAGCAATTCTACCGCTTCGTGGTAAAGTTATTAACGTTGAAAAAGCAAATATTAATAAAGTATTAGCAAATGCCGAAATAGCGGCAATGGCTGCAGCATTCGGTACAGGTTTAGGAAAAGATTTTGATTTAGACCGTTTAAGATATCATAAAATTATAATAATGACCGATGCCGATGTCGATGGTGCACACATTCGTACATTATTATTAACTTTCTTTTATCGTTTTATGCGTCCTTTAATTGAAGAGGGATTCGTATATATTGCGCAACCACCATTATATAAAATCAGTCAAGGTAAGAAAGTTGAATATGCGTATACTGATGCTCAAAAAGATGAATATGTGGCGGAATTTAATCCAAATCAGAAAATTGCAATTCAACGTTATAAAGGTTTAGGAGAAATGAATCCAGAACAATTATGGGAAACAACAATGGATCCAGAAGTAAGAACGTTACTTAAAATCACCTTAGAAGAAGCAGAAAAAGCGGATATGATTTTTGAAACTTTAATGGGAGATGAAACAGAACCACGTAAAGTATTTATTCAAGAAAATGCGAAGTACGCAACGGTTGATATTTAATAGAATGGAGAATTATGACAAGTGATAAACAAATGAATAAAAATATTGTTGACGAAATGTCAAATTCATTCCTAGATTATGCGATGAGTGTTATTGTATCACGTGCATTACCAGATGTACGTGATGGATTAAAACCGGTACACCGTCGTATTCTTTTTGCAATGAATGAATTAGGAAATACAGCAGATAAACCATACAAGAAATCAGCAAGAATTGTTGGGGATGTAATTGGTAAGTATCACCCACACGGAGATAGTTCAGTGTATGATGCAATGGTAAGAATGTCTCAAGACTTTTCTTATCGTAACCCGCTTGTAGATGGGCATGGAAACTTCGGTTCAATCGATGGCGATGGAGCGGCAGCAATGCGTTATACCGAAGCGAGAATGTCGCGATTAGCAATGGAATTACTAAAAGATATTAATAAAAATACAATTGATTATCAAGAAAACTATGATGGAAGCGAAAAAGAACCTGTTGTTTTACCAGCAAGAATTCCTAATCTACTTGTAAATGGAACAAGTGGGATTGCAGTTGGAATGGCAACATCAATTGCTCCTCATAATCTACGTGAAGTAGTAAGTGCAGTAATTGCTTATATTGAAAATGAAGATATTACAATTGAAGAATTAATGGAACATATTAAAGGACCAGATTTTCCGCTTGGAGCTCAAGTTTTAGGAAATGCTGGAATTAAAAAAGCATATGAAACAGGTAATGGATCAATTCGTGTTCGTTCAAAATATGAAATCGTATATGATAAGCGAGATCGTGCTTCGATTGTTGTAAATGAAATTCCATTCCAAGTAAACAAAGCAGCATTAGTAGAAAAAATTGCATTGTGTGTAAAGGATAAAAAAGTTGAAGGGATTGTTGATTTGCGTGATGAATCAGATCGTGATGGAATCCGTATTGTAATGGATTTAAATCGTTCAGCAACACCAGAAGTAGTAATTAACAACTTATTTAAGCATACTCAATTAGAATCAAGTTTTTCGTTTAACATGTTAGCATTAGTTCATGGTGAACCAAAAGTATTGAATTTAAAAGAAATAATTTATCATTATACAGAACATCAAATTGAAGTTACACGTCGTAAAACGCAATTTGAATTAGATAAAGCAGCAAACCGTGCTCATATATTAGAAGGGTTAAAAATAGCTTTAGATAATATTGATCGTGTTATTGCAATTATTCGTTCTGCTAAAACAAGCGAAGAAGCAATGGAAAAATTAACTGGTGAATTTACTTTAAGTGAAAAGCAAGCAAAATCAATTTTAGAAATGCAATTACGTCGTTTAACAGGATTAGAACGTGAAAAAATTGAAGATGAGTTAGCAGAATTATTATTATTAATTGAAAATTTAAAATTAATTTTAGCAACTCCACAAATGATTAAAGATATCATTGTTGAAGATTTAAAAGAAATTTCAGTTCGTTTTGGTAGTGATCGTCGTACCGAAATTATTGCTGGTAATTTTGAATCAGATTTAGATTATGAGTCATTAATTGAAGAAGAGAATGTAATTATCACTTTAACAGAAGGTGGATATATTAAACGTTTAAGTGCTGATACATACAAAACGCAAGGACGTGGTGGAAAAGGTTTAAAAGGAATGAACGTAAATGATGAAGATCAAGTATCACAAATGTTATTTACTTCAACACATAGTGATGTTTTATTCTTTACTAATACCGGAAAAGTCTTTAAATCAAGAGCTCATAAAATTCCGGAATATTCACGTACAGCAAAAGGATTACCATTATTAAATTTAATTGATATTGATAAAGGTGAGAAAATCACAAATTTAATTTCAATTGATGAATATAAAGAAGATCAATATTTAATGATTATTACTGAACGTGGTTTAGGTAAAAAAACAAGTTTATCTGAATATTCAAGAATAAACCGTAATGGGAAAAAAGCAGTTGTTCTAGCTGAAGGTGATGTAGTAAATACAGTTAAAGTTATCAATAAAGATGAGCATTTAATTATTGCTTCTAATGCTGGTAAAGCACTTCATGCTCATGAAAGTTCATTCCGTGCTCAAGGAAGAACTTCAAGAGGAGTTCGTGCATTACGCCTAGAAGAAAATGATTTTATTATCGGTGCCGAAATTGTTGCTGAAAATGACTTAGTAGTTACAATTAGTGAAAAAGGTTATGGGAAAGCAACACCAATTGAACAATATCGTGTTCAAAACCGTGGTGGAAAAGGAATTAAAAACTTAAATATTTCTGAAAAAAACGGAAAAGTAATTAGTATTAAAAAAATTGCACAAGATGAAATAGAGAAATACGATTTATTAATAATTACCGAACACGGACAAGTTATTCGTTTATCGGGTTCAGATGTGAAGGTTTCATCACGAGCAACATTAGGAGTTACTTTAATGCGAATGAGTGAAGGTGACCGTGTAGCAAATGTTGAATTGATTGAAGTTGAAACAGAAGAGGAACAAGAAGATGTTTCACGTGAAACATTAACAGGAGCAGAAAATGCTGAAGATTAATAATGGAAAGTTAGCAATAGTTAAAATCATAATGGTTTTAACTATTGTTTTATTGAATTTGGTTCCCCTATCTGCTACATATTATGAACCAATAATAGATGCCAGATCAGCAATTTTAATTAATGCTGATGATGGAACTATATTAACAGGAAAAGATATTGATAAACAATATGGGATTGCAAGTATTACTAAATTAATGTCAGTTTATGTTGCTTTAGATATTATCAAGGCAGATAAGATTGATTTAAATGAAAAGGTAACAATTTCTGAACGTGTTTCTAAATTAAAGGCTGAATCACCAGATGCTTCTGGTGTTTGGTATAATGCAGGGCAGGAAGTCCCACTAGAAGAATTGTTAAACTTATCACTAGTGTATTCGGATAATAGTGCAATAATGGCTATTGCTGAAGATTTAAGTGGGTCGGAAGAAGCCCATGTTAAAAAGATGAATGAAAAAGCTAAAGAATTAGGAATGGAAAACACCGTATTTTATAATGTTTCTGGTTTAACAATGGCAGATTTAGGAAGTGTTCAAGTTCCGGGAACTAAACCGACAGATTATAATAAGTCTACTTCACGTGATTTGGCAATAATGATTGATAGTTTACTTGAGGATTATCCTGAAGTTTTAAAAATAACGGAAAAAGAAACAGTAAATTACAATGGGCAAGAACTTAATACTTGGAATATGATGTTACCAAATCAACTTATACCATATGAAGGGGTAAAGGGATTAAAAACAGGAACAAGTGATGAAGCAAAATCTTGTTTTGCAGGATTTTATACAGACCCAAACGGTAAGAATTTTATTTCGGTTGTACTAGGAGCAAATACAAGTTCAGATCGTTTTTATCAAACACAAATTCTTTATGATTGGGAAAAAAAATTAGAGTACGATAAATTTATTGATAAAAAAGAACCAAGAACATTTGAATTGCCACGTTCAACAAAAGGAAGTTATGAGTTACATCCAAAACAAGATGTAGAGTTAATAAGTGATTTAACCCCACAATTAGAATTAGAAAAAATTGAATATAATAAAGATTACATTGATGAAAATGGAATGACAAAAGATATTCCAGCTGGAGAAACAATTGTGAGCGTGTACTATAAAGTGCTTGATGAAAATTCAGCAGAACAAATACGTTCAATTAAAGGTAAAGATGGTTATTTAGTAATTGATTATGTATCTGATAATGATGTGAAAGTACAAAATCAATTTATGATTTTCTTATCATCAGTTCCTGAATTTTTCAAAAGTATGTATAATTCAATATTATAAATGTTTCACGTGAAACACTAATAAGGAGTAAAAATGGAAAAGAATTTTTATGTAACAACACCAATTTATTATCCATCAGCAAAATTACACTTAGGACATGCATATACAACGATTGCTGCTGATGTTGTAAAAAAGTATAAAGAACAAGAAGGGTATAATGTTTTTTATTTAACTGGAACAGATGAACATGGTGAAAAAATTGAGAAAAAAGCTAAAGAAAATAATCAATCACCAAAAGAATATGTTGATGCAATAGTTAAAGATATTAAAATATTATGGGATAAATTACAAATTGAAAACGACAAATTTATTCGAACAACAGATGAAAGCCACCAAAAACAAGTACAATATATTTTTGACCGCTTATTAAAACAAGATGATATTTATAAAGATGTATATGAAGGGAAGTATTGTACTTCATGTGAAAGTTTCTTTACTGAAACACAATTAGTTGACGGAAACTGTCCTGATTGTGGTGGAAGTGTTAAAGTAGTAAAGGAAGAATCATATTTCTTCAAATGTTCTAAATATGTTGATCGTTTAATGGAGCATTTTGAGGCTAATCCAGAATTTATTTTACCGGTAAAACGAAAAAATGAATTAATTAATAGTTTTATTAAACCAGGATTACAAGACTTAGCTGTTTCAAGAACTAGTTTTGACTGGGGAATTAAAGTTCCTGGAGATGAAAACCATGTTATTTATGTATGGATTGATGCGTTATCAAACTACATAACAGCATTAGATTACATGGATGCGGACGAAGCGTTTGAAAAATTTTGGCCAGCTGGTGTACAGTTACTTGGGAAAGAAATAATTCGTTTTCACGCAATATATTGGCCAATGATTTTAATGGCATTAGATCTTCCATTACCAAAACGTTTGTTTGCTCACGGATGGTTATTGATGGATAGTGATAAAATGTCAAAATCAAAAGGAAACGTAATTTATCCAGAGTTTTTAATTGATAATTATGGTGTTGATACGATTCGTTATTATTTAATGCGTGAAGTACCTTTTGGTGAAGATGGACAATTTACCCCTGAAACATATGTTAATCGAATTAATAATGATTTAGCAAATGATTTAGGTAATTTAGTGAATAGAACAATTTCAATGACTAATAAATATTTTGCTGGAACAGTTAAAGATAGAAATATTGAATTTGAACAAAAAGAATGGTTAGATAATATTTTCACAGTTGAATTTAGTAAGTATCAAGAAAATATGGAAAAATTATTTTTCTCAAAAGCATTAGAAAATTTATGGGTGATTGTTAGTTCAACAAATAAATTTGTTGATTTAACAGCACCTTGGGTATTGGCTAAGGATGAAACGCAAAAAGAATTATTAGAAGCAGTAATGTATGAATTATTAAATATGATCAAAAAAATTGGAATTTTAATTTCACCATTTATGAAAGAAGCAGCAAGTAAAATTAAGGAACAAATTCAACTTGATTATGATTATCAATTTACTAATTTAGCAATTCGTGAAGAACAAATTACGGTTGTTGAAAAAACAGAAATTATTTTCCCGCGTTTAGATGTTGAAGTTGAGGTTGAAAAAATTCGCACAGAGATGACAAAGGATTTACAAAAAGCCCAAACAAAATTAGCAGCTGAATCGGAAAATACTAAGGATGAAATTGAATTTACAGATTTTACAAAATTACAAATGGTTGTTGGTGAAGTATTAGAATGTTCAAAACATGAAAATGCTAAAAAACTATTAGTGTTTAAAGTGAACGTTGGAACGGAGATTAAACAGATTGTTTCCGGAATTGCTGATTTTTATGAACCACAAGAATTAATTGGGAAAAAAGTGATTGTTGTTAATAATTTAAAACCAGTAAAACTACGTGGTGAAATTTCAAAAGGAATGATTTTATCAACTGAACAAGACGGTGTCTTAAAAGTTGTTGAAATTGATCAAACAATTAATCCAGGAACGGAGATTGCCTAATGATTGATACACATATCCATTTAGCTCACGAAAAATATCAAGAAGATTTAGAGGACGTAGTTGCAAGTGCAAAAGCCAATGGTGTTGAAGAAGTAGTATTGATTGGATGTGATGAAGTTTCAATTCCAGATGCAATAAGATTGTGGGAAGCAGATCAAGAATTTTATAATCTAGCAATTGGATGGCATCCAGTTGATGTTCGTGATTTTAATGAAAAAAATAAAGCAATGATGTTAGAAGCAATTGAAAAATATCCAGTTGTAGCAATTGGTGAAATTGGTTTGGACTATTATTGGTATCCAGAAGAAAAAGCAGCGCAAATTGAATTGTTTGAATGGCAAGTTAAATTATCTAAAGAAAAAGATTTACCAATTATAATTCATGCTCGTGAAGCGTATGATGACTGTTATGAGATTTTAAGTAAGTATGCACCGATTAAAGGAGTAATGCATTCATATGCCGACATTGGAGAAAATGTTGAACGTTTTTTAAATCTTGGAATGTATATTGGTCTTTCGGGACCAATTACATTTAAAAATGGACAAAATCAAAAAGAAACAGCTAAAGTGGTTCCATTAAATCGATTATTATTAGAAACTGATGGACCATATTTAACACCAGTTCCATATCGAGGAAAGCGAAATCGTCCTGAATATATTGAATATATTGCGGAAGAAATAGCTTTACAAAAACAAGTTAGTAAAGAAGAAGTGATTAAACAAACAACAATTAATGCACATCAATTGTTTGGAGGGAAAAGTAATGTTTAAGCCAGATATTTATGTTGAACATGTATGTGATATTGATTTTAATAAATTAAAAGCTGATGGAATCAAACTTATTTGTTTTGATGTTGACAATACTTTAGATCGTCCAGATCGAATAACAACAAAATTAGAAACAAAAGTAGCGAAAACTTTACAAGTTGTTAATCAACTTGAATTTGATGTTTTATTGTTTTCTAATAATTCGATTGAAGAGCGAGTGTCTTCTTTTGCTAAACTTACTAATTATGAATATGTAGCATGGGCAAGAAAACCATTTCAAAAGAATTATAAAAATCATCCCAAAATTCAAAAGTATAAAAAGTCAGAGGTTGTTTTTGTTGGTGATAAAGTTGTTACAGATATCGTTGGAGCTAAATTGTTTGGATCTCCAGCAATTTTAGTAGATCCAATTTATCCGAAAAGTAAAAAGTGGTATTCAATAATAATGAAAATATCGGAAAATATTTTTACAAAATTAATTGGGTTTAAGAGAGGAAAATATTATGGAGCATAAGTGTAGTGGTTGTGGTATTACATTACAAATAGAAAATAAAGAGCAAGTTGGGTACGCAAACAAAATAGATGCTGTATTATGTCAACGTTGTTATCGTTTAAAAAATTTTAATGAGACTCCTGATGTAACATTAGATGATGAAGTGTTTTTAAATATTTTAAAAGATGTTGCTGCAACAAAGGAGTTAATAGTTTGGGTAGTGGACTTATTTGATTTTAATGGTTCTTATTTACGTAAAGTAAAGGAAATAATTAAAAAAAATCCAATTATTTTAGTTGGTAATAAGCGTGACTTATTACCTAAAGCAGTAAATGATCAAAAATTAATTGATTGGTTAGATGAACAAATCCCTCAAGATGTTAACTTACAAGATATTATGGTGTTGTCAGCAACTAAGAAAAAAAATATTGATCAACTATTAGACTTGATTGAATATTACGGAAAAGGTCGTGCGCATGTAATTGGTGTAACCAATACTGGTAAGAGTACAATAATTAACACAATTGTTAAAAGTATTGATCCGACTCGTGAAACCGGAATTTTAACTTCTTATTATGCGGGAACAACTTTAGCAAGCATTGAAATTGATGTAAATAAACGAACAAAAATTATTGATACTCCTGGTATTATTAATAATGGGCAACTTTCAAATTATGTTTCAAAAGATACTTTGAAACAAATCTTACCAAAAACTGAAGTAAGAGCACGTACATATCAGTTGAATCCAGAACAAACATTATTTGTTAGTGGATTTGTTGAACTTGATTATGTTAGTGGTCCGAGAACATCGTTTACGGTATATATGAGTAATGAATTAAATATCCATCGAACAAAGATGAGTAATGCATCTGAACTTCGAGAAAATCACTTGGGAGAAAAATTATTAAGCCCTCCAAGTAAAGAAGAATTAGCAACAATTAATAAATGGAAAACTTTAACGTTTAAAATTACGGAAAAGAAGACGGATATTGTTATTTCGGGAATGGGTTGGTTTACAGTTAATAGTGCTGATGAACCAATGGAAGTTAAGGTTACTGTACCAGAGAAAATAGCGGTTAAAACCCGTAAATCAATTATATAGGAGAAGAATGAATAAATTAACAAGTAAAGAAAGAGCACAACTTAAAAGTGCAGCTCAAAAACTAAAGCCATTATTTATTATTGGTGCTGCTGAATTACATGAAAATGTATTAAAAGGGATTGATGATACTTTCAATAATAAAGAATTAGTTAAAGTAAAAGTTAATCGTGTTGATAAAAGTGATAAAGATGTTGTCCGTCGTCTTGCTGATGAAATTGAAAATAGTATTGATGTTCAAGTTGTTGGTGTAATTGGAACAACAATTATTTTATACCGTCAACATCAAGATGAAGATAAAAGAATTTTAAATGGATAATCTAAAGCATTTAATAGATAAAGATATTCAAACTGATTTATCAACAAAAAGATATGATCATGTAATAAGAGTAGTAGAAACAGCTAAGAATATTGCTCAAGTGTATAATGTTGATCAGGAAAAAGTGGAAGTTGCTGCTTTGGCTCACGATATTACGAAAGAAAAAAGTTTATCGTGGCAATTAGAATTCTTGAAAAAGTATCAGATTATAGATGAATTTATTTTAAATACGGAACCGGTTATGCATAGTATTACAGGTGCATATTATTTGCAAGAAAAATACCAAGTAACAGATACGCAAATATTAAATGCAATAATGTATCATACGTTAGGGCATCCACAAATGGATGAGGTAGCAATGGTTTTATATATTGCTGATTATATTGAACCAGCACGAACACAACCAGGCGTTGACAAATTAAGGAAATTAGTCGGTGGTGAAGAGTTACTTGAGATTGCGAAGCGAATTGCTAAAATGGAAATATCATATTTAACAAGTGTTAGTAAGCAAGTACATCCAGATACGCTAGCATTATCTAAAAAATAAATCTTATTATATTAAATATAAAATACGGAGTATCGTTATGATGCTTCGTTTTTTTTTATGAAAATTGGTATAAGATTACGATTATTTAGGGGATTTTAAGTAATATAAGAGTTAATTTAAAATAATTTATGAAAAAAGTTGAAAAGATTTGACTTTATCCAAAAAATTTTGTATAATAACTAATGGTGTTTAACAAAAGATTGAGTATGAATCTTGACACACCCGACACCATGTAAATGGAAGTTAATTAGCAAGGAGGTCACAAAAATGGCTAAAACAATTAGAATCAAACTTAAAGGGTATGACCACAAATTGGTAGATAACTCAGTAAGTAAAATTGTTTCTCAAGTTGAGAAAACAGGAGCAAAAGTTAATGGACCAATCCCATTACCAACTGAAAAAAATATTTATACAATTATTCGTGCAGTGCACAAGTATAAAGATTCTCGTGAACAATTTGAGATCAGAACTCACAAAAGATTAATTGAACTTGAAAATGTAACAGCTGAAACAGAAGCAATGTTATCAAGAGTTTCAATTCCAGCAGGTGTATTAGTAGAAGTTAAAATGTAATCTACTAAAAACAAAATAATATACATTATGACACAGAAAAAAATGAAAGAGGTGTTCGATGATGAAAGGAATTTTAGGAAAAAAAATCGGGATGACGCAAGTATTCGCTACAAATGGTGAATTAATCCCAGTTACGGTACTTGAAGTACAACCTAACGTTGTAACTCAGGTTAAAACAACTGACACAGACGGATATAACGCTATTCAATTAGGTGTTGAAGACGTACGTGAAAAATTATCAACTAAACCAGCAAAAGGACATGCTGCAAAAGCTAACACTGCTGTAAAACGTTTCGTTAAAGAATTACGTTTAACAGAAGAAGAAGTAGCTAACTATGAATTAGGACAATCAGTAGATGTAACTGCATTCGAAGCAGGAGAATTTGTTGATGTACAAGGAATTACTAAGGGTAAAGGGTTCCAAGGGGTTATTAAACGTCATAACCAAGCTTGTGGTCCAATGGCTCACGGTTCAAGATTCCACCGTCGTCCGGGTTCAATGGGGGATGTAGCGACTAAAGTATTTAAAGGTAAAAAATTACCTGGACATATGGGTCAAAAAACAGTTACTAACCAAAACTTAGAAATCGTTATGGTTGATGTTGAAAAAAATGTAGTACTTGTAAAAGGTAACGTACCTGGAGCGAAAAAATCATTTGTAACTATCAAAAGCTCAGTTAAAACAAACAAAGCTAATGAAGCAAAAGAATTAGTACAATACTAATTAAATATAAAAAGTGCCCAATAATCGGCAATGAAATTAGGAGGACACATGGCAAAGATAGATGTTTTAAGCACTGAAGGTAAAGTTGTTGAAACAATCGAACTAGCAGATAGTGTTTTTGGAATTACTCCAAATATGCAAGCATTATACGATGCAATCGTAATGCAACGTGCAAGTTTAAGACAAGGAACTCACAAAGTTAAAAACAGAAGTGAAGTTCGTGGTGGAGGACGTAAACCATGGCGTCAAAAAGGTACAGGACGTGCACGTCAAGGTACAATTAGAGCACCACAATGGAAAGGTGGAGGGGTTGTATTTGGACCAACACCAAGAAGTTATTCTTACAAAATTAATAAGAAAGTAAGAAAATTAGCATTATTAAGTGCTTTAGCAGATAAATATCAAAACGGAGATATCGTTGTTGTTGATAATATCGCTTTAGAAGCACCAAAAACAAAAGAAATGGCTAACGTATTAACTGCACTTAACGTTACACGTAAACCATTATTAGTAACAGCTGAATATGATGAGAATGTATTCTTATCAGGAAGAAATATTGAAGGTTTCGTTAACTTAGATGTTAAAGGACTTAACGTTTTAGATATCGTTAACGCTCACGCTTTAGTATTAACAAAAGACGCTGCACTTAAAATCGCGGAGGTGTTAGGATAATGAGAACAAATGCATATGAAATTATCAAAAGACCAATTATCACTGAAAAATCAGCGTCAGTAATCGAAAACAAAGTTTATACTTTTGAAGTAGATAAAAACGCTAATAAAACTCACATCAAATTAGCTATTGAAGAATTATTTGGTGTTGAAGTAGAAAAAGTAAACATTGTAAATGCAAAACCAAGACCAAGAAGAGTTGGACGTTATGCTGGTTACAAAAAAGCTTTCAAGAAAGCAATCGTAACATTAAAACCAGAAAGTAAAGAAATTACTTCATTTGAAATTTAATTATATAAGGAGGGACGATGGCAGTAAAAGTATATAAAGCCACTACTAACGGGCGTCGTAACATGTCAGTTTTAAACTTTAAAGCTGAAATCACTACAGACAAGCCTGAAAAAAGTTTATTAGTAGCTAAGTCAAAAAAAGCCGGAAGAAATAACCAAGGTAAAATTACAGTTCGTCACCACGGTGGTGGAGCTAAACAAAAATATCGTGTTATTGATTTCAAACGAAACAAAGATAATATTGAAGGAACTGTTGCAACAGTTGAGTACGATCCAAATCGTAGTGCAAACATCGCATTAATCAACTATGCAGATGGGGAAAAGAAATATATTATTGCTCCAAAAGGATTAAAAGTTGGAGACAAAATTGTATCAGGAGATAGAGTAGATATTAAAGTTGGTAACACAATGCCTCTTAAAAATATCCCTGTAGGTACAACAATTCATAACATTGAACTTAAACCAGGTAAAGGAGCTCAACTTGTACGTTCAGCGGGAACAAGTGCTCAGGTATTAGGTAAAGATGATGAAAAATACGTAACAATCAGATTAACTTCAGGTGAAGTACGTAAAATTTTAGCAACTTGTCGTGCAACAATCGGTGAAGTTGGAAATGGTTCTCACGAACTTGTAAAAGTTGGTAAAGCAGGACGTAAACGTCACATGGGTGTAAGACCTACAGTACGTGGATCTGTAATGAACCCTAATGATCACCCACACGGAGGGGGAGAAGGACGTGCACCAATCGGTCGTAAGTCACCAATGACTCCATGGGGTAAACCAGCTTTAGGATTAAAAACGCGTAAGAAAAACAAACAATCTAATAAATATATTGTTCGTGGACGTAAAAAATAATAGGAGGACTATCTAATGGCTCGTAGTATTAAAAAAGGACCTTTCGTTGATGCTCACTTAATGAACAAAGTAGTAAAACTGGAAGAGTCAGGAAAAAAAGAAGTTATTAAAACATGGTCAAGAAGATCTACAATCTTCCCTCAATTTGTTGGATACACATTTGGTGTACACAACGGACGTGAGCACGTACCAGTTTTCGTAACAGAAGACATGGTAGGACACAAATTAGGAGAATTTGCACCTACAAGAACTTACCGTGGACACGGTGATGATAAAAAATCTAAAAAATAATTAATATAATTCGAGAGGAGGCTTAACTAATGGAAGTAAAAGCACACGCAAAAATGCAAAGAATTGCTCCACGTAAAGCTAAGTTAGTAATCGATTTAGTTCGTGGGAAATCATTAGAAGAAGCAATCGTTATTTTAAAGAATACAGATAAAAAAGCTGCTAAAATCGTTGAAAAATTAATTATGTCAGCAGCAGCAAATGCACAAAATAATAATAACTTAGACGTTAATAACTTATATGTTGCAAAAATTTATGCAAACGAAGGACCAACACTTAAACGTATCCGTCCTAGAGCACAAGGTCGTGCAACAGCTATTAACAAAAGAACTTCACATATTACAGTAGTATTATCAGAAAGATAAGGAGGACATAGAATGGGACAAAAAGTAAATCCACATGGATTACGTGTTGGTATAATTAAAGACTGGGAATCAACTTGGTTCAGTGAAAAAGATTATGCAAAATATGTAATTCAAGACGAAAATATTCGTGTATACTTACACAAAGAATTAAAAGATGCTTTCGTATCGAAAATTAAAATTGAAAGAACACAAGAAAATAATGTAACAGTTAAAATCTTAACAGCTAGACCAGGAATCGTATTAGGTCAAGGTGGAGAGAACATTGCAAAATTAGAAAACGAGATCAAAAAAATTGAAGGTAAAGATACAGAAATTAAAATCGAAGTTGCAGAAGTTGAGAATCCAGATTTAGATGCTCAAGTTGTAGCAGAAATGATCGCTCGCCAATTAGAAAACCGTGCTAATTTCCGTATTGTACAAAAACGTGCAATCAGAAATGTTATGCAAGCAGGAGCTAAAGGGATTAAAACTAAAATCTCTGGACGTTTAGGTGGTGTTGATATGGCACGTGCTGAAGGATATACTGAAGGTAATGTACCATTACAAACATTACGTGCAGATATCGATTATGCATTAGCAGAAGCGTTAACTACTTACGGACAATTAGGAGTTAAAGTATGGATCTATAAAGGTGAAGTATTACCTACAAAGGAGAATAACTAATGTTAGTACCAAAAAGAACAAAACACCGTAAAGAGTTTAAACCGAAATTAAAAGATCGTGCTAAAAGAGGAACAAATGTCGACTTTGGAGAATTTGGACTTCAAGCAACAACTAAAGCTTATGTAACAAACCGTCAAATCGAAGCAGCTCGTATTGCAATGACTCGTGAAATGAAACGTAATGGTCAAGTATGGATTAAAATCTTCCCATCTCGTCCTTATACTAAAAAACCATTAGAAGTACGTATGGGTAAAGGTAAAGGTAACGTTGAAGGTTGGATTTGTCCAGTGGAACCAGGTCGTGTTATGTTTGAAATCGCAGGAGTAGAGGAAAGCGTTGCTCGTGAAGCCTTAAGACTTGCATCTCATAAATTACCTGTTAAAACTAAGATCATAAAAAAAGAAGGTGATCAATAATGACAATGAAAGAAATCAAAGAAATGTCAGTTGAGGAAATCAACGAAAAAATCGTTGAGCTGAAAAAAGAATTATTATCTCTACGTTTCCAATTAGCTACAGGAAGCTTAGAAAACACAGCAGAATTTAAAAAGAAGAAAAAAACAATTGCTCGTTTAAAAACTGCTTTAAATGAAAAATAATCAAGGAGGGTTGTTACTCATGGAAAGAAATAATCGTAAAACATACGTTGGACGTGTTGTTTCAGACAAAATGGATAAGACAATTACTGTTTTAGTTGAAACGAAAAAAGAGCACCCAATGTACCAAAAACAAGTAAAATATTCTAAAAAATATAAAGCACATGATGAAAACAATGCAGCTCAAATCGGAGATCTTGTAGAAATCATGGAAACAAGAAAATTATCTGCAACTAAAACTACTCGTTTAGTTAAAATTGTAGAAAAAGCTATTAAATAATTAATTAAAGTAAGTTAGGTAGGTGAAATATAATGATCCAACAAGAATCAAGAATGAAAGTCGCTGATAACACAGGTGCGAAAGAAGTATTAACTATTAAAGTTTTAGGTGGTACTCGTCGTCGTTACGCTCGTGTTGGAGACCAAGTTGTAGTTACTGTAAAAAAATCAATCCCAGGAGCTACAGTAAAAAAAGGTGATGTTGTAAAAGCAGTAGTAGTACGTACTAAGTCTAAAACACACCGTAAAGATGGAAGCTATATTAGCTTTGATGATAATGCTTGTGTAATTATTAAAGATGATAAATCACCAAGAGGAACTCGTATCTTCGGACCAGTTGCTCGTGAATTAAGAAACAAAGATTATTCAAGAATCGTATCTTTAGCACCAGAAGTATTATAAAAAGCGTAGAGGAGGCAAAATGTACTTAAAAAAAGGAGACCGCGTAGTTGTTACAACAGGTTCTGACAAAGGTAAAGAAGGAATTGTTGAAGCAGTACTATCAAACGGTAAAGTAATCGTTGAAAATGTCAACATGGCCAAAAAGCACATGAAACCAAACGCTATGAATAGTGAAGGTGGAATCGTTGAAAAAGAAATGGCAATTGACGCTTCAAACGTAATGTTAATTGATCCTGAAACTCAAAAAGCAACTCGTGTTGGTTTTGAAGTTAAAGATGGTAAAAAAGTAAGAATCGCGAAAAAAAGCGGAAAAGAAATTTAAAAAGGAGGCAAACATGTCAATTATCCAAGATAAATATAATAATGAAATCAAAGATGAATTAATGAAGGAATTTGGATATAAGTCAATCATGCAAGTACCAAAAATCGATAAAGTTGTAATCAATATGGGACTTGGTGAAGCTGCTTCTAATTCTAAATTAATCAACGAAGCGATGGAAGAGTTAAAATTAATCTCTGGTCAACAACCAGTAGTAACTAAAGCTCGTAAATCAATCGCAGGGTTCAAATTAAGAGAAGAACAGCCAATTGGAGTTAAAGTTACATTAAGAGGTGAAAGTATGTATAACTTCTTAGATAAATTAATTTCAATTACATTACCACGTGTACGTGACTTTAGAGGAATTAACTCAAAGGCATTCGATGGAAGAGGTAACTACACTTTAGGTGTAAAAGAACAAATTATCTTCCCTGAAATTGATTTTGACAAAGTAAACAAAGTCAAAGGGATGGATATTTCAGTTGTTACAACTGCCGAAACAAATGAAGAGGCATTTAAATTACTTTCATTAATCGGTATGCCTTTTGCTAAGAAAGGGGAATAATGGCTAAGAAATCAATGGTTGTTAAGCAACAACGTAAACAAAAATACGCTGTAAGAGAATATACAAGATGTAATCGATGTGGACGTCCACATGCGGTAATAAGAAAATTCGGAATTTGTCGTATTTGTTTCCGTGAGTTAGCTTATGAAGGAAAATTACCAGGTGTTAAAAAAGCAAGTTGGTAAGCACAAAACGTAAATAATTAGGAGGTTAAAATGGCAATGACAGATCCAATTGCAGATATGTTAACTCGTATCAGAAATGCAAATAAAGAACGTCACGAATCATTAGTATGTCCAGCTTCTAAACAAAAGATTAAAATTTTAGAAATCTTAGAAACAGAAGGATACATTAAAGGATTCGAAGTTGTTGAATTAGACAACAATAAACAAGATATCGTTGTTACTTTAAAATATAAAGGGACACGCCGTGTAATCAGTGGAATTAAAAGAATCTCTAAACCAGGTTTAAGAGTATATGTAGAAAGTGATAAAGTACCTTATGTATATAACGGATTAGGAACAGCAATCTTAACAACTTCAAAAGGTGTTATGACTGACCGTCAAGCTCGTAAAGAAAAAATCGGAGGAGAAGTAATTGCCTACGTTTGGTAATTACTAAAGGAGAATAATGTCAAGAATTGGAAATCAAGTATTAGTAATTCCTGCAGGTGTAGAAGTTAACGTTGCTGAAGGTAATGTTGTAACTGTAAAAGGACCTAAAGGTGAATTAACAAGAACTTTTGATGCTGCATTAACTATCGCAGTTGAAGATAACCAAGTTAAAGTTACTCGCTCTAACGAAGATAAAAAAACACGTGCAATCCACGGTACTACTACAGCACTTATTAAAAACATGATTACAGGAACTACAGAAACATTCAAAAAAGAATTAGAGTTAAACGGGGTTGGGTACCGTGTACAAGTTAAAGGGAAAACAATTAATTTATCAGTTGGATTCTCACACCCAGTTGAAATCGAAGTTATTGATGGATTAACAGTTGAAGCACCTACAAACACAAGTTTAGTGATCACAGGGATCGATAAACAAGTTGTTGGTGAATTTGCAGCAAACATCCGTAAAGTAAGACCACCTGAACCTTATAAAGGAAAAGGTATTAAATATAAAGAAGAAGTTATCCGTCGTAAAGAAGGAAAACGAGCAGGTAAATAGGAGGTATAATGGTTAAAAAGCATAATAAAAATGAAGCACGTCTTAGAAGACATGCTAGATTAAGAAAGAAAATTTCTGGAACAGCTGAATGTCCTAGATTTAATGTATTCCGTTCTAATAAAGCTGTATATGTTCAAGTAATTGATGATACAACTGGAACTACTATTGTTTCTGCTTCTTCAAAAGAATTAAACTTCGATAATAATAACATTGAAACATGTAAAGAAGTTGGAAAGAAAGCTGCAGAAAAAACAATCGCAGCTGGAATTACAACAGTTGTATTTGACCGTGGTGGATACCAATATCATGGAAAAATTAAAGCAATCGCAGAAGCAGCTAGAGAAGCTGGATTAAAATTCTAAGGAGGTAAAATGGCTGAGAAACAAGAAAGAAGACAAAAAAGAAATAGAAATAACAATCGTAAAAGAGATGAATTTCAAGAAGTAGTTGTTGGAATTAATCGTGTTGTTAAGGTTGTTAAAGGTGGACGTACTTTTAGATTCGCTGCACTTGTTGTAGTTGGAGATAAAAAAGGACGTGTAGGTTACGGAACTGGTAAATCAAAAGAAGTACCAGACGCAATTCGTAAAGCAGTAGAAAATGCTAAGGCTAACGTTATTACTGTTAAACGTGTTGGAACTACATTACCTCACGATATCATCGGTAAACACGATTCAGGACGAGTTTTATTAAAACCAGCTCCTGAAGGGAAAGGAATCATTGCCGGAGGACCAGTTCGTTCTGTATTAGAATTAGCAGGTTACGGAGATGTTGTATCAAAATCATTAGGTTCAAATACACCAATCAACATGATTCGTGCAACATTTGATGGTTTAGAAAAACTTGAAACTAAAGAAAGTATCGCTAAATTAAGAGATATTAAAGTTGAAGATTTAGGATAAGAAAGGAGCCCAAATGTCACAATTAAAAATTACATTAACAAGAGGATTAGCTGGTAAACGTAAAGATCAAAAAGATGTTTGTGCATCTTTAGGTCTTAAGAAAACAAACCAATCAAAAATTCATCCTAATAATGAAGCAACAAAAGGTAAAATTACTAAAGTTGCTCACTTAGTAAAAGTAGAAGAAATCTAAGAAGGGAGGACAATATGAAATTACATGAATTAACTTATACAGAAGGTGCAAAACATTCTAAAAAACGTATCGGTCGTGGTACTGCAAGTGGACAAGGTCGTACAGCAGGTAAAGGGATCGATGGTCAAAATTCAAGATCAGGTGGAGGAGTTCGTCCTGGATTTGAAGGGGGACAAAACCCACTTTACCGTCGTTTACCAAAACGTGGATTTACGAATGCACCATTTAAAAAAGAATTTGCAATCATTAACATCGAACAATTAAATCGTTTCAATGATGGTGATGTAGTATCTGTAGAATTATTATTAGAAACTGGATTAGTTTCTAAAGAAAAAGATGGAATTAAAATTTTAGGAAACGGAAGTTTAACAAAAAAATTAACAGTAAAAGCACACAAATTTTCAAAAGGTGCACAAGCAGCTATTGAAAATGCAGGTGGAAGTGTAGAGGTTCTATAATGAAAAATTTAAGAGAAATAGTGAAAAATAAAGTAACAAGACATGCAATATTATATACATTATTAATATTATTCATTTACCGAATTGGATCATATGTAATCGCACCCGGAATTAATGCTGATTCATTATTAAAAATCCAACAATCACTATCTTCTCAATTGACTACGCTATTTAACTTTTTTGGAGGTGGAAGCTTAGGTCAAATGTCATTATTTGCCTTAGGGGTTTCACCATATATTACCGCATCAATCATTATCCAATTATTGGAAAGTGATTTGGTGCCAGCTATGACTGAATGGAAACATCAGGGTGTAGACGGACAAAATAAACGTAGTAACTGGACCAAACGCCTGGCAATTGCCCTGGCGTTTGTTCAAGCAATTGGGATTGTTTTTGGTTTTTACGCAACGACAGGAGAATTGATAGTTTCAAATCACAATTTTGTTTTAGTCGCACTTATTATGACAGCAGGAACGTCACTTTTAGTATGGCTAGGAGATCGAATTACTGAAAAAGGAATCGGTAATGGGATTTCGGTAATGATTATGGCAGGTATTTTAGCATCTATGCCATCACAATTAAGTAGTATATACGGTTTAATAAAAGACGCATCAGGAATTGAAGCGTACAAAGAGTTATTAGTGTGGTTGATTGTAGGGATAATATTGTTATTGGTAGTAATAATAGTAATTTATTACAGTTTAGCATATCGAAAAATCCAAATTAATTATGTGCGAAGTGGACAAGGAAAATTACGTAAAAATAGTTACTTACCGATTAAGTTAAATCCAGCGGGAGTAATTCCAGTAATCTTTGTTAGTCCATTAATGTTGATTATGTCATTAGCAATGAGTGCTATCTTTAACAATGTTGATCGTTTTGTGAGTAACGGTCATGGTGCATTAGAAGCATGGGCATTGTCATTTGTAAGTTTTTCAGCTGGACATTGGGTATTAACAACAGTTGTATTTATGACATTAATAATTGTCTTTAGTATTTTCTATTCATATGTACAAATGAATCCAGAAAATATGACAGAAAGTTTAGAACGTCAAAATGCATATATTGTTGGGGTAAGACCAGGTAAAGACACAGAAGAATATTTAAGTAATGTTATTTTAAAAACTTCAATTTGGGGTGGATTAATCTTAGCATTCTTAGCAGCATTACCATATATCTTATCATCAGTTGGTAATCTTCAAGTAAACGTTAGTTTATTTGGTACAGGGCTTATCATTGTTGTAAGTGTATTTGTTCAGACATATCAATCATTGACAAATAAAGTTGAAAGTAAGAAATACCGTCGACTATTAGGAGAAAAATAATGAATTTATTAATAACAGGTTTACCTGGTGTTGGTAAAGGAACACAATCAGAGTACATTGTTGAAAAATATGGAATTGTTCATTTATCAACAGGTAATTTATTCCGTAATGAAATCGGTAATAAAACAGAACTTGGAATTGAAGCAAAAAGTTATATTGATCAGGGACAATTAGTTCCTGATGAATTAACAATTAAAATGTTAGAACAAGAAATAAAAAAAGAAAAATATCAAAACGGATTCTTGCTTGATGGATTCCCTCGTACAATTGCTCAAGCAGAATTTTTAGATCAAATGTTAACAGAAAATACATTAAATTTAGATGGAGTTGTTGCTTTAGAATTAGATGAAGAAGTAATCATTGAAAGATTAGTTAATCGTTTAGTTTGTCCAAAATGTCAAGCAACTTATCACAAGTTATACGTTAAACCTGAGGTTGAATGGATTTGTGATAAAGATGGTACAGAACTTATTCAACGTGAAGATGATAAATTAGAAAGTATTGAAAAACGTTTAGCTGTTGCTAAAGAACAAACAATGCCTGTAATTAACCATTATCAAGCACAAAATAAAGTTTTTACAATAAAAATGACAAAATCAGACACAGAAGCGCAAGTCTTTGATAAAATATGTAAGGTATTAGATTAAGATGATTACAATTAAAAGTAAACGTGAATTAAATCTAATGCGAGAAGCAGGAAGAATTGTGGCACTTTGCCACCAAGAAATCGGAAAAATGATTAAACCAGGAGTTACAACTCAAGAGATTAATGATTTAGTTGATAAAATCATTCGTGAAAACGGAGCAACACCTTCATTTTTAAATTATGGAGGTTTTCCTGCTTCTGTCTGTGCATCTGTTAACGAATGTGTAGTTCACGGATTCCCTAACAATAAAAAACTTATCGAGGGTGATATTGTTAGTATTGATATTGGTGCGAACTATAAAGGCTATCATGGTGATAGCGCGTGGACATATCCGGTAGGTAAAATATCGGCGCAAGATCAAATGTTACTTGATGAGACAGAAGCCTCATTATTTACAGGTCTAGCAAAAGTAAAAGCAGGAATCCATTTATCGGATGTATCACATGCAATTGAGGAACACGCAAAAAAATTTAAATTAGGAATTGTCCGTGAATTTGCTGGACATGGTGTAGGTAGTGAACTTCACGAATCACCAGAAATTTTAAATTATGGGAAACCAAATCGTGGTCCGATTTTAAAAGCAGGGATGACCCTAGCGATTGAACCAATGCTAAATGCAGGGAAAGACAATGTTCGAGTACATGCAGATGGTTGGACTGTTACGACGGTTGATAAGAAAAATGCAGCGCATTTTGAACATACAATTGTTGTGACCGAAGAAGGATATGAAATCCTAACGAAAATTTAAGGAGTACTTAAATGAAACAAGAAGGTATTGAAATTGAAGGAATAGTTACGGATGTACTTCCTAACACTATTTTCAAAGTAAAATTAGACAATGGTATGGAAATGCAGGCGCACGTTTCAGGTAAAATTCGTAAAAATTATATTCGAATTATTCCAGGAGATCGTGTATTAGTAGAATTATCGCCGTATGATTTAACTAAAGGTAGAATTACATACCGATTCAAATAAGGAGGTAATGATGAAAGTAAGAGCATCTGTTAAACCAATATGTGAAAAATGTAAAGTAATTAAAAGAAAAGGTGTTATTCGTGTAATTTGCGAAAACCCAAAACATAAACAACGTCAAGGATAATAAGAATAAATAGGAGGTCAAATGGCACGTATTTCAGGAGTGGATATTCCACGTAATAAAAGAGTAGTAATCTCATTAACATATATTTATGGGATTGGAAAAACATCATCAAAGGAAATTTTAGCAGCAGCTAATGTTGATGAAAATACACGTGTACAAGATTTAACGGAAGATCAATTAAATGCAATCCGTACACAAGTTGAAAATTATAAAGTAGAAGGTGATTTACGTCGTGAAGTAAGTTTAAACATTAAACGTTTAATGGAAATCGCTTCATACCGTGGAATTCGTCACCGTCGTGGATTACCATTAAGAGGACAAAGAACTAAAAACAACTCTCGTACTCGTAAAGGTCCAAAGAAAACAGTAGCAAACAAAAAGAAATAATAATTAACAAGGAGGGTCAGTCATGGCAGTTAAAAAAACTAAAAAGAAAAATAAAAAGCATGTTGAATCAGGAATTGCACACATTCACGCAACATGGAACAATACAATCATCAATATTACAGATGAAGCAGGTAACACATTAGCATGGTCAAGTGCTGGGGTTGCTGGATTTAAATCAAGTAAAAAATCAACTCCATTCGCAGCGCAACAAGCAGCAACTAAAGTTGTTGAAGCAATGCAACAAATGGGAATGAAAAAAATCAAAGTAGAAACTAAAGGGTCAGGACCAGGTCGTGATACTTCAATTAAAACATTAAAAGGTGCTGGTTTTGAAGTTACTTCAATCCAAAATAAAACACCACATGCACACAATGGATGTCGAGCTCCAAAAGGAAGAAGATAATCTAAATAACTTGGAGGCAAAATGAATTCAGTATATAACTTTAACATGGTATTTCCCAAAGTAAAAGTTAACGAAGTTAATGAAAATCCAAATCATAAACAATTTGAAATTGATCCACTAGAAAGTGGATTTGGTATTACAGTTGGAAATGCATTACGTCGTATTGCGTTGTCATCTTTACCAGGTGGTGCAGTAAAACAAATTAGCATTAAAGGTGTTAGCCATGAATTTGATGTATTAGACGCAATCGTTGAAGATATTACAACAGTTGTTCTTGCCGTTAAAAATTTACGTTTACGTATTGAGGAGCAAGATCAAGATTACGTTTTAACATTAAAAACAAATAAAGCAGGTACTATTACTGCAGGTGATATTGAAGCACCAGCAGGAGTAGAAGTAATCAATAAAGATTTAAAAATTGCAACGTTAAATGAGGGTCATGAATTTGAAATGGAACTTATTGCTGATAAAGGACTTGGATATGTGTTAGCTGATACTAACCGTGGAAAAGAAAAACAAGCACGTTTAATTTTTGTTGATTCAATTTATACACCGGTAAGTCGTTTTGCATTCCACGTTGAAGATACACGTGTTGGGGACAAAACAAACTATGATAAATTAATCATTGATATTGAAACAAATGGAACAATATCTCCAGAAGAAGCAATTTCATATTCAGGACACATTATGAAAGAACATATGCTTTTAATGGAAAACTTAGAGGAAACTATTGAGCAATCAAAAGTATTCCAAGAACAAAAAATGATTGTTGAAAATGAAGCAGTTGTCGTTGATAAAAAAGAAGAAACTTCAATTGAAACATTAGATATTTCAAATCGCGCATACAATGGTCTTAAACGTGCAAACATTAATACTATTGAAGAATTATGCTCAAAAAGTAAGAAAGAAATTTCTTCACTTGATAATATTGGAGCAAAAACAGTTGATGAAATTGAACAACAATTAATTGAATTAGGATATAACTTTAAAAATTAAGGAGGCTAAATGTACAAGAAAAAAGGATACAGAAAATTAGGACGTACTTCAGCACACCGTAAAGCTTTATTACGTAACCAAACAACTGATTTAATCGTTAATGGTCAAATCGTTACTACATTAGAAAAAGCAAAAGAATTACGTAAAGTTGCTGAAAAAACAATCACACTTGGTAAAAAAGGTGATTTAGCAGCACGTCGTCGTGCAGCAGCTTATTTACAAAATGTTACTGTAGATGAGAAAACAGCTGTTCAAATCTTATTTGATGATGTAGCACCTAAATACGCTGAGCGTAATGGTGGATACACTCGTATCATTAAATTAGGAACTCGTCGTGGAGATAACGCTGAGTTAGCTAAAATTGAATTAGTATAATTAATGAAACCCAAACTTATGTTTGGGTTTTTTTTATTGATTAAAAATGAATATTTTGGGGACTTAAGAGTATTTTGTTAATATTAATTTTATCGATAAAACCAATATTTTTAATTAAGTTTATTTAATTATTAATTATTATCGAGATTGTTGATTAATTTTTCGTAAAACATCTAATAATTAGTATCAAAGTATCTTAAATTATTGCTATAATAGATATAAGACTGGAGAAAAATGAATACTTATGAATTAAAGATGGGAAACAAGTTAATTACAGCAACATTAAATAAGTTTGCAAAACAAGCAGATGCGGCTGTAATGATGGGATATGAAGATACTAGTGTTTTAGTAACAGCAGTGGGTGCTAAAAACGCAAGTGATCGTGGATTTTTCCCATTAATAGTAAATTATGAAGAAAAATTATATTCTATGGGTAAAATACCAGGTAATTTTGCTCGTCGTGAAGGAAAACCAAGTGAACAAGCAACTTTAACTGCAAGGTTGATTGATCGTCCACTACGGCCGATGTTTCCCGAAGAATATCAAAACGAAGTTCAAGTAGTATGTACAGTAATGAGTTTAAATCAGGACTATGCACCTGATATGTTGAGTTTAAATGGAGCTTCATTAAGTTTGATGCTTGCAAGTAATATTCCGTTTGCAGGACCAATTGGAGCTGTAAATGTTGGATTAATAGATGGAGAATTTATTATCAATCCAACAGTTGAACAATTAAAAGTTTCGGATTTAGATTTAAAACTTGCCGGAACAAAAACAGAAATTAATATGGTTGAAGCAAAAGCAAATGAACTTAGTGAAGAAATAATGATTGATGCATTAATGTTTGGTCATGAAGCAATTAAAAAGATTTGTTTGTGGCAAGAAGAAGTTGTTGAAGCAGAAGGAATTATTCAAGAAGAATTTATAGTTGAAGTTAATGAAACATATAATCAGTTACTTACAGCAATGAATGAGCAATATAGTATTAAAATGCATGAAGCATTAACAATTAAAGAAAAACATCCACGTGCTGATAAATTAAACGAATTAAAAAATGAAATAATTAATTTTTATGTAACAGAAGAAGAAACAGAAATCACTGAGCCAATGGTAAATAAAGCATTTGCTGAATTAGAAAAAAATATCTTTAGAAAATTAATTGTTGAAGAAAAATATCGTGTTGATGGAAGAAAATTAGATGAAATTCGTCCATTAAATTCAGAAGTGAATTTATTAAAACGTACACATGGATCAGCAATGTTTACACGTGGTGAAACACAAGTATTAGCAATTACAACTTTAGGTGTTAAAAGTGATGCACCAATTATTGATGGTTTAGAAGTAGAAACTGAACGACCATTTATGTTACATTACAATTTCCCTCCGTATTCTGTTGGTGAATGTGGACGAATGGGTGCTCCCGGACGTCGTGAAATTGGTCATGGTAAGTTGGCAGAAAATGCTTTATCAGTTGTAATGCCTTCACAAGAAGAATTTCCATATACAATAAGGGTTGTTGCTGAAGTATTAGAATCTAATGGTTCTTCTTCACAAGCAACTGTATGTAGTACAAGTATGAGTTTAATGCAAGCTGGTGTACCAATCAAAAAACCAGTTGCCGGAATTGCAATGGGATTAATTGCTGATGATAAAGACTATACAATTTTAAGTGATATTCAAGGATTAGAGGATCACTTAGGAGATATGGACTTTAAAGTAGCTGGAACGAAGGATGGAATTAATGCTATCCAAATGGATATTAAGATTCAAGGTATTTCTCGAGAAATATTAACAGAAAGCTTAAAACAAGCAAATATTGGACGTATGCATATTTTAAACCATATGAACGAAACAATTAATAAGCCAAGTGATGAAGTTAGTGAATATGCACCAAAAACAGTAGTCTTAAAAATTGAAGAAAAACAAATTAAAGATGTTATTGGTAAAGGTGGAGAAACAATCAATAAAATTATTGAAGAAACAAATGTAAAAATCGATATTGAAGAAGACGGACAAGTATACATTTTCGGAACAGATCCAAAAATGCTGGAAAAAGCAAAAGCAATTATTGAAAAAATTACAAAAGTGTATCAAGTAGGAGAACAATATCAAGCAACAGTATTTAGAATCGAAAGTTATGGTGCATTTGTTAAATTTGAAGATCAAGAAGCATTAATGCACATTTCAGATGTAGCAAAAGGCAGAATTGAAAAAGTGGAAGACGAATTGTCATTAAATCAACAAGTTACAATTGAAATTAAAGAAATTGATGCGAAAAAAAGAATAAAAGTTAAAAACGTAATTAAGGAGCAATAATGGAATATGCAGTAATTGGTTTAGGTCGATTTGGTTATAGTGTTGCAAAAGAATTGCAAGCGCATGGTAATAATGTAATTGCAATTGATATTGATGAAGGTAAGTGCCGAGCAATTGAAGGTGAAGTTGAAGATGTATTAATTTTAGACGGAACAGATGAAAAGGCACTTCGCCAAGCATCAATTGATCATATTGAAACAGTTATTGTTGGAATGGGTGAATCAAGCATGACAGAATCGTTATTGACATGTCTTAGTTTACAAAATATTGGAATTAAAAAAATAATTGCTAAAGCAACAAGTGATTCTCATGCTAAAATTTTAGAAAAAATTGAGGTTGAGAAAATTGTTCGTCCAGAAGCAGATATGGGTAAAAGATTAGCTTCAAAATTAAGTAATAGTATGGTATTAGATTATATTGACATCGCTGATGGAATTCGTATGGAAACAATTGAGGCGAATGATTATTGTAAATTTTTGCATAATCGTTCAATTTACGAAATTAATTTACGAAAGAATTATGGAATTAACATTATATGTATTAAACGTGATCGTGATTTAATTATCCCCGAACGTGATACAATTATTAAGAAAAATGATTTATTAATGTTAGTAGGCGAAAATGAAAAAATTGATCGCTTTGAGAAAAAAATGAAAATAAGATAAACAGGGAGAAATTATGAAAATATATGATATTTTAAAAGAACAAGAAGTTGGAGCATTTTGGATTACAAATCACTATAATAAAAGATATTTTAGTGGTTTTAGTGGAACAACATCAGAAGTTATTGTGACACAAGATAAAATTATTTTTATTACTGATGGACGTTATAAAACACAAGTTAAAACAGAAATTACAAATCCAGAAATTGAAACAATCATTATTGAGAGTAATATGGGATATGGTAAAGCAGTTGAAGATATATTAAGCCAATATGATCGCATTGCGTTTGAAACATCAACAATGACAGTAAATCAATTTCAAGCAATGAGTAAAAAGTTTGCGGATAAAGAAATCATTGAATTTAACAATGTTGTTGAAAAATTAAGAGAATGCAAAAATGAAGATGAAATTAAAATAATTAAAGAAGCAGTTGCAATTACGGATGCAGCGTATACATACGTTAAAGAAAATGCAAAAGTAGGAATGACAGAATTAGAAGTTAAGTTATTAGCAGAAAATTATCATATTTTACATGGTGCTGAAGCCCAAAGTTTTTCGGCAATAGTTGCTGCAGGAGCAAATGGAGCTTTACCACATGCTAGTGCAACAGATTATGTAATTCAAGATGGTGATATGGTAACATTAGATTTTGGTTGTCAATATAAAGGATATTGTTCAGATATGACACGTTCATTTGTAATGGGTGGAGAACCAACTGAACCAGAAATCATTAAGATTCATGATATTGTAACTAAAGCAATGTTAATGCAAATTGATGCAGTAAAAGCAGGAGTTAAGTGTAAAGATGTCGATAAAGTAGGACGTGATTACATTACAGAAATGGGTTACGGAGACAAATTTATTCATGGTACAGGACATGGTGTAGGATTAGAAGTACATGAAGCACCAACAGTATCATTTATGTCAGAACAAGTGTTAGAAGAAGGAATGATTATAACAATAGAGCCAGGTATTTATGTAGAAGGTCTTGGGGGAATTCGTGTAGAACAAGACTTAGTTGTTAGAAAAGATGGTTGTGAAGTATTAAATCAATCTGCAATTACTTGGGATATTAATTAGGAGAAATAGAATGAGTAAGTATTTTAAAATTGAGGGACAAAAAGAATTATCAGGAAATATACACGTATCAGGAGCTAAAAATTCAGTATTAGCACTGATTATTGGATCAATTATGACGAATCAAGTTGTAACAATTGAAGATGTTCCAGATATTCGTGATGTTCACATGTTAAAAACAATTCTTGAGTATTTAGGATCAAATGTTATAATTTCGACTCAAGGTCGTAAAAAAATTATGATTATTGATAATCAAGAATTAGAATATAAAGATTTATTAATTGACGAAATTACAGCATTTAGAGCATCATATTATTTTATGGGAGCGATGATTGCACGTTATAAAAAATGTCGATTATTATTACCAGGAGGATGCTTTTTAGGACCTCGTCCAATCGATTTACACATTAAAGGATTTGAAGCATTAGGATGTAAAGTAAATCAATACGAAGAAGCAGAGAATACTATTATTGAAATTGAGGTACAAGGAAAATTAGAAGGTAAAAATATTTTCCTTGATTTCCCATCAGTAGGAGCGACAATTAACTTAATGTTAGCAGCGAGTATGGCTGAAGGGGAAACTTTAATTGAAAATGCAGCAAAAGAACCGGAAATCGTTGATGTTGCAACATTATTAAACAATATGGGAGCAAATGTTACAGGTGCTGGAACAGATGAAATTCGTATAGAAGGAGCACCAAATTTAAATGGTTGTTTCCATCAAGTTGTACCTGATCGAATTGAAGCAGGAACTTATTTAATGATGGCTGCACTTTTAGGTAAAAATGTAACTGTAAATAATATTATTCCAGAACACTTAGATGGATTAATTTCTAAGTTGAAAGAAATTGGAGTAAATCTTGAAGTGAATTCAGAAAGTATTACAGTGATTGATCGTAAAGAAACACTAAAACCAGTGTCAATTAAAACAGGAGTTTATCCTTCATTTGCTACAGATTTACAACAAGTATTTGTAACATTATTGACCCAAGTTCCTGGTGATAGTACAGTAATAGAAACAATTTATCCTGATCGTTTCCGCCATTGTTCATATTTAAATGATATGGGTTCTAATATTGAAGTTGAAAAAAATGAAATTTATGGTAAGGCTGTAATTCACGGTGATACAAGTTTATCAGGTAAAGATGTAATGGCTACAGATTTACGTGCTGGTGCTGCTTTGATTTTTGCTGGTTTATTAGCAGAAGGGACAACAACAGTAAATAATATTACCCATGTGTTACGTGGTTATGATTCAATTATCACAAAACTACGTGGTATTGGTGCTGAAATTGAACTAATTGAAGAAGAGGAGTAATAATGGATAATTCAAGGCTAGATAAAATTAAAAATGATCTAAATAATGATATTTATAAGAAAATCGAATCTTTAGAAAATTTATATGATGATACAATTAGTTCAACTGAAAAGTTAGTGAATATTTTGGATGGATATATGTCTGAATTAAAAGACTTTGATATTGAAGAAGATATAACAACAATGGAAGTAGTTGTTGATGAAGAAGTAGATATCGAAGTTGAAGATGAGGATATGTTACGTGAATATAATGAACAAATTCACGAATTTGGTTTAGATACTTTAACAGAACTATTGGCTAAAGAAGGTAAAAAGGTTGATACTGAAGAAAATAAATTCGATTTTAATGATGAAGAAATTAATCAAATAATCGATGATATTGATGATTATAAAACTCAAGAATTAAAGACAGAAGAACTTACTCAAACTTTAGAAACTTCAGAACAAAGTCAAATTGAAATTAATGATATTAATTTTGATGAAGAAGTAGAAAAAAGTGAAAATAAAGAAGTGGTTATAGAAGAACCAATTCAAACAGAAGAAAGTACAAAAAAAAAACGTCAAAATAAACAGGTAAAAAAACAAACTAAAAAATCAAATGAAGTTAAAAAAAATAAAAAACAAGTAAACAAAAAACAAGTAAACAAAAAACAAGTAAACAAAAAACAAGTAAATAAAAAAGACGGAAATATAATTGATTTAATATTAACAATTATTTTAATTATATTAACAATTTATTTAGTTTTTACTTTAGTTAACTTATCAGCATAATAAGGAGAAGAATGATTATTGCTTTAGATGGCCCAGCAGGTAGTGGGAAAAGTACAATAGCAAAGTTGATTGCAAAACAAAATAATATTAGTTATTTAGATACTGGAGCAATGTATCGAATGTGTACATTATATCTTTTAAATAATAATGTTGATTTAAAAGATGAATTAGCTGTTGAGGCAGCAATTAAGAATATAAAATTAAATATTATCGGTGAAGATTTTTATTTAAATGATCAATTAGTAAATACTGAGATTAGAAGTGTTGATGTAACACGTAATGTATCAGTAGTTGCCGCAATTAAAGCAATTCGTGTTTTTCTAGTTGAAAAGCAACAAGAGATTGGTGAAAAAGCTGATTGTATTTTAGATGGTCGTGATATTGGAACAGTTGTATTTCCAAATGCCGATTATAAATTCTTTTTAACAGCAAGTGCAGAAGTACGTGCAAAACGTCGATTTGATCAAAATAAGGGTGGAGCTAATGCTCAAAGTTATGAAGAAATTTTAACAGACATAATAAAACGTGATGAAATTGATAGTACGCGTAAGGAATCACCATTAAAAAAAGCAGAAGATGCAATTGAAATTGATAGTAGCAATTTATCAATTGCTGAAGTATGTGATGAGGTGTATCGAATTATTAATCAATAATTTGATAAATAAAAGGAGAAAATAAATGAGTTTTACAGTAGCGATAATTGGACGTCCAAATGTTGGAAAATCAACTTTTTTTAATCGATTAACAAAGTCGAAAAAAGCAATTGTTGAAAATTTCCCTGGTGTAACTCGAGATCGATTATATGAAAAAGTTGAATATAATAATAAAACTTTTAATGTAATTGATACTGGAGGAATCACTTTAGAACATGAAGACTTCAATCAAGAAATAAAAATTCAGGCTGAAATTGCAATGGATGAAAGTGATTTAATTTTATTTGTTGTTGATGGTCAAAGTTCAATTACAAAAGAAGAAGAAATAATTGCAAATATTTTAAGAAAAAAGCAAAAAGAAATTATCGTAGTTGTTAATAAAGTTGATAATGCAACAATTCGCGATAATATGTATGAATATTATCAATTTGGTTTTGAGAATGTTTTACCAATATCTTCAGTTCATGGTAATGGTATCTATGATGTTTTAGATATGATTTATCCACATATAACTGAAGAGGAAGAACGTGAGGAAGGAGTAATTAACTTTAGTTTAATTGGTCGTCCGAATGTAGGTAAATCATCATTGTTTAATGCGATGGTTAAAGAAGAACGCTCAATTGTTTCAAATGTTGAAGGAACGACTCGTGATGCAATTGATTATCAATTTGAACTTAATGACCAAAAATATAAAATAATTGATACAGCAGGGATTAAAAAACGTGGAAAAATTTACGAAAAAGTAGATAAGTATAGTGTTCTAAGATCATTAAAATCAATTGAAAATAGTGATATCGTATTATGGTTAATTGATGCTGATAATGGAATTATTGAACAAGATAAACGTGTTCTTGGATATGCCCTTGAACAGAAAAAACCAGTTATTGTAATTGTAAATAAATGGGATTTAGTTGAAAAGGAAACAAATACCCAAAAGTTATTTGAAGAAAAATTAAAAGCAGAAATGCCATTTATTAGTGATGCTAAAGTGTTATTTATGTCGGCAAAAACAGGACGTGGAGTTAATAAAATCTTACCGGAAATTAATGATTTATACGAAAAATATACACGTGAATTAACAACATCACAAGTTAATAACGTATTAAATGAAGCTGTTTCAAGTAAAGTACACCCTTCTCACAAAGGACAACCGGTACGTTTCTATTATGGTACACAAATTAATTCAAAACCACCAAAATTCTTGATTTTTGTGAATAATAAAGAATTAGTACATTTTTCATATAGACGTTATTTAGAAAATTATTTTAAAAAAGCATTTGGTTTACAAGGGATAAAATTAAGTTTTGTCTTTAAAAACCGTAATGAAGATAAATAGGAGAACAAATGGCTGGACATTCAAAATGGAAAAATAATATGCATCGTAAAGGTGCTCAAGATGCTAAACGTGGAAAAATATTTCAAAAATTAGCAAAAGAAATTTATGTTGCTGCAAAAGATGGAGATCCAAATCCAGAAACAAATGCAAAACTGCGTGCGGCAATCGAAAAGGCCCGTCAGGAATCAATGCCAAAGGATAATATTACCCGAGCTATTGACCGAGCAAAAGGTGGAGCAAATGGAGAAAATTACGAAGAGATTATGTATGAAGGATATGGACCAAATGGGGTAGCCGTAATGGTATATTGCTTGACAGATAATCGAAATCGTACTGCTTCTTTTGTAAAATCAACATTTGCAAAACGTGGTGGTAACTTAGGTGCTGATGGCTCAGTAAGTTATCTATTTAATCGTGCTGGAAATATAGTTATATCAACAAGTGAATTGACTATGGATCCAGAAGAATTTATTTTAGAAGTTATGGAATTTAATATTAATGACGCACAATTAGACGAAGAAATTATTATTATTACAACCGAGCCAAATAATTATGAAGAAGTTAAAAAACAGATTGATGAATTAACAGTTGTTAAAGATTTTGTTAAAGCAGAAGTTACAATGGTACCAACAATGGAAGTAGAATTAAGCGAAGAAGAATCACAAAAAGTTCTGAATTTAATTGAAATTCTTGAGGATAATGATGATGTTCAAGAAGTTTATTACAACCTAGGTTAATTATGTACAGTTATATTAAAGGAATTGTAACAGAAATTAGTCCTCGAGGTATTACAATTGAAAATAATGGGATTGGCTATTTTATAGAAGTGGCAAATCCTTTTTCATTTAATTTAAATGAAGAACAACAAATTCATATATCGCAAATAATTCGTGAAGATAGTAATACCTTATTTGGTTTTGTTAGTATTTACGAAAAACAAATGTTTTTAGATTTAATCAGTGTTAAAGGAATTGGTCCCAAAACAGCATTAGCAATGTTAGCAGCTGGAAATTCAAACCAAATTAAGCAAGCAATAATTCAAGAGGATGTTGTCTTTTTACAAAAATTTCCAAAGATTGGAAAGAAGGCAGCAAGTCAAATAGTTTTAGATTTAGCAAATAAATATGATATTTCAGATGTTCAAAAAGTTGATGTGAAAAAACCAATTGTTAATAATAATAATGATGATGTGGTTGAAGCATTAGTAGCATTAGGATATAAACAAGCAGAAATTAAAAAGCAATTAAAAGTTGTTCCAGCAGAATTAACAACAGAAGAAAAAATAAAACAAATATTAACACAAATGTTAAAGAAATAAGTAGATATCATTTAGATATCTACTTTTTATTGTTATTAAATATTTGTAAGACAATATTTAAATCATTAAGTTGAGTTGATTGCTTAATACTTAATTCAATTTCATCAAATAGTTGTTTTAAATAATAAATGTGTAAAAAAATAATTTCTTCATCGCGAAGTTTTTTACGATTTGCACCATTAAGAGACGAACAACAAATATTGCGATAATAAATATCATTAAATAGGTTTAATTCATATTCTTTAATAATGTTTGGTCCAACTATATCATGCCAATAAGTACTTTGCAAAATCCTTGGTATTTCTTCGTTAATAAAGTATCCATTTTTTTGAAGTACTTCGTGTGAAGGAATAAAGATCATAACTGCCTCCTATATGTAGTTGTAGTCTCTCCTTCAGTTTTGTTCTCTCAAAAAATCTAACACAAGTATTATAACAATAAAAACAGTCCATTTATGACAAAAAAAGCTTTATTAAATAAATAATTACTTAATAAAGCTTTTTAAAAATGGCGTCCTGGAAGGGATTCGAACCCCTGACCGACGGCTTAGAAGGCCGTTGCTCTATCCAGCTGAGCTACCAGGACATCAACAGAAATATTATAACAAAATATTGAAAAAAGTCAAATAAATTTTGAAAATAAACATATATAATTAATTAGTGTTATAATTTTGTGTAAGGAGAACATATGAATCGTCAAGTAATTAAAGAGATTTTAAAATATTTTTTACCTGTCTGCATATCATACTTATTTTTCGCAACGTCAACGTTAATTGATGGAATATTTATTTCAAGTCGATTTGGTGAAACAGGGGTGGCAGCAATGAGTATTGTCCAGCCATTTTATTTAATAGCTTACGCATTTGCCTTTTCATTACAAATTGGATCACAAACTTACGTGGGAATGTATATTGGTGAGGGTGATGATCAAAAAGCAAGTGAAGCTTTTACAAGTTTGTTTGTTAAGTCAATTGTGACATGTACATTATTGACAATATTTATCAAAATTATTTCTGTCCCACTTTTAAATCAGATTGCATTAGGGACAGGAACAGAAGTAACAGATTATGCGACTAATTATTTAGATGTATATTTATTAAGTATTCCAATTTTCGGAGCAATGTTAATAATGAATGGATGTTTAAAAAATGATGGTACACCAAAGTATATGTTACTGGTAGCAGGTCTAGGTGTTGGAATTAATATCATTTTAAATTATACATTATTATTTGTTTTTGAAGTTGGGATATGGGGAGCGGCAGCAGCAACTTGTGCTAGTGTATTTGTTCAATTTCTGGTATCAATATTCTACTACCTTAAATTGTCAAAGCACTTAAAGTTTACAAAATATAAACGTAATGTTAAATTATATGCTAAAGCCTTAATAAATGGGTCTAGTGATGGAATGATTGATATATCAATAGCAATCCGTGCAGTTTTATATAATTCAATTTTATTGTCTGTAATTGGTGTAATGGGAGTAGCAGCATCAGGTTATATTAATTATGCGTATACGCTGTTTATTATTCCGATTTATGCACTGTCTGATTCAATCAATCCATTTATTTCCCAAAATTATGGTGCTAAGAACTATGAAAAAGTTGGGATGTATCGGAAAAATGGAATTATAATTGCTTTTGCATTAGGGATTGGGTTATACATATTGTTATTATTATTTGGAAAACAAGTGTTTACCTTGTTTGATATTGACAATCAACAATTATTTAATTATGTAATTAGTGTTTCGGTAATTCAATTTGCTGGTCTGATTTTTAGTGGATATAATCAAAATCAAATAGCATATTTAACGTCCATTGATTACGGGAAAACATCACTTGTATTATCAATGTTTAGAAATTTATTATTAATTAGTGTTCTAGTGATTGTGTTTTCAAAATACATTGGTGGAAACGCAATTTGGTATGCATTACCGGTTACGGAATTTGTCTCAGCTATTATAAGTTATTTAGTTGTTCACAAAATTAATGTCAGTATTGACCCGAAAATGTTATAAAAAAAAATATTAATTAAAAAATATGTTATACTACTATGGTAAGTGCCAAAATGGTACTACGAGTGGAAGAGTAATCATAGACCACTTAAATAAAATAATTAGGAGGACTTACAATGGCTAAAGATATTAAGCAAATTGTAAAAGTACAATTACCATCTGGTTCAGCAAATCCATCAATGGTAGGTACAACTTTAGGGCCAACTGGTGTAAACATGGTTGAGTTCTGTCAAAAATTCAATGAACAAACAAAAGAACGTGGTGGAGAAATCGCTCCAGCTACAATTACTATTTATGATGATCGTTCTTACGATTTCGTATTAAGTCAAGCACCAGCAAGCGCAATGATTAAAAAAGCTGCTGGATTACAAAAAGGTTCAAGTCAATCACACGTTGATAAAGTAGGACATTTAACAGTAGATCAATTAAAAGAAATCGCTGAGAAAAAAATGCCTGATTTAAATGCTAACGATGTTGATGCGGCAATGAAAATTATCGCAGGGACTGCACGTTCAATGGGAATCACAACTGACTTAGGTAAAGGAGAATAATGGCTAAATTAACTAAGAAACAAAAATTAATGAATGAAAAAGTAGATAGAGAAGCTTTATACTCAGTTAAAGAAGCTATCTCATTAGCTAAAGAATTAGCTACAAGTAAATTTGATGAAACTGTAGAAGTTGCATTTAATTTAAACTTAGATCCAACAAAAGCAGATCAACAATTACGTGGTGCTTTAGTATTACCTAACGGAACTGGTAAAACACAACGTGTATTAGCATTTGCTGACGGAGATGCTGCAAAAGCTGCTGAAGAAGCTGGAGCTGCTTATGTTGGTGGAGAAGAATTAGTTGCTAAAATTAAAAATGAAAACTGGTTCGATTTTGATGTAGTAGTTGCTACACCACAAATGATGCCAAAAATCGGGCGTATCGGTCAAATCTTAGGGCCAAAAGGTTTAATGCCAAACCCTAAAACAGGAACTGTTACTCCAGATGTTGCAAAAGCAATCAACGAAATTAACGCTGGTAAAGTAACTTACCGTATTGATAAATTTGGAAACATCCACACTATTATCGGTAAATCATCTTTTGATGCTGAAAAATTAGAAGAAAACTTTATGGCAATCTTTAACGAATTAGTTCGTTTAAAACCATCTACTGCAAAAGGTACTTACATGGAAAATGTAACTGTATCAACTACAATGGGTGCAGGAATCAAAATTGATATTAAAAATATCTAATTTAAAAAACATTCACTATTCGTGAATGTTTTTTTTATCTAATAATATATTTAATTTTTCGCGAGCTCTAAATAAAATTTGTCTCGTGTAGCTATATGTATAATTTAATTCAGAAGCAATTGATTTTAAACTTCTTTGTTTAATCAAATATTCGTTAAAAATATAAATTTCAACATCATTAAATTTGGTATTAATAATTTCATGAATAAAATCTGGGTCATGTTCTAAATGCTGTAATGATTCATCAGCTAATTTGGTATAATAACGATATTTAAAATAATACTCTAAGTCTGGATGTCTATTTTTCATACATATGCTCCTCACAAGTGTATTATATACTCAATATTATGCTTTTTTCAAAAATATTACCATTATGTTGCAATATAAAGTTATTGTTAGTAACAATATTATAAGAGTGTTATAAAATGTGAAAAAAGTTGCAATAATTGTGTAAATATGATAAAATACTAGGGTAGTATGGAGGGATAGCCAAGTGGTAAGGCATGGGACTGCAACTCCCTGATCGTCGGTTCGAATCCGATTCTCTCCTCCATTTTAGAATATTGAAATTGAATGTTGTAAAATGGAGATTACTATTAAACTTAAAGAAGAACAGATTTTCTGTTCTTCTTTTTCTATTTCTCAAAATTTGCTGATAGTTGAAACTTATAATTTAATATGTTAGAATATGTATATTAAAACAATGTAACAATTAAGGAGAAGAAGTGGGATTAATAAGAGCAGCAGTAGGGTCATTTAATAGTACAATGGCTGATCAATGGAAAGAGTATTTTATTTGTGATGCAATGAATAATGATACAATCATTCAAAAAGGATATAAGCAACAAAGTAAGCGTTCAAGTAACAGTAAAGGAAGTACTGATATTGTAAGTGATGGTTCAATTATTGCAGTTAATAATGGTCAAGCAATGGCAATTGTCGAAGATGGGAAAATTGTTGAATTTTCGGCAGAACCAGGTGTATTTAAAGTTGATATGAAAAGTGCACCTTCAATTTTTGAAGGTGGATTCGGTAAAGGGCTTATAAATTCATTTAAAACAATGGGGACACGTTTTACCTTTGGTGCAGATACAGGTCAAAATATTAAAATTTATTACTTTAATTTAAAAGAATTAACCGGACTAAAGTTTGGTACAAGTCAATCAGTACCATATGATGATCCAGTTTATCAAAGTATTAATATTCGTTATTTTGGACAATCTTCATTACGTTTAGAAGATCCAATTGCATTTTATACAAATATAAGTGGAAATGTTACTGATAAATACTCAATTTCAACATTATGGGATAATCAATTAAGAAGTGAATTTATTATGTATTTAACTCAAGCATTTGCTTTACTTGCTCGTGATGGAATTAAGTATAATCAAATTCCCCAAGAACAAGTGAAAATTGGTCAATATATGAACGATATTTTAGATGAAGATTGGCATCAAAAACGTGGTTTAGTAGTTGATGCTGTTGGAATTAGTTCGGTAACGTTAGATCCAAAGGATCATGAAAAAATTCAGAAAATTGATGAAATGCGTTTATTGTCAAATGCTCAAAATGCCGCAGGAAGAATGACGGCAGCAACTGCCAATGCAATGGAAAGTGCTGGTGAAAATGAAGGTGGAGCATTTATGGGATTTGCGGGACTAAATATGGCTCATCAAACAGGAGCACCGATTGCGCAAGGATTACAAAATATGGCAGCAACAGCTCAACAAACACCAGTTCAAGCAGAACCTGTTGTGAATGCAAATACTTGGAAATGTCAATGTGGTACTGAAAATACGGGGAAATTCTGTTCAAATTGTGGAACAGCAAAACCAGTAAGTACTGAATGGACGTGTAGTTGTGGAACAAATAATACCGGAAAATTCTGTTCAAATTGTGGAACAGCAAAACCAGTAAGTACTGAATGGACGTGTAGTTGTGGAACAAATAATACCGGAAAATTCTGTTCAAATTGTGGATTACCAAGAAAGTAGATTAAAATGAAAAAATTAATATCAAGAAGTGTGATAGTTATTGTAATGATTCTTATTGTTGGTTTGGCTTTAAACTTACAAGTTCAAGCTGCGGATGTTGGTAATTCATTTAGTAGTGGAGGATTTAGTTCAAGTTCATCTAGTTCAGGTGATCTTTCAGGTTCTATTTTTGATATCATATATATAATCTTATATTTACCATTTCCGCTTAATCTAATAATAGTTGGACTAATGATTTATTTTATTGTTCTTGCACAGCAAAAAACTAATTATAATGTAAAAAAGAGTCAAATAAATAAAAATGTAAAATCTAATCGCCAGATAGGTATGCATAAACAAGAAATCGTTCGAGATTTGATTGAAATTAGAAAAAATGATCCTAGTTTTTCTAAGTACGAGTTTGAAAGTTATGCGAAAGAACTTTATTTAATGATTGAAGAAGCGATTGAAACACAGGATACAAGTAAAATCAGTAATTATGTTAATCCAGAATTATTAGAAAATTTTCAACAATATATTAATCACATTAAATCGCAAGGGAAACATAATGTGTTTGATGGTCAAGAGTTTTTGTCAACAGAAATTAAAGATATTGTTTTTTCTCAAGAGTACCAAAAAATTATTATAGAATTATTTATTAATGAAAAGAACTTAATTATTAAAAATAATAAGGAAGTACCAAATAATATAAATCGTGTTAACAAAGTAGTTGAATTGGAATTTGTACGTAAAAGTAATATGAAAACAAATGATGCTCGATTATCGGTTACAAATTGTCAAACATGTGGAGCACCAAATAGTGTTGAAGCAAGTGGGTCATGTCAATATTGTGGAACAAATTTAGTGAATGATTATAGTGGATGGGTGTTAATGAATGAACAAAAACTAGGTGAAAAAGAAAGTTTATATTATAAAATGTATTCTTCAGGAGTTCTTTCAATTCACAACCATGAACATGAAACCGTTAAACAAGTATTACAAGTTGATAAATCATTTAATCAAGAAGAGTTTGAACAATATGTTGCGGAAAGCTTTATTGCTGTTCAAGAAGGATGGGAAAATCGTGACATGGAAAGTGTTCGTAAATTCGAAAGTGATGAATTATTTCGAACACATCGTCAGCAAATTCAAGAATATATTGATAAAAAACAATATCCATATTTAGAAAATCAAGAAATAAATGATATTCATTTAAATGAATTTATTATAGATGGTAAAAATGAATATTTAAATGTAATTGTTGATTGTAATCTGCAAGTGTTTTTAAAAGATGCAAGTGGAAAAATAATTGACGGAAATGAAAGCTTTAAAAATAATGGTTATAAATTAAGATATAAGCGTGCTGTAGGAGTAGAAAGTCAAAAAATAGAGTTGGCAACATGTCCAAATTGTGGAGCCCCATTAGAGTTTGGTGAAAGTGGAGCATGTGCATATTGTCAAAGTTTTGTGACTAATGGTGAACATGGTTGGGTACTTGATAATTATGAGGCATTATACCAATTTAAAAAAGGTAATATTAATTATCGAAAATCAGTTTACGAAAAGATGAAATTAAAGCAAGAAGAACAAAAAAATACTTAATAGAACGAGAACCAAATGTTTAAAATATAACATTGGTTCTTTTTGTTATTAGTAAAAATAAAAGAGATGTATTGAATATTAATAAACGTTTGAGTTTCAAAGTGAAAAATAAATGGAATTTAGTTGACAAAAAAATAATTCTATGTTATACTTTATCTTGTGTTAAGGCAAGCCCTTAAGACAAAATATGAAGAACTTTGAAAACTAAATAGACAATGAACCCTGTCAATTAA
>JBLYTW010000005.1:0-67408 GCA_049070185.1 Mollicutes bacterium SLUWU-24 | reverse complement strand
TTTGTTTGTCAAAGTTAATTGACAGGGTTCATTGTCTATTTAGTTTTCAAAGTTCTTCATATTTTGTCTTAAGGGCTTGCCTTAACACAAGATAAAGTATAACATAGAATTATTTTTTTGTCAACTAAATTCCATTTATTTAAATTTAGGGGTAGATTTAGAAGATTTTTCTATTGATTCTAATGACTTTAAATATAAATATACGAAGTTTAAAAATATTAAAGAAAGAATAGATTTATTTGAGTATAAAAATAGATTATTACAAGAAAAATTTAAAAGAATATAAAGTTTCTTAGTGAAAATATCGAAGTAAACGTTTGCCACTTGTTTACCACATGATAATGATATAATAAAGTCATAGAGAAAGGAGCCATTATGAAACTCAAGTATTTTTCGATAATAGCAAGTTTTTTTCAACCTGTAATGGCTTCTGAAATACCAAATGATGTTATAATAACTACAGAAAATGAAGAACTAAATTATAAACAAGAAAGAGCAATTGGAGTAAGTGCTGCTTTGGCATGGGCAGCTAAAATATGGGGTTATAAAGTTGTGAAAGCAGTGGCGGGAGCAATAAGTTATTATGGATTAAGACAAAGTTGTAAAAGATGGAATGATTCAAATGCGGTTTGGGATTTTGTTTGTGATATAACTCCAAGCGGTTATTTTGATTAATGTATGCGTTGATAGTAGCATTTGTTTCATCTTTAATATATATACTAATACTGAAGATATTTGTTGATTTAGATAGAAAACAAATGATTATAGGTTTTTGTATAATATTAATTATGCAATTAATTAATATGTATATATTTAATAACATTCCGACCCCATATATCTAAATAATTTATAGTAAATAGAAAAGGAACCAATGTTATATTTTAAACATTTGGTTCTCGTTTTATTAAATTTATTTATTTTCGATTTTATCAGCTGTTGGATAATCAATACCTTTTGTATCTACTTTTATTGATTTAATTACAACATCTTTAGCAGGTGTTGTCGTTCCATCTGTTACTTTAACTGTATTTAATTTATCTAGTACGTCTTCCCCTGATTTCATATATCCAAATACTGCATAATCTCCATCTAGTGAACTGTTTTCGACAGTGTTAATATAAAACTGACTTCCTGCACTATCATAATCTTGGGCTCTTGCCATCGCTATAGATCCTTTTTTATGTGTTAACCCTGTTTTATATCCATTGTTCGCAAACTCGCCAATTATTGAATATCCTGGTCCTCCGGCTCCTGTTCCATCAGGATCACCACCCTGAACAACAAAATCTTTTTGGATTCGGTGGAATGTTAATCCATCATAGAAACCTTGATTTGCTAAGTCAATGAAATTATATACTGATTGTGGCGCTTGCATTGGGAATAATTCAAATGTCATTTTCCCATAACCTTCCACATCAATCGTTGCTATTGGATTTTTCTCCTCTGGTACATCTACTTTTGTTTCTATCTTCTTTTCTTCAACTTTATTATTAGTTGTGCTATTTGTTTCTGGTGTACTTTTTGAATTCATATATACAACAGATCCAATTAATCCTAACATCAATACTATTAATGCAATAATTACTTTCTTCATCTTAAGCTCCTAAAATTTTTTTTAATGCTTTGATAATCCCTTGATTATCATTTGTATCTGTTTCTTGGTTGGCAATTGCTTTTACATTTTCCATTGCATTTCCCATCGCAATTCCGATATCAGCAAATTCTAACATTGTAATATCATTTTCACCATCACCAAAAGCGATTATTTCATCACATTTTATATTCTCTAATTCTAATAATTTTTTAATTCCATGTCCCTTGTCTGATCCATAAGGAGTTATTTCAATCAGTTGTGGAACCGAACGAAATACATTGTATGTCGAATTATAATCATTAATTAATGTTTTAACTTTTGGAAATGCCTTGGTAATCACAGGAATTTCATCAGATAAAACAATTTTCGGACTTTCAACAATTATATTATGATCAATTTCTGCTTGCATAATGTACGCACTTCGTTCAACATGAGCATTATTAGTTTTACTATGAATTTTTCCTGGGCTATACGTTATAAAGTTTTGGGCATATTCATTAATTAATTGATGAATATTTTCAACTTCTTCTTTTGTAAAATTATTAATAAATAAAACTTCTTTTGTTCGATAATTCATTGCTTCACCACCATTAAAAGATAGAACATAACCACCAAAACGTTCAAGTTCTAATTCTGCAGCAATTTGTTCCATTCCCGTATAAGATCTTCCTGAGCATAAAATTACCCGATGACCTAATTCTTGAATGTGAATTAAATATTCTTTTGTTTGAGGATCAATTTTATGTTCAGTTGTTAATAAAGTTCCATCTAAGTCTAAAATTATTGTTTTCATTCAACCACCTTTAAAATTCTTGTCGATAAGGACACTAAAAATTCATATACTGTTTTTTGTGAATATTCTACCAATTTATATATGTCTTCTGATGGTCCAAAAATTTCTTGTTTTATTAACTCTAATTCTTCTGGTATTTCCATAAAACATTGACACATACAAACTTTTCCAACTACTCTACTTTGATTATTAAATACATAACCCGTAAACGTTCGGGAAAAACCATCATGATATCCCAATCTTATTGTAGCAATTTTTCCCGATACTTTTTCGGATAAATCGTAACCAATCGCTCCACTGTATTCTTTTACCATGTGAACTTTCGCAAATAATGATAATGCTGGTTTAATCGTTTCACCTGCATATTTTTCGACAAATTCCTTTTCTTCACCATCAGCATAATATCCCCAAATACCTAATCCCGGTCGAACCATATTCACAAAATCTATTTCATATAATTGACAACCAACACTATTTTGAAAGTGAATATATTCAAAATCGACTTCGGAAAAGCAATTCACAATTTCACGAAACAATTCAATTTGCTTATTAGTAAACTCTTGGTTACTTGCCATTGGAGCATGAGTGAAAATTCCACTTGGCTTGTGATAAGATTTATAATATTCTTTAATCATTGCAATATCTTTTTGACTAAAGCCAATTCTTCCCATACCGGTATCAAATTTTAAATGATATTTACAACCACTGCTTATAGCCATTAAGGACTTTTCGTTATATACAGTAACTGTATAATTACTTGTAATACACTCTTGGTAAAATTGCGGATCAACATACGCTACGATTAATATTTCACTATTTGGGGCTTTCTTCCGAACTATTCGCGCTTCTTCTATCGTACTTACACCAAAATAATCATATCCATTTTTAACAAATGTTTCAATAAAATCATAACCAATTCCATAATTTTGTGCTTTTACCATTAAACAGGCTTTTTTATCTTTTCTAAGAGTTTCAATATTACTAATTACTTGCTGTTCATTTATATAAAGCGTTGAATTTGTCATTTTTCCTCCCATACAGCCATTGCTACTGAGTATTTTTTCTCATGACTAATCGATACATGAATTCCTTCAATATTAGACACTAGTTTTCCAGATTCCAAATTCTTAAACTCAATATCTCGAAGTAAATATTTTTTATTCGTTGCCTTAATCACTGCCTCTTTTGCGGCAAATCTTGAAGCAAAATATTCAATTTGTCTTTTAGTATTTACAAATTCTTGATATTCATTTGTGGAAAGAACACGAGCCGCAAGTTTTAAATTTACGCGTTCGTGTTCAACTATATCTATTCCGATTCCTTTAATCATTTTCTTGTAACAGCACTACCGCTTCTGCTGCAATCCCTTCTTCACGACCAATAAATCCCATTCGTTCACCACGAGTTGCTTTAACATTAATTTGGTTACGATCGATACCAATTTTTGTCGCAATATTTTCACAAATTTTATCAATATGAGGGCGCATTTTTGGTTGTTCCAAATATAAAGAAGCATCAATATTAATAATATGATATTTCTTTGATTTCATTAATTCTACCACTTCTTGTAATAAAATCATTGAATCGATATTTTTATATTTATCATCTGTATCAGGAAATAATGTTCCAATATCCCCTAGAGCAAGTGCACCTATTATTGATTCAGTAATAGCATGTAAAAGTACATCAGCATCTGAATGCCCTAAAAGTCCACTATGATGGTCAATTTCAATTCCACCTAGTATTAATTTTCGATGTTCATCAAATCGATGAACATCATATGAATGACCTATTCTCATTTTATCTCCTCATAATAATAATCTTGTATCATTTTTGCATAATATGCACCATTTCGTCTTGTTGCTGTAAAGTTTCCACCATCTGTATAATAAGGTAATAAAATTGATATTGCAATTTCTGGCTTATCACGAGGAGCAAAACTAATAAATGAAGCATTATTTACCGCATGAGCAACCCCTGTTGTACTATCAACATAAAAGTCCTCACTTGTTCCGGTTTTACATGCTGATGGTACTGATAAATTATTATATCCACCGGTATTACCTGTACCATAACTTTGATCTACACATGCATACATTCCTTCTTTTGTATGATTAATGTCTTTTTCATCCATTGTTAATGCATTAAGTTGTTCCGGTTTTTGTTCATAAATTACTTTACCTAATTTTCCTTGCTCACCTGCAGTTGTTATTTTTTTCAAATAATTGATTCGATAACGAGTTCCACCATTTGCAATTGTTGATACATATTGAGCTACTTGTAAATTCGTATACGTATCATATTGACCATTGGCTAAATCCATATATTTCCCTGGTGTTATTTCTGTACCACGGAAACCTTGCGCTTCATTTTCAACTTGGATTCCGGTTGATGTTCCTAAACCAAATTGTTCAAATTCTTGGCGCACAATATCAAAATATTTTTCTTCTACATTAAGTGGTCCATACGGCTCATATGTTTCTCCGGCTATTTTTAATAATAATTGGTAAAAATAAACATTTGATGATTTTGCTAAAGCAGTAATTTCGTTTAATGAACCATAATTATGATATGAAGCTTTTACCGGTGTACCTTTAATATACATTGGGGCATCGTATACATATGTATTCCAATCCCACTTTCCTAAGTCATATCCCATTAATAATACTGCTGGTTTTACAACTGAACCAACAGGATATGCTGAAATAAAGTTTCCAATTGAGAATTCATCTTCTCCCGTTTGACCAGCCATTGCTAGAATATTTCCAGTTTGTGGGTCTGTCACTGTTGCAAATGAAGTTGTATCGAATGGATAGTCATTTTCAGCCAATTGTTTCTTAACTATACTTTCAACATACTTTTGAAACTTAATATCAATTGTTAATTGAACATCATTTCCTAATTCTCCCGAATCAGTAACTTCAGTTTTAACTAGGTTTCCTTCTTCATCAAAATAACATTCTAATTTTTGATTCGTTGAGTGTAAAATTGGTTCTAATTCTTTTTCTAAATAACTTATTCCAACTTCTTCATCTAAATCATATCCCTGAGATTGATATAAAGTACGGTCATCTTCTTGAATCTGTCCTACTTTACCGATAAATGATCGCATTGTATCACCTTGAGGATACGTTCTTTGCCAATCATCAACAGTATAAAATCCACCTAATTGTCCTGTCATAGAATCAATCCGATATTTTTCATCAAGAGTTAAATCTGATTTAATTATAACCGGATTTTTCGGTGTTGATTGCATCATTAATACTCGTACATATAATGCATCATTTCCATATTCTTCTCGTAAAGAATTAACTTCATCTTCCGTAACTTGATCTCGATATACTTTATTAACTTCACTCGTATATGATTCATCATTATCTTCTTTTAATTTTGCTAATCGATTATTAGTCTCAGCATCAATTCGTTTTGCTGCAATTTTAAAATTATCCTCATCACCTGTTGTTCCAGTTAACCACAGGTCTTTTAAATCATCTTCACGTAGATTTGAAGAATCAATATCAACCAATTTTGAAATTTTTTGTGCATCTTCCATTAATTCTTCAGGACTTTTAATATTAGCTTCAACATATGATAAATCATATGTTAACTTATTTCCTGCCAATAATTTTCCTTCACTATCAAAAATTTCTCCACGCGGTAATTCTTGGCTAACTTCAACAGTTGATTGATATTTTGCTAATTCACTAAATCCTTCATGTTGATACACTGTAACTATCCAAAATTTAGTAAATACTGCAATTGCAATCATAAATGATATTATTTTAATCACTTTTATTTTTTTATTTAATTGTTCATTTTTTTCCATATTAATATTATATCATTATCTTGGTAATTTGACTAAAATATTAACATTTTAGCACATTACATACTTTCAAATGAAAAAGTAACAAATGCACTATTCACATTTGTTACTTTGAAATTCATTAGATATGTTTCTTTCGATTAATAATATTACTTATTATTTCCTTTTCTAACATTTGATACTCAATTATTTGTTCACGAACATTCTTCATCCCTGAACTAATCTCTCTCTTTTTTTGTCCGCGTAGTTGTCGATCTTCAATTAATTTTAAACCCATCAATTCTTGACGGAAAATTTCAACTTGAGCAATTAACTTTTCTTTTGTTTTCAACAAGTGTTGTACTCTTTTTTCATCAGCAATTTGCAGTTCAAATGCTTTTTCTTGATTTTCCTTCATTACTAAAGTTTCTAAATTTTCTCGATCTTCAACATATAATAATGTTAAATTTAATAATTCATCACGTAATTGTAAATTAATTGTTTCAACTTCTTCTAATTCAATCTTTATTTTTGTTATTTCTTGATTATAATTTTCATTCATTTCATTTACTTGTTTATTTAAAAGAATAAAAAATAATACAATAATTCCAATCAATACTAGAATTATAAGCGGTAATACATCTAACATATTTCTCCTTATAAAAAAAGTGATGAATAATTCATCACTTCAATACTATTTAAGCAGGGTAAACTGATACTTGTTTCTTTCCTTTACCTTTACGCTCATATTTAACAACACCTGATACTTTTGCAAATAATGTGTCATCTCCTCCACGTCCAACGTTGTTTCCTGGGTGAATTTTTGTTCCACGTTGACGATAGATAATTGATCCAGCATTAGCAAATTGACCATCAGCTTTTTTAGCTCCTAATCTTTTTGACTCTGAATCACGACCGTTTTTAGTAGAACCTACCCCTTTTTTACTCGCGAAGAATTGTAATTGTAGTTTTAACATGCTACACCTCCCTGATTTTGATATGGTTTGAATATTCATTTTCGACCATTTCAAGCCCTTCTGTTAGGGTTTCAAATAGTAAATTAACACCAGCATCTGTTAACGGATTAACAAAATGAAATTTGTTATTCGTTATTTGCACTGATGATTCATATCCTAGTAACATAATTTTATTACCAATTGCAAAACTTAGCATTGATACAGCAGCACAGACAATGTCTTGACCGTGATCTGCAAAGTTTGCATGTCCAGTAATTGTTACTTCCTCAATTTTTTCATTTTTCTTTATTGTACACTTAATCATAATTACCCAACAATGTTTGTAATTTTAACTTTAGTGTAGTTTTGACGGTGTCCTTGACGTTTACGGAAGTCATTTTTCGCAACGAATTTAAAGATTCTAATTTTCTTTCCTTTTCCGTGCTTAACTACTTCTGCTTCAACTTTTGCACCTTCAACGAATGGAGTTCCAACTTTATCTCCAACCATTAATACTTCATCAAAAGTTACTGTTTCACCAGCTTCAACGTTTAATTTTTCGATGAAAATTTCGTCGTTTGCTTGTACGCGGTATTGTTTACCACCAGTTTTAATAATAGCGTGCATTATACCTCCTTAATTATTTTAAGTTTTCTTTAGCTAAGTTAACCATTGCAGCAAATGCAGCTTGATCATTTACAGCCATATCTGCTAACATTTTACGGTTTACTTCGATGTTTGCTTTATTTAAACCATTCATTAATTGTGAATAGCTAATTCCTTCAATACGAGCAGCCGCATTGATACGAGTAATCCATAATTTACGGAATTCTCTTTTCTTTTGTTTACGGTCACGGTAAGCATAACGTTGTGAACGCATTACTTGTTCGTTAGCTGTTTTATATAATGTATGTTTTGAACCGAAATAACCTTTTGCTAATTTTAATACTTTTTTACGTCTTCTACGTGCAGTATATCCACCTTTTACTCTTGGCATAATTGCCTCCTTCCATCGATTACATCATTTCTATAATTTTTTTAGTTTCTGCTTTAGATACTAATCCTGATTTTCTTAAATGTCTTTTTTGTTTTTGTGATTTTCTAATAAACATGTGTGAAGTATAAGCTCTTCCACGCTTAACTCTTCCGCTACCAGTTTTCTTAAAACGTTTAGTAACAGATGATCTAGATTTCATTTTTGGCATTTTTCTGACCTCCTAATTTACTTTGTTTCTAAAAAAAAGTGCGAGACACTTCTCACACAGTCATTATACTTACCTAATTATCGAGGCTTGTGACTGCGAACCCTGGACTCTTAGTCCACAGGTGAGAAATATTTCTACTTTCCACAAAAAACATATTTATTATAGCATATAAATTAAACTTGTGTTATTTTTTCATAAAAAAAATAGAAACATTCGTTTCTACTTTTAACTAGCAATCTAAACAACTTTCTTCGTAGTCACTTATTGTATCAATACGATCTAAGTGACGTCCCCCTTCAAATTCAGTTGTTAAAAAAGCATCAATAATTGCTTTTGCTTCATCTTCTGATAAAAAACGAGCACCAAGTGCTAAAACATTCGCATTATTATGTTCACGTGCTAATTGTGCATACTCAACCGAATTACATAATGCTGCTCTTACTTTTCTTACTTTATTTGCAGCTATTGAAATTCCGATTCCTGTACCACATAAAATAATTCCTAAGTCTGCTTTTCCCATTGAAATATTTTCTGCAACTTTAATTCCTTCAACTGCATAATTAGCTTTGTCGCGGAAACTTCCTAAATCTTCCACATCATAACCTTTTTCTTTTAAGTAATTAAACATTACTTCACGCATTTCCTTTCCTGCGTGATCTGATCCGATAATTAATTTCATTTTTCTCCTTTACCAATCGATTAATTTATTTCGCCCTTTTATTTATATCTTCTATTCTATCTTATTCTGATTTTTTTCGTTCGATTATACACAATAATTTTTGAAGGTGAGTTTCCTTTTTGCGTAATAATTGTTTCTTCTAATAGCGGAATTTTAGGAAACACTCGGTAAAATTCTTCACGTGTTAAGCACGGAGGTGTTCCTGAAATATTTGCTGAAGTAGTCAGAATTTTCAAATTACTTTTATTTAATAACGATAACACATTTGCTTCATTTGGTTTTCGATACGAATTTAATTGTCCTTCTTCTTCAAAAACATAGGTAACTTTTCCCGGCCAATTTTTCTTAAATTCTTGTTTTAATTTTTGATCAACCATAAATTCTACACTATCACCAATCATTGTAATTAATTTTTTCTGACGATTTCGCCCCTTCAATTGATAAATCTTATACGCATATGGTTCTAAAACTGCTAAGCCATATACAGTATCTGTTGGAATACCTATTACATAACCTTTTTCCAACAAAATTATTGCTTCTTTTTCATTACAAACCATTTTCGCTCCATACAAATACATTTCGTTCACGCTCAAACATATCATACTTCATTATTACATGATTATCAGAACGCTTCATCATTTCCATTACTGCTTTTGCTTGTTCATCCCCAATTTCAATTCCTATAAAATAATTTTTTTCAACATATTTTTGGTATTCTAAACTGATTTTCTCATATATTGCCAAGCCGTTATTATCAGCAAATAATGCTAGATGCGGTTCATTTTCCCCGACCATAATTCCTAAAGATTGTGAATATGGAACATATGGAGGATTTGTTAAAATCACATCAAATTTTTCCGTTATTTTGTCAAATAAATCACTTTGAATCAAACGACAAGGAACACTATGTAAATCAACATTTTTTTGACATACTTTAAGAGCATCAAGTGAAATATCACTTAATACTAATTCGATATCAAACTCCAACTCTAATTCTTTGTATAATGTAATTCCAACAATTCCACTACCAGTACATAAATCCAATACTTTTAATTTTTGATTTTGCGGAAATTGATTTTTAATTTTTTCAATACTTGAATAAAGTAAGTTTTCCGTTTCAATTCGCGGAATAAGTACTCGATTATCAACATAATATTTACGTCCGTAAAAATATTCAAAACCAATTATGTAAGCCAGTGGCTCTTTACATTCTAATACCCGTTTTAATAATAAATCTAATTGCACATCGTATTCTAATGTTCCACTTAATAAACAACTTTGATAATCAACTCCATATACTTTTTCACAAATCAAATTAACACTATTAGCTGCTAAGCCTTTTTCTTGTAATTGTTGTTTTGCTTCATAATACCAACGATTTAAATTATTCAATACTTTGCAATCTTTCCATTTGATCTTCAATAATTAAAGCATCAATAATTTCTGCCATTTTACCTTCCATTACTTGATCCAATTTATTTAATGTTAAACCAATACGGTGATCTGTTACACGATTTTGTGGATAGTTATATGTTCTGATTTTTTCAGCACGACTACCTGTTCCTAACTTAGATTTACGTGCCGAATCATTTGCTTGCATTTGCTCTTGTAAATAATGATCGTATAATTTTACAGCTAATACTTTCATCGCTTTTTCTTTATTTTGTAATTGACTTCTTTCATCTTGTGAAGAGACAACAATTCCTGTTGGAATGTGAGTAATACGCACAGCTGAATCGGTTGTATTTACACTTTGTCCCCCTGCTCCAGAAGAACGATATACGTCAACACGTAAGTCCGCTTGCTTGATATCAACATCAACTGCTTCAACTTCTGGCATTACAACAACTGTGGCTGTTGATGTGTGAATTCGTCCTTGTGATTCAGTTTGTGGTACACGCTGTACACGATGTGAACCTGATTCAAATTTTAACTTACTAAATACATTTTCACCTTTGATTAACACTGATACTAAACTCAACCCTCCACCTTCTGAATGGTTACTCTCCATTATTTCGGTTTTCCATCCTAATGTTTCAAAATAACGAGTATACATACGTAATAAATCAGCAGCAAAAATATTTGCTTCATCACCACCTGCAGCACCACGAATTTCAATAATTGCATTTTTACCATCATTTGGATCTTTAGGTAATAACATGATTTTCATTTCTTCTTCAAATTTTGGTAATTTTTCTTCATTCTCACTAATTTCCATTTTTAACATTTCAATCATTTCTGCATCATCTTCAATTTCAATGATTTCTTTAGCATCATTAATTTCTTGAACTGTCATTTCATATTCTTCAAATTTCTTAATTACTGGTTCTAATTCTTTTAATTCTTTAGAATATTTAGTAATCAACTTAACGTCTTTTAAGACTTCAGGATCAATTAGCTTATTTTGTAACTCTGCATATTTTTCTTTTAGTCCTTTTAATTTTTCTAACATATCGCTCCTTTTACCTACATATTATAACATATTCATAAATATCATTAATAGTTTAAATTAACTTTATTTTAAATAAAGTTATTAAAAATAAAAAAACCAAGGAATAAATTCCTTGGTTAAGTTCTTATAGACCGAATTTCTTATTGAATCGATCAACACGTCCAGCCGCAGCAACACGTTTTGTTTTTCCAGTGTACGCTGGGTGACATTTGTCACAAGACTCTAAATTGATTTTCTCTTTAGTAGACTTTACGACAAATTCATTACCGCAAGCACATTTTACTTGTGCATCTACGTAATTTGCATGAATATCTTTTTTCATTTTCGCCTCCACTATATATAATATGTAAATTGAATATTAACGTTTTGAGAATTGTGGTGCACGACGAGCAGCTTTAAGTCCGTATTTTTTACGTTCTTTAACTCTTGCATCACGAGTTACAAGACCTGCTGGTTTTAACACTTTACGTGTTTCTTCATCAGCTTGCATTAATGCTCTTGTAATACCTAAACGGATTGCTCCAGCTTGACCTGAGAATCCACCACCGTTTGCGTTAACTTCAATATCGAATTTTTCTTCATTACCAGTTAAAGTTAATGGTTGTTTTAAATCGATTAATAATAATCCACTTGGCATATAATCTTCAACAGCAACACCGTTTACAGTGATTTTTCCTGTTCCAGATACCATGCGAACTCTTGCTACAGACGATTTACGACGTCCTGTTCCATAATAAAAGTCTTTCATTGTTCTCCTATATTATCCTTTTAATGTATATTCTTTTGGTTGTTGTGCTGTATGTTTGTGATCTTCACCTGCATAAACGAATAGTTTACGATACATTTGACGACCTAAACGATTCTTTGGTAACATCCCTTTTACAGCATATTCAAGTACACGTTCTGGTGCACGTTCTAATAATTTACCAGCCGTTTCTTCTTTTAACCCACCTGGGTGTCCTGTGTGACGGTAATATTTCTTATCAGTTAATTTTTTACCTGTAAATTTAACTTTATCTGCGTTAATAATTACAACGTAATCTCCACAATCCATGTTTGGTGTGAATGTTGGTTTATGTTTTCCTCTTAAGATTGAGGCTACTTCTGAAGCTAAACGACCTACAGTTAAATCAGTTGCGTCAATGATTAACCAGTCACGTTTGATTTCAGATTTCTTTGCACTATATGTATTTTGCATTTTTACGTCTCCTAATATATTTTTTATATCCTTATAGATTTTACGGGGCTATCTATAGTGGGGTAAACGCCACTAATAATTATACACGTTTTCTTTCCCTTTGTCAAGCGATGTTTTAATATTTTTTTAAAGCCCTCTATTAAAATCATTAATCAACTAAGAATGTTAAAAAAAAGGCACTACTGCCAAAATTAAATATCATTTTTAATTTCTTTAAGTAGAGCCTCTAAGTCCATTGTCGAAACTAAATCTTCAACAATCGGATTAGTGTCTTTATTAATTAATTTATCAACTTGATGAATTGCTGAATCCATTACCTCATCAACGATTTCATTACCAATCTTCTCATCATTTTCTTTCATTAAAAGTTCTTCTAAACGAGAAATAAATAATGATTTTTCGATTTCTAAACGATGACTAATTTCTTCATTCACTTCATTTTGAATCTTACATGTATCTACATACAAATTTTTAAAAAACTCATCATATACTTCAAATGGTTCATCAGTATTTTCGGCAAATGATTTAATAATTTGTTCTTCAACTTGATATTTCAAATCGGCAATCACATGTTTTCGTTCTAATTCGATTATATTTTGTTTTTCAAAATATATATTAATTAATTCTTTAATTTTTGTTGTCATTTTTATCCTTATTATTTAATAATAATGATTCCTTCTTCTTTTGCTTCAACATTTTGATATGATACTTCAAATGTTTTATTTTCTAATTTAGGGAACACTACTGGTGTTGCAATTGAAGGTACTTTATCTTTAACTGTTTCTAAATCTACTTCAATTAATAAATCTCCAGCATTTACTTTATCTCCTTGTTTTACGTGAGCAGTAAATCCTTCTCCTTTTAAGTTTACAGTATCTAATCCAAAGTGAATTAAGATTTCCATATCATCATCTACTTTAATTCCAACAGCATGTCCTGTTGGGAAGATTGAAGCGATTTCACCTGTAACTGGAGAATAAATTTTTCCTTCAGCAGGCATAATTCCAAAACCGTCCCCCATCATTTTTCCAGCAAATACTGGATCTGGAATCTCATCAATTTTAATGATTTCACCTTTAATTGGTGTAATGAATTTAATTCCCTCTTCTTCTTTATTTTTCTTGAACTTACTAAAAAATCCCATTCTAACTCCTTTATTAATATAATATACAATCTTATTATACTATATTTATTTTATGTTTTTAATTTTATCGACAATTGGTCCAGCTATTTCTAAACATAATTCTGTTGTTTTTGCTTCAACCATTACTCGAATTAACATTTCAGTACCACTAGCACGCACTAAAATTCGTCCTTCTTTTCCTAATTCTTCTTCTTTTTTCGCAATTAAATCCCATAATTCTTGATTATTTAATACTGTATCTTTATCTTCAACAACAATATTAATTAATTCTTGTGGAAATTTAGCCATTTCTGTTTTTAAACGTGATAATTGTTCTTTATCTTCAGCAAAGATTTTTGCTAAATAAACAGCTGTTAAAATTCCATCTCCTGTTGGTAATAACTCCGGTAAAATAATATGTCCTGATTGTTCTCCACCAACACTTGCTTCTTCTTGATCGATTCTTTCCATTACAAAACGATCACCAACTGCTGTTTCAGCAAATTCAACATTTAATTCTTCAAGTGCTGCTTTAAAACCTAAGTTTGCCATCACAGTTCCGACACTAATGTTATTATTTAATTTTCCTTCTGCTTTTAACTTCTTCGTAATCAAATAAATTATGTAATCACCATCTAAAATTGTTCCTTCTTGATCAACTAACATTATTCGATCCCCATCACCATCAAAAGCAAAACCAAAATCTAAATTATTTGTTTTAATTAATTCTGCTAATTGTTCTGGATGTGTTGATCCAACATTATCATTAATATTAGTTCCATTTGGATTAATTGCCATTGTTGTAACTTCGGCACCTAAACGTTCAAATACTGCTGGCGCGATTTCAAAACTAGCACCATTTGCCCCATCAATTCCCAATTTTATTCCATTTAAATTACATCCTAAACTAACTAAGTAATCAATATATTTATTTTTAGCTGTTTGATTAACTATTGCTTTACCTAAATCTGTTCCAAATTGATAACTATCTTCATCAATTGCATCTTCAATACGAGCAGATAATGCTTCATCAAGTTTCTTCCCATTTGCTCCGAAAAACTTGATTCCATTATCATAATATGGATTATGTGAAGCTGAAATCATTATTCCAGCAATATATTTTTTTTCATTTAATACCATATATGAAATTACCGGAGTTGTAACAACTCCGAAAAGTTCAACATCTACTCCTCCTGCTGTCAAACCTGCAACTAATGCTTGTTCAATTGGGTTTGAAGATTGACGTGGATCCTTTGCAATACACACAATTGGATTTTCTGTTTCTTCATTAAATACCTTTGCTGCTGCCATCGCAATTTTCATTGTTAAATCAATTGTTAATTTATCATTAAATTTTCCTCTTATTCCATCTGTACCAAAATATCTTCCCATTATTTCTCCTTTTTAATTGTTACACTTATTGTATCTTCATTTAAGTTGACATTGTATTTTTTATTTTCATTTTTTTGATATTCTAAATCATACGTACCGGCTTTTGTTATATTCTTAGCATCTACTGTTAAATTAATGTTTTCAGCCGTTAATTTCTCAACTTCCTTTTGAGGACCGACAACTTCAACATCTGTAGTTAATTCTTGGTCTACTTTTAAATTTTTATCTAAATTAATAACTTTTACTTTTACATTTGGGATTGTTCGACTTATTCCTTTTTGAGTTTTAAATTTAATTTGAGTTGGACTTCCCTTTTTAACAAATACACCTGATTCCAAGACCGGACTAATATTCACTAACGAAGTTTCTTCATCATATGTATCTTTATCTATATTAAATGTTACACTTTTTAAATTATTAATTTTATTTTTCTCTCCATACACATCAACTTTCATTTGATTTATTTCATCACATTTTTCAACATCTTTTTCACAAATAGCTTTTATATAACTATTATCGTCATGTGCATAATTAAATTGGATTGGTAATGTTATTGTACCTTTCTCGTAACTTTGAGAAACTTTAATTGTCCTAGGACTTACACTTACTCCTGTTACTACATCACCTTGCTTGTTATATGGAGTTAATGCTACTTCAACTGTTGACGAATTCTTACCACTATTTTCTGATAATTGATTTAAATCAATTTGACCACGAACACTAACTACATTTGCAACATCATCTACTCCACCAGTAACTTCAACTACTTTCTGCATTAGTTCAGGTTGATTTAATAAAATTCCTTCACTACGATTATTTCCATTAATATAACCAATATCTACACTACGACTTTCAGTGGTCTTATCTTGAATGTTAATCTCAAAACTACTTGTAGCAGGAGTAATTTGTACACTTGCTGTATTATTAAATTCAACTTGATCACTACTTATTGTATATGAACCGCTTGATTTATAATTAAGTGGTAATGTTGCAACTAAATTATCCTTTGTTTTAAGTGTTGATTGCACATTATTTTCAGATCCCGAAATATTAACGTTAATACTTTGAGGAACACCTGATACTATATAGTTATCAGTATCATATTCTACATTTAATGGAATTCCCTCTATATATTCTGTATCACCAAAGTAATTTTTCCATATTGGATTACCAATCTGGTTAACTGTAATAAACATAAAGATAGCAATTACAATTGCTGTTATTTTTAAACCATTATCATTTTCTAATATTAGTTTAATAATACTATGTTCACTTTCTGTTACTTTTTTAATCCATTTCATAGTTCTCCTTTAACCAACTTTTTCTACTAACATTTCGCGTAAAAATTCGCGTTCTAAGTGATTATATAAGTGGTTTTTATATGCAACTGATACTTTTCCTGTTTCTTCAGAAACAATAATTGTTAACGCATCAGTATCTTTAGAAATTGTCAAAGCAGCTCGGTGTCTTGTTCCCATTTGCTTTCCAATGTTTATGTCTAAAGATATTGGATAATAAGTTGAAGCGTATGAAATACGTCCCTGGTTAATAATCACTGCTCCATCATGAAGAACTGTATCCTTATGGAAAATTGTTTTCAATAAATATTTCGAAAATTCTGCATCAATTTTTACTGCTTTTTCTGTATATTTAGATAAAGATGATGAACGCTCCAATGTTATTAACGCTCCTGTTTTCACTTCAGCCATTTCATAAACAGCATCCATCAATTCATCAATAAATTCTTGGGTTTCAGTTGCATCATTTAAAAAACCAAAAGACCCTAATTTTTCTAATGAATCCTTAATTTCTTGGTGAAATAAAATTACAATTATTACAAGACCCCAAGAATAAATATTTGAAATAATTGTATGTAATGTATTTAATTGTAATGTGGAAGAAATCAAATACAAAAATCCAATTATAAATATTGCATTAATTACCATTGTATGCTTTTCTGATCGGACAAGTAATTTAAGTGTAAAATAGACTACAAATGAAACCATTAAAATATCAAGTAAACTACGAAGTGTTTCTTCTATAAATATTTGATAATCCATTTTCCTCCTTTTGTTCTTAATAATTATATCATATCCCTTACTTTACAATTAATATATTAAAAAGAAAATTACTGACTTTATATTGATTATAAAAACATTCTAACAATTGTTAGAATGTTTTTTATTAAACTACTTATTTTTAAATACTTGTTTTTTTATTTTTTTGGTACATAATTAATTCCTATATCTGGTTGATATGGTAAGACATTTCCATCACCATCTTTTAGTTTAGGTAAGAACCCTGAAGATAAACCTGAGAAATCCCAATCTGCTTCAGTGTATCCTAAATTAATCCACCATGATTTGTTAGTTAATTCTAAATTTGATACTTCTTTTGAATCATTGTTATCTTGTGATCCATTAATTGTTCCTTCACCTGGTTTACCATAGCTTTTGTAAATTTGTGATAATGAAGTATAATAATTATCATTTCCAACATGGCGATCGTTAACATAACCTGTTGCTCCAATTCCATCATTATCAAGAATCTGACTATTAATTGTAATTGATTTGTCTGTTCTTCCACCATTTGAAGGTCCTGAAATACCACCAATATTATCTCTTCCTGTTAGTACTGCTTGAGAGAATGAGTGGTCAATAAATCCATCATTCCATCCAGCAATACCTCCAACATATACTCCCATTCCACCATCTTCTGAGAATCTTACTGATCCATCAAAATATGTATTTGAAATGTCTGTTTCTCCGGAGTTACCATATCCAATGATACCTCCACCACTATTTGATCCGATTTCAACATCCATTGTCGAGAATGAATTTATAATATCTCCTTCACCACGACCGACTAATCCACCAATATTATCATCACCATCAATACTACCATGACTTGATGAATATTTTAACTCTGAACCATAACGGTTGAACCCGATAATTCCACCAGCTGCTGAAATATTTAAATCTCCTGTTGTCATAAGTGCAGACTCTACTCTACCATTAAAGACAATATTTTCCATTAATCCAACTGCGTTTTTCGAATTTTCACCATTTTGTCCAGCAACTCCGGCAACATAATATTTACCCATTACATTTCCGGTAACTTCAACATTTTTAATATATCCATCATTAATTCCGACTAAAATTGCTACATCGTTATAATTTGGCGTTAAAATTGACGCATCAACTATTTTTAAGTCAAAAATATTTGGTCCATCTGCTTTTACCTGCGTCATATTTCTTTTTTCACCAACTTTTCCAAAAATGGCAATTTTACTATTTTTACTTTCTTTTCCACGATACATGTATAAATTTGAAATCGTGTGATTATTTCCATCAAATGTTCCGGTAAATGAATCGGCAAATTCGCTATCAAATCCGGTTCCACCTTGTGCTTTTTTTGATGTGAATTTATATCCAATTGGTTTAAATCCATCTGTACCGAATCCACCTTCTGCATCTGATAATGTATCATTTTTTGTTGCTGAAGCATCAATATCTGAATCTAATCGATAGTTTCCATCAAATGGACGATAACTTCTTTGATATTTCGTAATTGTTAAATCATTTTCATTTTCTACTGCCGAATTTTCAACAAATTCGATTCGACCCGGTTGTGGACTTTCTTCATATCCAATACTTTCAAACTGATAAATATTTTCAATATATCCGACATTGTCATAAGATGTATCATCTTTTCCGTCTCCATCACTGTCTCCAGTTGAATAAACTATTCCATCTGGTCCTGGATCAATTTTTGGAGCTTTATATTCAAATCCGTCAATCAGATACTCTCGACCTGGTCCAACTTCATAAATTCCGATATTATAAGTTTTATCTGGTTCAATTTTAAGTTTATCTCCGGTAATATTTTCATATTTTGAATTTCCTGGAGTAACTGCATTTTCAGAAATTTTATTTCCTTCACCAGTTGTACCACCTTCACGAACAATCATTTTATATGTAAATCTTGTTTCGGAAATATAATTTGATAAATCTAACTGGATTTTTGCATCTAAATTCATTGCATTAAACTTAGCACTAATTTTAATTGGTGCCATGTTCACTGTTACAATCGTGTTTTTATCTGCTTTATTTCCATCGCTATCTTGTACACTGAAATCTACTGGATATTTATTACCTGTTGTTTCATCTACTTTATCTGAACCAACACTTGTTACTTTAGACGTTAAATTTCCATCTTGACGGTCATATGCAAAAACATTATGCATTGATACATCATATTTTTCATTACCTGGTGTCGCTATATTTAATTCAACATCCTCAGCATAAACATAAGGATCATTTACTGGTAATAAGTCTGAATTAGGTAATACAATAATTTTAATCTTTTTATCAACTTCTTGGACTGAATTTGTCGCATTAATTACTGCTTCATATTCACCAATTATTGATGTTGGAGTTAAGTTTGTACTCTTAACTGTTGGTACAATTACATCAGCTGTTTGCATATCAAATGCTCTAGCGTTCGAAGCTGTTAGAATATATTCATCTATATTTCCAATTCCTTTAATTGTATTTTCATTTGTATAAATATTTTCAGCACTTAAATAAATATTTTCTGTCGGATCAGTTATTCCGTTTTCACCAAGTACTGTTACCATTACTGTTTTTGTTACTGTATTTCCTGCACTATCTGTTACTGAAAGCTCTTTTTTAAATACTCCATCAACTGTTGTATCAACTGTTGGATAGACAATGCTACCTGATAAATCACCATCTTCTTTATCAAATGCTACTGCTCCAAACATATCGTTTGTTACTGTATCATATTGATTTACTTTAATATTATTTGCTGTTAAATATGGTTTATCATCATCAATTACATCACCATCATCTGCTACATAAATATTAATATCTTTTGTTGCCGTATCTTTATCGTATGTTGCTGATAAAGTTGCAGTATACACACCGACAGTACTTGTTGGTGTTAATGTTGTTTTATCTACATCAACTGGTAAGATACTTGCATCAACTGTACTTTGAGCAAATGCTTTTGATTCTTTAATAATATAGTCATTAATATCTACAACTTTACTTAAATCTTTTTCATTTGTGTAAATATCCTGAGCATTTAATAATACTTTTTGATCTGGAGATATTACTGAACCACTATCTTTTACAATTACTTTTACTGGAAGGTTTGTTATATTTCCATCACTATCAGTTACGCTTAAAGTAATTATTTGTACCCCTTCTTTTGATGTATCTACTGTAGGGTATACAATACTACCCGTTAAATCACCATCTTGACGGTCAAAGGCTATTGCATTATACATATCATTTGTAACTGGTACATTTAAGTCAACTGTAATATTATCAGCTGCTAAATAAGGATTATCTTTATCGACTAAATCATCATTTTTAGCAACATAAATATCAATTGTTTTCTTGATTGTAGTTTTATCTTTTGTTGTTGATACTGTTGCTTGATAAATTCCCAGTTTACTATCTAGTTGTAATGTTGTATCTACAACATCAACATCTAACATTTCTCCTGTTTCCACGACTTGAGCTACTGCATTCGCATTATCAATAATAAATTGATTTAAATCCGTTGCATTACTTAACTCTTTTTCATTTGTAAATACATCCGAAGCTTGTAAATATAATGAATTATCTGGTGAAATAATACTATCATCACCTATAACTGTTACCGTTACATCAACAGAAGTTGTATTTAAATCACTATCAGTTACATGTAAAGATGTTTTCTGAACACCACTAACTGTCGTATCAATTGTTGGATAAACAATACTACTTGTTAAATCACCATCTTGTTTATCGTATGCTACCGCTCCAAACATATCATCTGTTACAATATCATTTTGATCTACAATAAGATTATTAGCAAATAAATATGGCTTTGTATCATCAATCACATCGTTACCTTCTGCTACATAAATTGTAATTGTCTTTTCAACACTTTCAATTTCATTTGTTACTTCAAAAGTTGCACTATAAGTTCCATAAGTACTTGTATTTGTTAAATCTGTTGCTTTTACTATTATTGGATTTAAAGTTTTAACTTCAACTTCCTCTGCATCAACTCCAGATTGTTTAATTATAAATTCTTCAATATTACTTTGAGATGATATTTCATCTTCATTTGTATAAATATCATTTGCATTAAGATCAATAGCTATATCAATAACAGAAATTTTAATTTCTTTTGTGAATTCTTCTTTTCCATTAGTTATTTTTAATACAGCTTTGTATTCTCCAACTTTTGATGATGTTGTTAAATCTGTACTTTCAACTGTTACTGCTAATTCATCTCCAGTTTCTAAATCATAACCTTTAGCATTTGAATTTGTAATAATTGCATCATTAATGTCTGTAATTCCATTTACTGTTAATTCTGTAAGTTCAAAATCACTTGCATTAATCATTAATTTTTCATCTGGCGAAATATCAGTATCTGGTCCTTTGGTTGCAACTGTTACGGTTTTAGTTGTAATATTACCATCTTTATCACTTACACTCAATTTCACCACTTGTACTCCAACTTTAGTTGTATCAACTGTTGGATAAGTAATACTACTTGTTAAATCACCATCTTGCTTATCGAATGCTACCGCTCCAAACATATCGTTTGTAACTACATCATTTTGATCTACAATAAGATTATTTGCTGTTAAGTAAGGTTTGTCATCATCAATTACATCGCTACCTTTAGCAACGTAAATATTAATTCCAACCTCAACACTTTCAATTTCATTTGTTACTTCAATTGTCGCACTATAAGTTCCGTAAGTGCTTGTTGTTGTTAAGTCTGTTACTTTTACTGTTGTTGGGTTTAATTTTTTACTTGATTCACTTGCAACAACATTAGCATTATTAATAATAAATTCTTCAATATCACTTTGAGATGATATTTCATCTTCATTTGTATAAATATCATCAGCACTTAAACTAATTGCTACATCTGTTACTGTAATCTTAATTTCTTTTGTTACTGAATCTTCACCATTATCCGCTTTTAAGACTGCTTTATAGTCTCCCGCTTTTGCTGATGTTGTTAAATCTGTACTTTCTACTGTTACTGCAACATCATTTCCTGTATTCATATCCCATGCTTTAGCATTGGCATTTGTTAAGATTGCTTGATTAACATCTGCTAAGCCATTTACTTGCAGTTCCGTTAATTTAAAGTCACTCGCATCTAACATAACTTTTTCATCCGGTGAGATTACTGAATCTCCACCAACTACTGTTACGTATGATGTGAATGTTGTTGTATTTCCATCTTTATCCGTTACACTTAACGTTGCTGGTTTTACCCCAACTTTGCTTGTGTCAACTGTTGGATAAACAATACTACTTGTTACATCACCATCTTGTTTATCAAATGCTACAGCACCATATAAATCTTTTGTTACTGAATCATTCAGATCAACTTTAACATTATTTGCTGTTAAATATGGCTTATCTTTATCAATTACATCACTACCTTTGGCAACGTAAATGTTGATTCTAACCTCAACGCTTTCAATTTCATTTGTTACTTCAATTGTCGCACTGTAAGTTCCATAAGTACTTGTTGTTGTTAAGTCTGTTACTTTTACTGTTGTTGGGTTTAATTTTTTACTTGATTCACTTGCAACAACATTTGCATTATTAATAATAAATTCTTCAATATCACTTTGAGCTGATATTTCATCTTCATTTGTATAAATATCATCAGCACTTAAATTAATTGCTACATCTGTTACTGTAATCTTAATTTCTTTTGTTACTGAATCTTCACCATTATCCGCTTTTAAGACTGCTTTATAGTCTCCCGCTTTTGCTGATGTTGTTAAATCTGTACTTTCAACTGTTACTGCAACATCATTTCCTGTATTCATATCCCATGCTTTAGCATTGGCATTTGTTAAGATTGCTTGATTAACATCTGCTAAGCCATTTACTTGCAGTTCCGTTAATTTAAAGTCACTCGCATCTAACATAACTTTTTCATCCGGTGAGATTACTGAATCTCCACCAACTACTGTTACGTATGATGTGAATGTTGTCGTATTGCTATCTTTATCCGTTACACTTAATACTACTGGTTTTACCCCAACTTTACTTGTATCAACTGTTGGATAAACAACACTACTTGTTAAATCGCCATCTTCTTTATCAAATGCTACTGCTCCAAACATCGCGTTTGTCACTACATCATTTTGATTTACTTTAATATTATTAGCTGTTAAGTAAGGTTTGTCATTATCAATCACATCACTATCTTTAGCTACATAAATACTAATTGTTTTTTCCGCTTTATCTTTATCAACTGTTGCTGATAATTTTGCTTCATAAACTCCGGCTTTACTATCACTTGCTAATGTTGTACTATCAACATCAACCGTTACATCACTTCCATCAACCATGTTTTGAGCAAAGGCATTTGACTCACTAACAATAAAGTCGTTAATATCTTTGGCACTTGTTACATCGGCTTCTGTTGTGAAGATGTCATTTGCATCTAACATAACTTTTTCATCCGGTGAGATTACTGAATCATCACCAACTACTGTTACATATGATGTGAATGTTGTTGTATTTCCATCTTTATCCGTTACACTTAATACTGCTGGTTTTACACCTACTTTGCTTGTGTCAACTGTTGGATAAGTAATACTAGTTGTTAAATTTCCATCTTGTTTATCGAATGCTACGGCACCATATAAATCATCAGTTACTGGATCATTTAAGTCAACTTTAATATTATTAGCCGTTAAGTAAGGTTTGTCATTATCAATCACATCACTATCTTTAGCTACATAAATACTAATTGTTTTTTCCGCTTTATCTTTATCAACTGTTGCTGATAATTTTGCTTCATAAACTCCCGCTTTACTATCACTTGCTAATGTTGTACTATCAACATCAACCGCTACATCACTTCCATCAACCATGTTTTGAGCAAAGGCATTTGACTCACTGATAATAAAGTCGTTAATATCTTTGGTACTTGTTACATCGGCTTCTGTTGTGAAGATGTCATTTGCATCTAACATAACTTTTTCATCCGGTGAGATTACTGAATCATCACCAATTACTGTTACATATGATGTGAATGTTGTTGTATTTCCATCTTTATCCGTTACACTTAATACTGCTGGTTTTACACCTGCTGTTGTTGTATCAACTGTTGGATATGTAATACTACCTGTTAAATCACCATCTTGCTTATCGAATGCTAATGCACCATATAAATCATTAGTTACTGAATCATTTAAGTCAACTTTAACATTATTTGCTGTTAAATATGGCTTATCTTTATCAATTACATCACTACCTTTGGCAACATAAATATTAATTCCGACTTCAACACTTTCAATTTCATTTGTTACTTCAATTGTTGCTGTGTATTTTCCTGCTGTACTTGTTGTTGTTAAATCTGTTATTTTTACTGTTGTTGGGTTTAATTTTTTACTTGATTCACTTGCAACAACATTTGCATTATTAATAATAAATTCTTCAATATCACTTTGAGCTGATATTTCATCTTCATTTGTATAAATATCATCAGCACTTAAACTAATTGCTACATCTGTTACTGTAATCTTAATTTCTTTTGTTACTGAATCTGCACCATTATCCGCTTTTAAGACTGCTTTATAGTCTCCCGCTTTTGCTGATGTTGTTAAATCTGTACTTTCAACTGTTACTGCAACATCACTTCCTGTATTCATATCCCATGCTTTAGCATTAGCATTCTTTAAGATTGCTTGATTAACATCTGTTAATCCGTTTACTTGCAGTTCCGTCAGTTTAAAGTCGCTCGCATCTAACATAACTTTTTCATCCGGTGAGATTACTGAATCATTACCAACTACTGTTACGTATGATGTGAATGTTGTCGTATTTCCATCTTTATCCGTTACGCTTAACGTTGCTGGTTTTACACCAACTTTGCTTGTGTCAACTGTTGGATAAACAATACTACTTGTTACATCACCATCTTGTTTATCGAATGCTACTGCACCATATAAATCTTTTGTTACTGAATCATTTAAGTCAACTTTAACATCATTTGCTGTTAAGTAAGGTTTATCTTTATCAATTACATCACTACCTTTGGCAACATAAATACTAATTCTTACTTCGGTACTTTCAACTTCATTTGTTACTTCAATTGTCGCACTGTAAGTTCCATAAGTACTTGTTGTTGTTAAATCTGTTACTTTTACTGTTGTTGGGTTTAATTTTTTACTTGATTCACTTGCAACAACATTTGCATTATTAATAATAAATTCTTCAATATCACTTTGAGCTGATATTTCATCTTCATTTGTATAAATATCATCAGCACTTAAATTAATTGCTACATCTGTTACTGTAATCTTAATTTCTTTTGTTACTGAATCTTCACCATTATCCGCTTTTAAGACTGCTTTATAGTCTCCCGCTTTTGCTGATGTTGTTAAATCTGTACTTTCAACTGTTACTGCAACATCATTTCCTGTATTCATATCCCATGCTTTAGCATTGGCATTTGTTAAGATTGCTTGATTAACATCTGTTAATCCATTTACTTGCAGTTCCGTTAATTTAAAGTCACTCGCATCTAACATAACTTTTTCATCCGGTGAGATTACTGAATCTCCACCAACTACTGTTACGTATGATGTGAATGTTGTCGTATTGCTATCTTTATCCGTTACACTTAATACTACTGGTTTTACCCCAACTTTACTTGTATCAACTGTTGGATAAACAACACTACTTGTTAAATCGCCATCTTGTTTATCAAATGCTACAGCTCCAAACATCGCGTTTGTCACTACATCATTTTGATTTACTTTAATATTATTAGCCGTTAAGTAAGGTTTGTCATTATCAATTACATCACTATCTTTAGCTACATAAATACTAATTGTTTTTTCTGCTTTATCTTTATCAACTGTTGCTGATAATTTTGCTTCATAAACTCCCGCTTTACTATCACTTGCTAATGTTGTACTATCAACATCAACCGTTACATCGCTTCCATCGACCATGTTTTTGGCAAAGGCATTTGACTCACTGATAATAAAGTCGTTAATATCTTTGGTACTTGTTACATCTGCTTCTGTTGTATAAACATCTTCTGCATCTAACATAACTTTTTCATCCGGTGAAATTACTGTATTATCACCAATTACTGTTACGTATGATGTGAATGTTGTTGTATTTCCATCTTTATCCGTTATACTTAATACTGCTGGTTTTACACCTACTTTGCTTGTGTCAACTGTTGGATATGTAATACTACCTGTTAAATCACCATCTTGTTTATCGAATGCTACGGCACCATATAAATCATCAGTTACTGGATCATTTAAGTCAACTTTAACATTATTTGCTGTTAAGTAAGGCTTGTCATTATCAATCACATCACTATCTTTAGCTACATAAATACTAATTGTTTTTTCTGCTTTATCTTTATCAACTGTTGCTGATAATTTTGCTTCATAAACTCCGGCTTTACTATCACTTGCTAATGTTGTACTATCAACATCAACCGTTACATCACTTCCATCAACCATGTTTTGAGCAAAGGCATTTGACTCACTGACAATAAAGTCGTTAATATCTTTGGCACTTGTTACATCGGCTTCTGTTGTGAAAATGTCATTTGCATCTAACATAACTTTTTCATCCGGTGAGATTACTGAATCATCACCAACTACTGTTACGTATGATGTGAATGTTGTTATATTGCTATCTTTATCCGTTACACTTAATACTGCTGGTTTTACACCTGCTTTGCTTGTATCAACTGTTGGATAAACAATACTACTTGTTAAATCGCCATCTTGTTTATCAAATGCTACCGCTCCAAACATTACGTTTGTCACTACATCATTTTGATTTACTTTAATATTATTAGCTGTTAAGTAAGGTTTGTCATTATCAATCACATCACTATCTTTAGCTACATAAATACTAATTGTTTTTTCCGCTTTATCTTTATCAACTGTTGCTGATAATTTTGCTTCATAAACTCCGGCTTTACTATCACTTGCTAATGTTGTACTATCAACATCAACCGCTACATCACTTCCATCAACCATGTTTTGAGCAAAGGCATTTGACTCACTGATAATAAAGTCGTTAATATCTTTGGTACTTGTTACATCGGCTTCTGTTGTGAAGATATCATTTGCATCTAACATAACTTTTTCATCCGGTGAAATTACTGAATCATCACCAACTACTGTTACGTATGATGTGAATGTTGTTGTATTTCCATCTTTATCCGTTACACTTAATACCGCTGGTTTTACACCTGCTTTGCTTGTATCAACTGTTGGATAAACAATACTACTTGTTACATCTCCATCTTGTTTATCGAATGCTACTGCACCATATAAATCATCTGTTACTGAATCATTTAAGTCAACTTTAACATTATTTGCTGTTAAGTAAGGTTTGTCATTATCAATTACATCACTACCTTTGGCAACATAAATACTAATTCTTACTTCGGTACTTTCAACTTCATTTGTTACTTCAATTGTCGCACTGTAAGTTCCATAAGTACTTGTTGTTGTTAAATCTGTTACTTTTACTGTTGTTGGGTTTAATTTTTTACTTGATTCACTTGCAACAACATTTGCATTATTAATAATAAATTCTTCAATATCACTTTGAGATGATATTTCATCTTCATTTGTATAAATATCATCAGCACTTAAACTAATTGCTACATCTGTTACTGTAATCTTAATTTCTTTTGTTACTGAATCTTCACCATTATCCGCTTTTAAGACTGCTTTATAGTCTCCCGCTTTTGCTGATGTTGTTAAATCTGTACTTTCAACTGTTACTGCAACATCACTTCCTGTATTCATATCCCATGCTTTGGCATTAGCATTCTTTAAGATTGCTTGATTAACGTCTGTTAATCCACTTACTTGTAGTTCCGTTAATTTAAAGTCACTTGCATTTAACATTACCTTTTCATCTGGTGAGATTACTGAATCGCCACCAACTACTGTTACGTATGATGTGAATGTTGTCGTATTTCCATCTTTATCCGTTACACTTAACGTTGCTGGTTTTACCCCAACTTTGCTTGTATCAACTGTTGGATAAGTAATACTACTTGTTAAATCTCCATCTTGTTTATCGAATGCCACGGCACCGTATAAATCATCTGTTACTGAATCATTTTGATTTACTTTAATATTATTAGCTGTTAAGTAAGGTTTGTCATTATCAATCACATCACTACCTTTGGCAACATAAATACTAATTGTTTTTTCTGCTTTATCTTTATCAACTGTTGCTGATAATTTTGCTTCATAAACTCCGGCTTTACTATCACTTGCTAATGTTGTACTATCAACATCAACCGTTACATCACTTCCATCAACCATGTTTTGAGCAAAGGCATTTGACTCACTGATAATAAAGTCGTTAATATCTTTGGTACTTGTTACATCGGCTTCTGTTGTATAAACATCTTCTGCATCTAACATAACTTTTTCATCCGGTGAGATTACTGAATCATCACCAACTACTGTTACGTATGATGTAAATGTTGTTGTATTGCTATCTTTATCCGTTACACTTAAAGTTACTGCTTTGACACCTACTTTGCTTGTGTCAACTGTTGGATAATCAATACTACTTGTTAAATCTCCATCTTGTTTATCAAATGCTATCGCTCCAAACATCGCGTTTGTCACTACATCATTTTGATTTACTTTAATATTATTTGCTGTTAAATAAGGTTTGTCATTATCAATCACATCACTATCTTTAGCTACATAAATACTAATTGTTTTTTCCGCTTTATCTTTATCAACTGTTGCTGATAATTTTGCTTCATAAACTCCGGCTTTACTATCACTTGCTAATGTTGTACTATCAACATCAACCGTTACATCACTTCCATCAACCATGTTTTGAGCAAAGGCATTTGACTCACTAACAATAAAGTCGTTAATATCTTTGGCACTTGTTACATCGGCTTCTGTTGTGAAGATGTCATTTGCATCTAACATAACTTTTTCATCCGGTGAGATTACTGAATCATCACCAACTACTGTTACGTATGATGTGAATGTTGACGTATTACCATCTTTATCCGTTACACTTAATACTGCTGCTTTTACACCAACTTTGCTTGTATCAACTGTTGGATAAACAATACTACCTGTTAAATCTCCATCTTGTTTATCAAATGCTGTTGCTCCAAACATTTCGTTTGTTACTACATCATTTTGATTTACTTTAACATTATTGGCACTTAAATATGGTTTATCTTGATCAATTATATCGTTATCTTTTGCAACAAAGACATTGATTTCTTTACTTACTTGCTCACCATTTTCTTCTGCCGATAATTCTACTTGATATACACCAAATGGACTCGATAATGTTAAATCCGTTTGAACATTTACATCTAATTTTCTTCCTGTTTCCATATTAAATGCTACTGCATGTGAATTATCAATTATAAAATCATCAATATTACTATTTTTCGCCAATTCACTTTCAGTTGTATAGATATCTTTAGCATCTAACATTAATTGATTATTCGGTGAAATTACCGTATCATCACTTGTTACTGTTACATACACTGTACGTGTTGTTTCATTTCCATCTTTATCCGTTACACTTAATACTGCTGGTTCTACACCAATTGTTTTTGTGTCAACTGTTGGATAAGTAATACTAGTTGTTAAATCTCCATCTTGTTTATCAAATGCTGTTGCTTTAAACATGTCATTTGTAACTTTTTCATTCAATTTCACTCGAACATTACTAGCATATAAATATGGATTGTTTTTATCAATATTTTCATCACCTTTTGCTAAGTAAATTGTAATTTCTTTTGTTACTTTTGATCCGCCAAATTCACTCATCAATGTTGCTTTATACACACCTGGTTGTGAATCTAATTTTAATTCCGTACTTTTTACTTTTACCGGAATTTCTTGACCATTACTCATAACAAATGCTTGAGCTTTAGATTGTTCTAAAATAAATTGTTCAATCTCACTAGCTTTAGCTAATTCTTTTTGATTTGAATAAATGTCTTTAGCATCCAGCATAATTTTACCATCTGGAGAAATTACTGTATCATCACTTACCACCGTTACATATGATGTAATTGTTGTCGTATTTCCATCTTTGTCCGTTACACTTATTTTAACTAGTTTTACACCAATAGTTGTTGTATCTACTGTTTCATAGATAATACTATTTGTTAAATTTCCATCTTGTTTGTCAAATGCAATTGCGCCATACATATCATTTGTAACAATTGTATCTTGTTTAACTTTAATATTATTAGCCGTTAAATATGGATTTTCTTTATCAATAACATCATTACCATTTGCTACATAAATCGTAATTTCTTTATTTATTTCTTTTCCATCTTTTTCCGTAATTAAAGTTGCAGTGTATACTCCTGCTTTACTATCTGAAGCTACATCTGTTGTCTTAACATTAATTGGTAAATCTAACTCATTTGTTTTTGCTTTTGATTTTTCTAAAATAAATTCATTTATATCACTTACACTTGATAGTTCTTTTTCATTTGTGAAAATATCTTCAGCATTAATTTTAATAATTGTATTTGTTACTGTAATTACAATTTCTTTTTCCACATATTCACCATCAAATGTCACACCAATTGTTGCTACATATGTTCCCGTTTTAGCATCTGCCTTTAATGTTGTACTCATTACTTCTGGATTAAGTAATTTTCCATCTTCTATTGCATAAGCACGAGCATCAGCATTAGTTAAAATAAACTCATTAATATCACTAGCACTATGGACATCTGATTCCGATACAGTAAAGTTACTTGCAGTTAAGAATACTTTATTATTTGGTGAAATAATTGAGTCACTATCAGTTACTGTAACCGTTACTGTTTTCTTTGTAACATTATTATCTTTATCTTTAACTATTAAGTCAACCGGATAAACTCCTGTTTTTGATGTATTAACTTTTGTTGGATAAACAATTTCACTTGTTAAATCTCCATCTTGCTTATCAAATGCTGTTGCATTAAACATATCATTTGTTACTTTATCATTTAATTTAACACGAATATTTTCCGCATATAAATATGGATTTGTTTTATCAACAATTTCATTTCCATTTGCTACATAAATATTTATTGTTGTTTCAATTGTTTCATCTTTTACTTGACCGATTAATGTTGCTGAGTATACTCCTACTTTACTATTTTTTTGTAAGTTTGTATTTTTAATACTAATCTTAGCATCTAATTCTTCTCCATCTTTTGAAATAACTTGTGGATTTGAATTATTAATAATAAAGTCATTAACATTTGCACTTGATGATATACTATCAACATTTGTATAAATATCATCCGCATTAAACATTCCGATTTCATCTAAAGAGGAATTATCTTCTATCACCGAAACGCTCACATTAATCTTCGTTTCTTTACCATTAGCATTTTTAACTGATAAGCTTACAGGATAAACCCCTGATTTACTTGTATCTACTTTATTTGTATTATATTTAATTTTATCTGTTAAATCTGTTTGAGTTGCAATATCATAAGCATAAGCATTTAACATTGAATTTTCAAAAGTTTCGCCTACTTTTAGTTCAACGTTTTCCGCATATAAATATGGGTTTTTCGTATAATCACCAATATTTCCATCTGTTACAAACAATTTATTTTGTTTTGTTAATGTTTCATTGCCATTTACAGCTTTATTTTCAACTGTAACAATTAACATACTTGGTAAATCTGGATTTTTATTTAACTCCATTTTATCAACAACTTTTGTTGTTACTTTTATATTTTCACCCGTTAATGAATAAGCATATGGATTAGTTACATTTTGATAAAGTTTTGCCAATTCTTGATTTGACATTTTTTCAGCTTTATCGTAACCTTGAGTAATACCATCACTCGTTTGCATCATTGTACCTTTGCCGAAGGTTGTATAGTCATTCACAATAATTAATTTTTCAGTTGTTGATGCAACATTACCATCACTATCTTCTACACTTAGTGTTACCGGATATACTCCTGGTTTAGTTACATTTACACTCGATGTATCAGTGATTTTTATTTTATTTGTAAGCGTTCCATCTTCTCTATCGTATGCAACTGCTTTAAAATCACTTGGTTTTAAACTCTCAAGATTAATTAATGTTTCACCACTTACTTTTTTCCCAGCATTATACACATTATTTAAAGCTGCAATTTCAGGTTTTGAATCAGTTAATTCTGGTTTAATAATAATCTCATCATTATCTTTATCGATTGATGGTGCATTATCACCTAAAATTAAATCTTGTCCTGAAGTATCTAAATATGTATTATTTGCTGCTAAAGAATCTTGATTTTCAATTTGATCTACTGCTTTTAAAATATCTTCTTTGTATTTAATTAAACCGTCATTAAAACTTAAGATATTCATTCCTACCTGTTCCCAAATAAGATATTGGGTCATAACTAAATAATTCTCATCTTTTGTTTCATTATATAAGTTATTACCTGCTTCACTGATTGCCGAAACACGAATTTGCGTTTCTTTATCTAAAGAACTAAATGCATGATCGTTTAATTCTTTAAAACTTAAATAATCAGTCCCATTTCCTACTAGAACAGTTGGGTCTAAACAATAAATTACTTTACCAGTATTTGTATCAATATAATATTGTCCTTGTGTCACAATATTATGACCTTTTCCTTCCATTGAAAGGCTGGTATCTTTTACCATTACAACTTGAATATTAGTTGTTAATTGATAAACATGTTCTTCATTATTTCCTTTTTCAATTTCACTCAAAAGCTCGTCACGGTTTTGTGATGATGCTTCTTGCATATAAAATGGTATATCACTTGCTAATACATTAGTAACAAGTAAAATGATTAATAATGAAATAATCATCAATATTAACCCGACCATTTTATTCTTCGGTAAATATTCCCTCATATTCCTCCTTCTTCATTTTTTATTAAACTTAAAACTTCACTCATTTTTAACTTAAAATTTTCATATAACACCTCATTCCTCACTTACTTAATTTTTTGTACTTATTCAGTATATCACTTTTAAATTAACCACTTGATCGCTATTTTTTTAGTTTATTTTAAAAAAAATTTTTTAGAATTTTTAGTTATTCTAATTTTAATTAAATGAATAATTTAAGGGGTTTTTAATTTATTAGCACTTTTCTACTTCCTTATTTTGTAAATATGTTAAAATTATAGTAGTTCATAAGGAGGAATTATGGCAAAATATACAAAAATTAATAAAGACACTTGTATCGCATGTGGAGCATGTTCAGCCGAAGCACCTGATGTATACGCTGAAGAAGCGAGCGGAATCGCTTATTCAATTCTAGATGATAACCAAGGAATCACAGCTGTTGATGAAGACTTAATCGAAGATATTGAATTTGCTGTTGAAGGTTGTCCAACTGAATCAGTATTAGTACAAGATACTCCATTTGCTTAATTTAAATAATTTAGATTAAGTTATAACAATTTAATAAAAAAGACACATGAATCTTGTTTGATTCATGTGTCTTTTTATTGGATATGATTAAATCCTTATGTGAACTTGATGTTAAGATAGAGATAATGATAACATTGTTTTCTAAGGCAAATAAAATTTTTGATATATAGTTTCTTTAAAGTCATTATAACAAAAAACTGAATCTCAAATTAATGAGATTCAGTTCATTTTACGATTTTTGTTTTATTGAAAAGATTTCTATTTGTTTTTATTTATCTAAAATTTGTAATGTTTTAAACTTCTTAACTATTAAGCCAATTAAGATTAAAACAATAACGATTGCTAAACCTACTGTTAATTCATAATTTTGAATTCCAAATCCAATTTTCTCATCACTTAATAAGTATATTGTATCTATAACGAATAAAATTATTGCTGGAATTAACATAATCCAATAATTTTTATTTTTATGGAATAAATAACTTGCTCCAATAAGTAGTGTAATTACTGCAAGCATATGATTAGACCATGTAAAATACATCCATAATGTTGAAAAATCAATTACAGTAATTAAAAGTAATGACATCACAAATATTGGTAACGCTAAAAACATACGATTTTTCATTGTTTTTTGTGTCACATTAAAACTTTCAGCTATAATCATTCTTAATGAACGGAATGCTGTATCTCCTGATGTAATTGGTAAAATAATAACTGCTAAAATTAAAATCCATGATAAATATGAACCTAAAGTTATTTGTGCAATTTGACCAATTAAAACAGGTTGACTTGTACTTGCAATTGTCATTGGATCAAATAATAAAATTGTTACATAACACCAAATCATTGCAATTACACCTTCAGCAACCATCATTCCATAAAATGTTGATTTTGCTTCATTTTCATTTTTAATTGTTTTAGCAACAATTGGAATTTGAGTTGCATGAAAACCACTAATTAATCCACAAGAAACCATAACAAAGAATCCAGGAATAATATATGCATGTGTTGGATTCCAATTTAAAATATTAGATAACGTAATTGCTGGTAATTCAACTTTTCCTGTTACCTGCATTCCTAAAACAGCAATAAATGCTAAAGATGTTCCAATTAATAAAATTGCTGTAATTAATGGATATATTTTTCCAATAATTTTATCAATTGGTGTTACCGTACTAATGATATAATAAATGAAAATAATTGTTAAAATTAAATTATAATTAATTCCAAAATTTGCATTAATTAATTCAGCAGGACTTGTTACAAATACTGTACCTACAAGCATTAATAAGACAACACTAAATACTAATACAATTAATTTTGACCAATTCCCCAAATATTTTATTGCTAATTGAGGAACACTTTTTCCACCATTACGCACTGAAACAATTCCCGATACGAAATCATGTGTTGCTCCCATAAAAATATTTCCGATTGGAATTATTAACAATCCGATTGGACCAAAAACTGCTCCGGCAATTGGACCATATATTGGACCCGTTCCAGCAATATTCAACAGTTGAATTAATTTATTTTTTTTATCACCTAATGGCACATAATCCACACCATCTTGAAATTCATATGCTGGTGTTTGACGATTTTCATCAATTTCCAATTGTTTTTCTACATATTTTCCATATAGTTTGTATCCTATAAATAAAATTAAAATACCAATTATAAATATTATATTTATCATTACACTCCTCTTCTCCCAAAGTGTATTGTATCGACTTGACTTTATTTTTTGGTAAAATATTATACTTTTTGAAAAAATTTTCCTTTTTTTACTTATTAAAATTACCATAATTTTTCTAACTTTTTCTAAAACCTTTATTTTATGGGATATATAAAAAGAACTGCTAAGCAGTTCTTTTTTCTTTTTTCACTACATAATTAATATTTTCATTTACGTTTTTCCCAAAAACTTAGAAAATATTCAACTATTCTTCTTCTTCTATTTGATTGTTAATGTTTAAGATAACACCAATTATTAACGAATATGATATTAAGGCACTAACCCCATAACTTAAAAATGGTAATACGATTCCAGTAATTGGTAATAGACCAATTATCATTCCAATATTTTCTGTAACTTGAATAATAAAAAGTCCAGCTACACCAATTCCAATAAATTTATAATATAAATTTGTTACTTTTTGTGAAATTGATAATATTTCGTTAATTATTATATAATAAATTCCAATTATTACAAATCCAACAATATATCCATACATTCCGACTATTTTAGCAAATATCATATCGGTATGTGGTTCAGGGAAATTAATTGCACTATAGGTAACTCCATGACCTAAGACACCACTTGACCCCATTAAGATTAAGGATTGTTGTAATTGTAACCCCTTATCAAATTCAAATGGGTATAACCATGAATTAATTCGATCTAATTGATATGATTCAATTGGGGTTACATTTAGTAAGATTTTCTGTCCTTCAGGAATAATTAAAAATACAATAAATAGTCCTAATGCACATAACAATGCAAGGGATAATGTACGTAATATTGCCTTATTTTTAATACTTAAAAATAGCATAATTAGCCATGGAACACCTAAAAGAATTGCCCCACCTAAATCCGGTTGAATTAATACTAAAATTATTGGAATTAGTCCGTAAATAATGTATTTTTGAAATAAGATACGATCATTATCATGACTTTTCAGATGATTTGATGAAATTAATGCTAGTTTCATAATCATTGCTAACTTCATGAACTCTACTGGTTGAATTGTTATATTTTTTCCAGGAATTAATCGAAACCATCCTCGAGCACCATTTATATTTTTAACAAACATATCACTGATTCCTGGAATTCCTGCTACAAGGATAATTAACATTATTAATAATGTAAAATAAATAATGTTAACTAATTTATCAACTTTTAACAAATTTATTTTATTAATTACAAAAATTATTATAAAACCAGCAATAAATCCAATTGTCTGTTTTATTGGAAATGAAATCCATCCTGCTGAATATTGAGGTGAAGTTTTGGTAATAAATCCAATTGAGATTACAGAAATAATACTGAATATTAAAATTGGAATTATTATTTTATAATTTATTCTTTTCTTCATTTTTAACTCTTTCCTTTGATTTTATCGCTAATATATATTATAATATATATTGTACACAATTAGTAAATTCATTTGCATAATTGTTTTAAATGCGCAAATTACTTATTGTTTAATAAAGGAGGAATAATGAATTCAATTTTACCAACTGGTAAAAATTCTTTTTACGAATTAAGATTTCATTCAATTGGTGGACAAGGAGCATACACAACAGGTCAAATGTTGGCTCGTACTGCTGCTAATATTGAAGAAATTAAGACGGGTATTTTCGCGTCATATGGTTCGGAAAAAAAGGGAGCACCAGTAAATGTTTTTGTCCGTATGCTTGAGAGTGAAGACAAAATTACAAATTACTCGGCTGTTACAACCCCAAATGTGGTAGTTGTCTTTCATGAACAACTATTAAAAACACAAAATGTTTTAAGCGGAATTAAAGAAAATGGTGTATTAATTGTTAATACCCCACTAGATATTCAAACATTAGCCGATACTTATGGATTAAACGCCCATAAGATTATTACTGTTGATGCAACAAAAATTGGTGTTGAAACAGGAGCTAAAATCAATACAATTATGTATGGAGCAATTTTAAAAGAACTTGCATTCCTTGATTATGAACTTGCTAAATCACAAATTCGAACAATGCTAGAATATAAGTATCCACAATTAGTTGAATCAAATATTACTGCTTTTGAAGCAGGTCATAACCAAACGCAATCAGCAACTAATATTACTACAGATACTACCCCAACATTTAAGCCTGTTGACCAACTTGGATACGATAATCAAATTCCAGGAGGGTTAATCTTAGGAGCAAATGCTCAATTTGTTGATCGTTCAATTTCACGTGAAGGATATTTACCAACATTTGATCAAGAAAAATGTATCAATTGTACAAAATGTGATTCAACGTGTCCCGATGATTGCTTTGTTTGGGAAGAAGTTGAAGGACGACGTGGACGTATGCAAATGGTATTACAGGGAATCGATTATAATTTCTGTAAAGGTTGCTTACGATGTGTTGAAGCATGTCCAACTGAAGCCCTAAGTACAAGCGTCGAAACACGTGGTTTTGCTGAGGCAAATACAAAGAAAAAAGTATTTGATTTTATCAAATAGAATGGAGAATAATGAAAGAGCAAAAAAGAGTATTCAATTCTGGTAATGAAATGGCCGCTAAAGCTGCTGCCCATATAAATTACCACGTTATGGGATATTATCCAATATCACCCTCTACGGAAATTGCCCAAAATTTAGATATGATGCGTGTTAACGGTATTCATGATATCCATATGATTCCCGCTGATGGAGAGCATCCTTCTGCCGGAATTTGTTACGGAGCTGCTATTGCAGGGGCTCGTGTATTTAACGCAACATCTTCAAATGGACTTGCATATATGTTAGAACAATTACCAGTTGTATCAGCAACTAGATATCCAATGGTAATGAATTTAGTTGATCGTACTGTATCTGCACCACTTAATATTCACTGCGATCATTCCGATTTATATATGACATTAAACATTGGGTGGATTATTGTTAATGCCTCTAACCCACAAGCTGTATATGATCAAAATATTATTGCACTTAAAGTTGCTGAAAAAGTTTCATTACCAGCAATAGTATCATATGATGGTTATATTACATCACACCAAAAACACAATGTTAATATTTTTGCTAATACTGAAGATGTTCGCGAATTTGTCGGACCAAAAGAATTTACAAAAGATAAATATTTAAGTCTCGAAAATCCAATTACGGTTGGTGCTCACATGGCATCAGATCACTTTATTGATAATCGTATCCAATTAAATGATGCTTTAAATTCAGCCTTATCAGTATATGAAGAAACTGCAAAAGAATATGGAGAGTTAACTGGTCGTCATTATGATGTAATTGAAAAATATCAAACTGAGGATGCTGAAACAATTTTATTCTGTGTAAATTCAGCTGCAGAAATTGCTAAAGCTGCTATTGATAAATTAAGAGCTGAAGGGAAAAAAGTCGGTTTAATTAAACCCAATATTTTAAGACCGTTTCCAACTAATGCAATTAAAGATGCGATTAAAGATGCGAAAAACTTATTAATCGCTGAACGTGCTGATAATCCAGGAAGTGAAAGTTCTTATTTATCAGGTGATATTAACTCAATTATTCACAATAACAACTTAAATGTGAATAGTCAAACTTTAATTTATGGTTTAGGTGGAAAAGAAATCTTTGCTGATGACTTTGAAACTATTTTAAATAATGTTGTTACAAATGGTTTAGGAACTGAAAAAATTTATTTTGGTCATACTCAAACTAATTCAACAGCTAAAACATTAATTGATCGTAATTTAGAATACAATTCTGATGACTTTAAAATTGGTGGATTTAAATATGAATTTAATGAAGAAACTAATAAGTTAGATGTAAAAACACCTATTTTACGTAATTTAATGAAAAAACCAAAGAGAATTACTGGAGGACATTCAGCATGTCCAGGTTGTGGGATTTTCCCAGGAGTAGAATTATTCTTACGTGGAATTGAAGGAGACGTTATTATGGTTAACCAAACAGGTTGTGCCTACGTTGTTTCTGCCAATTATCCATATTCTGCACATAAAGGAAACTATATTCACAATTTATTCCAAAATGGTGCGGCAACTTTATCTGGAGCTGTTGATGCGATTTTATCAATGAAAGATCGTGGTGAACTAGAGTTTGATGATGATGCAACATTTGTTATGTTATCAGGAGATGGTGGAATGGATATCGGAATGGGTACAGCAATTGGTGCTGCATTACGTAATCACAAAATGATAATCTTAGAATATGATAATGAAGGATACATGAATACTGGTGCACAACAATCATATTCAACACCTATTGGACATCGTACTTCAACTTCTAATATAGGTTCTAAAATCGTTGGTAAAACTTTTGACCATAAAGATACCGTACAAATTATGGCTGCAACAAATATTCCTTATGTATTTACAGGAGTTGATGCATTCCCACAAGATTTAGTTAAAAAGGCTGCTAAAGCACAGTGGTATGCTAAACATCATGGTTTAGTATACGGAAAAATTTTAATTACTTGTCCACTTAACTGGAAAAGTGAAGAAAAATACGGTTCAACAATTTTAGAAGCAGCTGTTAATTGTAATTTCTTCCCACTTTATGAAATTGAAAATGGAATTACAAATATGACATATAATCCAACTGAAGTAGGAGCGTATGTTGATCCAGAAGAATGGTTAAAATACATGGGGAAATCACGTCATTTATTAAAACCAGAAAATTCAGAAATTTTAGAACACTTTAAATCAATTATTGATTTAAGATATCGTCGTTTAATTGCTAAACACGAACATCCAGATTTATAAAATTTTCTTATTAAAAGAATTGAATAAAAATAGATTAAATATAAATTAAATGACATTCCACTTTGTGGAGTGTCATCTTTTTTTGTACATCTGTATTCTTTCATAATTGGAAAATAACATATATTTATCAAATTGATGCATGCCTGTACATTTTCCTCTTTGTGATTATTAATTGGCTAATTTGATATTTATTTAATTACTTTAAAATTAATTAATTTTTCTGAAATACATGATAATTACTTCTTGTATAAATAGAGTGACATATTATTTCCTTAAACTTATTAAAATAAAAGAGCTGAACCTCTAATTGATGAGATTCAGCTCTTTTATTTTAGTTTCTATTTTATTAAACTCCGTTCAAATTTAATTTTTATATTATTTTGTATTCTATTTACAATTTACTTCGTAATTATTGTTCCAATATTTTCTCTAATGATTGCATCATTTATTGCATTTAGAGTAGTTATAATTGCTTTATTTCCTGTTTGATCTACAAAATCAATTGTTGCTTCAATTTTTGGTAACATACTACCAGGAGCAAAATGCCCTTGGTCAGCATATTTTTTTAATTTATCAATATTAATTTTATTTAATTTTTGTTCATTTTTCGTCCCAAAATTAATTTTCACTTCTTGAACCGCAGTTAATATTACTAAATAATCTGCCTTTAATTCTTTAGCCAGTAAATTTGTTGCTTTATCTTTATCAATCACTGCTGCTGTTCCAACATATCCCTCTTTTGTTTCAAAAACTGGAATACCCCCTCCACCACAACATATTACAACATCATCGCTTTCAACTAACTTTTTAATTGTGTTAATTTCTACAATTTGTTGTGGCTCAGGAGACGCAACAACTCGACGGTATCCTCGATTACTATCTTCTTTAAAGATATATTCTTCTTTATTATCTAAATTATTGATTTCATTTTTTGAGTAAAATGGTCCAATTGGTTTAGTTGGATTTTGAAAACCGTCATCTTTTTCATTTACAACTACTTGAGTCAGAACTGTTGTTACATTTTTATTTATTCCTTTTGATTTAAATGCGTTTTGTAATACTTGTTCAATTTGATATCCGATTGTTGCCTGACTCATTGCATCAACAGCATCAAATGGTAAACTCGGCGTTTCTTTACTTGCACTAGCAGCTTGTTGCATTAGCATTCTTCCGACTTGCGGACCATTACCATGCGTAATAACAACCTTATAACCTTTTTCTATCAAATCAACAATATTTTCCGTTGCCGCAATTATGTTTTTTCGTTGATTTTCATATGTTGGACTTTCATCATCTGTTTGCAAAGCATTTCCACCTAATGCTATTACTACTAATTTACCCATATTATCACCTCTTATTTAATTGAATTTAAATATTCATTAATTACATTTTGATGTTTTTTAATAACTTCATTTGTAGGATTAATATTATCTTTGAAAGTAAAATAAACAAGTAATGCCATTTGAGCTGTTAGTCTATTTTCAGCTTCATCAAAGATTACACTTCGTCGTCCATCCATTACTTCTCTTGTACATTCACGTTGATCATTTGCTGGTAGACAATGCATAAATATTGCATCAGGTCCAGCAAGATTCATTAAATCTTGATTAACAACATATTTAGGAATAAATGTTGATAGACGTTCTTCTTTTTCGTCTTCTTGCCCAAACCAATAAAATGAATCAGCTACAACAAAATCACTCCCTTTAACTTCATTTATATCATCAGTAACAAGATATTTCCCACCATATATTTCACAATTTTCTTGAGCTATTTCTTGCCATTTTTCTGGTGATTGATATTTTTTAGGTCCAATATGCTTAAATGTCATTCCAAATTTTGTACATATAAATGATAATGAAGAACATACATTTGTTGCATCACCAACAAATGAAACTGTTAATTGATCTAATGGTTTATTTGTATGCTCAATCATCGTAAATACATCAGCTAGCATTTGTGTAGGATGTAACCAATCACATAATCCGTTCATTACCGGAATTGTTGCTTCATTAGCTAATTTAGCAACTGTCTCGTGTTCATCAACTCGAGCAAGGATTATATCTCCCATTCTTGATAAAACTCGGGCAGTATCTTCTAAAGATTCTTTACTACCTAAATGGATATCTCGTGGTGATAAGAAGATACCATGTCCTCCTAATAATGTAGCAGCCGTTTCAAAACTAACACGAGTTCGAGTACTAGGTTGTTCGAAAATCATTAATACTGTTTTATTTTTAAATAATTCTGGAATAGCATTATCCCGACGAGCATCTTTTAATAATTTCATTAACTCAAAAATTTCAATTAACTCTGTTTTTGTAAAATCTTGAGTTTTTAAAAAATGACGTAAATTTCTTTTATTTAATTCTGTTGCTGTTGAACTTGGTAATTTCATAATTTCTCCTTAATTATTTTTATTTTATCGTGGTATTTGTTGAGTAATACAATGAATATTTCCCCCACCTAATAAGATTTCACGAGCGGCAATTGGCACAATTGTTCGATTAGGAAATATTTCACTTAATAATTCAACTGCTTTAATGTCGGCAGGATCATTAAATTGAGGAACAAACACTGCATCATTTGCTATATAAAAGTTAGCATAACTTGCTGCTAATCGATCACCTTCATTTCGTGGTAATGTACCTTTAATTGCATCCACTCCTTTACTTTCATCTTGGGAAATTAAAATTGGTTTTGGTAGCATCATTTTATGAATTTTAAATTTTCGACCTTTTGCATCAGTTGTATTTGCTAATACATCATACGCTGCTTTGCTTAAAGCATATTGAGGATCAGTTTTATCATCAGTCCAACTAAGTACAACTTCAGCTGGTGCAACATAATGAATTATATTATCAACATGCTCATTAGTTTCATCTAAATAAATTCCATTTTCTAACCAAATGATTTTTTCTAAATCTAAAGTTTCTTTTAAAATACTTTCGATTTGCTCTTGACTTAAATCCGGATTTCTTCCCTCGCTTAAAAGACAAGCTTTTGTTGTAATTAACGTTCCTTCTCCATCTACGTGAATACTTCCACCTTCAAGAATAAATTCTTCTAAATCATAATAATCTTTTTTTAATGTTGAGCAAAATTTTGGACATACCAACTGGTCTTTATCCCAAGGAAAATATAATCCATCAACTAATCCTCCCCAAGCATTAAAACCCCAATTTACTCCACGAACAATTCCCGTTTCATTTTTTACAAATGTTGGACCACTATCACGTACCCAAGAATCATCATTGGAAATTTCTAAAACTACAACTCCTTCATCAAGTAGCGAACAGGCATTTTCATATTGGGAATGATTAACACCAACATATACTTGTTCATATTTATTGATTTCATTTGCTAATTTAGCAAATACTTCTTGTGCTGGTTTAGCTCCATTACGCCAGTTATCACTTCGCTCTGGCCATAATATCATCGTTCCTTCATGAGGTTCAAACTCACCTGGCATTCTAAATCCATCAGCTTTTGGATTAGTTCTTAATACTTTCATTTTTCTCCTTTCTTCATACAATAACTAACTATTAATTCACCACAAATAAATGCGAAAATCGATCCAATTATTAAAGGAATATAACCTCCTATTTGATCCATAAATGCATCAATTCCTCCTGATAGTAAATCTGGTAATGGGATTAATGTTAATATAACTGTTAAAATAATTAATACAAATGGACAATATGTAATAAATTTTAAAAATCGATCTGATCCTTTTACTTTAAATGGTCGCTCTTTATTAGGATCAATTTTACGTAACTTTAAAAATGCCGGAAACATATATAAATATGCTGCCAATAATGTTACGACATTTAATGCAAAGAAACTCCAAAATACATCTTCATTATTAATAAATGGAATTATAATTATTAAAACACTCGCCACAATACCATTAATAATAACTGCACCTAAAGGCATATCATTTGATTTTCTTTTTTTCGCAAACATTTTTGGTAATGCACCGTCTTCTGCACAATACATTGCCACATAATTTACTCCATATGCCCAAGAAATTAAATTAGATGCTAATGTATACATAAACATTAATCCAATTATTAAAATAAATATATTATTTGTTGATAAAGCCATAAAACTATCTAATAATCCAGCATCGGGAGCTATTTCATTTGCCGGAATGGCAACTGTCATCCCAAAAGCACCAATCATATAGAAAATTGCGATTAAGCTCCCTCCTAAAACTAACGCTTTAGGAATATCACGTTGAGGATTTTCCATTTCGGGTGCCATTGAGGCAACTACTTCAAATCCCATGAAATTAAAAATCAATACTGATAAAAATGCTAATGAAGAACTATCAAATTTTGGTATCATTGTTTGTAATGTAAATTCATTTGCTACACCATGATTTATTGCCGTGTAAATACCTAATACACCTAAGCTAATCATGATAAATGCTTTCATAAATGCAGCTGAATTTAAAATCCATTTAGCATCAGAAATTTTTGATAATGATACAATACAAACAACCCATACAAATAACAGTTGCACTATAACATATCCGATTCCACCAGTTTGTAGTCCAAAAAGTTGTGCTCCTGTATCTGTAAATAAAATAGCTAATGATACCATCCAAATTGGATAGTTAATCCAATAATACCAGGCAACTCGTCCACCAGCACGTTTTCCATACGCTTTTTTTACCCAATCATACAACCCGCCTTCACCTTCATAGGTTGTTCCTAATTCAGATGATATGAGGCCATATGGTAAAAAGAAAAAAACTAATAGAAATATCCACCAAAAAAATTGTGATGGTCCGATTGCCGCAGATGATGCTGTTGATTCAACAACCAATACAACAACAACTGCCATCAACACCGCATCAACTAACTTAAATTTTTTCTTTTGTTCCATAATCCCTCCTTCACTTTGCTTACATTCTTATTTTACATAAATTTTTTTCATTGTGTAAACGTTCGCTTTTTTTGGTTTTCGTTACGAAAACAACTACATGTTACATTTTCCGGAACAAAATTGCATAAAAAAAAACCTTTTAAAATAAAGGTTCTTATAAATTGTGAATTATTAATTCTAATATTGCCAACACCGAAATATTTGAAGTTATATCAAAACCATTCCTTATTGTTTCATCTGAAAAATAATAAAAATTATATTTACTTAAGTTTTGCATTACATTATTATTTGCTTGAGTTATTGTTAATATATTTTCACAACTCTTAGCCTTACTAGTAATAATCGTGTTAATAAGTTCTTTATCATTACCATGATAATCAACAATAATAATGAAATCATTAGTTTTAATTTTAGAAGTATAAAACTGACGATAATATCCATTACTTGCAAAGTGAACCTTAATATTATTAATCTCAAATAAAAATTCAATATAAGAGCTATATGCATTTACTAATCCGCGAGAAAAAATGTATAGATTATCACATTCTTTAATTTTCTCTGTTACTGTGACTAATTGTTTATCGTCTAATACGCGAATTGATTCCATCACATTTTTTGCATATTCTTCTTTATATTTTACTTTCTTCTCGGTAATCGTTGTCATTGATTGTTCTGGTAAATTTAAAGTATTCTTGATAATAATTACCATTTCATTATAACCATCAAAACCAATTTTCTTTACTAAACGTAAAATCGTACTGGTTGATACGTAACATTCTTTTGCTAATACTCGTACTGTTTTAGTGTGCATTATCTCTAAATTATCTAGAATATAATTATATATCTTTAATTCACTTTTAGTTAAAGTATCTATTTTATCACTCGTTCTATCAAAGAAATCCATTTCGCCCTCTTTTCATTTTAATTTTACCACAGATTACAAAATGATATTAAATTTAAAATTATTCATTATTTTATCTGTTATTAATCAATGATAATAAGGTGATTTCAATTTATTTATAATAAATCCATTAAAAAACATGAATTTAAAATTCATGTTTTCTCTATTTTATTTATCCATTATGAACAACTAATTGATTAAATGGAATTTCAATGTTATGTTGATCACAAACTAATTTTGCTTCACGATTAAACGTACGTTGTGCTTGAAAACGATCTTTTTCTTTTGATATTATTTCAAAACGTAAATCCACACTACTTTCCCCTAAAGCGTCTACACCAATATAACGGCAATTAATTATTTCTGGATTATCTTTTACCGCATCTATTAAATAATCATTAATAATTTTTTCGATTTCTATTAAATTAGCATCATATGCTGTTGATAATGAAGCATACTGAATATAATCTAATTTTGATAAATTTACTACTTCAATAATTGATGAATTGGGAACTGATACAATTTCATTATTAAATGTTTTTAATACTGTTGTTTTTAGTCCTATATCAACAATTTCCCCTTCATATGATCCGGCAATAATATAATCACCAACATCATAATATCCTTCAAATAAAGCAAAAAAACCATCAATAAAATCACCAATAAAACTTGATCCCCCAACTCCAACTATAATTGCTAGGAATCCTGATGATGCCAAAATAATATTTGAATCTACACCAAAAAACGGTAATATTGATATAAATCCAATAAATGACATAATATATTTAATCAAATCATCGATAATACTAGCAATTGTTACAGAACGAGTTTCACTTATTTTCTTTGCTTGCTTACGCATTAATCGATGGTTTAACTTCATTAATAATTTAGTAATGATTACAAAAAGTATTATCAGTAATACAATTTTAATTCCTTTTATTGCCACTTGATATAGTAATTCATCTAGTTTACCGACTTGATTTACTCCTTGTTCCACTGTTTTGTTTATTGTTTGTACTTGTTCACTCATTAATCTCTCCTACAAATTATCAAATTAGATAATTTTTAATAATTCTAATAATCTTTCTAAATCATCTTCACTTTTAAAAGCAATTTCGATTGTTCCCTTTTCATTTCCTTTAATCTTAACTTTAGTTGCTAATTTTTCACTTATTAAGTTTTCAATTTTATTATTTTTTTGTGTTTTAACCTTTTTCTTGGCACTTGTTGATTTTAACTCTGGTTCTTTATCCGCTTTTAATGATTTAACTAATTTTTCAGTATCACGTACTGATAATTGCTCTTTCATAATTGTATCAACAATTGTTAACACTTCACTATCATCGTTTAATCCTACTAATACTTTAGTATGTCCCATTGTTATTTTATTGTTACTCAACAGCTCTATTACTTCTTCTGGTAATTTTAACAAACTTAATGTGTTAGTTATATGACTTCGTGATTTACCAATTTTTTCGGCTAATTTTGTTTGCGTTAAACCTAGTCGTTCAATTAACATTGCATACGAATTAGCTTCTTCAATAATTGATAAATCTTCACGTTGAATATTTTCAATTAAAGCAATTTGCATTATTTGTTCTTCACTGTAGTTATAAACAATTGCCGGTATTTCTGTTTTTCCCGCTAATTTTGAAGCTCGAAAACGTCTTTCACCCGAAATTATCTCATAACCAACTGGTGCTTTTCGTACTAATATTGGTTGAAAAACCCCTTGTTCTTTAATTGACATTGCTAAATCTTTTAATCCGTCATCGTTAAATATCTTTCGTGGTTGGTATTTATTTGGTTTAATTTCTGCTAACGAAATTTGGATTACTTCACTACTTTCTTCATTATTTAACTCAATATTTTGAGCAATTAAATGCTCAAGTCCACGTCCTAATCCTTTTTTCTTACTCATTTTCTATAACCTCTTTTCCTAGTAATAGATAATCTCTTGCTCCAGTAGATCTTTTATTATAATACATAATTGGTTGACCATAACTCGGTGCTTCAGCAATACTCACACTACGATGAATTACTGTTTTATATAATTGGTCGCTAAAATATCGATTTACATCTTCTAAAACTGCTGTACTTAAATTAGTATTTCGCATAAACATTGTTAATAAAATACCTTCAATATGTAACTTTGGATTTAATTGATTTTTACAGATATGAATTGTATTTAATAATTGAGTCATTCCCTCCAATGCATAAAATTCACTCTGTACAGGAATTAATACACTGTCTGCTGCCGTTAAACCATTTAATGTAATTGTACTTAATGATGGTGGACAATCAATCAATATATAATCATAACTACTTCTTAATCGATCAATACAGCTTTTTAAAACCATTTCTTTACGTAGTTCTCCGCGATATTCAGCATCAAAACCAATAAAGCTTTGTGAAACTCCAATACATGAAACATTTTTAAATTCTGTTGGAATTACATATGATGATACATCTTTTTGATAATTTAGCATCATATCATGTGTTGTTAATTGTTGTTGTTCTAAATTATGTTTATCAATTCCAATTCCTTGTGTTGCATTTCCTTGGGCATCAATATCAACAATTAATACTTTTCGATCGTATAATCCTAATGCAGCTGCTAAATTAACAGTTGTTGTTGTCTTACCAACTCCACCTTTTTGGTTTGTAATTGCAATAACTTTTCCCATATTATTTATTGATTCCTTTCATTTTTAATAAAAATACGTAATCATCGTTATTTAAACCTTCTTCTAATTCTAAAACCAAATTCGGAAAATTTTTCTCTACTGATGATGTTGCACCTTCTAATTCTTTTTTTAAATAATTAATAATCATTTTACTTTCTGGACGTTTTAAACTCGATATTTCAGTTACTGCTTTAATATCTAATTCTTGTTTTTGTTTAGCTTTAGGTTTTCCTAATTTTTCGTTAATTAAATCCGTTGCTTGTGAAACATTTAATTGTTCTTTTAAAATTGTAATTAAGACTTCTTTTGCTAATTCTTCATAATTTTCAAGTTTACTTAATTGCAATATTGCTCGTCCATGACGCTCTTTAATTGTTCCCTTAATTAATTCATTTTGTACAAAAACTGGTAATTTTAATAATCTTTTTTTATTCGAAATTGCTCCTTGACTTTTACCAATTTCTTGAGAAATTTCCTTTTGTCCCAATTTATTAATTTCAGCTAATTCTTGAAAAATCAATGCTGATATCATTGGATTTAAGATTTCATTTTGCGAGCGATACAACAAATGTGTCTTAATATATTCAAGTTCTGAAAGATTGATTCCAACATTAATTATTCCTTGTTTCATTTCCTTACATACATAGTAATAATCAAAATTATCTTCAACTACGTACATTCCATTTTTATATGTAACTTTTACAAAATATTGTGATAGTTTGTCTTCATATTTACGCTTTGCATTTTGCTTTTGACTTTCATTTAATGTATCCACTTTTTTCGCCAAATCGATTACCCTTAGACTCGAAATTCTAAATATTTTAATATCCATTTTTCCCCTTTATAGTGGCTTCTTTTTTATTTGTCCATAATTTCGCGGATACTTTTTATTCGTTGCTTTTAATTTTTTAATTTTTAAATTTTCACGTTTACTTTCCTCAAATGGTAAAATTATTTGATCACAAATAGTTATTTCTGAACTTAATTCTTTTAAAGCATTTTGAGCTTCTTTAATTTCAATTTGAGCTTGAGCACCTTTTAAGGCAATAAAGTATCCATTTATTTTAACAAGTGGCATTGCTAATTCTAATAAAATATTTAATCTTGAAACTGCACGTGATGTAACAATATCAAATTTCTTAGTGATATCTTCTGCTCGCTCATTAATTATTTCAACATTTTTTAAATCTAATTTTTCGACAACAATTGCTAAAAACTTACAACGTTTAGTTAATGGCTCGATTAAACTAAATTTTATTTCTGGATAATAAATAGCTAAAACAATTCCTGGAAAACCAGCACCACTCCCTAAATCAGCAATTGTCTTAACATTGTCATCAATCAAGTTACAAGCCGTTAAACTGTCATAAAAATGTTTTAAGTATACTCCATATAAATCATCAATCCCTGTTAAGTTCATCACTTGATTATATTCATTTATCAACTGATAATATTGATAATATTGTTCCTGTTGTTTATCTGTTAAATTTGCTGTTAATTCAAACCAATATTTTAATTTATCATCGTTTTTTAACTTAGTTATCATCATGCTCCTGACCAGCTCGATCAACATAATATTTGGCTAACCCACCTACTGATGTCTCTCGATATGCTTTTCTTAAATCTTTTCCTGTTTCGTACATTACTTTGACCAAAGTATCAAAATCAACTAATTCAAACTCTGACATTTCCCACGCTAATTTTGATGCTAAACGTGCTTTTGATGCACCAACTGCATTACGCTGAATACAAGGAATTTGGACATAACCTAATACAGGATCACATGTTAATCCTAATTGATGTTCTAATCCAATTTCTGCTGCTGCTTCAATTTGACTATTATTTCCACCACGAACATAAGTAATTGCTGCGGCAGCCATTGCTGTTGCAGTTCCTACTTCTGCTTGACATCCAGCTTCTGCCCCTGATATTGAAGCATTTGTTTTTACAAGCGTACCAATTAATCCGGCTACTTTTAAAGCGTTCACAATTTGTTCATTTGTATATTGATATTTATCTTGATAATATTTCAAAACTGCTGGTAATGTCCCACATGCACCACACGTTGGAGCAGTTACGATTATTCCACCACTTGCATTTTGTTCATTTACGGCATAGGCATATGAACTAATTGTTAATTCAGCATCAGCCTCATTTAATTGATTTAACATTTTTGCACGTTTTTTAACTTTTAATTTTCCAGGAATATAACCTTCATCTTCAATTCCACGCTTAATTGCTGCTTGCATTACTTCCCATACTTCATATAAATAATTATCCGCATCTTTATCGAAGTAATCAACATATTGATTATACGTTAAATTATTCTCTTGACAAAACTTATTAATTTCATGCATTGTGTTATGCGGAAATACATTAATATTTTCCGTTGTTTCTTCAACAACTTCATCAATTTCAATATTTCCACCACCAACACTATAAATTGTCCATTTCACTTCGCTATCGTCGTTTAAAGTTCCAATTAATTCCATTCCATTTTCGTGTTTTGGTAGTTCTTTTGTCATATGAAATTTTGTTTCAATTGGAATTGGAGCAATTGTTTGTTCAATAATCTGATCTGTTAAATGACCAACTCCAGTTAAGGCTAAAGAACCATATAAATTACAGATTACTGATTTTAATTCAGGAAAAGCTTGTTTAAATTTTGTTGCGGCAATTTGTGGACCCATTGTATGTGATGATGATGGTCCGACACCGATTTTATATATTTCTCTTATTCTTTCCATTTTAACCTCGCAAAATATTTATTCTTTCTTGCATATCTTCTTTAAATAAATAACTACCGGCAACAAGGACATCACAACCAACAGTTGTAACTGTTTGATATGTTTCAGCACTAATTCCTCCATCAACTTCGATTAAATACTGATAATTATTTTCTGTTCGTAATTGGTCTAATTCTTTAATTTTCACAGCTGAGTTTGGCATAAATGATTGACCACCAAATCCAGGTTCGACACTCATTACTAATACTAAATCTAAAACTGGTAAAAACTCAATTATTTCACTAACAGGTGTATCTGGTTTAATTGATATTCCTACTTTCATTCCACTTGCTTTAATTGTATTAATTAATTCGGTTACTTTTTCTGGAGCAACTGCTTCAATATGAAATGTAAAGTAATCCGCTCCTGCTTTTGCATAATGCTCAACATATGCTTCCGGATTAGTAATCATTAAATGAACATCAAATACTTTTGTACTTAGTGGTTTAAGACGACTTATTAAATCATAACCAAACGTTAAGTTTGGAACAAAGTTTCCATCCATTACATCTAAATGTAACCACTGAGCATCAACTGTTTCTAAACGCTTAATTTCTTGTTCTAAATTTAAAAAATCTGCTGCTAAAAGTGAAGGTGCAATTATTCTTTTCATTTTTTCTCCTATAATTCTTCCATTATTTTTTGATAATTTTCATATCGTTGCTGCATTTTTGGATTATTTTCAACTGCCATTTTGACAGCACAATCGGGTTCTTTCAAATGATAACATCCATTAAAACGACAATTAGGACTAAGCTCAACATAATCAATATAATGATCACGAATATCTTCTTTTGTTAAATTAAGATCTAATGCTGAAAAACCTGGGGTATCAATAATATAGCTGTTATTAAAATGATAAAAGGTAACTTCACGTGTTGTATGTTTTCCACGTCCTAATGCTGTTGATATTTCTTGTGTTTCCAAATTTAATTTTGGTAATAATTTATTAATTAAAGTACTTTTTCCAACACCGGTTTGCCCTGTAAATACATATTTATCATTTTTAATCCGTTCAGCAATTTCACTAACATCACCATTTAAATCACTATATAGTACTAAATAACCTATTTCTTGATAATATTGCATTTCCGTTTTTAATGCCATTAATTCTTCCTTACTCATTAAATCAACCTTTGTAATTACAATCGTTGATTCTAAGCCATTTTTTTCCATTATTAATAACATTCGATCCAATAAACCAAAATTCATTTTTGGTTCTGTCGCACTAAAAATCAACATATCATTTTTAACATTGGCAATTTTCGGACGAATTAGTTCATTATCTCGTTCAACTATTTTATGAATATATTTTTCATCCAAATCGAACTCAACATAATCTCCCGTAATAATTTTCTGACGATTTCGTTTAAGTTTGGTACTTGCACGACATTCATATACTATATCATTTTTCTCAACATAGAAAAACGAAGCTATTGCTTTAATTACTAAACCTGTTGTCATCTAAACTCCCTTATTTAACTATTCTTATTGTTATCAGTATTTTCATTACTACTTGACGTATCTTTGTTATCACTCGTGTCTTTGTTATTGCTCGTGTCTTTATTATCACTTGTGTCTTTATTATCCGTTGAGTCTTTATCCGTTGAGTCTTTATCCGTTGAGTCTTTATCCGTTGAGTCTTTATCCGTTGAGTCTTTATCCGTTGTATCTTTATTATCACTTGCAGCATCATTGTTATTGGTTGTGTCATCTTTATTATCTGATGTATTATCCTTATTATTTGAATCTTCTGGAATATCAACTTTAATATCACAATTGCTTCCAATATAATTTATCTTTAATGTTTCACCATTTTTGATTGTTTTTTTATATTCGGGAACTTGAGCACTAATTTCATTTTTACTAAAATTACTATCACACACTTCATTTGCATCTATATTAACCTGATTCTCCATTGCCCATGATTCAGCCTCACTAAATGGTAAACCAATAAAATTTGGAACTGTTACTGCAAGTGAACCTGTACTTTTATAAAGAGTTATCGTGTCATCATAACTGATTAATTGACCAGCATTTGGTGTTTGTTTTACTACTGATCCAACTTCTTGAAGACTATCTGTTTCCACAATTTCAACTTTATAACCCAGTTTTTCTAAAACGGATTTACTTTTTTCCGCATTCTTACCAACATAATCATCTATTTCAATTTTTTTCGGACCTTGAGAAACAGTAAAAATTATTTCTTGATTTTCTTTTAAATTTGTTCCCGCTTTTGGATCTGTTGAAATAATATCATTTTCTGTTACATCTTCTGAATTCTTATAAATAATTGAAATATCCTCTTTCATTAAAAAATCGATATCCTCAATTGATTCTATATTTTTTCCCACTAAATCAGGCATTACCATTGTGTTCGATTTTAATTGCCAAAACACTATACCACTTAGCAATAATAATATCATTATTAGTAATATAATTATTCTCTTTTTTTTCTTATTATTTACTTCTGGTTTTTGATTTAACATATCTACATTTAATCGGTCCGTTGGTAAAATAATTGTTTGTTCCATTTTCTTTTCTTCACTTAAATCATTTTCCAATATTAATTTTGGCGCTTGTGTTTTTCCATTTTTAACCGCTTCTAAATCATTAATCATCTCATTAACGGTTTGGTATCTATTTGTTAATTTCTTAGCACTTGCTTTTATTGCAATATTTTCTAGTGTCTGGGGAACATCGCGACGTTTTTCGACAATTGATGGTAGTGGATGGTTCATCTGTTTTATCATTATAATTGCTGGTTTTTCACCAGTAAATGGTGCATGAGAAACTAGCATTTCATATAATAAAATTCCTACTGAATAAATATCAGATTGAAATGTTAAATCATCACGATTTAATATTTCAGGTGCTACATATTGTGGGGTTCCCATTAGTGATTGAGTTCTCGTAAATTCTTCATCAATAATATCAGAAATTCCTAAATCGGTAATCTTTACCTTTTTTTGTTCATTCAGTAATATGTTTTGACTCTTGATATCTTTATGAACTACTCCTTTTTCATGAGCATGATTTAAACCTTTTAAAATTTGAATTGTAATATCAATTACTTCTTCTACTTCAAGTGGTGAACACGTTGAAATATATTCTTTTAATGTCATTCCTTTAATAAATTCATTTACAATATAATAAACATCATTTTCTTCGCCAACATCAATTATTGAAACAATATTTTCATCATTTAACATACTTAATGTTGCTGCTTCACGCTTAAAGTTTCTTATTTTCTTTTCATCGATATTTTCATTTTTTAAAATTTTAATTGCAACATCTTGGTTTGTTTTTTGATCAAAGGCTAAATACACTTTAGCCATTCCTCCTTCACCAATCTTTTGCTTAACGTGATATCGATTAGAAATAATTATTTGTTGACTCATTTCTAACTCCTATTTTCCATAATAATAGCACTAACATTATCGCTACCATCTTTTTCATTTGCTAATTTAATCAAATTTTCAACCCGACTTTCTAAATCATTCTCTTCATTCATTATTTCAAATATCTCTTGGTCTGTGACCTCTCCTGTTAATCCATCACTACAAATTAAAAACTTAAATTGTTTTGGGATTTTTAATTCTTTAATATCAATTGTTAATTTCTTACTTGTTCCTAGAGCTTGTAATAAAACATTTTTATAGCGACTTTCACTTGCTTGCTCACGAGTTAAACTTCCAGCTTCAATCATTGCTTCGACAAGTGTATGATCTTTTGTTATCTGAGTAATATTTTGACTATTAGTATAATAGATTCTACTATCGCCAATGTGACCAATATATGCGCGCTTTCCATCATAGATTAATAATGATGTTGTTGTTCCCATTTTAGCGTATTCAGTATATAATATCGATTTACGATATATTTCTTTATTCGCTTTTAATAAAGTTTGTCTAATAAAATTCTTATAATCAACTGGCTCCGTTAATTTCATGAACTCATTTTTAATCACTTCACACGATATTTCACTAGCTATTTCACCGGCATTATGTCCACCCATACCGTCAGCTACTACAATTATTGTGTGATTTAATTTATTTTTTAAAACAAGAACATTATCTTCATTTTGTTTCCTGGTTTTTCCAACATCACTTTTAGCGATTACATTAATCATTTGAATGTTTACGTCTTAATTGACCACAAGCACCATCGATATCATCACCTTTTGATTTTCTCGTTGTTACTTGGATATTTCGCTCTTTTAGGATTTTTTCAAATTTTTTAATTTGATCATCTTGACTTTTTCGATAATCGTATTCCTCAACTGAGTTAAATGGAATTAAATTAATATGACAATTAACTCCATACACTAAGTTTGCTAATTCTTTTGCATGTTCTACTTGATCATTAATTCCTGATAACATAATGTATTCAAACGAAACACGACGATTAGTCTTAGCAATATATTCTTTTGTTACTTTCATAATATCTTCAATACTATAAACATTATTAATTTTCATAATCTGTGAACGAACTTCATTATTCGAAGCATGTAAACTAATTGCTAAATTGATTTGCTTTGGATACTCAATTAGTTCGTACATTTTCGGAACAATTCCGCTTGTTGATACCGTAATATGACGAGCTCCAATGTTTAATCCTTGATCATCGTTAATAATATCAATAAATTGTAATACATTTTCTAAGTTATCCATCGGTTCACCAATTCCCATTACAACGATATTACCAACTCGTTCTCCTTCAGGAACTACGATTCTTGAAAAAGCAATTACTTGAGCAACAATTTCACCTGTACTTAAATTTCGCTTAAAACCACCTAAATGCGATGCACAAAAACTACATCCAATTTTACACCCAATTTGGGTTGTAACACAAACTGAATATCCATGCTTATATTTCATCAAGACTGTTTCAACAACTTCTTTGTCCGTTAATTGCAATAGTACTTTTTGCGTCCCATCACTACTTTTTTGATGTTTGACAATTTCGTAATTAGGAATAAAATAATTTTCCTCTAAATAATTTTTAGTCTTTTGATCTACATTGTTCATTTGACTAAAGTCGGTAATTAAATGTTTGTACAACCAACTCCAAATTTGTTTTGTTCGAAATTTTGGTAATCCTGCTTCTTTAATTACTGTCTCTAATTCATTATAGTTTAAATTGTATATATTTTCCATCTTACTTCCTTCTCATTTTACACATAAAGAATCCATCACTATCATTTGTATATGGTAATAATGTTATTCCTATTTCTGCTTTATTTTTATATTGGTTTTCATTATCATAATCAGTAATTTCCACAAAATTATATTCCAACATAAATTGTTGTAGTTGACGCTCATTCTCATCTTTATTAATTGTACAAGTAGAATAAATTAATTCACCATCTGCTTTTAAATAATTTTGAGCATTATCTAAAATCTGCTTTTGAATTTTTAAAATATTACTAATTTCTTGTTGATTTTGATAATATTTTGCTTCAGGTTTGCTGCCAAAAACTCCCCAACCACTACAAGGGGCATCAATTAACACTTTATCAAATTTTGTTTCAAGTCCTAAACTATTAATTGCTTCATTTAATTGTTCTTTGTTCGTTGCATCAGCATTAATTACAAAACAATTTTGATCAGCTACATTTTCTTTTAATAATTGATAACGTGAATGATTAATTTCATTTGCTACAACATATTTAGCTGTACTTGCAATATGACGCGTTTTATTTCCTGGTGCTGCGCATAAATCAAGTACTGTTTCCGTATTTTTAGCAGCTACTATTTTTCCAACTAAATACGAACCAAAATCTTGAATAATTACATTACCTGCTTGGAAGTCTTCACTTTGAATAACGTTACCTTTGGCAATTAATAAATCTTCATAATCTGTTTTTAAAAAATCATCATTATTTATTAATGGTCTAACTTTACGGACATACATTTTCTTAACTTGTTGATTAGCTTTTAATATATCTAAATAATTATCTGGATAATCACGCATTAATTGCTTAACTAACCATTGCGGATGTGAATATTTAATACTAATATTTTTAGTTTCGTTAGTGAATTTAGGTTCAATCTCATTTGTTATTGTTAAGTTATTATTTAAATAATAACTTACAAATTTGACTGCTTTTGGATTTACACGATGACATAAGTTTGTATATTCACTTATAACTGCATACTCTGGTACACTATCCAGATATAAATGCTCATACAGTGCTAAAATTAAAATTCGAATTGTTTTTTCATCTAATTTTTTCGGTTTTGTTGTCTCATTAACAATAAACTTTAAAAATGTATAATTCTGAACAATTCCATAAACTCTAATTGTAATTTGCTTCATTTCTTCTGGTGTTTTTCGCATATTTTTAAGTCGTAAGTTAATGTAGATTTGTTCATTTTCAAATTCTTCAATAATTTTGTATGTTGTAAATCGCATAATCCTCTTTTCTGAAAATATTCTTCTATTTACATTGAGAAATAGAAGAATAATACTATTAAACTAATTAATAATTGGGCCGAAGCAAACGATAACACTATTTGCTTTTCATTTTGCCCTGATTGTTCTAAATGGTGGTGGAAAGGTGCCATTTTAAAAATTCGTTTTCCCTCTCCTGTTTGTTTTTTCGTATATTTAAAGTAACTTACTTGAACCATTACACTTAAAACTTCAAAGATATAAATTGCTCCGAGTAAAAGTCCTAAAATTTCAATTTTTAAAACTAGAATACTGTATGTAAATAATACCCCTAATACTAGTGAACCAGTGTCACCCATAAACATTTTTGCAGGATTAAAGTTATAAACTAAAAATCCTAACAATGAACCAACAACTAATAAATCAATTGTTTCAATCATTAATTTACCTTGATTACCGGCAATAATGCTTAAAGTGAAAAATACAATAATTGAAACTGTTGATAATAATCCGTCCAATCCATCAGTTAAATTAGTTGCATTAGAAAATCCAACAATCATTATTGGAACAATTAAATAATATAATAAACCCGATATTGTAAATAATCCTAAATTAACGGTTGCATCATGTTGCATATGAATCAAAGAAAAAATAACTAAAATACTAATAATAAACTGTAAAACTAATTTTTGTTTTGGACTTAATCCGCTTTCATTTCGACGATTCATTACCTTTAAATAATCATCACGAAAGCCAATATATCCATAGCCAAGAATAATTATTGTTACTGTTACTAGAATGGTAATATTGTTTGGAGTTAAAATTCCGCCAATACTATTTCCTAATGCAACAAAAGGTAACAAAATTAAAATTGTTCCCAAAAACGTTATCCCTCCCATTGTTGGTGTTCCTTGTTTTTGTTTATGTAATTCTGGTGCATCATCATAAATAGGTTGAATGATTCCTTTTTTTGTTAAAAAACTTAAAAATAATTTTCCAAATATCACACATACCACAAAACTTACTATTAAATATATCATAACTTTATTACCTCAATCCGACTGTTTCCAATCCTTTTTTAATTCCATCTTCACGACAATCTGTTGATATATAATTTGCTGCTAATTTAACATCATCTTTAGCATTTCCCATCGCTACAGACTTATCAACATACTTTAACATTTCGATATCGTTAACACCATCACCAAAAGCATATGTAGTTACTTGAGCACCATTTGCTTCTAGGTTTGTTTTTAAAAATTCAATTCCTTTAGCTTTATTTTCATCACCTGGAAGAATTTCTAATGAATTATCATTCCATTTTAAAGAATGAAAACCATGTTTAGAAATTTCTGATTCGACCGTATCAACCAATTGTTTATGACCGAATACCCAAAACTGGAAAATATCTTTTTTTAGATTATCCATTGAAACTTGAACATCTAAGATTCCATATTCTTTTAAACCTTCAACTAGAGCATCTGCTGCTTCTTTTGTTGGTAAATAGATTCGTTCTTGGGTTTCATATCCCCAATGCACTTCATGATTAGCAAAAATTTCCATTAACTTTGTTTTATTATTATCAGTAAATGAATTTTTATATAGTTGCTCACCTTTATAGACAACATCTTGACCATTTGAACATATAAAACTTGTTGTCTTTAATTGATTAATATATGCTTGGGCTTGATTTCGACAACGACCAGTACAAATAAATACTTCTGTATTATCATTTTTTATTTCATCGATAGCATTTATTACATCGTCGTTAATTACATTCTGACCATATGGAAGTAATGTTCCATCAATATCAAAAAATACTAAATGTTGTTTATTCATTATCTGCTCCTATTAAACCTTTTTCTACTAAATAGTGATAAATACCATCTTCATCAGCACTTTTAGTTATTTCATTTGCATGTTTTTTTACGATATCACTCGCATTATCCATTGCAATTGCATGATCAACAAACTCAAACATCTCTACATCATTATGACCATCACCGAAAGCATATGTTTCTACCGATTCATTTAACGTTTCTAAATATTTTTTAATTCCACGCGCTTTTGATGCTCCTACTGGTAATACATCATAACCTGTATGGGGCCAACTAACAACTCGATATTTACTCTCATCAAAATCAATTGCCTCAACATCTCCAACAAACCACATTTGACCAACTGTATAATCTGTAGGATAAGTATCAATAAGTTGTGGATGTTTAATTGTTACATCATCAAAAAAACGATTTGCTTCATTGATTAATTCTTTGTTTCCATTTAATAATCCACTTGTATATGCACCTTGATATCCAATAATCATGTCATTTTTTTGTGCTTTTTCTGTCCAGAACTTAACATCATCAACTGTAAATCCTTCTTCAAAAATTAATTCATTATCTTTAACTAATACTTGACCATTTGTGGCAACAAAATTATTAATTCCTAAATCTGTACCTAGCCAACCAGCATGCTCAATTGATTTCCCAGTTGCAATAAAGACGTCATGTCCTTGATTTTGCAACTCTTTAATTGCATATTTTGTTTTTGTTGTTGCTTCATCCTTACCTAACGGTAATAAAGTTCCATCAATATCAAAGAAAAATATTTTTTTCATTTCTTACTCCTAATTACACTTTTTTTTTATTTCTAATAATGCTTGTTTCATTTCATCATATGTATTTAATGTCTGGATTTCCCGACGATATTTATTTGCTCCACTAATTCCTTTTAAATACCATGCTGCATGACCACGCATTTCTAACACAGCAACTCGTTCATTTTTCGCTTCCATTAATCGCTCTAAATGTTTAATTGCGGTATCAATTTTTTCACTTACTGATGGTTCAGCTAAAAGTTCTCCGGTTTCCAGATAATGGCTAATGCGTTTGAAAATCCAAGGATTTCCCATTGCTGCCCGACCAATCATAATTCCATCAACTTTTGAATACTCCAACATTTCCTTTGCTTTTTGGGGACTATCAATATCACCATTTCCAATTACCGGGATATTCACAGTTTCTTTAACTTTTTTAATCATTTCCCAATCAGCTTTTCCACTATAAAACTGTTTGGTTGTTCGCCCATGAACAACTATTGCATCAGCACCAGCTCGTTCAACATTTTTCGCATTTTCTAATACATTAATATGTTCATCATCCCAACCAATGCGCATTTTAACCATAACCGGTTTATCCACCGCATCAACGATTGCTTTTGTTAAATTATAAACATGTTCCGGGTCTAATAATATTTTTGATCCAGAAGCATTTTTAGTAATCTTTGGGGCTGGACATCCCATATTAATATCGATAATATCTGTTGTTGTTTCTTTATCTAAATATTTTGCCGCAGCAACCATTGTTTCAATTTCACTTCCAAATAATTGCAAAGCAACTGGATGTTCATTTTCACTTATTTCAACCATTTTTCTAGTACGTTCATTTTTATGCAATAATGCTTTATCATTTACCATTTCCGTACAAATTAATCCTGCTCCCAATTCACGAACAATTTGTTTAAACGCTTGATTAGTAACTCCAGCCATTGGGGCCAAAATAACGTTATTATCTAACTCTAAATTTCCGATTTTCAATTTACTCATTTTGCTCCATTTTCTTTCATATATAGTATACTACAAATTAATCATTAATATTAAATATAACCGAAAAAATATTTAAAAATAATTTTCCTTATGTACTTTATATTTATTTGCTTAATTTTCTAATTATTTGTTTTATTTTATACATTAAAAATCCCCCCTAGTCAGGTAATTGAATAAGCCTTCTTATTCTAAACCCACTAAAGGAGATTAATTAAAATCAATTAATTTTTACTTTTTATTTTCCTAAACAGAAACGAGAAAATAACTCGTTTAATAAATCATCTTTTACTTCAATTCCTAATATTTCCCCTAAAGTAAACATTGCTTCTTTAAGATCAATTTCAATAATATCCATCGGCATCATTATTTCAATATTTTCTTTGCTCCGTTCAAGTAATGTTTTCGTATATTCTAATTTTGATATGTGACGAGTATTTGTAACGTAATTACTTTTAAATACATCAAAACTCGCTAAATCAAATATTCTAATTATTTCTTGTTCTAATGTATTAATTCCTTGATTATTTAAAACTGACATTTTTATTGCATGAGGAAATGATTTTTCAATTTCACCACAAGAATTATCAGTTTTATTAATAATTAAAATTGTTCTTTTACTCTTAGTAAGTTCAATTAATGCTTTTTCTTCTTCAGTAAGTTCACGACTTGCATCTAAAATATGCAGAATCAATTCTGCCTCTTCAATCATTTGTTGTGATTTTTCAATCCCAATTTGTTCAATTAAATTATCCGTCTTTCTGATTCCAGCCGTATCAACCAAATTTAATGTTACTTCACCAATATTTATTGATGATTCAATTACATCACGAGTTGTACCTGCGATTTCAGTTACAATTGCTTTTTCACTTCTTGACAAGCGATTTAATAATGATGATTTCCCCACATTAGGTGCTCCAATTAATGCTGTTTTAATTCCTTCTTTAATCAGTTCACCTTTTTTGGAATCAATAATTATATTATTAATTTGTCTTTCAAGACTATCAATTTGTTTTTGTAAATGCATTTGGGTAATTTCTTCAATATCTTCATACTCAGGATAATCAATATTTACTTCAATTTGAGCAATAATGTTCATTAATTCGTTTCGTAATTGTTCAATTAATGTTTTAGTTTCACCTTTTAAGGCTTTAAGAGCCATTTGATGCGACTGTTCACTACCAGCTTTAATGATATCCATTAAGCTTTCTGCTTCTGTAAGTGTTTTTTTCCCATTTAAAAATGCTCGTTTTGAAAATTCCCCTGGTTCGGCCAATTCAATTTCTTCATCTTGTAATAATGTCTCTAAAATTTTATTAGTAATGAAAATTCCACCATGACAATTAATCTCAACCGTATTTTCACCGGTAAATGTTCGGGGAGCACGCATTACACTTACTAATACTTCATCAATTATTTCATTTTTTTCATTTTTAAAATAACCAAAGTTAATTGTATTACTATCTTTATTTACTAAATTAAAGCTTAAATATTTATTTACCGCTTCAATTGCCTTTGCTCCACTAACTCGAACTATTGCGATTCCACCTTCACCATGTGGTGTCGCAATTGCTGCAATATTATGATTCATATTCCCCCTTAATTATTCAATAAATAATTTATATACTTCATTCTTTTTCATTTTACGAATTTTAGCAACTTCTTTAATTGCCTCATTTTTACTTTGACCTAAATCTATTAATTTATATACATGGTCTTCAATTGATAACTCAAATTCTTCACACTTTTCAACAATTGGTTCAACAACAATTACAAATTCTCCTTTAATTGGATTTTCTGAAAAATGTTCATAAATTTCTAAAACATTACCTTTAATATATTCTTCGTTTAATTTAGTTAATTCTCGAGCAACTGTAATTTGTACTTCTGAATTAATCTCACTCATTGTTTTTAACGTCGATAATAATTTATGTGGAGATTCATAAAATACTGCTGTTTCATTTCCATGAATTATTTGATTTAATCTTTCTGTTTTAAGACGTTTATTTGTTCCAAGAAAACCATAATATTTAAATTCGTTATTTGGAAAATTAGCACGGATTAAAGCTACTAAAAAAGCACTAGCACCCGGTAATACTACGACATTATAATTTAACTCTGTTACCTTTTTAATAATATCAAATCCGGGATCCGAAATTCCAGGCATTCCCGCATCACTTACAAGACCAACATTTCCAAATTGTTCTAAATCATGAATAAATGGTTGAGTCATTTGTTCTTTATTATACTCATGGTATGTTTTTGTTGTTACCTGAATTTCATAACGATTTAATAATTTTTGGGTTACTCGTTTATCTTCACAATATAACACCTCAACTGTTTTTAATGTATTTAATGTTCTAATTGTAATATCTTCTAAATTACCAATTGGGGTTGGAATTATGTATAATGTAGGCTGATTATTTTTAAAACTTTTTTGTACTTTCATTTTCCCTCCTTATAGTATTATTATAACAATTATCTTACTTGAAAAATACTTTATTCTATTTTGAATCAATAACTTTTATTAATTCTCTAACCAATAAATCTTGGTTACATACTTCATAATAATCCGGAGCTGTAAGTAATGAACGAATTGCCCCCAAAACTATTACTTTTTTATGAATTTGCTCTTTTTTAATTTGCATTTTATCAATTAACTTCAAATGAACTTGATATGAATAAGCTATCGATTCAGAAGTTAGAAAATCTGCTATTTCACTCTGATTAATGAAACAAAACTGTTCATTGTGTTTGATACCATAATCAATATAGGATTTTAAAAACAATGCAAGCTCTTCATCTTGATGTTTTTCAATAAATAATTCTAAATTATGTTCATAAAAACAAAACATTTGGTTTAATAAATCATTCTTACCACTAAAATGATAATAAATTGATCCCGTAGTAATTTCCAGCTGTGTTGCAATATCACGAACACTAATACTGTTAATGCTTTTTGTTTTTTGTAACTCTAAAATTGCTTTATAATATTTTTCTTTAATCATATTATCACCATTAATATCATAACACAATTATAACAAATGTTATAAAATTGTTGACTTACATTATAACGATTGTTATAATCAATATAGTTTAAGGAGTAATATGCAAGAAAGAATTTTAAAAGATGACTTAAAAAAAGTCATCAGGGATTTAACTATTCCAGGTTATTATGGGGCATTAGGAATGAATATCTTTAATATTATTGATACATACTTTGTTTCCGTTTTAGGAGCAACTGCATTAGCAGCAATGTCCTTTACCTTTTCAATTGTCATGTTTGTTAACCTAATTACAATTGGGTTAGGAGTTGGGATTGCTGCACTTGTTGCTAAAGCTGTTGGAAATGCCAAAGAAGCAGAAAAAGTACATTATATCATGGGAGGAATAATTATTGCTGTAATTTTATCCTTGATTATTTCCGTAATCGGTTTTTTAACAATTGATCCTTTTTTCACTTTTATGGGTGCAGACCAAACTACTTTACCACTTATTCATGAGTATATGCAATATTGGTATATTGGCTGTATATTCTTATTCATGTCAATGGTTGGAGGGCAAATGTTCCGAGGCCTTGGTGATACTAAAACACCAGGTAATTTAATGATTTTAGCAGCTGTTATAAATGTTATTTTAGATCCAATTATGATTTTTGGTTTATTTAATTTTCCGGCGATGGGAATTGGTGGCGCTTCGCTTGCAACAATGATTTCGCGAATTTTTGTCTTTATTGCATATTATTATTTATTAGCAAAAAAATATCATGTAATACAAATCCGTTCCCTAAATATAAATTTATTATTAAAAAGTATGAAAGAAATTGTTATCGTTGGAATTCCAAATTCTTTAACAAAAATTATTAATCCAATTATCCTTGGAATTTTAACATATATTCTAGCGACTCATAGTCAACTAGCTGTTGCTGGATTTGGAATAGGTACCAAAATAGAATCTTTAATTTTAGCTTTAGCAATTGCAATCGGAAATACCGCAATGGCAATTTTAGGACAAAATTATGGTGCGGGAAATAACGAGCGGGTTCAAGAAGCTCTAAGTACATTAAATCAATTCTCAACAAAAATTTTTACGATTACTTATATTTTAATATTTATTTTCGCTCCAGCTATTGCCAATTTATTTACAAATGATCCACAGATTATTTCAATTGTTGTTTTATATTTAAGAATATTAGCTATTTCATATCCATTCCAATCAATTTTTGTTACATACACATCTTTATTTAATATTATTGGACATCCATTTTACACTACAATTATTGGTTTTGGTCAATTAGTTTTCATTTTAATAACTCTAATCATTGTTGTATTAATCAATTTTAGTTTACCATTAATTTTCTTTATTGTAGCTCTTAGTTTTATTTTAACTTCAATTACTGCTCGTAAAGTAGCAACTAATTTACTTAATCAAAAAGTAGAGAAAATATAAAATTATTTATTATTCATAAAAAAAAGCAATTAGTAAACTAATTGCTTTTTTTAGTATAAATTATTTTTTAGCATTCATTTTCTTTTGGGCACGAACACGTTGAATGTCTTCACGTTTAAAGACTAAAGTTTGAATAATCATTATAATATTACCAACAATCCAATAAAGTGATAATGCACCTGGTAACGTAATACCAAATATGAAAATCATTACTGGCATCATATATTTCATTGATTTCATCATATCTGGAGTTTGTTCATTTCCTAATGTTGAAACATGAGTTGAATAATATGTTGTAATTGCGGCAATTATTGCTAAGTAGATATTTGAATTTGCTAAATCAGAGAACATTAAAAAGTTTGTTCCCATATCTCCAGCATTAAATAAATCTAATCCATATAATCCTTCTGGAGTTTTATTAATCATTAAGTTTTGAATTGCTCCATAAAATGCAAATAATAATGGTAATTGAATTAATGATGGTAAACAACCAGCTAGTGGTTTAATGTCATGGCGACTGTACAATGCTTGTTGTTCTTGAGCCATTTTCATTTTACTTTCCTGATCTTTTTTACCTTTATACTTTTCTTGAATCTTTTTAATTTCCGGTTGAATTTTTGCCATTTCTGAACTAGACTTAATTTGCGCTCTGAATAAAGGGATCATTGCAATACGAACTACTAAAGTAGTGATAACTAATCCCCAAATAATATTATTCCCAGCAATTCTCCCAGTATAAATCATTGCTAATGAGAAGAAACGATTAATTGTTTCCCAAAAACCAGTAGTATCTGGTCCTGTTGGATTATCTGGACTAGTCCCACAACCCGTTAATACGACTAATAACACAAGTGTTAAAGCTATTTTTTTCTTATTCATTTTTCCCTATCTCCTTAAATAAGCTTGCTAATTTTTTTTCCTTTATTGCAAATGAAGCCTTTTTACAACGAGGTCTTGCAATAATAACATAATCATATTTTACAATGTTTTTTTGATTTTGTGTAATTATCGATCGCATAATACGTTTTTCATAATTACGATAGGGAGCATTCCCTAATTTTTTACCAACTGAATAACCAATACGGAAATGATTGATATCTAAAGATAAAGAAGGTAAATAGTAAACAATATAATAACCATTTATTTGTTTTTTACCTTCTTTTATAATCTTGTTGAAATCATCATTTTTCTTGACGACATATTTTTTATTCATATTAAGCTGATAATACTTTTCTACCTTTTGCACGACGACGAGCTAAAACTTTACGTCCGTTTGCTGTAGACATTCTACTTCTAAATCCATGTACTTTTGATCTTTTACGTTTATTTGGTTGGTAAGTTCTTTTCATCTTCACTCCTTTATGAATTCTTTATTAAAAAAGCCTCCAAAGGAGGCTCCAAACTGGCGTTGCCAATATCTTGCCGCGTACGACTACATCAAGCGTGATAGAACTTAACTGCTGTGTTCGGAATGGGAACAGGTGTAACCTCTACACAATAAACACCAGATTATCTGTGAGAACAACTCTCAAAACTAGATAAGTTATAAAGTCTAAT
>JBLYTW010000004.1:0-71964 GCA_049070185.1 Mollicutes bacterium SLUWU-24 | reverse complement strand
GTTGTTCTCACAGATAATCTGGTGTTTATTGTGTAGAGGTTACACCTGTTCCCATTCCGAACACAGCAGTTAAGTTCTATCACGCTTGATGTAGTCATACGTGGCAAGATATTGGCAACGCCAGTTTTAAAATATAATGAGGTGCTTATTGTGTAGAGGTTACACCTGTTCCCATTCCGAACACAGCAGTTAAGTTCTATCACGCTTGATGTAGTCATACGTGGCAAGATATTGGCAGCGCCTCTTTGTTTAGCTCCCACACAATGTGGGAGTTTTTTTTTTAATGTGATATAATATAAAAGAAAGTGGTGATAAGATGTTTGTTGATAGCGTAAAGATTGAATTAGAAGCAGGTACCGGTGGAAATGGTATAGTTGCCTTCCGTCGTGAAGCAATGGTAGAAGAAGGTGGACCTTTTGGTGGAAATGGTGGTCGTGGTGCGAGCATTATTTTAGAAGTAGATGAAGGATTACATACATTATTAGACTTTAGTTATAACAAGAAGTATAAAGCAACAAATGGTAATAATGGACAAAATAAAGGAAAAACTGGTCGTGGAGCAGAGGATTTAATTTTAAAAGTTCCACCTGGTACAGTTATTTTTAATGCTGATACTGATGAATTTATTGGTGATTTGATCCATCATGGTGATCAAAAGATTGTTGCTCGTGGAGGACGCGGAGGACGTGGAAATATGGCTCTTGCTCGTGCGGGAAAACATTCATTAGAGATTTCTGAAAATGGTGAACCAGGTCAGGAAATTAATTTACGTCTTGATTTGAAGTTATTAGCAGATGTTGGTTTAGTTGGATTACCAAGTGTCGGTAAAAGTACTTTGATTTCAGTTTTATCAAAAGTAAAACCAAAGATTGCTGCATATCACTTTACAACGTTAGTTCCAAACTTAGGGGTTGCTAAAACAAACGATTCTCGTTCATTTGTTGTTGCAGATTTACCGGGGTTAATCGAAGGAGCTGCCGAAGGTAAAGGATTAGGAATTCAATTCTTAAAACATATTGAAAGAACTAGATTAATTTTACATGTTGTTGATATGGGATCTTTTGAATATCGTGACCCAATTGAAGATTATAATATTATCAATAAAGAATTAGCTTCATATGGATTAGGATTAATTGATCGTCGTCAATTAGTTGTTGCAAATAAAATGGATTTACCAAATGCTGAAGAAAATTTAGAACGTTTCAAAAAAGAATTTCCAGATGCTGAAGTTATTGAAATTTCTGCATTAACTAAACAAGGAATTGATTTATTAAAATCACGTACAGCTGATATTTTAGATGAAATCGGTAAGGTTGTCTTTGTATCGGATCGTCCGAGTAAACGAATTTATCGTTTTGATCCTGATCGTGGTATTTATGTTAAGCGTGATGAAGATGGAGTTCTTCAAGTTTATGGACGTGAAATAGAACGTTTAGTAGCAATGACTAATTTCAGTACATATGATAATACACGTCGTTTTGCAAATCAATTAAAATTATTAGGTGTTTATGAAAAACTAGAGGAGAATGGTGTTCAACCTGGTGAATTAGTAAGTGTCTTAGATTTAGAGTTTGAATTTGAACAATAAAAAAATAAAAGTCCTTTGGGACTTTTATTTTTTATCATTATATAAAACAATTGGATAAATACTCTGATTTGAACGAAAAATATACGCACTAATACTAATTACTGTTAGTGGTACAATAATGTGGATACCAAATACTTCAAGGGCAATGAAAAATGCAGCTAAGTAAGCATTAGTACTTGCACCAAACATCATTGCATATGTACATGCAGCGATAACGGTAACTGGTAGGTTTAGAAGCTTAGCAATGATAATTCCAAATGAAGCACCAATACTAAATAATGGTGTAACTTCTCCACCTTGAAACCCAATACTTAAACTAAAAGTTGTTAAAAATAATTTAAATAAAAAGTCTAAACTTAAAATTGTATCTGGTTGATAAAAAGCATCATTGATTAAATTTGTTCCAAGTGAAATATAGCGACCATCGTGGAATAAATATAATAAGAGTGCTAAAACAATTCCTAAATAAAAGATTTTTTTAAATGGATTATTAAATAATTGAGCAAATTTCTGTTTTAAAAATTTTAAAGTAATAATAAATAAAGTACCTAATTGAGCAATACAAAATCCGATAAAGATAAGTTTTAACATAACTCCTAATGTAATATTAGGAATTAATTCTTTGGCAATTTCTACATGAAAGTGATTTAATCCTAAAGTTGTTGTTACAAAATTACCAATAGTTGCAGCAATTATTGTTGGAATGACAAAATTTAAATTATTAATTTTACTTTTTGTCATTTCTAACGCAAAGAAAAATCCGGCAATTGGTGTACCAAATAATGCTGCAAACCCACTTGCCATTCCGGAACCAATCATTAATTTACGATCAGTTTGTGAAAGTTTGAAAAATTTAAATCGCTGAAGACTATCAGCAATGTTAGCACCCATTTGGACAGCAACACCTTCACGACCAACACTTGCTCCAAATAAATGTCCTAACCATGTCGTGAAAATCATTAATGGACCATGGTGATGTGGTATTTGTTGTTCAGTTTGCTCCATTGCATCAAAGACAACTTTAAAGCCTTTATTTGAATCTTTACCATAGCGTTGATACAACGAAACGATAAAAATACCAATAATTGGTAGGAAAATTAAATTTATTGGAACTAAAGTACTATTAACTCCCATTATTAAATTCAAAATACTACCAAAGATATAATTAGCAATCCCTGATAATAAACCAATTAGAACAGCTAAAATTATTTTTTTAATCATATTCCCCCTGTATATAGCCTGTAATAAGTAATAATTACATCATTATTATTGTATCAAATATTTTGTTTTATCAATAAATATAAATGGTTAATTGTAAAATAAAGCTTTTTTAATAATGCTTGATATAATATAGTTATGAAAGGGTAAAAATGGATGCAACAGTATTGTATGAGTATATAAAAGAACAAGAAATAACACATCGAGATCAATTGGTTGAACAATTAGCAATAAGTGAATCAACAATTCGTCGGAAATTGAAGGAGTTAGTAGCAATCGGATTGATTAAGGTTGAACGTGGGGGGATAATTTTATTAATTGATAACACTATTTTATCTGTTTCGGATGAATATCGTGAACATCAAAATGAATATCGAAAAATTTTAATTGCTAAACAGGCGAGTAGTTATGTGAATAATGGTGATGTTGTATTTATTGATAATGGAACAACAGTTCGGAAAATATTAGGCTATTTAAAAAATAAAGATGTAACAATTTATACAAATGGTTACAATCACATTAGTGAAGCGGAAAAACATGGAGTAAAATTAAATTTAATTCCGGGGACAATTTTGAGTGCTGAAGCGGCAATTATAGGTGAAGAAGCATTAATGTATTTAGCTGAAATTAACTTTGATGTAGCGATTATTGGTGCAAATGGATATAGTTATTCACATGGTGTGACTACTCCAAATAAAACCGAGCGAAATTTAAAACGCTTTGCCCTCCAACAAGCCAAAGTAGGAATTATTGCAATTGATGAAAGTAAATTTGAACAAAACTATAAATATAAAGTTGCTGATTTAGATGAATTTAAAATTATTTCAAAATGATAATTATTATGTAAATGCAAAATAAATGAAAAGTTGTTTAAAATATTTTAAAAAAAATGACAAAATAAAAACATTTTCATTTCTGGGAAACTCTTTATGTATAATGATAATATGTAAGGAGAGAAATGTTATGTAATGAAAAATTAGTTTTTAATAATTTAACAGTAAATTCAAAAACAGAATTATTTGTTAAATTAGCAAGTGAATATAAAAAATTAGGATTAATAAATGATGAAGAGCTGTTAGTATCAGCCTTAAATGAGCGTGAAGAATTAAGTACTACTGGTTTTGAACAAGGTATTGCCATCCCCCATGCTCAAATTGATGTTGATAAACCATTTGTATCAATAAGTCGAATTAATCAAATTAATTGGCCAAGTATAGATGAGGGATTAACCGATTTAGTTATTAATATCGTTGTGCCTAAAAATGCCCAAAGTGACCACTTAAAAATTTTAGCAACAATTGCTAAAAAATTATTAGATCAGGAATTTGTTAATAAATTAAAAAACGCTTCACCGAAAATAGTTGTGGAATTAATTAATGAAATTGAAAAGACAGATATTGAGAATAAGCAGTCATTAAATTCTGAATTAAATTTTGTGGCAATTACTGGTTGTCCTACCGGAATTGCTCATACATACATGGCAGCAGAAAATTTAGAAAAGGTTGCTAAAGAATTAGGTTATGGGATAAAAGTAGAAACTCAAGGACAATCTGGGGCAGAAAATATATTAACAACAACAGAAATTAATAATGCTGATGGTGTTATTATTGCGGCTGATGTAAAAGTTGATCTTGAACGTTTTCAAGGGAAAAAGGTGATTCAAGTTCCAGTTGGTCGAGGTTTAAAAGATGCAGAAAAATTATTTGTTGAAGTGCAATCAGCACCAAATTTAATGATTAATCAAACAGAACAAGATTTAGGTAAAGAGAGCGAAGAAAAGTTTTCGGGTTATAAAAGTTTAATGAATGGAGTTACTCACATGTTACCATTTGTGGTAGCAGGTGGAATATTAACCGCTCTAAGATTTTTGTTTGGAACACCAGATGATATTGCGGCTGGAGTTGAACCACTAATTCACATTGAAACACTTGGTGTCTTTTTTGGTAACATAGGTGGTTTATTATTCGGAATGATGCTACCGGTTTTGGCGGCATATATTGCGATGAGTATTGGTAAACGTCCGGCATTAATGTTTGGGTTTTTAGCAGGTATTTTGGCAAATAGTAATGGTAGTGGATTTCTGGGAGCAATTCTTGGTGGTTTTGTAGCAGGTTTCCTTGCTAAAGGATTAACGAGTAAAATCAATAAATTACCAAAATCATTACGAGGAAGTGCAACGGTTTTATTTATTCCATTAATTGGAGCAATTTTAATCGGATTATTTATGGTAATATTTGGTTATCCAGTAGCCTGGTTAAATACAGCTTTAACAAATGGATTACAAGCGTTAGAAGATTTTAACCCAGTATTATTAGGTGCTGTGATTGGTATTATGATGGCTAGTGATATGGGTGGACCAATTAATAAAGCGGCATATGTGACCGGTACGTTATTATTAGCAGAAGGAAATCAAACATTTATGGCAGCAGTAATGGCTGGAGGAATGGTACCACCATTGGTAATTGCCTTAGCAACAACATTAAAACCATCATTATACACAGAAGATGAAATTGATGCGGGGAAGACAAATTATATTATGGGATTATCATTTATAACAGAAGGAGCAATTCCATTTGCTGCGAAAAATCCAAAGCAGTTTATTCCACCGATGATGATTGGTTCAGCAGTAGCTTCAGCATTAACGATGTTATTTAAAATCACTTTACCAGCACCGCATGGTGGGATATTTGTGTTACCATTAGTTAATAGTCCATTACTGTATTTAATAGCAATTATTACCGGAGCAATAGTAGGTGCAATAATTTTAAATATTGGATTAAAGAAAGGAAGAAAATGATTCATTTAATTACATTGAATCCAGCAATTGATCATTTTGTTTATTTTGATGAAATTGAAGAGGGAGCCACAAATTACATTAAAAGTGATGAGTTGGTTTTTGGCGGTAAAGCAATAAATGTTGCCCATGTGTTGAACGAATTAAGTGAGGAGTGTAAATTAGTTACGACAACCGATTTGCAATTTGGTACTTTAATAGATAATCAATTACAGACAACAGAAAAAGAATTATTTTTAGTTAAGCAAATTCGGATTAATACAAAACTTGTAAATAATGGTAGTGTAACTGAATTGAATGCTAAAGGTTATCAATTAGGTGCGGTTCAACAACAATTTGTCAATTATGTGGAGCAAAATGTTAAAAGTGATGATATCGTTTTAATTGCCGGAAATCCTCATGAGGGAGATTATACTTTCATGATTGATTTAGCCAAATTAATTAAAAGTAAAACAACAAAATTAATTCTTGATTGTGCAAAAGTAACATTAACAGATTTAAAAGTAATTAAACCTTATGCAATCAAACCGAATGAAACAGAATTAGAACAATTAATGAACAGGGATATCATCTCAGATGAAGAAGTATTAAAAGCGTGTAACCAATTACTTGAGATAGGAATAGAACATATTTTTGTTTCTCAAGGAGCAAATGGTAGTATTTATGTTAATGCAAATAATCAATTGAAAGCGTTGCCGTTAAAAGATAAGGTAATTAATACTGTAGGTGCGGGTGATTCGTTTGTAGCAGGATTTATTAAAGCGATGCTTAATCAATATAGTGATAACAAGTGTCTTAAGTTAGCAACAGCATGTGGTTCAGCAACGACATTTGATTCAAATTTAGCAACGAAGACAAATATTGATAAATATTTACAGCAAGTAGAAATTAAAAAAATATAAGTTAGAAAAAGTTATTACAATATATTTGTAATAACTTTTTTATAATTGTTCAAATTGAGTTGACTCTTAATAAGTGTGATATAATATGGAATAAAGGAGTATTATATGTATAAAAAAGTCCTCGGAAAAAGGTTACATACAGAAAAAGTAATTAATCATCCAAAGCAAAAAAAATGGGCTTTAATAATATGGTTAATCGGTTTGATTGTAACATATCATTTGATCAGTTCATATTTTATTTTAAAGCATAGTATGGTTTATACATATATAATGATTTTAATTATAATCATTACATATATTTATCCATGTTATGTATTAATCAAATATAAAAATTATACATTTGAAGTTTATGATAAAGGAATATCAATTTTAAATAATATTAAGGTAACGGAAATTGTGTATGAAGAAATTATCGCGATTAAATATATAAATCGGTTTGGAAAACAAGAACAGTATTTAAATTTTTCAGAAGCAAAAATGTTGCAACTGGTTGCTGAAAATAACATAATTCAAAATATTGAATTGACAAATAGTGAATTGATTTTCTGGATAAATGATAGTTATCAAAATTATCTTGAAGGGTTAACAAAACGGATAAATCGGAATAATATTGTTGCTCAAAAAATTCACTTTGGTCAAGAGTTATTATTAGAAAATAATATATTATATTTTAAAAACAAAATAAACTCAGAAGAGTTACAATTAAAAAAAGTTAAAGACTATCAAATTAACGATAATCAATTAATTATTAGATTAGAAAATCGTGATTATATAATTAATAAAAATAGGATTTTTAATCTTGAATTATTATTAAAAATTTTATCAATTGTAAGTAATGAAAATAAAGAACCATTATGAGAAAACTAAAATGGTTCTTTATTTTATACAATAAAAAAATACTTAATTAAACATTTGCTTAATTAAGTATTTTTAAATGGGGCGCACGACGAGAATCGAACTCGCGAATGTCGGAACCACAAACCGATGTGTTAACCACTTCACCACGTGCGCCATATTACAAGAGATATTATAACAGAACTTTAAGTTATTGTCAATTTTTTTTCGTAAAAAATTATTAAGTAAGCCTGATAATATTCTAACTTTTATATAATCAGATTTTAGGAATGGTTAATTTAAATATATTGCAAAATTATAAAGATAAAGTAATTAAAATAATAAAATTTTCTTGACTTGGAGTTAACTCTAAGTGTTACAATGGATTTGAATAGGAGAAAATATGAATAAATATGTAGTAATAACAGGGGCATCATCGGGTATAGGTTATGAAATCGCTAAAGCCTTTGCAGTATTAGGAAAAAATCTTATTTTAGTTGCCAGAAGAAAAGAAAAGTTATTGGATTTGAAAAATGAAATATCAAATTTAAATAAAGAGATTGATGTTCAAATTTATAATTTTGATTTATCAAATGAAGAAGAAGTATATTCATTTTATCAATGTACAAAAAAATTTAATATAGAAGTTTTTATAAATAATGCGGGACTAGGTCATAATAAAGCGATAATTAATCAAGAATTAGATCAAGTTAATCAAATAATTAATGTAAATATTAGAGCTTTAACATTATTATCAACTTTATATGTTAAAGATTATAGTGATATTGAGGGGAGTCAATTAATTAACGTTTCATCGATAGGTGGTTACTCGCTTGCAAATGAAGCAGTAAGTTATTGTGCTTCTAAATTTTATGTATCATCTTTTACAGAAGGATTGAATAAAGAATTGAAAGTATTAAATAAAAAATTAGTAGCTAAAGTTTTAGCGCCTTCAGCAACAGAGACAGAATTTATGAAAATTTCTAAAGGAATAAATAATTTTAATTATTCAGGTAAATATAATACAGCAAAAGAATTAGGGGAATTTACAATTCAATTATATAATAGTAATAAAGAGGTTGGAATAGTAGATGAAAATTATAAATTCCAATTAATTGACGGAAAGTATCCGTTTAGATCAAAAATAAATTCAAAAGGAGAATAATGACTATAAGTGATGTTAGTGAAAAATTCCAAATGAATAAAGATACATTGAGATACTATGAAAAAATAGGTTTAATTGGAAATATTAATAAGAATAGTAGTGGTCATAGAGTGTATACGGAACAGGATTTATTGAGAATAGAATGTATAATTAATTTAAAAAAAGCGGGTTTAAGTTTAGAAAAAATTAAAAATTATATTGAGTTAAGCAATAAAGGAAATAAAACAGTAAATGAAAGGTTAGAAATATTACTTTATGAAAAAGAAAAATTAAATAATCATATATCAGAATTAGAAAAAGCAATGAAATACATTGATTACAAAATAAATAATTATGAGAAATTAAATTTATAATGAATTTAATTTTCTAAGTATTTAATGGAAGGATTCAGTGTGAAAGATAATATATTAAAGTATCTCCCCAGTTCTTAATTGGGGGGATACTTTAGAAATTATCATTAATTATCTAAAGTGTTAACATTTTATCAATAAATATATTCGGAATATTGATTATTTGAACTTACGTTGTTTATCAAGATAAGCATTTAATAATTATAAATATATAAATTAGTCGAGTTATAAGTTAAATGGTATAATACAAATTGAGGAGGGTGATGTTTTATTTAGAAGCAGTTGAAATTGAATATAATAAAAGAGTAATCCTAGAAATTGAGCAATTATCATTAATTAATCAAGGTCATGTAATGATTTTTGGTGAAATTGGAAGTGGGAAAAGTACTTTAGCAAAAGCATTAATTGGCTTTCAACAATTCAGTGGAAGAATTACGTATAAAAATAATCAAGTTAAAACCGGAACATTAGTTCCAAATATTACATATGTCCCTCAAAATTTAGAATATTATTTTATAATGAGTCGAGTGATTGATGAAATAAAATTTGTTAGTGGTTTAACAGATGAAGTGATTGAATCATTATTAAAAAAATACCATTTACTAAACTTAAAAGATCATAATCCGCAAACATTGAGTGGTGGAGAAAAGATTCGATTAGTATCATTACTTTGCGAAGTAAATGAATCAGAAGTTTTAATTTTTGATGAAACAGTATCAATGAATGATTATCAAAATTTAAAAATAATAATTAATGAAATTGAAAAGTATTTACAGGATAATAAATTAATTATTGAAATAACGCACGACTTAGAACGATTAGAATCTGCTGATCAAATATTATTTGTCAATAATCATCAAATACAAGAGTATGATAATGTTGATGATTTTAAAAAAGATTATTTGAATAAGGAGTTAGGATGATTAAGTGTAATGAGTTAAGTTATTCGTACCAACCAAAAACTCCATTTGTTCAAAAAGTGTTTAGTGATGTAACAATTGAAATAACTGGAAAAAAAGTCTTAATCCTCGGATTTAGTGGAAGTGGAAAAAGTACATTTTTTAAAATGTTAACCGGATATGTAAATGTTAAAAAGCGAATGTTGATTAAACCGGAAACAATATTTTTAGTAATGCAAAATGTTTATGCCCAAATAGTTACAGATAATGCATATGAGGAAATAAACCTCGGTTATGAACAAAAGTATGGGAAGTCTGTACCTACCGAAGAAGTTGAAGCGTTGATTAATTATTTTCAAGTTGATTTTAATTTGCAAACTAATCCACAGCAATTAAGTGGTGGTCAGAAAAAAATTTTAATGATTATTTGTGCGATAATAATTAATCCGGATTTAATAATTTTTGACGAACCATTTGTTGGTTTGGATTTAAAACGTTCACAATTATTAATTGATTTTTTAAAGGAAACAACAATTCCGTTTTTAATCAGTAGTCATAAACCGGAACCATTTCAAAATATGTGTGATCAAGTTATAATTATTAATGAAGAAAAAATTTATCATGGTTCAATAAGTGAAGCCCAAGCATTACAAATTTTAAAACCTTAAGGAGGAAAATGAATTTTAATTATTATTTAAATCATAATTCGATTTTACACCGAATTAACCCAATTTTAAAATATGGATTTTTAATTATTTGGTTTATGACAATTCCTTTTTTAACAATTCCTCAAAATTTAGTTCAAGTGATAATAATTCAAATTTTTATAATCCTTGGAAAAATTCCATTTTGGTATTTTCAAAAAAAATTTCGTTATTTAATACCACTTGTAATTATTACATATCTATTTTTAAAGTTATATCCGTTTATTTATCCTGAATTTGCTTTTACTTTAGGATTACGATTATACATAATGTTTGGTATGGTATTAGTAATCAATTCAACAACTCCTTTATTAGAATTAATTGGTTTATTTGATTTATTAACCCGAAAAGTATTGAGAATGAAAAATATTCAAGAAATAATGTTAATATTTATTTTGGTAATTAATTTCCTACCATTAATAATTAATGAAATTATTAAAATTAATCAAAGTTTAAAAAGCCGAAATATTGAATTTAAAAATAATCGAATGAAATATTTAAAATTAAGTTTAAATGCATTATTACTACGAATTGATCACTTGGTTGATGAATTGGAATTGATTTTCTTTACCCGTAATATTACAATTAATAATATTAATAACTTAAATTTCGAACAAAAAATTATGGGAAATGATTGGCTATTTATATTTGGTACAATTATAATGATGATAGGACTGATGTTGATATGATTAAATATTTAATAAATTTAGAATATGATGGTAGTGAATTTAATGGTTATGCTACTCAACCAAATCGCAATACAATTCAAGATAATATTGAAATGGTATTACATAAGGTTTTTCAAAAAGAGATTAAGACCTTTGGAGCATCACGGACTGATGCTCGTGTACATGCTCGTGATCAATATTTAACATTTGAAGTAGAAAAGGAAATAGCACCTGAAGGTTTGAAAAAGGCTTTAAATGCACAAACTAAACCAGCAATTAATGTTAAAATGGTTAAAATAGTGCCACTTGAGTTTAATCCCCGTTACCAAGTGAAATCAAAAGAATATCATTATCAAATAATGACAAAATATGATCCTTTTTTACGGAAATATGCGTATTACCATCCGCAAAAACTTGATGTAACATTGATGCAAGAAGCGACAAAATATATTATTGGTACGCATGACTTTACAAGTTTTTGTAACGTGAAATCAGAGGTTGAAGATAAAGTTAGAACTATTTTTAATCTAGAAGTTGAACAAGAAAAAGATTTAATTATAATTAAAATTGAAGGAAATGGTTTTTTATATAATATGGTTCGAATAATTGCTGGAGTGTTGATTGATGTGGGAATGCATAAATTTAATCCAGAAAAAATAAAAGAACTGATTGAAATAAAGGATCGAAAGCAGACGGGAAAAACAATGCCACCGGAAGGATTGTTTTTAATCAAAACAAATTATTAAATGATATAATATGACAGAGGAGAAGGATGAAGAAAATATTAATATTCATAGTGTTATTAATTCCAGTTATTTCTGGATGTACAGCAAAAAGTGCGGAAGTAGAAGCAGCAAAATCAGATTTTGGAATGAATTTTACAGAATTAAATAATGAAAAGAATGAAGCTACATTCGTAATTAATGGTTTACCAAATGAAGAAGAATTTACACAAGTAACTGATGTAATAATTGATAGTATGAGAGCTCAAAAGATTGATGGTGCCTATAAAGTAAAAGTGTTTGCTAGTGCTCAAGATGAGAAGCAAGATCCAATTTATGGAACTGCTACGTATAAAAATGGAAAAATATCAGATAATAAATTAAAAAATATTACTGTTGAGCAATATGTAGAATTAACTAATAAATAAAATTAGTAAGTAAAATTAAATCAGATTATTAAAAAAAGTATTATAATAAGAGATAGAAATAGGAGGAAAAGTGGAAGAACAGTATTATATTTCATCAGTAAAAGTTGGATGTAAAGTCCCTAACTTTGAAGCAGAAGCAGTATTAGCAGATGGATCATTTGGTAAAGTATCATTAGCAGAAAATATGGAAAAAGGAAAATGGACAGTTGCTTTCTTTTGGCCATTAGATTTTACTTTTGTATGTCCAACAGAAATAACATCGTTATCATCAGCGTATAGCCGTTTTCAAGCAGAAGATACAGAAATATTTGGGATTTCAACAGATTCAATTCATTCACATGCAGCGTGGCGAAAAATGGATATAAAAGATGGAGGAATTGGTCCAATTAATTTTCCATTATTACAAGATACTAATCATGCAATTTCAGAATTATTTGGTGTATTAATTGAAGATGAAGGAATTGCTTTACGTGGATTATTTATTATTTCACCAGAAGGAATTTTAGAAAGTGCAACAATTAATAATTTAAATGTAGGTCGTTCTGTTGATGAAACATTAAGAACAATCCAAGCATTTAAGTCAGGTGGATTATGTCCAATGAATTGGCACAGTGGAGATGCTACATTATAAACTGAAATAATTCTAAATAAGAAATCAAATAAAATATAATTATGAACAATTAAAAAGTGAGAAGACAAAAGAGTTTTCTTACTTTTTTTAATGATAGATAAGTGGGAGAATAATAATATGTTTAAATAAAAAAATATAATTAAATTTTGATATAATGATTGTAAATAAAAGATGTAAAGGGAATATAGATGAAATTGAAAAAATTTAGAATAATGTTAGTTTTAATTCTTTTGGGAATTATTCAACCAGTAATGATTAATGCTGAGGAAGTTAATCCAGAACAAGGAGTAACTAAACAGGGAGAAAATAAAGAAGAAGTAATTGATATGCCAGATACTAGGTTGAAAGGTAATATTAATATGAAATTAGGTAAGCCATATAATAGTGATATTACAAAAAAAGATATGGAATCTCTTGTTGATTTAGATATTTCATATAAAGGTATATCAGACTTAACCGGATTAGAGTATGCAATAAATTTAACGTATTTAGATATAGCAGGTAATAGAATATCAGATATTAGTACACTGAGAAATTTAACAAGTTTAACAAGTTTATCTGTAGAATCTAATAGTATACTAGATTGGAGTCCGATTGAAAATTTAACAAATCTAACAGAGTTAGGTATTAGTGATACTAATATAACAGACCTAAGTCCGTTGGAAAATTTAACAAATTTAACAGAGTTAGGTATTATTGATACTAGTATAACAAACCTAAGTCCGTTGGAAAATTTAACAAATTTAACAAAGTTAGATATTAGTAATACTGGTGTAACAGACCTAAGTCCGTTGGAAAATTTAACAAATCTAACAGAGTTAGGTATTAGTGATACTAGTATAACAGACATAAGTCCGTTGGAAAATTTAACAAATTTAACAAAGTTAGATATTGGTAATACTGGTGTAACAGACCTAAGTCCATTGGAAAATCTAACAAATCTAACAGTATTAATCGCATATGGTAATGAGTTAGACAATAAAGACCTTGAAGAATTGAGCAAATACATCTCAAAACCAATGTGTATAAACTTGGACAGTAACCATATTTCAGACTTAAGACCATTAAAAAATAAATATTATTGTGATGATGGACCATCAGGTGCTAGAACAGTTTATGGTCAAAAAGTAAAGTTAGATGATATAGAAGTATCTGAAAATAAAGAAATTTCGTATACGGTTTATAATATATCAGGAGATGAAGAAAAAGTAATATTATCTACAAATTTAGAAGTTGGAGAAAACAATCTATTTGGTAACTGGATTATGCCAGAAGAAAATGGAAAAGGAATGTTTAGTGGAACTATAGAGCAGAATGTATTTTATAGTGTAATGGCTGCCGAACCACAAAAAGAAATCAAAGAAGAAAATCCGTTAACAGATGCTGAATTAATTGATTTGTTTGAAGTTGAAAGTCCAGAAACTACACCAATAATGGTTGATCAAAGTGGTGTGAATTACTCAGTACCAGGGGAGTATACAGTCGTGTTTACACAAAATGATAGTGCAGGTAATTTAATTGGTAAGCAAACTGTAACATTAGTAATCGAAGATGTGTTACCAATAATCACATCAGAAGAAGCAGAATTAACAATAAATCTAGGTGATGAAAAGCCTGATTATATTAAAGCTTATAAAGCAAATGCAACGGAAATAACTGAAAATGATTTATCGGATAAATTATATGTTGATGATTCATGGGTAGATTATAATAAAACAGGTGAATATACAGTTGTATTGAGAGTAAGAGATGAAGAGACAAATACAACAAGTATGGCAGTAAAGTTGAATATTGTTCGTGATGTAACAAAGCCAGCAGATCCATTGACTCCGGAACTTGGAAAGGATAAACCAGATAATCCGGATACATTAACACCAGAGGTGGATGTTGAAAGACCAAAAAATCCGGATACATTAACACCGGAGATTGATCAAGAGAAACCCGAAGTGGTAGACCCAATTAATCCAGAGGAACCAGAAGTGGTAGACCCAATTAATCCAGAGGAACCCGAAGTGGTAGACCCGATTAATCCAGAGAAACCCGAAGTGGCAGACCCAATTAATCCAGAGGAACCAGAAGTGGTAGACCCAAAAAATCCGGAAGTAACAATTCCGAAAGAAGAAGAAGATGGATTAAAAGATACAGGTAAGCAATTACCAGTAATCGGACTAACATTATCAGTATTATCATTATTTGTGATTTACGTAACAAAAAAAAATATTGCATAATAAGTTTGTAATTAATATCAAAAAGGTTAAGAGTTGAATCAGCTCTTAATCTTTTTTTGATAAAGTGAAAATGTAGATTCTGTCATAAAAGAGTTAGTTACTGATAAATTGATTTTACAATGTTAAATAAATAATTATCATTATAGAATGAGAGAAATTTAGTGATTTTTCCGATTTTTATGATTATATTAAAAGAAAAGTTGTCTATCTTATTAATTTGTTGACTTTTTTGTAAAAAATCGATATAATACATAGTGGAGTAGAGGTAGTATGTTAATAAACTTTGAAGAATTAGAGAAAAAAAAGCACATAAGTGCTGAAGTACAAGTTGATTATAGTGAGCGTCAAACAAACGATGCTTTACTAAAACGAGTAAATAATGCAATGGTAAGTTATAATGCATATATAATTGAACCAAAAGATGTTCATATTTCATTAAATGTTGACTTTAACGTTGATTATTTAGATGCGAAAACACTTGATCCATTGAATGTGGACTTTAATTTTACTGAAGAAGTTTTATTCACTACTGATTTGCAACGAGCAGATGAACTGGAAATTGAACATTTTGTTGATGAAATTGAATTAACGGAGTTAGTATGGGAGTTGATCCTAGTAACTGTTCCGTATAATTATTCGGAAAACGAAGCTAAAAATACGATTACAGAAGAAGAAGCATCTGAACAAAGACCGTTTGCAAATTTATTCAATAAAAAATAAGGAGGTATTATGGCAGTACCATTTCGTAGAACGTCAAAAACACGTAAAAGAAAAAGAAGAACGCACTTCAAATTAAATTTAACAGGAATTACTAAATGTCCTGAATGTGGTGAAATCGTAAAATCACATAGAGCTTGTCCAAATTGTGGAACATATAAAGGGCAAACAGTTATTGAAAAATAAGAGTTAAAAGGTGTTTTTTACAAAACACCTTATTTTTATAAAAGGAGAAAAATGGCAATTATTAATATAGTGAAATTAATTATAATATTCCCATTTATCGTGTATTTCTTATTATATTTCTTGACTCGTAGTGAAAAACAATCGTTTATTTTAGTATCACCGCTTTATTTATTATCATTAGTTTTAATTTGCCGTTACATTTTCGGACCAATATTAGCAATTGTTGTTATAGCAGTAATTTTAATTGGTTTACTGTATATTACAAGCGAGTATAGTCGTCAGAAAAAAAATTCGATTGTTAGATTTATTCGGACTTTTTTTGTAACTACAGGTCGTTTTTATCCAATGATTTATATAGTTTTAATAATTATTGGGATTATACAAGAATACATTAAAATAAGGTAGGAAAAATGGATTTTAAACATACAACAGTACTATTAGAAGAAAGTGTTGAAGGGTTAAATATAAGTGAAAATAAAATATATGTAGATGCAACATTAGGGGGAGCAGGCCATTCAAGTTTAATTCAAAGTAAGTTAAATGAGGGTCATTTATATTGTTTTGATCAGGATATTTGGGCAATTGAAAATGCAAAATCAACATTTTCAGATGTTGATAATGTTACAATAATCCAAAGTAATTTTGCAAACTTAAAAAATGAACTCGCTAAATATAATGTTGAAAAAATCGATGGTATTTTATTTGATTTAGGTGTTTCATCGATGCAATTGGATCAAGAAGATCGTGGTTTTAGTTATATTCATGATGGACCACTAGATATGCGAATGGATCAAAATGGGAAGGTTACAGCAAAAGATGTTGTAAATGGTTATAGTTTTCATGACTTGCAACATATTTTTAAAAAATATGGTGAAGAAAAATTTGCTAAGCAAATTGCAAGAGCAATTGAAAGTGCTCGAGAAACAAAGGAAATTACAACAACTAAAGAATTGAATGATTTGATTTTAAGTGCAATTCCGAAAAAGGCTTTTTATAATGCAAAATCTCATCCAGCAAAAAGGGTATTTCAAGCAATTAGAATTGAGGTTAATAAGGAATTAGATGTATTTGAAGAAACATTAAAAACAGCTTTTTCAATGTTAAATCCAGGTGGGAGAATCTCAGTAATTACTTTCCATTCACTTGAAGATCGTATTTGTAAATATTATTTTAAAAAATGGACAGAAGTTGATCCAGAATTTAAAAAATTACCCGTAATTCCTGTGGAATATCAACCAAAGGCAAAATTAGTGTCACGAAAACCGATACTACCAAGTGCTGAGGAATGCGAATATAATAGTCGTTCCCGTAGTGCAAAGTTACGAGTTTTAGAAAGGATATAAGATGAATATAAGTGATCGTTTTAAAATAAGAATATCTTATTTATTTATTTTTGTTGCGGTAACTGTATACATTATCTCAAAGAGTCAAACTTATGAAATATTAATTGAAACAGCGGATGTTAAAAGTAAAATAAATGAAATCGAAAAACAAGTAGATGAAATAACAGTTAAGATAAATACAGAAAATTCCAATGATAAAGTTAAAGACGATTATCCGGATTTAGATGTTGAAAATAATGTATACTATTTGGAGAATAATGAAAAGTAAGAAAAAACAACAAGCTGTAACAAAAAATAAAAAAGTTAAGAAAAAATTAGTAACAATGGAAAAACAAGATAAAATTGATCGCTCAAAATCAACATTTTTTATGTTGGTTTTTGTCTTCATATTTGTGTTTTTATTCTTGGTAGCAATATTGTGGACTTTGAAAATTGAAGTAACCCATTCATTTGATGGTAAGGATTTAGAGGCTTACGCTAAAGATATCTATACGAAAAAAACTACAATAAAATCAGAACGGGGAAATATCTATGATGAAAATGGTGAGGCATTAGCAGTAAATATAAAAACTTATGATATTTATGTAGTATTGAATACTGGGGAAGAAGATGGAGAATTATCAAAAGCTGATCGTGATAAAGTAGCAGATATTCTAATTGATCAACTAAAGTTAAATGATGATGAGAATGCGAAAGATTTAATTATAAGTCAGTTATCACAGGAAACAAAAGAGGGTTATGCTCAAGTAGCAATTGGAATTTATGGAAAAGGGATTTCAATTGCGGAGAAAGAAGCAATCGAAAAAGTACAGAAAAAAGAAAATATAAATGCAATCCAATTTACGGAAAATGTTGAGCGTTTTTATCCATTTGGTGATTTTGCCTCTTATGTTCTTGGTTTCACAATGAAAGATGAAAATGGTGAAGATAAATCACAAATTGGTGTTGAAAGTAGTTTGAATGGTTATTTAAAGGGACGTGATGGAAGTGAAACTTCCCAAAATGATATTAATAATATTCAAATTAATAAAGAACAATCATCAGTTATGGATAAAATGGATGGTTCGGATGTGACTTTAACAATTGATAGTCAAATCCAACAATATGTTCAAACATTTATGAATAAATATTTAGTTAATGCTGGTGAAGAAATGGCATTTACTGTTGTTATGGATGCTAAAGATGGATCAATTCTTGGTGCATACTCAACACCATCATTTGATCCAAATGAACGTGATGTTCAAAATTATATTAATCCGTATACAGATTTCTGTTATGAACCAGGTAGTACAATTAAAACGTTTGTAATTGCTGCAGCAATGGATAAAGGTGTTTGGAATCCGAATGAATATGGACCAACTGGAAAACGCGAAAAAGAAGAATGGGGTGCCGGTAATTATGTAGCCGATTGGCTATACAATGAATATGGTCAAAATTGGGGTTCAATCACTTGGGAACAAGGATTTTGGTATTCATCAAATACAATTATGACCCAAATTGTTGATAAAATTAGTTATAGTGATTGGCGTGATTATTTGACAAAAACATTTGAATTCGGTCAACCAATTGATAATCAATTTTTAAAAAGTAATCCTTGTTCAGTTGATCCTCAATATCCACTTGATTATGCCAATACATCATTTGGACAAGGGATGACAGTCAATGTATTACAATTATTACGAGGATATAGTATTTTTGCTACTGATGGTGAAATGTTACAACCACACGTGGTTAAGAAAATGACTGATTCGGAAACCGGAGAAGTATTCTATAAAGATACAGAAGATAAAAGCTTAGAACCGAAAAAGAAATTAGAAGAAGATGTTGTTAAACAAGTACGTAAAGAATTAGAACAAGCAGTTTATTATGAATCTCCTAAAGGTGGAATCTATGATGCTGTTGGTTTACCATATAAAAATGAAAAAGTTAAAATTGGTGCTAAAACCGGTACGGCTCAAGTTGCAAGTAATAGTGGTGGATATGCCAAAGATGGTGATTTGATTCACTCAGTTATGGCATTAGCACCGATTGATGATCCAGAAATTATTGTCTATACTGCAGTAGTTGCACCAAATACTGATCCAGTTGATATGATGGCAAAATATGTAAACAGTATTATTAACCACTCATTGGATTATTTAAATTCAGCAAATAGTGACATTGATTTAAGTAAAACTGATAATAATCGTTATCAATTGAAAAATTATGTTGGTAAAGATAGTGCTACGGCAGAAAAAGAATTAAAAAAAGATGGAATTAAAGTTATTACATTAGGAAGTGGAAAAATTGCTTCGCAATATCCGGAAAAATCTCAAGTTATTTCTAAGGATGAAACAGTAATTTTAAGAGCAGTGGGTGCTGTTGATCCACAAATTTTAGTAAATAAATCGTATAGTGAAGTTGAAGGAATATGCTCAGCAATGAATTGGGAATGTGAGTTAAGCGGAGTTGGTACATCAAATAAAATCGAGAAAATTAATAACAATAAATTTAAAATTGATTTTACTGTCCCAGATACAGTCAAAATTCAAAAAAAGGAGCAAAATGAAAAAAATCCCGATAAATCAAGTTAAAAATATTACCAAAAATACAAATAATATTATCGAAGGTTCAGTATATTTTTGTTTTAAAGGTGAGAAATTTAATGGTCATGATTTTATTGAAGAAGCATTTAAGGCTGGAGCAATTTATGTTGTTGGAACAGAAGTAAATGAACATCTTAATTATATCCAAGTGGATGATGTTAATATGGCAATGGCTGAATTAGCTCAAAATGTTTATAAATTTCAACAAGAAATGATGAAATTTATTGCTGTTACCGGAACTGATGGGAAAACTTCAACAGCTTTAATTATTAGTGAAATTTTAAATAAAATAACTAAAGCATCATATTTAGGAACAAGTGGATTGTTTATTAATGGTGAAGAAAATGATTATAATGGGATGACAACACCGTTTGCTGATGAACTTTATCATAATTTTGCTACTGCCAAGAATCATGGTAGTGAATACTTTGTAATGGAAGCCTCATCACATTCTTTAGAACAAAAACGAGCTTATGGTTTAAAATATGATGTTGCAATTTTTACAAATTTAACAAGTGAACACATTGATTTTCATAAAACAATGGAAAATTATTATCAGGCTAAAAACAAACTATTTGATTTATTGACTCCAAATGGTTTTGCGGTAATAAATATTGATTCAGAGTATGGAATGCGATTATATCAAGAACGTAAAAATGAACTAAAAATTTATACAGTTGGTAAAAGTAATGAAGCTGATTATCAAATTTTAAACATTAAAGAATCATTAGCGGGAACTGAATTTGATTTGCAAGTAAATAATGAAATACACCATGTTAAAACAAAGTTACTAGTTGAATTTAATGTTTATAATTTAACGGAGGCAATAGTTAGTCTTGTTGGATTAGGTTTTGATTTAGATATGATTATTGATTTAGCAAGTGATTTTGTGGTTCCTGGAAGAATGGAATTAATTCATAATGAAGAATTAGCAAATATTATTATTGATTTTGCTCACACTCCAGATAGTATTTTAAAGATAATGGAGTTTGTAAAACAAGTAAAAACTGATGAGCGTGTTTATGTGTTAACTGGATCTGCGGGTGAGCGTGATAGTCAAAAACGACCTGAAATGGGAAAAAATGCAAGTTATGGAGCAGATGTAATTATTTTGACAGAAGATGATCCGCGTAGTGAGGATGTTTTAACGATTAATAATGATTTAAAACAAGGAATTGATTGTGATAAAGTTCAAGTTGTCGAAATTATTAATCGACCAGAAGCAATTAAATATGCGCTCACAAATACTAAAAATAATGATATAATAGTGATGTTGGGTAAAGGTGGCCAAAAAAAGATGTATTATGATGGTTACGCAACTCAATATATTGAACGTAAAATTACAGAAGAATTAATAAAAGAGGTTATAAATGAACGAAAATAAAAAGGAATCTGGTGAAACTTTAGTTGAAATCAAACGAGATCAAAATGATGTTTTAAAAGTTGAATCAGAAAAAAAAATAGATAAGAAAAAAGTAATCGTATCATTTGAAAAGGTTGGCTTGAAATACGAAAAAGAAGAAATTTTCAAAGATTTAGATTTAAAAATTTATGAAGGTGAATTTGTATACTTTGTTGGACAAAGTGGTGCTGGTAAATCTTCACTTGCAAAAATGATTTATCGTGAAACAAAAGCAACAAGTGGTAACATTTATGTAGATGGTGAAAATATTTCAAAGATGAAAAATAATCAAATGCCATATTTACGTCGTAAAGTTGGAGTTATTTTCCAAGATTATAAATTATTAAAAGATAAAACAATCTATGAAAATGTTAAATATTCACTTGATGTAACAGGTTATGATAAAAATAAGCGTGAAGAGCAAGTATTAAAAACATTAAAACGTGTTGGAATTCTTGAACAAAAGGATAAATATCCTAATGAATTATCAGGTGGACAACAACAACGTGTGGCAATTGCTCGTGCAATTGTTGATGATCCAAAAATCATTGTAGCTGATGAGCCGACAGGAAATTTAGATCCTGAAAATGCTTTACAAATTATGGAAATTTTAACAAATATTAATAAAACAGGAACAACTTTTGTTATGGCAACACATGATGTTGGAATCGTTAATATTTTCAAAAATCGTGTAGTATTATTAAAAGATGGTCAAGTAGCAAATGAAGTAGAAGGAGAGTATATTTATGAATAGTATTCAAAGTGCTTTAAATAGTATGCGCCGAAATTTTACGATGACTTCTGCAAGTATACTATTAGTAACTTTAACGCTATTAGTTGTTGGATTTGTATTTCAAATTAGTGTAAATACAACTAAAATGACCGAAAGTGTTTTAGATTCATTAAAAGTATATGCTTATGTTGATGCAACAGCATCTGATAAGGAATCGAAAAAAGTTGGTGAAGAAATAAAAAAATTACCAGAAGTTGAAAGTGTTGATTTTTCTTCAAAAGAAGATGAGTTAAAAGCAATTACTGAAACAATGGGAAGTAATGCCGAAGACATTCAAAAGAATTTTGAAGGTGATGCGAACCCCCTAAATGATGTTTATATTATTACAACAGATTTAGAAAAATATGATTTAGAAGATTTAAGTCAGAAGATTGATAAAATTGATGGAATAGAATCAACTGAGTATGGTCAATCTGATGGAACAAATGATTTTATTGCAATTATGAAATTGATTCAAAATACATCAGTATTTGTTGCAGCAGTGTTATTATTTGCATCATTGTTTATTATTACAAACACAATTAAACTTACAATTACAGCACGTCGTACTGAAATTGAAATTATGCGTTTAGTTGGGGCAACAAAAATGTTTATTCGATTACCATTCATGATTGAAGGGATGTTAATTGGATTAATTGGTGGATTATTCTCATTTGGAGTATTACACATTTTCTATCAAGAAATATACAATTCGGATTTATTAATTTTAATTAAATCCTCATTAGCAACAGTTGGTCAAATGGATCACTTACTGATTATTAGTTTACCATTAATTGGTATTGTAATCGGTTCAATGGGATCATTATGGGCAATGAGAAGATACCTTATTACGTAAGCGAGTAAATTATGAAAAAGAGAAAAATAAAAAAATTTCAGATTTTAATAGTGTTATGGTTAATTGCATCCCTATGGGGTGCAATTAACATATTTAGTGCAAGTTCAATTGATTATATAATTAATGGATTAAACCCATATCGACCATTAATCAGTCAAATAATACTGATTTTTGTGTGCTTTATAATATTTACAATTTTTTTATCGTGGCGTAAACCACCGTATTTAATTGGTAAAAAAGGAGCAGTAACATTTTTTAATATTACATTAGTTCTATTATTAATTGTCTTGATTGGAGGGGTATTATTCCCAGCGGATGGATACTTTATTCGTGGGGGAGCAAAGAGTACAATCCCATTACCATTCTTCTCAATTCAACCATTAGAATTATATAAAATTACAATGATTTTATATATGGCTAAAAGGTTCTCAACACCAAAAATATATCGGAGTAAAGAAGGAATCAATAAAACGATACTTATGAGTTTAATTGGAATTTTTTTAATTTTAATTGAACCGGATTTAGGTGGAGCATTACTAGTTGGTGGAGTATTTGTGGCAATGATTTTTTACAATGGTCAAAGAATTAAAAGTGTTTTAAAGGTTGGAATACCATTTATTGCCATTGCGGTTCTATTATTAGGGACATTATCAGCTTCATACCAAACTGACCGAATTTCAGCGTGGTTACATCCTTTTGAAAATGGGAATGATTTAGATAAATCATACAATGTTGTCCAGGGGTATGTTGCGATATCTAATGGTGGAGTTTTAGGACGTGGTTATATGGAATCGGTTCAAAAAAGTGGATTCTTATTTGCATCACATACCGATTTTATCTTTACTGTGATCGCTGAAGAATGGGGGTTATTAGGAGTAGTATTTACAATATTAATATTAATGCTACTTGCTTTCCAGTGTTTCAACATTGGTTATACCGCCCATGAACGGTTTGGAATGCTCTATTGTTATGGATATGGGACATTAATTTTAGTCCAAGCATTTATTAATATTGGTGGAGTAACTGGTTTAATTCCAATGACTGGTGTTACTTTACCATTTATAAGTATGGGGATGAATTCATTTTTAATTTTAAGTTTGGGTCTATTATATGTAATAGTAATTGATAAAGAACGTATACGACAAAAGAAATTACGTGATGAGAAAACAAGTAAGTTATTTATGTCATAAGATTGACGATTTAAATAATACATCTTTATACAAAAATTATCAAAAAGAATATCAATTACTACAGAATAATATAGAATATTTAAATTTATTAAGTGAAATTAAAAATATTGATCGTGAAAAACAAAAAGATCAATATTTTCATTTAAAACATCAAATATATAATTATGAAAAACAATTTAGAATATATGAAAAAGATTTAAATCAATATTTAAATCATCTGATTAAAAGATATAATGAACTTATTTATCAGAGTGATTTGGATCAAAGGAAAGGAAATAAGAAATAATATGGAAACAATGGATAAGATAGTAGCACATGCTAAACAATACGGATTTGTATATCAAGGGTCAGAAATATATAATGGTCTTGCAAATACATGGGATTATGGTCCATTAGGAGCAGAATTAAAGAATAATCTTAAACAATTATGGTGGAAAGAATTTATTACTAAAAATCCAAATAATGTTGGAATTGACTCAGCAATCTTAATGAATTCAAATGTTTGGCGTTCTTCAGGACACATTGGTGGATTTTCAGATCCATTATTAGATTGTAAAGAATGTAAAACCCGTCATCGTGCTGATAAATTAATTGAAGAAAATTCAGCTGGTGATATAATTGCAGATGGTTGGTCAAATGAAGAAATGTTAACATACATTAAAGAAAATAATATTGTTTGTCCTAATTGTGGAGAATTAAATTATACAGATATTCGTCAATTTAATTTAATGTTTAAAACGAATATGGGTGTTGTTGAAGATGAAACATCAGCTGTATACTTACGTCCAGAAACAGCTCAAGGTATATTTGTTAACTTCAAAAACATTGCGCGTACATCACGAAAAAAAGTTCCATTTGGAGTTGGACAAATTGGTAAATCATTCCGTAATGAAATTACACCAGGAAACTTTATCTTCCGTACTCGTGAATTTGAACAAATGGAATTAGAATTTTTTGTTAAACCTGGAACAGAATTAGAATGGTTTGATAAATTACAACAAGATATTGTAAACTTCTTAAGTTTAGCGGGGATTAAAACCGAAAATTATCGTATTCGTGAACACGATGCTGATGAATTATCACATTATTCAAATAAAACTAGTGATGTAGAATTTAAATTTCCATTTGGTTGGGGAGAATTATGGGGATTAGCTTCGCGTACAGACTTTGATTTAAATGCGCATCAAGAAGGATCAAAACAAGATTTAACATATTTAGATCCACAAACAAATGAACGTTATTTACCATACGTTTTAGAACCTTCTGTTGGGGTGGATCGTTTGTTTTTAGCAATCTTAGCAAATAGTTATGAAGTAGAAACATTAGCAGAGGGAGATACACGTGAGGTTCTACATTTAGTACCACAGTTAGCACCAGTTCAAGTGGCGGTATTACCACTTGTTAAAAAACTTGGAGCACAAGCTCAAGAATTAATGACTAATTTAGCTGAAAACTTCCGTGTAGATTATGATGAAGCCGGAAAAATTGGTAAAAGATATCGTCGTCAAGATGTAATTGGAACGCCATGGTGTGTAACCTTTGATTATGATTCATTAGAAGACCAAGCAGTAACGGTTCGTGATCGTGATACAATGGAACAAGAACGTGTATTAATTACCGAATTAGAAACATATTTACGTAGTAAAATGTAAGGAGTCCAAGTGCAAATTTTAAAACATCCGTTAATTATTAAATTTCGTGAAGAGAACAATTTAGCAGAACAAGATTTATATGGTTTTATAGGAGAAATTAAATTATATTTATCAAATCCGGATTTATACCAGTTAAACTGGCAGGGAATGGTTGAAATCACAACAAAAAAAGTCAGTAAAAATCCGGGAGTTTATTATTTGGAAGAAGAAGTATTTAATAAAAATATTACTATCGAGCAAATTGATTATCAAAGTAATGTAATTAAGCGTGATGCTTTAAGTAAAATTACTCAAATGGATAATGGAGTATATTTATTTGGTACAAATGGAGTTGGTAAGACTTTTATGGCAATTGCATTGGCTAATTTAACATATAATAAATGTCAAGAACAAACATTATATGTTTTTTGGCCAGATTTTATTGAAAAAACCAAACGTTTTAATAATAATAATAATGCTCATTATATTAATAAAGTAAAATATGCAAAACGCTTAATTATTGATGATTTAGGTCAAGAATCGATTTCACAATGGTCGCGTGATGATGTATTGAATGCAATTATTGCTTTTCGTTTAGAAAAAGGATTATATACAATTGTAACAAGTAATTATACGAAGCAAGAATTATTAGGAATGTACACATTAAAAGCAAATGAAGCGAAAAAAGCAAGAGCTATAATTAGTAAATTAGATGCTTTAGCTGCTGATACTCCATTAGATGGGAAAAACTTACGTAATTAAAAAGCAAATGAATTTGTTCTTGACAAGTAGATAAATAAGAACAAGTTAAATATCAAAATGAGTCCTAGATTTACTAGGACTCATTTTTAAGTTTTGTCATTACTATTTATAATTACTCCAATTACCAAATGATAATAACATAAATAATCCAAAATTCATTAAAATAATATAATGAGAAAATGAAAAGTCTGGAAAATAAACAAGGAAGGTAATAGCACTTAACATTTTAAGCGAAATATTAGTAGATTGATGCTTAAATACGGCATAACAATACATTGTTAAAGCAGTCAAATTCCAAATTAAATATGCGATGTTAAATATATTAGGAAAACGTTGTTCGTTATAAGTAATAATAACAACAAAAATTGTAATAAGAACAATAAATAGGTTTTTATTTATGGTTGGCATCTGTGGATCTCCCTTAATATATATCAATATATATTTATTATTTTATATGTGAATATTTCCAATTAATCTATTAAAACTAATAATATAAGACTTAGTACTAGTTTTTCATGTTATTGGATTCTTTTAATACTTTAATTATACCAATATTATGTGCTAATTCTGTGTTGAAACTTCAAAATTTTTGCCAGACGTATTTGTTATAATGGGATAAAACAAAAAATTTATAAAAATAAACTTAGTAATATAAATAGAGTATTTATAAATTTGTGTTAAGTTAATAATGATAAAAGCTGTGATATTATTGTGTTTTTTGAATATCAATAGTAAAAAAACAAAAATATAGTTGACAATAATATTATTTATGATATAATTAATACTGTTGTGTGCCACAATAGCTCAGTTGGTAGAGCATCCGGCTGTTAACCGGCAGGTCGCAGGTTCGAGTCCTGCTTGTGGCGCCATTTTTATGTAATAACGTGGCCCGTTGGTGAAGCGGTGAACACACATGCCTTTCACGCATGCATGCACGGGTTCGAATCCCGTACGGGTCACCATTTTTAAAATTAAATATGCGGGTGTCGTATAATGGCTATTACCCCAGCCTTCCAAGCTGATGATGTGAGTTCGATTCTCATCACCCGCTCCAAAAAATACTTAGATAAGCAAAGTTTATCTAAGTATTTTTTTTATGCTTATTGATAAAATTTTATTTTATTTAACTTAAAACAGTCTATACATTAGACTATTTTAAACGATATAATTTAAATGTTTTCAAAAGAAGGGTGGAATATATAATGAACAGTGTAAGTTTAAACGTGAAAAAAGGAATTGCAACAATAACAATTGACAATCCGAAAACATTAAATGCTATTACAGAAGATGTAATTAGTGAATTATGTGAAGCATTATTAACGATTAAAAATGATGATGAGATTAAGGTAGTTGTAATTACTGGAGGAAATAAAGTATTTTCGTCTGGAGGAGATATTGGATCATTTGCAACAATGATTAAAAATGGTGAAACAATTCCAGAAGCAGGAGTTATTGAAATTGGAAAAGTTGTAAGTCAAATTCGTGAAATACCTAAGCCATTTATTGCAGCAATTAATGGTGTAGCGGCTGGTGCTGGATGTAGTATTGCATTAGCATGTGATTATCGTATTATGGTTGAAGATGCAAAATTTATTGAAGCATTTATCAATTTAGCCTTAAGTGGTGACTCAGGAAGTTTATTCTTTTTAAATGAACTTGTTGGTTATGGAAAAGCAACGGAGATTATGGGACTTGGTAAGCCAATTTCAACAAAAGAAGCGAAAGATATGGGACTATTAACTAAAGTTGCATCAACAGCAGAATTTGCTGAAGTAGTTGATAAATTTGTAATGCAAATTGCTAATGGACCACTTCAAGCATATGCTTGTCAAAAAGAATTAATAAATCATTTAGTTTTTGGTGAAAGATTTGAAAAATATTTAGAATTAGAAGCTAAATGTATGGTAGAAACATCAAAAAGTGAAGATTTCAAAGAAGGAGTAATGGCTTTCTTGGAAAAAAGATATCCACAATTTGAAGGAAAATAATTTAGTAATATTAGTAGTAAATCAATAAAAAGTAGTAGTTGAAAATAAAATACAATATGATAGGGGCAATAATGAAAAAGAAAACAATGTTATTTAATCCATTAACAGAGAATTATAGTAATTATGATGAAGCAACTAAAGCAGTATTTGAAGCAACAATAGATTTTTTTGAGAATAAAGGTTTAAATGCAATTCGTGAAGATGCTAAAAAATATGTATGGCAAACGGATTGGATGAAATATCAAAAAGAACATCAAGTTTACGCAACAATGTTAACACCAAAAGGTTATGGTAGTGAAACATCGAGATTTGATTTACGAAGAATTACTGAAATAAATGAAATTTTAGGTTTTTATGGTGAAGCATATCAATATCCAATGCAAGTATCGATTTTAGGAGTCGCACCAATTTGGATGAGTGATAATGAAGAACAGAAAAAAGAATTAGCACAGCAATTGATCGATGGACATGTATTTGCATTCGGAATGTCAGAAAAATCATATGGTGCTGATTTATATGCGATGACTTCTAATATTCGCCCTGATGGTGATGGGTACAGAGCAAATGGTAATAAGTATTATATTGGTAATGCCCATATTGCTTCAAAGGTAGCAACATTGGGTAAAAATCAAGAAACTAATGAATGGTGCTTTTGGGTAGTTGATTCTCGAAATCGTCATTATAATTACGTAAAAGATATTGAAACACCTTCAATTAATCAAGCCCGAGTTGGTGAATATGAAATGATTGAATACCCATTGACAGACCGTGATATATTAACAACCGGAGATTTAGCTTTTGCCAATGGATTATCAACAGTTAATATTGGTAAATTTCAATTAGGATTTTCAGCAGTAGGGATTGCTTCTCATGCTTTTTATGAAGCAATAACACATAGTAATCGTCGTAAATTATATGGAAAACGAGTAACGGAATTTCCTCATGTACGTGAATTTTTATGTCAATCATTTGCACGTATTAATGCGATGAAGCTTTATGCACTTCGTAGTCGTGATTATTTCCGTGAAATGTCAAGTGAAGATCGACGTTATTTATTGTTTAATCCAATTCAAAAAATGAAAGTAACTACTCAAGGTGGAGATGTTGTTCGTTTATTAATGGATGTAGTTTGTGCAAAGGGTTATGAAAATGATACTTATATTTCAGATGCATATGGAACTATGGATTATTTATTCCGTTTAGAGGGAACGGCACACGTTAATATGGGACTTGTTATTCGTTTTATGAATAATTACTTCTTTAATAATATCGAGTACCCTGAGATTGGACTTGTTTTAGAAAAACGTGATGATGTTAACATCTTTGATCAAAAAATGGGAGGACTTTCTAAAGTTCAATTCCCAAAATATAATCAATGTTATGAAGGGATAGAAATAGCTAATGTTGAACGTTTTGCTGAACTTGTTGAATTATTCCGTGAATACTTACAAAATGCTCAAATCACTCCAGAATTATTAAAAAACATGGATTATATGTTAAATATTGGTGAAATATTTACAACGATTGTTTATGCTCAATTAATTTTAGAAGGTGCATTATTAAATGATGTTGACGAAAGATTAATTAATCAAATCTTTAAATATTTAATTGATGATATTAATAAATATGCATTATGTCAATTAAATCAACAAGAAAATAGTGAAATTCAAAAAGAATATTTACAAAAATTAGCAATAAATGGACAAATTGTTGATAAAGCAGCAGACGATGAGTTCTGGAATGAATTTGTTGTTGTTAACGATGGTGCATATGTAATGAATGATGCAGTAATCGGCTCAGAATATGAATCAGCATTTTATTAATAGATAAAATACGTATTTAATACGTATTTTTTTAATAAATAATCCTTTTGAAAAAAGATTAAAAATAAAGAAAAAGATAAAGTTGGAAAATAATAAAAAAAACTCAGAAAAAAGTTTAAAAATGTATTATTATATAAGTAAGAAATATTTTGAAACGTAGAGATAATTTAAGAAACAATGATTTGTGAGTAAAGTATTAAAATGAAAAGATAAAACTATTTTTTTGTTATGCTAAATTTAAGGAAATTCTTAAATGAAAATTGATGATTTTAAGAGTAGAGATAGGAATAAATTTAATAGAAAACAAAGGGAGCAATACATGAAGAAAAAAATAAATGTGTTTTTATTGATCTTAATACTATTTCAACAAGGTATCCTAATTACTGGTGCGCAGTCAATAAATGATGTACAAGATAGTATTGATACAGAGCAAGCTAATATTGATCATAAAAATCAAGAGTTAGAAAAAACACAAAAAGAATACCAATCGTTAGTTGATGAATCAAAAAAAATTGACGAAAATATCCAAGAAACTACTACAAAAATTGATGATTTAGAATCTGATATCAATCAAATAAGTGGTGAAATTCCTAATGTCGAAAATCGTGCTAAAAATACATTAACAATGTTACAAAAAAATAGTCACGTTAATTATTTTATCCAAATTTTTGGTTCAGATAGTAGTACAACAGATAAAATTCGTGCATCTGTCGCTGCTAATAAATTAACATCATCTTCATATGAGTCAATTCAAACACTTGTAAGTAAACAAAATGATATGGAAGTTAAAAAAGGTCAATTAGAAACGGAAAAGAAAAATTTAACAGATCAACAAGAAAAAGCACAAGAAAAAACTGATGAATTAGTTGCCTTGATTTCTGAACAAGAGGCTGAGGTAGCAGATGCTGAATCAGAAAAGAAAGCTCAAGAAGCTCAAAAACAATTTTTAGAAAATTCTGGTTGTAAAGAAGGCGATGTTTATGGTGTAGACTGTGGTATTGAAATTGAAGAGGTTAAACCAAAAGCTCAAGAAGAAGTAGTAGAGAAAAAAACTAGTACAAAAAAAGAGACAAATCAATCAGACAAGACAGATAACAGCAATAAAAACAGTAGTAATAACAATAACAGCAGTAATAACAATAACAGCAGTAATAACAATAACAGCAGTAATAACAATAACAGTAGTAATAACAATAATGACAATAGTAATAATGAAGTATCGGTTGGTTTTAGACGTCCAATTAAAGATGGAGTAGTTACAAATGAATATGGTGGATATGATGGTTATGGTGGTGGTCATAATGGAATTGATATTGCTAATTCACCTGGAACGCCAGTTTATGCAGTAGCTTCAGGAGTTGTAATTGATAGCGGGTATGATCGAAATCGTGGAAACTTTGTTTCAGTAATTCATAACGTAAATGGAGTTAATAGTGTTTCGACGTATTGGCATATGTCAGCAATTACTGTAAGTAATGGTCAACGTGTAACATCAGATACTCAGGTAGGAGCAATTGGTTCAACGGGGATTGTTACTGGACCGCACTTACATTTTGCCTTGGATATGAATACAAAAACATTTTCAAATGAACGAGCAATTAATCCGCGAAATTATATTTCATTCCCAGCATCAGGAGTTTGGTTCCATAGTCGCTAAATAGTTGTTAAAAAGAAAAGAATATTCTTTTCTTTTTTGTTTAAAATATTAAATTTTCGATTTTAAAAAGTAATAAGAAAAAATTTTCAGTAAATTACTACTGAGCAAAAGCGAAAATTTGTTATAATAATGTATGTATTAATAATTATAGGAGGACAAAATGTCAATTATTTTAGATGTATATGCTAGAGAAGTTTTAGATTCTCGTGGTAACCCAACAGTAGAAGTTGAAGTTGTTACTGAAGAAGGTGGATTTGGACGTGCTTTAGTACCAAGTGGAGCATCAACAGGTGAATATGAAGCTGTTGAATTACGTGATGGAGATAAATCTCGTTACTTAGGAAAAGGTGTTTTAAAAGCAGTTGCTAACGTTAATGACACTATCGCACCAGAAGTAATCGGTATGGAAGTTACTGAACAAGTAGCAATCGATAAAATGATGTGTGAATTAGATGGAACAGAAAACAAAGGTAACTTAGGGGCAAACGCAATCTTAGGTGTTTCTATGGCTGTTGCACACGCTGCTGCTGATGAATTAGGATTACCATTATATAAATACTTAGGTGGATTTAATGCTAAAGAATTACCAGTACCAATGATGAACATTATCAACGGTGGGGAACATGCTGATAATAGTGTAGATATTCAAGAATTTATGATTTTACCAGTATCTGCTACAAGCTTTAAAGAAGCAATCCGTATGGGTGCTGAAGTATTCCATAACTTAAAATCAGTTTTAGGTGCTAAAGGGTACTCAACTGCTGTAGGTGATGAAGGTGGATTCGCTCCAAACTTAAAATCAAACGAAGAGGCTTTAGAAGTAATTATCGAAGCAATCGAAAAAGCTGGATATAAAGCTGGTGAAGATATCATGTTAGGTATGGATGCTGCAAGTAGTGAATTCTACTCAAAAGAATCTGGAAAATATGAATTAAAAGGTGAAGGTGTAACTTTAACTTCAGAAGAATTAGTTAAATTATACGCTGACTGGTGTGAAAAATACCCAATCATTACTATCGAAGATGGTTTAGATGAAAATGACTGGGATGGTCACAAATTATTAACTGAAACTTTAGGAGATAAAGTTCAATTAGTAGGAGATGATTTATTCGTAACTAACACTAAAAAATTAGCTGAAGGAATCGAAAAAGGAATTTCTAACTCAATCTTAATTAAAGTTAACCAAATCGGTACTTTAACTGAAACATTCCAAGCAATTGAAATGGCAAAAGAAGCTGGATATACTGCAGTAGTATCTCACCGTTCAGGGGAAACAGAAGATGCAACAATCGCTGATATCGCAGTAGCTACAAATGCTGGTCAAATTAAAACAGGTTCTGCTTCAAGAACTGACCGTATTGCAAAATACAACCAATTATTACGTATTGAAGATGAATTAGAAGGTGTATCTGTATATAAAGGTAAAGACACATTCTATAACTTAAATAAATAATTGTTAATAAACTTTTTAGAAAAAACTCATACCAATTGGTATGAGCTTTTCTTTTTTAATTATTTAATATTAATAGTGTTTATCGTACCAACTTTCAAGGTTGTTTAAGATAGGAATTAATGCTTTACCAGCATTTGTTAGACAATAGCATTTATTCCAATGTTGGATAAGATTATTTTGTTCAAGTTGATTTAAAGTCCTAGTTAATTGAACTGGACTTAAATAATTAAATTCTGCTAATAATTGACTAAAGGTCATTTTTTCTTCATGAAGTGCAAATAATACTACCGAAGCATAACGCGATTTAATTAAATTAATTGCTCCATAGATATCACAGTTGTGAACATTACATTTTTCCATATTACTCCTTACATTGATTGTATCAAATACTTACATAAATGTAACTATATTTTAAGGGTCAACTGTAATATAATAAAACTATAAAGGAGATAAAATGAATGAAAAAAAATTAGTTGTAATTACAGGTGCTAGTAGTGGTTTTGGAGCAGAAATGGCAAAAGTATTTGCTAAAGCGGGTCATCCAATGTTATTACTTGCTCGTAGAATAGAACGATTAGAAGCATTAATTACTGAAGAAAAATTAGAAAATACGATTGCCAAAAAAGTTGATGTATGCGACCAAGAATCATTTGCATCAGCAATTAAAGAAGCAGAAGCCATTTATGGAAAAACAGATTTATTAATTAATAATGCGGGTGTAATGTTATTAGGTGATGTTCGAACACAAAATGCAAGTGAGTGGCAAACAATGATTAATGTCAATGTAATGGGTGTGTTAAACGGAATCCAGATTGTGCTTGAAGATATGGTAAATCGTAATGGTGGGACAATAATAAATGTTTCTTCAATTGCTGGACGTAAATCATTTGCCAATCACGCAGCGTATTGTGCGACTAAATTCGGTGTTCATGCTTTAAGTGAAACAATTAGAGAAGAAGTATCGGCAAGTAATGTCCGTGTCTTGACTATTGCTCCAGGAGCTGCTGAAACAGAATTACTATCACATACAACATCTGCCGAAATTGTTGATGGTTATAATCAATGGAAGGAAACGATGGGTGGAAAGAGTTTAGATCCAAGTGAAGTTGCAAAAACAACTTTATTTATGTATCAAATGCCCCAAGCCGTTTCAATTAGAGAAGTATTAATTGCACCAACAAAACAAGATGGATAAATAAAGGCTCACATTTTTTTATGTGAGCTTTTTTATAAGTAAATGGTTTGATAAAAATTAATTTAATTAAAAGTAAAATGTTGAATAAAATTTGTAAAGTTTTCGTATAATACATTACCATCAATATTATTTAAATGATATAAAAATTGAAAAGTAATGGCTGAGGCAGAAATAAAAATAATATAAAATGCAATCATTGTTATAATTGACCAAAAAATCAAACGCTTAATCATAATTGACCTCCAAATACTTTACAAACAATAAATTCACGGAATAAGTAAATTAAAGCTAAGATGCCATTAAATGCAACGATAAGTCCAATATTAAATGTAGTTAATGGAATAATTAAATCAGGGTTTGTTCGTGCAATAAGTCCAATTATGATTGAGAAAATAATTGAAAAAGTTATTAGCAGTGAACCAATTATTTTATATGGTAAAATAATTAACCAAAATAATATAATTCGAAAAGGCTTAGTAATAACTTGATTACTATTAGTTGTTTTTGTTTGATTAGTATCAGTTATTTTATAATTCACAATGTCTTGTGAATTATCTTCTGTAACATCAAATGATGAATTTACAGTATTTTCGGCTTTTTTTGTCTGTTCGATAGGTTCTTCATTTTTGTTATTCACATCTTGTGATTTAAAATTATAGTGAATATAATCGTTGATAAAATGTTGAGGATCACCAAAAATATTACGAATTTCCGTTTCACTATACTGATGTGATATTTTCTTGATTTGTGATAAAATCTCATATTTTTGATCAGCTGTTAAATCCAAATCACTTAAAACATTGTGTACTTCATTTAAATAACTATCCATATTTACTCCTTATTTATATGCTAAAATTTTATCAATTTTACTTAATAATAAATCTATTGATGCTTCATCATCAACATCGTACTCATTAGAGTTAATGCGTAATAATCGAGTTTGATTAAAAGTATTAATCCATTTATGATAGCGATTATGTAATTCTTGCCAATATTGCGGGTCGGTATCAATTTCCATTTGACGTCCACGTTGTTTAATGCGCTTGTTAATCGAATCTAAATCTGATTCTAAATAAATAACAATATCTGGGTCATTAAAATATGGTGAATAAACCATTGCTTCAAATAATTCTTGATAAGTTTTGAAATCGTCATCATTCATTTTTCCAGTTTCATAATTCATTCGTGCAAATATTTCTAAATCTTCATAAATAGTTCGATCCTGAATATATCCACCACCGGCTTCAAAAATTTGTTTTTGTGCTTTAAAACGTTCAGCTAAAAAGAACGTTTGAAGATGAAAACCATATCGCTCAAAGTCGTGATAATATTTTTCTAAATAAGGGTTATTTTCAACCGTTTCAAATGAAGTTTTAAAATTAAGACGATCTGCAAGTTTTTGGGTTAAAGTACTTTTACCAACACCTACTGTTCCGGCAATGGCAATGACTGTATTTGGTTTTATATTTGGGTATTTCATTAGTTAATCTCCTTTTGTGGTAATTTATTTAGAATTTTGTTAATAACTAATTGTCGATCTTGTGTACTATTTACATAATCAAGATTATCACATTCAATAACTAAATAATTATCAGGTCTCTGTTGTTTGAAATTATTAAAATAATCTTCATATGCATCGATTAAATATTGAAGATATGTATCATCAATTTCTTGTTCAAAATTACGATTACGTTTTTTAATGCGCGTTTTTAATGTGTGTAAATCTGCTTTTAGAAAAATAGTTAAATCAGTTTGGACTAAATCATCTTTGAAGTTTCCATATACTTGATTAAATTTAGAAAAATCTTTATCAGATAAAGTTTTATGAGCAAAAATTTTATTTTTACAAATGTCATAATCAGCAACAAAATTTTCTTGATTTAATAAATTTTCTTCTAATGATTTTAATTGTAAATAACGATGAGTAAGAAAATACATTTCAGTTTGGAAAGCCCACTTACTTTGGTTTTGATAAAAACGCTCTAAAAAGGGATTTTCTGTTATAATTTCATTAATAAGGTTGAATTGAAATTCGTGATGAATTAATGATGCTAAAGAAGATTTTCCGGCCCCGATTGGACCTTCAATAGTAATATACATAATAAATTCCTCCGTAAAAATTATTATAACAATTTAGAAAGGGCTGTGGTAAAATGTCTAATTTTATTTTAAAAATTATTGCATTAATTACAATGACAATTGATCATTTAGGAGTTTTTATTTTTCCAGGACAAATAATATTTCGAATTATTGGAAGAATTTCATTTATTTTATTTGCATTTTTAATTGTTGAAGGTTATTTTCATACTAGTAATCAATATAAATATTTAAATCGATTAATAAAAATGGCTGTAATCTCACAACTTGGAATATTTATTCCGGGAATTAACTATATTGGAAATATTTATTTTACATTGTCTATTGGTTTGGTTGGTTTAATGCTTTTAACAACAGAAAAATATATTCAATATTTATTTGTACTTATTTTGAGTTATTTTCTACCAATTGATTATAGCATTTATGGAGTAGGGCTAATTGGACTATTTTACTTTTTTACCAAATATCAAGTTAATTATATTTGGCAATTGATTTTATTCACAGGATTAAATTATTTTGGGATTAATGTTTTAAATTTTGCAGCAATTACATATTTTAGTACAATCGGTTTAATTTTAACTTGGTTTTATTCAGGAAATCGTGGTTATAATAATCAAGTCTTAAATCAAGTATTTTATTGGTATTATCCAGTTCATATAGCCGTTTTAGCAACAATTGGCTATTTAATTCATTAATCACTCACTGAAAAGAAATTTTTTGTTATAATAAAATAGTTATAAAGAAAAGACTCACTATAAAATAGTGAGATATTGGGGAATGAATGAAGAAGATAGAAGACAAAATAATAATGATTTTTGGTTACGGTGTAACCGGACAGGATGTAGCAAGTGTTTTTCAACAAAAAAACCTTAATTATTTTATTGTTGATGATAATTTGACATCAGAAACAAAAGATAAATTAATTAAATTAGGAGTTAAACATTATAGTACAAACGAAGCAATTACGTTAAAACTTGATTATGATTTAATTGTTAAAAGTCCAGGAATTAAATATGAGCATGAATTAATTAAAGATGTAAATCCAGAAATAATAATTAATGATATTGAGATTGTTCATTATTTAACAGAACAAACGGATACGAAAATTATTGCAATTACTGGAACAAATGGAAAAACATCAACAACATCATTTATTACAACATTATTAAGAAGTGTTGGTTATGAGGCATTTAGTTGTGGAAATATTGGTATTTCGCCATTAAAAGTTATTGCTGAAAATCCGAAAGTTGATTTTTTAGTAATGGAATTATCATCATTTCAATTAAAAGCAATTAATAAATTTCAAGCAGACTATGCCTTCTTTTTAAATTTTGCACCAGATCATTTAGATTTTCACCCCGATATTACTGATTATTACCAATCTAAATTAAAAATTATTAAGAATTGTCCAAAGTCACAAAAGATTTATGCTGGTGAAGAACTTAAAGATGTTACAATTCCAGTGTGTTTACCTAAAGATAATATACCTAAGCGTTTAGAAACTAATTTAAAAGGTCTTAGTAAAATTAATATGAATTTGATTTATCAATTTGCAAAAGAACTTAAAATTACGGATGAACAGTTTATTAATGCTTTAGATAATGAATATAATGGTTTGGAACATCGTTGTGAATATATAGGTACAAAATCTGGAGTTAAGTTCTATAATGACTCGAAAGCAACAAACGTTGAATCTACCCGAATTGCTTTAGAGCAGTTAGATAACATTATATTACTTGTTGGTGGAAGCGATAAAGGTGAAGATTTAACTCGTTTAAATAATTATAGTCAAAATGTAAAATTAACAATAGCATATGGTGCAAATAAAGAAAAATTTACATTAGAGCCGAAGCTAGAAACTGACAATTTAGAAAAAGCATTTGAGATTGCTATTGATCATGCAAGTAGTGATGATGTAATTTTACTATCACCAGCATGTGCTAGTTTTGATCAGTATAAAAATTATGAAGAACGTGGAAAACACTTTAAGGAAATAGTAAAAAATTATATAGGAGAGTAAAGGAAGATGAAGTATATAATAACCGGTGGAGGAACTGGAGGCCATTTATATCCAGGAATTCAAATTGCAACAGAATTAAAAAGTCGTGGGCATGAAGTATTATTTATTGCTTCAAAAAATGGAATTGATCAAGATATTTTTAGTAAAATGACTGTTGATTTTCCAGTTGAATACTGGGATTTACGTGGTTTCGCCCGTTCATTTAGTCCAAAAGCAATTGCTAAAAATTTACAGACAGGGATTAAAGTTGTAAAAACAACAAGAAAAGCGAGCAAGTTGATGAAGGAATTCCAACCTGATTTTGTAATCGGAATGGGTGGATACATTTCATATCCAGTGGTTAAAGCAGCAAGTAAGCTGCAAATTAAAACGGCAATTCATGAACAAAACTCTTATCCTGGAGTTACCAATCGTCAGTTAGCAAAAATTGTTGATTATGTGTTTTATACTTATGAAAAAGCATTAGATTATTTTGATTTAAGTAACACCGAAGCAATTTATACTTCAAATCCGCGAATTGATGAAGCACGTAAATACCAAACTACAACAGAAATATCAGATAGTGTATTATTCTTAGGTGGTTCATTAGGTGCAGAAACAATTAATGATGTTGCAATAAAGTATGCCAAAGCTAACCCTAATAAGACAATTGACTTAGTTTGTGGTGAACGTTATATTGAACAAATGCAAGAGTTAAAGTTAGATAATTTACAAGTTCATAGTTATTTGACTGACCAATTAAAGTGGATGGATTTAGCTCAAGTTGTTGTTACTCGTAGTGGGGCAACGACACTTCTTGAAGCAATTGCGTTAAATAAATTAACACTAGCAATTCCATCACCAAATGTTGTAGCAAATCATCAATATGCAAATGCAAAAACATTTAGTGACTTAGGATATATCGAATTAATTACTGAAGAACATTTAAGTGTTGAAGCTTTAAGTTCGAAAATTGATAAATTAATAACGGAAGAAAAGCAATATAAAGCAGCACTATTAGAATTTGCTGATGTTAAATCACTAGCAACAATAATAAATAAAGTTGAGGAATAAAATGGATAAGATAATAAATAAAATAAAAGTTGATCAATTAGGAGACATTTTAGAAAATGAAAGTCTAGTTAAACATACAACAATGCGTGTTGGAGGGATTGCAAAAGTAATGTATATCCCTAATTCATTATCATCATTACAAACGGTAATTGAATTGTTAAAGGAATCAAAAATCGATTATATGGCAATTGGCCGTGGTTCAAATTTGATTTTTATTGAAGAATATGTTGAAACGTTTATTATTAAAGTAAGTAATGTACTTGAAGATGTTGAAATAAAAAGTGAAGAAGTAGTAGTTGGAGCAGGATTATCATTGCAAAAACTAGCAAAAAAGATGTCGAAATTAGGATACGAAGGTTTAGAATTTGCAGGCGGAATCCCAGCAACTGTTGGAGGAGCAATTTTCATGAATGCTGGTGCTCACACTGGTGAAATGGCAGATATTATTGCTTGGGTTGAATATTTAGATGAAAACAATGAATTAGTTAGAATTGATAATGAAGCATGTAAATTTACATATCGTCATTCTATTTTCCAAGATTTAAATGATATTATAATTGTTCGTGCTGGTTTTAAAATCTTTTTAGGAGATAAAGCAGCAGTATTTAAAAAAATGTCAGGTAATTTAGCTTATCGTAAAGAAATGCAACCATTAGAATTACCTTCATGTGGTTCAACATTTAGAAATCCGCCGGGAAATCATGCTGGTAAATTAATAGAAGATTGTGGTCTTAAGGGATTTAATATTGGTGGAGTGAAAGTTAGCGAAAAACACGCAAATTTTGTTGTTAATTACAATGATGGAACTGCTCAAGATGTAGTGGATTTGATTAAACATGTTCAAGATGTAGTATATACAAAAACACAAATTAAATTGTCAACAGAAATTAGGATAATTAATGAAAAATGAAAAACTATCGTTCATTTGGGATGATGACGAAGATGAAGTAATCGAAAAATATAAATCCCCAAAATCGATTGAACAACAAAGTCCACTACTTCATGAAGAAATTGAATATTATTCAGATGAACCAGAAGAAACTGAAGAAACATCTAAAAAAGTATTTAATATTCGGTTGATTCTAATAATAGCGATTTTATTTTTAATTAGTATGTATTTTATTCCAGTTTTTGAAGTTGAGAAAATTAAAACTAATGAAACAAGTTTTATTACTAAAGAAAATTTAATAAAAAGTCTTGGTGTTAAAGAAGGTGAACGCTATTCACTTGCAAAAATGAATAAATTGAAAAATAATTTAGATACGGAAAGTGTTTCGGCAAGTAAATCACATTATGAAATTAAAAATAAAACCCTTGTGGTTGAAGTAAACGAAATTAAGCCACTTGCTCAAGATAAAAAAGGTCAATTGTATTACGAACAAGAAAAAAAGATTAAAACAACAACGGAAATGGCCTATAATGTACCACTTTTAAGTGATTTTTCGGAAGAAGATACAAAAGCCATTATTGATGAATTAAAGCAATTGGATTATAATATTATTAAGGAAATGGCAATTATAACAAGTGCTAATGATAAGAAACGTCCAGAATTAGTTTACATTCAAATGAAGGATGGAAATTTTGTTGAAATCGGTATTAATCAGATTTTTGATAAAATGCAATATTACATGCAGATGAAAAAGATTATTCGCGAAAAAAATAATGGTAAACCGGGAATAATCCATTTAAATATAGGAGATTATTATGAACCATTTTAAAAAAATTTTTGTTAATGTTTTGACAGTAATTCGCTTTGCATTAATCCCATTAATCTTTTTGATTGATAACCAAATAATTTTATTTTTATTTGTTAACTTTTTATTTATTACTGATTTTCTAGATGGTTATTTTGCCCGTCGTTTTGAGGTTACATCAACAATGGGGGCAGTATTAGATTTAATTGCCGATAAAACATTAGTTATACTACTATTGTCATTAGCATTATACCAGGAGATGATTTCGTTTGTATTATACTTCTTGATTGTGTTTAGGGAAGTATATTCAATGATTACCCGTTTTAGATATTATAAGCGTGAACATGAATTAATTCAAGCATCATTTATTGGAAAATTAAAAACAACTTTCCAATTTATTTCATTAAGTATGATGATGTTAAATATTCCGGGTTATAAAGTTATGTTGTGGATAGTTGTGGGACTAAGTTACTATTCATTTTTAAGTTATTTTAAGATTTCGAAAGGTGAAAAATGAATAATGATATAATTGCAGTATCTTTTTTATGTATGGTGGTAGCTCAAGTAATAAAAATTCCCTTTTATTACTTAAAAACAGGCGAATGGAATAAACAAATTGTATTTAGTACTGGAAGTATGCCCTCATCACATGCTGCTGTAGTTGTCGGACTTGCCTCAGCAACCGGACAAACTGTTGGATTTGATAGTCCATCATTTGCAATTGCTTTTGTGTTTGCAGCAATTACAATTCACGATGCCGTAAAAGTTCGTGGTGAGAGTGGAAAGCAAGCAAAAGCAATAAATAGTCTAACAACAGAATTGAGTTTATTATATCAATCATTAAATATGAGTGCTGATCGATATAAGCGTGAACAAAATTTGAAAGAATTAATTGGGCATACATATAGTGAAGTTTTAGGTGGAATATTAACAGGACTGTTAGTAACATATATTTATTTCATCACATTATAAATATGTTATAATAATATTGACAAGAATAAACTAAAGGAGTTAAATGAAAGGTAAAAGGAATCAAAAAAGAGATTCATTTGTAAACGGAGCAATTAGAGCTCGCGAAGTAAGATTAATTGACGAAAATGGAAACCAACAAGGGGTTATTAATACACGTAAAGCACTAGAAATGGCAGAAGAAGCAAACTTAGATTTAGTTTTAGTTTCACCAAATGCCGATATTCCAGTGGCAAAAATTATAGATTATGGTAAATATAAATATGAACAACAAAAACGTAAGAAAGAACAGAAACAAAAACAAACGAAAATAGTTGTTAAAGAAGTTAGAGTATCACCAACAATTGATAAAGGAGATTACGAAACTAAGTTACGTCAAGCTCGAAAATTTTTATCTAAAGGTGATAAAGTTCAATTTTCACTACGTTTTAAAGGAAGAATGATTACACATAAGGAGATTGGTCGTCAAGTACTTGAACAAGTAATGGAAGATTTAAAAGATGAAGTAACAGTAGATCAAAGACCAAAAATGGATGGACGAAAAATGTTTTTAGTCGTTTCACCAATTAAAAAATAAAAAAAGAAACAACTCGCTTGAAGTGGGTTGTTTTATTAGCAATAAGGAGAAAAATGCAAGAAGTAAAAGTGATTGGAGCCGGTCTTGCCGGTAGTGAAGCTGCTTGGTATTTGGCAGAACAAGGAATTAAAGTTAAACTTTATGAACAAAGACCAATAAATAGTACTGAAGCTCATAAAACGGAAAATTTTGCGGAATTAGTTTGTTCAAATTCGTTAAGAAGTAATGATGTGAATAACGCTGTCGGTTTATTAAAAAACGAAATGGAAAAATTTAATTCATTAATAATTGAAGCGGCAAAAGCGTGTGAAGTACCAGCAGGTAGTGCTCTAGCGGTTGATCGTGAAGGATTTAGTGAATATGTAACCAATAAAATTAAAAATCACCCATTGATTGAAGTTGTACATGAGGAAATAACGGAAATTAATGATGAGTATACAATTATTGCTACTGGACCATTAACTAGTAATAAATTCAGTGAAACAATTAAGGATTTTTTAGGAACTGATTATTTTTATTTCTTTGATGCAGCAGCACCAATTATTGAAAAAGATTCAATTAATATGGATGTTGCATATTTGAAATCACGTTATGATAAAGGTGAAGCAGCATATTTAAATTGTCCAATGAATAAGGAAGAATTTACAAATTTTTACCATGAATTAATTACGGCTGAATGTGTTGAATTTAAAGATTTTGAAATGAAGGTATTTGAAGGATGTATGCCAGTAGAAGTAATGGCAAAACGTGGGGAACAAACATTATTATTTGGACCGTTAAAACCAAAAGGATTACGTACTAGTGATGGGGTAACTCCACACGCCGTTGTGCAACTACGTCAAGATGATGCTCGAGCAAGTTTGTATAATATTGTTGGGTTTCAAACGCATTTGAAGTGGCCAGAGCAAAAACGAATTATTCAAATGATTCCGGGATTAGAAAATGCGGAAATTGTTCGTTATGGAGTGATGCATCGTAATAGTTTTATTAATTCACCAACTGTTTTAAAACAGACATATCAGACAAAAGTAAATGAAAAAGTCTTTTTTGCTGGTCAAATAACTGGTGTTGAAGGATATGTTGAAAGTGCAGCAAGTGGGATAAATGCAGCAATCAATATGGCACGTTTACTTAAAAATCAACCATTAGTTAATTTTCCAGAATATACCGGGTTTGGAGCGTTATCGTATTATATTACCCATGCATCTAGTGAAAACTTTCAGCCAATGAATGTGACATATGGAATAATGCCAGAATTGCCTTTTGCAACGAAGAAAAAAGAGCGAAAAGCAAAACGAAGTGAATATTCACAAGCAATAATGGATCAATTTATCGATGAAAATTTCTAATGATCAATTAATTATTAAGTTTGAACAATATTTACACTTAGAGGTAAATTATAGTGAATATACAATTAATAATTATCTACATGTCATTAATAAATTAAGCGAATATAGTAACGAGGAAAAACAATCATTATTAGATCTTAAAAACAATGATTTGAAAATCTTTTTAACTGATTATTATGATTTAGGTTATGCCAAAACTTCAATTGCCAATGTGATTTCAATTATTAAAGCCTTTTATCGTTTTTGTAATGTTAAAAAATATTTGAGTAATAATCCAGCATTAAATTTGGTTTATCCAAAGCGAGATCAAAAGTTGCCCGAGTTCTTTTTTCATCAACAAATTATTGATTTATTTCAAACAATTGATCGGGATACGAAAAAGGGATCGCGTGATTATTTAATAATATTATTGTTTTATTCAACGGGAATTCGCTTAAGTGAATTACTACAAATTAAATTAAACGACATTAATATTAATAAACAAGAATTACGAGTAATTGGTAAAGGACAAAAAGAACGAATTGTAATAATTAATAATTATGTAATAGAAGCGCTTGAAAATTTTCTGCAGTATTGGAAAATTACGGATTATATATTTTTAAATATGCAAAATAATAAATTAAGTCCGCAAGGAGTCCGTTATATTTTAAATGGTCTCGTTAAGGAAAATGCGACAATTCAAAAAATTAGTCCGCATATGTTAAGACATAGCTTTGCAACGGAGTTATTAAATTCGGGAATGGACATTCGATTAGTTCAAGAATTATTAGGTCATGAAAGTATTGCTTCAACACAAGTGTATACCCATGTCTCGAAAAATCAGCTCCGTGATAAATATTTAAAAATTGATTTACGAAAGTAATTATAAAGTAAAGACAATGTAAAAAAAAAGTAAATTGAAAACTTTGTGTGCTATAATATAATTAATTTGGTTCAAATATGTGGAGGTAAAAATGTTTTTAGATTTTATTAACGCTGTTAATAGTGTTATTTGGAGTCAATATGTATTGATTCCGCTTTTATTACTTACGGGATTATTTTTCACGATTAAAACAAGAGGGTTACAAATTCGTTTGTTACCACAAATGTTTCGTTCAATCGCTGAAAAACCGGATAATATTGATGAAAAAAGTATATCACCCTTCCAAGCATTTGCTGTTGGGCTTGCATCAAGAGTAGGAACTGGTAATTTATCTGGGGTAGCAATTGCAATTGTAGTTGGTGGACCTGGTTCAGTATTCTGGATGTGGATTGTAGCAATCTTAGGATCGGTTAGTGCCTTTGTTGAATCAACACTTGCCCAAGTGTATAAAGTACATGATGAAGAAGTTTCATTCCGTGGAGGACCAGCGTATTATATGCGTGATGCATTAAATAATAATAAAATGGGGATTTTATTTGCGGTTATTTTAAGTATTGTTTATGGTTTGATTTTTAATGCAATTCAAGCAAATACAATAACAAATGCAACGTTAAAAACGTTTGGTTTAGACACATCAGGAATTTATCCAGTAGTAATCGGATTAGTTATTGCAATCTTAGTTGGTTATGTGTTATTTGGTGGTACAAAAAGAATTGCTGAGTATTCTTCTGTAATAGTACCGATAATGGCAGTAATCTATTTAGTTTTAGCAGCAATTGTTATTATCCTAAGAATTGATCAAATTCCGACAGTATTTAGTATGATTATTCAAGATGCATTTGATTTTAATTCAGCAATTGGTGGTGCAATCGGGGTAACAATCCAATTAGGAGTAAAACGTGGTTTATTCTCAAATGAAGCCGGAATGGGTTCAGCTCCGAATGCCGCAGCCAGTGCAACAACATCACACCCTGCAAAACAAGGTTTAATCCAATCTTTAGGGGTATATATTGATACGTTAGTTGTTTGTTCAGCAACAGCATTTATTATTCTTTCATCAGGAATTGAACTTGATCCAACTGCAACAGATGGAATTAGTGTAACAATGGATGCAATGGGAAGTGTATTAGGTAATTGGTCCATTGCTGTATTGATGGTAGCAATCTTCTTCTTAGCGTTTAGTTCAATTTTAGGAAATTACTATTATGCTCAATCAAATATTGAATTTATTAAAAATAATCCAAAATTCATTGCCATCTTTAAAGGATTTTTACTTGTAGTTGTTTTCTGGGGATCAGTAGCTCCAAGTGATACAGTATGGGCTTTAGGTGATATGTTCATGGGAACAATGGCAATTATTAATATTATTGCAATTTTATTATTAAGTAAAAAAGCAATGTTAGTTTTAAAAGATTATGAAAAACAATTAAAAGCCGGAAAAAATCCAGTTTTCAACTCAAAAGATTATAAAGAGTTTGAAGATTTAGAAATTTGGCATCAAGATTAAGAAAACACTCCTAAGGGAGTGTTTTTTATTTGTAAATAAATGCCGAAACGAAGATATTTATTGTATAATACTTAAATGAATGAGGTAAGATGAATACATTAATAATTGTTGAAGGTAAGTCGGACACAAACCGTTTAAAAAAAGTTTTAAAAAATGTTCAAACATTTGAAACATCAGGCTTAGGACTTGATGAGGCGAAAATTAATCATTTGAAAAAAATTCAAAAGAATTATAAATTAATAGTTTTTACCGATCCTGATGGACCAGGCGAAATTATTCGGGAAAAATTAAGTCAAGAACTTGATAATTTATACCATGCTTATTTGCCAAATAATAAGGCTTTAAGTAAAAATAAGACTAAAGTTGGGGTTGAACATGCAAAGCATGAAGATATCATTAAAGCTTTAGAAAATCTTTATCAAGTGGATAGTCAAAATGAACCCCGTTATACAATTGGTGATTTAATTGATTGGGGCGTTTACGCAAGTAAAAGTAATCGAACTATTTTATGTGATAAATTACATATTGCTTTTGGGAATAATCAGAAAGTATTAAAACAATTAAATGATTTTAATATTGAACCGAAAAAAATTTTAGAAATAATAAGGGAGTTTTAATGGCACAAGCAAATATTCATACAATTAAAGCGAGTAAGATTGAACTTAAAAAAAGTTTAGGGCAAAACTTCTTAACTGATGTAAATATTGTTAAGAAAATAGTTAATACAGCAAATGTTGATAAGGAAACATCAGTAATTGAAATTGGTCCGGGAATTGGTGCATTAACCGAAATATTACTTGAAGAAGCGAATGATGTAACGGCAGTTGAAATTGATCGTCGTTTAATTCCAATTTTAGAGGACACTTTTAGTGAAGCAAATTTTCAAGTTATTAATCAAGACTTTTTAACAATTGATGCTGAAGTATTGCAAGGTTATGTTCAAAAAGATAAAGTAAAAGTTGTTGCAAATTTACCGTATTATATTACGACAGCAATTATTACTAAAATTTTATTAGATATGCCTTTTATTGATGAGTTATACATCATGGTGCAAAAGGAAGTAGCAGAGCGAATTGCTGCAGATGCGAAAACGAAAAAGTACAATTCATTATCAGTATTTTGTCAAACAATTAGTGATGTTAATTATGAATTTACGGTTAAGAAAACCGTATTTGATCCAGTTCCAAAAATTGACTCAGCAATTATTAGCTTTAAACGTAAAGATCATAATGTTGATATTTTAAAGTTTGAAAAGTTTGTACAAAATGCTTTTAAACAAAAACGTAAAACCTTAGTTAATAACCTAAATAGTACGTATGGAATTGCTAAAAATGAATTAATTGACTTTTTAACTGGGCAAGGTTTAAAAGCCAACATTCGTAGTGAAGAAATTAGTGTTGAAGCATTCCAAGAATTATATAATAATTTTGTTAATACTAAATTCACAAATATTCAAGGTTAAAATAAATAATCCCCTTATCTAAATAAAAGGGGATTTTATTTTTAAATTTAACCGATAATATAAATTAGTAATAATCAAATTTAAAAAAGTTTGCAAATTATTTTTTTTGTGATATAATAAGTCCGTAATCATTGTATATCCGTTGTAATATGGTCAACAAGTTTCTACCCGCACGCCGTAAATGTGTGGACTATAATGACAGTCTTAACTTTAAAAATAGGCCGTCTTTCGTGCCTATTTTTTTTAAGACATTATTAACATTTATTGAGGAGTAAAAGATGAAAAAAATATTATCTTTAATTACAGTTATGGTTCTAGTTTTAGCAGGATGTGGGTCAACAGATTCAAATTCTGGAGAAGATACAAAAGCAATTGGATTTGTAACTGATACAGGTGGAATTAATGATAAATCATTCAACCAAGGTACTTGGGAAGGTATTGAGTCTTATGCAAAAGAAAATGGAATTGAAACTTCTTATGTAGAGTCTAAAGAAGCTTCACAATATGAAGCAAACTTAACAGCTGAAGCTCAAAAAAGTGATGTTGTTGTAGCAGCAGGTTATACATTTGCTGGTGATGTTTACAATGTAGCAAAAGCTAATCCAGATACTGATTTCGTATTAATTGATGCGGAACCAACTAATGCTTCTGACGAAGTTGAAGAATTAGATAACGTACATAGTTATTTATTTAACGAACAAGAAGCAGGATTCTTAGCAGGATATGTTGCGGGTAAACAAACTAAAACAAATAAAGTTGGATTTATTGGTGGAATTCAAAGTCCTCCAGTGCAACGTTTCGGGTATGGATTTGTTGAAGGAGTGCAAACAGCAAACGATAAAGCTGAAGTAGAATACAATTATGCTGGTACATTTGATGATGTTTCAAAAGGTAAAACAACAGCAACAACAATGTTCTCAAATGGTGCTGATATTATCTTTGGTGCTGCTGGTGGAGTAAATGCAGGGATTGTTGAAGCAACTAAAGATCAAATCGCTAAAGGGAATGAAGTGTGGATGATTGGTGTTGACCGTGATGCATATGAAGATGGAATTTATGAAGATGGAAAATCATTAATGTTAACTTCAGCAATGAAAAATGTTGGTAATGCAGCAGTTGAAGGTTTAAAAGCTCACTATGATGGAAGCTTTGCAGCTGGAAAAACTGTATTAGGATATGATGAAGGTGGAGTTGGTTTACCAGAAAAAAATCCTAATTTAGATGATGCCTTAGTTAAAGAAGCACAAGATGCATTAACTAAAGCTGGTGATATTGTAGCAACTAAAGAAGATTTAGATAAAGTGTTAACAATTAAAGTTAACGGTGAATATTAAAAAAAGGCTTTGGCCTTTTTTTTTATATTTTAATCCCCAAAAATTAATTTTATGTTATAATTGTAAAGATTGAATTTATTGGGGAGCGAAAAATGAAAAAATATGTAGCGTTAGTAATGATTGCTATTTTCACATTATCAGGTTGTGTAAATGATGAAAGTAGTGCAGATAGTGATAAAACAAAAGTTGGTTTTGTAACTGATACAGGTGGAATTAGTGATAAGTCATTTAACCAAGGTACTTGGGAAGGGATAGATGCTTATGCTAAAGAAAATGATATTGAGGCATCATATATTGAATCAAAAGATGAATCACAAATTGAATCAAATTTAAATGTTTCAGCACAAAAAAATGATTTGGTTATTGCAGCAGGATATGCAGCAGCAGATCCAATGGCTCGTGCAGCAGCAGCAAATCCAGATACTGACTTTGTATTAATTGATGCTGAGCCACAAGAAGCTGGTACCGATAAACCGGCAGAATTAGATAATGTCCAATCATTTTTATTCCGTGAGGAACAAGCAGGATATTTAGTTGGTTATGTTGCTGGAAAAGAAACAAAAACTAATAAAGTTGGATATATTGGTGGAGTTCAAAATCCTGCAGTACAACGTTTTGGTTTAGGATTTGTTCAAGGTGTTGAAGCAGCAAACGATAAAGCTGAAGTATTATATAACTATACGGGAAGTTTTTCGGATGTAGCAAAAGGAAAAACAACAGCAACAACAATGTATAATAGTGGTGCTGATATTATCTTTACAGCTGCAGGTGGAGTTAATGCCGGGGTAATTTCAGCAGCAATTGATGAAGTTAATAAAGGAAAAGATGCTTGGGTAATTGGTGTTGATCGTGATTGTTATGAAGATGGAATCTATGACGGAGATAAATCAGTTATTTTAACATCAGCTGTTAAGCAAGTCGGAAATGCAGCACAAACAGGAATTGAACAGTATGTTTCAGGTGATTTTAGTGCTGGTGCAAAAACTTTAGGTTATGATGAAAAAGGAATTGGATTACCAGAAGAAAATCCAAATGTAGATGAAAAAATTGTAACAGAAGCAAAAGATGCTTTAGAAAAAGCTGATATTGCATCAACTAAAGAAGCAACAGAAAAAAAATTAACAATTAAAGTTAATGGGGATATGTAAGATAAAGATACCTTAGACATTGTCTAAGGTATTGGTTTTAATTTTTAAGATGGATATTTATTGATTAGATATGTTATACTATTAATGGAGAACTAGGAGGAAAATTGGAAGCAAATGATATTTTAATTTCATCATTAAAATTAAGTGATGAATATGAAGTTAGTGAAATTAAAATTAATGATGAATTAAAAGAGATTTACATTTTAGTAAATGCTAAATCGAATCAATTTTCTTGTCCTGATTGTGCTGAAATATGTACTGTTCATGACCGAATGTTAAAAAAATGGCGTCATATTGATTTTGCTGAATATAAAGTTTTTATTGAATATAAAACGCCACGAATTAAATGTAAAGAACATGGGGTTCGATTAAAAGAAGTTTCATGGGCAAAGCCACGTCATGCCTTTACATTATCAATGGAAGAGTTTATCTTTGAGTTGTCGCAAAAAATTCCGTTAGTTCATGTTGGAAAAATAGTTGATGAACATGATACACGAATTAAACGTGTTGTAACAAATATAGAAAAGGAACAGAAAAATGATTAAAATAAATAATTTATCGTTTAAGTATGATAATGTTAATATAATCGAAAATATTAATTTAACAATTAACGATGGTGAATTTTTAGCGATTGTTGGTGGAAATGGAACTGGTAAAAGTACTTTAATAAAGTGTCTAATTGGAATTAATAAAGTAGAAAGCAATCAAATAATTATTGATGGTACAGATATTAATGAATATCAAGAATTTAAAAAGATTGGATATGTAAAGCAAGTTGCAAATAAGGTTTCGGATATTCCAATTACTGGACGTGAATATTTAGAGCTAATTACCAGAGATAAGAATAAACTACAAGAAGTAATAAAAATGCTTGATTTAACAGATTTTATTGATATTAATATCAATAATTTAAGTGGTGGTCAAAAACAACGGATTAATATTGCCAAGAGTTTATTACATGATATTAAATATTTAATTTTGGATGAACCAAATACTGGTTTAGATTTTAATGCCCGAAAAAAATTTTATGAATTAATTGCTAAATTAAATGTTGAACAAAATATTACAATAATAATTGTTTCACACCATATTGATGAAATAAGTTGTCGAATTAATCGAATTTATGATTTAGAAAATAACGAAGTAAAGGAGTATCCAAAAAATGAATGTAAGTATTGTTAGTTATGGTTTTATGCAAAATGCAATTATTACAGGGCTTGTAATTGGTTTGATTTTACCGGTAATTGGTGTTATTATTTTGTCACGGCGAATGGTTTTTTTAGCCGATTCCTTAGGTCACATTAATATGTCAGGAATTGCTTTAGCAAGTTTACTTGGAGCGAATTTTACGGTCCTAAGTCAATATTCATTTTTAATATCGCTTATTTGGACGATAATTGGTGCTTTATTAATTGAGTATTTTCGGGATAAGTATAAGGAATATAAAGAAGTATCAATTACAATTGTTTATACATTATCGGTTGCCTTGACAATGATTTTTTTAAATTTATCAACGGGAACAAATGCAGGTTTATTTAATATTTTATTTGGAAATATCAATGCAATATCACGACAAGAAACAATTTATATTGTGATAATTGGAATTGTTGTCTTAATGATATATTATAAATTATATCCGAAATTAATTTTATTAGCTTTAGAAGAAGAGTATTTACATTTATACGGAATAAATGCCAAGCAATATCGTTATATCACAATGGTTGTAATTACGTTAGTAATCTCAATTGCAATTAAAGTAGTAGGAGTATTATTAGTATCATCACTGCTACTAATTCCACTACTTAGTGCTTCAAGTATTGCTAAAAACTTAAAACAAACATATATTTATACAATGGTATTTACCGAAATTTCAATAATTGTTGGGATTTTTGTTGCTTATTATATTAACCTTTCATCTTCAGCAATTATCGTCTTAACAGCATTATTAATTTATACAATTACATTATTTATGAATAAGAAAAAAATTAATTAAAATAAAAAAACATTAATTATAAATTATTATGATACAATAAAGTTATTCAAGGTAGTTTTAAATTATAAGTCTACGGCCGGTGACCGATTTAAAACAATAAAACCTCAAGTTTTACGAAGCTGCCATAGTAAAACACTTATATAAAAGTAAGGAAAAAAGAGCAGAGTATGTCTGCTCTTTTTTTGGCAAATAAAACAATTAGGAGAAAAAATGGAAAAACAAAAAATTTCGCCATTTACACTAGCGTTATTATTATTTGTAACAGTTTTTGGGATTAGTAATATTGCCAATAACTATTCATCATTAGGTAACAGTGCAATTGGTTGGTTTACATTATTAGCATTATATTTTATCCCGTTAGCATTAATTATTGCTGAATTAGCGGCGGTAAATCAAAATTCACGTGCGGGGATGAGTGATTGGATTGGAACTGGTTTGAATAAAAAGTGGGCGTTTATTGGATCATGGTCATACTTTATTGCCAATATTTTCTATATTCCAATGTTAGCAAGTCGTGTTCCAATTATGTTATCATGGGTGTTTACAGCAAAAATTGATAGTTTAGATCAAGTTGTACAAACAAGTGGACAAATTCCAGGAGTAATTAATGCAACATCAAATCAAGGAATATTTTTACTTATTGCCTTAGTATCGGTAATTATAATTTCAATTTTAGCAACATTATTTGATTCGATTTTTGAAAAAATTGGTAAAGTAATTGGTTGGTTAAGTTTAGGAATTACATTCTTATTTATTATTCTTGCATTATTAGCAGGATTAACAGCAACAAACGGGCTTGCCAATCCAATCACAATTGAAAATGCCTTGCCAGTATTTAATGGTAGTTCATTATCAACATTTGCTTGGATTTTATTTGCAATTACTGGGATTGAAACAATTGGTAACTACGTTGGAGTAACCGAAAATGCTGAGAAAAAAGTACCACAAGGGATAATTATTGCCGCTGTTTTAATTATCGGTGCATATATCGTTGGTTTTATTTCAATGGCAACAATTTTAACACCAGAACAAGTACCAGTAAGTCACATGGAAAATATGACACAAATTATGTATGCTCAAGTGTATAGTGTTTGGGGATTTGGTCCACTTATGTTAAGAATTACAATGTTAATTTATGCCTTAATTACCATTACAGCAGCAGTATTATGGTTGACAAGTACTGTAAGTGTTGCCTTTACTAATTTTCCTCGTGGAATTATTAGTAAAGAATTGGAAGAGAAAAAAATTAATAATGTTTCAATGTTCGGATTAGGTTTTACAACAATTATGATTATTTTATTCTTAATTGTTTCAAATTCAGCAAATGCTGGTAATATTTATACTGTATTATATGATATGTCAACAACGGTAGTTATTGTCCCTTATGTATTAATTGCATTATCATATATTGTTTATAAGGCAAAGGGAACAGTATCTTCACCATACCAAATGACTAAAAATAAGACACTAGGAATTATAATTAGTATTTTTGTTTTATTAATTACATTAATTGCAATTATTTTCTCATGTTATGATTTGTCAATTGCCGATAAGCAAGAGCAATTAGCGTGGTTTGTTACATCAGCAGGGGGAATCATTTTCTTCTTAGCAATGGGAGTAGCATTAAACTTCTATGAAGAAAAACCAGTGATTTCATATATAATATTAATTGTTGATTTTATTTTAGCGGGAATTGTATTTAGTCCTTTCTTCTATATTATCGCCTTGGTCTTAGTGGCATTAATGGTTATTAAAATTGCGAAAACCAAAAAATAAATAATAAAAAAAAGCCCTTTAGGGCTTTTTTATTTTAAGTTTTTAAAAATTTCTGTTTGGTCTAATTGTTCCCATGGTAAATTTTCTTTTCCAAAATGACCATATGTTGCTGTTTGTAAATAGATTGGCTGTTTTAAGTTTAATGTTTTGATAATTCCATTTGGACTTAAATCAAAGTTAGCATAAATTGTATCAATTACTTGTGGATGTAATGCTTCGTTTTCCCCAAAAGTATTTAGGGAAATTGAGATTGGTTGGGCAACCCCGATTGCATATGATAATTGAATTTCAACTTTATTAAATAAACCACTTGCTACAATATTTTTAGCTAAATAACGAGCCATGTATGCAGCAGAACGGTCAACTTTTGTATAATCCTTACCAGAGAATGCTCCCCCACCGTGACGGGCAGCACCACCATATGTATCAATAATGATTTTACGTCCAGTTAATCCCGCATCACCTTGTGGACCACCAATTACAAATGCACCGGTTGGGTTAATATATAATTTTGTATCCTCATCAATTAATTCGGCAGGAATAATTGGTTGAATTACATGTTTGATTAAATCAGATTTAATTTCATCTTGTTTTGCATATGGATGATGTTGAGTTGAGATAACAATTGCATCAACACGTTTAACACTATCATCTTCATTATATTCAACAGTTACTTGAGTTTTCCCATCGGGACGTAAATAAGTAATAGTATTTTCTTGGCGTACTTTTTCTAATTGCATCGCTAAGCGATTAGCTAAATCAGATGTGATTGGCATATAACTTGCAGTTTCGTTTGTTGCGTATCCGAACATAATTCCTTGATCACCAGCACCAGTTGTTCCATCGGCATAATCAACACCCATTGCAATATCAGGTGATTGTTTATCTAAAGTAATCATAATTGCACAACTTTTATAATCTAAACCAAAATCAGCATCAGTATAACCAATTTTCTTGATTTGTTGACGGATTAATTCTTGGTAATTAATGTTTGCAGTTGTTGAAATTTCTCCCCCAACAACTACAAGCCCTGTTGTGACAAATGTTTCACAAGCAACACGGGCATTAGGATCTTGACTTAAAATTGCATCTAAAATTGTATCAGAAATTTGATCAGCGATTTTATCTGGATGTCCAGACGTTACACTTTCTGATGTAAATAATTTTTTATATTTCATAAAACTCCTTAATATGTTAATTTGGAATGTCGATTAAAAAAAGGACATACCTTAAAAAGTATGTCCTTAAGCAAGAGTTCTCTTATTGATCGTGTTTACACGCTACATTTGGCACCTTAACAATAATGTTTGGTTGCTGGGTTTCATCGAGTTTTGCTCTCTCCACCACTCTTAATAAGAGACATACAAGTGATATTATAACAGAATAAAATAAAATGTGTTTAAAATATCCAAAGAAAATTTTTCTTTTGTTAGTTAAGATTAAAAGAAATTTAAAATTAGAAATTTAAATTCAAGAATAATCAATTTTCTAATTAAAAAATAGTTTAAATTAAGAAATAAAAATTAAAAGTGAAAAAAAAAATCAAAAATGAAAAAACTACTGACAAAAAGATAAGCACTTGGAAATATAACCTAAGAAATTTGAAACTAAATTGAGTGCTTTAATCTCACATGGTAAAATTAATGTAAAATTAGTTGGAGATTTGCAAAAAAATAGATGTGTGCTATAATGAATATTACATTGGAATTGAAAAATCCACTATTTTTGTAAAATTAATGTAAAAGGGAGGTAATGTGGAAATAATTTATTTTAGTAAAACGAATAATGTTAAAAAGTTTTGTCAAAAACTAGAGTTACCGATTCGAGTTGGAACAAGTGATTATATAAGCAGTGAACCTTTCGTTTTACTTATTTATACAACTGGATTTGGAGAAGTGCCAAAAGAAGTAGAACAATTTTTGGGGTATCAAGAAAATCAGCAAAATTTACGGGCTGTTTCGAGTAGTGGTAATAAAAACTGGGGAATTAATTATGGAGTAGCAGCAGATATTATTGCTAAGCAGTATCAAGTTCCTTTATTAATGAAATTTGAGTTATCAGGAAATGTTCATGATGTCGAAAAATTTACAATAAAATATCAGGAGTTGGTTAATAATGAATAAGAGTTATTTAGAGTATAATAATCAAGTTAAACTTAAGGATGAAAATGGATTTTACAATTTAGCAGCAGATAAAAAAGCATTAGAACTTTATTTGAACGATATTGAAACAAAAACATTACAATTTTCAAGTTATCTTGAAAAAGTAAAGTATTTAATTAATGAAGGATATTATATTAATTTTTTCGATATGTATTCAGAAGAAGCAATTAATTCGATTTATAATATTGTTCGTGAAGTCGGTTTTCAGTTTCAGTCATTTATGGCAGCAAGTAAATTTTACCAAACATATTCATTAATGACTTGGGATCGAAAAACATATTTAGAAACATACGAAGATCGTGTGTTAGCTGTTGCATTATATTTAGGGCAAGGTGATGTTGCAGAAGCAGAGCGTTTAGCAACTGCATTAATTAAACAAGAATACCAACCAGCAACTCCTACATTTTTAAATAGTGGTCGTTTAAAATCAGGAGAACTTGTTTCTTGTTTCTTATTGGAAATGGATGATAGTTTAAATTCAATTAATTACAATTTATCAACATCAATGCAATTATCAAAAATTGGTGGAGGAGTTGCATTAAACTTATCAAAATTACGTGCTCGTGGTGAAGCAATTAAAGGAAACAAAGGTGTTGGTCGTGGTGTATTACCAGTAATGAAACTATTAGAAGATGCTTTTAGTTATGTTGATCAATTAGGACAAAGACCAGGTGCTGGTGCTGTATATTTATCAATTTTTCATGCTGATGTCTTAGAGTTTTTAGATACGAAAAAAATTAATGCGGATGAAAAAACCCGAATTCAAACGTTATCTTTAGGTTTGACAATTCCGGATAAATTTATGGATTTAGCGAAAAAGAATGAGGAAATGTGTCTGTTCTATCCATACACTGTATATAAAGAATATGGAATTCATTTAGATGATATGGATTTAAATGTAATGTATGATGAGTTAAAAGCAAATCCAAATGTTGAGAAACAATATATATCACCTCGTCGTTTATTACAACAAATTGCAACAACACAATTTGAATCGGGATATCCTTATTTAGTTTATACAGATCATGCCAATGCAGCAAATCCGCTTAAAAACATGGGAAGAATAAAAATGTCAAATTTATGTACAGAGATTTTCCAAGTACAAACAACATCGAAAATTAATGATTATGGAGTTGAAGATGAAATTGGTTATGATATTAGTTGTAATTTAGGTTCATTAAATATTGCTAATGCAATGGAAACAACTGATTTTGGTCAAATGATTAAAACAGCAATGCGTGCTTTAACAACGGTAAGTGATATTTCCCAAATTGACAATGCTCCAGGAATTAAAAAAGCAAATGACAATTTTCATGCAGTTGGATTAGGTGCGATGAATTTACATGGTTATTTATCAAAAGTTCGAATTGGTTATGAAACTGAGGCAGCTCTTGAATTTGCTGATGGTTTCTTTATGGCCGTGAATTATTATTCAATTAAGGCAAGTATGGAAATTGCTATCGAAAAAAATGAAGTATTTACGGGATTTGCCGAAAGTGAATATGCAACAGGTAAATATTTTACTAATTATTTAACACATGATTATCGACCAAAAGACCAAAAGGTACAATCATTATTTGCCAATATTGAATTACCAAGTCCCCAAATGTGGGAGCAGTTAATGAATGATGTAAAAGAAAATGGAATGTATCATGCGTATCGTTTAGCAATTGCCCCAACTCAATCGATATCTTATGTTCAAAATGCAACGGCTTCAATCCAGCCGATTGTTGATATGGTTGAAACAAGAATGTATGGTAACTCATTAACGTATTACCCAATGCCATTTTTGAATCAAGAAAATGTCTTTTTCTATAAATCAGCATATTACATGAATCAGCGTAAAATAATCGATTTAGTAAGCCGAATTCAGACGCATGTTGACCAAGGTATTTCAACGGTAATTTATGTGACAAGTGAAGCAACAACAAAAGACTTAGCGAGTCTATATTATTACGCATGGGCTAAAGGATTGAAATCACTTTATTATGTCCGTACAAAAAATTTAAATTTAGAAGAATGCGAAACGTGTTCAGTTTAATTTATGACCTTGATCGACTATGATCAAGGTTTAGTTATGAAAGGAAAGAATGAAACAAAAAATATTTGATTTAAAACTTTATTATTTTTCGGTAGCAGTAGCAGTTAGTTTATTAACGAGTGTGTTACCATTATTTTATGAATCAATAAATTTAAATCCAGTTCAAGTAGGAACTTTAATTTCAACAACATATATCGGAGCTTTAATGCAACCAGTTTTTGGTTATATAAGTGATAAAACGCAAAAACCACAATTAGTTTTAAAAATATTAATGATGATTGCTTGTGTTTTGAGTGGAATATTATATTTTATCCATAGTTTTGTCTTAGTCTTATTTTTAGTTTTATTATTATCACTTTGTTATTGCTCATTTTTTAGTTTAAGTGATAATATTATTACTTCGTATGTATACCAAAATAATTTGAATTATGGTTCAATTCGCCGTTTGGCATCACTTGGTTACGGAATGGCAATGTTAATTGCAATGCCCTTTATTTATGTGTGGGGAATGTCGGCATTTTTACTAGTTGTAATTGTCGTGTTAACGATTGCGGTTATTAAGATTGATAATGTTGATTATGTAGCAATTGAAAAACCACATGATAGTTCTTATAAAAAAGATTTAAAAGAATTATTGACGGTTCCGGCATTTTTAGTATTACTATTATTTCAAATGTTATTTATGGGAACAGCATCAATTAAATTTAGTTACCAAGCAATGAAACTACAAGCGATAACTGGAGCTACCATATCTGGATCAGTTGCCTTATTAATGGCAACAATGCCTGAAGTGTTGTTTTTGGCAAAAGTAAGTAAAATATTAGAAAATTATCGCTTTACAACCCTTTTATTTATTAGTGTTGCAATTAATTTGTTACATTTATTTACTTATACATTTGTTGATAATTATGTTGTTCTAATAATTATTGCTGCTTGTCATGGTCTTAGTATGTCATTGTTTTTACCAGTAATTCCAGCATTTTTAAGACAAATAGTAAATTTACGGGTAATTGGAACGGCATTTGCTTTAATTGCAACAACACAATCAATTGTATCGTTAATGGTATCGTCATTTATTATTACTCCCGTGTATGCAACGTTAGGAATTAACTATGTATTTGGTTTTCTTGCTATAATAATGATGATATCGTTAATCTTTTTAGCGCGTTTACGCTTTAAGTATAACTATTAGGAGGAAATATGAAAAAAGCTGTAGATTGGAATAATCTTGAAAATGATATATATAAAATGTTTTGGGATCAAAACGTTCGTCAATTTTGGGTTGATGAGGAAATCCCTGTATCAGATGATAAGCAGGACTGGCAATCAGATACATTAAATGCCGAGCAAAAAGATGTTTATGAAAAAGTTCTTGCAGCATTAACGCTTTTAGATACCGAACAAGGTGGCGTGGGAATGCCAAACATGGTTTTAAATATTGAAAATTTACATGCAAAAGCAATCTTTTCATTTATGGGAATGATGGAGCAAATGCATGCTAAAAGTTATTCAACAATTTTCTCGACATTATCAAGTAAGGAACGAATTGATGAGTTATTTACTTGGGTTGAAGAACATGAATTATTACAACGTAAAATCGAAATAATTGAAGAATATTATGAAAATATAACGGATGCTAAATCAATGTATAAAGCATTAGTTGCATCAGTGATGTTAGAAACATATTTATTTTATTCAGGATTCTTTTATCCGTTATGGTGGGCTGGACACGGAAAATTAATTAAATCTGGAGAAATCATTGCTTTAATTGTTCGTGATGAATCAATTCATGGGGTATTCACTGGTTTAATGGCACAAGATGAACTGGCAAAAGTCCCAGAAGATGAGCGTGAGCAATTAGAAATCGAAGTATATGATTTATTGGTTAAATTACATGAGATTGAAAAAGATTATACAAAAGAATTATATGGTCCAATTAATTTAGAGGACGAAGTAATGCGTTATGTTGAGTATAATGCTGATAAAGCGTTAATGAATTTAGGATTAAATCCATATTTCAATATTGAAGAGGCTGATGTTAATCCAATTGTAATTAACGGAATTAATACCGAAACCAAAAACCATGATTTCTTTTCAACAAAAGGGAATGGTTATATTAAAACAACGAACACTGAAGAAATTGATGATAGTGTTTTTGAACTTTAAAATATTAAACGGAAATTTAGTTAATCTAAGTTTCTGTTTTTTTATTGTCAAAAGTTATTAAATTAATTATTTTTCGTAAATTTTTCCTTATTGATGTAAAAATATGATATCATAATAGACGAAGTAGTTAATATGAGAAAAAGCCAAATACAAAATACAAAAAATAATCTTTAAAATTTAATTTAAGCAAGGAAAGTTACTATGAAATATAGTAATATCCTTGTCTTTTTGTAGTTGTAACGGCTTTTTTTATGCATTAATGAAAGTATTTGGTTAACAAAAACTGATGGAGGAATAACATTGCAAGAGTTAAAATTAGGACAAAATATTAGAAAAAATTTCTCGAATCGTATTGAGAAATTAGATATCCCTAACTTAAGTGATATCCAAATTGGATCTTACAATAGATTAGAGGAAGAACGATTAGAATATGTATTTGAAAATTACTTTCCAATTCGTGATGAAGATGGAGAAGTAGAATTCCGTTATAAAGGGTTCTTTTTCGATACACCAGAATTTGTGTTAGAAGATGAAATAGAATATAAAAATCGTGGTTTAAACTATACGCGTCCATTAAAAATCAAAGTAGAATTATTTGATTTAAAAGAAAACGTGCAAATTGAAGAAAAAGATGTGATTTTATGTGATTTACCGATTATTACTGATGGGGGAACATTTATCGTTAACGGTGTAGAACGTGTTATCGTATCACAACTTGTAAGATCACCTGGTTTATATGTTACAAGAGAAAAAGATAAGCCGACGTTAGAAGAACGTTTAACAGGACAAATCATGCCAGCACGTGGTACAAGATTAAGTGTTAACTCAAGATTCTCACGTAATATTTTCTCTGGGGAACAAGATTTAGCAAATAAAATTCGTAATGAATTAAGTGAAGAAGAAAAATTAAACTTAGGTGAAGATTTAACAAATGATGAGAAAATTATTCAATATAAAATCTCAACAATCAAAGGTGATAAATCATCAGCTGAGAAAAAAGAGATGGAGAAAAATGTAATTAAATTCCAATTTGATTCATCGAAAAAAGTTTCACTATTATCATTTATGTATTTATTAGGTTTAAGTGAAGAAAATATTTATAATGTTTTAGGTAATAACCGTTTAATCCGTGAAAATGTTGCTTTAGAACGTGCAAATAGTTTTGCTAAAGCGGCTGATACTTTTGGTGAAGCACAAATTATCTCAACTACACCACTAGAAATGGATTTTGATTATAAAAAAGACATTGATAATATCTTTGGATTATTCAGTGAACGTGGAATTGATTTTTCAACAGACATTGAAAAATATTTTGATGGATTAACTAACGAAGAGATTGATGCCGAAATTTTAAAAGCAATTGATAATGGTTATAATGAAGAGTTCAAAGCATTCTTTAAATTATGTAAACAATCTTCAATGAACGAAGAAACTACATTATTGAAACGTAAAGAGCACAGTTATCGTCAAATGCGTAAAATTTATGATGAATTAATTGGTCGTTTTGAAGATCGTGGTTATAACTTTGGTGATGTAGGACGTTTGAAATTTAATACAAAAGTTAATTTAGTTGAAAATGCTGGATTAAGTGTAAACTCACGTTTTTATGGAATGCGTTTAGCTGAAAATGTAGCGAGTAAAGATGGATCAATTACAATTAGTGAAGGTACAACAATTAACCAAGATAACTTAAAAGACCTAGAAAAAATCTTAAAAGAAGGTTATGGAATTTATAACGAAACGATTAAACATGATGCATTAGGAATTAATCGCGAAATTGAATTACAAAAAGTTAAAGTATATTCACCAATGTATCAAGGTGAGGTAATTGAAGTAATTGGACGTACTAATGCTGATGCAGCACGTATGGATTTACAACTTGAAGATATTTTAGTTTACTTAAATTACTTTGTTGGTCAAATCTATGGTGTTGGTAAACAAGATGATAAAGATCACTTAGCAAACCGTCGTGTACGTTTAGTTGGGGAATTAGTTGAACAAGAAATCTCTAAAGGATTATACGATATTGAACGTCGTATCCACCGTTATGGATTTACAAGTGTTAAAGATAAAAGTGTTGAAAATAAAATTGCTAAAAGTTTTGTAACAACATCATTTAATACAGCAATTCAATCATTCTTCTCATCTTCACAATTATCACAATTTATGGATCAAACCAATCCGCTTGCAGAATTAACGCATAAACGTCGTTTATCAGCACTTGGGCCTGGTGGTATCTCTCGTGAACGTGCGACAATGGAAGTTCGTGACGTACACGCAACACACTATGGACGTATTTGTCCAATCGAATCTCCTGAGGGAGGAAACATTGGTTTAATTTCTTCTTTAACTGTATACGGAAGAATTAATGAACTTGGGTTTATTGAAACACCTTATATTCGTGTTGAGAAAAAATATGATAATAATGGTGAATTTGTTACAAGTTATGTAACTAATGAAATTGAATATATTTCTGCAATTGATGAAGATCGTTTCTGTGTTGGACAATCAACTGTTTCAGTAAATACCGAAACTGGAGAAATTTTATCAAAAGTTGTTCCTTCTCGTTTTAATGGAGACAACTCGATGCGTGATTTAGAACGTATTGATTATATTGAGGTTTCACCAAAACAAATCTTTAGTGCCGGAACAGGTTTAATTCCATTCTTAGAGCACGATGATGCCAACCGTGCACTGATGGGTGCAAACATGCAACGTCAAGCAGTACCATTAATGATTTCAAACTCACCAATTGTAGGTACAAGTATGGAATATCATATTGGGAAAGATTCATCTTCAGTTGTAAATGCAAAATGTGACGGAACAGTAACAGCTGTTAATTCAAAAGAAATCGTCGTAACTGATGCAAATGGTGAAGAACACGTTCATAAATTAATTAAATATTTACGTACAAACCAATCAACAATTTTAAATCAAACACCAATTGTTAAAATCGGTGATAAAGTAACTAAATTCCAAGTTATCGCTGATGGTAACGGGATGGAAAACGGAGAACTTGCTTTAGGTAAAAATGCAACAGTTGCCTTCTTAACATGGGATGGTTATAACTATGAGGATGCCATCATTATTAGTGATCGTTTAGTTAAAGAAGATGTTTATACTTCAATTCATATTACTGAGTATGTATGTGAAGTGTTACAAACAAAACTTGGACCAAGCCAAATTACTCGTGATATTCCAAATGTTGGTGAAGAAGCGAAAAAACACTTAGATGAAAATGGGATTGTGGTAACTGGAACAAAAGTTGAAGCTGGAGACATTTTAGTTGGTAAAGTTGTACCAAAAGCGAAAACGGAAAAATCACCAGAAGAAAAATTATTATTTGACATCTTAGGTGAGAAAACAAGCGATGTTAAAGATGAATCAATGCGTATTGAACACGGTGGAGGTGGAATTGTCCAAAAAGTATTAGTATATGATGCTGAAAAAGACAATTTAGACGTACCGAGTGAAGTTAAAAAAGTTGTTAAAGTATACGTTGCCCAAAAACGTAAAATCCAAGAAGGGGATAAAATGGCGGGACGTCACGGTAATAAAGGGGTTATCTCAAAAGTATTACCACGTGAGGATATGCCTTATTTAGAAGACGGAACACCAGTTGATATCATGTTAAACCCACTTGGGGTACCTTCTCGTATGAACGTTGGTCAAGTACTTGAGATGCACTTAGGTATGGTTGGTAAAATGTTAGGAATGAAATTTGCCACAGAAGTATTCGAAGGTGCAAGTAACGATAATTTACAAGACTTAATGAAACAAGCCGGAATTCAAAGTGATGGTAAGAGTACGCTATATGATGGACGTACAGGTGAACGTTTTGATAAAGACGTAACTGTTGGTGTAATGTACATCTTAAAATTATCACACATGGTTGAAGATAAAATGCACGCTCGTTCAATTGGACCATACTCATTAGTAACGCAACAACCTCTTGGAGGGAAAGCTCAATTTGGTGGGCAAAGATTTGGTGAGATGGAAGTATGGGCACTTGAAGCATATGGTGCGGCAAATACACTTCAAGAATTATTAACATTAAAATCAGATGATATCTTTGGACGTAGTAAAATGTATGATGCAACATTAAAATCAGAAAAATTCGAAGATGTAGTAGTACCAGAATCATATAACGTATTGTTAAACGAAATTCACGGATTAGGAATTGATCTTGGAATGTACGGTACTGATGAACAAGAAATTAAAATAACGGACATTATCGAATATTAATAAAAGGGGGACATGTGGCAGAAAAAAAACATATTGAAGATGTTGAGTATTTAGAGATAAAACTAGCATCTCCTGAGAAAATTGTAAATGAATGGTCAAATGGTGAAGTTACTTCTTCAGAAACTTTAAACTATCGTAGTTTAAAGCCTGAAGAAGGGGGACTTTTCTGTGAAGTTATCTTCGGACCAATGAAAGACTATGAGTGTGCTTGTGGTAAATATAAAAAATCAACATACCGTGGTAAAAAATGTGAAAAATGTGGTGTAGATGTAGTAAGTAGTAAAGTACGTCGTCAACGTAAAGGACATATTGTTCTTAATACACCAGTTGTTTCACCATTATTTAAAAAATATATTACAATCTTACTTAACTGTAAACAAAAAGATTTAGATAGTTTAATTAACTATAAAGCTTACATTATTTTAGAATCTAAGTATGATAAATTACCAAAAGGGACAATTGTACCAAAAGAAGAATTACATAACTTAGAAAAAGTTGGAATTACGAAAATTGAACTTGGAACAAAAGGTTTATATGAATTCTTAAAAACTTTTGATATTGATGAAGAAATCAAAAAAGCTAAAGAAGAAGCACAAAAAATTAAAGATTCATTTAGAAAAAATCTTGATAAAAAGAACTCAATTAAACAAATTGATGAAAAAATCAAAAAACCAAATGATAAAATTGAATTATTAACTAACTTTAAAAAATCAGGAAACCGTCCTGAATGGCTAGTAATGACAGTAATTCCAGTAATTCCGGCAGATTTACGTCCACTTGTACAATTAGGTTCTGGTCGTAATGTTGTATCAGGAATTAATGAACTTTACCGTAAAGTTATTATTCGTAATAACCGTATTAAAGAAATGGAAAAAGTTGGATCACCACGTTTATTATTAAACGATGAGCGTGTATCATTACAAAATGCCGTAAATGATTTATTTGATAACTCAAAAAATAATGAGTCAATTAACTCAGGAACAAGAAATCGTAAAATTCAAAAATCATTAACTGAACAATTAAAAGGTAAACAAGGTCGTTTTAGACAAAACTTACTTGGTAAACGTGTTGACTTCTCAGGACGTTCGGTAATTGTTGTCGGACCAAACTTAAAACTTGATGAGTGTGGATTACCGAAAAACATGGCTTTAGAATTATTTAAACCAATTGTTATGGGTGCGTTAATGAAAAAAGGTAAGGCTCCTAATATTCCAGCAGCTAAACGTAAAATTGAAGCTAAGGATGAAGATGTATGGGAAGAATTAGAAGTAGTTGTTAAAAAACACAAAGTGTTACTTAACCGTGCCCCAACATTACACCGTTTAGGGATTCAAGCGTTTAAACCAAAATTAGTAGAAGGTAAAGCTATCCGTTTATCACCACTTGTATGTGCTGCATATAATGCCGATTTCGATGGGGATCAAATGGCGGTCCACTTACCACTTAGTGCTAAAGCTCAAGAAGAAGCAACTAAATTAATGTTAGCTTCAAACAATATCTTAAACCCGAAAGATGGTCAACCAATCGTTGCTCCTTCTCAGGATATGATTTTAGGTAACTACTATGTAACGTTAGAAGAAAAAAATACAAAAGTACACGTGTTTAAAGATACAAATGAAGCAATGCTTGCTTATGAAAATCGTTTAATCACATTACATGATCGTGTATTTATTGATGCAAAAGAAATGGATCGTGGTGTTGTTTCAACGGAAGATGTTGAAGATAAATTATTAATTACAACAGTTGGTAAGTATATCTTTAATGAAATTACACCAGATAACTATCCATATGTTAATGAACCAACTGCAGAAAACTTACGTAGTTTACCAACTAAATATTTAGTTAAAAAGGGAACTAATTTACAAGAAGTACTTGATAATATGGAAATTAATATTCCGTTTAAAAAAGGATTCTTATCAGACTTAATTTATAATGTCTTTGAAAATTATGATATTCCAACAACTTCAAAAATGTTAGATGCAATGAAAGCACTTGGATATAAATATTCTTGTTTATCAGGAATTTCAATTTCATATGCAGATGTACCTAGTGTTGAAAAAGCTGATGTACTTGATAAAGCTCAAACAGCTGTAGATGAATGGAACGATTTATTCCAAGAAGGTTTAATTACTGAAGATGAGCGTTATCAAAGAATTACTCAAGATATCTGGCCAAATGCCCGTGATTTCATCACAGATCGATTAATGAGTGAACTTAGTACAACAAACAATATTTACATGATGTCTGATTCTGGGGCACGTGGTAACCGTTCAAACTTTACTCAGTTAGGAGCAATGCGTGGACTGATGGCGGCACCAAATGGTAAAATCATCGAACTTCCGGTTAAGTCTTCATTTAAGGAAGGGTTAACAGTACTTGAGTACTTTATCTCATCACACGGTGCGCGTAAAGGTCTTGCCGATACAGCACTTAAGACAGCCGATTCAGGTTACTTAACTCGTCGTTTAGTAGACGTTGCTCAAGATGTTGTAATAACTGAAGATGATTGTGGAACTTATGATTATGATGTTATTACTGACATGAAAGAAGGAACAGAAACAATCGTTAAATTAAAAGACCGTATTATTGGTCGTACAATTCAAGAAACAATTAAAGACGTTAATGGAAATGTGATTATTTCAAGTGGCGATTTAATTACTGAAGAATTAGCAAATCAAATTATTGATTTAGGAATTGAAGCTGTAAAAATTAGAACAGTATTTAGTTGTAAATCAAAAGATGGTATTTGTAAAAAATGTTACGGACGTGACTTGGCAACAAATAAAATTGTTAACATTGGTGAAGCAGTTGGAATTGTCTCAGCACAATCAATTGGGGAACCAGGAACACAACTTACAATGCGTACGTTCCACACTGGTGGGGTAGCAGGTGCCGATATTACTCAAGGTTTACCAAGGGTAGTAGAGTTATTTGAAGCTCGTCGTCCAAAAGGGCAAGCGTTCTTAGCACGTGAAAGTGGTACAATTCAAATTAACGAAAAAGCAAGTGGATTTGAAGTATTAATCTTACGCGGAAAAGAAGTAATTGACCGTTATGAAATTCCTCATGGAATCAAAATTAAATACCAAAATGGTGATGTAGTTGAACGTGGAGAATTATTAACAGAAGGTTCTGTATTCCCGAAAGACTTATTAGAATATAAAGGTGTTGATGCGGTACGTAACTACATCTTAAAAGAAATTCAAAAAGTTTATCGTTTACAAGGGGTAGGAATCAATGATAAACACGTTGAGATTATTGTTTCACAAATGATGAAATATGTACGTGTTATCGAACCAGGAGATACAAACTTAATTCCAAGTGAACTTAAACGTATGCACTACGTACTTGAAGAAAACAAAAATGCAATGGAAGCTGGTAAGCGTCCGGCAATCTTCAAATCAGTAGTAAATGGGATTAAAGTGTCATCACTTGAAACAGAAAGTTTCTTGTCTGCAGCTTCATTCCAAGAAACTGCTAAAATTTTAGCAAATGCAACAATTCGTGGTAAACGTGATTATTTAGTAGGTATTAAAGAAAACGTTATTGTTGGTAAGAAAATACCAGCAGGTACAGGAAAAAGTGAGCATTATAAAGGAATTGGTTTAGAAGAAGAAAAAGTAGATGTTGAAAATGAAACATTATAATGAAATCAGGCATTAGCCTGATTTTTTCTATTGAGGTCTTAAAGTGGATTTTGATTGCCCGGAGAGTTATTTTCCACAGGGTTAAGAAACGTGTTTTAAAGGTTTTTTTAATAGAAAGTGCCCAAGTGGGAATAACACTATACAATAAGGGCATTTATTTAGCAAAAACCTTGAAATAAGGGGAATTGTGTTATATAATTAGTATAGTATTAATGTAAAAATTTTGATACAAACAAAGAAATTATTTGAGGAGAAAGTATGTGTACAGCAATTACAATGAAAGCTAATAACGGCGATATAGTAATGGGAAGAACGCAAGAGTTTGGTAACTATTACTTAAACGATGCTTTAGTAATTCCAAGAAACTATAAATATACAAATAGTGTTATATTTAATGGAACAAAAGAATTTACAACAAAATATACAGTATTTGGAGAAAATGTAGGTGAAATTGTACCAGGTGTTAAATTCAATGAATTATTAGCAGATGGATTTAATGAAAAAGGATTATCTTATTCTTTATTATATTATCCAGGTGTAGCTACTTATAAATATGTAGAAAAAATTGAAGAAAATCAAATCGACATTACAATGTGTGGTTTACTTTTCACAGGAAGCTTTGAAAATATCGATGAAGTACGTGCATTTATCGAAGAAAAAAATGAAACAGATACATTTGTTATGCACCAAGCAATGACAGAACCAGTTCACTTTATGGTTGTTGATCGTTCAGGTAGATCAATCGTAGTTGAACCAGATGTACCAGGTAAATTAATTGTAAAAGAAGCTAATGGAATTATGACAAACTCTCCACAATATGAGTGGCATGTTGCAAATCTAAAAGCAAATACAAATATTCAACAATTCGATACTAATCATTCAGTATTAAAAGATGTAAATGGAGCAAGTTATACTTCACACGGAACAAGTGGAGCATTTGGATTACCAGGTGATACGTCACCAGGTTCAAGATTTATCCGTGCAAACTATTTACGTGATACAACAACTAGAAAAACTTTACATACAGCAGATGAAACAGTTTTACGTTTATTACGTATCTTTAACTTATTTGATATCACACCAGGTATGGCATTAAAAGTATTACCTGAATCAGGTGAAGCAAGTGGAGAAGTACCAACTGAAATTTCAGATGTAGCAGTAGAAACTGATTTTGAAAAAACAGTAGCAGGTCATACTGACCACGTATTAGTTAAAGATTTAACTAATTTAAAAATGTATTATAAAGATTGGTCAAATCAATCAATCCGTTTAATTGACTTTAGTGAATATGTAGATGCTACAGAAGTTAAAACAATTAAAATGGTAGAAGATGGAGCATCATTATTCCAAAAAGTAGAATTAAAATAATTTATACTTAATAAAAACATGAGATTTAATCTCATGTTTTTTTAATATAATATGAAAAAAGAAATAGTTTAACTATTTCTTTTTAATAAAATCCAATTGTATTATGAATTTGTTGCATTTTCTTTTGAGCAACTTTAAGAGCATTATTTTGCCCTTTTGCTAAAGCATCCATTATCATTTGATCATTATCAATGATTTGATAATATTTTTCTTGAATTGGAGCAAGTTCTTCCCAAATTGCCTTAGCAACTTCAGTCTTTAAATAACCATAACCTTCAGGTTGGAATTTTGCAACTGCTTCATCAATTGATACTTCTTTACAAGCAGCATAAATTGTTAATAAATTTGAAACACCTGGTTGATTTTCTGGATCAAAATTAACTACACCGACACTATCAGTTGTAGCGGATTTGATTTTTTTAGTAATTGTCTTTTCATCATCTAATAATAAGATATATGATTTCGGATTTTCATCAGATTTCGACATTTTCTTTTCCGGATCAGTAAGTGAGTAAATTTTCGCACTTGGTCCTTGAATTTGTGGTTCAGGAATTGTGAATAATTCAGTGTCGTAAAAACTATTCATTCTCATGGCAAGATCACGTGTTAATTCGATATGTTGTTTTTGATCAATTCCAACAGGAACGATATTAGTATCGTAAAGTAAAATATCAGCAGCCATTAAAACCGGATAAGTAAATAATCCAGTTGCAACAGCTTGTTGCTTTTTACTTTTATCTTTAAACTGTGTCATTCTTTCTAGTTCCCCATTACGAGTATGACATTGTAGTATCCATGCTAATTCAGAGTGAGCACTCACTTTTGATTGAATAAAAATATTCGTTGTTTTATCTAAACCTAGTGCAATATAAAGTGCTGTAAGTGACTTAATGTTTTCACGTAATACTGCTGGTTGTGGTGTTGTAGTTAATGCATGTAAATCAACAATACAGAAAAATGATTCATCAGTTGCTTGATTTGTAGCATTAAAGTTTTTAATAGAACCAAGATAATTACCTAAAGTAACTGATCCGGTTGGTTGAATTCCAGTAAAAATTCTCATAATCCTCCTATAATATAAAATATAATGTAATTATATGATATCATATATATACATAATTTAAACAAAATATAGTTTTGGGAGTTGAGATGTTAAAAGTGTATACAAGTTATAACTGTTCATCATGTAAAAAAGTCATGAAATGGTTAGAAGAGACTGGGATTGGTTATGATGAATATAATTTCTTCAGTCGTGGTTTGACGGAAAATGAAGTATTAAATATATTAAAATATGCGAAAAATGGTTTTGAAGATGTGATTTCAGAACGTTCAAATGCTTTTCGTCGTCATAAAGATGAAATTTACGAAATGACAACAAAAGAATTAATTCAATTTATTATCGATAATCCTGCTGTCCTTAAACGACCAATTTTGGTTGACGATGTGACTGAAAAAATGCAAATAGGTTATAATCTTGCTGATTTAGATGAATTATTATAAGATTCGTATAAAAATACCTCAAAAAGGGGTATTTTTTTATTTATATATATATATTTGAATAAAGTACAAAAATTAAAAAATGAAACGAAATAAAAAATAGAAAAGAAACTCATAAAAAATAGTTGACAAAAAAATAATTCTATGTTATACTTTATCTTGTGTTAAGGCAAGCCCTTAAGACAAAATATGAAGAACTTTGAAAACTAAATAGACAATGAACCCTGTCAATTAACTTTGACAAACAAACTTATGATAACATACAATCTAGAGTTCTAGATTTCAAACTTTTTTACTGAGAGTTTG
>JBLYTW010000003.1:0-97302 GCA_049070185.1 Mollicutes bacterium SLUWU-24 | reverse complement strand
TTGTTCTCACAGATAATCTGGTGTTTATTGTGTAGAGGTTACACCTGTTCCCATTCCGAACACAGCAGTTAAGTTCTATCACGCTTGATGTAGTCATACGTGGCAAGATATTGGCAACGCCAGTTTAGTTAGATCCTTTTTAAGGATCTTTTTTTATGCTTGACAATATTTAATATTTTGATTATAATATCATTGTTTGAAAGTCAAACAAAAGGAGAGGTTATGACAAAAAAATCTTATATTGAAAGTCAAGTGTTAGTGAAAATAAATCGAAAAAGTAGTCGCCTTATTTGTCAATTAATAATTGCTTTAGTTGCCAGTTTTGTAATTGCATTAAGTGCACAGATAGTAATTCCAGTTGGAATTATTCCAATAACTTTGCAAACATTTATGGTTGCATTAATTACGCTATTATTTGGCCGAAATACAGCAGTATTAACAGTAACAATGTATATCATTGAAATTTTCAGTGGATTACCTTTTATGGCTGGAGCAAATGTTTTAAATCCTGTTTCACTTATGAATTTTGGTTACATAATTGCTTTTATTCCACTAGCTTATGTCTTAGGAACAATTGCTGATCGTGAAACAAAATATAGACTTAAAACAATTATTTTAGTTGTAACAGTTGCAAATTTAATTGTCTATACATGTGGTGCATTGTGGTTAGGGCTTTTTATTGGTTTTGATCAAAACTTATTAATGATTGGTGTATTGCCATTTATTATTCCGGATGTGATTAAAATGACATTCGCTGTACTAATTTCAAAAACTATTTATTCACAAAAATAACAAACAAAAAGAAGTCAAAAGGTTATCCTTTTGACTTCTTTTATATTGTATTATATATTTTAACTTATAGTATTGGAGTACTTATTTTTAAGTTAAGTTAATTATTCTACAATGTTTGTTTCTTTACCAGCTAAATAATCATCAATGTTTCCAATTGTAATTGAATAAATTTGATGTAAAGCCACATCAGTAAAGAATGCTTGGTGTGCAGTTACATATACATTCTCAAATGATAATAATTCTTTTAAAACTTCATCATTAATATCATCGTGTTTTTCAAAGAAGTATTCTTGCTCATTTTCATATACATCAAGACCAACAGCACCAAATTTTCCTGCATGTAATGCTTCAATTAAATCGTTAGTATTAATTAGTCCCCCACGACTTGAATTAATTAAGATTACACCGTCTTTCATTTTGTTAATAGATTCTTTATTAATCATGTGCTTAGTTGCTGGTAATAATGGTGAATGTAAACTAATTACATCAGCAAGTTCTAATACTTCGTCTAAACTTTTGTATGTAATATTATTTTCTTCTGCCCATTTTTCATCTTCAAATACATCATATGCGTAAACATTAGCCCCAAAACCGCGCATAATTTGTGCAAATATTTTTCCGATTTTTCCAGTACCGATTACCCCAATGTTTTTTCCATGAATATCGATTGCTTCTAATCCATTTAATGAAAAATCATAACTACGAGTACGTGAAATTGCTTCTACCATTTTTCTGTTTACTGATAATAATAAACTTGCTGCGTGTTCAGCAATTGCATTTGGTGAATATGCTGGTACACGATAAACTTTAATTCCGTTTTCTTTTGCATATTCAATGTCGATTTGGTTAAATCCGGCTGAACGAGTAAAAATAACTTTAATTCCTTCAGTAACTAAAGTATCGATTACTTCACTGTTTACATTGTCATTAACAAAGATACAAACAGCATCAAATCCTTGAACTTTATTTTTATTTTCTGGATTTAATTTTTCTTCAAAGAATGTTAAATCATATTTTGAATTTTTTTTGTTAAATTCAACTTGATCATACTCTTTACTATCAAAAATTGCTACTTTCATATTTCTCCCTATATATAACTTGTTATTTTAAGTACACAAATAAGTATAACATATGATATTGGTTACTCTTGAAAAGTTACTTAAAAGTGAAAAAATGTTTTTTCACTTTGAAAATTTTTTGTTTTTATTTAAATGTTTACGATATTTACTGATAAATATTTCGCCAATAATAATAATTAATAATGATATAATCCACAAATTAAAATAAAATCCAATAATTAAAGCAATAATAATATATATTGTACGAAATAAAGCAAATAAATCTTGATGTTTTTTATCCATTCTAATCCTTTCTATTATAAGTATTATACCTGAAAAAGTAATAGATGTTAAATTTAACAATGTTAAATTTAGTTTAAGTTTAACATTGTTAAATAAATGTTGTGGCATAATGTGGCTATAGAAGAAAAAAGGAGTTATTATGAAAAGAATTTTAGGTATTTTAACAATTTTTACAATTATCTTAGCCGGTTGTGGTGCAAGTTCAAATCAGGCAGTAACAATTTCTGGTTCAACATCAGTTGAAGAATTTATGACAAACACTATTGCACCAGCATATGAATCAAAAACCGGAAATAATATTGAGTATCAATCAATTGGTAGTACGGCAGGGATTAAAAATGCAATAAACGGTACGACAACGTTTGGAACAAGTTCTCGTGAGTTGACAAGCGATGAGAAAAATTCTGGCTTAACTGAAGATATTCTTGCAATTGATGGGATTGCAATCGTTGTTAATCCAAATAATCAAGTCGAAAATATTTCAGCAAGTGATTTAGTGAAAATATATACAGGTCAAATTACGAATTGGAAAGATTTAGGGGGAAAAGATCAGGAAATTCAAGTCGTATCACGTGAAGAAGGAAGTGGTACTCGTGGTGCATTTGAAGAATTATTGAATATTGAAGGTAAAGTTACTACAGATGCAACAATTTCCGATGGAAATGGGAATGTAGCTAGTACAGTTTCTCAAAATGATGCAGCGATTGGTTATATTTCATTTGAAACATTATATGCAAACAATGATAAAGTTAAAGGTTTAAAATTAGATGGTGTTGAACCAACAGCTGTCAATGTTCAAGCAGGTAAATACAAATTATCACGTCCGTTTATTATGGTTTATTTAGCAGATTCTTTAACAGATCAAGATCGTGATTTTATCAAATTCCTTGATGAAAACAAAGCATCATTAGCACCAGAAGCAGGTTTAATAGAAGCAACGAAATAGGAGTAAAATGAAAAAACAAGAAAAATATATTGAACAGTTATTTAAATTAATTACCGTTTTATCAGTCTTTTTCTTAGGATTAATTACATTATTTTTAGTAGTAAAGGGTTTAAAACCCTTTATTACTGGAGCAGCAAACGAAAGTATTTGGGCTTTTTTAACTGGTTTAACATGGAAACCATCAAATAATGTTTATGGAATTGGGTATATGATTGTATCAACATTAGTAGCAACAATGGGTGCAATTATTATTGCGGTTCCACTAGGTGTATTAACAGCACTCGCAATTGCTGAAGTATTACCAAAACAATTAGCAAATTTAATGAATAGTGCAATTGAATTGTTAGCCGGTATTCCTTCAGTAATTTATGGAATATTTGGTTTAGGTTTAATTGTACCAATAATTGCTAAAATATCACCCCAAGTACAGGGACAATCATTATTAGCAGTAATTATTGTATTAACAATGATGATTTTACCAACAATTATAGCAATATCAGTAAATGCAATTAAAGCTGTTCCTAATAGTTATAAAGAAGGTTCCCTTGGACTTGGAGCAACAAAAATGCAAACAAATTTTAAAGTAATAATACCAGCAGCTAAGAGCGGAATAAGTGCTGGTATTGTGTTAGGGATTGGTCGAGCAATTGGGGAAACAATGGCAATCATTTTAGTTGCCGGAAATGTTGCTGGTGGATTACCAACCAGTCTTTTTGATAAAGTTAGACCAATGACAGCAAACATTGCTTTAGAAATGTCTTATGCAACCGGAGTCCATCAAGAATTATTGTTCACAACGGGCTTAGTATTATTTGTTTTTATTTTGATATTAAATATTATTATGCATAAGCTATTAAAAGCCGGAAAGGAGTTGTAAGATGAATGAAAAAATCAGTTATGGATTAGTATACGGTGCTGTAATAATTACCATTGGGATTTTATTATCAATATTAATTTATATTTTTGGTCAAGGGATGGGAAGTCTAACACCAGAATTGCTATTTACAACTTCAAGTGAAAAAGTAGAATATGTGACAATTGATAATCTAAATCCTCAAAATATTACTTATGACAATAAGACAACTTATTTAGATGTGACTAACTTTAATGGAGATGGAGTAAAAGTTTTAGATGAAAGTGGTAAAGAAATTCATTTACAAGAACAATTTAAAATAAATACGATAAATAATCAGCCAGTTACATATTTAACTACGGACGATATTAATACGGCAATTAATGCAAAACAACCTTTAGAAATGAAAATTACCGAAACAGAATCCGGGATATTATCAATGATTGTAGCAACGTTAATCACAATTGGAGTATCATTATTATTTTCGCTACCAATCGGTATTATTTCAGCAATTTATTTAGTTGAATATCTGAAGTCTGGTAAGTTATATCGTGTTGTGCACTTTGCAATTGATTCGCTTGCAGGAATTCCTTCAATTATCTTCGGATTATTTGGTTTATTATTCTTTGCGGATGTATTAGGATTAGGAATTTCATTAATATCTGGATCATTAACTGTGGCAATAATGTTACTACCAACAATAATCCGAACAACCGAAGAAGCATTATTAAGTGTTCCTGATAGTTATCGTGAAGGATCACTTGGTCTTGGAGCAACAAAGTTACAAACAATTTGGCGTGTAATATTACCAAATGCAATGGCTGGAATTGTTGTAGCAATTATTTTAGCCATTGGTCGAATCATTGGTGAGAGTGCAATATTAGTGTTTACAGCAGGAACAATTGACAAGATGCCAACAAGCATATTTGATTCGAGTGCAACATTGACGGTAAAAGCATATTTATTGACAAAAGAATATGGTGATATTGCAACAGCAAGTGCCATTGGAATTGTTATTATTGTCATAATAGTTATACTTAATATAATTGCAAAACTAATTTCGAAGAAATTTAATCGTTTTGCCTAAGGAGAAAAATGAATGAAAATGTATTTACAATTAAAAACTTAAATTTATATTATGGTGAAAAACAAGCCTTAAAAGATATTAATTTAACAGTTAATAAAAATGAAATTTTAGCACTTATTGGACCAAGTGGATGTGGAAAAAGTACTTTTTTAAGAACTTTAAACCGAATGAATGATTTGATTGATAGTTGTAAAATTACCGGGTCAATTTTAAATAATGGTGAAGATATTTATAACAAAAAAATTGATGTATCAAAATTACGTACACGAATTGGAATGGTATTTCAAAAAGCTAATCCATTCCCAATGTCAATTTTTGATAATATTGCATATGGACCACGAGCTCAAGGATTAAAAGATAAAAAGGAAATTAGCAAAATAGTTGAGCAAGCTTTAAAAGAAGCAGCATTATGGGATGAAGTGAAGGATCGATTAGATAAAAGTGCTTTAGGTCTAAGTGGTGGACAACAACAAAGATTATGTATTGCTCGAGCAATTGCGATGAAGCCAGAGGTGATTTTAATGGATGAACCAACAAGTGCTTTAGACCCAATTGCAACAGCAAAAGTTGAAGAATTAATGTCACAATTAAAAGAACATTACACAGTTGTAATTGTAACCCATTCAATGCAACAAGCAGCACGTATATCTGATAAGACAGCATTCTTTTTAATGGGAGAATTAGTAGAAATTGATAATACAGCCAAAATCTTTTCGAATCCGCAAGATCAACGCACAGAAGATTATATTACTGGAAGATTTGGATAAGGAGTGAAATGAGTAAAAATAAAATTCAATCAATTAGTGTTGGAAAGCGTAAGGATAAAGCATTAAAAGAAATTACTAAATTAGCAATTGATATGTTTGAACAATTAGAAAAAATGATTGATATGACAATAATATTATTTGAAAATAAAGACATTGATATTGCAATGCAAGTTGTCGATGAGGATCATTATTTAGATCAAATGCAAACAGATTTAATAGTTGCAATTAATTATTTTATTATTCGTGAACAACCCAAAGCAACAGATTTACGTGTTGCACTAGGCACATTTACCCTTGCAAGCGATATTGAACGTCTTGGAGATTATTTTAAGGGTTATGCGAAAATGCAAATTCGTGAATTAGAAATGAATGAAAAACAATTAAACATCTTTTTAGAAACGATTATTGTTTTAAAACAGCAAGTAAAAGAAACTAAATTAGCATATAGTGAGCAAAATCATCAATTAGCCAAAGTAATTGCCAATCGTGATGAAGGAACAAAGGAACGAATGGATAAATTAATGAATGAACTAACTAAGGATATTTTAAAATGTCAAAATGAAACAGAAGTGAATGAAATAATTAAAATAATAATTAAAATTAGAACGCTCTCAAGAGCAAATAGTCATTTAATAAATATATGTGAACAAATTTCGTACATTACTAATGGGCAAATATATCATTATTCATAAAAAATTAAGTCGTAAGCAAATAGCTTACGATTTTAAATTTTAATGATAATCGCATTAAATAGTTACAATTTGGTAAAATATTATTATAAATGGAGGTAGAATGCGCGTATTAATATTTACAGCTAAATATGGAAACGGTCATATGGTTGTAGCTAATGAATTAAAGAGTTATTTTGAATCAAGAGGGGATGAAGTGTTTGTTCGTAATCCCCATTTGGAGTATAATAAGCCAGTAACAACACTTGCTGAAAAAACATATGCAAATGTTTTTAGTAAGCGAGCTAGTAATAAATACTTAAAAGGAATATACGGTTTAAGTTTTGAAATGTTTGGTAATCGTCATACTAATATTTTTTCTCGTTATGGGAGTCGGGAAATGACAAAGATTATTAAACAAACTAATCCCGATATAGTAATTATGACATTCCCATTTCATAATAAAAAATTTACAATGCCTGTTATTTCGGTAATAACTGACTATGGATTTAGTAAAATATGGTATTCAAAAAATATTGATCATTACATTGTTGGTTGTGAAGAAGTAAAAGAAGAATTAATGAAATATACAGATGCCGAAAATATTCATGTTGCCGGGATTCCTGTAAACTATCGATTTGCTCAAACTAATAATCATAAGGAAGTAAAAAGAGTAGTAATTAACCTAGGAGCATTAGGTGGAAGTGAAAAAGAAAAGATTGTAAAAATAATTACAAGTTTACATTTACAGAATATTATCGTTGAAGTTGTATGTGGGAAAAATCGAAAAATGTATAATTATTTAAGTCGCTTATATAATGGAATTGATCGAGTAATTATTCATGCATATGTTAATAATATGTATGAAATTTATCGTCGTAGTGATTTAGTTGTTAGTAAAGCTGGGGGAATAACAATTGCCGAAGCGATTTCTTGTGAATTACCTTTAATCATAAATGATACAATTAGTTTAAGTGGACAAGAAGGAATGAATATTGATTTTATTAATGAATATCAAATTGGAATATGTTGTGAAGAAGCGGATATTGTAAAAAATGTAAGGTTTTATTTAGAAAATCCTGAAGAATATCAAAAAGCAATTTTAAATATGCGAAAAATCAAGCGAACATATGAGCAAACGTATGATACAACAAGTTTGGATATTGTTCGAGATTTGGTTCGTAAAAATGACTAAAAAACAATTATTTTTACTTTGTTTAATTATTGTGGTTGTTATGGCTGGATATGGTCTTTTTATGCCGATAATTCCCTATTTAATTGAAGTTAAAAAAATTAATGCATCAGTAGCAAGCTTATTATTAAGTTTTTATGCTCTTGGTCAGTTTATATCTTCACCAATTTTTGGTAATTATGCTGATCACAATGGGAGTAAAAAAACTTTATTAGTTGGAATAATCGGATATTTCATAAGTTTAACATTAAGTTTGAGTACATTAAACTTAATGATAATGTTACCACTTAGGTTAATTGCCGGAGCATTTGCTGGGGCATGTGTTTCTTCAATCGAAAATTACATTGGAAAAATGACTGATGAGAAAAAACGTGCAGAGAATTACACAATGACCTCATTATCAATTGGAATTGGAATGAGTATTGGTCCAATTTTAGGAATTGGCTATTTACTTAGTCCAAAGTTAATTACAATTGTAATTGCCCTAATTGGTTTATTATCAATTTTTGCAACAAAATATTTAATTATTGATGACTTTGGAGCAGTAGAACAATTAAGTAAAGTAACTTTTAAGAAATTATTAATAAATTTACAAACAGCAGCAAAAGATTCACGAAATCGTTACATCTTACTATCGTTCTTTTTATTTGGCTTAATTACATCTGGTTTAGAAGCAATTGGAATAGTTTATGTAATGCATTTTGTTACAATATCAATCCCACTAATCATCTTAATAATCATTGGTATATGTTTATTAGCAATTTTTATTATGTATATAAATCCGAAATTAATTAATCGTTATAATAAAATGACACTTAGTTTGAATTTAATTATCTTAATCATAATTGGTTTATTATTAATTATGTGTACATTTAGTTCAAACTTGATGGTAATTGGAGCATTTTTGATGGTTGGTGCAATGAGTGCATTGATTATTAGTTTAACAACGTTAATTACTGAAATTAATAATAATTCCGGTTTAATGCTTGGTGCTCGTAATTCAACTTTAAGTTTAGGTTCAATTGTTGGCCCAATTTTATTAAGTACAATATATAACATTAATGCTAATTTAACAATGTTGGGACTAATAATTGTAGCGCTAATTATTCTATTAATTGGTAAAACTATTAGGAGGAAAAATGAATCGTATTAAATTATTAGGTTTTACGTGTTTATTTGCGGTTAAACAAATACCTACATATATAAGTTTACGTCGAGAATTTAATCAAGCAAAATTTGATCAGTTTGCAAATGAATTTGCTGATGGTGCCTTAAAGGCTCTAGGGATTACATATGAAGTGATTAATAAGTTAGAGGAACCAGTAGATAGTGCATTATATATAAGTAATCACAGTTCGATGTATGACCCATTATTAACGATGCAAGTAGTTCGGGAAAATCGTAGTTACTTTATTGCAAATGAATTTGAAGCAATGTTAAAGTGGCCGATTATTGGTAATTTATTAAAATATATGAATTCGATTTATGTTGATCGGCAAAATTTACGTTCTGGTGTGAAAACAATTAAACAAGGAATGCAAATGTTAGCGGAAAATCGTAATTTAGTTATATTTGCTGAAGGTGAAATAACAAATATGATTATTAAGCCTGAACAAAAATACGTTGGTGATTTTCATGGTGGTAGTTTTAAACCAGCAATTAGAGAACAAAAACCAGTTATTCCAATTACAATTATTGGTAGTGAAAAAATTCATAGTGGACAGAAAATGTACACAAAAATCACACCAGGTCATGTTAAAATTGTAATTGATAACCCAATTACAAATCATTTAGAACAAAAAATGACAGCACAAGAGTTAGCTCAGATTACTCGAGAACAAATAATCAATAATTACATTGAAAATATGGAGGAATAATGCAAAAAGTATTAGCAATCGGTACAAGTAATAGTAGTGAATCAATTAATTTAGCAACAATTAAAAACTTAGAAAATGTTGATATTTTCAATTTACAAGATTTAGATGTACCAATGTATAGCATGCAAATGGAAAAAGAGCAAGGAATTCCAACAAATGTAGAAAAGTTTTTAACAACAATTGAACCGTTTGATACCTTGTTATTTGCAGTGCCAGAATACAATGGGAATATCCCCCCATTTTTTAAAAATATTTTAGATTGGTGTAGTCGCAAAGAATTTAAGTTTTTAAATAATAAGAAAATTATTATTTTAACAGTTACTCCTGGTAGTCGTGGAGGAGCAAGTGTTCGTAAAATATTAACGACTTCATTACCTTATTTTGGTGCAGAAGTTATTGGCAGTTTTGGTGTGAGTAATTATCAACCTCAAATGGATTTTAAAAATGCATTAGTTGAAGTACAAGCGCAGGTAAATCAATATGTTAACGCGTAAACAACTTAACGAAATAATTGAAACCACACCACGTCAATTAGAGCGATATTTAATTCAAACAAACCAAGTTAAGGAATCATATTCAGAAACAGATGTTAAACAAATTAAGGAATATTTTGAACATCAACGTAAAATGACAGAATTTAAAGTTAGAATTGTTTTGGGAATTGCAATTGCAATCTTTGCAATGTTGCTATTGTTTATAATGAGAGTAGTGGTTGTTAATGGATGAACAAAAAATAATTTTTGAAGTTGAAAGTTTAATCGAAGAATCCTTTTTATTGATGGAAAATTATGATGATAAAAAAGCTAGACGGATTGTTAAGCAAGTATTTTATATTGATAAATTAATAAATAAATTACTTGAAGAAGCAAAAACGGCAGCAATTATTTCTAATGTTGCTGAAAATAAGCAAACAAAAGCAGCGTATGAGCGTTATTTAGGAAATTTAACAACTATCCATTTAATGTTCAGTAATTATGTGAAATATCAACCAAAGACTAAAAAAGGATATTATATGTTTATTAAAGATATTACAACATATGCAAATGAATTCGTAATTACTAAATAAATTTTGATATAATATATTTCAGTAAATGTGAGAAGAAAGGTGATTTTATGGATAAAACAGCAGAAATGTTGATTAAATATTACGAAAAAGAACGTAAAAAAAAGATTGAGGATATAGCTTTGTTTTTTGTTGAAGCAACTGATAATCGTGATGTAATAGCAATGTACCAACAAATTAAAAAAGCTGACTTAGGTTTAGAATTAATTTGGGTAGTAGCAGATACTACCGGATTACAAAATAAAGAATCAGAAGTAAAAATGATTGGAGAAGGAACAAAAGAATTTTATTATTATTTAGCTCGTTCACGTTATTTATTTGCAAGTGAAAAAATTACAAGTGATTATCGTAAGCGAAAAGAGCAACGTTATTTCCAATTTCGTTCAATGACTCATACAAAACAAGGGTTACTAGCTGATTTATCAGTAAATATTGAAGAAAATCGTGAGAAAATTGTTGGAATTTTAGAAGATGCTCGCCGTTGGTCATATTTAGTAACCGGATCAAATTCAGTCGAAGAATTAATATTAGAAGAAACGGGTTATAATCGTAAAAAACTTGCTGTTGGTCGTCCAGCATATGATTATATATTTGATAAAACAATTGATAAACAAGCAATTAAAAATCAATTAGGAGCAAATAAACAAATTATTTTATGGGATAGTCAAAGTTCAATTCCCCAAAATTTAATGGAATCAAAATACTTAATTATTGATATTAATAACTTACACGAATATTCAGAAGTACCATTAAACTTGATAAAACTTGTGAGCGATATTTATGTGTGTGATCATTATCAAAATATTGAGGAAATGGCTAATTTAAACATTATTAATATTTATTTAAATGTGAATAATGAAGGAGAATATGCGATTTTCCCCGGAATTTATGTTAAGAATAATAATGATATATTAACAGTAATTGAGCAAAATCAAAAAGAAACACAATTCGTTGAACAGAAATTGATGGCATTTAATCTAATATTTAATGAATATACTAAAGGAAATGCTGCAAATCAAATAATTAAAAAAGCAAAAATTGGTGCTAAAAATTTAAGTTTTACGGAAAAAATAAAAAAGAAATTACGTAAGAAGATTAATAAATTTAAAGTTAAAGTTGTTTGGAAAAAAATTTATCCATTATTCCAAAAACTACCAATTCAAGATAATTTAATTGTTTTTGAATCGTTTTTAGGAAGAAATTATTCGGATAATCCGAAAGCTATCTATGAATATATGGAGAAAAATTATCCAGAATTTGAATATGTGATCTTTTTAAATGATCCTAAATCAGCTAAGGGAGAAATTCCAGGAAATGCAAAAGTTGTAAAAAAAGTAAGTTTTGAATATATATATTATGCCTCACGAGCTAAATATATTATTTCCAATTCACGTATGTCACTACGTTTAAATATTCGTCCTGAACAAATGTATATCCAAACATGGCACGGAACACCACTTAAAAAATTAGTAATGGATATGCAAAATGTAACTTTACCAGGAACTAATAAACAAAAATATTTATTAAACTTTTTAAAGGAAGCAAAGCGTTGGAATTATTTAATAAGTGCCAATGAACATAGTACAAAAGTATTTAATAGTGCATTTTTACAAGAAAATATTTTAGAAACTGGATATCCAAGAAATGACATTTTAGTAAATAAAACAGATGAAGATATTTTAATGTATCGTGAAAAATTAGGATTAACACCAGAAGATAAAGTGTTATTGTATGCTCCAACATTCCGTGATGATGAATATGTATCACGTGGAAATTATACGCAAAAGATTGAACTTGATTTAGCACAAATTGAAGCTGAATTACCAGAGTGGAAAATATTATTACGTACTCATTATTTGGTTACAGAAAATATGGATTTATCACATGATAATGTAATAAACGTTAGTGATTATCATGATATAAATCATTTATACTTAGCCGCAGATGTTTTAATGACTGATTACTCTTCAGTATTCTTTGATTATGCAATATTAGATCGCCCAATGATTTTCTTTGCATATGACTTAGAAAAATATGAAAGTAATTTACGTGGTTTCTATTTAGATTATGAAAAAGAAATTCCGGGAAAAAATATTTCTGGAACGGAAGAATTAATTGAAATTTTAAGTGATATTGACAAATACGAAAAACAATATTATGCAAAGCGTCAAGATTTCCGTAAGAAATTTACAAGTTTAGAAACAGGAACAGCAAGTAAACAAATTGCAGAATTAATCGTTAATAATAAATAAAACATTTAAGAGTTGATTTCGATATTAAATCGGAATCAATTTTTTAAATTGAATCTGGAAAGGAATTATATGTGGAATATAGTAGATAAGCATCTTGATAAAAATAAATTTATTGGTTTAATATTTATTAATTTTTTAGTGTTTTTAACAACTAGTTTTATACATATGTTGTCTATAACTAGTGGAAAGATATACTTAGATTATATTGTTCTCATTGTTATGATATTAATTTTTGTTTATCACTTAATATTGAAATTAAAAAAAAAAACGAATACATATGAAATTGCATTAATATTTTTATTATATATGTTCTTATCGATGATGTTGAGTTATCAAGGAAGTATTTCTAGTTATTTTAATGCAATTATAAATTCAAATATTTTTGAAAATAGATTAAAATATTATATTATAATTTTAATATTAATGGTTAATATTAAAATTTATTTAACGTTTAGAGTAGATAATTAAATAAAGAAATTATACAAAAAAACATGTTGAGTATACCCAACATGTTTTAAATTTATTAATTTATTAATTTATTAATTATTTAGCTTCATTATAACGTGCTTCAATTACTGACCAATCAATAATATCAAAGATTGCTGTTAAATAATCTGGACGTTTATTTTGATATTTTAAATAGTATGCATGTTCCCAAACATCAATTCCTAATAATGGAGTTTTTCCACTCATTAATGGATTATCTTGATTTAAAGTAGACATTACTTCTAATTTACCCTCATTTAATACAAGCCAACTCCAACCAGAACCAAAACGAGTTGTTCCAGCAGTTTTAAGTTCAGCAATTAGATTTTCAATACTTCCAAAAGTATCAATAATATCGTTTTTAAAAGTACCTTCACTTAAAGGTTTATCCCAACCGAATTGTGTGAAATAAAGATTGTGATTAACAACACCTCCACCATTATTACGCACTGCCATTTGAATATTTTCTTCAACATTATTAATGTCAGCAATAACATCTTTAATATCCATTTGTGCGTATTTTGTATCAGTTATTGCATTATTATAATTTGTTACGTATGCATTTAAGTGACGAGAATGGTGAATCTCCATTGTTTCTTTATCAATAATGCTATCGAATGCGTCATAACCATATGGTAATTCAATTAGTTTTTCCATTATATTTCCTCCAGTTTTTAAATTATTTATTCATACTAATATTATAACCTATATTGATATATATGTGATTAAATACACGTAATAATTTTGTAATAATTTATGGGAGAAATTGGCAAGTAAAATATAACGTGATATAATGTAAATGCAAGTTAGAAGATAAAAGGAGAAAAATGAATATATTACATCGTGAAAAAACCCATCCAGTTATGGTAGGAGATATCCAAATTGGTGGAAATAATGATATTGTTTTACAAAGTATGACTACAACGAAAACTCGTGATGTTGCAAGTACAGTTGCACAAATTAATCGATTAACAGAAGCGGGTTGTAAAATTGTACGTGTTGCTTGTCCGACAATTGAAGATGCAAAGGCAATTGCTGAAATTAAAAAGCAAGTTTCTTGTCCAATTGTTGCTGATATCCATTTTAATTATCGAATTGCTTTGGCAGCAATTGAAGCTGGAGTTGATAAAATTAGAATTAACCCTGGTAACATTGGTAGTGATGAACGTGTTAAAATTGTTGTTGAAGCTTGTAAGGAAAATAATATTCCAATTCGAATTGGTGTTAATGCTGGTTCATTAGAAAAACATATTTTAGATAAATATGGTTACCCGACTGCTGAAGGAATGGTAGAAAGTGCTAAATATCACGTTGATATTTTAGAAAAATTAGGATTTGAAGATATTATTATTTCGTTAAAGGCTAGTGACATGTTAATGGCTGTTGAAGCATATCAAGAAGCAGCAAAAATTTTCAAATATCCATTACATATAGGAATTACTGAAGCAGGAACTAAATTTGGTGGAACAATAAAATCTGCTTTAGGATTAGGAATTCTAATTAATCAAGGAATTGGTTCAACAATGCGTGTATCTTTATCGGAGGATCCGGTTGAAGAAATTAAAGTAGCACGTGAAATTTTAAAAAACTTTCAAATGATTACAGATATGCCAACTTTAGTTTCATGTCCAACATGTGGTCGAATTGAAGTAGATATGTTACCAATTGCTCATGAATTGGAAGAATTCTTACAGACAATTAAAGCACCATTAAAAGTCTCATTATTAGGTTGTGCAGTAAATGGACCTGGTGAAGCCAAAGAGGCTGATGTTGGGATTGCATGTGCACGTGGTGAAGGTTTATTAATTAAAAAAGGGGAAATTGTTGCTAAAGTACCAGAAGCTGAACTTTTAAGTCGATTGAAAACGGAAGTACTGGCATTAGAAGCAGAATATTTGCGTAATCAAGAAAAAAGTAAAAATTAATCTATACTAATTTTAAAAAAATTTTGAAATCAAAGACTTTTTTGTTATAATAATAATGGAATAGTTAAAATAAAATTTTAGAGGAGAAAAATGAACAAACAATTTATTATTACAGATCCAGTAGGATTACACGCAAGACCAACAACATTATTAGTAAATGAAGCATCAAAATTTGCTGCTGAGTCAAAAATTATCGTTGATGGTAAAGAAGCAAATTTAAAATCAATCATGGGGGTTATGTCATTAGGAATCGCTAATGGTGCTGAATTCGCTATCGAAACTGAAGGTAGTGATGCAGAAGCAGCTATGGAAGCTATCGCAAACGTAATCGCTGAAGCAAAAATCGGTGAAGAAAAATAATTCAAGGTTTCAACTGAAAAATAAAATGAGTAATAACCGTGTTATTACTCATAATTTAATAAATAGGAGTCAATAATGAGAACAGAACTAAGAGGGATTGCAGCTTCTAAAGGAGTTGTAATTGCAAAAGCTTATAAATTAGAAGAAATAAATTTAGATTTTGAAGCAAAAACAGATATTAATCCAGAAACAGAGATTAATAAATTTGCTTCAGCACTTGAGGCATCAATTAAACAACTTGATGAAATTAAAGTTGTAGCAGCAACTAAACTTGGGGAAGAAGAAGCTGAAGTATTTGAAGCCCATAAAACAATTTTATTAGATCCAGAAATGAAAACACAAGTTGAAGCACAAATTAATGGGGGAACTGATGCAGCTACTGCAACAAAATCTGTAACAGATCAATTCATTATGATGTTTGAATCAATGGATAATGAATATTTTGCTGGACGTGCAGCAGATATTAAAGATGTACGTAAGCGTTTAATTGCTAACATTTTAGATGTTAAAATCCCATCATTAGCAACAATTAATGAACAAGTAATTATCGTTGCTGAAGATTTAACACCATCTGAAACTTCTCAATTAAATAAAGATTATACTTTAGGATTTGTTACTAATATTGGTGGACGTACTTCACACGCGGCAATTATGGCTCGTAGTATGGAAATTCCAGCAGTAGTTGGAACACAAAACGTATTAGAACAAGCTAATGAAGGCGATATGATCATCTTAGATGCAATTGATGGAATTGTTATTGTTAATCCAACGGCAGAAGAAATTGCAGCAGCTGAGCAAAAAGCGGCTGATTATGAAAAAGAAAAAGAAATGATGTTAGTATATAAAGATAAACCAACAATTTCAAAAGATGGACACCACGTTGAACTTGTAGCAAACATTGGTACACCAAATGATGTTGAAGGAATCTTAAAAAATGGTGGAGAAGGTGTTGGTTTATATCGTACAGAGTTCTTATATATGGATGCAACAGAATTACCATCAGAAGAAACGCAATTCGAAGCTTATAAAGCAGTATTAGAACAAATGGAAGATACAAAACCAGTTGTTGTAAGAACTTTAGATATCGGTGGAGATAAAGAATTACCATACTTACAATTCCCAGAAGAAATGAATCCATTCTTAGGATACCGTGCAATTCGTATGTGTTTAGATCGTGATGAAATTTTCCGTACACAATTACGTGCATTACTTCGTGCTTCAGTATATGGTAACTTAAAAATTATGTTCCCGATGATTGCAACTTTACAAGAATTTAGAGCGGCAAAACAAATGTTAGAAGAAGAAAAAGCAAAATTAGTTGCTGAAGGAATTGAAGTAAATGATAATATTGAAGTTGGTATCATGGTTGAAATTCCATCAACAGCAATGATGGCAGATACATTTGCTAAAGAAGTAGATTTCTTTAGTATTGGTACAAATGATTTAATTCAATATACAATGGCATGTGACCGTATGAGTGAGAAAATTTCATACTTATACCAACCATATAACCCAGCAATTTTACGTATGGTTAAAAACGTAGTTGATGCTGCAAACAAAGAAGGTAAATGGGCAGGTATGTGTGGTGAAATGGCATCAGATCCAGTTGCAATTGTAATGTTATTAGGTATTGGATTACACGAATTCAGTATGTCAGCTTCAGCAATTTTACCATCTCGTATGCAAATTGCAGAGTTAGACAAAAAAGAAATCGAAAAACATATTCCAACAATTTTAGATTTAACAACAGCTGATGAAGTAGAAGCTTATGTTAAAGAAAATTTAATGAAATAATTTAAAATAAAAAAAGTCAGTTAATGATAAACATTAACTGGCTTTTTTAACGCATTATACGGCTATTATAAAAACGTTCTTGAAATTCAACTAGTGCGTCAATTTGAGTAGCACTATAATTTTTGTCTTGAGGGAAAATAACAAGTTGATTTTTAATATCATTACGACGAATGACAATAGCTTGACAAATACCGCTAAATTGTTCAATAGGCTCAAAAACACCTAAAATATATGCACCGATTTCTTCTCCGTCTTCAGCGACAGTATTTTCAATATAACCATAGTTAACTGGATAAACCCAATTTTGAATAGGGTGAGTACTTCCAACTGGTTGAGTAACTTTAACATTTAATTCTTTTTTTAAATAGTTATAATAACTTATCATATTTCCTCCACTAGTTCTATTATACACAAAAAAGTCAAAAATGTGTACTAAAAACCAATGATATAATTAGAAATAGCATATATTGATTATCACTTCAGTATAATTTACTTTCTTTTCAAATGATATGGTACAATAAAAATATATATGTAACATATCTATATATATCAATTTATTAAAATAAGTAAAAGGAGAGATATGAAATTCATTTTAATCGCAATATTTATCGCATTATTATATATGTTATCATGGTTAAAACGTTCAAAACGAAAAAGTTTTAATTTCCGGGTATTAACAGCTTTAATAGTTGGTTTAGTCTTTGGAGGAATCATTCAAGTGTTATTTGGTTCTGATTCACAAGTGACAACAGATTTAGTGACATTTATGTCAATATTTGGGGATAGTTATATTTCATTATTAGAAATGATTGTAATACCTCTTGTTCTAGTTGCAATGACGACAGCTATTATGAATGCAGAATCAGGTAAATCATTAGCTAGAATCGCTCCAAAAGTAATTGGAGTATTAATGGTTACAGTAAGTATTGCAGCAGTAATTGGAATTTCAGCAATTTATATTACTAATGTTGATGCACCAAAAATTGCTGAAAGTGTTGATACTACAAGTGAAGAAGTAGTTGCACGTGAGGAATCATTAAAAGAAAAACAAGAAGAACTAGGATCAATGACATATGCGAATTATATTGTTTCAATTATTCCAACAAATGTAGTGTATATGTTATCAGGAGCTGAATCAACAGCAACATTATCAACAGTATTATTTGCAATGTTCTTAGGATATGCAGTTTTACAAATCAAAAAACGAAAAGCTGAAAAGGCGCAAGCTTTTATTGATTTTATGAATTCATTTAAAGAAATTGTCCTTTCAATGGTTCGTGAAATTTTAAAATTAACACCGTTTGCTATTTTAGCACTTATGGCTACATTTATGGCTACAAGTACAATTAGTGCTTTAACCGAATTATTAAAATTCTTATTAGCAAGTTATTTAGCAATTATTACAATGTATGGAGTTCATTTAATCATTGTGATGTTAAATGGTTTAAATCCAGTTATATATGCTAAGAAAACGTGGCCAGTATTGTTATTTGGTTTTGGTTCAAGATCAAGTATGGCAGCATTACCACTAAATGTTGAAACACAAGTTGAGCAATTAGGGGTAGATGATGAAACAGCTAATATGTCAGCAACATTTGGAACAAGTATTGGTCAAAATGGTTGTGCCGGTATTTATCCAGCAATGGTAGCGATAATGGCAGCACAAATTATGGGGATTCCAATTACGTTAGCATTTATTGCAAAACTAATTGTTGTAATTGCCATTTCATCATTTGGAATTGCTGGTGTTGGTGGTGGAGCAACGTTTGCTGCAATTGCCGTTTTAACAATTATGGGACTAGACATTACGATTGCCGCAATTCTAGTATCAATTGAACCAGCTATCGATATGGCGAGAACAGCTTTAAATATTTCGGGTTCAATGGTTTCAGGTTTAGTAGTATCAAAACGTAACCATACATTAAAAGAAGAAGTATATAAAAATTAATTAATCAGTCTTATCTTAATTGATAAGACTATCTTAAGATAATTAAGGAGTAAAAATGAAAACAGTAATAATTGGAAGTAATGCAGCAGGAATGAGTTTTGCTGCAAAATATAAACGTAACAATTCTGAAAGTCAAGTAATTGCTTTTGAAAAACGTGATTATGTATCATTTGGTGGATGTGGATTACCATATTATGCTGGGGCATATTTCGAGGATCAAGAGCGAATGATAGCTCGGACAGTCGAAAAAACAATTGATAGTGGTATTGATTTACGAATTAATTGTGAAGTTACAAATATTGATTTTGAAAATAAAATTGTTGAATATAAAAATGGGCAAGAAATTAATAAAGAAAGCTATGAGCAATTATTAATTTCAACTGGTGCAAAACCAATTATTCCGAACTTTGGAACATATGATCAATCAGCAGTAACGCCACTTGTATCAATGGCTGATGGGGAAAAATTAAAAAAATTATTAAGTGATACAACAAAACAGAATGTAACAATTATTGGTGGTGGATTTATTGGTCTAGAAGTAATGGATAGTGCTCATCATTTAGGGAAAAATGTAACATTAATTGAACGTGAAGCAACAATTATGGGACGACAATTTAGTCCAGAAGTAATTATGCCTATCGAACAAGAAATTAAAGATCAAGGGATAAACTTATTAACAAATACAAGTGTAATGTCAATTAGTGATAGCATGGGTGGTGGTTATCTGATTGAAACAGATCAAAAAGTGGTTGAAGCAGATATCATTGTAATGGCATTAGGTTTTAAGCCGAATACCGAATTTATTGATATTGAAAAAATTGGAAATGGAGCTATCTTAACTGATAAATTTGGTAAAACGGCAATTGATAATGTTTATGCTGTAGGTGATTGTGCAACAATTTATAATCAAGTTCAAGATAAAATGGTTTATTTACCTTTAGCAACAAGTGCTAATAAGCAAGGAAGAATGTTAGCAGATTATTTAAGTGGAAAGCCAACTTATTTTAAAGGAATGTTAGGAAGTTCAAGTTTAAAAGTATTAGACAATGAATTGGGATGTACCGGTATTAATGAGCAAACAGCAAAACAAGAAGGAATCAATTATAAAGTTGTTAATATTAAAGATATGAATCAAACAAGTTATTACCCTGGACAAACACCAATTAATGTGAAATTAGTTTATCGAGCAGAAGATAATGTAATAATTGGTGCAGAAATGATTGGTAAAAAAGGAGTAATAGGACGTTTAGATGCGCTTGCAGTGGCAATTCATGCTGGAATTACAACGAATGAATTGGGATATATTGATTTTACATATGCTCCACCATTTGCCCGAACATGGGATGTACTTAATGTCGTTGGTAATGTTGCAAAATAAATGTTATAATTAATATAGAGGAGAAATATGTTGAAATTATTTAAAAAAACACCAGCACTTGATGTGAAAGAAATTGATAGTATTAAAAATAAACATCGTATTATTGATATTCGAACACGTAAAGAAATTACAAGATACGGTAAGGTTAAAGGAATTAGACAAATAGAAATGGAAACACTATTAGCAGATCCCGAAAAATATTTAGATAAAGATAAAGAATATTATTTAATGTGTCAATCGGGAATTCGTAGTAAAAAAACAGTAAAAAAATTAAATAAACAAGGATATAATATGATTAATTTAAAAGGTGGATATTATTACTATTCAAGATTTTAATTAATAAAGAAAAATTGGAAAATTGATTTTGGTATTTTAAATTGATTCCATAAAGTTCATAATAAATAAAAAGAACGTAATTAGTTATAATTAACAATAATTTGTTGATTATAATTAATTACGTTTTTTTAATTAAAAAATAAATTTTATTTAATGATTAAAAATTATGATCATAAAAGAAAGTAAAAATATTATAATATAACAGTATTAAAAAAATAGTATTAAAAATTAAATAAAAATAAAAAGAGGGAATATAAAGGGAAAACTAACCCAATAAAATATAGAATATTTACCAAAATAAAGTTGATTCAGATCATTTAAGCGAGAATCGGTTTCCAATTTTTTTGATTATATTGCTCTTCTAAATACGTATATAATTTGTTATATTCAAGATCAAGATTACAATCTTCAAAGATTTTAAAGTACTTTAAAGTTCTTTGAAGAGCAAAATGTTCTATGTATCTAAGGAAATTTAATTAATCACTCTGTAATTTTTAAAATATAATAAAATCAATATTAAAACTAAAATATTAAACTTAATATGTATATATTAGATTTTTTTAATTAAAAAATGATATAATTATGTAAAATGACATTATAATGTCTAAATTTTAGGGGTTAAATTAAGAAAAAATTAAGGAGATAAAAATGAAGTACAGAAAATTAAAATTAATGGCAATTTTGTTGATAAGTTTTAATATTGTAAGTCCAATTATTACGGATGCACAAGAATTAATAGAAACTAAAAGTGAATCGAATGATTCACCTATTACAATCGATGAAAATTCAAATGGTAGTAAAGTAGACGAAACAACAAACGTTGATAGTAAAGTAGACGAAACAACAAACGTTGATAATAAAGTAGACGAAACAACAAACGTTGATAATAAAGTAGACGAAACAACAAACGTTGATAGTAAAGTAGACGAAACAACAAACGTTGATAGTAAAGTAGAAGAAACAACAAACGTTGATAGTAAAGTAGACGAAACAACAAATGTTGATAATAAAGTAGACGAAACAACAAACGTTGATAGTAAAGTAGACGAAACAACAAACGTTGATAGTAAAGTAGAAGAAACAACAAACGTTGATAGTAAAGTAGAAGAAACAACAAACGTTGAAAATAAAGAAAAACATTATGCAAGTGGTGTGGGGAAAAGTAATCCAACAGATATTGTAAATATTCCAGATATACAATTTAAAAGATCACTTAATCAATCATTAAACGTTAAAGACAAAGATTCAGATATTACAGTTGCCCAAATGGAAACATTAACTAGTTATTCAGAAACTAATAATAAAGGGATAAAAGACATTACAGGGATAGAATATGCTGTGAATATAGAAGAGTTTGTACTGCAAGATAATCAAGTCGTTGATATAAGTCCATTAGCCGGATTATCAAATTTATGGAAGTTTTCTATGCGTGAGAATAAAATTAGTGACATGACTCCATTAGCCGGAATGACTCAAATAACATCATTAGACTTAAGTACCAATCCACTTAGTGATATAAGTACTATTTCTACGTTGACTAATGTAAAAAATATAAATTTTAAAAATTGTTCTATTGATGATATTGGAGCATTATCTGGTTTAACACATTTAAATCACGTAACTTTAAATAATAATTATATAAGTGATATTACAGCATTATCTGGTAAAAAAGAAATGACAGAATTAGATATTAGTGATAATACTATAAGTGATTTGAGTCCGATTGCTGATGCATCAATGTTAGTTAAATTATATGTAAATAATAATCAAATAAGCGATATAAGTGCGTTATCAACAATGAACTCACTTCAAACTTTTGAAGCAAACAACAATCAAATAAGTGATTTAAGTCCGATAAAACCATTAACAAAACTTGATATGTTGAAATTATCAGGGAATAAAATAAGTGATTTATCAACAATGGGTACAATGAATAGAAACATAACAGCTTTAAATCAAGTTATTGAATTTGATGCCGGAATGATTTATGACGCTGCTGATTGGAAATACTCAGTGATAAAAGAGAATGGAACTGAAGTTAGAGTTACATTTACTGAGAAAAATCCTGAAAAAGGTAAACACGTTGCTCATGGTATATGGAATACTCCAACAATATATGGAGGAGGATTTAGTGGTACAGTTGATTATACATATGAATATAAAGCAGGAGAAGATCCAGTAATTAATGGAGCTCATGATTTGACGGTATTAGCCAATAAAACTCCAGATTATTTAGATGGTGTAACAGCAAACGACAAAGAAGATGGAGATTTAACAAGTGCAATTATAGTTGATGACAGCATGGTAAATCTAACAAAAGTAGGGGATTATAACCTTACATATTCAGTAACAGATAGTGATGCCAATGTAACAACAGTTAAAGTTGTTGTCCATGTACTATCAAATGAAAAACCAATTATAAGTGGAACAAAAGATTTATCAGTATTAGCAAACACATCAATTGATTATTTAAATGGTATAACTGCAAGTGATGTAGAAGATGGAGATTTAACAAGTGCAATTATAGTTGATGATAGTAAAGTGGATTTAACAACGCCCGGAGATTACGAACTTATTTACTCAGTAACAGATACAGATGGAAATACAGTGATTAAAAAGGTAACAGTTCATGTATTATCAAATGAACATCCAGAAATAAATGGAACAAAAGATTTATCAGTGTTAGCAAATACAACAATTGATTACCTAGATGGTGTAAGTGCAACGGATAAAGAAGATGGAGATTTAACAAGTGCAATTATTGTAGATGATAGTAAAGTAGACTTAACAAAAGTGGGAAGTTATGACCTTACTTATTCAGTAACAGATAGTGATGGTAATACAACAACAAAAACAATAACAGTTGATGTATTATCAAATGAACATCCAGAAATAAATGGAACGAAAGATTTATCAGTGTTAGCAAATACAACAATTGATTATTTAGATGGTGTAAGTGCAACAGATAAAGAAGATGGCGATTTAACAAGTGCAATTATAGTTGATGATAGTAAAGTGGATTTAACAAAAGTGGGAAGTTATGATGTTACATATTCAGTAACAGATAGTGATGGGAACACAACAACAAAAACAGTAATAGTTGATGTATTATCAAATGAACATCCAGAAATAAATGGAACAAATGATATTACAATTAAGCTTGGAGAAAAAGCCGACTTTGTAACAGGTGTAAGTGCCTCAGATAAAGAAGATGGCGATTTAACAAGTACAATTGTTGTAGATGATAGTAAAGTAGATTACAATAAAACCGGAGATTATAATGTTACATATTCAGTAACAGATAAAGATGGGAATACAACAACAAAAATAATTACTTTAACAATTGAACGTGATTTAACAATTTCAGTAACGCCTCCACCATCAGGAGTAGGAGTATTACCAGTAATTGATGGAACAAAAGACTTATCAGTGTTAGCAAATACAACAATTGATTATTTAGATGGTGTAAGTGCTAGTGATGCGGATGATGGCGATTTAACAAGCATGATTATTGTTGATGATAGTAAAGTGGATTTGACAACAGTTGGTGATTATGAACTTATTTACTCAGTAACAGATACAGATGGAAATACAGTGATTAAAAAGGTAACAGTTCACGTATTATCAAATGAACATCCAGAAATAAATGGAACAAAAGATTTATCAGTGTTAGCAAATACAACAATTAATTACCTAGATGGTGTGAGCGCAAATGATAAAGAAGATGGAGATTTAACAAGTGCAATTGTTGTAGATGATAGTAAAGTAGACTTAACAAAAGTGGGAAGTTATGACCTTACTTATTCAGTAACAGATAGTGATGGTAATACAACAACAAAAACAATAACAGTTGATGTATTATCAAATGAACATCCAGAAATAAATGGAACAAAAGATTTATCAGTGTTAGCAAATACAACAATTGATTATTTAGATGGTGTAAGTGCAAATGATAAAGAAGATGGCGATTTAACAAGCTCAATTATTGTAGATGATAGTAAAGTAGACTTGACAAAAGTAGGAAGTTATGGCGTTACTTATTCAGTAACAGATAGTGATGGGAACACAACAACAAAAACAATAATAGTTGATGTATTATCAAATGAACATCCAGAAATAAATGGAACAAATGATATTACAATTAAGCTTGGAGAAAAAGCCGACTTTGTAACAGGTGTAAGTGCAAATGATAAAGAAGATGGCGATTTAACAAGTAAAATAATTATCGACGATAGTAAAGTAGATTACAATAAAACCGGAGATTATGATGTTACATATTCAGTAACAGATAAAGATGGTAATACAACGACAAAAATAATTACTTTAACAATTGAACGTGATGTGACAATTCCAGTAACGCCTCCACCATCAGGAGTAGGAGTATTACCAGTAATTGATGGGACAAAAGATTTATCAGTATTAGCAAATACGACAATTGATTATTTAGACGGAGTAAGTGCCAGTGATGCCGATGATGGAGATTTAACAAGTATGATTATTGTTGATGATAGTAAAGTTGATTTAACAACAGTTGGTGATTATGAACTTATTTACTCAGTAACAGATAGTGATGGAAATACAGTAACTAAAAAGGTAACAGTTCATGTTCTAGCAAATGAACATCCAGAAATAAATGGAACAAAAGACATTGAAATTAAACTTGGAGAAAGTGCAGATTACTTGACGGGTGTAAGTGCATCGGATAAGGAAGATGGCGATTTAACAAGTATAATGACAGTTGATGATAGTAAGGTCGATTATGACAAAACAGGAACATATAATGTTGAATATTCAGTAACAGATAAAGATGGGAATACAACAACAAAAACAATTACTTTAACAATTGAACGTGATGTGACAATTCCAGTAACGCCTCCACCATCAGGAATTGGAGTATTACCAGTAATCGATGGTACAAAAGATTTATCAGTATTAGCAAATACAACAATTGATTATTTAGATGGTGTAAGTGCCAGTGATGCCGATGATGGCGATTTAACAAGCATGATTATTGTTGATGATAGCAAAGTGGATTTAACAACTCCCGGAGATTACGAACTTATTTACTTAGTAACAGATAGTGATGGAAATACAATAACTAAAAAGATAATAGTTCATGTATTATCAAATGAACGTCCAGAATTTAATGGAGCAGATGATATAACGATTAATCTTGGAGAAAGTGCAGATTATTTAACAGGTGTAAGTGCAACAGATAAAGAAGATGGCGATTTAACAAGCATAATGACAGTTGATGATAGTAAGGTTGATTATAATAAATCTGGCGATTATGAAGTTGTTTATTCAGTAACAGATAGTGATGGAAATACGACAACAAAAGTAATTAAGGTAACGATAAAACGTAATTTAATCATGCCAATAATTCCAGAAACACCAGAAATAGGATCATTACCAATTATTAATGGTACAACCAACATAGTAGCCGATGTAAATACGTCAATAGATTATCTAAAAGGTGTGAGTGCTTATGATGCAGAAGATGGAGATTTGACTTCTGATATTAAAGTTGATGATAGTGGAGTTAATTATAGTAAAAGTGGTATGTATAAAGTTGGTTATTCAGTAATGGATAGTGATGGAAATACAAATGAAAAAACAATTATTGTTGAATTAATTGATGAAGTTGATTTAATTAATATTAATCCAGCAGATTCAATTTCAAATCAATCAACAAATGATAATAATAACAAATTAGGTGATTCTTCAAATATTATTGAGAAATCAAGTAATAATACAGAAGAAAAAAAATTAGCAAATACAGCAGTAATGTTGAAAATAAATTTATTAGTAATATTAATAATTAGTTTATTAATTTCAATTATAATCCGCCAACGTTATTATAATGAATAAAATTAAATATTTAAAAAGGTATGTTAAACTTAAATCTAACATACCTTTTTTGTACTTAATTATTAAAATATTATAACTCGATTTTAAATTTATAAACATTATTTTGAAATTGTAACACTATACGCTTATATATTTACATATAGTAAATAAATAGTGGTTATGTTTGTAACATTACATGTGGAATACTACAAACTATCAAAATAAAGAATATTGACTATAAATTACGTATTTAATCAAATCTATTATTCGTAAACACAAATTAAGATTGATACTTGATTATCGTCTTGTTTGATTGGTACATCTATGTAATTGAATAGCAGTATTTTCTATCTGTTTTACAACTATTTAATTACGAAAGAATTTTCATGAAATCATATCTTTGAAAACTTAAAAGATATGTCCTTATTGAGTAGTTTGTTTAATATTTTGGGTTTTATAATTTCTTTGACCTATATCGATATTAAAAAATTTATTTTCAAAATCAGATATATTTTTATTGTTAACGACTAAATGTATCTTAACAATCACGAATAACATTGAATAAAAAATAGTGCGATTACTCCATTATTAAGTTGATGTTTTTCATTGCTTAGATGTTATTTAAAGTTTACTATTAGATAGGACTTATTACATCGAATTATTGACCATAGAAATTATTCAATAAAAAATGAACAATATATGACACCTTTCAAATCGAAAGTCATATATTGTTCATTTTTACAGTATTGTTAAATTTGAATGTTTCGTTTAAAGTTAATCACATCCAGGTAATTTTATTTTCAGTTCCATTTTTAATTTTTACTAAGTTTTTACGATGGGCAAAAGTAATTAAAATCAAAACAATAAACACTAAAAATATATACATAATACTACGTTGATCAATAATTGCATAAATTAAATATGTAAAAATTCCAACTAGAGAAGAAAGTGATACGTATTTAGAGATTTTTAAACAGATTAAAAATGCACTAATTGCAATTAAAGCTCCAATTGGAGAAAAAGCTAAGACAAATCCAAAAGCAGTAGCAACACCTTTTCCTCCTTTGAATTTAATAAAGATTGAAAAGGTATGTCCGATTAATGCAAAAAATAATAAAAATATTGGATTGATGCTAAATATATTACCAAGAATTACTGCCATAACCCCTTTAGAACCATCAAGAAGAAAACCATAAATAAATGCTTTATTTCCACATGCACGTCCAAGATTAGTTCCACCGACATTTCCCGATCCAATAGTACGGATATCAACATTATAAATGCATTTTCCAACAATCAGTGAAAATGGTATTGCGGCATAAAAATACATTATAATAATTGCAATTAAATAGTTCATAAGACCTCTTTTCTACCATAATATTTTAACATGATTTAATAACTGGTGGTAGATAATCATGTTTTTTATTTTGTTTAGTAACAAGATTAAAAAGATTAGTTGCCCTTTTTTCGACTTGAGCTACAAAGCAATTATGATTTTTAAGGCTTGTTGCAACTAATGGATTGTTGAGACTTTTTAAATACTTCTGACCTGCTGTTGTAAAACCAAGTAAGTGTATGTAACTATAGTTTGAATTATATTTTTCAGCACTTACTAAAAGAATCGTATTGATAATCACCCGTTGATATTTATATTTTGAATTATTTCGATCGGCAGCGTGATAAACTAAATCGTCAATATTGTCGACATTATATTTGTTAATAATTCGTTGTAAACGGATTAATAATTGATTTTTTTCACTTAGAAATATTAAAAAATTATGATCAAGACAAAATTGTAAATTATTTAAAAATAAATTAAATAACAATTTGTGATTAATATTTAGGCAGGCATTATAACTCTGTTCAGGTAACGTATTTTTAATTAAATATGGTTGATTTAAATTAGAACGAATACTAGTTGCACTTGCTATAGTTTGATTAGAATCTATTGTATTATCATTATAATTATTTGTAATTCTTTGAATTGGTTTAAGTTGAACGTTCATTTTAAGTTTATTAATTGCTTTAAAATATGAAACTGCCAATAAATCGTTTGACTTAAAAAATTCATTTCCCAGGTTGTAAATACCATTTTTAAAATTACGTGTTGTTATAAAGTTATTATTTTTAATAAAATTAATATCATTAGATTCAGAACCAAAATATAACTCATCAATTTGAAAATGACTTAAAATTTCAAGGGCATGGTAAGCAAAATATTCTCCCCCTTGATTAGCAAATAATGCTGGTAAGGCAATTACAATATCAACATTATTGTCTAAAAGAAGTTTAGATTTTTCATGTTTATTTAAAATACTTATTTCCCCACGTTGAACAATTGTTGTTGAAATAATCACAATTAAAATATCATTTTCGGCTTTTGGTATTTGTTCAAGAAAATATTTGTGTCCATTGTGAAAGGGATTCAATTCCATTATAGTAGCTTTTATCATAATCATATTATAACATTTTAAATTATTAAATATTATAATTGTAATAATAAATTTTGAATTTAAAACTATTTATGATAAAATAATAAAGCATATTAATAATTTTAAATTCAAACAATTTAAGGTGTTAGAAAATATAAAAGATAATTTTGGAAATAATAAATGGAGAAAAATGAAAAATTTTAAAAAAATAATACCAGTTTTAATACTAATGTTTATTTTAACGGGATGTTCAAAAGAGGACAATACATTAGAAATTGGTGAAACATATAAGGGGGAAACATTTGCTGTAACAATTAAGGATAGTTATGAAGCAGACGTTGCCGTACCAGAAGGATTAGAACTACAGTTTGATAAATACGTTGCTGTTGATGTTGAATTTGAAAATTTAACGGATAAAGAACAACAAGCTCAAACAATGTTAAACTTTGAGTTGAAAGATAATAATAAAAAACATGATATTACAATTGATGAAAATGATAAAAAATTTGCAAAAAAAATTGCGCCTCATGATACATGGGATATAACACTTGTATTTGCTGTTGATAATGCAAATAGTTATCAGTTATATTATTCAGAAGGTTTTAAAACTGAAAAAGAAGACAAAGCAATTTGGCAAATTGATGGAAGTAATTTGGAAAAGAAAAAAGTTGAAAAAACACTTGATCATAATAAACCAGGTGCAAAAAAAGAGGTTACGAGGGATAAGAATGAGTAAGTTTAATATTAATAAAAAGACATTACAAACATTTTTTGTTGGTTTTCTATTGGGAATTTTAGTTTTAGGAACAACAGCGGGTGTATTTGCTAAAACCTATATTGATAAAACGAAAAATAATTATGTAGATGAAGGAACAAAAATTGTAAATCTAGTATCTGATGCTAAAGATCCATTATTACAAAAAGATTATGTAATAACGGGATTAATTCTATCAGATGAATTTAATGAATTTTTAGAAGAAGGAATCCAAAAAGGATTGTGGACTGAAGAGTTTTTAGCTGAATTTGCTTTAGATTATTCGTTGCCAATATTATTGAAAAATTATGCTGATGTTCTTAGCTTAGTTGCAAATACTGATCAAGCAAAAGAATTAAGTAAAATATTATCAAAAATAGCAGAGATAATCACTAAAGTAAAAGTACAATGGCAGATATATGGACCAAAAATTATTGACTTAGTTCATAAGTTAAAAGATCCAAATTTAAAAGCAGAAGCATTGGCAGCATTAAAAGAAACAATTTGGAATTTCTTGGCAGATAGTGGTTTACTAGATGTTATTGCCAATATTGCCAATAAATTAGAGATTGTTAGCTTTAAAGTAAAAGGTACAATCAGTAGTGTAAAACGATTTGTAAATGAAGTGAAAGATCAATTAAAAGATCCAAATTTAAAAGCAAAAATGTTAGCACGAATAAAAGTTGTATTAACTCAAAAGTTAACAGAATTAGGATTAACAGCTAAAATTGATGCTATTTATTCAAAAGTTGAAAATATAATTAATATATTAAGTGATATTTCAACTGGTAAAATAAGTCAAGAACAAATAATTGAGTTTTTAACAACAAAGTTTGCAAGCCAAATTGCAACAATAAAGGCAGAATTAATTACTGATTTACAACAAAAATTAGCAGAAATTAAGGATTCAATTGACCTTGATGAAATCAAAATGGAAATTAAAGCAGAGGTAATTGATTATGCTGTAGATCATCAATCAGAAATTGTAGCAGGAATCTTAAGTGCATTAGGTAATTCATTGTCAGTTAATCAAGAAGATGTACAAGCAATAATTACAAAAATTGATAAAATAATTGCAAATTTACAAAAATTACATGAAAGTATGCCAGAGATTAAAAATGAAATTAATAAAATTATCAATGCTTTAGAAAAGATAAAAGATATTATTAGCGAAATTGAAAATATTAATTTCAGTGAAATTATTAATCAAATTGCTGATCAAATTCAAATAATTAAAAATCAAATAAATAAAATAATTGAAAAAATCGGTAATGCTGAAGCAGTTATTAATGCAATTATTGGTGAATTAACTCAAGAAGATGTCGAAAACGATGATTGGGATTTCATAGTTGCTTTAAAAAATTGGGATAAAAATTTAAAAGTTTATGATATACCAGACAAAGTTTATACTAAATTAAATATTTTGGAACCAGTGATAAATATTTTAACGTTAGAAATTGATTATAATTATACCCCAGATGATGGAAATGTATTTAATGGTAATAGTTCTCATTTGGAAATCAATAGTGTTAAAGTTGGAGTAGAAAATAAAACTCAAACAATTGAGTTATTAAAAAGTTCTGAAATATTTGATGGAATAGTAGCATCAACCATTAGTGGAGTATTACCAGTTTTCGCTGACAACATTTAATTTTTTAAATACGTAATCAATTGATTACGTATTATTTTTTCGACAATGGATACATAAATTAATGGAAAGTGTTATAATAAAGTATAAAAAAGAAAGTTGGAGTAATGATGAAAAATTTTACAATGCCATACGTAATTGAACAGACACAAGGAGGAGAAAGATCATATGATATTTTCTCACGTTTATTAAAAGACCGTATAATATTCTTAAGTGGAGAGGTTAATGATCAGATGGCAAATATCATTGTCGGACAATTATTATTTTTAGCAACTGAAAATCCAGAAGAAGATATTACAATTTATATAAATTCACCTGGTGGAAGTATTACGGCCGGAATGGCAATTTATGATACAATGAAGCATGTTCCTTGTGATGTACGTACAATTTGTGTTGGAATGGCTGCAAGTATGGGAGCATTTTTATTATCAAGTGGTACAAAAGGAAAGCGTTTCGCTTTAGAAAACTCAGAAGTAATGATCCATCAACCACTAGGTGGAGCTCAAGGGCAAGCAAGTGATATTGAGATAAGTGCGATGCGAATAGTTGCAATGAAAGAGCGTTTAAACAAGATATTAGCTAAAAATACTGGTCAAAAATATGCAAAAGTAGTTAAAGATACAGATCGTGATAATTTTATGTGGGCAAAAGAAGCAAAAGCATATGGTTTAATCGATAAAGTATTATAAGAATAATAAAATATTAAATGAATATAATGTGTAATTGATATTACGTAAACAAAAAACTAACTTCGGAATTTAACCGAAGTTAGTTTTTTATTTGACATAGTTTGTTAACTGTTCAAAATCTATAAAAGTATAATATTTATCATCAACTATAAAGTTTGGATCTGCAATAATTTTGTAATAATCTTCTTTAGCTAATTCAAGTAATATATTTTTTTCGTTAGATCCTACTCCAATGTGTAATTCATTTTTATCCTTAATATCTTCTTTTTTTGAATTTTCTAATAACAATTTGTTATCTTTTAAATTAATAATTACTTTTTTATTAATATTTGTTGTAGAATTAGACAACATTAGGTGTATTTCGTTATTATCTATAGTATTCTGATTCATATCAATTTGATCAACATTATCAAATACTTCATCTAAAATTTTACTAAATTTAATGTTTTTAAAATCTTCATCATATATAACAAGTGCACTATTAATTTCTTCACCATTATCGTTAATATAATTTTGTAATACAAAATTATCTCCATAATTAATTGAATTATTATCTTTATTATTATTTAAATTAATGATAATAGTTAATATAATTATCACAAATAGAAATAAAAATATTATTTTGCTTCTATTTGTAGATAGCATATGCATACTCATCCTCCTCTACAAAGTCATAATAATTACTACATGAACTACGAGTGATTTTATAAACATCACCTGTTTGTCTTATTTTTAATTTACTATATTTTGAATAATTTGCCGGAACTGAATAACCGCCTGAACCTTGTTTTGAATAGCTAACACTCACTGGTCCGTATCCAAAATTCAAAGATAGTGATCCTGTCCCCTTACTTAAGTTATAATGATCTGCTTTTTGCCATGTTTTACCTAATTGTGGATGGAAAAAATATACATTTTCATTATTGGAAACTTTTGTTTTTTTGTAGGAACATACAGGATCTACAAGTTTAGAATCTTTAGGAAGTTCAGAAGCATTCAAATTATTATTAAATAGACCAATAAAACCAAAGGTTATAAAAAATATGCTAATGATACTTGACAATTTAATTTCAAATTTTTTTTTCATAATTTCTCCCATAGCATTTTTGTTGTTACAATTTTAATTTATCATTATCAAGTGAGAAAAGTGTATCGAAAGTGAGAAAACATTTGCAAAAGAAGAATTTAAAAAAGTAAGAACAATATTGTAATATAATTCTATAAAATTAATTAGTATTCATAATAGTACTATACTGTAAAATACAATGTATATGTCTTAATTGATTTTAATTATTTTATGTTTATAATGTTGTGATAGGTTTTAATTGATTTTCACATAAATCTTTCTAAAATAAATTATTTATTGAGAAAGGATATTTTGTATATATTTAGAATAGTTTTATGTTTTCTTAATAACTACTATATATTTTTTATAAAAAAAGTTGACAAAAAATTCAAATGGTGTTATAATAGTCTTGTTGTTAAGCGCGGGTGTCGTATAATGGCTATTACCCCAGCCTTCCAAGCTGATGATGTGAGTTCGATTCTCATCACCCGCTCCAACATAAAAATTAAATAAAATTGCATTCAAAATGCGGGTGTCGTATAATGGCTATTACCCCAGCCTTCCAAGCTGATGACGTGAGTTCGATTCTCATCACCCGCTCCATGCGCCACAATAGCTCAGTTGGTAGAGCATCCGGCTGTTAACCGGCAGGTCGCAGGTTCGAGTCCTGCTTGTGGCGCCATTTTTATGTAATAACGTGGCCCGTTGGTGAAGCGGTGAACACACATGCCTTTCACGCATGCATGCACGGGTTCGAATCCCGTACGGGTCACCATTTAAATCGTGAGAACGACCAATTTTAAAGAGTATACATTATGTATACTCTTTTTTAATATGTATTTAAGCATGTATACTACTTTTATTAATTATATGTAGTTTAATAATTTTTGTATTAATAACCAAAATATAATATTAGTTTCAAAAAAAAGAATTTATTTTTTAAAATGTTTACAAAAATGTTGTATAATTAATATACAGGAGGAAGTATGATAAAAAAGATTTTTTTTGGAGTATTAGCAGTTGTTTTAATATATGGTGGATTTAAAGCATATCAAATTAGTGATATGTTAGGTACCTTTGCCGAAGGTAACAAATCCAAATATGATGTGGAAAATGTTGAACCGATAGCCGACAGCCCACTTGATGGTAAAAATATTATCTTTTTGGGTTCTTCAGTTACACAAGGGATGCAATCAAAAAAAGTATCTTTTGTTGAATACATTGCTAAGCGAGACAATGTAAATGTAATTAAAGAAGCAGTTTCTGGAACAACATTAACTGATACAGATGATGGATCTTATGTGTCAAGATTAAAAGAAATTGATAAAAGTTTCCCAGCCGATATGGTTGTTGTTCAACTTTCAACAAATGATGCGACACAAAATTTACCATTAGGTGAAATCAGCGATAGTAAAGATATAAATGACCTTGATCCAACAACAATTACCGGGGCAATAGAATATATTATTGCTTATAGTAAAGAAACTTGGGATGTACCAGTTGTATTTTATACCGGAACATACTATGATTCTCCAGAATACAAAACTATGGTTGATCGATTATATGAAATAAAAGATAAATGGAATATTGGAATTATTGATATGTACAATGATGAAGAATTAAACGACATTACTGATGAACAACGTGAGTTATATATGAATGATGGAACAATTCATCCAACTAAAGCAGGTTATTTAGAATGGTGGACTCCAGTGATTGAAGAAGGAATAATTAAATACATGGACTAAGAATGAAAGTGGTAAAATTATCTCTAATTAGAGAAGTACAATATGTGATAACCGAGTAATTTAATAGAAAATAAAAAACGTACGAATCTAAATAGATTTGAGTTTATTCCCTTAAGGTAGGATAGTTATAAGAAAAAATTTAATATTCTTATAATTAGATATTGAAAGGGAATTTTTTTATGGAAAAACGAAAAACTTATACAGCTAATTTTAAATTAAAAGTTGTAACGGATAGAAATAACGGTTTATCTCTGCAACAAGTTGTAGATAAATATTTGATAAACAGAAATAAGTTGTCCAGACAATAACAGGTACTATTTACTTACAATTATGGATTTATATAATGGTGAGATAGTAGATTATAAGTATTCAAATAAGAATGATAACAACCTAGTTATTCCAGTGATAAGTAACATTGCAAATAACATTTTACTTTATTTCTGATCAAGGAATTTAATTTACATCATATAAATATACAAGAATTTCAAAAGAGAAAAATGTAACAATTTCTGTGTTACATGCAGGAGAGTACTGTGATAATAATCTAATTGAAAGTTTCTTTGGACACTTTAAAGATGATTTACGTTTATTTTATAAAGCCACAAATACAGAGGAAATGACTTAAGCAGTAGAGGGTATGATATATTATTACACCAATGAAAGGTTTGTATCTAAAATAAAAAATGATTCCTATGGAATACAAGATTCAAAGGGTTATTATTATACACTCCCTTCTAATCTTGAAAATATAAAATTAAAAGAAGACTAAATGATGATGTGTACCCCTTCTTGTGACTTTAAGAACTGAGGTATAGTTAATCAATTAGTCTTCTTTTTCTAGTAGTAGAGTATATATTAACTGAGTTTCAGTTAATATAATGTATTTTATACTATGTTTCAGATAATATTATATTAATTGTTATTAATTTCAGAGCAATCACCGTTTGGTAAATGGTATATCCCTTTCTTAAACTTTTCTTTGTCATCAAAAGTTCCTTCAAAACGAGTTCCATCATTATAAAAATAAACGCCATCTTTATGGGGTGACCCAGTAATTTAATAACAAAAGAAAATTTGTGATAAGGAATTTGATACACTATATTTATAATATAAGATTCAGTTATAGGAGAAAAGATGAAGCATTTTAAATTAACAAAAGAAACCAAAACAATTTGTGGAAGAACACTTTATAGAATAGAAGCAACGGTAGATAGTAAGTGGGTAAAAAAGGGTACAAAAGGAGGTTTTGTAGAAAAAGAAGATAATTTATCAGGTAATGCATGGCTATATGGAGCTAGTGTATATGGTGATGCAAAGGTATACGGAAATGCGAGGGTATATGGTAATGCAGAAGTATATGATAATGCTAAGATATATGGTGATGCAAGGGTAATTGGTGATGCAAGGGTATATGAAAATGCAAAGGTATGTGAAAATGCTGAGATACATGGTAATGCAAAGGTATATGAAAATGCAAAGGTATATGAAAATGCAAAGGTATATGAAAATGCTGAGATACATGGTAATGCTGAAGTATATGATAACGCTGAGGTATATGGTAATGCTGAGATATACGAAAATGCAAGGATATTTGGAGATGCTAGGGTATACGAAAATGCTCGTGCATCTGGAGAAGTTGAGATCTATGGTGGCAGGGTAGCAGGTGAGGTTAAGGTATTTGGAAGGGCTAAGGTATTTGGTGCTGTAAATGTATCTGGAAATGCTGAAGTATGTGATAATTCTATGATTTGGGGTGAAGCAAGAATATGTGGAGATGCTGAAGTATCAGGAAATGCAAAGGTATCAGGAGATGCAAAGGTATCAGGAGATGCAAAGGTATTTGGTGATGCAAGTGTATCAGGAAATGCAAGTGTATATGGTGATGCAAAGGTATCAGGAGATGCAAGGGTATTTGGTGATGCAAGTGTATCAGGAAAATTAAGTAAAAGAAAAAATGTTATTTGGTTATCTAATGTTGGAAGCAGACTGGATACTATAACATACAATATTGAAAGTGACCAGATAGTGTGCGGTTATTTTTATTTCAGTGGGGATTTGAAAGAATTTGAAAAAAAAGTAAAAGATGAATACGATGAAAGCAATCTACATTACAAAGAATATATATTGTTTATACAATTATGTAAATTAAGAAAAGAAGAAGAATGAAAATTGGAACGGAGTTTGAACGTAGATTTAGGATATATTTTCAAATAAAAACAGCACAGAAATATATAATATGAGAAAATAAATCCAGAAATAAGGTAAGCAAATAACTTTGAATTAACGGTTTCACCTTATCCTGCGTTAATAAAATCAAATAGTTCCAAATTTGGAAACAGGGTCGAGCACCGTTTATATCGTGAGAACGACCAATAAAAAAGTGTATACATTTTGAACTGTACCCCAGTTCTTAAAGTTAAAAGAAAAGAAGAATCGCAAAATGTGAATTTATTCCCTTAAGGTGAACAGTTATAAGAAAAATAATCATTATTCGGGAATGGCAACTAAATTATTATTTATAGTCTAAAAAACTAACTTTTTTTAGAAAAATGTTAAAATATTTGTAAATAACTATTTATTATGGTTTGAAAATAATAATGAGATATAAGAGATTGAATAAGTTATGTGAAGATTGAACAAGGTTATGTAATTAAAAAAATTATTTTTAAAAAGGAGTGAAATGAAGAATAAAACAATATTAATTATGTCAATTATTGTAATTGAATTAATTGGAATAATGACGACTTTATTTATCGATGCCCAAAGTTTTTATCAGTCAATATTATTGCCACAGTTTGCTCCCCCAGGATGGGTATTTGGGATTGCATGGACAATATTGTATTTATTGTTAGGAATAACATTTTCAATATTATATCAAGAAAGAATGAATAATCAATTGAAAATATTTATTGTTCAAATGATATTAAATTTTAGTTGGTCGTTTATCTTTTTTAATTTAGAATTTTTTATCCTTTCATACATGATGATTGTTATTATGATAATTTTAACAACATATATTGTAATCCAAAATCGAAAAGGATTAATAAGTAAATTGTTGATACCATATATAATATGGTTAGTATTTGCCAGTTATTTAAATTTAGGAATTATTATTTTAAATTAAAAAACTACCATAATAATTTAGACTATATTGTGGAGTTATAAGAACAGAATTATTTAAACAAAGACTGACTTTGGTTTTAACCGAAGTCAGTCTTTTCCTTGTCCACTGTTTTCTTTGTTGGTTTACTAAAAAGTATTGCATTTCGAATTTAATAATCGATTTTTCAGACTAATTCGATTTTAAATAAGTGAACTAAATCCAAAAGTTGATGATGACAAAGTTTAGATCCTCTTATTTCCCTAAAATCGTCTGAGAGGATTAAACCATCAATCTCACAACTTGATAAATCAATGCCAGTAAATAATGAATTAACTAACGAACAATTTGAAAGAATGGTATTTATAAATTCGATTTTTTTCTTAAATTTCATATCAACTAAATATGCTTCTTCTAAATTACATTCATCAATTATTACTGATTCCATTTTAACCTCATTGAAAAAAGAATAATTCATTTGATTTTTTGAAAAATTTACATTTTTAAATTGTGAACCACTAAATTGTGAACCACTTAATTTTGATTGATTAAATTTACAATCTTTAAAATAACAATTGTAAAGTTTGATGTTTGATAAATCACAATTATTAAAGGTGATATTATAAAATAATCCTTCGTCGATAATAACATCATTAAAAATACAATTATTAAATATCACTTGATTAAATTCAATTTTCGAGCAGTCTAGTGCTGTAACAATTTCATCATGATATTCAAAGTCCAATTCCGTCTCATTATCATCATTTAGCCTAATTAATGTATCATGTAACATAAATCCTCCAATTTCCTCACGTTATCAAATAAATTGTAGCATTTTATTTGAAGTAATATAAAAAGTATTTAAATTGATTCAAGAGTCTATAATAAAATTTCAATTTCAATCTCAATCTATTTAAAATTGTAAGTTAATTACTATAAAATAGAGAATCAATATAATATATGACAATATATTATATCAAGTTGGAAAAAAATGTTTTAACAAATAATTTTAATTAAATAACTTTATGTTATAATATTGTTGTAGAAGGGAATGGTAAAAATGAATGGGAAAATAGTAAAGGCAATATGTATAGTAATATTATTATTTCAACCTGCTGTAACAATATATGCAACAAATAATGCTAATGGGAATAATACTGGGAACGACTTATTTATAAATGGTGATAAGAATCAAACAATAAGTAATGACGTAACGTTAAGTGATGAACAATTAATAATCTTATTTAATATCGATTCAAATTATCAAGATCTATATAATGGTAAGATTACAGTGGAACATAATATTGATTATGGAGTAACGGGTAAATATCAAGTGAAATTTATAGTAACATATGATGAAGTATTATGTTTTGATGATAAAGAAGATTCAGGAAAAGGGACTGAGAAAACAAATGATAATAAATCAAAAAATCAGGACCCGGTAACAGATGAGGGGGTTACTTGTCAAAATAATGCCGATGATAATGACCCTAATGATAATGATAATTATAAGTATATAGAAAAACAAAAAGTACTAGTATCATTTTTAACAATTGATAAAGAAGCGAGTATTGATCCATTAATTTCAAGTGATGAGTATCAAAGTGATTATGAACATACGGTTTATACAAACGAAGCATTAATTGATTTATACAATGTTACAACTAATGTAGAAAGTAATCAAGATAATGTGGTTGTAAGTCATAATATTGACTTTTCAACTCCAGGACAATATGAAATTGAATTTACATTAACAGAAGGAGATAAAGTTGTATCGACAAAAGCGACATACGAAGTATTAGATTTATTACCGACATTGACAAGTTTAGATCAATTAACAATTAATTTAGGTGATGAATTAAATGTAATAAATGATTATCAAGTGGTTGCTAGTGAGTTAGAGGTAGGGGATTTACTGGACAAAGTAACGATTCATGATTCAGAGGTAAATTATGATGCTGCCGGAACATATGAATTTTCAATTTCAGTTACTGATAATGAGGGGAATTATGTCGTGAAAAACATAATTTTAAATATAGTTGATAATAAAAATGAAGAGCAAAAGTTAAATGCTAAAGAATTAGTAACAAGACCTGAAGGGGTAACATATTCTGATGAACAGTTAATTGAAATGTTTGGGCTGAGTGCAAATTATGAATTAGATTTGACGAGTATTAAAGTAGAACATAACATTGATTTTATGTTAGCAAAAAAATATCCGATAATTTTTACGGATGAGAGTAGCGGTTTAAAAGTCGAGTCGACTTTTGAAGTAAGTGATGTTTTACCGACAATTAATACGATTGATCTAATAGAGTCGCCATTAAATGTAGTGTTATCAAAAGAAGATTATATTAATTTATATTCAATTCAAGTGGCGGAAATTACAAGTAATGATATAATTGATTCATTAGTAATTGATGATTCAAGAGTTAATTTTAAAGCGGTTGGAAATTACGAAATATATGTAAGTGCTGTTGATAATGAAGGTAATGAAATTTCAAAAATTGTTGTCTTAAAAATATTGGGAGATGAAGAAAAACCAAATTCAACTGATGAGACAGATTTAATTGATGAAACAGATAGTAAAAAAGTAATTGGTGAAATTGGGAAACCTATTACAGATACGGAATTAAAACATATGTATAATAAAGGTAATGATGTTAAAGTTGTTTCTAATATAAATCCAGAAAAAGTAGGAACATATGAAGTTATGTTTATTAATAATGACAAAATACAAAAAGAACAATATCAAGTAGTTAATAAAAAAGAAATTAACACTAAAAGAGAATTAAGTAATTATTTAAAACAAAATAAAATAGTAGTAGATAATCAAGATAATATTTTAGAAGGAACGTATAATGTTCAAATAAAAAAACAAAATCAAGAAGAACCAAATACAGAAATTGTTGAATATAAGTTGAAAGATACCGGTGTTAATACTAGAACATTAGTACTTATCGGAGGATTGGGAATCGGATTAGTAGGATTAGTAGTTTTAAAGACCAAAAAACATAAAGTTAAATAAATTGAAGAGTATTTAATGAAAGGAACTATTATTTCAAATAAAAAAGAACCACTATTTTTAATAGTGGTTCTTTGGGAATCTTATTGTTCAAATACACCAAGGTCTTTATTATCAATTAAAAGTTCAACCTGAGGGTTATTTTGTAACTCTTTTGCCCATGTTTGAACAAACCATTTTTTCAGATCAACATCAGCAATGATTTCTGTTCCATTATCAACAAAAACATTAACAGTAATTTGCTGGAATTTTTCAAGTCCTAATTCGATATCACGATTAATTTGGGCTTTAGTTTGTCCTTTGATTCCAACCATTAAACAAACACTATAATAATTAGTTTCGATTTTTGTAGCTAGTTGATTATATGTGAATGGTTTTCCTAAATAAGAGCGAAAGTTATCATCAAATGTTTCAAGTCCTAAACGGAAACGAACTTCACATTTTGGAAACATTGCTCGAATTTTTTCAAGTTTATGAAGATGATTTAAATAACATTCAAAATAAATTATTTTGATTTGCTTCTCTTCAACTATTGATTGAATCATTTGTAAAGTTGTATCATCTAAATCAAAAACATTACCGGAATTAATAACTTCAAGAATTTGATAGATACCAGTTATTTGAGCTAAAACTGGAATATTAGTTGTAATTAAATTTTCGATGTTCGTATCATTATCTTCTGTATAATTACAAAATTTACATTTTCCGTAACTACAATCTTTTCCTTTTAAGAGAACGATTTCGCGGGGGAATTTTTCGGTAATTAAATTATAACGCATTTTTCTTCCTTAAATTTTGATCAATTTGATATTTATTTGCAAGTTTTACACCAAGATACATAAATGGGGTATCAGCAGCTGCAACTAAAAATTTAATTACGTATGTTGTTATGAAAATTGATAATAATACATCAGTTGGAAATACTCCTAAAAAAGCAACAATTGTGAAAACAAGTGTATCAAAAATTTGACTAATCATTGTTGATAAATTATTGCGAATCCAAATATGTTTTTCGATTTTATGTTTTAAAAAATGATAGATAAATACATCAATTCGTTGAGAAATAAAATATGCTGATAATGAAGCTAAAGCAATTCGGGGCATAATGCTAAAAATATTACGTAAGCTATCATAAAAGATTTGACTATCATTTGTTGGTTGATAAAATAAAACAATATTCATAATAACAGTCATCATGATTAAAGTGAAAAATCCGATGTTTACACCTTTTTTAGCAGCATCGTGACCATATAATTCTCCAAGTAAATCAGTAATTAAATAACTGCTTGCATATGCCACATTTCCTAGAGTTATAATAAATCCTGCTAAGTCAATTGTAACAACTACCTGTAAATTGGCTAAAATAATTGTGATTGGAATACAAATGTAAAGACCATCACGTCCAAAGCGATAAAACGCATATGTAATAAATAAATAATTTGCTAGTATTAAAATAATACTTATTAAAAAAGTATTCATTGTTCCTCCTGTGATTTACAATATGATGTGAATCATGAATGAGAAGACAGCTCAAACCGTGATTGCACCACAAACAATAGTATTATAACAAAGATATTGAACAATAAATATTAATAATTTAAAAAGAATAATTATTAGTTTAAAGATAATGATTTATTATTTAAAAGTTAAATTTAGAAAATGATATAATAAGATGTATATTGGATAAAAATAGGAGTTGATGAGAATGGAATTAAAATCAAAATTTGATCATTTACAGACCCAAGCGGGGAAATATGAAAAATGGTTAGAGAACGATGTCTTTAAAGCTGATGTTACAAGCGATAAAGAACCGTATTCAATTATTTTACCCCCACCTAATGTAACAGGAAAATTACACTTAGGTCATGCGTGGGATGTAACATTACAAGATATCTTAATTCGTTATAAGAAAATGCAAGGTTACGAAGCAATGTGGATTCCGGGAATGGATCATGCGGGAATTGCAACACAGGCAAAGGTTGAAGAACGCTTACGTGAATTAGGAATTAGTCGTCATGATTTAGGGCGCGAAAAGTTTTTAGAACATGCATGGTCATGGAAAGATGAATATGCAAATATTATTCGTGAACAATGGGCTAAACTAGGACTAGCATTAGATTATTCACAAGAAAAATTTACATTAGATACAGATGTGAATAACGCTGTGAATAAAGTCTTTACAGATTTATATAATCAAGGTTTAATCTATCGAGGACATCGAATTACAAACTGGGATCCAGTTGCTAAAACGGCACTTAGTGATATAGAAGTAATTCACCAAGATGTAATTGGTCATGAACATTATTTTAAATATATAAGTGTTGAAAATCCAAATGAATATTTAGAGGTAATGACAACACGTCCAGAAACAATGTTTGGAGATGCTGCATTAGCTGTCCATCCTGATGATGAACGTTATCAACATTTAGTTGGTAAAGAATATATCATCCCAAATACAAATACAACGATTCCGGTAATTGCTGATGAATATGTATCAATTGAAAAAGGTAGTGGGGTAGTAAAAATTACTAAAGCCCATGATCCAAATGATTATGAAGTAGCACTTCGTCATAATTTAGATACAAGAATTGTTATGGATGAAGAAGCAAAAATGGCAGAAAATAAATGGGTTCCTGTTGAATTTCAAGGGTTAGATCGTTTTGATGCGCGTAAAAAACAAGTTGAAATGGCAAAAGAAAATGGCTTATTAATCAAAGTAGAAGAAATTGAACATAGTGTTGGACATAGTGAACGTTCAGGGGCAGTTGTTGAACCATTATTATCAAATCAATGGTATGTGAAAATGGAAGAACTTGCAAATAATGCTTTAGCCCATCAAAAAACTAATGATAAAATTAATTTTGTACCAGAACGATTTGAAAATACTTTTAATACGTGGATGGAAAATATTCAAGATTGGTGTATTTCAAGACAATTATGGTGGGGTCATCAGATTCCAGCATGGTACAACGAAAATGGAGAAATTTATGTTGGTGAAACAGCACCAGTTGGTGAAGGATGGCAACAAGATGAAGACGTTCTTGATACTTGGTTTAGTTCAGCATTATGGCCATTTGTTACAACTAAATGGACGGATAATGAAGATTTAGCAAAATTCTATCCAACTAGTACACTTGTTACAGGTTATGATATTATTTTCTTCTGGGTTAGTCGTATGATATTCCAAGGTTTACACTTTACAGAAGAAAAACCATTTGCTGATGTTTTAATCCATGGATTAATTCGAGCAGAAGATGGAAGAAAAATGTCAAAATCACTAGGTAACGGTATTGACCCAATGGATGTTATCGAAGAACATGGAGCAGATGCGTTACGATTCTTCTTAACAACAAACTCGACACCAGGACAAGATTTACGTTATTCACAAGAAAAATTAGAATCTTCATGGAATTTTATTAATAAAATTTGGAATATTTCACGATTTGTATTAATGAATACAGAAAATATCCAAAATCAAAAAATTACAGATTATCAAGAATACTTTGATGTGGCAGATTATGCTATTATTAATCAATTAAATGAAGTAATAAGTCACGTAAATAAAATGATGGATCGTTATGAATTTGGTGAAGTGGCACGAACATTATATAATTTTATTTGGGATGATTTTGCAGCATGGTATGTAGAAATTGCAAAAATATCTTTAAATAATGAAAGCGGAATTTATAAAGAAAAAACGCAAGTTATTTTAAAGACAGTGTTAAAGGATATTATTAAATTTCTCCATCCATTTATGCCATTTGTAACCGATGAAATTTATTCACAATTAGAAACTGTAAATTCAGTATTATTAACTACATGGCCTCAAAATTATAGTATAATATGTAATGAGGATAACATTAAAGAATTTAATTTAATAAAAGAAATAATCGTGAAAACAAGAAATTTACGTCAAGAAAACGAGATTAAACCATCAGAACCACTTGAAATGCTGTTGCAAACAGAAGCACGTCTAAGTGCAGAAGGTGAAAATATTTTATTAAATATTGGTCGATTAAAAACAATAAATTATATTTCTGAAATGCCTCAAGAAGATGTAATGAGTATGTCGTTTAATAATGTTATCTGTCATATAAAAACAGAAGGTGTTATAGATAATGACGCCAAAATACAAAAGTTAAGAGAAGAAATAAAAAAATTAGAAACAGAAATTATGCGAAGTGTAAAAATGCTGACAAATGAAAAATTTGTTGCTAAAGCTCCAGAATTCAAAATAAAAGAAGAAAAAACAAAAGCAAGTAAATATGTTAATACATATACTGAAACAGTTGAAATTTTGAATTCACTTGGTAGTGAAGTAGAAGAAGTGGAGATTTTAACAACAATAAAAAATATTTTAAGCATGTAGGAGACAAATGACTATAATTGAACAACTGGATGAAGCTCAAAATTTAAAAGTCAAAAATTACCAAATTCTAGCAAAATATTTTCGTGATAAAGGTTTAGCCATTGAAAATAAAAAAATTGATGATATTGTTGCAGAAACTTATGTTTCAGGAGCAACAATTGTTCGATTTTGTAAAAAATTAGGATATTCAGGCTTTAGCAATTTTAAATATGAATTATGTGAAGAGTATCGATTGTTCTCGTATAATCGAGAAAGTCAATTATCAATGACTTATTTTAATAAATTAAACTTAATTCATCAAAAGTTGAAACCGCAAATCCAGGATAAAAAAATATATCGGACAATCAATACAATTAAGGCAAAAAAGATTATCTCAATAATTTGTGATAGTAATGAATTGAATTTATGTAGTGATTTTCGTGATTTTTTGATTAATAAAGGAAAAATTGTAATGTGTTCAGATAGCATTGAAGCAAAACAACAATTAATAAACAACTTGAATAAAGATGTTTTATATATCGTTGTTGATTTTAAGGGATTATTAAGAGAAAACAAGCAATTATTGAATCAGAATAATATATTTGTAATTTCCAATTACAATCATGAATATGGAGATTATAATTTAATTATTCCTCAAGTTGCGGACACAGAGATGTGTGCAGTTAGATTAAATCAAACCGTTTTAAAAAATGTTTTTGATTTAATTGAATTAAATATCTAAAAAGAGGAGAAGAGATGAAACAAAATAAAACAGGATTAAAGTTATTTATAAAATTACTAGATGAAGTATATCAATCAGGAAACAAAATTAAAGGATTAAATGCTCAAGATGAATGGTATTTAGATATTATTTATGGTGCAGAAGAAATTAGTTCTTCAGAATTAGCACGTTTAACAGGTGTTACAAAAAGTGCAATTACACCTGTAACAAAAAAATTTATTGATAAAGGAATTGTTACTAAAAAACAAAGTGATGTAGACCGTCGTACTTATTATTTATCAGTTTCTGATGAATTTAAGGCAAAATATGATCGTGTATACGAAGAAGAAGACAATTTCTTTAATATATTAGACCAAAAACTTACAGAAGAAGATAAAGAAAATTTAAAAACTATTTTAAATAAAATCTTAGATTAATAAAATTGATGTAATAAAGAAACAACCATGAAATTTAATTTCATGGTTGTTTCTTGATGATAAATAATATAATTAAAAAATCCATAAGACATTAAGTCTTATGGAAGTTATTTTTCTAATACGCTTTTAAATAGAGAACTATAATATTCAATTACTCCCTCCATTGGAACTTCTTGAGTAGTACCATCATCAGCTTGTTCTGTTTTTAAAGTTTCCATTTGAACTTCAATTCCAAAAGGTTTGGAATTTGTCAAAGAACTATTTGTGGCAGGAAACTTTGTATTATGATACGAAATTGAAAGAGGTGTAACATTTGTATGTTCATAATATAGTTTATTGTCATCCTTTAAATTGTCAGGATACATTTGTGCTAAAGATTTACTAGTAATGTAATTGGCATTTGTATTTAAAATATCAGAATACGGATCAATTGCAACATCACGAGCATAATCAGAATTTTTAATGTATAAAGTAATTTTATTTTTCCCATTTAAGGCATTCACACCATCATTATAAAAACTTACACCAAAGTTAATAAAGTTCATAATCGTTCCGGCATTCATATTTGTTTTCATATCATTAATAATTGTTGAGCTAACAGCATCGGCATAATTACTAGGATTACTTATTATTTTTTTAGCAACTGCACTAACCACTTCTTGCTGTCGAATATTCCGTTCAAAATCATCACCGGAAACACCAGTTAAGGGATTGGTTGCTTTTCGTTGACGGGCATAAGCAAGTGCTTGTTCTCCATCTAATGTTTGTTTTCCTTCATCAAGGCACACGGCATCGGCAACCCCATTTGAATCTTGCTCACAAAAAGCATATGGAACATCAACAGTAATACCATCAATTCTATCAACTAAATTAATAACACCGTCGAATGATGTTTGAATATAATAATCAATCTCTGTATCAAATAGTTGTTCAACAGTATCAACCGTACAATTAATACCATCATCAATTGATTGGTTTTGTTCATAACCAATGGCAAATGCAGAATTAATTTTACCAACTGAGTTATCATCATTAACACAAGCAATTGGCACTTGTGTATCACGAGGAATTGATATGGTATTAATTTCAACATTTCCCCGTTCATTTTCAGGATTAATGGTTGCAAGAATTAAAGAATCAGCAAGCGGTTGCCAATTAGAATCAAGATTACGATTATCTCCTCCATTATCTGAACCGATGAATAAAAACGATACAGGTGCTTTTAATCCAACTAAATCAGATTGAGTAATTACATTATATGTACCAGCAAAAATAAATTTCCCCCCGGTATAAATTAATGTTAAAATAAAAGCAAGAAGGGTTAGTTTGCGAATAATACGTAATCTTTTAACTCTTTTTTTAAGTATTTTTTTCTTTGACATAAAAACCACCTTTATCATTTATTATATAATATTTATGCAAAGGTGTGTACAAAAAAGAGGTGAGGAATGGAACTATTAGTTATAACAGGATTAAGTGGAAGTGGAAAGACATCAGTAATTCAAATCTTGAGTGAAGAGCGATTTGTAATTCTTGAATCAATTAGTGCTGCCGCTATGCCAAATATTATTGATGAAATTAATGAAAAACAACCAAACGATCGGGTAGCAATCGTACTTAGATATAGTAATGGTGAAGAATTTGAAGAAAAAGAAAAAGTAATCTGTGAATTAGAAAAAAAATATCCAGTTACAAGATTATTTTTAAAAGCAAAACGACAAGTCTTAGTTAATCGATATCGTGAACAACGAAAAATTCATCCATTAATGTTAGTTGATAAGAATTTATTATTAGAAGAATCCTTAATATTAGAGACAAAAATCACCCAAAAATTTAAACAAAAATCAGATTTTATTATTGATACAAGTGATTTAGCAGTTAAAGATTTAAAAGCTTCAATTTTAAGCGTTATTAAAAAACAATATGAATTTAATTTAAACATTGTTTCGTTTGGATTTAAATATGGTTCTGTTCATGAAGCGGATTACGTATTTGATGTTCGTTTTTTACCAAATCCTTATTATATAGAAGAATTAAGACCAAAAACGGGTCTAAATGATGACGTGTATAATTATGTATTTTCATTTGATGTGGCAAATGAATATTATGACCATGTACTAGCATTGTTAAAATTAGCAATTACAGGATTTATAAAAGAAAAACGACTACAAGCAACAATTGCATTTGCCTGTACGGGGGGGAAACATCGATCTGTTTCATTTGCTCGTCGTATTGCTCAGGACTTAAATACTCCTGAAAACCATGTGATTGTTCGCCACATTGAAGGAGAGCGAGGAAACTGGTAATGACATTTTCACAACTAGTAAAAGAAGAATTAGTAGTACAAGATATTTTACCTGAAACAGCCAAAGTTGAACTTATGGCTGCTTTTAAAGCAATTGGAACATTAGAACAAGATTTTGGTGGTGTTCGGATTGAATTAAAAAGTTCGCAAATAAAATTAATTAAACGAATATTAGAAATTATTAAACATGAATATCCTCAAGCCCAAACCCAAACGTTAGTTAGAACAATTAAAAAGTTTAATGAACAAGTGAAAGTTTATGTATTAATAATAAATACTTACTGTAAAGAAATTTTAGTTGATTTAAAATTAATCACTGATGTTAACCAAACATTAATTTTAAGTTTAAATAATGTTGAAAATCAACTTGTAAGTGATTTGGATAAACAAAATTATATTAAAATGTTTTTTATTTGTTCTGGTTCGGTAAATGATCCGAAAAAATCACAACAATATCATTTAGAAATTACTAACAATAATGTTGAATATTTAAAAGAAATTCAAAAGATAGTAAAACGATTTGATATTAACTTTAAAATTAGTCGCCGTAAAAGTACGAATGTATTATATATAAATAAAAGTGAAGAAATTGCTGACTTTTTAAAATTTATTGAGTCATTTGAATTATTATTCGAATTTGAAAATTATCGACTAACACGTGATATTAATTTAGTTAATAATCGCTTAAATAATGCTGAAATAGCAAATGAAACAAAAAAATTAACAACAATTCAAAAACATATTAAAGCAATTGAACAATTAAAGGAACAAAAATTATTGGAATCAATGCCTGAAAAAACGCAATTAGTAGCAGCGTTACGAATTGAATTTCCTGAAGATTCTTTACAAGAATTAGCAAATCGAACTGAGGGAGAAATATCAAAATCGAATATTCGCCACCATTTAAATAAAATGATTAAATTAGCAAATGTATAAAAAAGAACCTTTTGGGCTTATCCCAAATTAAGGTTCTTTTTATTTTTAAACTTTACATTGAACTGAATTTTTTGTTAATTGTTGATACATTTGCCATGAAGTTATAAAGACAATAACCGCAACAATAATTTGGCAGATATAAACTAAATGATTTAAATTGATAATTGTGGCAACGTAACCAGCTAATAATACACCAAAAATTCCACTTATTCCAATAAACATAACGTAACTTGGATCAAATTTTTCTTTTTTAATAAAATCAAATGAATTACTTGTTGACAGTAAAACCGAACTTAGCATATTTATTGGTAATATAGCAATATATGAAACGCCTAATAAACCTAAAATTGCAAATCCAGGTGCATAAATACCTAAACCAAATGATTGTAAAGCACCTAAACAAAAATATACAACTGCAGCGAAAATTAATTTTTGGGGATGTGCTTGTAATCCATATAAATTAGTATCAATATTATTAAATGGATAAATATTAAAAGCGTTAAATAATAATAATACACCAGATACAAATAAAGCAATCATTAATAAACTATGAATTAAACGGGTACGTTCAATTGTGATAAATTTTACTGATATATACGAACCAAGAGCAGCCATTAATGGTAAAGTAATGAGAGTTAGAACATCAACCTTAACAATTGTAATTGTAATAAAAGCTTCAAAAACAATTGGAATGTAATTTGCAATTGTCATTGTTCCGGGAATTAAATATATTTCGGGGACATCGTGCTTTAAAAATAAAGTTTGTGGAGCATAAGAACCGATTCCAAAAAAATCAAAAAAGTTAGTGATAAAACCGATAATAACATATTTTATTGGTTTTTTAAGTTTGAAATCAGCTTTTGTAACTTTGTGAGTATAAAGATAAAAAATGACATAACTCACAGCCAAGATTGTTAATAAAATATTAATATAAATAATCATTGTTCTCCTTCTCTAAAATATATTTAATTTATGAATACGATTATAACAGAAAAAAAAGGAATGTTAAAAAAATTTACATTCCTTTGATGTTTACTTATTATAAGTTAATAAGTTTCCGCTAAAAATTAAAATATTGTGAATAAAATTATTTTCATTAAGCTGATATCCAATATTGTATAAGATAATACCAATATGTGGTAATAATAAATAAATTAAATATCCGATAAAAATAATTTTAAGGATTTTATTTAACTTTGATTTGTGTAATCGATAAATAACAATAAACTCTAATAAAATTATTATTAGATCAATATTAATTTTCATTATAACGGAAATGAATTTGGTTTAATTTTGTACGGATTTTTGCTATCAATATGATCGTAAAATAAAATTCCGTTCAAATGGTCAATTTCATGTTGAAAAGCAACAGCCATAAAATCATTTAATTCTAACACTTTAGTATTACCATTTAAATCTTGGTAACGAACTTTAATGTATGCATAACGATGAACAATACCTGGGTGTTCATCACGGATTGATAAACATGCTTCACCGTTTTCTAAATATGTTTGTTCAACCGAATGGGCAATAATCCGTGGGTTTATTAATACGATATCGCAAATCGCTTTCCCTTCTTCGTTTTCGATGTAAATAGCACACATTTGTTTGTTTTGACCAACTTGTGGTGCGGCAATTCCAACAGCAGGTGATAAATCGTATTTAACAACAAGTTCTTCATCAAGACTATTAATTACGTATTCACGTAATCCATCATATAAATTTCGATCTTCATCGCTCAAAGGAAAGTCAACTTTAGCACATTTGTGACGTAAAATTGGATCTGGATCAATAATTAAATCCTTATTTGTAAAAATCATCTTACTCCCTTCATTAAGTCCTAAATATTATAGCACAAATCGATATCGTTATATTTAAATGTCAATAATTAATCTAATAATTGGAGAATTTTCAATATCCTCTAGGAAAAAAAGGGAAAATATGGTATAATAATATACGAAAAGGAGCACTTTATGTGCTTCTATTTTTATAGGAGGAGTAATTGTCTAGTATTATCAAAGGAATTGAACCACAAATAGCAAAATTAGTTACTGAAGCAGGTTATGAATTATATGATATGGAATTTACAACTGAAGGAGAAAATAAATTTTTCCGTGTGTATATTGATTCGGTAACAGATACAAAGATTACAATTGAAGACTGTATTAAAGCAAATAGTACAATAACGAAGTTTTTAGATCAAGAAGATCCAATTAAAGAAGCGTATATGCTTGAAGTATCTTCACCGGGAATAATCCGTAAGTTGAAAAAAGTTGAACACTTTAATAAGGAAATAAATCGTGAAATAATGATAAAAACGAAAAGCAAGATTGAAGGGTTTGAAAGTAAAAAGCATAATGGAATTCTAGAACAAGTCGATGAAAATGGAATTACGATTGATGGAGTATATGTAGAGTTTGAGCAAATTACTAAAGCTGAAACAACATTTAAATTTTAAATAAGGAGAAATTAGTATGACAAGAAATCAAAAAATGTTTGCCGGAATTGATGCATTAGTTGCGGCAGAAGGTTTAGACCGTGAATTAGTAGTTGAAGGTTTAGAGGAAGCAATTGCTATTGCGTGTCGTAAATATTATGAAATAGAAAAAGTAGAAGTAACAATTAGTGATGAAACAAGAAGAATGACAATTTATGGTTATAAAACAGTTGTTGAAAGAGAAATAATGGGTGATGAATTTGATGAATCATTACATATTACATTAGATGAAGCACGTGAAATTCGTAAATCAGCAAAATTAGATGATGAATTAAAAATGAAATTAAAATTAGTACCTGATTTAATGGATCGATCAACTGTTCAAACAGCAAAACAAGTATTTAGACAAAAAATTAAAGAAGCAAAATATAAAAAGATTGTTCGAGATTATGGAGATAAAATTGATGAAGTTGTTTATGGAGTGTTAGAAGAACATAAAGATCCATTTATGTATTTTATGTTACCAGGAAACTTAGATGCAACTTTAGGACCAAAAGGACAAATTCCAAATGAAATAATTGAACCAGATGTTCCTGTAATGTTAGTAATCGAAAATATTGCACCACAAAGTAAAAAAGGACCAAAAATCATTGTATCAAGAACTAGTCCGAAAATTGTAAGTAAAGTAATGGAAACAAATATTCCAGAAATTGAAAAAGGATTAATTACAATTGAATCAGTATCACGTGAAGCGGGAAATCGTAGTAAAGTTGCATTACAACTTGCTGATACTGATCAAGATGTAGATTTAATTGGTAGTTGTGTTGGTTCAAAAGGAAATCGTATCAATAAAATTCGTAAAGAATTAAGTGGAGAACATATTGACTTAGTTGAATATTTTGATGACCCAGTTATCTATATTTCTAATGCTTTAGCACCTGCACTTGTAACAGCTGTACAAATTATTGATGAAGAAGAAAAACAATCACGTGTAATTGTACCAGATGATCAATTATCATTAGCAATTGGGGTAAATGGACAAAATGTGCGTTTAGCGTCAAGATTAACAGGATGGAAAATTGATATAAAATCAGAAAGTGTTGCCATGGAAGATGGAATTAATTACGAAGATGACATTATCTAATAATCAAAGAATGTGCGTAATTACCAGAGTTCGAAAACCAAAAACTAGTTTAATTAAAATAACTAGAATTGATAATAAATGGTTAATAGACAAGGACTATCAATTATTTGGACGTAGTATTTATTTAGATTTAAATGCGCAAGTACTAGACAAGTTTAAAAAACAAAACCGACGTTTTCGAATTGAAAAAAATAATTTTGACCAAATAATTAAGCAACTTGAGGAAATGATATGAGTAAGATATTTAATCAATTAGGATTAGCATATGCGGCAAAAAAAACAATATTTGGAACAGATAATATTGTTGAAAATATGAGAAAAAACAAAGTGAAATTAATCATTTTAGGATCTACGGCATCAATAGCAACACAAAAATTAGTTCAGGATAAGGCAAGTACTTACGATGTTGATGTATTATTAGTACTAGAAACCGAAGAAAAAAACATAAGCAAGTCATTAGGGCGAAACAGTATTAAAGTTGTTGGGATAAAAGATACAGGTTTTGCAAAAATGATGTTAAAATAGCAAACAGAGGAGTAATATGGCAAAAGTAAGAATTTTTGAGTGGGCGAAGAAGAATAACCATCGCTCGAATGAAATTGTAAAGAAATTAAAAGACGAAGGGTATAATGTTCGAAACCATACATCTACAATTGATGAAGAAGTATTAAGAAAATTATTTAATAAAAATTCACAATCAGAAAAACGTCATTTCAATACAGGAGCGGGTACAAACCGTAACAACCAATCTCGTGATAATCGCACTGATAACCGTCAAGACAACAGACAAGACAATCGTCAAGACAACAGACAAGGTGGATATAACCGTGATAATCGTCAAAACGATAATCGTCAAGGTGGATACAACCGCGATAATCGTCAAGGTGGATACAACCGCGATAATCGTCAAAACGATAACCGTCAAGGTGGATACAACCGCGATAATCGTCAAAACGATAACCGTCAAGGTGGATACAACCGTGATAACCGTCAAGGTGGATACAATCGTGATAACCGTCAAGGTGGATACAACCGCGACAACCGTCAAAACGATAATCGTCAAGGTGGATACAACCGTGACAACCGTCAAAACGATAATCGCCAAGGTGGATATAACCGCGATAACCGTCAAGGTGGATACAACCGCGATAATCGTCAAGGTGGATACAACCGCGATAACCGTCAAGGTGGATACAACCGTGACAACCGTCAAAATGACAATCGTCAAGGTGGATACAATCGTGACAACCGTCAAAATGATAATCGTCAAGGTGGATACCGTGGAGGTCAAAACCAAGGTGGATACCGTGGAGGTCAAAATCAAGGTGGATACCGTGGAGGTCAAAACCAAGGTGGATACCGTGGAGGTCAAAATCAAGGTGGATACCGTGGAGGTCAAAACCAAGGTGGACCAAGAAAACCATTCAACCGTAATAATGGAGCAAAACAAACTCCAGAATTGGAACCAACAACAACAAAACCAACAACAAAAAAAGGTACAGGTGGAAATAAAAAACGTCATCAAAAATCGTTTGACCGTTTTGCCATGTTTGACAGTAAAGAAGCACAATTACGTGGGGTAGATCAAAAAACAAAAACACAACTTAAAAAAGAAGCTCGTGTTGAACGAGAAAAAGAATTAAAAAATGAAATCACAGTTGTTAAATGGACTGATGATATGACAGTAAGTAAATTTGCCGATGCAATTAGTATTCCAGCTATTGATGTTATAAGTAAATTATTTGAATTAGGAATCATGGCAACAATTAATCAACAATTAGATAAAGAATCAGCAGAAATTTTATGTACTGATTATAATGTAGAAATCGTTGAAGATGATTCAAACCAAGAATTTGAATTTGAAAATTTAATTCCTAAATTTGCCGAAGAAGATTTAGAATTACGTCCAGCAATTGTAACAATTATGGGACACGTAGATCACGGTAAAACAACATTATTAGATACAATTCGTAAAACAAATGTAACTGCTCGTGAAAGTGGAGGAATTACTCAACATATTGGGGCTTACCAGGTAAAACATAACAACGGGGCAATCACATTCTTAGATACACCAGGTCACGCTGCCTTTACAGCAATGCGTGCACGTGGGGCTCACGTTACAGATATTACAGTTTTAGTTGTTGCCGCTGATGATGGAGTAATGCCACAAACAAAAGAAGCAATTGCTCACGCAAAAGACGCAAAAACACCTTTAATTGTAGCAGTAAATAAAATGGATAAACCAGAAGCAAATCCAGAACGTGTAATGTCAGAATTAGCAGAACTAGGAGTTTTAGCTGAAGACTGGGGTGGAGAAACACCGTTTGTTAATGTATCAGCATTAAATGGAGATGGAATTGATTCATTATTAGATTACATTGAAGTTATTTCAGAAATGCATGAATATAAAGCACCATATAATACTCAAGGATTTGGGACAGTAATTGAAGCAAACTTAGATAAAGGACGCGGAAGTGTAGCAACAATTTTAGTTCAAGGTGGAGAAGTTTCAGTTGGAGATGCAATCGTTATTGGTCATACATGGGGAAGTATCCGTGTTATGCAAGATGAATACGGAAAACGTCATAAACAAGTAGGACCAAGTATGCCAGTGGAAATTACTGGTCTTAAAGATGTACCTCAAGCTGGAGATCAATTTATCATTATGAAAGATGCAAAAGAAGCACAAATGATTGGGGAAAAACGTTCAGAAATTAAAGCCTTAAAAGATCGTGGACGTCAACACGCAATGAGTTTAGAAGAATTAAACGCAATGATTGCTGAAGGTGATGTTAAAGAATTACCAGTTGTAATTAAAGCAGATGTTCAAGGTTCAGTTGAAGCATTATCAGCAAGTTTAGAACAAATTGAAGTTAACGGTGTTAAAGTACGTATTGTTCACCGTGGAGTTGGAGCAATTAATGAATCAGATGTAATGCTTGCAACAGCAGGTAACGCGATTTTAATTGGATTTAATGTTCGTCCTGATGCAAATGCTCGTCAATTAATTGAAAAAGAAAAAATTGATTTAATGTTAAGTAATATTATTTACAAAATTATTGAAGAAATTGAAGATTCAATGAAAGGGATGCGTGAGAAAAAATATCGTCAAGAAATTCTTGGGTATGCTCGTGTTGATGAAGTATTTAAAATTACAGGTGTTGGTAAAGTTGCCGGTTGTATCGTTACTTCAGGAAAAATCACACGTGATTGTAAAGTCCGCTTAATTCGAGATGGAGTTGTAGTTTACGATGGTGATTTAGGTCAATTAAAACGTTTCAAAGATGATGTGAAAGAAGTAGTTGAAGGTATGGACTGTGGTATGAGTTTCAAAGATTTCAATGATATTAAAAAAGGCGATGAATTTGAAGGTTATATCTTAGAAGAAGAATCATTAGATTAAGGATAAAGATGATAAAAAAATATTTATTAGTGGCAATTACATTAGTGTTAATAATTGCCGGATATACATTCATTATTGAAAATAAACATGAACAATTATATGCCGAAGATCGCTCAATTTTAGTTAAGGATTATCAAGGAAAAAACTATTATGGTATTTATAGTGTTGCATCAGATTATATTCGTTTTGTTGAAATTGATAATAATATTGAGATGTCTGATGGTGAAAAAGTTGGAAATCACAAAGATATAGAATCACTTAAAACAGTATTTGAAAATGATTATAAAACAAAAATTGATGATTATTTTGAATTTGATAATGAAAAGTTAGTGGATGATAATTTAACAGCTGATACTAAGGCATATTATCAACAATTATGGCAAAATCATAATGATGTAATCGATATATTAAATGGTGATTTAACATATCATCCCAAATACAATAAACCACTTGTTCGAATTTCAAAAATAATTGCTGGTGGAAGTAGTAAAGTAATGGAAGATGATAGTTTAACTTCGGAAGAAATTGCTAAAAATAAAACAGCAATGGCTAATGGGGAAATGTCGAAGAAAAAGGTAAAAGAAATGCAAGAATTAAATATTCCTAAAACAGAAATCAACCGTGGTTTTTATAGCATTCGTCAACCAATAGTTACTTGTGAAAAAGATACGTGTAAATATGTCGAATCATCAATTACACAAATAGCAAATGAAATTAATAAAGATACAAGACATAAAATTAATGTTGAGTATTACTTAAAATAAAGGAATTATATTCCTTTTTTTTAATATTTTAAAGGAGAATAATGGAAATAAATGGTTATGAATTTTCGTTAACAAAAGCAGTTACAGAACTGATAGCAAATTATGATGATAATAAATATGCACCAGAAAAAACAAAAATATTTAGAGCTTTAGAATTAACAAGTCTAAATGATGTTAAAGTTGTTATTTTAGGGCAAGATCCTTACCCGACACCGGGAGATGCGTGTGGTTTGAGTTTTTCGGTAGAACGAAGTGAAAAGTTACCAAAAAGTTTAATAAATATATTTAAAGAATTAAAAAGTGATTTAAATATCGAGCGTGTAAATGGCGATTTAAGTGATTGGGCTAAACAAGGAGTATTACTTTTAAATACAATTTTAACTGTCGAACAAACTAAAGCCAATAGTCATCGAAAAATAGGTTGGCAAGAAACAACCAATTCAATTATAAATCAAGTGGCAGATAAAGGAAATGTGGTATTTGTGCTATTAGGAAAACAAGCACAAGCATATGAAAAGTTAATCGATGGCCGTTGTCCAATAATTAATGCACCCCATCCCTCACCTCTAAGTGCATATCGTGGATTTTTCGATTCAAAAATATTTAGTGAAATAAATGAAGAGTTGCAGAAGTTGGATTTATTTGAAATAAAATGGTAAAAATCAGAATAACATAAATGGCAAAAGTCAAAATTTGTGTTATAATATTAAAGTATAAATAGGAGGAATATGTTAGATTTTTGGAGTGACCAAAGTGTAGTATATATGCACAATTGTGTCAAAGGAAAAAACTTAAGTGTAGTGTTACCAGAAGGTGAAGAAGATCGAGTAATTACTGCATTAGGTTTAACACCAGATGTAATCAAAGTTTTATTAGGTAGTAAAACTATTATCGAAGAAAAAATTAATGCTGAATATAAAGAAAAAGCAGCAGATATTTTAGAATGGGTTAAAATTATTGAACCAAGTGAGTTTACAAAACGTGATGATTTATTACAAATCTTTTTAGAAAAAAGAAAAGGTAAATTAGATGAAGAAACTGCACGTGAATTAATGAAACAACCAAATTATTTTGCAACATTATTATTAGAGGCAGATGAGGTACATGCATTAGTTGGAGGAGCTGTATATTCTACAGCTGATATCTTAAAACCAGCATTCCAAATTATTAAACCAGCACCAAATAATAAAATTGTTTCAAGTATGTTCTTATTAAGAAAAAATGATGAAAAATTAGTATTTGCTGATTGTGCTGTAAATATTGAGCCGACAAGTGAACAACTAAAAGAAATCACATTACAAACAATTGAAACAGCAAAAGAAATGGGAGTAGATCCAAAAGTTGCTTTACTTTCTTATTCAACAAAAGGAAGTGGAGTTGGAGAATTAGTAGATCGTCCTCGTCAGGCATACGAAATGTTAATTGAAGAACATCCAGAATTAGCAAATATTGTTGATGGAGAATTACAATTTGATGCGGCATATGTTCAACGTGTAGCAGATCAAAAGGCACCAAATTCGCCAGTAGCAGGTAATGCAAATGTATTTATTTTCCCAAATATCGCAACAGGAAATATTGCATATAAAATGACAGAATATTTAGGGAATTATGAATCAGTTGGTCCAATCATTCAAGGTTTAAATAAACCAGTAAATGATTTATCAAGAGGAACAACAGCACATACAATTGCTAAAGTAATTTATGTATCATTAAGAAAATATTAATAAAAAGAAGATAGTTTAAGACTATCTTTTTTAAATAGGAGATAAAATGGAAGTAATTAAAATTACCCCTCGTGGTTATTGTCATGGTGTTGTCCATGCTTTGAATTTAGTATCACAAACTTTAGCAGATGAAAATATCCCGCGTCCAATTTATATTCTTGGACAAATTGTTCACAATCAAAATGTAACGAAAGCTTTTAAAGAAGCAGGAGCAATTACGCTTGATGGAAAAAATCGTGCAGAAATTTTAGAAAAAGTGACAAGTGGGACAGTGATTATTACTGCACATGGAATTAATCCGAAATTAATCGATGTTGCTAAAGAACGTGGACTTAATGTTGTCGATGCCACTTGTAGTGATGTTTATCGAACACACCATGTAATTACTGATAAATTAGAACAAGGATATCAAGTTTTATATATTGGTAAAGTCGGGCATCCAGAACCTGAGGGAGCAATTGGAATTAATCCCGAATTAATTCATTTAATCTCAAATAAAGAAGATTTAGAAAAGCTTGATCCTAATTTAGAAAAAGTTTGTATTACGAATCAAACAACAATGAGTATGTGGGATACAGAAGAGTTAATGCAAAAAGCTAAGTTGAAATATCCACACATTGAAATTATTAATGAAATTTGTTTGGCAACACAACAACGACAAGAAGCAGTATTAGAAATGGCTAAAGCAGCTGATATTACCATTGTTGTTGGTGATCCAAAATCAAATAACACTAATCGATTAGTTCAAATTTCTGAAGAAATGGCTCAAACACCAGCTTTTCGTGTTAATAATGTAGAAGATATAGAAATTAGTTGGTTAACTGCTAAAAATGTGAATAAAGTTGCTGTAACATCTGGTGCAAGTACTCCAACAATTATTACAAAGGAAGTTATTGAATTTGTTGAAGCATTTAACCCAGAGAATAAAGAAACTTGGGATACAACATCAAAATTAGATTTAAAACGCATAGTTCCTCGTTTACGAAAGAATCGACGCTAATGTTAAATAAATTTAAAAGTCAGAATTTAACTGGAATCAGGGCAATAGCTGTGTTACTTGTTTTTACAGCCCATACGCCAATTAGACATATAATTGGTGATTTTGGTCAAGAAGCAGTTTATATTTTCTTTTTTCTCTCAGCATATTTATTAACAATATCACTAGAGAAACAAAATTTAAAAACTTTTTGGAATAAGCGATTTTGGCGAATATATCCTTTGTATTTTATTTTAATTATAATTTTAGGATTTTTCAATAAATATTCCATTCATGATATTTTATTAAATTTAAGTTTTCTCCAACAATTAAATAATAATTTTATTATTGATGTATCTTGGTCATTAATTATTGAAGTAAAATTGTATTTAATCTTACCATTATTAGTTTATGGATTGAAGAAATATCGCTGGAAGTTATTACTTCCATTAATTATAATTTCGTATCTACTTCGTTTTGGCATTATTGATGAATATTTAATTCGAGTAGCAGATGGATCGATGAAAGTTGTTTATGGGAATTTATGGGAATTTATTGATATGTTTGCAATTGCCAGTTTTATTGCGATGAATCGTCAGAAAATTAAAGATGCAACAATTAATCCACATTTAGAAACCTTCTTACAATTGATAATCATTATTTTATTTTTAATTACTCCAAAATTAATTGAACTAATGGGAATAAATCGAGCAATAAGTATTATTGTAATTATTATGCCTTTATATAGTATTTTAATTAGTGGTATTTTTGGAATGTTAATTCGTAGTACAGAACCTTTAAATCGAATTTTATCAAATCGAATTTTAATTTTCTACGGTACAATTAGTTATAGTTTTTATTTGATTCATATTCCAATTTTAAAATTAATGAAAACAACTCCATTTAATCCAATTATCCAAGGAGTAATGGGATTTATAATTATTACATTAATCGCCTATATATCACATAAAGCCATTGAAGAACGCTTTATTCGTTAAAAACAGCACTGCTGTTTTTACTTATGTTATTACTCAATCAGATAGTTTTAAAAAGGATTTAAGGATAGGAAAATACTTGACAAGGACAAATATTTGTTGTAAAATGATTATGATTTGGAAGTCGAAAAAATTTTTAAAAGTTTTTTAGTTTGACATTCAAAGTAATTGTATTAACTAAGGAGAAAAATGAACACAGAAACTAAAGTAAAAGAAATAATTTGTGATTTACTAGGAGTTGAAGAAAATGAAATTACTTCAACAACAAATTTAAAAGAAGACTTACAAATGGATTCTATTGATTTTGCAGACATCGTAATGCAAATTGAAGATGAATTTGATATTGAAGCTGATGAAGAAAAAATGACAACAATTGTTACATTAGAAGACATTGTTAAATATATTGATTCAGTAAAATAAATAGATTATACTTAAGTGAAGGAGAGTAATGAAACTAACAAAATCAGATATCGATTTATTAGCTAATTCTTTAAAGGAGCATAACTTAAGTGGGATTGAATACAGTGATAGTGAATTTTCATTGAAATTGACAGATAATGGGGTAAATAATACTGCTCCATTTTTTTTGAATAATAACAAGTTTGACAATCAAACTAATGAAAATGTAAATAATCCTACTGAAGAATCGAATGAAATTAAAGAAGTTGAAACAAAAAAAGGAACAGCAATAAAAAGTCCAATTGTTGGAAATTATTATAATACGAAAAAACCAGGAGAACCACCTTTTATTAAAGTTGGTGATGTTATTAAGGCTGGTGATGTCGTAGCAATAATTGAAGCAATGAAAGTAATGAACGAAGTTAAAGCACCTATTAGTGGAACGGTAGTTGATTTACCAATCACAAATGGTGAATTTGTTGATACAATGACAGAAATCATCATTATTGAAGGGGAGTAAGATGAGAATATTAGTAGCTAATCGTGGTGAGATTGCTTTGAGAATTATTCGAACAATCAGAGAAATGGGCTATGAGAGTGTAGCTATTTATTCTGAAGTAGATCAAGATGCACCACATGTTAAGTTGGCGGATATGGCTGTATGCGTTGGATATGGTAATGTAAAAGAATCATATTTAAATATACCTAATGTATTAAGTGTTGCAACATCACTTGGTGTTGATGCAATCCATCCCGGGTATGGATTTTTCTCGGAAAATGCTCAGTTTGCATCATTATGTGAAAATTTAAAGGTTGAATTTATTGGACCACGAGCAGAAACAATAACTCTTATGGGAGATAAAATCAATGCAATTGAAGCGATGCAAAAAGCCGGTGTACCAACAATTACTAATAATGTTGATCCACTTAAAAATGCTGATGAAGCTTTGATTGAAGCTAAAAAATTAGAAATGCCTGTAATTATTAAAGCTGCCGGAGGGGGAGGCGGAAAAGGATTAAGAATTGTTTATAATATTGATGAAGTTAAAGAAGCATTTATGCAAGTTGAAGCTGAAGCTAAAATTACTGATTCTAATCCGCGTATCTATGTTGAAAAATTTTTAACAGATGCTAAACACATTGAAGTCCAAGTGCTGTGTGATAAATTCGGTAATGCGATTCATTTGGGGACTCGTGATTGCTCAATGCAAAGAAATAATCAGAAAATCATTGAAGAGGCACCAGCAATGATTAGCTCGGAATTAAATCAAAAAATGTGTGATGCAGCAATTCGTGCTTGTAAAGAAATTAAGTATGAAAATGCTGGGACATTTGAGTTTTTAGTAAAAGATGATAAATTCTATTTTTTAGAAATGAATACTCGTTTACAAGTTGAACATACAATTTCAGAGATGATTACGGATATTGATATTGTTAAAGAACAAATATTAATAGCTGAAGGAAAAAAATTAAGTTTTAAACAAAATGATATTAATTTTAAAGGACATGCAATTGAATGTCGTATTAATGCTGAAGATCCATGTAATAACTTTATCCCAAGTCCCGCTAAAATTGAACAAATGATTTTACCTGGTGGAAAAGATGTTCGTTTAGATTTTGGGGTAACAGCACAAATGCAAATTTCACCATTTTATGATTCAATGATTGGAAAAATTATTGTCTATGGACGTGAGCGAAAAGCAGCAATCAATAAGATGAATACAGCTTTAAGTGAATTTAAAATAGTTGGTCCAAAATCAACAAAACATTTTCAACAACAATTACTTCAAGAAGAGCAATTTGTTAGTGGTATTTATCCAACAACATATATTAAAAATAACTATGAAGAAATCATTGATAAATTAGGAGTATGTGATGTGGAATTTAAATAAATTAATCCCGAAACGTGAAATAGAAGTACCAGAGAATTTATTTGTCAAATGTAAAAAGTGTGAAGAACTAATTGCAAATGAAACGGTTAAGAAAAATTTAAATGTGTGTCCAGAATGTAATGAAAATATGCACGTAAATGCTGAAGAAAGAATTGAATATTTATTAGATGATAATACTTTTAATGAATTAGAATTATCACAAAAAATAGCTAATCCAATTGATTTTCCCGGTTACGAAAAAAAAATAAAAAAATTACGAAAAGATACAGAATTAATAGATGCTATTAAAATTGGTACTGGAACTATATACGGAAAAAAATTAGTAATTGGTGTTATGGATAGTCGATTTTTAATGGCGAGTATGGGGAGTTATGTTGGGGAAATTATAACTCAAGCATTTGAGCTGGCAATTAAAGAACAACTTCCAGTAGTTTTATATACAGCAAGCGGTGGTGCGAGAATGCAAGAAGGAATTATCTCATTAATGCAGATGGCAAAAGTTAGTGCTGTAATTAAGCGCCATAGTGATGCCGGATTATTTTATATGCCAATTTTGACTAATCCAACGACAGGTGGAGTTACAGCTTCATTTGCAATGTTAGGTGATATAATTTGTGCTGAAGAAAATGCATTAATTTGTTTTGCTGGTCCTCGGGTAATTAAAGAAACAATTAAAGAAGAATTACCAGAAGGATTTCAACGAGCAGAGTTTTTATTAGAACATGGATTTATTGATAAAATTTTACCTCGACAAATTCAACGAGAATTTATTTATCAAATGCTAAATGTTCATGAAAGGAAATAAAATGAATAGTTATGATAAGATTCTTGATGCTCGCGATCCGAAAAGATTAACGGGTAAACAACTAGTAAATTTATTGACCAAAGAATTTATTGAGTTTCATGGTGATCGATTATATGGTGATGATAGTGCAATTGTTGGTGGTATTGGTAGAATCCGTGGACAGTATGTAACAATTATTGCCGAAGATAAGGGTGAAGATTTAGCGAGCCGAGTAACCAAAAATTTTGGAATGGCTCATCCCGAAGGATTTCGTAAGGCACTTCGTTTGATTAAACAAGCCGAAAAATTCAATCGACCAATCATCTTAATTATGGATACAGCAGGTGCATATCCAGGAATTGGAGCAGAAGAGCGGGGACAAGGTTCAGCTATTGCCAATCTATTGTATGAATTATCAACAATTAAAGTACCTGTAGTATCAATTTTACTCTCAGAAGGAGGAAGTGGTGGAGCTTTAGCTTTAGGTGTATGTGATTATTTATTAATGTTTGAAAACTCATTTTATTCAGTAATCTCACCTGAAGGGTTTGCTTCCATTTTATATAAAGGCGAAAAGAAAGTTCAAGATGTAATTGATGAAATGAAAATTTTACCAGAAAATCTTGAAAAATTAGGAATAATTGATGAAATAATAACTGAACCGAAAGAAGGATTAACGGTTGAAAGTTATCGATATTTAGTTGAAGAATTACGAAAAACAATTAGTAATGTAATAACCGATAAAGCAAAATTAAGTTCAGAAGAATTAATTGAAGCAAGATATGAAAGATATCGAAAGTTTGGAAATTATGAATGATTTTAAAATTATAAAATCAAGTTATTATGTACCAGAAAAGATTGTGACAAATAATGATTTGGCAAAAACAATCGATACGAATGATGAATGGGTTTATAAAAGAACAGGAATTAAAACTAGGCATATTGCAACAGAAAGTTTACAGCAGATGTTAAAAAATGCGATAATAAATTTAAGGCTAACTCAAAATGAAGCACAAGATATTGATTTGATAATAGTTGCTTCATCAAGTAATGAGATAATTATGCCAAGTTTAAGTGCTTATGTTCAAAATGTTATTGGCTGCCATAAGCAAGTAATGTGTATTGACTTAAATGCAGCGTGTAGCGGATTTGTTCACAGTTTGATTGTTGCTGAACAATTTTTCAAGGCAAATAGAGTAAAGAAAGCAATTGTTATTGGTGCGGAAAAAATGTCAAATATTATTGATGCAAATGATCGTAATACAGCAATATTATTTGGTGATGGAGTTGGTGCTTTTTATTTAGAAAGTAGTAGTAATCATGTTTTGGCAAGTACTTATGAAACTTCTTATGGTGAAGCAATTTTAGCAACAAATAATGGAATGCAAATGCAAGGACAACAGGTATTTAAATATGCAGTAAAAACGGTTATTAATAATATCAATATTTTATTAGATCAAAGTGGATTAGAAATTACCGATATTGATTACATAATTTGTCATCAAGCTAATCAACGAATACTTAATACAATTATTCGTGAATATGGCTTGAAGCAAAATCAAGTATTATCAACAATCGAGTGGAGTGCTAATACATCATCAGCCTCAATACCAATTGTATTTAATTATCACTTGTCGAAAATAAACCCTGGAAATAAAATAATGTTTGTTGGTTTTGGAGCGGGTTTAACTTCGAGTGCAATGCTATACAAAGAATAGGAGAAAAATGAATATATTAACAGAAAAATTAAAATTAAAGTATCCAGTAATCCAAGGAGGAATGGCTAATATTGCAACTCACGAACTTGCAAGTGCTGTTACTTTAGCGGGTGGTCTTGGTTTAATTGGAACCGGAGGTTGGGACCCAGTTCGTAGTGAAGAAGAAATTATCAAAACAAAAGAATTAGTAGGCGACTTACCTTTTGGTGTAAATGTGATGTTAATGAATCCATTTGCAGAAGAAATAATCGATTTATGTATTAAGCATGGAGTGAAAGTTATTACAACTGGAGCAGGAAATCCAGGAAAATATGCAGCCAAAATAAAAGCAGCAGGAATTATGTTAATCCCAGTAGTTCCTTCTGTTGCTTTGGCAAAACGAGTAGAAAAAAATGGTGCTGATGCAATAATTGTTGAAGGTACAGAAAGTGGTGGACATGTTGGAGAAATGACAACGATGGCACTTGTACCTCAGGTTGTTGATGCTGTTAATGTACCAGTAATAGCAGCCGGAGGAATTGCTTCAAATCGTCAATATGTAGCAGCTTTTGCTTTAGGAGCAATTGGTGTGCAAATTGGGACAATTTTATTAGCAACAGATGAATGTCCAGTTCATGAAAATTATAAAACCCAATTGATAGAAGCAAAAGACACTTCAACAATTGTAACTGGTCGTGTTAAAGGTGCACCAGTACGAGCATTAAAAAATAAAATGACTAGAACGTATCAACGTCTTGAACAATCGGATATTGAAATGGAAGAATTAGAAAAATTAACATTAGGATCATTATCAAAAGCAGTGTTTAGTGGCGATGTTAATGAAGGTAGTTTTATGGCAGGACAAGTTGCAGGGCAAATAGCAACAATTAAACCTGTGGCAGAAGTATTAAGGGAATTAACTCAAACTAGTGCGGTATTAGGAGAACTAAATGAAAACTTATCTAAAGGAAGTAGTAATTAAAAATAAAACAATCGAAGTACCAATTATCCAAGGTGGAATGGGTGTTGGTGTAAGTTTATCAGGATTGGCAACGGCTGTGATGAATGAAGGTGGAGTTGGAACAATTTCGCTATCACAGGTTGGGTTTCGTGGTAAGGATTTTTGGAAGAATTATAAATCAAGTTGTGAAGAAAATTATAATGCTTTAAAAAATGAAGTCAAAAAGGTTCGTGAAAATACAAAAGAATCAGGATTTTTAGCAGTTAATATTTTAAGTGCATCACGTGATTATGCTAATTTAGCTAAAACAGCAGTTGAAGCTGGAGTTGATGCAATTGTATCAGGTGCAGGCTTACCAATGGATTTACCGAAGTATACAAAGGACTCTAATACAGCAAATATTCCAATTGTTGCATCTAGTCGAGTTTTAAATGTAATTATGCGTAAATGGAAACGTAAGTACGATGTAATACCAGATGCAGTAATTATAGAAGGACCAGATGCTGGAGGGCATTTAGGGATCAAATATGAGGAAATTGGTAAAGAAGTAACATCACTAAGTGATCGTTTAATTGATGTAAAACAATATATGGAAAAAAATGACTTACATTTTCCGGTTTTCGTGGCTGGTGGTGTTTATACGCGTGAAGATGTTCAACATTTTATTGAATTAGGAGCTGATGGAGTTCAACTTGGAACTCGTTTTATTGCAACGGAAGAATGTGATGTTCACCCTAATTTTAAACAAAAATTTGTAGAGGCGAAAAAAGAAGATATTGTATATGTTAAAAGTCCAGTTGGATATCCAGCAAGAGCAATTAAAAATGAGTTTACCCAAACAATAACAAATGGGAATATTAAACCCGAAAAGTGTGTTGCATGTATTTTACCTTGTAAGGGTGTTCATGATGAAACTCCGTATTGTATTTCAGAGTATTTAAGTCGTAGTGCAAAAGGAGATGCAACAACAGGTTTGGTATTTACCGGAGCAAATGGATATCGAATTAATGAAATAACAACTGTCCATAAGTTGTTTAAAGAATTAGCAGGGAGTAGTAATGAATAATATTGCAGTAGTTTTTCCGGGACAAGGAGCACAGTCCAATTTAATGGGAGCAAGCTTTAAAGAAAATAGTACTTACCAAGAAGTACAAAAAATAGCATATCAATTGGAAGCAGGACTGGAAGAAATAATTAATAATCCTGATGATGAGCGAATAAATCAAACTGAATATTCACAATTAGCAATTTGTGCTAATCAATTAGGCATTTGGCAAGTGATTAAAGAAGAATTTCAAATTGGTGAATATGCAACTTGTGGTTTTTCACTAGGAGAATATTCAGCACTTGCTTTAGCAGCAGGACTAAAATTACCAGTAATTTTTGATATCGTTAATAAACGTTCAAAGCAAATGGCTAAATTAAATGGTAATGGAACAATGAAGGCAATCATTGGTTTAAATTATGAGGAATTATCGGGATTATTATCAGAACTTAATATAAAACACGATACTAATATAGCAATTGCTAATTATAATTTAGAAAAACAAATTGTTATTGCCGGATCTGTTGAAGATTTTAATAAAATTGATTCAGAATTAAATGAAAAAGCCCGAAGAGTTGTTGAACTAAAAGTTTCAGGAGCATTTCATACAGATATTTTTACAGATGTGGCAAATGAATTTACGCAAGAAATTGCCCCAAATTTACCAATATCATTAGTTAATAAATTTTATTCAAATGTAACAGCCGATACTCTAACGCAAGTTGATGCTGATTATTTAATTAAACATATGATTACAGGTGTTAATTGGTATGCTGAAATTAATAAAATGATTGCTGATGGAATTGATACATTTATTGAGATTGGTGAGAAAAGTGTCTTATCTCCAATGATAAAAAAAATCAATCGTAAAGTAACAACAATTCACATTAGTAGTGAAGAAGATTTAATAAAATTGGAGGAATTATGGATAAGAAAGTAGCAATCGTAACCGGTGCTTCACGTGGAATTGGAGCTGAAATTGCGAAAACATTAGCAACTGATGGAATGGATGTAGTAATTACTTATGCTGGAAATGAACAAAAAGCATTAGATGTTAAAGCGGAAATTGAAGCACAAACAGATGCGAAAGTAATGGTTAGTCAACTGGATGTAGCAGACGAGAATAGTATTAAACAAATGGTTGATAATGTTAAAAATGAATTTGGAAAAATTGATGTTTTAGTAAATAATGCTGGAATTACAAACGATATGTTAGTTATGCAAATGAAGAAACAAGATTTTACCGATGTTATTAATACAAATTTAATTGGTACATTCCAAGTAACACAGGCAGTGTTAAAAGTAATGGCTCGTAAGCGTCAAGGTTCAATTATTAATTTGAGTTCAGTAATTGGAATTACCGGAAATATTGGTCAAGCAAATTATGCAGCAAGTAAAGCCGGGATAATGGCTTTTACAAAATCAGTTGCTAAAGAATATGGGCGTCGTAATATTCGCGTAAATTGTGTTGCCCCAGGGTTTATTCAAACAGATATGACTGAAAGCTTACCAGAAGAATATAAAAAAGAGGTATTAAGTAAAATCCCTTTAAACCGTTTAGGTGAAGCAAAAGAAGTTGCTGATTTAGTTAGTTTTTTAGCAAGTGATAAAAGTAAGTATATTACTTCGCAATCATTTGTAATAGATGGAGGAATGATTTAATGAAAAGAGTAGTAATTACCGGGTTAGGTGCAATGTCACCATTAGGAAATGATGTTGAAAGTACATGGACAGGAATGAAGTCAGGGAAAAATGGAATTAGTGAATTACCAGAAGAAATTCGCGAACAAATTGGCGTACATGTTGGTGGACAAATCAAAGATTATGATGAAACAGAGTATTTTAATCGTAAACAAGTAAGAACATACGATCGTGTTAATCAAATTTCAATTATTGCGGCACGTGAGGCGGCAGCAGACGCTAAGTTAGTTGATGTTACAAGTCGTGAACGTATTGGGGTTAATATCTCAAGTGGAATTGGAGGAATGCAAACAATTCAAGAACAAATTTTAGCAGTTCCAGAAAAAGGTTACAAACGTGTAAGTCCTTTATTTATTCCGCGTGCATTAATCAATTTAGTAGCAGGAAATGTTGCAATTGATTTAGATGTTCATGGAATTACAAATTCAATTGTAACTGCTTGTGCTTCAAGTACTGATGCAATTGGTCATGCCGTTAGTTATATTCAATCAGGAATGGTTGATGTAATGATAAGTGGAGGAAGTGAAGCAACAATTTGTGAAGTTGGTTTAGCCGGATTTAATAACATGAAAGCATTATCAAGAAGTACAGATGTAAACAATGCTTCAATTCCATTTGATGAAAATCGTAATGGATTTGTTATGGGTGAAGGTGCTGGAGTATTAGTTCTTGAAGAATTAGAACACGCTAAAGCACGTGGTGCAAAAATATATGGTGAAGTGGTTGGTTATGGTGCAACTTGTGATGCAAATCACATTACTGCTCCTGATGCAACAGGAAAATATACGAAAATGGCAGTTAACTCAGCATTAACAATGGCTAATATTGAAGCGAAAGATATTAGTTTTATCAATGCTCACGGAACTAGTACACCACTTAATGATGCAACAGAATCAATGGTATTTACCGATTTATTACCAGGGGTTAATGTAACTTCTTCTAAATCAATGACGGGACATCTACTAGGTGCCGCAGGAGCAATTGAAGCTATTAATGTTGTTAAATCATTAGAGGAAGCTGTTATTACACCAACAATAAATACAAAAAATTTAGATGAGTGTACAAAAGCAATTAATATTGTTCAAGAATTACAACCTAATACGGGTGAATATGCTATGAGTACATCTTTAGGATTTGGTGGTCATAACTCAGTGTTAATCTTTAAAAAATATGAGGAGCAATAATGAAATTAAATAGCAATGAGATTCAAAAGATAATTCCTCATCGTTATCCATTTTTACTTGTTGATCAAATTATTGATGGAGAAGAAGGAAAGTATGCAGTTGGTAAGAAAGCTGTAACAGCAAATGAAATGCACTTTATGGGACATTTTCCAGATTACCACGTAATGCCAGGAGTACTAATCACAGAGGCATTAGCTCAAGTTGGTGCTGTAGCAATTTTAAGTATGGAAGAATATCAAGGTAAAATCGCTTTTTTTGCTGGAATTAAAAATATGCGTTTTAAACGACAAGTTGTCCCTGGAGACACACTAGAACTACGTGTAGAACTAGTAAAAATGCGTGGAGCAATTGGTGTTGGTGATGCAGTAGCAACAGTAGATGGTGAAGTGGCAGCACAAGGAACTTTAACATTTGCAATAGGTGATAAATAAATAATGATACAATAAAAGAAAGATTAAATTCTTTCTTTTTTTATTTGGAGGAAAAATGTTAGAAATTATCAAATATCATGAAGTTGATTCAACCCAAAATATTTGTCGGATGAATTACGAAACTTTAAATAATAAGACAATAATTATAGCAGAGAAGCAAACACATGGTTATGGTCGAACTGGTTTGTGGGATAGTAGTGCGAAAAATATTTATATGTCAATAAAGTTAGAAAGTATTTCAGTAACTAAAATCCAATATTTAATTAGTATTACAATAATAGAATTATTAAGAAAGAACGATGTGTATGCTTACATTAAATTGCCAAATGATATTTATGTTAAACAACGAAAAATTGGTGGTTTAATAATTGAAAAATATTACGAAGGTTATATTGTTGGAGTTGGAATAAATGTTTATGAATTAGCAACAAAGGAAAGAACCAGTTTATTTAATGAAAAACTAAATGAATGGAATATAGATCAACTAGTAAGTGAATTCCAAGCATTATTAAGCAAAAATATTATACATTCAGAGGATGAATTGTTACAGATATGGATAGAATATACAACATTAGTTAATAAAAAAATTGCGATTATTAATCGAAAAACAAAAGAAAAAATTGAAGTAAAAGTTAGTGATATTGATAATCAATATATTTATACTGAAGAAAAAAAATATTTAATTATGGAATATAAATTTTCTTATTAATTGGCGAAAGAATAAAAAGTGTAAACCTTGCATTAAAATAATTACGGAAATCAAAAAATATTTACTTAAACAATTAAAAGAAATTTATTTGATTCAAATCATGCATTTGATAAGATAAGTTAATTTAAAAATTGAATAAAAATATAAATTAATAATATATTAAAAAATTTAATCTTATTTTTTGCAAATTCTTACAAAAATTGAAACTACTTTCACAGCAAAGAGTGCATAATAAGTATGGAAGTGATTTGATTTTAGATATACAAGGAATTTAAAATTAAAAAATTTTAATTTGTAATACTAAGATTATGTAGGAAAAACAATTAATATGAATAAGATCCATTGATTGCTTCCAGGATTAGAGCTGTATAAAATTACAGAAAATATTTGGTGTTGAAAGTTCCAAAGATAAATTAATTTAATATTTAAAAATGGTGAATTTTTATGAAAATTATTTTACAAAAATTGGTTTGATATAGTATATTATAAAATATTCCAATAAGTATATTTAAAGGTAGTGAGAGTAGTATTTTTGATAAATAAAATTGAATAATTAATATTAAATAGATTGAGAATAATATTATATAAAATTCATAATAAGACAGAGAGAAAAGTAGGTTTGTTAAAGATAACGAGTTCAAATTGTATTTTTTAAATATAATTTTGAAGCAATAATTTTAGTCAATAATACATAGGGATTTATTAACTAAAATTAATAATTAAATAAACTAATCAATTGGAAATCAAACATAAATTTAAGATAGTTATATAAAAATAAAGGACATGAATTCATCATGTCTTTTATAAGTATATTCAAAGAAATAGTACAAATATGGAATGTCTAAGTTAAAAGGTAAATAGTGAAAGGATTTTATGATTAAGCAAACAATAATAGAATTGAATAAATACATTGAGGAATGTGTCAATTATAAAGGACTTACAGCAATGAAAATGGCAGAAGAATGTAATGTTTCTCCAGCAACTGTTTCCAGATATGTAAAAAATTTAGGTTATGAAAATTTTAGTCATTTTCGATACAGTTTAATTGAAAAAAGTATGGTGGGTAAAACTGGAAAATTAGAAGATGAAAAAGTATCAAATAAAATAAATTATATTAATTCATCTTTAAATGAATTAAAATCGTTTGATTTTGAGCAATTGCAATTATTAAATCGTAAAAAAATCTTGGTGTATTACGAAGCTGAGTTTGAAAAAGTAGTAGATTTATTTATTGATAAAATGAATTTAATTCATGGTAATTTTATTGTAATCAAATCGTTAAGTGAACTTGAATATTTGATGAAATTGTACAAAGGAGATTGTTCAATTTTATCTGTTGGTGGTATCCCATATATGATGTATAATGAAAAATATCAATATTTTGAATTGAAGTATAAAGAAGAAATTAAAGGCGAAAAACGAGAAAATGTTGTAGAAATTAACATTTTAAACAATCGTCAAAGAAGAAAGAAAACTTGTATAACAGCAAATGGTTTGACAATGTATATAGCTTTAGAAGTAATTGCTGAAGAATATACAAAGCAAGTAATGTCACAAGAAGAATTAAATGAACTTTTAAGTTATTTGACATAAAAAAACTGCAAATTATTTGCAGTTTTTTATTTATTTATGTTTACGATCAGAAAAACGTGTTTCAATTTCATTTAATACTTTAGTAATAAAGTCTTCAAGTGGCATTGTCGTATTTTCAGTTGTACCGTAAGGTCGAATAGTAACTGTTTTTTCAGCCATTTCTTTATCACCTAAAATTAAAGTGTATGGTATTTTGGCAACTTGTGATTCACGAATTTTTTTATTCATTTTTTCATCACGATCATCAACTGTAATTCGAACACTTTTAGCATTTAACATTTGTTGAATTTCTTTGGCATATTCTAAATGGATTTGATTTGAAACGGGAATAACATTAATTTGAGTTGGGCTTAACCATAATGGGAATGCTCCTTTGTATTGTTCAATTAATGTTGCAGTCATTCTTTCCATTGTTGAAATAATTCCACGGTGAATCATAACTGGACGTTTCTTTTCACCATCGCGATCAATATATTCAAGGTCAAAACGTTCTGGTAATAAGAAATCTAATTGAATTGTTGATAATGTTACATCGTGTCCAAGTGCAGTTTTAATTTGGATATCTAATTTTGGTCCATAAAATGCAGCTTCATCTTTGGCTTCAATGTAATCAATTGCTAACTCATCTAATACTTCACGTAGTACATTTTCGGCATTATCCCACATTTCATCGTTATCAAAATATTTTTCCTTATTTTCCGGATCACGTAATGATAAACGATAATAATTAATGTCTAATTCTAAAGTATTACTAGCAAATTTAATTAATTCAATAACTTTTTTAAATTCATCTTTAATTTGATCTGGGCGAACAAATAAGTGACCATCGTTTAAACACATGTTACGTACACGTTCTAGACCAGTTAAAGCCCCACTAGCTTCATAACGATGCATTCCACCAAGTTCAGCTATTCTGATTGGTAAATCTTTATATGATTTTGGTGTATGTTTATATACCATACAGTGGTGAGGACAACACATAGGTCTTAACACAAATGTTTCATTATCCATTTCCATTGGTGCAAACATATCATCTTGATAATGGTCCCAGTGCCCAGAAGTTTCATATAATTGTTTAGTACCTAAAACCGGAGTATAAACGTGATTATAACCACGACGTAATTCTTCTTCTTTAATGAATTTTTCTAATTCGTGACGAATTATTGCTCCATTTGGTAACCAAAGTGGTAAACCAGCTCCAGTTTCTTTTGAAAAAGCAAATAATTCTAATTCACGCCCAATTTTTCGGTGATCAGAATTTTTACGTTCTTCAAGTACTTCTAAATGATTTTCTAAGTCATCTTTAGTAAACCAACTTGTTCCATAAATTCTTTGTAACATAATATTATTACTATCACCAAGCCAGTAAGCACCAGCAATATTTAATAATTTAAAGTGTTTAACTTTATTAGTGTTTGGAACGTGAGTTCCACGACATAAATCAGTAAATTCCCCTTGCGTATAAACACTAATTTCTTCCCCTTTAGCATTTATTTTTTCGATTAAATGTAATTTATATTCATCATTTTTAAAAAATGCTTTTGCTTCATCGTAAGTTAATGTTTTAGTGGTAAAATTATGAGCCTCACTTGCAATTTTTTTCATTTCTTTTTCAATGCGAACTAAATCATGTTCACTTATTTCGTTATTTGCATCAATATCGTAATAAAATCCTTCTTCAATACTTGGTCCAACCCCAAATTTAGCCTCTGGGAATAAGCGGCGAACAGCTTGAGCCATAATGTGAGCAGTAGAATGGTTTAATACTGCAAAACTCTCATCATCTTTATCGGTAAGTAAGGTGATGTTTGCATCCTCAAATATTGGCATTGTTAAATCTACTATTTGGTCATTCACTTTACCAGCAATGCATTTTTTGGCAAGTGAAGGCGAAATTCCTTTGGCAATTTCTAATAATGAAATACCAGCTTCGAATTCCTTTATATTTCCATCTGGAAATGTAATTTTAATCATAAATCCTCCTAACATATTAATTGATAGTAATATTATAGCAAAAAATTGAAATATAAGGATAAAGAATAGAATTGAAATGCAAAAAAAATTTACTATTTATCTTTGACTTTATTGTAAAAATAATTATTAAAATTTGAAATTAATCATTTATTTTTTTTTTGAAAGCGATTAACTTTTAAATTTTATAAAATTTGCCCAAAATATCAGTTGACAAAGGTATAAAAAGAATATATAATAAAAGAGAATAAATAACATGTAGTAACAAAATGAAAAATTTGAATTACTAGGAGAATTATGACAACTAAAAAGTGTGCTAATTGATAATAAAGTGGGATAAGAATGCAATAAATTGCATTTTTATCCTTTTTTTAATGTTATTTTAAGAAATAAAGGAGAGATATAATATGCAGATAAATTCGATTGTTTTAAGTGCTGGAAAAGGTACAAGAATGAAAAGTGAATTACCAAAAGTTGTTCAACCTGTATTGGGATATGAAATGATAAATTTAGTGTTAAAAAGTTTAACCGAAGCAAATATAACAAATAACTATTTAGTTGTTGGTTATAAAAAAGAAGAAGTTATCGCTCGTATTGATAAAAAATTTAACTTTGATTATGTCGAACAAACAGAACAATTAGGTACAGGTCATGCAATTATGGTTGCAAAAGAAAAATTACAAAATGTTGGAGGAATCACAGTAGTAACATGCGGAGATACTCCATTAATTAGTGGTGAAACATTTCAAGGTTTAATTACACAACACATTGAAAATAAGAGTGATTTAACAGTTTTAACGGCGGTTATTGATAATCCACATGGTTATGGAAGAATCGTTCGAAATGAAAGCGGAACTGTTGACGCAATTGTTGAACAAAAAGATGCAAGTGAAAATGAACAAAAAATTCAAGAAATTAACACCGGTATTTATTGTTTTGATAATGAAAAATTATTTAAATATGTAGATGAAATAACAAATGACAATGCCCAATCAGAATATTATTTAACAGATTTAGTATCGATTTTTAATAATAAAGGCGAAAAAGTTGATGCATATGTTACAAAAAATCATCAAGAAACATTAGGAGTAAATGATATTCCGGCCCTTAGTCAAGCAGCTAAAATTTTAAAAACACGCATTAATCATCAGTTGATGATTGATGGTGTGAATATTTTTGATCCAGAAAATACTTATATTGGACCAAATGTAACAATTGGAGCTGGAACAATTATTGAACCTAATGTTCAAATAATGGGTAATGTAACAATCGGGACAAATAATCATATTAAAACCGGAACAGTAATTGAAGATTCAACAATTGGTAATAATAATGACATTGGACCAATGGCTCGTTTCCGAAACAATGTTGTAATGGCTGATGATTGTAAAATTGGAAATTTTGTTGAATTTAAAAATGCAAATGTAGCAAGTGGAACAAAATGTGCACACTTAGCATATATTGGTGATGCAACAGTTGGTGAAAATGTTAATTTTAGTTGTGGTGCAATTACGGCTAATTATGATGGGAAACAAAAACATCATACGGAAATTGGTAATAACGTAATTGTAGGTTCAAATGCAACGTTAATTGCCCCAATCAAAATTGCAGATGATGTATTTGTTGCTGCAAGTACAACAGTTACAAAAGATGTTGAAAGTAATAAATTAGTAATAGGTAGAAGTAGAGAAACAATTAAAGACTTAAAATAATTTTGAAAAAAGGAGAAATAATGATAGAAAAAAATAATAATGAGAATATGAGATTATTTACATTAAATTCAAATAAAGGATTAGCACAAAAGATTTCAGACCGTTTAGGGGTACCATTATCAAAATGTGATGTAAAACGTTTTGCGGATGGAGAAGTACAAATTGATATTGAAGATAGTATTCGTAATGATGTGATTTTTGTGGTGCAATCAACAAGTGCACCAGTAAATGAAAATTTAATGGAGTTATTAATTTTTGTGGATGCTTTAAAACGTGCAAGCGCAAAAGAAATTAACGTTGTTTTACCATATTATGGTTATTCACGTCAAGATCGTAAGGCTCGTAGTCGTCAACCAATTTCGGCAAAATTAGTAGCAAACTTATTAGAGACTGCTGGAGTAGATCGTGTTATTACAATTGATTTACATGCTTCACAAATTCAAGGGTTCTTTGATATTCCAACAGACCATTTAACAGCAATTTTACCAATGGAAAAGTACATTCGTGAAAACATTGATTTAGAAAACGTAGTAGTAGTTTCACCAGACCATGGTGGAGTTAAACGTGCTCGTCGTTTAGCAGCGTTAATTGATGCACCAATTGCAATTATTGATAAACGTCGTCCACGTCCAAATGAAGCAGAAGTAAGTAACATTATCGGTGATATTGATGGAAAAGTAGCGATTATGGTTGATGATATGGTTGATACTGCAGGTACATTAACATTAGGTGCGCAAGCATTAATTGACAAAGGAGCAACTGATGTTTATGCAATGTGTGTTCACGGAATCTTATCGGATCCAGCAATGGAACGTTTAGAAAATTCGGTAATTAACAAATTAGTTGTTACAGATTCAATTCAATTATCTGAAGAAAAATTAGCTAGTGACAAATTAGATGTAATTTCAATTGATGAATTATTAGCAACAGCAATTGAAAACGTATATTTAGGAACATCTATTACGCACTTATTTGGTGGAAACTAAAATGAAATTAATTGTCGGACTTGGAAACCCAGAACCAAAATATGATGGAACAAGACATAATATTGGCTTTATGGCAATAAATCATTATGTTAATGGCTTAGGGGAAAAGTTTAAGACAAAATTTAACGGACAATATATTCAAACAACTGTATCTGGTGAAAAAGTTATCTTTTTGAAGCCAGATACTTTTATGAACTTATCAGGTGAAGCAGTTATTAAGTACATGAACTTCTTTGATATTGCAATTGAAGATGTTTTGATTATTTATGATGATTTGGATTTAGACTTTGCTAAAATTAGAATTAAACAAAATTCTTCACATGGTGGTCATAATGGGATTAAGAGTATTATAAATCATTTAAAATCAAAAGCTTTTTTACGTGTTAAATTAGGAATTAATAATGAATATAAACGTGATGTTAAAAATTTTGTTTTAGGAACTTTTAATAAAAATGAACAACAACAATTACCAACTTTATGGATGGAAACAGATAAAATTATTGAAGACTTTATAAATGGATATGATAGTTTAGAATTAATGAATAAATATAATTAAGGAGAAGATAAATGGCATATGCGGTAGAAATGTTAAAAGTTACCAAAACATTTGGAAACTTTCGCGCAAATGATGAAATAGAATTAAGAGTTAAAAAAGGTGAAATTCACGCATTGTTAGGTGAAAATGGGGCAGGTAAATCAACACTTATGAATTTATTATTTGGTTTTTATAAACTAGATGGTGGATTAATAAAAATTAATGAACAAGATGTAGAAATAACTGACCCAAATTACGCTAATGAATTAGGAATTGGAATGGTTCACCAACATTTTAAATTAGTTAAGCCATTTACGGTTACTCAAAATATCGTATTAGGTAGTGAGCCAGTTAAAAATGGTGTATTAGACCTTAAAGAAGCAACAGAGAAGGTACAAAAGATTATTGATGAATATGATTTTAAAATCGATGCAAATAGTAAAATTTCTGATCTTGCAGTTGGGCAACAACAAAAAGTAGAAATTTTAAAAATGTTATATAAAGATGCAGATATTTTAATTTTTGATGAACCAACAGGTGCTTTAACACCACAAGAAACGAAAGAATTATTAGAAATCATTTTAAAATTAAAAAAACAAGGAAAGACAATTATTATTATTACTCATAAATTAAATGAAATTAAAGCAGTAGCAGATAATTGTACAATTATTCGTCTAGGTAAAAGTATCGATACAGTTGATGTAGCTTCAACTAGCGAAGAACAATTAGCAGAGTTAATGGTAGGACGTAAAGTTAACTTTAAAGTTGATAAAGCAAATATTGAAGCTGGTGAAGCAATATTAGAAGTAGAAGACTTACATATGTATAATGAACGTCATATTCATACTGTAAAAGGAGTATCACTTTCGGTTAAAAAAGGTGAAATTTTAGGAGTTGCTGGTGTTGATGGAAATGGTCAAATTGAACTTGTAGAAGGAATTACAGGGCTTAGTCCATTAAAATCAGGAAAAATTAAATTTAAAGGTCAAGAAATTCAAGATAAATCAATTCGTGAACGCAATGAAATGCATATTTGTCACATTCCACAAGATCGTCATCGTCATGGAGTAGTATTAGATTATAATATTGCGGAAAATGCCGTTTTAAATGAATATTATCAAGAACCATATTCAAAAAAAGGTTTAATAAATAATTTAGCAGTAAATAATCGTGCTGAAAAATTAGTAGCTGAAAATGATATTCGTTCACCATATGGAATAACGACAAAAGTTCGTGATATGAGTGGGGGAAATCAACAAAAGTTAATTATTGCCCGTGAAATTGGAAGAAATCCAGAATTATTGATTGCTGTTCAACCAACAAGAGGAGTTGACGTTGGAGCAATTGAAAATATTCATGAAGATTTATTAGCTGAACGAGCAAATGGTAAAGCATTAATGTTAGTTTCGCTAGAATTAGAAGAAATCATGAAGTTATCAGATCGTATTGCTGTAATGTACAATGGTGAATTAATGGATATTATTGACGCCAAAACAGCAACAGAAGAACAAATCGGTTTATTAATGGCCGGAAAAAAATAATTTAGGAGAAAATAAATGAAATTAAAAAAAATCGAGCCATTATTAGTGTCGTTAATTTCGGTTTTAGTTGGAATTTTAATTGGTGGACTAGTTATGTTAGTAACTGGATACAATCCAATAATTGCCTTTTCATCACTAATTAATGCAACTGTAGGTAGTTTAACAAGTACAGGAAACTGGTTAGCATATAGTGCTCCACTTATATTAACAGGTTTATCAGTTGGTTTTGCGTATAAAACTGGATTGTTTAATATTGGAGCTGAGGGACAATTTTTAGTTGCTTCATTTACAGCAACATATTTAGGAGCAACTCTTGATTTACCACCAGTAATTCACGTATTAGTAGCAATTACTGGAGGAACATTAGTTGCAGTGATATGGGCATTAATTCCAGGATTATTAAAGGCATTTTATGGAGTTAGTGAAGTGGTTGTTACAATTATGTTAAACTGGATTGCTTTGTACTATACAAATTATTTAATTAATGATTTCTTTCATTCACCAGATATTGTTTCAAAAACACCACCAATTCAAGAATCTGCAAGTTTACAAGCACCATTTCTACAAAACATTTTTCCTGCTTCAAATGCAAATTTAGGGTTTATTTTTGTTATCTTAGCAGTATTTGTGTACTGGTTTATTTTAAATCGTACAACATTTGGTTATGAAATTAAAGCTGTTGGATCAGCACCTGATGCGGCAAAATATGCTGGGATTAAAACAAAATCACGTATTGTTTGGACAATGGTAATTGCTGGAGCATTTGCTGGACTTGCAGGAGCGATTTATTCTCTTGGAAATGTTACGTATTTAACACAAATTTCTGCATTTAGAAACTTTGGTTTTGACGGAATTGCCGTTGCAATGCTTGGACAAATAAGTGCAATTGGTATTTTCTTCTCAGGTTTATTATTTGGAGCATTACGTAGTGGGGCTGCATTTATGAATGGAGTACCAACACAAATAATTGATATTATTATGGCAATTATTATTGTTGTAAGTGCTCTAGGTCCACTAGTGCATAAATTTATTTTCAATAAAAAGGAGGATAAATAATGGATAGTATTATTTTAATCACTGTTGCCAGTTTAACAATGGCAGCTCCTTTAATCGCAGCTGCGTTAGGAGGATTATTCTCAGAACGTAGTGGGGTTGTAAATATTGGAATTGAAGGGATGATGACTTTTGGAGCATTTATTGGGGCATTAACAGTTGTCCAATTAGAAGCAACATATGGTCAAGGATTTTGGATTTTAATTGTTGGAACATTAACAGCTATGTTAGCCGGAGGTTTTGTAGGACTATTACATGCCTGGTTATCAATCAAATGTAAATTAGATCAAATTATCAGTGGTACAGCAATTAACATTGCAGCATTAGCAATCGCAATTTATTTATCAAATATAATTTTTATGTCTGCTGAAACACCAGCAAAATTAACCGCTGGAATCAAGATATTCGGTGAAATTAATTTAATTGTTATTGTAATTTTCTTATCAGTCTTTTTAACTGCATTTATCGTTAATAAAACTCGTTTTGGAATGCGCATGATTGCTGTTGGTGAAAATCCTCAAGCAGCAGATGCAATGGGAATTAATGTTAATCGTATTCGTTATCAAGCAGTTATTATTTCTGGAATATTCTCTGGTCTTGCGGGAATGGCAATCGTATTAACAACGACTTCAAGATTTGCTGGTTACGTAGTAGCTGGTAAAGGATTTATTGCCCTTGCAGTAATGTTATTTGGTCGACGTAATCCATATGGAATTTTAGGAGCAGGTTTATTATTTGGTTTAACATCAACACTTGGAACATTTATAAATGTAATTGCTCCAGATTTACCAATTGATGGAATTTATTTTCAAATCTTACCATATGTAGTAACAATCATTGCCTTAGCAGTATTTTCAAAAAGTACAATTGATCCAGAAGGATTAGGTAAAGCATATGATAAAGAAGAACGTTAATTATAAATGATTATTAATCAAAATAAAAGAAGACAAATATTTGTCTTCTTTTTACTTTGATTAGTGAATTAATGGTTGGGATAATTTTATCGGGATAAAATATTAGTATAAAAATACAACAACAGGAATTAAAGCTAAAAAGTATTCTAAAGGAAAATCAATAAAAAAATACATTAAGTAATAACACTTAATGTATTTTTATTATCCGTTTGGATTAAAATTAAATAAAATAATGCAGTACGAAAACTACTGATAATCCATACATAATAGGTGATACTTCTTTTGCTTCACCTTGAGCAATTTTACAAATTGTATAAGTGATAAATCCAGCTGAAATACCTTCAGATACAGAATATGTTGTAATCATAAATAAAATTGTCATAAATGCAGCTGCCGGATTAGCAAAATCACTATTATCAATTTTACTTAAATTGCTTCCCATTAATGCTCCAACTGTTATTAAAGCAGGTGCAGTCACTGCAGGTGTGACAACAACTAAAAGTGGTGAGAAAAATAAGGCTATCATGAAACAAACAGCAGCAGTTACAGCAGTAAGACCTGTACGTCCGCCAGCAGATACTCCAGCTAATGATTCTAAATAACTTGTTACTGAACTAGTACCTAATACTGCTCCAATTGTTGTTGCAGTTGCATCAGACATTAAAGCTTTTTTTGAATTTTCTAATTCACCATTTTCATTAATGAATCCAGCTTCAGTTCCAACAGCAACAAGTGTTCCGCTAGTATCAAAGAAATCAACAAATAAGAATGAAAATACAATAGTCCAGAAAGTAACGTTTGTTATTAAACCAATAACGTCAACAGAGAATAATTTTCCAAAAATTGGCTCTAAACTTGGTGGAGTACTAATAATTGATTCTGGAGTTGTAATTCCTAAATCAATTCCCATAATTTGCATAATAATTCCGATAATTGTGATAATAATCATTCCAAAGAAAATTCCAGCATCAATTTTACGTGACATAAAAATAAAGGTAATAAATACACCGATAATTCCTAATAATGTAAGTGGGTTTGTTATATCCCCTAAGCCCACAATAGTTCCTTCATTTGGTACAATTAATCCAATCGATTGCATCCCAATAAATGCAATGAAAAATCCAATACCAGCACTTACTGCGTATTTTAGTGAAGTTGGAATCATATTGATGATTTTTTCACGTAATCCACTTAAAGATAAACTAATGAAAATTAATCCAGAAATAAAGATTCCGAAAAGTGCTTGTTCCCAACTATATCCCATTGTTAAACAAACTGTATAAGTGAAAAAAGCATTCATTCCCATCCCTGGTGCTTGAACAACTGGGAAGTTAGCATATAACCCCATAATTAATGTTCCAATAATTGCTGATAAAGCAGTTGCAGTAAATACAGCTCCGGCATCCATTCCAGTTAAAGATAAAGTTGCAGGATTGACAATTAAAATATATGCCATTGATAAAAATGTCGTAATCCCTGCAATAATTTCTTTACGAACGGTTGTATTTCGTTCTTGTAACTTAAAAAAACTTTCCATAAAACTCCTTAAAATAAAAAACAAACGTGTAAATAATAACACGTTTGTCTTGTGTCATTATAGTCTTCTATTTACGGTAGAAGGTAGAAACTTGTTGACCATATTTCAACACTTATATAATGATGTAACCTCATTATAGCAAAATATAGGAGGAAAAATGTTATTTTTTCGTTTAACAATCAATTATCAAGAAAAATTACCAAAAGTAAGGGAAAAATGGATTGTTCATCAGAATAAAGAATTTTGTATTCGTTGTGGAACAAAATTTGTTAATGATAAATGTCAAAAGTGTCAAGAGTTTGGTCCAATTTATCGTGATACTAAAATGTATCAATTGCCATATAAATATCCATTTTCATCAAAAGAATATCAAGTTATAGACGTTAAATTAACTGAGTTACAACAATTAGCAAGTGAATTTATCATTAATCATTTAAATTCAGAATTAGATATTTTAATCTGGGCTGTTTGTGGTGCAGGGAAAACGGAAATAACCTTTGCGGTAATTGCAAAATATTTAACAGATAGTAAATTTATCGCTTTTGTAATTCCACGGCGTGATTTATTACTTGAAATATATAATCGTTTAATAGAGCAATTTCCAGAAGCAGAAATTGGAATTATGAGTGGTGATGTAAAGGAAAATTTAAATGCTCAAATTTATGTTTTGACTCCTAATCAATTATTACGGTTTAAAAATTGTTTTAGTTTAATAATTTGCGATGAGGTTGATGCTTATCCCTTTATGGAAGACCCCCGTTTAATGTTTGCAGTAAGCAGTGCCCGTTATCATAGTAGTAAAGTGATTTATTTAACTTCAACCCCAGATGAAAAATTATTAAATAGTAATTTGGAGATATTCACAATTAATCGTCGTTGGCATGGATATTTACTTCCAGAGCCCAAATTACAATATTTAAATCGTAATTTATTTAAATGGGGTTATATTCCCAAAAGAATTAAAAGATTATTAAATAATCAGCGTAAACTTTTAATTTTTGTTGGAAATATTAATTTTGGTAATAAAGTATTGAGAATTTTAAGGTTCAAAGGATATAACGTTCAATTTGTTCATGCTCAAAGTTTAGAACGCCAACAAATAATTGAAGATTTTCGTGAAAACCACTTTTCAATTTTAATTACCACAACTATTCTTGAACGTGGAGTAACATTTACTAATATAAATGTATTAGTGTTAGATGCTGATTATTTTAGTTATAATGTCTCATCACTTGTTCAAATTGCCGGAAGAGTAAATCGAAAAAAAGATGATCAAAAAGGCGAAGTTATTTTTGCTATGCACTTAGAAAATAATAATATTAGAAATGCAATATTACAGATAAAAAAGATGAATGGAAATTAATACCGGTTTCATAATAATGTTTAAAAAAAATTTGATAATTTTGTGTATAATAGAACTAAGGAGAAAGTATGAAGATATTAAAAAATAATGAATTAGTAGACTTCAATCAAGAACTTTATGTAAATGAAGGCAAAGTTTCATTTAATAAAGGTGAAAAAATTGCGATTGATGCAAAAGCTAAATATATTGTTCCAGGTTTTATTGATCAACATATTCATGGTGCAGGCGGGGCAGACACAATGGATAATTCAGAAGCAGCAATAAGTAAATTTGCTAGTACTTTACCAAAAGAAGGAACAACATCATTTTTACCAACAACAATGACTTATGATTTAGGAGTAGTTAAAGATGTTTTAACTAAAATTAAAAATCATAAGCAAGCATCTGATGAGGCAAATATTGTTGGTGTTCATATGGAGGGGCCATTTATTTCACCAAAATTTATTGGTGCACAAAACCCTGCATATCAACAAGATCCAAATGTTGAAATGTTTAAATTGGTAAATGAAGCAGGACTAATAAAAGTTGTTACTTATGCACCAGAGCTAGATGAAGATTATGCATTAACAAAATATTTAAGTGAAAATAATATTGTTGCGTCAGTTGGACATAGTGCTGCAAGTGCTGCATGTGTGAATGACGCAATTAGCAACGGATTAAACAATTATACTCACTTCCACAATGCTTCAACAGGTCATCATCATCGTGAACCAGGAGTTGTAACAAGTGGTTTAATGAATCGTGATGTAAAAGTAGAATTAATTGTTGATGGAATTCATGTGCATCCAGATGTAATAAAAGCGGTATATAACATTAAAGGTTATGAAAATATTGTCATAATAACTGATGCAATGCGAGCAAAAGGTGAACCAGATGGAGAATATGATTTAGGCGGACAGTCTGTATTTAAAACTGGTAGTGAAGCGAGATTGGCAAGCGGTGTTTTAGCGGGAAGTGTTCTAGAAATGAATGTTGCTGTTAAAAACATGGTTGAATTTAGTGGTTGTACACCGGAAGAAGCATTTAAAATGGCAAGTTTAAATGTAGCAAAACATTTAGATTTAAACACAAAAGGTGTAATAGCAGAAGGATATGATTTTGATTTAACTGTGCTAGATGAAAATTATAACGTATTACAAACATTTGTAGCTGGGGAAGAAGTATACAATGAAAAAGGAGAGTAAAATGGAAATTAGAATTTTTGAAAATAAGGAAGCGTTAAATCGTGCAGCGGCAAAATACTTTATTGAGGTAATTAATGATAAGAAAAAACCAGTTTTAGGACTTGCAACAGGATCAAGCCCAATTGGAATGTATGAAAAATTAATTGAATCATACCAAAAAGGATTAATTGATTTTTCTAATGTTGTTACATACAATTTAGATGAATATTGTGGTTTAGATAAAAATCATGAACAAAGTTATTATAGTTTTATGCATAATAATTTATTCTCACATGTTAATATTAAAGAAGAAAATATCAACATTCCTTCTGGAGAAGGAAATGATGATGAATTACAAAAAGCATGTGATGATTATAATTTAAAATTACGTGAAAATGAAATTGATATTCAAATTTTAGGAATTGGTTCAAATGGTCACATTGCATTTAACGAACCAGGAACTCCATTTGGTACGAAAACACATTGTGTTGAATTAGATCAGAATACTCGTGAAGACAATGCTCGTTTCTTTAATAGTATTGACGAAGTACCAAAACATGCAATTACAATGGGACTTGCAAATATCATGAAATCAAAACAAATTATTTTAATTGCAACAGGAGCAAATAAAGCTGATGCTGTAAGAAGAATGATTCAAGGTGATGTAACAGAGCAAATGCCAGCAAGTATTTTACAATTCCACCCAAATGTTGTTGTTTTAACTGATCGTGAAGCAGCACAAGAATTTATTAAATAAAATATTGGAATAATACACTAAAAGAATGTCAAGTTTAAACTTGACATTCTTTTAGACAAAGTTATAGAATTAACAGCTGGTATTTATATGTGAAAATTAAAATAATAGTCGAATAATGCTAATGATATATTCAATATATCCAATAGTTAAATGGGGAAATAATTTCAGTTATTACAAAAAAGAAAAACTAATATAAATTAACTTTATTTTTTAATATAATATGTGATATAATTAAAAAAGAAAATTAAAAATCTAACATTAAAGTTGGATTAGGAGAAGGAATATAAATGAAATTTTTAAGAAGTATTTTAATTTTTGTAATAGCAGCGGGAATTATATATGGTGCAAGATCAGTAATGGATAAAACGACTAATCAAGCGTATAAACTTGCTACAGAAATTGTAGAAACAGTTAACGCCGAAGAAACACCATTTACATATACAGAAGAAAATATGGGAGAAAAAGTAATTTTAGATTTTGATGGTAATAAATATACAGTTACTTATGCTGATGAAGAAGAATCAACAGAACTTGCATCAGCTGATAAAGGTTCAGAAGATGCTCAAAAGGCAATCGATTATATGAATGAAGAATTGGAATTAATGAAATCAGGTTTTTCGGCTAATATTGATTCAGAAGTAACACACGAAGATGGAAAATATGTAGCAAGTGGTACAGATACAACAGGTAAGCCTTATAAAACAACTGTGACGGAAGATGGGAAAACAATTGTTGATTCTTATACAACACAATCATTTACAATTGAATTAAAATAAATTATGAAGTAAAACATATTTCGGAATAATTTATTAAAATAGAACAATAAATTAAAAGAATGTTAAGTTTAAACTTAACATTCTTTTGTTATAGAATTAACAAGATAAAATATGATATTTATATGTGAAAATTAAAAAATAGTTTAATAATGATATATATTCAGCTATTACAGAAGAAGAAATGCTAATATAAATTAATTTTCTTTTCTAACTTTAAGTGTAGTATAATTAAAAAAGAAAGTTAAAAATATAATTTTAAAGTTAGATTAGGAAGGAATATAAATGAAATTTTTAAGAAGTATTTTGATTTTTGTAATAACAGTAGGGGTTATATTTGGTGTAAGAGCATTAATGGATGGAACAACTAATAAGGCGTATAAACTGGTTACAGAAATTGTAGAAACCGTTAACGAAGAAGAAACTCCATTTACATATACAGAAGCATTAATGGGAGAAAAAGTAATTTTAGATTTTGATGGTAATAAATATAAAGTTACTTATTCAAATGAAGAAGGATCAGAAGAACTTGGATCAGCTGATAAGGGTTCAGAGGATGCACAAAAGGCAATCGATTATATGAATGAAGAATTAGAATTAATGAAATCGAGTTTTTCGGCTAATATTGATTCAGAAGTAACACATGAAGATGGAAAATATGTGGCAAGTGGTAAAGATACAACGGGTAAACCTTATAAAGTAACAGTAATGGAAGATGGGAAAAAAATTGTTGATGCTTATACAACACAATCATTTAAAATAGAATTAAAATAAATTATGAAATAAAATCTTATTCTGAATTTTAGAATGGGATTTTTATTTTATAATTTAAAAGAAAATATTGAAAAATATTAATTATTTGGGGTATAATAAAATAGTAAAATTAAAAATAGTAAAATTAAAAATAAATAGATGAAAAATTTTAAAAAGGAGTCGGATGGAAAAAAAGCGTCGTCGGGGACAACAAACAGAAACATCAACAATGCAAGGAGATAATCAATCAATAAAATTTAAAAAGAGTAGTATCTTTTATTTTATTCCCCTTGTTGTAATAGTATTTTCAGGTTTAAGTTTTAAAGCCTTAATTCCTTTTGCGGATACAGTTGTGTCGATAATTTTAACAGCAATTTTTGTAATTTCATTTTTATGTTCATATGTTGGAGCATTTAAAACAGGAAAAATAAAAAGGGGATTTACCACATTTATTAATATATTATTAATGGTGATTTTTATTGGTTTAAGTGTCATAACAGTTCAAATTAATACAGGTTTAGGTCAAATTACTAGTAATGAAGTTGATGCTAAAAAAGTTAATGTTAAATCTCAATCATTTAATGTATTAATTTCGGGAACGGACACACGTGGTGATGAAATTGATACTCCATCACGTAGTGATGTTATTATGGTTGCAACAATAAACCCAAAAGAAAATAAAGTATTATTTACATCTTTACCACGAGATACATATTATCCACTTACATGTTCAGGGGTAAATGATAAATTGACTCATGCATCGGCTCAGTCAATGGAATGCTTGCAAAGTACAGTTGAAGATATTTTAGATATTGATATAAACTACTATATTAAAGCAAATTTTTATTCAGTAATTAACTTAATTGATGCAGTTGGTGGAATTGATATTGAAGTTACTGAGTCATTTTGTGGTCAAGATGAATATGACACATTAAACGCTTATTGTTTTAATCCAGGGCAAACACATATGACTGGTTCTGAAGCGTTATCATATGCAAGAGAAAGAAAATCATTTAGTGATGGGGATTATGCAAGGGCTGCACACCAACAGCAAGTAATAAACGCATTTATTTTAAAGGTAATTGCCAATCCGGGATCATTTAATAATTTGATTAGTATTTCAGCTGATAGCGTTCGAACAAATATGTCAAGTTCAGAACTTTTAAATTTATTAGATTCGTTTACGAATTTTACAAGTGAAGGATATGTAGTAGCTGGTAGCGGAATGATGGTGGACATTCCTACTCAAGGATTATACGGGACTAGTGTTCAAGTATTAGATGAAGCAAGTTTAAGTGAAGCAAAAAATAAAATAAATGAATATTTACAATAAAATGAAGATAAAATATGTTTGATCTAATTTAGGTCAAACTATTTTATTGTTTATAGCAAGAAGATTATAATTTTGAGTAATAGTAAATAAAAATTTTGTTGATAAATTCTCATTAAATTAATCATGTTTGTTATAATATAGTAGATATTGTTTAATATGGACTTAAATGAAAAAGGAGAAAAATGGAAAAAAATGAAATGAATGAACAAATGCAAGTTCGTTTGGAAAAAGCAAATACATTACGTGAATCAGGAATAAATCCTTTTGCAAATGGTTATAAACCTGAAAATATTGCAAGTGAAATTATTGCTGATTTCGATCAATTTGATAAAGAACAACTTGATGAACAAAAAAATGTTGTTACAATAGCTGGTCGTATAATGACAAAGCGTGGACAAGGTAAAGCAGGATTTGCAAATTTAAAGGATAATAGTGGAGAAATTCAAATTTATGCAAATAAAGGAAACTTAAGTGAAGAAGACTTTATTGTTTGGAAACAACTTGATTTAGGGGATATTGTTTACGTAAGTGGAGAAGTTTTTAAAACTAAAGTTGGAGCAATGGCAATTCGTGCGTTAGAATTACGTATTTTAACAAAAGCAATTCGACCATTACCTGATAAGCACCATGGTTTAACAGATATTGAAGAGCGTTACCGTCGTCGTTACGTTGATTTGATTGTTAATGATGAGTCAAAAAATACTTTAGTTGCTCGTAGTAAGATTATTGCGGGAATTCGTGAATATTTAAACGGTCATGATTATTTAGAAGTTGAAACACCAGTATTACAAACAATCGCTGGTGGAGCAGCAGCAAAACCATTTATTACACATCATAATACTTTAGATATGGATATGTATTTACGTATTGCACCAGAATTATATTTAAAACGATTAGTTGTTGGAGGAATTCCAAAAGTTTACGAAATTGGGAAATTGTTTAGAAACGAAGGAATGTCAATTAAACATAATCCAGAATTTACTTCAATTGAAATTTATGCAATGTTTGAAGATATGCAAGGAATGATGAATTTAACGGAAGATATTATTCAAGATGCTTGTATGCGTGTTAATAATACTTTAGAAATTCAATATGAGGATTATGCATTAAATTTAGGAAACTTTGAACGTATTCATATGGTTGATTTAATCAAAGAACATACAGGAGTTGATTTTTTCGAAATTAACGATTTAGACGCTGCAATGCAAATTGCTAAGGAACATAATATCGATGTTGAGAAGCACCATAGTACAGTTGGTCACATTATCAATGAATTCTTTGAACAAGTATGTGAAGAAAAATTAATTCAACCAACATTTGTTTATGGACATCCAAAAGAAATCTCACCATTATCACGTCCAAACGAAGAGGATCCTCGTTTTACAGATCGTTTTGAGTTATTTATTGGTGGTCGTGAATATGCTAATGCCTTTAGTGAGTTAAACGATCCAATTGATCAAAAAGAACGTTTTGAAGGTCAAGTAAAAGAACGTGAACTAGGTAATGATGAAGCAACAGAAATCGATCATGATTTTATTGAAGCTTTAGAATATGGAATGGCACCTACAGGAGGACTTGGAATTGGAATTGATCGTTTAGTTATGTTGTTAACAAACTCAAGCTCAATTCGTGATGTAATTTTCTTCCCAACAATGAAACACAAAAAATAAGTAAAAGTCACACTTGTGACTTTTCTTTTATTGGAGAAAAATAATGAATTTAAAGAAAAATCAAAAAATAGAAGCAGTAAAAATTGTTGATTATACACATGAAGGTTTTGGAATTGCCAAAGTAGATCAAATACCAATCTTCATTAAATATGCAAAATTAAATAATGAATACGATATTAAAATTGTAAAAGTTGAGAAACGTTTTTGTTATGGAATTATCATCAGTGAATATGAACAAGATTATTTATGTGAGCATTACAAAAAATGCGGTGGTTGTAATGTAATGCACCTTAATTATGATGAACAATTAGAATTTAAAAAAAGAGTAGTGACAAATTTAATTCGTAAGTTTAAATTAACTGCCCCAATTCATGATGTTGTTGCTAACCCAATACCTACAGGTTATCGAAATAAAGTATTGATGCCATTTGCAAAAGACAATAATGGGAAAATTTATGCGGGCTTCTATCAAGAACGTTCACACGTTGTTGAACCAATTAATTATTGTCATTTACAGAGTGAATTATCAAATAAAATTGCTAAAAGAGTAAGTGAATTAATGAATGAAGTTGGCGAAACTATATACAATGAAGATACTCACAAAGGAAATCTTCGTCATTTATTTATTCGTGATGCTCAAAATAGTGGTGAAGTGATGGTTTGTTTTGTAGTTAATTCGCGAAAAATTAAAGAACAAAAATTTGTTGTTAAGCAATTAACAAAAGAATTTAAGGAAATTAAATCAATTGTTATTAATGAAAATACTCGTCGTACAAATGCTGTACTTGGTTATCGTAATTTCAATTTATATAATTGTAACTTTGTTCATGAAAATTTAGGTGATTTAACTTATAAAATTTTACCGAATGCATTTTTCCAAATTAATAGTAAGCAAACAAAAAATATGTATGATAAGGTTGTTGAGTATGCGGAATTAAACAGAAGTAAAACTGTATTAGATGCATATTGTGGAGCAGGTAGTATTAGTTTGTTTTTAGCAGAACATGCCAAGCACGTAACTGGGATTGAAATTGTGCCTGAGGCAATAAAAAGTGCTGATCAAAACAAAAAAATTAATAATATTGAAAATGCCACATTTATTTGTAATGATGTTGAACGAGAGATAAAAAATTATCGTAATTCTGATCAATTCTTTGATGTTGTAGTTGTTGACCCTCCACGAAAAGGGCTTGAAGATAATTTGATTGATATATTAAAAACGTATAAACCGGAGAGGGTAGTATACGTAAGTTGTAATCCAGCTACATTAGCGCGTGATTTAGAAAAATTAAGTGATTATTATCAAATTGATGAAATTACACCGTTTGATATTTTCTCACAAACATATCACGTTGAAAATGTGGTTAAATTAACATTAAAATAAGTAAGTTAAGGAACGAAATGGAACAAAAATATTTAAATGTACATGAACAAATAAATTATTTAAAAGAACGTAATTTACAATTTAACTTAATAAGTGAAAAAAAAGCTAAAGATATATTATTGCATGAAGCGTATTTTCACAAAATATTAGCATATAAATATACATTGTCAATTTTTGAAAAAATTGATGATGAAGACAATTTTAATGGGATTGATTTTAATGATTTATATGAATTACGTACAATTGATGGACAATTACGTGAATTATTTAATGATATGACTTTAGAAATAGAAAGTTATTTTAAGGTATTTATATTAAGACATATTGATGAAAATCAAAATAAATGTCATGAATACATATATTATGATATTGTTGATATTGAACGTGTGTATCGAATTAATAGTCGAATGAGTAAAAGAATTAGGGATTATGGTGATTATTATTCACAAAAATATTTAAATAAATTTCCAGATCAAAAACCTGTTTGGGTTCTTAATGAATATTTAAGTTTTGGTGAAGTGTTAGAAATATTTACTAAATACGTAAAGAAAAAACAATTAACAGAGTACGAAACATTAATATATTATTTAAAACAAGCAAAAATGATTAGAAATATTACAGTTCATAATAATACATTACTATTGGATCAGGATGCAACAAAACAAGAAGTTAAAAATTTAAGTCGTGACATTTTAAATATTTATCAAATTGATGTGTCGGCAAAATTTATTACGAGTACGTTAACAAATAAATTGATAAGTACAATTCTAATTTATAAATTACTTGTTCCAAAAACAATTTATGAACAAAGATTAAACAAAATCTTTTTAGAGTTACATACTATGATTAAAACAAATCATATTTTTCGGCGATATCCCCAAGAACGGATTATTCGCGAACTAAAATATTTATATAAAATGATAAATCGTTTATATTAAAAAGGAGGAGAAGAATGGCAAAAGTAGTAGTTGGATTAAGTGGTGGAGTAGATTCATCAGTAGCAGCATATTTATTAAAAGAAGAAGGGCATGAAGTAATCGGTGCTTTTATGCAGAACTGGGATCCGGCATTAAATGGAGATTTAGCAGATCCATATATTGATAATGAGGTGTGTCAAGCCGAAGAAGATTTTCAAGATGCAAAAGCTGTTGCTGATAAACTTGGGATTCCAATTCATCGTGTGAATTTTGTTCAAGAATATTGGGATAAAGTATTTACATATTTCTTAGATGAATATAAAAAAGGAAGAACCCCAAATCCAGATATTTTTTGTAATAAATATATTAAATTTAAGGCGTTCTTAGAATATGCTGAGAAAAATTTTGAATGTGATTATATTGCAATGGGACATTATGCTCAAGTAGAACATGAACCAGAAGTTAAGTTAATTAGAGGAGTTGATCAAAATAAAGATCAAACATATTTTTTAGAGCAATTAAGTAGTGAACAATTGGCTAAAACTTTATTTCCAGTAGGTCATCTGCAAAAAAGTGAAGTACGAAAAATTGCTGAAGAACAGGGTCTGATTACAGCTAATAAAAAAGATTCTACGGGAATATGCTTTATTGGGGAACGTAATTTTACTCAATTTTTAACAAATTATTTACATGAGCAACCTGGAGATTTTGTCGACATTAAGTCGGGAAAAACAGTACAAAAGCATAAAGGCTTAATGTATTATACAATTGGACAACGAAAAGGATTAGGTATTGGTGGAAATCGTGATTTTGCACCAGAACCATGGTATGTTGTTGGGAAAAATGTTAAGAAAAATATTGTTTATATTGCTCAAGGAGATGATAATCATGATTTATTAAGTAATAAATGTCGAGTATGCAATATAAATTATATAAATAAAAATCGTGATATAATTAAGACTGTGAAATTCCGTTATCGATCAAAAGATGTAGTCATCAAATCATTTTTCTGGATTGATGATAAAACAATTGAATTGGAATATGAAGAAGAATTAGCAGTAACACCTGGACAAGCAGCAGTTTTTTATAATGAAGAAGAATGCTTAGGCGGTGGTGAGATAAGTATAGTGGAATATAATGGAGCAAATAGGGCATATGAAACTGAAAATAATCCATTAAGAAAAAAATGATATTAGAGTGTACTGTGGTACACTTTTTTTATTGAAAGAGGTTTCAATAAAAAAAAATCAGCTATTAATTTTAAGGAGTATAATCAAGGAAAATGATGTATTTAGTGGGAGGATGATAAATGGAAGAGTAGCAGGCAAGTAAGGATAAAAGGGAGATAAATTATTATGCTGAAAAAAGAGACAAACTTTATGTTAGATAATTATATTAAACTATGCCGAGATTATGACACATTATCAGCCAAAAAAATGGCTAATGATTGTTATGTATCAGCTTCAACAATTTCTCGATATGTTAAAGGAAAAGGATTTAAAGATTTTAACCATTTTAAATATTATTTAAAAAATCAAAGAAAGCATTTGATTGAAGTAGAAAATCACGGATTTATAAATTCTGAATGGGAAAATTTATTGGATTATAATTTACATAATTTAAAACAAGTTAATTTTAATAATTTAGAAGTTTTACGTGATAAAAAAATCTTAGTTTATAGTGATGTGAAATATGAAAAAGTAACAGAAATGTTTTTAGAAAAAGTTCAAGTAATTCATGATACTTTTACTAGAATTCGTAATCGATCAGAAATGGATTTTCAAATGTATAAAACTAATGGCGAATGTGTAGTGTTTTCAATTGGTGAAATACCCGAAGAGTTATTTGGTGAGGAATTTACATATTATGAAGTTAAATACGGATTGGAAAATGCTGAGAATATTTATCCAAATATTCGGTCAATAACACTCTTAAATGATGATTATAATCCTGTGTGTTCTATAACTCAAAATTTATCGTTTTTGTATATTTTCTTAGAGATATTAGCAGAAGAATATACAAGAGTAATGTTAAGTGTAGCTGATTATGAAAAACTAAATGGTTTTTTGATTTGATTTTCATGAAATGTATTTCATATAGTTGAAAACAAAAATCAGTTTAATTATTGTATAACAAAAACGTATTAAGTTAAAATAATTTTAGTAATTATTGAAATTCAGTAAATAATAGAAAACTTACTACAAATTTGAAAATATAGTAAAAGAATTCGGAAATTTATGAGAGAGATAAATAGTTCGGATAATTTGGAAGAGAGATTTGTAAAGAATAAAATAGTTATATAAAACAAATTAAGAGATGAAAACAAGTAATTTTAAATGATTACTTGTTTTTTTTTATTGTTGATAATAATTTCTGAAAAGAGAAAGGCTTTAAAATAAATGATTGTTATAATTAAAGTGTCAATTTCTTAATTGACTAATAAATAATCAAAAAATGCTATATTATGCAGATTTTATTTTAAATAGAATCTGCATATTTTAATTATAGTAATAGAGTTTAAATTAATATATTGTGAATAACTTATTTTAAAAAATTAATTTTTCACAAAAAACTCTTGACAAAAATCTATTTTACTGATACAATAACTCTTGTCTTAAAAGACAAAATATGAAGAACTTTGAAAACTAAATAGACAATGAACCCTGTCAATTAACTTTGACAAACAAACTTATGATAACATACAATCTAGAGTTCTAGATTTCAAACTTTTTTACTGAGAGTTTGATCCTGGCTCAGGATGAACGCTGGCGGCATGCCTAATACATGCAAGTCGAACGGATACCCCCATGACTTTGGTGCTTGCACCTTATAATTGGATTTTGGTATCAGTGGCGAACGGGTGAGTAACACGTGGGTAACCTGCCCCTTAGTTGAGGATAACTATTGGAAACGATAGCTAATACTGAATATGATATCTTCTCGCATGAGTTGATATT
>JBLYTW010000002.1:265992-449835 GCA_049070185.1 Mollicutes bacterium SLUWU-24 | reverse complement strand
ATTAGACTTTATAACTTATCTAGTTTTGAGAGTTGTTCTCACAGATAATCTGGTGTTTATTGTGTAGAGGTTACACCTGTTCCCATTCCGAACACAGCAGTTAAGTTCTATCACGCTTGATGTAGTCATACGTGGCAAGATATTGGCAACGCCAGTTTATTTGATTTTATAATGTTGGTCCAGTGGCGCAACGGTTAGCGTACCTGCCTGTCACGCAGGGGGTTGCGGGTTCGAATCCCGTCTGGACCGCCATCATATTTGTCCTGTTAGCTCAGTTGGTAGAGCATCTGACTTTTAATCCGAGGGTCATAGGTTCGAATCCTATACAGGACACCATTTTTATTGGGCTATCGCCAAGCGGTAAGGCACTGGTTTTTGGTACCAGCATGCGTAGGTTCGAATCCTGCTAGCCCAGCCAAATCTTTAAAATTGAATAATTATTATATGTGGCCCGTTGGTGAAGCGGTGAACACACATGCCTTTCACGCATGCATGCACGGGTTCGAATCCCGTACGGGTCACCATTTAAACATATAATGCACACGGAGGAATACTCAAGCCTGGCTGAAGAGACTGGTCTTGAAAACCAGCAGGTCGTTAACGCGGCGCGGGGGTTCGAATCCCTCTTCCTCCGCCATTATGGTTGTGTAGCTCAGTCGGTAGAGCAATGGATTGAAAATCCATGTGTCGGCGGTTCGATTCCGTCCACAACCACCATCTTTAAAATTAAATATTATATAAATGCGCCCGTAGCTCAATTGGATAGAGTGCCTGACTACGGATCAGGAGGTTATGGGTTCGACTCCTATCGGGCGCGCCATTTTTATAATCGGGAAGTAGCACAGCTTGGTAGTGCACTTGGTTTGGGACCAAGGGGTCGCAGGTTCAAATCCTGTCTTCCCGACCATTTTTTGATATTAACAATTACATATATGGCGGTGTAGCTCAGCTGGCTAGAGCGTCCGGTTCATACCCGGGAGGTCGGGGGTTCGATCCCCTCCGCCGCTACCAATTATTATATTGGACCCTTAGCTCAGTTGGTTAGAGCTCCCGGCTCATAACCGGGCGGTCGCTGGTTCGAACCCGGCAGGGTCCACCATTAAAGTATTTAATTAAGCGTAATGTTTAATTAAATACTTTTTTTAATAATTTATTAAAGTTTGATTGACAAAGTATTAGTGATTTGTTAAAATAATGTAAAAAGAAAGGATTTGATATTATGAATTGTAATCAATTAAACACAATGATGATGGAAATGATGTTAAACAATCAAATATCATTTCTATCTTAATTACTTATAATACAAATAAGTTAAAAGATGGAGAAATCTATCATTTTGACTTTGTGTAACTTAAGGAGCCATCTTGAAGATGGCTCCTTTCTTTTTTTAGGAGGAAGAATGATTAAAATAAAAAATGTTACAAAGAGTTTTAATAATGTAAAAGTAATTGATGATTTATCGCTTACAATTAATAAAGGGCAAATATTTGGAGTTATTGGTAAATCAGGTGCTGGGAAAAGTACTTTGATTCGTTTGCTAAACGGTTTAGAAACAGTTGATAAAGGATCTATTTATATTAATGAAATGGATATCACTAATTGTAGTTATCAAAGTTTAAATTTAATTCGTAAACAAATTGGTTTTGTTTTTCAAGACTCTAATTTACTTTCATCGCTGACAGTAAGTGAAAATATTGCTTTGGCTTTAAGTGAAAGTAAGTTTAGTAAAGATGAAATAAAAATGAAAGTTATAAAAGTATTGAAAATAGTTGGACTTGAAAGTAAAATAAATGATTATCCGAAAAATTTGAGTGGTGGGCAAAAACAACGTGTTGGTATTGCCCGTAGTTTAGTCTTAGAACCCCAAGTACTCCTTTGTGATGAAGCAACAAGTGCTTTAGATCCACAAACGACAAAGGAAATATTAGAATTATTACAAAAAGTTAATGAAGAATATAATTTAACAATTGTTGTTATTACCCATGAAATGGATGTGGTTAAAGATTTGTGTGATCAGGTTGCAATATTAGACCATGGAACAATTGTTGAAACTGGAAATGTTTTTGATGTACTTGTTAAACCACAAGCAGAAATTACCAAAACATTTATTGAACCACTTGTGAAGACAACGGAAATTAGTGAATATTTATCGTTATTACCAATTGAAAAAAAAGAACTAATTATTAAACTACAATATTATGCTGAAGATATTACTGGAAGTTTGATTTATAATATTGCAAATCAGGTGAATCCAGAGTTTGTAATTATTGGTGGTACAATAGTTAGAACTAAAAATAAGGCTTATAGTTATTTGTATGTATCGTTTAAGACAAAGCAGTTAGCTGTGATTGATTATTTAACAATGAATAAAATAAATTATGAGGTGGAATTATGGAACAAGTAATGATAAAAGCATTAATTCAAGCAACATTTGAAACAATTTATATTTCAATGATTGTTAGTATATTCGTGTTAATTTTGGGAATTATTATTGGAATTTCTTTATATTCAACTAAAGAAGAGAAACTTTTTAATAATAAATTTATTTACGAAATAATAAGTCAATTGGTTAATGTATTACGATCAATCCCATTTATTATTTTATTAATTATAGTAATGCCATTTACAAATTTATTAATGGGTGTAATAACTGGACCAAATGCAGCCCTGCCGGCACTAATTATCAGTGTAAGTCCATTTTATGGTCGAATGGTTGAAAGTGCACTTGCAGACGTAAATAAAGGAGTAATTGAATTAGGATTTTCCCTTGGATTTAATAAACGAAAAATCATTACTAAATTAATTTTAAAAGAGGCAAAACCAACAATTGTAAGTGGATTTATTTCAATTATTATTACGATAATTTCATTTAGTGCAATGGCTGGTGTAATTGGTGCTGGTGGTCTTGGATCTTTAGCATATACATATGGTTTTCAACGTAATATGCCACTTGTAACTCTTAGTTCAACGATAATGATTTTATGTTTAGTATATGGAGTACAGTTTTTGGGAAATAAATATGTAAATAAAATTGATCACCGATAGAGGAGAAAAATGAAGAAATTAAGTATAATACTGCTAAGTTTAGTTTTACTGACAGGATGTTCAGCACCAAGTTCAGATAATGTAATAAAGGTTGGCGCAACGGCAATGCCCCATGCTGAAATATTAGAAGCTGCTCGTAGTGAAGTCGAAAAATACGGATATAAATTAAAGATAATCGTTTTTGGTGATTATGTGATGCCAAATAAGGCTTTAGCAAATGGTGATATTGATGCAAATTATTTTCAACATCAACCTTATTTAGAGCAACAAATCGATTATTTTGATTATGATTTTGAAAATGCCGGAGCAATTCATGTTGAACCGATAAAAATCTATTCACAAAAATATCAAAAAGTTAGCGACATTGAAAATGGTGCAATCGTTATGATGTCAAATTCAGAAGCTGATCAATCACGAGTTTTAAATGTTTTGGCTAAAGCAGATTTAATCACATTTAAATCTGGTGTAAATCCGGAAAATGTGAAAATTACCGATATTGAATCTAATCCAAAGCAATTAAAGTTTAGAACAGATTATGATCCGAGTTTATTGCCGAAAATTTATGAAAATGGCGAAGCAGATTTGGTAGCAATAAATACAAATTATGCTCTTAGTGCTGAAATTAATCAAGATGAAGTGTTATTGAGTGAGGAAGAAGATTCACCATATGCAAATATCTTAGTTGTGCAATCGAAGAATATAAATAATGAGAAAACAAAAGTTTTAAAAAATGCATTAACATCAAGTAAAGTTCAAACATTTATAAACGATGAATATCATGGAGCGGTAATTCCAGTTACAAATTAATGAACCATGCTTGACTTTTAAAGTAAATTACTTTATACTTAAAGAAAATGGGGGAATATATGTATAAAGTATTAAATTTAAAATATTTAGATATTTTAAACATTAATGAATTGAATATTAATAGTCGCTGCACAGTAATTAGCGGACCAAGTGGTTGTGGAAAAACGACCTTGGTTAATTTGTTAAGGGGAACAGATTATAATTATGAAGGAACAATTGAATTTTTTGATCAAGATTTAAAGCAGTATGATTTTTTGGAATTACAAAAACAAATAATTTCTTTACCTCAAGAAAGTGTCCTGTTAGGTAAAACAGTTAAAGCAGAATTTGAAATAACAACTGAATTGTTAGGCTTAGAATATAATGAAAATAAAATAAAACAACTATTATCATTATGCGAACTAAATGTTGAATTAAATCAGGAAACAAGTAAGTTTAGTGGTGGGGAAAAACAACGTCTTATGATCGCACGAACATTATTTGTTCAACGTAAATTGGTTATTTTTGATGAACCAACTAGCGCATTAGATGCGAAAACTAGTCAGTTAATTGTTAATAATTTAAAAGCGTATGTTAATGAAAATGATTGTTATTTAATTGTAATTAGTCATGATCAAATATTTTTAAATGATTCTGATTTTACAGTCGTGAAATTGGGAGGTAATAATGGTTATTAATTTAAGTTTAATCCAAATGATAATTGCAATGATTATGCCAGTTGTTGTAATATATTTATCATATCGTAATAAACTCGGATTAGAAACCGAAATTTTTAAGGCAATTTTAAAAATGATATTACAATTGACATTTATTGGTTTTATTTTGACATTTATTTTAACAAGGCTTGATTCACCATTTGGTTCATTATATATTTTGGTAATGTTATTTTTCGCTCTTCAAAAATTGAAGAATCGTTTAATTATTAAAAATGATATATATTTAAAAAGTGCTAGGATAGCACTTCTAAGTGGAAGTTTATTAATTTTATTTTTCTTTATTCTTGCAGTAATTAATCCATCACCTAAGTTTTCTCCACAATATGTAATCCCTTTGTACGGAATGATTTTAGGAAACACTTTAACAGCGATTGTTTTAGCAGTTAATACCTTAGCACAAGAACTATCGAATGAACAAATTTATTTAAATACATTGATTAGTCTTGGAGTTAATCCTAAACGTGCTTTAAATAAAATTTTTAGTCGAGTTTTAACCGTGGCAATAACTCCAACATTAACAGCTATGGTAACGATGGGATTAGTTTCACTTCCAGGAATGATGACAGGGCAAATTTTGAGTGGTACAGATCCATTAATTGCAATTAAATATCAAATTGCAATAATGTTGGCAATTTTAGCAAGTGCAGCAATTGCAACCGTAATATTTATTAAGATTTTTGAAAAAAATATAATAACAAAAAATAATCAATTATCATTAGTAAAATTATTAAAATAGTTTTTAAATCAATTAAAAACTGGGGGGAATATGATAGCGATATATACAGATATGATGTACGGATTCACTGATAAAATCGAAGATTTGATTTCATTAGATGAAATAAATAAATATACAGAAATACTATTGATTGATTATCATTTATTAATTGAATTAGATCTTGAAGCCATTAAGCGTAATAATCATTTAAAAGTTGTCGTAATTACTAAAGAATATAATCATGAAGAGGCATTAAGTGTGTATCAACAAAATATTGAAAATTATATTGTAATAAAATCAGGAAAAGATATTGATTTAGTTTATAAAATGTTTAAAAATACTTCGAATCGAATTGATGAAATTGAAATTAATAAAACTGATAAAACAATAATAGTTAATGGTGATGTCATTAAATTAACTTCAAAAGAAATAGCAATTTATGAATATTTACGTGAACATCGAGGTGAAGTTTGTAATCGACAAGATATTTTAGTTGATGTTTTGAAATATCATCGAGATACAGATACAAGGTTAATTGATGTTTATGTAAAATATCTACGTACAAAATTAGGAACAGAAGGTAAAAAAATCAAAACAATAAGGGGTAAAGGTTATTTATATGAATAATTTTAAAAAAACATTTGACAAAATATTGTTCTTGTGCTATAATATCTTATGTTGTTAATTGCGGGTGTCGTATAATGGCTATTACCCCAGCCTTCCAAGCTGATGATGTGAGTTCGATTCTCATCACCCGCTCCAATTAATGATGGTCCAGTGGCGCAACGGTTAGCGTACCTGCCTGTCACGCAGGGGGTTGCGGGTTCGAATCCCGTCTGGACCGCCATTTCAAATGTCCTGTTAGCTCAGTTGGTAGAGCATCTGACTTTTAATCCGAGGGTCATAGGTTCGAATCCTATACAGGACACCATTAAATAAAATTAAAACAATAAATATATGAAAACTTACTTTGTAAGTTTTCTTTTTTTTAGTGTATAAAAATATATAGTAAAAATAAGGTACGTTTTGAAAATATATTGCTATAATAATAATAAAGTGGAGGAGGATAAATGCTTAGTACAAAACAAGAATTAAAAAATGTGTTATGGATTATTATAGGTTGTTTAATCTATGTAATTGGTTTGAACTTATTTTTAGTACCAATTGGTCTATATACAACAGGGTTAATGGGATTTGCCCAAATTTTAGCAACAGTAGTTTCACAATTATTCGATACAAGTAATTTTACTGGGGAAATATATTTTCTTTTAAATATTCCAATTATTTTATTAGGATGGTTTAAAGTTGGAAAGAAATTTACAATGCGTACGTTTTTGGCAGTAATTTTAATTTCAGTATTTCAAATCATAGTACCTAATGATATTGAATTAGTAACTGACCCATTATTGGCAACAATTACAAGTGGTGTTTTTATTGGTACTGGAATTGGAATTACTTTAAAAAATGGTTCAAGTACCGGAGGAACAGACATTATTGCCTTATATATTTCGTTGTTTAAAGGGAAATCATTTGGTTTATATAATTTATTATTAAACATTGTTGTTATTTTAGGAGCATTACTTGTTACTCAAGATGTTACGGTATGTATTTTAATGATTGTTTCATTATACACAATTGGGGTTGTAATTGATCGTATTCATAATTCAAATGAAAAAATAACATTATTTATTATGACATCACATGCCGATGATGTAACAACAAAATTATTAGAAGAAACATCAAGAGGAGTTACAATTTTAGATTCACGCGGTGGGTTAACTGGAAGACAAAATAATACGATTCTTGTTACTATTGATAAAGGACAAATGTATCAAGCATTAGCAGCGATTCGTGAAGCTGATCCAAAAGCATTTATTAATATTATGCCAGTTGAAAACGTCGTTGGATATTTTCCAAATAATTATCAAAATATCTTATAAAATAGACTTCGGTCTATTTTTTTTAAAACAAATAAATTAATCAGTAGCATAAGGCTAATTTTATGTTATTATATATAAGAGGAGTATTATGAAGAAATCAATTTATATAATATTTATGATTTTTGTCATTGGTGCAGCATTATTTGCGGCCCATAGCATGATTAAAGACTATAATAATCAAAGAATTGTGAAAATGAAAGAAGATAATATCAATATTTTTAATAGTAATGGAAGTTATTTAATTTTATATAATCCTAGTAGCGTTAAAGTTCAAGAAGGAAAGGATCAAGAAACAGCAGATCAAAATTCAATCTTGGTGACAGTACCATTTGATTTACAAGGTGCTCGTTACTTTGTGTTAGATGATTATTATACAAAGCTTGATTATCGTACAACAACAATTGATGGGAAAAATGTTACAGAAGTTAATTTGTATAATGCAAAACGTCAAGAAAAAGTAACGTATGATTATAATACTACCGGACAACCATTATCAAATGAAACTCAAAAAGAAAAATTGCATGTTGATATGGATGAAATACCAAAAGGGAATACAACTAGTTCAATTAATCCTACTAATAATAAGGTTAGTTTGAGCAAAGGAACATCTTATGTTGAAATTCCGGAATATTTTAAAGTTGAAGAAAATAACTACGCTTATACACCAGTAGATTTTATTCAATTTACAAATTTATTAGAAGAATAGGGGAGAGATAATATGAGTTTACCGAATTGTCCAGAATGTAAAGAAGCGTACACATACGAAGATGGAATGATGTATGTATGTCCAATGTGTGGACATGAATGGTCACAAGTGGCTGAAGTAGAAGAAACAAAGGAATTCCGTGATGCAAACGGAAACGTATTACAAGATGGTGATACTGTAACTGTTATTAAAGATTTAAAAGTTAAAGGATCATCACTTGTTGTTAAACAAGGAACAAAAGTTAAAAATATTCGTTTAGTTGATGGGGATCATGATATTGATTGTAAAATTGATAAAATTGGACCAATGCAATTAAAAACGCAATTTGTTAAAAAAATATAATTTAGAAAAAAGATTAGTTTTAACTAATCTTTTTTAATTTATTTGTCGTATTATTAAAATAAAGTGATTAAAAAGCGGAAGTGATAAGATATTGTGATATAATATAAAAGTTAGAAAATTCGAGGAGATAATTAAAAATGAAGAAAATAAAAAATATTGCAATTATTGCTCACGTTGACCATGGGAAAACGACAATAGTTGATCAATTGTTAACAAGTTCAGGTTTATTTCGTGATAACGAAACAGTTCAAGAACGTATGATGGATTCAAATGATCTTGAAAAAGAACGTGGGATTACAATTTTAGCTAAAAATACAGCAGTAGAATATAAAGACTACTTGATTAATATTTTAGATACACCAGGTCACGCTGACTTTGGTGGAGAAGTAGAACGTATTTTACGAATGGTAGATGGTGTATTATTAGTTGTTGATGCATATGAAGGGTGTATGCCACAAACTCGTTTCGTACTTAAAAAAGCAATGGAACAAAATTTACAACCAATCGTTGTAGTAAATAAAGTTGATAAACCACAAGCACGTTGTGATGAAGTTATTGATGAAGTAATGGATTTATTAATTGAATTAGGGGCAAGTGAAGAACAATTAGAATTCCCTGTAGTATATGCATCAGCAATCAATGGACAATCAAGTTTTGATTATACTGATATGCATGAAACAATGGAACCGTTATTTGAATCAATTATTGATAATATAATTGACGCACCACAACCAATTGAAGAGCCATTACAAATGCAAATTTCATTATTAGATTATAATGATTATGTAGGACGTATTGGTGTAGGTCGTATTATGCGTGGTGAAGTAAAAGTAGGACAACAAGTATCATTAGTTCGTAATGATGAAAGTGTTGTTAACTTTAGAGTAACAAAATTATTTGGATTTAAAGGTTTAAACCGAATTGAAGTTGAAAGTGCAAGTGCAGGGGAAATTGTTGCAATTGTTGGGATGAATGACATTAACGTATCAGAAACTATTTGTGCTGTTGATGCTATTGAACCAATGGAACCATTACACATTGATGAACCAACATTACAAATGATGTTTGCAGTAAATGATTCACCATTTGCTGGACGTGAAGGTAAATACGTTACATCAAGTAAATTACAAGAACGTTTATTCTTAGAATTACAAACAGATGTTTCTTTACGTGTTGAAAATACTGATTCACCAAATAAATTTATCGTATCAGGTCGTGGTGAATTACACTTAGCAATTTTAGTTGAAAATTTACGTCGTGAAGGATATGAATTACAAGTTGCAAAACCACAAGTTATTCAAAAAGAAATTGATGGTGTTTTAATGGAACCAGTAGAAGAAGTTACAATTGATGTACCAGATGAATATTCAGGTGCGGTAATTGAAGCAATGGGGAATCGTAAAGCGGAAATGCAAGATATGAAAAATATGAATAATGGTACAACTAGATTAAACTTTATTGCTTATTCACGTGCTTTAATTGGTTATGGTTCAGAGTTTATTACATCAACAAAAGGATATGGAATTTATAATCATACATTCTTAGAGTATCGACCATTATTAAATGCTACAATTAAAACTCGTTCACAAGGAGCATTAGTTTCAATGGAAAATGGTAAATCAACAGCATATGGTTTATTAGGTCTTGAAGATCGTGGAACAATGTTAATTGAGCCAGGAGTAGATGTATATGAAGGAATGGTAGTTGGACAAAATAATAAAAATACTGATTTAGCAGTAAACGTTGTTCGTCAAAAACAATTAACAAACGTTCGTAGTGCTAATAAGGATTCTACTGTAAACTTGAAAAAAGCAAAAATCTTATCACTTGAAGAATATATTCAGTTCTTAGAAGATGATGAATACTTAGAAGTAACTCCAGAAAGCTTACGTCTTCGTAAACAAATCTTAAATAAAAGTGAACGAGATAAAGCAAATCGTCAGAAAAAATAATTAAGGATGAAAATGAAATTAATAAAATATATTAGTGGTATGTTGCTCTTAACCTTAGCTATTAATTTGATTGTTATTAGTCAAATTGGTGCAAGTCCTTGGGATGCAGTAAATGCAGGATTAGCAGATATTACAAAATTTTCATTTGGAACATGGACAACACTCTCGGGTGTTGTCTTAGTTTTCCTTATCAGTATAATAACAAAATCCAAACCTGTATATATGTCGGTGGGAATTGGATTATTAACTGGTGTATTAATTGATTTTTGGTCAATAATTTTAAATAATTTAAATTTAATTCCTGGATATGGTTTAGGTTTAATAGGAATTGTGTTATTTGCATTAGGAATTAGTATGTATACAAAGACGGATTATCCAGTAAATCCAATAGATAATTTCATGATTGGATTAATGAAAAAATTTCAATTAAATTATGGACAAGCAAAACTAATAACGGATATTATTGGTTTAATAATTGCCTTTATTATTGGTGGACCAATTGGAATTGGAACGCTTTTAATTTATCTATTAGTACCAATTTTATTACAAATATTTGATAAGATCACGTAAAATACGTGATTTTATTATGCACCTATTAAATGAAAACGTTTCTGATGTTGTATAATTATGATATATTAGGAGGAAGAATGGAAAAAGTAATAGTAATAGGGACAAATCACGCAGGGACACATGCTGTTAGTACATTAATTGAAAATTATTCGGAGGACGTAACGGTAACAACATATGATCGTAATAATAATATTTCGTTTTTGGGATGCGGAATGGCACTATGGATTGGAAACGTAATTAAAGATGATAAAGGTCTTTTTTATGCCACTCCAGAAGGTTTGAAACAGGCAGGGGCTCAAGTATTTATGGAACACGAGTTAATAGATGTAGATTATAATAAAAAAGAGGTGACATTAAAAGATTTAAATACTGATAAGATTTTTACTGATAATTATGATAAATTGATTTTAGCAGTTGGATCATGGCCAATCTTACCGAAATTACCAGGACATGATTTAGAAAATATTGTTTATGCGAAAATACATCAAAATGCAATAAACGTAATTGAAAAATTAAAAAATCCAGAGATAAAAAAAATTGCAGTAGTTGGAGCGGGATATATTGGTGTTGAACTTGCAGAAGCATTTCGCCAAAATGGGCGTGAGGTATATTTAATAAATGATTCTGATGTATTAAATCGTTATTATGACCCAGAATTTCAAACAGTAATGAATAAAAACTTATCTGAAAATGGTGTTCATTGTCAAACTGGTGAACTAGTAACTGAATTTAAAGGAAAAGATAATAAAGTTTGTAAGGTAATTACAACTAAAGCTGAATATGAAGTTGATATGGTACTAATGGCAATTGGTTTTTGTCCTAATACCGAAATCGTAAAAGATCCAAATTTAGAAATGTTAGCAAATGGAGCAATATTAACTGATGATTATTGTGAAACAACGATACCAGGAGTATATGCAATTGGGGATTGTGCAACCGTTCGTAATAATGCAACGCATAAACAACAAAATATTGCTTTGGCAAGTAATGCTGTTCGTACCGGAATTGTTGCCGCCCATAATGCAGCAGGAACGAAAATTCCAATGCAAGGAGTACAAGGAAGTAACGCAATTCACATTTTTGGTTTAACGTTAGCATCAACAGGATTAACGGAAGTTGTTGCTAAAGAACAGGGATTTAAGGTTGGAACAACAACTGTTGAAGACAATTTGCGTCCAGAATTTATGCCAACAAATGCAAAAGTTACATTGAAAATTGTTTGGGATCAAGAATCACGTCGAATTCTAGGAGCACAATTAATGTCACAAGAAGATATTACTCTTGCACTGCATATGTTTAGTTTGGCAATTCAAGAACAATATTCAATTGATAAGTTAGCACTATTAGATTTATTCTTCTTACCACACTTTAATCAACCACATAACTTTATTACTAAAGCCGGATTACAAGCATTAGGAAAATAAAAATAAGTAAATGATTTTGATAAAACAAAATCATTTTTTTGTTAATTAAATTAAGCGTTTTAATTTTTGGTATAATAAAAGTGATAAGTCACGGGTACCAAAATTATTTGGTTGAGAAATACCGTTTAAACCTGATCTAGATAATGCTAGCGGAGGAAGACTAAAAGTTAATTTAGGGATTTATCAAAAAAGGAGAAAAATGCAAATTCAAGCAAGTTTAAAAGTAATGCCAACAATGGCGACTCGTGTTGAAGTATATGATAAAGTCAACGAGGTAATTAAAATGGTAGCAGATAGTGGCTTAAAATACATCAGTGGACCGAGTGAAACAACTGTTGAAGGCGATTATGATGAAATTTTCACATTATTTAGAGAAATTCACAATAAATTAGTTGCTGATGAAGTAAAACAGATTACAATGATGATTGTTACAGATTATAATGCAGATATGCAGTATATTGATGAAAAATTAGTAAATGTTCAAACTTATTTGAAGCAAAAATAATTACAACTAACTTGAGTTTGTGCAAGGAGAAAAATGCATAAAAAGTTAATAGTTATCGTAGTATTAATGGTATTTAGTTTGAGTGGTTGCCAAAATGAAGATGATTTAACTAAAGTAACGTTAATGCTTGATTATACGCCTAATACTAATCATAGTGGTTTGTATTTAGCAAAAGATTTGGGTTACTATAAAGATGCTGGACTTGATGTTGATATTGTTCAACCGAGTGAAAGTGCAACAGAAAGTTTAGTTGCTGCAAATAAAGCAGAGTTTGGGGTAAGTTATGGTGAAAATGTTGCCCAATTTGATGATGAAAATAATCAAATAATTTCAATTCTTGGCTTAGTTGCACATAATACAAGTGGTTTTCTTTCGCGACAAGAAAAAGATATTACTCGACCAAAAGATATGGAAAATAAAACTTATTGTGGATGGGGTTCTGATATTGAACAAGCTATAATTAAAAGTGTCGTTGCAGCTGATGGCGGAAATTCAGATTTAGTAAATATTACTTCAACAACAGCGGTAGATATTAAAAATCCTTCAAGTTCATGCGATGTAATTTGGGCTTATGCCGGTTGGGATAAAATTGACCTCGAGCAAAATGATATTGCCGTAAACTATATTCCACTTACTGATTATAATCTTGATTGGTATACGCCGGTTATAATTACTTCAAAACAATATGCTCAAGAACATCCAGAAGTTGTAAGTGCTTTTGTAAATGCAACAATCAAAGGATATGAACAGGCAATTACTGATCCTGAGGCAGCAAGTGAAAGTTTGTTAAAACATGCCCCAGAATTAGATGCTGATTTAGTTGAGGCATCACAAGCATATTTGAGTGCCAATTATCAAGATGAAATCCCATTTGGAACACAAAGTCCCGAAATTTGGAATAATTTCATTAAGTGGTTGCAAAAAAACAATATTGTTAGTAATAATCTGGCAGTAGAAGATCTATATACAAATAAATATATTGAAAATTAGTGAGGTGAAAATGTTAAAAGTAATAATTAAGAAAATCTATAGTGATAAAATAAATAACTTCATTTTGTTATTATCGATTCTACCATTCTTTTCAGTGAATTGGAATTATTCAATTCAGATTTATTTAATATTCTTTTTATATTTTGTAATTGATTTTATTATAAATTTAAAAAATCAAGTATACAAAAATAATCGGATTTTATGGATAACAGATTTTCTATCGCTTTTATCATTAATACCACAAACAAGATTATTTATTTTATTTAGATCTTTCCGAATAATGCGTTTACTTTTTAAAGTTAAAAGTTTTCGCTTCGTAATTAGTATTTATCGAAAAAATTGGCCAATAATTCGGGCTTTATTATATGTATCTTTAATTTATATGATTTGTGTAAGTTTAATTTTGTTTAATATTGAGCCTGAGACATTTGATAATCAATATTTAAATGCTTTATATTGGTCAGGAATAACACTTACAACTGTTGGTTATGGGGATTATTATCCTGTAAGTATTCTTGGAAAATTCTTTGCTTTAATTGCTTCATTCATTGGAATTGCAATTGTTGCATTACCAACTGGATTTATTGCCTCAGAATTTATTAATCGATTAAACAATATTAAGCAAGAAAAAAATCATAAATCTGATGAAAAAGATATGGGCAAATAATTGATTAATATATTAAAAAAGAAGACTCTATCAATCGATAGATCTTTTCTTTTTAGCTTGAGAGTAAGGATTTCGTTTAATATATATGTTAAGATTAATTAAAAGGAGAATAATGGAAAATAAATATCAATTAGCAATTTTAATCGGTAGTTTGTTTAATCAAGGGATAGCAGCCAAAGAAGCATGGAGTGTCCCAGGAAAATTAGCACAAAGGTATTACAATATTCATCAAACTGAGATGACATTAGAAAATATGTATATACTATCACAAAATGAAATTAATCAATTAATAACTCAAGATAAATCGCTCCATCGTTTTCCAAATAAGATGACTAAAGATTTATATTATAATATTCATTTAATTCAAAATAATTTTGGTGGAATTGAACAATTTTTCAGAGCAAACGAAACAGAACTTTTAGAACGTTTTATCTCACTACGGGGAATTGGAATGCACAAAGCAATTCAAGCAATAATTTTATATAGTGCCATTGAGGAAGATTTTAAGATTTCCAATGATACACTAATCAAAGCAGAAGCAGATTGTAGTGGTTTTATTGAAAATATTGAACGGGATAAAAACTTGATTTTAAAAATATTAGATTAATATAAAATAATAAGATAAAATTAACCAGTATGTTATAATAAAATTATTGATTTAGGGATATTAGGAGTACAATGAAATATTTTGATTATGCAGCAACAACACCAGTAAATAAAGAAGTTTTGTCTACTTATGTGACAGTAAGTGAACGTTTCTTTGCGCATTCGGGAGTAAATCCCCAAATTGCTCAATTAGAAAATGAAGCGAAAAAGGTAATTTTAAATAAATTGAAATTTGATGGAAATAAACATCAAGTAATCTTTACAAGTGGAGGAAGTGAAGCAAATAATCTGGCAGTAAAGGGTTATGCTCAGAAGTTTGATTCAACTAAACATTTTGTAACAACATCATATGAGCATTCAAGTATGCATGAAAGTTTTGAGTACATTGAGGAACAAGGATATGAAGTAACATATGTTAAGCCCAATAGTGATGGGATAATCACTCCAGAAGCAATTACTGCAGCAATTACCCCAAATACGGTTTTAGTAAGTGTAATGCATGTGAATAATGAAATCGGAACAATAAATCCAATTGCTGAAATAGCTAGTCAGATTAAAAGTGTGAATAATCAGATTATATTTATGGTTGATAATGTCCAAGGAGTTGGAAAAACATCAGTTTTAAATAATGAAAACATTGATATGATGTCAATTTCTGCACATAAAATTTATGGTCCTAAAGCAATTGGCGCATTAATAAAGCGAAAAGACATTACTTTAAATAAACAGATTCATGGTGGATCGCTTGAATTTGGTTATCGTGGTGGAACCCAAAATTTAGCAGCACAAGTTGCATTTGCTAAAGCAGTTAAAGATATCATTGATCAAAATGATACAATTATGAATGCAATTAAAGAACGTCGTGAATTTTTAATAACAGAATTATTGAAAAATCCGAAGATAAAATTAAATGCACCATCAAAGAGCAATGTTGTTAGTATTCGTGTAGCAATGGAAATGCAATCAGAAAGTGTAGTAGCATTAATGTTGAAACGTGGATTTGCAATATCGACTAAAAGTGCATGTTCATCAAAATTAAATAAAGGATCACGGACTTTATCTGGTATTGGTCTAACTCAAGAGGAGCAAGATCATACTTTTAGAATAAGCGTTTCTCATTTTACTAAGATGAGTGATATTGAAGCATTAATATTCAATTTTAATCAAGTGATTACTGAAAATAAGTAACTAACCAAATTAGTTACTTATTCTTTTGAATTTATTAAAATATTTACATAATTACAGTATTCGATTAATTTTGAAAATAATTTACAAAAACCACTTTTTATCAATTTATTTGCTATAATAAAGAGGTTAAGGAGCAAAATGAAAATTATATTAATCCGTTATGGAGAATTAACACTTAAAGGGAAAAATCGTAAACAATTTGAACGTACCCTTTATAACAATATTCAAAAACAACTTAGTGATTTTGAACTAAAATATCGTAAAGATCACAATCGTATTTACATTGAAATTAACGATGTCGATAAATACCCAGAAATTAAAACAATTTTAAAGAAAATTCCGGGAATTCACAGTTTTTCAATTGCTGATGTAACAACTCATGATTTAGAAGATATTAAAAGAGTTGCATTGGCTAACTTCGATACAACAAAACCTGTTTTTAAAGTAGAAGCAAAAAGAAGTAATAAATTATTTCCATTAAAATCACCAGAATTAGCTCGTGTAGTAGGTGGACATATTTTAATTAATAATGATGGTTTAAATGGAATGCGTGTTGATATGAAAAAACCGCAGCAATTAATTAAGGTAGAAATTCAAAATGACTATAGCTATGTATTTCACACAAATGAAACAGCAATGGGTGGATTACCAATTGGTACTGCTGGACGCGGTTTAGTGTTATTAAGTGGGGGGATTGATTCACCAGTTGCAGCTGTTGAAGCAATGAAACGTGGACTTAAAATTGATTGTATTCACTTTTCTTCACCACCGTATACAAATGAACAAAGTTTGCAAAAAGTTAAAGATTTAGCCAAAGTTTTACAAACTTATGACAAAGACATCAAATTATATAATGCTCATTTTACGGATATTCAATTGGCTATTCACCAAAATTGTGCTCCAAAATACGAAGTTACAATTTTAAGAAGAATGATGTTACGCCAAGCATCTAAATTGGCAAAACAAATTAAAGCGCAAGTATTGATTACTGGTGAAAGTTTAGGACAAGTTGCAAGTCAAACAATTGCTTCAATGAATGTAACTAACCAAACAGTACCAGATTTAATTTTAAGACCTTTAATTACATTGGATAAATTACAAATTATTGAATTAGCAAAAAATATTGGAACATATGAACTTTCAATTTTACCATTTGAAGATTGTTGTGTCGTATTTTTACCAAAAAATCCAAGTACAAATCCAAAACTAGATGAAGTTATTGTTGAAGAAGATAAATTTGAATATCAAGAAATGATATCAGCAACTCAAATCGAATTAGATACATATAAAAGTTTACATAATGAAGAAATGTTGATTGAAACATTAATTTAAATTTGAAAATATGCTATAATATTTTTATGAATAGATAATAGAAATTAGTAGGAGAAAAAATGAGAAAAACATTAGTAATAAATTCAGGAAGTTCATCATTAAAATATAAATTATTTACAATGCCAAATTATGAGGTTGATTGTGAAGGAATCGTTGATCGTATTGGTTTAGAAAACGGAGAAATTACTTGTAAATCAGATCAAGGTAAAATTGAAATTAATGAGGATTTTGCAAATCATGAGCAAGCAATAAAAAAATTATTAGAAATTTTAGAAGAAAATAAATTTATCGAAAATAAAGAAGTAATTACCAAAGTTGGACATCGTGTTGTTCAAGGTGGAGAAATTTTTACTAAATCAACATTAGTTGGGGAAAAAGAATTAGCGGATATTTATGAATTAGCAAAATTAGCACCACTTCATAATGTACCTAATGGAGATGGAATTAAAATTTTCCAAGAAGTGTTACCACATGCACAAAATATTGCAGTATTTGATACAGAGTTTCATTTAACAATGCCAGAGGAATCATATATTTACCCTGTACCATATGAATGGTATGAAAAATATGGAGTTCGTCGTTATGGTGCTCACGGAACAAGTCATAAATATATTTCAGAAAAAGCAGCAGAAATCGCAAATATGAATATTGAAGATATGAATATTATTAACTGTCACTTAGGAAATGGTGCAAGTTTAACAGCAATTAAAGGTGGGAAATCAATCCAAACATCAATGGGATTAACACCACTTGCTGGAATTATGATGGGAACTCGTTCAGGTGATATTGATCCATCAATCTTTAAATATATTGAAGAACAAACAGGAATGAATACAGCTGAAATTACTAATGCTTTAAATAAAGAAAGTGGAATGTTAGGAATCAGTGGAATTAGTAGTGATGCTCGTGATATTGGAGCAGCTTATGATAATGGTGATGCTCGCGCAATTTTAACAATTAAATTATATGTTGCTCGTGTAATTGAAACAATTGGTGCTTATGCAGCTCGTTTAGGACGTGTTGATATGATTACTTTTACAGGAGGAATTGGTGAAAATGATGATTTAATTCGTGCAGAAGTCTTAAATGGCTTAGGAATTTTCGGAGTTGAATTAGACGTAGAAGCTAATAAAGATCGTTCTTTAGGTGATCGTGTAATTACAACAGCAAATTCAGCAATTGAATCAAGAATTATTTCAACTGATGAAGAATACCAAATTGCTAAAGAAGCAGAGGCATTTTAATATTTCCCCCACAGAGGGGATTTTTTTATGGAGGATAAATGTTAAATGTAACGGATTATGATTTTGATTTACCAGAAGAATTGATTGCACAATCACCATTATTAGATCGTGCGACATCTCGTTTACTTGTGTTAAATGATGATAATACAATTGAACATCGTCATTTTAGTGATATTATTGATTATTTAGATGAGAACGATGTATTAGTTTTAAATGATACAAAAGTTATTCCAGCACGTTTATTTGGGGTAAAAGAACATACGGGAGCCAAGATTGAGGTTTTATTATTAAATGAAACAACAACAGATGTTTGGAAGTGTTTGGTTAAGCCAGCTAAAAGAATAAAAGTTGGTGACCAAATTAATTTTGGTGAAGGGAAGTTAATTGCAACTTGTGTTGAAACTGATGATGAAGGAATTCGTTATTTAAAAATGAGTTATGCAGGTATTTATTTAGAGGTGTTAGACGAACTAGGAACAATGCCTTTACCACCTTATATTCATGAACAATTAGATGATCAGGATCGTTATCAAACTGTTTATTCAAAAGCACCTGGTAGTGTAGCAGCACCAACTGCAGGTTTACATTTTACTCCAGAATTATTAGCAAAAATAAAAGCAAAAAATATTGAAATAGCTTATGTAACGCTTCATGTTGGATTAGGTACATTCCGTCCGGTTTCGGTTGATAATGTGTTAGAACATAAAATGCATAGTGAATATTATATTTTAGATAATGAGAATGCAAATAAACTGCAAGAAGCAAAGACATTAGGTAAACGAATTATTGCGGTTGGAACTACTTCGACAAGAACTTTAGAAACTGTGTATCAAAAACATAATTGTTTTTGTAGTGATAGTGGAGATACTGATATTTTTATTTACCCGGGTTATGAATTTAAAGCAATTGATAGCTTAATTACGAATTTTCACTTACCAAAATCAACATTAATGATGTTAATTAGTGCATTTAAATCACGTGAGGTGATTTTAGATACATATCAAGTAGCAATTGCAGAACAATATCGCTTCTTTAGTTTTGGCGATAGTATGTTTATTAATAAGAAAAAGGAGCGAGAATAATGGCAGTTAAATATGAATTAGTACACCAATCGAAAAAGACACGTGCACGTGTCGGAAAATTACATACACCACATGGAACAGTTGATACCCCAATGTTTATGCCGGTAGGAACACAGGCAACGGTTAAGACATTATCACCTGAAGAAGTAAAAGCAGCAGGAAGTGGAGTTGTTTTAGCAAACACATACCACTTATGGTTACGTCCAGGAGCAGATATTGTTGAAAAAGCAGGAGGATTACATCAGTTCATGCAATATGATGGACCGATGCTTACTGATAGTGGAGGATTCCAAGTATTTAGTTTATCGAAGTTACGTAAAATTAGCGAAGAAGGAGTAGAATTCCGTTCACATTTAGATGGATCGAAATTATTCTTATCACCAGAAAAAGCAATTGAAATTGAAAATAAATTAGGTGCAGATATTATCATGAGTTTTGATGAATGTATTCCTTATCCAGCAACATATGAGTATGCTAAAGAAAGTATGATGCGAACATTAAGATGGGCAAAACGTGGTCAAGAAGCTCATAAGAACCCAGAAACACAAGCATTATTTGGAATTGTTCAAGGTGGTGAATATCCGGATTTACGTGAATACTGTGCAAAAGAATTAGTAAAAATGGATTTTCCTGGTTATGCAATTGGGGGAACAAGTGTTGGAGAACCAAAAGAAGTATATAAAGAAATGATTGATATGACCATTGATCAACTTCCAGAAGATAAACCAAGATATTTAATGGGAGTTGGATCACCAGTATCAATTTTAGAAGCAATTGAGCGTGGAATTGATATGTTTGATTGTGTGTTACCAACAAGAATTGCTCGACACGGAACAGCTATGACATCAACTGGTCGTTTAGTAGTTAAAAATGCTAAATATAAAGAGGATTTCACACCAATTGATAGTAATTGTGAATGTTATGCTTGTAAAAACTACACACGAGCATATATCCGTCATTTAATAAGTGCAAATGAAGTATTTGGACAAAGATTATTGAGTATTCATAATATTCATTTCTTAATTGATTTAGTAAATGATGCTCGTGAAGCAATTAAACGTGATGAGTTTATTGAATTTAAAGAAGAATTTTACGAACAGTATGGAATTGACCCAACAACAAATAAAGGATTTTAAAATGATTTTTAAAATCCTTTTTTTTGAAAATGCTATCAAAAATCAAAAAAAACCAAAAAAATGAAAACCATTTAAAAGCCTTAATATAAGGTTATTACATCGTTTTCCTAAAAAAATAAATTTAAAAAAATTATAAAAACAATAACATTGGTATAGGCTAATGTGTTATAATTTGTGTAGTTATGAAAGGGGTAAAATGTCAAAAATATTTGAATATTTACAGAATATAGGTAAATCACTTATGGTACCAGTTGCAGTATTACCTGCAGCGGCAATTTTAATGGGTGTAGGTTATTGGATCGATCCAGCAGGATGGGGAGAAAATAGCCAGGCAGCAGCATTTTTAATTAAAGCAGGTTCAGCTTTAATTGACAACATGGGTATATTATTTGCTATCGGTGTTGGTTTTGGACTTAGTAAAGATAAAAACGGTGCGGCAGCATTATCAGCATTAGTTGGTTGGTTAGTTATTCAACAAATCTTAAATCCTGATAACTTAGCGTTAATTCAAGGGGTAGCAGTTGAAGACGTACCAGTTGCATTTACAAAAGTAAATAACCAATTCGTTGGTATTTTAACAGGGGTAGTTTCATCAGCGGTATATAACCGTACATACCAAGTTGAATTACCACCAGCACTTGCGTTCTTTAGTGGACGTCGTTTATCATCAATTGTAACAGCAGTTGCAATGTTAGGTGTATCAATCGTTATGATTTATGCTTGGCCAGTAGTTTATAATGCATTAGTTTCATTCGGTGAAAGCATTATGACATTAGGACCACTTGGAGCAGGAATCTATGCATTCAGTAACCGTATGTTAATCCCAGTTGGATTACACCACGCGTTAAACTCAGTATTCTGGTTTGATGTTGCTGGAATTAATGATATTGCAAACTTCTATTCAAATCCAAATGATGTAAGTGTAGCAATTGATAATTATACAATTGGTATGTATCAAGCAGGATTCTTCCCAATTATGATGGGTGGATTACCAGGAGCTGCTCTTGCAATGTATCAAGAAGCAAAACCAAGTCAAAAACAAGCAGTTTATGGATTATTATTAGGGGGAGCTGTAGCATCATTCTTTACTGGAGTTACAGAACCATTAGAATTCTCATTCATGTTTGCTGCACCAGTATTATACTTTGTTCACGCAATCTTTACAGGTATTTCAGTATTTATTGCCGCTTCAATGCAATGGATTTCAGGATTTGCATTTAGTGCCGGATTTGTTGATTTCTTCTTATCATCAAAAAATCCAAATGCCACTCAATGGTATATGTTAATTCCAATGATGGTATTATTCTTCGGAATTTATTACTCTACTTTCAGAGTTATGATTCGTAAAATGGATTTAAAAACTCCAGGTCGTGGAGAAGAAGTGGAAGAAACTGCAACTGAAGCAGGATCAGGAAATAAACATGAAGTTATGGCTCAAAAATTATTAACAATTATTGGTGAAGATAACTTAGAATCAATTGATAACTGTGCAACTCGTTTACGTTTAGTTGTTAAAGATTCAAAATCAATTGATGAAAATCAAATCAAAGCTACAGGAGTACCTGGTGTATTAAAACCATCAGAAACTACTTTACAAATTATTGTTGGACCAACAGTAGAATTCGTAGCAGATGAAATGAAAAAATTACATAAATAATTAACAACTATTGTTAGTTAAAGAAAAATGAGTAAATTAATTTACTCATTTTTTAATTCGTTAATTGCTTTGGCACATAATGCACCTTCACTTAAGCAAGTTGTAATATTGTAACCACCGGTAAAAGCATTAATATCAAGAACCTCACCAATAAAATAAAGATTTTCTTGCAATTTTGATTGATAGGTTTGCGGACTAACTTCTTTAAGTTTAATTCCCCCATTAGTTACAAAGGCGGTTTTCCATCCTTTTGTATCATGAATATTAATAATTAATTTATCTTCATCAATAATTTTTTGCATTCGTTTAGGAATATCACAAGATGTTAAATCAAGTTCAATTCGAACAGGATGGTTCTTTTTCTTTGCCTGAATCACAAAATACGAAAAATGAAGTGCAAGTGGTCCACTAAGTCCAAAGTGGGTAAATAAAATGTCTTGAGTGATGGTTTTCTTTTTTTTGTTATTAACAAAAATTGTTGCTGTGATATTACGAAGACTAATTCCTTGTAATTGATGATTTTGAATAATTGGATCATTTGAAACAAGTGGGGTTTCACATGGTGCTAATTCTGTAATCGTATGATTAAATTGCTCAGCAAAACGATAACCATCACCAGTTGTTCCTAAATGTGAATAAGTTTTCCCACCAGTAGCAATAATTAAATTAGTGCAAATGAATTCTTGATTGATAATATATTGCTGCTGTTCTTGATTATAATCAATTGTTGTAACATTATAATTAGTTATAATTGTTTGGTGATTTTGATCAATAACTCGTTTTAATGTATTAATAATTGTTTGTGAATTGTGATCCTTAGGGAAAACACGATTATGATTTTCTTCAACTAATGAACAATTATTGGTTTCAAAAAAATTAATAATATCAGAACTATTAAAATTATTTAAAGCCGGATATAAAAATTTTGGATTATGGATAATGAATTCTAACAATTTGTCATTTGGCTTATTGTTAGTTACATTACAACGTCCCCCTCCACTAACTTTAATTTTCCCCCCAATTTTTGGGTTTTTTTCCAAGATTAATGTAGTATTTTTACTAAGTTTTGCCCCACACATTAATCCTGCTGGTCCCGAACCGATTATTATATTTTGATATTCTTGCATCTTTCTCCTTAAACTTAATTATTATAACATAGTTGTGTTATAATAAAGAGGTGAATATCGAATAATAACAAAAAGGAAGATCAACAATGAAGAATTTTTTAAAAGGAAGCTCAGTTTTAGCTTTAGGTGACTTGATAACAAAGTTACTATCAATAATCTATTTAATACCTTTGCAACATATTGATGCGGGAATCCCGGCAATCATGGCAATGTTATTAATTCCCTTTTCATTTGCAATTATTTTTACGACATTAGGGATAAATGTAATTTTAAACGTAGAATTCTTAAAATATTATCAAAAAGATGCGGATAAATTAAAACAAGTTTTAGTTGCCGGAATTGTAATTTTAAGTTTCTTTTCATTTATAACAATAGTTGCGATGTATGGTGGAGCAGAACTATTAATGCAAAGCGTTGTTGGTCCTGATTACTTAACGAATGATTATTATCCATACTTGGTAACAGGAACAAAAATATTATCATTAGGAACGGTTTTATACGCAATAGCAGTATATTTACGTTCGTTGTTAACAGCATTTGGTGAATATAAAATCATCTCATTAAGTTATGTTACAGAACAAATTTTAAAAATTGGTTTAATCTTAATTGGAACATATTATTCAGTAGTAGTATTAAATTTACCAGTTGGATTTTCAGCAATAGTAGTAGCTGTTGGAATTGTAATTTCGATGGCTACAACACCACTTTTATATTTATGGAAATTACAAAAAGGTGGATACTTAAAAATATTTAATGAAGGTAAACATAGTTTAGATTTAAAAATTTATAAACGTATTTTATGGACAAGTATTATCTTCTTCTCAAGTTCAATTTATATTTCAGCATTTGATCAAATTGATTTAATGTTATTACCACATTTAGTAAATCCAGCGGACTTACAAAACGTACAAAGTGAATATTTAACATTATCAATGAAATTTGTAATGATTCCAATTCAATTATCAGCAGCATTTATTTCGGTAATGATAAGGGAAATTCAAGTTGAGGGTCGTGATAAGAAAGATGATATCAATAAGATTCTAACAATTGTAATGATTTATGCAATAGTAATGATGCTTGGAGTATATTCAGCTGGACCAGAAGCATATCAATTAATGTATGGTGCTCCAATATACGGAACAATTATTTTCCAATCATTAATCATTCCATTTTATATTACTAGAAATATTATTAGTGGATATGTTGTAACAAATGATGGAAAAGTAGCAAGTATTTTAATAAGTGCAGTAGTTATTATTGGTTTAAAAGCAGTATTAGATGTGGCATTTTATGAAATATTTGGATTAGCTGGTTTAACATATGCATCAATCACAGCAATAATAGTTTCTTTAATGATTTTATTATTACCAAACTATAAGATGTTTATTTTTACGAAAAAAGTAATAATTGAAAAAATGTCATTAATTATTAAAGCAATTTTATTAATGGTTGTTATGTATTTAGTAAACCAATTTATTGATGGTGTAACAGCAATGATTTTCTTAAGAATGTTAATAAAAGGATTAATTGTTTGTATTTTATCAGCAATTGCATTTTACCCGGATTATCATCGATTAAAACATGGAAAATAATCTTCTTTTGAAGATTATTTTTTTAAAAAAATTGACAATTCATTAAAATGTGTTACAATATATAGTGGATATGGGGCTATAGCTCAGTTGGGAGAGCGCCTGCCTTGCACGCAGGAGGCCATCGGTTCGACCCCGGTTAGCTCCACCATATAAACTAAAACACTTAATTAAGCAATCGTTTAATTAAGTGTTTTTTAATATGAAAGAAGGAGTAGAAATGCCAAAAAAATTTATTGTAATTATATCAGTATTTTTATTAATATTAGTAGGATGTGGTTCAAATAAGTCAGTTGAAGGTAATACAACTGAAACAACAAGCCAAGAAGAACCAACAAGTCAAGAAGAACCAACAAGTCAAGAAGAAGCAACAAATCAAGAAAAAGAAGCAACAAATCAAGAAGAAGCAACAAATCAAGAAGAAACAAACCAAGAAGAAGCAACAAATCAAGAAGAAATAAACCAAGATGATTTATGTTTTAAAGCAGTTCAAAATCTAAGAGATGGTTTAGGTTATAGTAATGAATCAAATATTGGATATGCTGCATTTGATCAAAACGATGGAAGCTATATAATAAAATTGACAATTTTAGCAGATAATCACGGTTCAGCGCAAGGTGGTTCACAAGCTGCAGGTATTTATAGAATCAAAGATACCGGAGAATATATGCAATATAAAGGTGTAAATATAGAGGGTGAACAGTGTTATGCTGGTACAGGTGAATAATAATATAATCAAAGTGTATTGAAAATAAAACAAGCGAATAAATAAAATTCGTTTGTTTTATTTTCATAAAATAGTAAATATAACTTTTATTTTACCTAACAAGATTGATATATCAAAAAATTTCTTGACATTTTAAAAATTATTGGTATAATATATTGTGGATATGGGGCTATAGCTCAGTTGGGAGAGCGCCTGCCTTGCACGCAGGAGGCCATCGGTTCGACCCCGGTTAGCTCCACCATATAAGTAAAACACTTAATTAAGCAATTGTTTAATTAAGTGTTTTTTAATTTAATTGATATTAAGGATAAAGCAATTATAATTAATTTTAATCCAAATAATTATGATGAAACATCAAAAGTATTATTTAGATTAATTACATTTAATATTAGAAAATCATTTGACTATTTAGATTGAAATAAGAATTTAATAACAACAGTATTTGATGAGTTTGGAATATATGTAACTAATGAATTCATTAATGTACTTAATCAATCACGTTCAAGTGGATATAAGATATATCCAACAACTCAAAGTCTAACAGATATTAAGTATACATTAGGAGAGATTTTCTTGATCGTGTAATTGACAGTTGTAATATTGTTTATTTGGTCGTGTTAATAGTTCACAAAGTGCAAGTTATATGACTGATGTATTAGCAACAATTGAGAAAATGTAGGTAACACGAGTGACAAATAAAATGATAGAGGGGATAAAGGTACTGCAAGGAAAGTACATCAATATATTTATCACCCAAGTGATATTAAGTATCTAGGAAAAGGAGAATTAACTTATTGTTGTAAAGATACCAAGAAAATAGAATATGTTTATAGTAAATATTATAAGTAATCAAGTAATTAGTGATAATAAATCGTAATTTTAATGATTATGAAAATTATCAAATAGATAAAAGATTAAGTCAAATTTAATCAATGGTATAATAAAATAAATATGAAAATTATATAAAATATTAAAATATGAGTAAAACAGAATAAAGTAAAATATGAATTAATAATTTTAAACGTAAGGTTCATATAATATTATTAATGGGAGGAATATTGGAAATTACAAAAATTTCATTGACAAATTTTAGAAAACACAAAAAAAATAGTATAGTTTTAAATGAAAAAAAAATAATATTGGTGGGTCAGAATAATATTGGAAAAAGTACTTTTATTGAAGCGATAAATCACGTTGTAAATAAAAAAAAATTTTTAATACAAGACTTTTATGAAGAAAGAAAACAATTTATAAAATTTTTAACTAAATACAGGGAAAATCCAATTATTGAAACAATTGATAAGTATGCACCTAGACTTAAAATAGAAATTAAAATCAAAGTATCAGAAGAAGATGATGAAAATTATGCTAAAGTTGTAGAGTTATTAACAGACTACTTTGAAGATAATGAAAATAATGAATTTGTATATAAATGTGAGTATAGTTTAAAATCAAAAACAAGAGCATGTAATGATTATTTATTAAGTCATGCATTAGAATTAAGTCAAGTATTAGAATCAGATGATAAAATAATTGAGTGTATACTTAAAGATTACTATGAAAAAAAAGAGTATTTAGGAGATGGTGAATCTTATCTAGAAATGCCAGCAGAAATAAAGTTAAGTGACATAATTGAATTAAAGTTGCTTGAAGCAAATTTACAAATTGATGGTTCAACAGATGCAAAAAAAAGTAAGATTGCGGACTCAATGCTATCTTTAATGAATGAAATAATAAATAAAAATAATGAATTGAAAAAAAGAATAGATCAAAGTTTAGATGATACATCCCAAGAAATTGTAAGTCATTACGAAAGAGATTTAAGCAAACAACTAATCGAAGTATTTAAAACTTTTGGATTCAATAATGACCAATCTGGAACATTGAAAATAGATTTAAAGTTAACATTAGATAATATTATCCAAAGAAATTTTAAAACACTCTTTTGTATAACAAACAATGAAGATGATTCAGAACCATACAACCTCCCAGATAATTATAATGGATTAGGTTATAATAATTTACTGTATACACTGATGGAAATTTATAGTTTTATCACATTGGTTAGAACAAATAAAAAGCCAATAATGCTACTTTGTATAGAAGAACCGGAAACGCATATGCATCCAGAAATGGAACTGAAATTTATTGAACGAATAGATGAAATTAAAGATATATATATATCAATCCTTGAAGAGGAAGTTCAAGAAGAAGTGAGAAATAAATTAAATAATAGTTTGCAAATTGTAATTACAACACATTCAGCTAATATAGTTACAAATTCATTAGAAAAAAATTTAGTATTTTTAAATAAAAATAAAAGCATTTCTTATTCTGATATAAATTTAGGTGAAAAATTTGCTATACAATATTTAACAACACAAATTTCAAATGCATTATTTTCAAAAAAAATAATATTAGTAGAGGGAGATGTTGAACGTATTTTAATACCGGAATTTATTAAGTTATTAGGTCATTCAAATGACCTATATTCAATTGTTCAAGTAGGAGGTACATATTTTGATTCCTTTAGAACATTATATGAGAAAATAGGTGCTTCGGTACTAATTATTACTGATTTAGATTTAATGGATAAAGAAAGTGACAAAAATAATCCAGAAATTAGAAATAATCCAGATTGGATATCATCAACTCGTTCAAGTGAAAATGAAAAATTTAATAAAACAAGCAATACAATTTTTAAAAAAATATTTGGAGAAGATACTTTAATTATGGATATTGCTGAAGGGAAGAGAATACAATCAGGTAATACATATGTGGCGAGTCAAAGGATATTAAGTTCAAACGAAGAAGATTGTACATATTTAGTAGGAAGGACATTTGAAGAACAATTTATATTAGAAAACAAAGAATTTCTTCATTCAAAAAAAGAAATTATGGATAGTATAAATAATTACAAGCACTATGATAAAGATTTAGAAATAGAAGAATTTTCATATGGATTATATAAATATATTGATAGAAATAACAAAAAAACAGCATTTACCTTTGATATATTATTGAACATATATAATAGTTCAATAAATATTCCAAAATACATTAAGGATGGGATAATATGGTTGATGGAACAATAATGAAATTAAATAAATGTGTTGATGAAAAACAGAGTTTTACGTTTACTGCAGGGGCAGGAAGTGGTAAAACATATTCTTTGATCAAAGTTTTAGAACATACAAATTATAAATATTCTAAAATATTACAAATTAAAAATCAAAAAATTGCATGTATAACATATACAAATGCAGGAGTAGATGAAATCAATGAGCGTTTACCAAAAGGAACAGAAACTACTATATGTACAATTCACCAATTTTTATGGTCATTAGTAAAAAATTATCAAAAAGAATTAAAAAAAGAATTAAAGAATTATTTTATTGAAAATGTAGAAATATATAATGAAAAAGTATCACGTGCACGAAAAGTAGAAACAAAAAATAGATATCAACATCAATCTGATAAATTTCAATATTTATTAGACAATATAGATACTAATGAAAATAAAGTTACATATCAAGATAAATCTAACTACAAAAAGAATGTAATAAGCCATGATGTACTTCTTAAATTAAGTTTAAAAGTACTTAAAGGAAAAAAAAATTATATAAAATTAATTTCAAATATTTATCCATTTATTTATATTGATGAATATCAAGATACTTTTAAAGAAATAGCAGAATTATTTGCAGAAATAAGTAAGTATGCAACAATTGGTTTTTTTGGAGATCCTATGCAAAAAATATACGATCGTGGTGTAGGAAATCTTAATGAAATATGTAATGGCTACTATTTTAAACCGATATATAGTGAAAAAAATAGGCGAAGTTCTTCAAATATAGTAAAACTTATAAATAAAATTCGAACAGATGGATTAGTTCAGGAACCTGTGATAAAAGAAGAAGGTACTATTAAGTTTTATCATGTGAAAAAGCCAATCGATACAGTAGAATTATTAGAAGAATTAAACATAAAAGATTTTACCGAATTTCAAATATTACACAAAAGAATAGCAGAACGAAATAATTATTTAAATTTATTTGAAATGGTAAAAACATTATCAGACATAGATGTTTTAATAAATAATGCAGAAAATAGAAATGTTTCAATATTAATAGATATGATATTTGATATTGAAAATTACTTAGTAGACCCATTTATAAATAAACAAAAATTAATACTGAAAAAAAACTTGAAAAAATTTAATTGTTTATCACTAAATATGCAGGAATTTATTGATATGAAAAATACTATGACTTTTACAGAATACTGCACCTATTTATATGAAAATGGACTATATTTAGTAGAAGAAGATACATACAAACAAATTGTAAAAGAAGAATTATTTGTGGTGAATGAATATATGAAAAAAGAAAATAAAGAAAATAAATTATTGCTGGAGGAGTTTACAAATTATATTTCATCTTTGGAAAATCAAAAAATTGTAACAAGTCATAGTACAAAAGGAAAAGAATATAATGATGTAGTAGCAATTATCAATGAAGATGATTGGAATAGGAAATACAGATGGAGTTCTTATTGGCAAAATTTAGATATGACAGAATCTCAATATATAAACACTAGTAATTTATTTTATGTTATTTGTTCAAGGGCAATAAATAATCTAATTATTATATTTATTGATGAAAATGAAAAATTAAAAAATTTTGAAAAACTAGAAAAAATGTTTGGAATTGAAAATGTTAAAAGTATCAAATAAAATAATTATCAAGGACTAAATGAGTATAAAATACCTAATAATTTATAATTATGTTAGCATTTGCAGTTTTGTTAAGTTTGTAGACACTTTTTTATTAAGAATATTTTTGTTTAAAAAATTTATTAGGTGTTAAATAACCCAATTTAGAATGAATTCTTTTGTTATTGTAAAAATAAATATATTGTATTATTTTATTTTTTATTGTTTGTATATCTTTAGAAATTGTCTTAAAATAATTATTCTCTCGTTTTAAGTAAAAAAAGAAATTTTCTATCGGAGCATTGTCATTTGTTTTGAGTTGAATAAATCAGCAATCATCTTTTTAAATTCAATATCATATTTAGTACCTTTTGGCATAGTAATCTCCTTTATTAAATTATAATATAAAGACAGTATTATCATAATAAAAAACTGTCCTAATTTATAGTGTAACTGCAGTATGTTTATAGTAAATATTATAAATCAAAAAAGTAATAAATTTTAATGATTGAAATATTTTTTACAAAACATGCTATATTATATTTAGAGTGTAAAAAATAAAATTAAATATATTTTATTTGAAATTTATAGACAAAGAGAAGGAGAATCATGAAAAATTATTTAATTCATAATGGGAAAAAAAAAATCCCCTTAGACATAGAAGAAGATTTATTAATTTATGGTTTAAATGGTACAGGAAAAACAAGAATATTAAACTTAATAAATAAATATCATGTAAAGGGTATATCTGAAGTTGATGAAACAGAAGATATCCAATTTTCGGGAGTAAATTATAAAGGAAAAGTAAAGAAGCAAAAAACAGAAGAAGAATTATTTTATATACTAGAAGGGCTACAGTCAATTGAAGAACAAATTAATGAAAATTTCACCTCAATAATATCTAATGAAGAAATGAGAATGTTTATGAGAGTAAAAAAACATATCAGGGATATTAGTGCTCATGGTGGAAATGTAGATTTAATAAGTCCAAAATGGTTTGATGAAATGTTTGAATTATTAAATTCCCGAGGAATTCTAGGAGATTTAAGTAGAGAGTATATAACAGATGGAGTGGTAACTTATTTATATAATGAATATAGATATAATAGATTTAAAATAGAAAAAACAAATAGCGATAAGTATAAGGGGGATAAAACAATTGAGTTACTAGAAACAAATAAATCAGTAAAGAAAATTGATAATATAATTGAAAGATTAAAAAACCATTTTTCTATGACAGTAGATTTTAATAGTGTAAAAAGAAATAATAAAATTACAGAAAAATTAACTAGTACAATATTTTTTGAATTAAGTAGGATTGAAACAAAAAAGAATAATCTAAATAATGAATTTAAAAAATATTTTTTTAATGAAATAGAATTTGATATTGATTTCAACACATGGAAATGGTTTATCAAAATGAATGGAAGAAAAATAGAATTTGAATATTTATCAAGTGGAGAAAAAAATATAATAATAATTTTATTGACAGTTTGTTTTTCAGAGAGAGAATTAATTATAATAGATGAACCAGAAATATCATTTTCTGAAAATTATACAAGAAGTTTTATTGAATCAATTTATCGACTGAAAAATAATAGCACAAATATAATATTGGCGACACATTCATATTATATTTATACAAGTTTTCCAGGCAAAAGAATAGAATTAAGACCAAATTAATATGTTTGAAGAAAAACGAAAACCAATGTCATATAGTGATTCAATGTACATAACATGTGAAGATGTTAGGTTGGCAAATTTTTTAAAATTATATGTAAAAAATGAATATGCGATAAAAGTAGTACCATTTACTAGTCATAATCCCAAAAAATATAAAAACAATTCAGATTATTCAAAAAATGAATTGTTAAAAGTGGCAGAGGAAAATAAAGATATTGATAGTGAATGGTTTATTGTAGATAAAGATTATGAAAATATTGAGAGAAAAAAAGTATTAATTATAGATTATTACGCAATTGAAAATTATGTGATTTATAATTTACCTTTACTATTTGAAAATGAAGAAACATCTGTACAAAATTTAATAAAAGATTTATATAGTGATGAAGTAAGAATGCATGTTGTAGGTTATAATAACGAGCGTACGAATTTCAATTTGAAACAATCAATACATCCACAATATTATGAATATATAGATTCAAATATTAGATGTAGGGACAGTTTTTTAAAGTATCTAAAGTTAGATAAAAAAATATATAATTTAGTAATAAGCCAATCACCAAATAAAAAAATTCTAAAAAAAATGGATAAATATAATGCAACTATACACGAAAAATTTGAAAAAGAAAATGTACGTAAAACAAACATATTTAACGATTTTTCAAAAAAACAGATTTCACATAGTAATCTGTTAGTAAAAAATTTAATAATAAAATAGAAATAAAGTTGCGAGTAATATAAAAGTATAAAGAAATTCAGAAGTAATTAATGATAAAGAAAAGTGATCTTTAAAAATAATATGAAATATAGAAGTTTCAATTATCTCCACAAAAGAAACATTAATTTTATAAGTAAAAAATATACTTAGAGTATATTTTTGAAATTAAATTACTAATTAAGTAATATATATTTAAAAGAAAGACACTGCTAGTGTCTTTTCCTTTGATAAATTATTGATTAGCGATTCAAACTAATATAATTATGATAACAAACATTAGGAGAAATAAAAATATGGATACACATAAAATTAATATAGGATATGCCCGGGTGAGTACAATGGAGCAAGTTAAAACTGGATATTCTATTGAATTTCAACAAGAGAAAATTAAAGAATAATTTGAAAAAATAAATATAGAAGAATATCGAATTTTTGTAGATGATGGTGTAAGTGGACGAACATTTAATCGATTGAAAATAAAAATGATACAATCTAATAAAGTAAATAGTGTAGTGGTATATAAGTTTGATAGATCAAGTAGAAATATAACAGATTTAAAAATGTATGTACAGAAAATAATGTTAATTTTATTAGCATTACAGAGCAAATATATTTAAGTACAGCATTAGGTAGAATGTTTATATATATAACTGGTCTTTTAGGTCAATTTGAGAGTGAACAGATCAGTGAAAGAACAATGACTGGATTACAACAGAAAGCTTCACAAGGATTATATCCATTTGGAGCAGTTCCTTATGGATATAATTTATTGGAAAATGGTACATTAAAAGTAAATAAACAAGAAAAAGAAAAATTATTAGAGGCATTTGATTTATATGCATATGAATTTAAAAGTGCTAAATATTTAGATAGTTGTGGAAAATTTGATGAATTTAGAGCAATAGATATAGTTAGAAAATTAGAAAATACAAATTTATTTACTTTTGCAAATAGTCAAATAAGAGGTTCAATACCAGAAGATAAAAGGAAAAATGGAAACGTCCCATGGGAAGAAAGACGAAATTTTATTAATAATAAAATGAAATTTGAAAAGAAAAATATGATTTTATCAGAAAAAGTAGTAAAAGGATTAAATGAAATAACATTTACTAATATTGATGAAACAAATTATGATAATACATTAAAGGATATAAATAATTTTATTGAAAATAAACTTAAAAAAGGGAAAAAATTTTATAATTTAAATGAAAGTAATGAATATAATTCATTTATTTATGTATCATCAATACTGACAAATGAAAGCATAAGTCAATACCGAAAAAAAATACAATGTTTTCGACATTTTACTACTGAAACAATTACCGAAAGAGAGTCTTACTCACTCAAAGAAAAAGAAATATTAATTGCATATGGACATGCAATATGTTTAATGATATCTGAAATATAGTTTAAATATACAATAATCTAGCAACAAAAAATATAGTAGTTGAAAATAATTGTAATATTTAAGGTGAAAATACCGAATATTTATTTATAAAAATGTGAAATGAAATAATATTTTACAAAAGGAGGAAAAATGAAAGTATTAAAAGAAATATTAACAAAAGATATGAAGAAACTAATAGACAATGAATTAGACAAAATAAGTTATTACAAATTTATATCAGAAAAAGATATAGAAGAAAAGAAAAAAAAACGTTATAATTTTTGGTTAGAGAAAGTCCAAGGTAAAGATAAAATAAAGAATCATTTAGGTTATGGAGTATATTATATTTTTGATAAAAACGAAGAACTAGTATATATTGGAGAAGGAGATATAAGAGGAAGATTAAGAAATCACTTCCATTCTGGAAATTTGTTTGGGAATAATATAAAAGAAAGTGAGTTGAAGAAAATAAGAAAGGAATATAAAATAAAGTATATTGTAATATCTAGTGAATTTAATAATAAAGTAAAGTATCAATGTAGATATTTGGAACAAGCATCCTATTTATTTTTTGATAAAGAAAAATTATATAAATATGATGGAAATAAAAGTCAAAAATAAATTTGATATAATAAATAACTCTACAATTAAAAAAAGTCAGGATTAAAAAATTTTTTTGACTTTTTTAATTGTAGAGTTATACTAAACTCAAGAAAAGGAAATGAATAATTTCTTTGGGACGTTATAAAAGTTCCATCACATTTTACAATATGGCACCATATAAAGTAAAACACTTAATTAAGCAATTGTTTAATTAAGTGTTTTTAAAATTTAACGGATATTAAAAAGTGTCAATTTAATTTTAACTTATTCAATTGATCCAGCAATAAAAAATGAAAGTACTTTAATACAGGATATGAAATATGGGATGCAATTACTGATATAGAAATCCCAAAATCTGAAATCTAGAAATTAAACGAAAAAGTATTGGATAATGCACTAGCAGATGGAAAAAAAATGAATTTTCGCATAATCCTAATGATTATATAACAGAAGATAGTTATTTTGGAGATGAACTAAGATAGCTGGAGGCAAAAGTTTTTGAATTTATTGAAAAAGGAGGAAAATGGTATGCAGAAAAATAAAAAATTAGATTATGATCCAATTTGTAACGGAAGAGCAGTTGAAATTTCCAAAATGATTATGTCATATTATGGAGAAGATATTAAAATAGTGTCAAAAAAAGAAGTAATTCCTGATAGACCCGAAAGAGATAAGTAGTGTACACATATCAACTATATAAAGATTACACCATAGTGTGTGGAATACAATCGGGTGTTCGTTTTACTATTATATTAGGAGAAAATAATTATATAACAGAGGCAAAATATATGACTTGGAATAAAATCAAAAGTTTGAGTTATAAAAATGGTGATGAAATAGTAAAAGAAAAATTAGAAATTTTTAATAATGTGATTCAAGCATTGAAAAATGGAAAAGAAATAGAAAAAGTTGATGTTACTGAGTAATTAGAAATTAATTAAATTTAGAAATTTTGATATTTATAAGTTTTAATCATACTTGATTGAGCTGGAAAAAGAAAGAAAAAACTTAAAGATGAAGTTAATCAACAAAAGATAAAGCATTATTTAGTGTTGAAAAATGGAAAGTGTATTATAAACTGTGTAAGTTTGAATATAAACTTGCATAATTTGTTTCTTGTTAAAATTTATGTTCTAGTTAACATACGTATTTTATATTAAGTTACATTTTGATTTGTTAAATCTTTTAAAACATACTTGTAAACATTCGCACTGTTTTGCCACGTCTGTATGTTAAGATATAGTTACAGAAAGGGATTATGATGAAAATAAAAAATATTTTTAACATAATGTCTTTTGGTTTTTTTGGAGAAATTTATGTATCAACATTAAATACAACAGAAATTAATCTCCAAACAACAGAAGAACATATAGAGGAAATCAACAATGATGTTAAAATAAAAGCAATAAAAGTAGAATTTGACAGTCATTTATCTAATGGTGGTTAATTTATACATTAGATCAAGATGTGAAAGGTGTTGATAATAATGATAGAATTAAAACAAGTTGGCAATGATATTGCATTAGAATGTGCGGGACGTAATTATTACTGTATAGAAAGTGAGTATGTAAACTTTGTTGAACTAAAAGAAGTTCAAAAAGCAGCGAGAAGTACATATAACTATAGTCATATTACTAATAAGCAATGGTTGAAAATATTAGATGATTATATAACTAGTGGTGTAAAATCATATCAAAATACAAAAGTAACTTTATATGGAAAGATGAAAGTATACCAATATAAAAATTGTGGTTGGAAAGGGAAAAAAGTAATTTCTTGGTATAGTGGAAGAACAAGTAGTAGTAAAGGATATTCATATAGTAGTAAATATTATGTCAAAAAACAAACTATATATTATGATAATACTCCGTATAGTCAGGTGTGTAGATAATGAAAAGAAAAGATAAAATAATTTCAATATCAATGACAATATTAATCATTATCATAATTATTGAAGGGACAGTAGCGGGAATCCCATCATTAGAATATTTATCTCCTAAATTACTATTGTTAGAAAATATAATATATGGAATAATAATAATTGACATAATATATGAGTTCTACTTTTGGCTGAAAAAGAAGTATAAGAAATAAATTAACCTTAAATAATAATAGTATCAGATTACTAATAAATTAATAATTGATTTTGATGATTATTTACCATTTGCATTATAATGTGTTAATGTTTACGAAAACTATTATTTTAATCTATTTATTGATATAATATAGTTATAAGTAAAAGTAAGTATTAAGATGGAGGTGCATATGGGAGTGTTTATCGGATTAATCGTCTTTGCTGCATATTTAGTATTTATTGGATTAATGGTGTTGGTATTAATATGGTTATTAAAAACATTAAAAAATGCTAATGAATATTTAGAAATAAAAATTAAAAATAATAAAAATAAATAAATTTTAAAATATTGATAAAACAGATTAAGAAAAGGAGAAAAATGGGAACATTTCTAGGATTTGTAGCAATGCTATTATTGTTAATTGCCTATATAGTATTTGTTGTGTTAATAATTATCGTATTATTAACATTACTTAAAACATTAAAAAATGCTAATGAATATTTAGAAATAAAAATTAAAGATAGTAAGAAAGAAGAATAGCTATAATATGATTAGATTTAAAGAATTGAAATTTTCAATTCTTTTTTAATTTTATGAAGTTCATGATAAAATATTTAATAATACATGAAATTGTTTAGATAGTTTTAACCTAAAGGTGATGAAAATTAAAATTAACAAATATTTAGTGAAGGGAAAACATTGATAAACGATTAAAGATAATGAAATTTATTGTCTAAAATTTTGTATAATTATTTAGAGAAGTAATTAAGGGGAGTAAATATGGAAACAAAGCAATATGGTTTATTGACTGCAATTAGTATGGTAATCGGGATCGTAATTGGTTCAGGAATCTTTTTTAAATCTGATGATATTTTACGAAGTACAGGCGGAAGTATCGTTTTAGGATTATTAGGATTTTTAATTGTTGGGATTGGTGTTTTATTTGGAGCACTTGTAATAAGTGAATATGCAAATAGATCAGATCAAGATGGTGGAATTATTAACTATGGAACAATGGCATTTGGAAAACGCTTTGGATATGTAGTTGGTTTTGCAATGATTGGTGTTTATTTTCCAGCATTTATTGTTGTCCTAGGTTATGTTGCTGCAACATATATAGGAATTCTATTCGGAATTGACAGTAGTAATTTTATTATCATCGTTGCATTTTTACTAATAGCCCTAGGCTTGTTTTCTAATATTTATTCTCAGAAAATCGGGGGAATCATCCAAGAAACGACAATGTTTATCAAATTAATTCCTTTAATTCTAATTGGAATAGTGGGAATCCTTTTTGGTGATACAAGTGTTGAGTTAGCAAATACTCAACAAATGGCTACAAGTTCTGGATTTTTAAGTGCTTTAATCTTAATTGCTTTTTCGTTTGATGGTTGGTTAATCGCAACTAGTATTTCAGGGGAAATTAAAGATAGTAAAAAGAATTTACCTCGTGCTTTAATTGGTGGTGTAACATTAACAATAATTATTTATTGCTTATACTTTGTTGGGATTTCAAAATTAGTTGGACCTGATCAAATAATTGCATTAGGTGATGCCCATACAGAAGTTGCTGCTCAAATGATTTTGGGTAATATTGGTGCAAAACTAATAATCGTTTTCGTTATTATTTCAGTTTATGGTGGATTAAATGGAATTTCTTTAGCTTATTTAAGAATGCCCCAATCATTAATAGATAGTGGATTAATGAAAGATTTCAATAAAGGTAAAAAATGTGAAACGAATCTTAATTTTTCAATTGAAACAATTAAATTTGTTATTGGTTTCTTATTGTTATATTATATTATTCAAATCTTAGTAATGAAAGGAATAATCTTTAATAACTTAGCAACACCATTTGACCTTTCATCAATGCCAATTACAATCAACTATGTTTTTTATGTTTTTTTATATGTGGGAGTTTTACGAATTACAAAAGAACATAAATTAAGTTTATACATTTATATTATTATTGCCGTATTAACATCATTTATTGTGTTATACGGATCATTACAAGTAAACGGAATGATTTATATCGCAATATCAATCTTAGTTATTGCAATTGGTCAATTATTTTATAATAAAGAGTCAAAAGTATCGTAAGATACTTTTTATTATTTTTAAATATTAAACATTAAAGGTGAAATTTAAACTATAATATTAAATGGAGGGTTAAATTAACAAGATGGGGATCAATAATTAATTTAATCTCAATAAAACTTTAGGGGGAAGTTAAATGAAAAGCAAGTATATATTTTATTTATTTGTATTAATCAGTTTAGGATTATATCAAGTTAGTCCACATTATGCAGGACTTATTGCTCTAATCATGGGAATTAGTTTAAGTTCGATTGATAAGTTTTATCGACCAATTAAATTAAATAATTATCGAAAATTAATTTTAAATAGTTCAATAATCTTTTTTGGTTTTAGTTTAAATATCAACGAAGTAATAACAGTTGGAATGAAAGGACTAATTGTATCAATTATTAGTCTGATTGTTGTTATTACAACAGGGTATTATATTTTAAAAAGAATTGATTTTGATAAAATAACAGGAGAATTAATTACCTTTGGTACATCGATTTGTGGTGGAAGTGCAATATCAGCAGTTAGTGCAATTTTAAATCCAACCAACAAACAATTAGCAATTTCAACAGCAATTGTTTTTATTTTGAATGGAATTGCTTTATTTATTTTCCCACCAATTGGTCATCTATTAAGTATGAGTCAAGAACAATTCGGAATGTTTGTGGCTTTAAGTATTCATGATGTTTCTTCAGTTGTTGGAGCTGCAAGTATTTATGGAGATGAAGCTTTAAAATATGCGACAATTTTAAAATTAACGCGTACTTTATGGATAATACCAATTGTCTTAATTTTAAGTAAGAAAGTTGGTCAAAAAGATACAAAATTACCAATACCAATCTTTATTTTGTTCTTTTTAGTAGCATCGGTTATTACATCAATTTTTAATTCACCAATGATTACAAATTTAAGTGTAATTGGTAAGTACTTACTACCAGTGGCCTTATTTTTAGTTGGATATGGAATAAAAATTGAAGATATAAAACAAAGTGGTAAACCAGCAATTCAATTCGGATTGAGTTTGTGGTTAGTATCAATAATTACTGCATTAATTTTATCAACAATATTTGTTTAAGTAAAAGTATGGATACTATCCATACTTTTTGATTAATAATAACTTTTAAATGATTAAGATTGATTATGTTTTTTAAATTACTCTAAAAATATTTGTGTTATAATAATTCTATATCGAACGTTCGTTCGTGTAATAGGAGGAAGAAAAAAATGACACCATTATTAATAAAAGCGATTGTATTTATTACATCAGCATTAGTATTTTATACAATTGGGGTATGGGCTGAAAAAATTCAAGGGAAATTAAAAACTTGGCATTTAGTATTATTTTACTTAGGTTTAATTTGCGATACGTTAGGAACAACATTTATGGGACAAATTGCCGGAGATTTTGCATTAAATCTTCACAGCATAACAGGAACATTAGCAATATTCTTAATGTTAATTCACGCTGTTTGGGCAACAATTGTCTTAACGAAAAAAGATGAAAAAAGAATGGAAACATTCCATAAGTTTAGTATTATTGTTTGGTTAATCTGGTTAGTACCATATTTTGTTGGTATGTTAATTGGGATGGGAATAATCTAATAAAAGTATCAAAAAGTACTATTAATTAACTTATATGTAAAAAAGGTTAATTAATAGTACTTTTATTGTATTTTATTGACATACGAAAAAAATGATGTTATACTTTTGATAATTTGTAAGTATGAAGAAAATAATGGTAATGTACTTTATTTAAGTAATATTTACTATCTGATTAGATTGTAATATTAATTAGATTTAGTAATTACTTTAAAATATTTATGCTCTAACAAATAGAAATCAAATATTTATGATTTGCTTAGTAGGAGGAAGAAAGATGATGTCATTATCTGTAACAATGTTTACGATAGGATTAGTTTTATATACAATTGGGGTATGGGGTGAGAAAGTTCAAGGAAAATTAAAAACTTGGCATTTAATATTATTTTGCTTAGCTTTAGGCTTTAGTATATTGTCAATGACGGGTATGAAAGGTTCAGCATTATATATGACGTTGATGGCAAATATTCTTCTGATAGATCATTTTGTTTTTGCAGTAATGACTCTATCAGAAAAATATAAACTAGATTTTGAAACGTTCCATAAGTATAGTATTATTTTTTGGTTATTCTGGTTCGTTCCATATTGTATGGGTGTGCTTATTTTATTAGGGAAAAATTAATAAAAAGATATTAAATGTAATGCAAAAATAACTTTAATTTATTTAACTGTTAATAAATAATACTTTTTTTCTATTTGATTGACATTTATGAAAAATGATGTTATACTCTTTTGGACTTTTGTAAATATAGAAGTAAGTGAGAGTAAAGTACTTAATGGATTTAAATTGAAATTTGTCAGAATAATATTAATTTAAATTACTATTAGACAAGTTTTGTTTGAGTGATATTAAGACTTTTTGATAGGAGAATGATGTTAAGAATTGAGGAATTACAAATTTTGTATATGATTATTACTAGATACGAAGAAATTAGTAGTAATAATAATTTAAGTTATATGATTAAAACAAATGAATTAGAACGAAAATATTGTAAGTTAGTAGATAGTCGGGAATTTAAGAAAAATTTGCCAGTAACTTATCGATTATTGACTCAATTAGAAGTGAAAAGACCAGATAGTTTAGAAAAAATTGATTTTAATGAAGATCGTTTAGAAAAAATAATTAAATCAGGTAATATCTCAGAAGAAGATGCTAAAAAAAGCTATGAGGAACGTAAAAATAATCAAGAAATTAATAAACAATTAATAATGATGGAAAATTACGTAATAAATCATTCTCAAAAAATTCGTGGTGAATTAGTAATTATGCAACCTAGAATCACATTCGGTGAATATTTTGACTTAGTTTTAAGTAGTTTATCACAAAGTAAAATGAAGAAAATTTATTTTCAAAAATTAATTGATACCGAACCAGAGAAGATTCTATTTACATGTGAATTGATTCCGCACAAATTTGATGTAATTAAAAAGTATTACTTTGAAAAAGATTATGAATATTTTAAAAAAGATGCAATAGCTCGCTATGAATTAAATCGAAGAATTTCTGAATTTATTTATATGTGGAGTATCTTTGAACTAAAAAGCCGATTACAAGAACGTTAAAAATATAGCAACTATGCTATATTTTTTTTATTAAGGTTACTTATAATATCAGACTTTATTTATGATATAATAGTTAAATGGAGGAATAGAAATGTTTAAAGAATTTATGAAATATTATCGATTAAATCATCGATTATTTTTAATTGATATGTTTTTTAGTATCGCTATAATTGTGTTTCAAATTTTAATTCCGATTGGAACTCGATTAATGATTAATGATTATATTCCAAATCAAGATTTACAAGGAATAATCCAAATGACAATTATCTTAATTATTGTTACGTTTATGTTCTCTATTTCTAATTATGTAAGGACATATTATGGACATGTATTAGGAGCAAATATTGAGAAAACAATGCGTATAAAGTTGTTTAGTCATTTTCAGAAATTAGAATTTGCTTTTTTTGATCAGTATAAAACTGGACAAATTTTATCAAGAATTACATCAGATATGAATTATATTAGTGAATTTGCCCATCATGGTGCAGAAGAAGTATGTTCAACAGTTATAATTATTGTAATTGGAATATTTTATTTAGGTTCAATTAATTTATCGCTAATGTTATTTTTCTATTTATTAATTATTATTCATTTTACAATATTGTATGTAAATAGAAAAAAGTTAACTGAAAATATGCTTCAAGTTCGTCATGAATTAGGAGAAGTAAATGCACAAACAGAAAGTAGTATTGCATCAATCCGTTTAACTAGAGCATTTAATAATGAAGATTTAGAAATCGAAAAATTTATTACTAGTAATGAATCATATCGTGAAAGTTGGAAAAAAGCTTATAAATCACTTGGGGAAACATTTGCTGTAAATAACTTTTTTGTTCAAATTCAAACAGTTTTATTAATGGGAATTGGGGCTATTGGTATTTATAATAATGTGATTACTTTTGGTGACCTTATTGCCTTTTTGTTATTTTTCCAAATTTTAATTAGTTCGATTAGTAAAGTTATGCACATGCTGGAAGCCTTTGAACAAGGAATTACCAGTTTTAATCGTTATCAAGAAATAATGGAGATAGAACCAAAAATTAAAGAAAGTTCTAAACCAATTAAATTAGAAAATATAAATGGTCATATTGAATTTGAACAAGTTGAATTTGGTTATAATGAGCAAACAGTTTTAAATAAGTTATCTTTAGTCGTACCAAGTGGGAAAATGGTTGCCTTAGTTGGTCCAAGTGGAGTAGGGAAAAGTACAGCATTACAGCTTATTCCCCGTTTTTATGAAACTATTTCGGGAAAAATCACAATAGATGGAATTGATATTAAAGATATTTCATTTAGTGACTTACGTAATAACATTGGATATGTACAACAAGATGTTGTATTATTTTATGGAACAATTCGTGATAATATTTTATATGGAAAACCAAATGCAACTGAAGCAGAATTAAAAGAGGCTGTAAAACAAGCAAAATTAAGTGAATTTATTGATTCATTACCTGCTGGTTTGGATACGCAAGTTGGTGAAAAAGGAATTATTTTATCAGGTGGTCAAAAGCAACGAATTTCAATTGCTCGTATCTTTTTGAAAAATCCTCCAATCCTATTATTAGATGAGGCAACAAGTGCATTAGATACACTTACGGAACGATATATTCAAGAACAAATAGATGAATTAGCAAAAAATCGAACAGTAATAGTAGTAGCACACCGTTTAAGTACTGTTAGGCGTGCGGATAATATTATCGTATTAGATAAAAATGGAATTGCTGAATCGGGTACACATCAGCAATTAATGGATCAAAAAGGGGTATATTTTAATTTAAATCAATCAGAACAAAGTGAATTACATTAAAAGTAACGTTATCTAATGATAACGTTTATTTTTATATTTTGAAAAATGTAAATATTTAAAAAGTGTTATAATTTGTGTATGGAGGAGAAATGGATAAAATATTATGGGGAAGTGCAAGTGCTGCCTATCAAATTGAAGGAGCAGCAGAGTTAGACGGTAAAGGTGTTTCAATTTGGGATGAATATAGTAAAGTTCCTGGAAATACATTTAAAGATACAACAGGAGCGGTTGCAATTGATTTTTATCATCGTTTCGCAGAAGATATTGAATTAATGAAAGAACAAGGATTAGAAGCATATCGTTTTTCGATTTCGTGGCCACGAATTTTACCAAATGGTAGCGGAAAAATAAATCAAAAGGGAATAGATTTCTATCATAAAGTGATAGATATGTTAATTGCTGCAAAGATTGAACCAATTGTTACAATATATCATTGGGATTTACCAAATCAATTACAAGAGGATTACAATGGTTGGTTATCACCACAAATAGTTGAGGATTTTGTTAATTATAGTGAAATTTTATTTAAAGAATATGGAGAAAAAGTTAAATATTGGGTTAGTTTAAATGAACAAAATATTTTCACATCAATGGCTTATTTACTTGATGTTCATCCTCCTAAACAACAAGGGATGGATAATTTTTTAATTGCTAATCATCATGCTAATTTAGCAAATGCACTTGTGATTAAAAAATATCGTGAATTAAAGTTACCAGGTAAAATTGGTCCGAGTTTTGCTTATAGTCCAAGTTATGCACATAGTGCAAAGCCTGAAGATGTAATTGCTCGTTTATTTGCAGAAGAATTAACAGATTGGTTTTGGCTTGATGTTTATGTTCGAGGAACATATCCAAAGTTAGCCCTTCGTAAATTGGAACAACTTGGATATGATACAAGTTATTTGACTAAAGATGAAGAAATATTAAAACATGCAGAACCAGATTTCTTAGGGTTAAACTATTATCAAAGTGCAACTTATGGATCGGTAAATACGAATGCTAAAGGATTAGAACAAAGTGATAATACAGTCGGAACTACAACCAAATTCGATCCATATCATCGTTTATTTAAACAAATAACAAATGAACATGTTAAATTAACTGATTGGAATTGGGCAATTGATCCACATGGATTTTATGTAGCTTTAGTTAATATGACATCTCGTTATGAATTACCTATTTTAGTTTCAGAAAATGGTCTTGGTGCATATGATGAACTAACACCAACAAAAGAAATTCATGACCAATATCGAATTGATTTTTTACAGGCACACGTTGACCAATTATTACAAGCACAAAATGATGGATGTGAAATTATTGGTTATTGTACATGGTCGTTTCAAGATTTATTTAGTTGGTTAAATGGTTATGGGAAACGTTATGGTTTTGTTTATGTTGATCGTGATGAAGAAAGTGCAAAAGAATTAAAACGTTATAAAAAAGATAGTTATTATTGGTATCAAAATTTAATTGCAAGTAAAAAGTAAAAATCGTTTTAGATTTTTGCTTTTTTTTAAGATATAATATTGGTGTATGGAAATTAATATGTAGTTTGTTGAACGATTGTTCGGGATGTGATATAATTTTATAGAACGAACGTTCGATAATTTGATAAGGAGAGAGATGACAAAGGAACTTATATTGCAAAAAGCATTTCAGTTAACCAAAAATGATGGAATTGAAAATTTAAGTATGCGTAAACTTGCTGTTGAAGTAGGATGTACCCCTTCAACAATTTATCATTATTTTCATGGTAAAAATGAAGTATTAAATGAATTAATGTTGTATGTAGAACGAGAACATCGTTCGAAAAAATATTATGATAATATGTCATTTGCTGATTTGATTGCAGCATTTTTTGAAATGGATGAAGAAAGTGAAGATTACCATCGATTTATTACTAAGTATTGTCGAGCTTCATTTTTAACAGATGAAACCAAAAAAGAGTTAGTAAAAAATCATGAAGAATTACGAAATCTATGGGAAAGTTTTCGGCAAAATGGTGAATTGAGAACGGATTTAAATCGAAAAACAATCTTTTCAATTTTAATTGGTACGGTAAGGCAAGTGGCTGCAACTGAAAATATCGATGAAGAAACTCGCCAGCAAATTATTGACGTTTTAATAAAAGGATTAAGTCCTAAATAAGAAAGGAAGATATGTTAAAAAAATATTTAAAAAAATATAACGGGTTAATTGTACTGTCGTTTCTGTTAGTACTTATTCAAGCAATGGCAACTTTATATCAACCAACATTAATTAGTAATGTAATTAATGCTCTTAGTAGTGTTGATGCTTTAGGAAATAGCAATATTGACCAAAGTGTAATTAATGAAAACGGAATAATGTTAATTGCAGTAGGAGTTGTTGGATTACTTGCCGGAATGTTAAATACCTTTATTTCAGCAAATGTTGCTCAAAGAACAGGTGCAAATATTCGAAGTGGGATTTTTAATAAAGTTCAAGAATTATCATATGGAGATGTTGAAAAATTTACAACATCAAAATTAGTAGTAAGAATGACAAATGATGTTACCCAAGTTCAAACTTTATTAATGATGGGGATGCAAATAATGATTAGAATTCCAATTTTATTTATTGGGGCATTTATTATGGCAGTTATTGCTTTACCAAAATTATGGTGGACAATTATTGTGTATATCATTATTGTACTAATTGTATTAATGTTTTTAATGCGTCGAATTGGTCCTTCATTTGGAAAACTCCAAGGGGGAATTGATCAAGTAAATACAGTTGTTAAAGAAAATATGGATGGAGTACGAGTTGTAAAATCATTCGTAGCCGAAGATAAAGAAGAAGCTAAATTCCAAGAAAAAGTTGATGGAATTACTGAAAATTTATTGAAAATTGGTAAAACTTTCTCAATTACAATTCCAACATTCATGTTTGTTGCAAACATTATGATTGCTGTAAGTATTTATTTTGTATCAGTTTGGGCATTAGATGATCCAGCATTAATCGGTGATTTGATTTCATATACAACATATTTAATGCAGATTATGTTTGCTTTAATTATGGGTGGATTTATGTTGATGTCAGTTGGACGTGCAACAGTTTCAATAAAACGAATTAATGAAGTACTAACAACAGAAACATCAATGACTTATGGAGATGAACAAGTACAAAAAGCAAGTACAATTACTTTTGAAAATGTATCGTTTATGTATCCAAATGCTGAAGAAGAAACGTTAAGAAATATTAATTTTACAGTTGAAGCTGGTGAAAAGGTTGGTATCGTTGGAGCAACCGGAAGTGGAAAGACAACTTTAGTTAATTTAATTTCTCGTTTATACGATGTAACTGACGGTACAATTAAGATTGCCGATAAAGACATTAAAGATTATAATAAAACTTCATTAAATGAAAATGTATCAATTGTGTTACAAAAAGCATTATTATTATCAGGGACAATTCGTGATAATATTTTACAAGGTAATAAAAAAGCTAATGATGAAGAAATCATGGAAGCTGCTAAAAAAGCTCAAAGTTATGAATTTATTACTAAAAAGGATGGAAATTTGGACGGAGAAGTTCTGCAACGTGGTAATAACTTTTCAGGTGGACAAAAACAACGTTTATCAATTACTCGTGGTTTAGTAAAAAATCCCCAAATTTTGATTTTAGATGATTCAACAAGTGCATTAGATGCAAAAAGTGAAAAACTAGTTAAAGATGTAATCAATAATGAACTTGGAGATACAACAACGATAATTGTTGCACAAAAAATTTCTTCGGTTATTGACACTAATAAAATTATTGTGTTAAATGATGGTGAAATTGATGCAATTGGGACTCATAATGAATTGATTGAAGCAAGTGCCGTTTATCGTGAAATTTATGAAACACAAAAAGGGAAAGGAGTTGTAGCCAATGGATAATTCAATTAAAGGTTTAAAATATATTTTTAATTATATGAAAAAATACTGGATGATTTTGATTTTTGTAACGGTGTTTATCGTTTTAAGTACGTGGTTACAAGTACAATCTCCTAAAATAATGGGTGAAGCAATTAATGAAATGACGGAATATGTCGGTTTAAATATTGCTCATGATGGTCAAAGTGAATTATATGATTCATTAGCAGCAGGTAAGGGATTAAATAAAGAACAAAAAGAACTAATTAGTAATGCTGATTTTGATCAAGATGTTAAAAATCAAATGCTAAATGCATCTAATGAAGAATTAGAAATGTATGCTAAGACATTAATGTTCAAAAGTGACATTTATGATTTAGATGCTAAACGAATTGCAAATGGTGAAGGTTTAAGCGCAGAACAAAAAACAGCTGTTACAGAAAATGAAGATGTGATTGAGCCAATTAAAATGCAATTTTTAGCAATGTCAAATGCAGATTTAAAAGCAGATTATGAATCGATTCAAGATAGTAAAGTAACAGCATCAGAAATTGATGATGCACATGGTTCATTCATTAAAACATTATGGTTATTAGTATTATCATATATTTGTTTAGCATTAGGAAACTTAGTATATAATATTTTAATGGCAGTTGTTAGTGCTAAGACAACTAAAGATATGCGTTATGATTTGTTTGGTAAATTAAAAAACCTTTCAATTCGTTTCTTCGATCAAAGTAATGATGGAGATTTATTAAGTCGTTTTACAAATGATATTGATAATATTTCGAATGCAATGAATCAAACATTAGTACAAATTGTTTCCCAATTTGCAATGTTAATTGGTGTTCTAATTATGATGTTCAAAGAGGATACGTCAACAGGGGTATTATTTGGAATTGAGGTTAATAACTTATTAACGTGGCAAATGATTGCTTTTGCAATATTTGCAATCGTTTTAGCAACATTTGTTGTATCAAAGGCACAATATCACGTATCAAAGCAACAATCGAAATTAGGAACATTGAATGGATATATTGATGAGCGAATTTCAGCGCAAGCAATTATTATTACAAATGATTTAGAAAAAGAAACAGTTGCTGGATTTGAAACATTAAATGATGATTATTGTCAAACATCAATTAAGGGACAAATTTATTCTGGTATTTTAATGCCAATGATGAGTGGGATTGGTTTAATCAACTTAGGGACACTAACATTTGTCGGTGCTTCTTATGTAGCGACAGGTGATATGTCAGTTGGGTTATTAGTTGCCTTCATTCAATATTCACAACGTTTCTTCCAACCATTAGGTCAAATTTTCTCACAATACAATATTTTAGAATTAGCCGTGACAGGTGCTGCTAGAATTAAAGAAATAATGGTCGAAGATGAAGAAATTAAGTCAAGTGAAACAGCAATTGAAATTGATGGAATTGCTGGTGAGGTAAGTTTAGACCATGTTTCATTTGGTTACAATCCAGAAGAATTAGTTTTAAAAGATATTAATATTTCGGTTAAAAAAGGACAAAAGGTTGCTCTGGTTGGTCCAACCGGAAGTGGAAAGACAACGGTAATGAATTTAATGAATCGTTTTTATGATGTAAATGAAGGGGCAATTAATATTGATGGAATTAATATTCAAGATATGACTTTGTCTTCATTACGTAAAAATGTCGGAATTGTGTTACAAGAATCAGTATTATTTTCCGGAACAATTTTTGATAATATTGCTTATGGAAAAGAAGATGCTACGGAAGAAGAAGTACAAAATGCAGCTAAATTAGCAAATATTCATGACTTTATCATGGAACTTGATGAAGGTTATATGACGCATGTTAATAATAGTACAAGTGTCTTTAGTACCGGACAAAAACAATTAATGAGTATTGCTCGAACAATATTAACAAATCCAGATTTATTAATATTAGATGAAGCAACAAGTAATGTTGATACAGTTACAGAAGCTAAAATTCAAGGGGCAATGGAAAATGTTTTAGATGGTCGAACAAGCTTTGTAATTGCCCATCGTTTAAAAACAATTCTTGATTCTGATAAAATTGTTGTATTAAAAGATGGTGAGATAATCGAAAGTGGAACACATCAAGAATTACTAACTGAAGACGGCTTTTATGCGGAACTTTATAAAAATCAATTCGTAATTGAGTAATTAATTTTTCCACAAGAAAAAAAAATATTGTATAATATACATGTAATTAAATATAGGGAGGACATATTATGTCAGTAAAAATAGCAATTAATGGATTTGGACGTATTGGACGTTTAGCTTTTAGAACAATGTTCGATTCTCCAGAATTTGAAATCGTTGCAATCAACGATTTAACAAATCCTAAAACTTTAGCGCACTTATTAAAGTACGATTCAGCTCAAGGAACTTATAAAACAAACGAAATCTCAAGTACAGAAACAGGAATCACTGTTGATGGAAAAGATATCAAAATTTATTCAGAAAGAAATCCAGAAGATTTACCATGGGGAGATTTAGACGTTGACGTTGTAATCGAATCTACAGGTTTCTTTGCTTCAAAAGAAAAAGCAAGTGCTCATATTAAAGCAGGAGCTAAAAAAGTTATTATTTCTGCACCAGCTGGTAACGATTTAAAAACAGTAGTATTCGGAACTAACCATGATATCTTAGATGGTTCAGAAACAGTTATTTCAGGAGCTTCTTGTACAACAAACTGTTTAGCACCAATGGCTAAAGTATTACAAGATACTTACGGAATCTCACACGGATTAATGACAACAGTTCACGCATTTACAAATGATCAAAATACATTAGATGCTCCACACGGTGATTTACGTCGTGCACGTGCAGCTTCTAACTCAATTGTACCATCATCAACTGGTGCTGCAAAAGCAATCGGATTAGTTATTCCAGAATTAAACGGAAAATTAGACGGTTCAGCTCAACGTGTTCCTACAATTACAGGTTCATTAACTGAGTTAACTTGTGTATTAGATAAAAATACAACAGTTGAAGAAATCAACGCTGCAATGAAATCTGCTGCAAACGAATCATTCGGATATACTGAAGATGAAATCGTATCAAGCGATATCGTTGGTATGAGCTTTGGATCATTATTTGATGCAACTCAAACAAAAATTTTAGAAGTAAATGGTCAACAATTAGTTAAAGTTGTTTCATGGTATGATAATGAAATGTCTTACGTAAACCAATTAGTAAGAACAGCTAAATTATTTGCTTCACTAATTAAATAATTAGGTTAAAATATCATAAAAAGACCAACAATTGTTGGTCCTTTTTTGTAATTGAATAAAAGAGGAGAAAAATGAAAAATTATGGGAAAAGTTTGCTATATATAACTCTTGGTGCATTTTTGTATGTAGTTGGAATTAACTATTTTATAGCAACAGCTGGAATTTTTTCAAGTGGTTTAATGGGTTTAGCGCAAGAAGCAACACAAACTGTGAACTTTGTATTTAATTTTGGATGGGAAACAACATCACAAACGTATTTATTTGTTCAAACAATTTTTTATTGGATAATGAATTTACCAGCAATTATTCTTGGATATAGTCGAGTTGGAAAAAACTTTACAACAAAAACATTAATATGTTCATTTATTTTAGTACCAATTGGTTTAAATGTATTAGTTCCAAATGGTAGTTTATTATTAGATGTTAATGGAGAGTTAACGTTAGCTTCAATGATTTTATCAGCAATAATTGGTGGTGCTTTAACTGGTTTAGGAATGGGAATCATCTTCCGTAATGGTGCATCTAGTGGTGGAACTGATATTCTTGCAACCTATTTAGCATTATTTAAAGGAAAATCTTTTGGAAAATATAATCTTTTTATCAATATAGTTGTTATGGCATGGTCAATTTTATTGTATAATGATATTACAGCGGCTGTATTATTATTAATTTTAATTTTTGTTCAAAGTCAAACAGTTGATTTTATTTACAATTTTCATGATAAAGTTACTTTATTTGTTGTTACAACAAAAGAAAAAGAAATTCATGACTATTTAATTGATAACTCTAATCGACGTACTTATACAAAAATCAACGCTGTACAAGGTTATACTCAAAAAGATACGCAACTATTGTTTTTAGTTATTAATAAAGAAGAAGAAGCCGATGTAATTAGATATTTAAAAGAAATTGATGAAAATTGTTTTATAGATTTAATTACAACAAAGGATGTTTCGGGTAATTTTATTAATAAATTTCAAACTAGATTGTAATTCTATGTAGTTTTATAGAAAGGAATATATGATTAAATTATTATTAATTAGTCTTATTATGGCTCCTATTTTAGGAATAGTAGCTCAATTATTGACTAAAGTTAAAATCCCTTATATCATTGGACTGATTTTAATTGGTCTTGCATTTGGTACAGAAGGAATTTACAACATATTTGCAAATGGGGTAATTGATCAGTCGATTACAACATATACTGCTATTGTAGCGATTAATATTGTGTTCTTTACAGGTGGATACAATATGGATATGGAAAAAGTAATTAAGGCCGGAAAAGTTACAGGACAAATGGTAGTATTTCCTGTACATGCTGCTGCGATTGTCAGCGGAGTTATCGGATATTTTATCTTATTACTTTTTGGATTAAATAGTCAATTCGATATTTCAATATTTGGAATGTTAGCAGTTGCTGCTCCAGTTGCAATGGGATCACTTGTATTGGTTGTTCCAACAATTTTAAGTTTAAAAAAACCAACGGAAAATGATTTAGGAAATATCTCAATTGCCACATCAATTTTAGATAATTATTCAATTTTACCATTTTTCTTTATAATGATTGTTGTTGGTGCAGCAGTAAATTCTGGAAAAGACTTAAATTTATTAGGATTATTATTACAAATTATTGCAGTAGCATTAATTGTATGCTTAGTTACATTATATGGATATGTAATGGGTAGATTATTAGGGAAAATTACAAAATCTCTACAACAAAAACGTGGATTATACACAATATTATCATTTACTGCAGCTGCTTTAGTTGCAAACTCATTAATGTTAGTAAGTCCAGCTTTAGTAATGTTTGGTATCCTTTGTGCTTTAGGATTTGGTGTTGGTATTGGTGAATCAGTAGAAAAAGAAGAACACCCAGTATTAGGAGCAACAATTTCAAAAGGATTAGGATTATTCATGTTACCAATTATCTTTGTTGGTATTGGTGCAGGAATGAGATTATCACAATTATTAGATGCTAAAATGTTAATCTTTATGACAATTTTTGCAGTTATTTCAATTGCAACAAAATTAATGATTACAAAATTAATTTTGAAGAAAAATGGTTATAATGATGGAGAACAAAAAATTGCCATGTTATGTCAATCATTATATGGAGCAGCGGCAATTAATATGTCAATTGCCTTAGTTCCATTCTTTGCATTATTAGGTGAACCAGATGGACCAATTTTAATGGGATACTTGGGAGTATTCTTATATATTGTATGTTTACCAATTGGTAACTTTATTACAAATAAGTATTTAGATAAGTGGAATGCGTAAAACTAAAAATAGAGTATAACAAAAGAACACACTGATTATTCAGTGTGTTCTTTGTTGTATAAAAAATAACGTGCAATTTTCGGAGCACTAGGGTGTAAAATTATATTATTTTCTTGAGCCAATTGTTTAATTGTTTCGTTTGCTATTTTAATATTAGGTGCTTCAATTTCAATTTCAATTTCATAATCAGTAACACCATTAAAATCAGTTTGATCAATTTCAACAATTAATCCATTATAAACGAATTTAGATCGTAGTGTATTCATTTTAAATTGTTTGGTTAAAACTATATCAGTTAATGGTAATTCTGTTTCTGGCAAGATGAAATCATTTATTAAAAGATTTGTTTCTTTGGAACTAAGGATAAAATCATGTTCAATATTACCATCTTTAATTTTTTGCTTCAATGTTAAAGTTGTTGGTTCAGAATCAATCATTCGAATGCGTAATGCCGATTTATTATACTTAAACCATTCATCAGTTGTTTCAAAATAAATATTTGTTTGATTAATTGTTTCAATAATTTCATAATTATTAATTATTTTAGTATAGTCTTCAAAAGAAATTAAAGCTTTTGCTTCATATTCAAAATTCATAATACTCCCTTCATATATTTATAGTATAATAAATATATCGAAAAAAGGGGAAAAATGAAAATTGCATTATTTTTTAGAGCAGGATTAAATGAATATGAAGTGAAAAAAGAATTAGCCAAAGAACTAGATTATACTGAAGTTAGTGAAAATCCGGAATATGTCATAACGTTTGGTGGTGATGGAACGTTTTTAGATGCTGTTCAAACTTTTGGTAATCAGCCGATTTATATTCCAATTAATATGGGAACATTAGGTTTTTATAGTTCATGGGGAAAACATGGTATTCCGCAAATGGTTAAGGATTTAAAGAAAAAGCAAATTATTACAGCACCAACATTAGAAATCAAAGTTTATAATGAAGCGGAAACAAGAAAATATTATTGCTTAAATGAAATGACTTTAATTAATCCGGTTAATACACAAATTCTTGATGTATTTATCAATGGCTCAGAAGTTGAAAAATTTCGAGGAACTGGAATATGTGTCTCAACACCTACAGGGTCAACAGCTTATAATAAATCACTTGGAGGAGCAATTTTTTCTCCAACTAAACGTTTATTTCAATTAACTCATATTGCAGCAATTAATAATATCCATTATCGTTCAATTAATAATTCATTAATTTTGGACGAATCAGAAATTTTAGAATTTAAAACTGATCAACACAATTACTATAATACAATAATGATGGTTGATCGACGTACATATAATTTAAAAGGTGTAGATACCGTGAAAGTAAAAATGCATTCGGAGACAATAAAAATTTTAGTACCTGAGGAAAATGATTTTTATCAACGTGTAAAAAAGGCATTTATTGAATAAAAAAATTGGTATACACTATTTTTAGGAAATCGATTGACAGGAAAACGTTTTTCTGATATACTTAACCTGTATGGAGGAATAATGAAAACATTTTTTTCAAAAGCAGGACAAGCTTTAATGTTACCAATCGCATTATTACCAGCAGCTGGTATAATGTTAGGTATTGGGGGATCATTTACAAATCAGTCAATGATCGAGAGTTATGGTTTAGAATCAGTGTTAGGAAATGGAACACTACTAAACTCGTTATTACAAATTATGACAAGTGCGGGGGATATCGTATTCGCTAACTTACCAGTATTATTTGCCATCGGGATTGCCGTTGGATTTGCTCGTAAGGAAAAAGGAGCTGCAGCTCTTGCAGCAATTATTGGTTTCTTAATTATGAATGTTGTTATGGCAAAAGGTCTTGAATTAACAGGATACGATGTATTTAATAACGGAAATGACTTAAGAAATGTTGATGGTCAATTAGCGACAGTTCTTGGAATTCAAAATACATTACAAATGGGTGTATTTGGTGGGATTATTTCTGGGTTTATAACTTCAGTATTACACAATAAATTTATTGATGTAAAAGTACCAGCCGTATTAGGATTCTTTGGTGGAGCTCGTTTAATTCCAATTTTAGCGTCATTCGCCGCTTTATTTTACGGAATGTTATTTATCTTTATTTGGCCACCAATTGGAGATGCATTATCAAATTTAGGTAATGGAATTTTAAGTTTAGGAGCATTTGGTTCATTCTTATTTGGAATTATCGAACGTTCACTTATCCCATTTGGTTTACACCACGTATTTTATATGCCACTTTGGCAAACATCAGTTGGGGGAACAGCTGAAATTGCCGGACAAATGGTTTATGGTACACAAAACCAATTCTTTGCTTATTTAGCAGCAGGTCAATTAAGTGATTTTACTTCAACAAACTTTATGTCTGGTAAATTCCCATTCATGATTTTCGGATTACCAGGAGCTGCGTATGCAATGTATCGTACAGCAGATGTTGAAAATAAAAAAGAAGTAGCAGGTTTATTATTCTCAATCGCATTTACTTCAATGTTAACAGGAATTACTGAACCAATCGAATTTACATTCTTATTTATTGCACCATTCTTATATTATGGAATTCACGTACCTTTAGCAGGTTTATCATTCATGTTAATGGATTTATTACACGTTAAAATCGGGATGACATTTAGTGGTGGATTAATTGACTATACGTTATTTGGTTTATTACCACAATTAACTGGTCAAGATGTTAATGCATTTATGGTTATTTTAGTAGGTATCCCATACTTCTTTATTTACTTCTTCATCTTTAGATGGGCGATTTTAAAATGGGATATTAAAACTCCAGGTCGTGGAGGAGCTGCAATTGAAGCGAAAACAAAAGCAGATTACAAAGCGAAAAAAGCAGGAGAAAACCCTGATAGAGAAATGGCTTTAGAAATTATTGAAGCTTTAGGTGGTGCAGAAAATATTGAACTTCTTGATGCATGTATTACACGTTTACGTGTTCAAGTAAAAGATGCTAATCAAGTAAAAGATTTAGATTTCTGGACGCAAAACTTAGCAGCGCGTGGACTTGTGAAAAACGGAAATGGTATTCAAGCAATCTACGGAAATATGGCAGCAGTATATAAATCAATTATTGCTGAAGAGTTAGGTTTAGACTAATAAAAAAGATCAAAGTTTTACTTTGGTCTTTTTTTTATGTATAGTTATAATAATTAAATAATAATGTGATATACTAACTTATGTAAAGAAAAAGCGAATTTATAGGAGGTTAATATGATAGTACATACTACAGAAGAAAAATTCAATGAAGAAATTAAATCAGGAAAGGTTTTAGTTGACTTTTATGCTGATTGGTGTGGTCCTTGTCAAATGTTAGGTCCAATTTTAGAAGAAATAGCAGCTGAACAATCTGATGTTAAAATTGTAAAATTAAATGTTGATAATGCTCAAAGTATTGCAGGTCAATATCGAGTAATGTCAATTCCAACAATGATTTTATTTAATGATGGAGAAGTTGTTGATCAAAAAGTTGGAGTAGTTGCTAAAGCAGATATTTTAACTTGGATTAATAAATAATTTTAAATAAATTAAGGACCTGTGGTCCTTTTTTTCGATATAGGAGCAATATTGTTAGAAAGAATTAAAAATGAAGTTCCCAACCAACCAGGGTGTTATATATATAGAAATGAAAATAATGAAATAATTTATATTGGTAAAGCTAAAAATTTAAAAAAGCGAATGTCCAGTTATTTTAATCGAATTCAAAATTTAAAAACTACAAAATTAGTACAAGAGATTGCTGATTTTGAATACTTTATTACAAATACTGAACGTGAATCACTAATTTTAGAAAATCGTTTAATTAAAGAACATCAACCTAAATATAATATTATGTTAAAAGATGACAAAACATATCCGTATATTGTTATTACCAATGAGGAACATCCACGAGTTTTAAAAGTAAGAAATAAAAAGTTTAAGGGTGAGTATTTTGGACCTTATCCGGATAATAGTTTTGTGAATACCGTATTAGAATATATTAATCCACGTACTAAATTACGTAAATGTCGCAAATTACCAAAAGAAGAATGCATTTATTATCATTTAAATCAATGTTATGCTCCTTGTATTAAAACTTTGAGCAATGAAGAGGTTAAATCTTATGTAAATGAAGTAAAAAGTTATTTACAAGGTAATATGACAAAATTAAAGCAAAGCATAAATGATGATATGTTAAAAGCAGCTGAAAAGATGGATTTTGAACAAGCGGCAAAAGATCGAGACATATTAGAAAAAATTGAAACATATCGTAAACGCCAAGTAATTGATTTGAAAACAAATCGGAGTTTTGATGTTATTGGGATATATTATGATAATACAGATGTCAGTATTGCAATTGTTAAATTTACTGAAGGAGTAATAAGTAATATTGAATATTTAATGAATAGTTATTATACAGATATTAGTAGTGCAATTAGTAGTATGCTGTTTAATTATTATCAAAATGAAGAAATTAATTATTTTTTAAGTGAAGATGATCAAGTTTGTGCTGTGATGGAACACATAATAAATAGTGAGAAAATGAATAGTTATTTAAAAGATTATCAAGAGGTGACAATGTTAGCTGAAATGAATGCACGTGAGTATTTTAAAAATAATGCCGAACGTTTACGTAAGAAAACAGCTCGTAGTGATAATAATGGATTTAAAGATTTAGAAAAGATGGTTGGTAAAAAATTACAGTATATTGAAATGTTTGATATATCGCATTTAGGTGGAGATGCTCAAGTTGCTGGAAAAGTTGTTTATGAAAATGGTGTTAAAAATCCAAAGCTATATCGGAAATATAAAATTAAAACAGCTGGCCATGGGGATGAATATGGATCAATGTACGAAGTGTTAGAGCGTCGTTTAAAACGAGTTAGTACTGGTGAGGAAACAATGCCTGATTTAATCTTACTTGATGGAGGAAAGGGACAAATGCAAGTCGCTTTAAAAGTTTTAAAACAATTAGATTTAAATGTACCATTAGTTGGATTAGTTAAAGATGATAAACACCGAACAAGAGCAATGATAAATAAAAACTTTGATGAGATGCCTTTAAAAATAAATAGCAATTTATATAAGTTTTTATATAACATTCAAGAAGAAGTCCACCGATATGCAATTGATTTCCATCATAAATCACGACAAAATCAATTGTTAAAATCGGAATTAGATAATATAAATGGGATTGGACCAACACGAAGAAGAATTCTATTGAGTGAATTTCAAACAATGGAGCAAATTAAAAATGCAACATTAGAAGAATTTATTGAAAAAAACATTCCAAAATCGGTGGCAATTAATATAATTGAATATTTTTCACAAAAAGAAAAGTCCTAAAAATAGGGCTTTTTAAAAAAATATAGATTTTTTTTAAAAAAAAGGTTGACAAAATTATTGTTTATGATACAATAATACTTGTGTTAAGGGGAAGTACTTAGCCAAAATGAATGGAGGATTAGCTCAGTTGGGAGAGCACCTGCCTTACAAGCAGGGGGTCACTGGTTCGAGCCCGGTATTCTCCACCATTTATTAAAATTGAATATGTGCCGGCTTAGCTCAACTGGTAGAGCACCTGACTTGTAATCAGGGGGTTGGGGGTTCAAGTCCTCTAGCCGGCACCATAACATGTAGATGTGTATTTGCCGGAGTGGTGGAATAGGCAGACACGCAGGATTTAAAATCCTGTGGGAGTTAATCCCGTGCCGGTTCAAGTCCGGCCTCCGGTACCATCTTAAAAATTAAATACCTATGTGGAGGATTAGCTCAGTTGGGAGAGCACCTGCCTTACAAGCAGGGGGTCACTGGTTCGAGCCCGGTATTCTCCACCATTTAAAATTAAATAATTGCCGGCTTAGCTCAACTGGTAGAGCACCTGACTTGTAATCAGGGGGTTGGGGGTTCAAGTCCTCTAGCCGGCACCATCATATCGCGGGATAGAGCAGTTCGGTAGCTCGTCGGGCTCATAACCCGAAGGTCGGGGGTTCAAATCCCTCTCCCGCAACCAATGATGGAGGGGTAGCGAAGTGGTTAAACGCGGCGGACTGTAAATCCGTTCCTTTCGGTTCGGGGGTTCAAATCCCTCCCCCTCCACCATCATTATAAAATACAATTAAATATTATTAAGACTCAATAAAGTGTACTTGCCGGAGTGGTGGAATAGGCAGACACGCAGGATTTAAAATCCTGTGGGAGTTAATCCCGTGCCGGTTCAAGTCCGGCCTCCGGTACCATTTCGAATCTTAATACTTATACAAATAAGGACTCCCAGCCTTATTTTTTTATTTTTAATAATTAGCAACATAATTAGTGTATGCCGGAGTGGTGGAATAGGCAGACACGCAGGATTTAAAATCCTGTGAGAGTTAATCTCGTGCCGGTTCAAGTCCGGCCTCCGGTACCATCTAAATTATAAACTTCTTAATGAAGTGCACTCCACAGTGTATTTCACTAAGAAGTTTTTTTACATTTAAATACATTTAAAAGAAATCAAGATTATAATATTTATTATTTATAGTATAATAAATATTATAATCTTGATTTCTTTTTTTATTTTTAAAAATTTTTATTTAAAGTTAAAGATATATTTGAAAATATGAAAAATACTAGAAACAGAAAAAGGTAAATTAGTTAATGCAAAATCAGATGTAGTATGGTGGTTTTAATGAAAATAATTCATAATAAAAATAATTTTGAAAATAAGTTAAAATATACGAGAAATGTACATGAAACGATAGATTAATTAACTATTAAAATAGAAAATATAAGTGGAAATTATTTAAGATGTATATAATCAGGTACATCAGAGAAGGAGGTAAAAATGGAAATTAAAAAATTAAAATTGAGTTATAAAGAATTAAAACAAATAAAAAAAGGAGAAGTATTATATCTAAAAAAAGATAAGTCTCTAATTTCAACCCCTCAGATAAATTGTGATATTATTTTAATAATATCACATTATCTTCAATTAGGAGTAAATTCAAATAATAATTCTTTTACACAAATATGGGGACTTCACCCTCAAAAAATTTGGATTAAAAAAAAATTAAATATTCCAAATATAATAAAAGGAATTGTATATTTAAACAGTATTGATGTTAATGAAGGAGATATTATAAGAATTGAAGAAACAAAATACTGGGATACTTTGTACGATGAAGAAAGTGGATGGATTAAGGTGGGTGATTCAAATATTAAAGGAGATATATTTGTTGAAATATTTACAGATATATTAGTTGGAATTAATCATGATAACACTTTAAATAGTATATGGTTAAAACCCAAGATTAATAATAAACTTACACAAATTTCTTGACAAACCCGGTTTGCAATTATTCCATTTTTGAATATTATATATTCACATATATATCATTGTTGTTTTATATTTTTATTATAATGCAAATGTATATATACAAAAAAATATAGGAGTGATCAATGAAAAAAGGAATAATTTTATGTCTAGTAGCAACTATGGCATGGGGAGGAATGTTTATAGAAACAGGTGAAATATTAAAAGTTATGGATCCTTTTTATATGACATTATTTAGGTATATACCAGCAGGTATATTGTTTTTGCTAATTTTATTAGTTACAGAAAAATCTAACCCATTAGAAAATGTAAAAAAGAAAGATTTATTAAAGTTATGGGGTCTTGGTACATTGGGATTTTGTGGTTTTAGTTTTTTGGTTTTTTTAGGGCAAAGTTTAAGTGATAATGGAAGTATATTAGCCTCAATAATGATGGGTATCCAACCGTTGATAGCTGTTATTATAGGGAAATATATTAGAGGAAATAAAATAAAGAAATTTTCAATATATATGATGTTACTTGCATTAATAGGAGTAGTTTTTGTAGTAACAAATGGAGATATAGCAAGTTTGCTTATAAAGGAAAATATAATACCTGTATTTTTAATATTTTTAGGTGCCACTTCATGGGTAATATATTCTACAGGTATTACTTTCTTTGATTATTCACCTATTAAATATACAGCACTAACAAATATTTTAGGAGGGATAAGTATTGTAATTATAGTAGCTATATTGACTAGTTTAGGTTATTTAGAGTTGCCTCAGCTATTAACAGTAAGTGATTTAATACCTAACTTTTTATACTTAATTTTTATAGCAGGAGCATTAGCAGTCTTATCATGGAATAATGGTAATAAAATCTTAGGACCAATTAATGCCAGTTTATTTATGAGTGCAGTTCCTATTACAACGTTCAGTTTATCTGTGATATTTTTTGGAAAAACAGTAAGCATATATGAGATTATAGGGTTAATTTTAGTAATAAGTGCATTAATTGGAAATAATATTGCTATAAGGAAAAAGTGATGTAAAATGAATAAAATTTTAAAGTTTTTATGTAAGGAAGATGAGTATTTAAACTTTCACGCCTTACCACAAAACAAGGAATTGTTTGAACCAAGATTAAAGTATGAAAAAACAATTTTAGAAAAGACTATTTAAATAATATTCAAATAAAAGATTACAATAAAATATTTGATATATTAGCTAGTGTTGATGGTGTTAATGATATTAAAGTAGTACATAAAAATGGTGGAAAATTAAAATTTATTATTGAAATAACTAGGAAATAAAGGTATAATAAAAGCATTGATAGAGTAATATTTTTATATTCCAATTGAAATCCAATTTTGTGATAATATAGAATATTCTTTAACCGGTAAGACTACAATATATATCATAGTAAAATACAAAGAGGAGTTTATGTGAATTATTTAAAGTTTTTTAATTTATTATTAGCAATGGAGAATTCTAAAACAATATCTGAGGTTGCTGATAAATTATACTTCAGTCAATCAAAGGCATCTAAATTAATAAAGAAATATGAAAAAGACCTTAATGTTAAACTATATGAAAAAAAAGAAGAATCAATCCTTTCATATGAGGGTAAAAAAATATTAAATGATACTTATGAAAAGTATAAAGAAGTAGAAGACTATTTTGAAGTGTATTTTAATAAAGGAAAAAAAAAAGTAGGAATTGATGAAAATATCATTAATGAAGAAAAGATTATCCAAATGGTGCATAATAATGAAGAAAGTATTGAATATATCTTTGCTAATTCCATCCAAATAATAAATGATTTTAATAATAATAACATAGATGAAATAATTTGTTCAGAAGATTTTGAAAGTGAGTATAAATATTGTGTAAAAGACTTCTTTTTAGAAAAAGAGGTTGTGAGAATAACCAACAAAAATATGTTAAAAATGAATAAAAATCTAGAAAATATATTTTTATTTGAAAAGGGGTGTCCAATAAGGAAAAAATTAGAAAAAAAAATTAAGTACAGTCAGGAAATATATAGGATAGACAAAGTAGTAACATTAGTATCTTTAAATCAAGGGATTGGTTATTTATTTAAGACAAGTAAGTTTAATACTTCTAATATTTCCATTGAAGAAGTTGATGACCTGAAAGTAAGATATTTTCACTATAAAAGAAAATAAACTATAAGAATATTGTTTAATTTTGTTTAGATAAGATAGAAAGCATATTGAGTTATTAATGAGCAATTAACTTATGAATAAGTGTAACTAGAAAAATGTGTGAATATGTGACTCCTAAACAATATTAATAAATTTAGCATAATCGGATTTGTCAAGAAATTTGTGTAGGTTTATTATCTAATTGTTACTATACTTCTCAACAAGTGGTGCAAATCGATCATCAACCATTAATTGATTAAGTACCATTGACCAGTTTCTAACTTTTCCTGAAGACCACTTCTTTTCAAGTGAATAGGATTATAAGGTTACTTAAAATGATAAAATATATCGAAATAAATCTTAGAGGAATATGTAAAATCAAAGAAAACGTCATGAATACATAGAAGAATTTAAATTACAAATTATTTATCTTTATAATAATGGAGTTAAACGTGCTGATTTAATTAGAGAATATGATTTACGCTCTCAGCTTTAGTAATTTGGCTTAAATAGTATAATACTAACCACTCTTTTGAAGTAGTAGATAATTTAACTGATGAGCAAAAAGTAATAAACATAGTATTTCTTTAAGGAAGTACTAATAAAACAAATGGATGAATTGACATGATGTAAGTTCATTTCATTATAATGTAGTCAAGAAGGTACTTGAGGAGAATAATGATTTTATTAGTTGTAGATGTACAACGATTAATAATGACAGATGCATTACATAATTTTGAACAGTTTAAAAATAATGTTAGTAACTTAATTAATAATGCAAGAAGCAATGATATTGAAGTAATTTAGGGAGAAGAAAGTGATTTAACTCCAGGTAAAATTGGGTTTGAGGTATATGAAGAATTTAAACCAATTGATAGTGAAAAATTATTCATAAAAAAGTATAATAGTGCATTTAAAGATACTGAACTAGATGTATATCTAAAGTCTAAGGAGATAAAAGACATTGCTATATGTGGATTACAAACCGATCTATGTATTGATGCAACTGTTAAATGTGGATTAGAACGTGGCTACAACATGATTGTAGTTGATGGCTGTAATACAACTGTTGACAACGATTTACTGAATGCTAAATTATCGGTAGAATATTATAATTGCTATATATGGCCAAATAGATATAGACAGATTGTTGATTTGAATGCTTTAAGTATAATGATGAAGAAACATAAAAATAAAGAAGAAAAAAATATGCTGACTTACATGAAAAAGAAATATTTTGAGTAGAATTAATGAAATATCAATAACGGAGTTAGGGAAGAACATAATCAGAAAAAACCTACAGTTGGATGAAAATATTGACGTAGTTGAATATTGTAAAAATATTATGAAAAATAGTTCTAATATAATGAAGAGAGGAAAGAATTGGTATGTTGATGATGGTAATTGTATGCTAACAATTAATTCTAAAAGCTTAGGTATTATCACAACAAAACAAAAGTAAGGAGGAACTTAAGGAGTGAGTAATGTATCAAATAAAAGGTGGACGAAATTTATTTGTATTGGAACAAGGCAAATGGAAGAGAATAAAGAAAAAAGATATTTTGTTCGAACAATGAATGGATGTTTATATTAAAGCGATTCGTCCACGACTTGGACTGTATTGTTTATATTTTAACAATTTTCTATGTAAAAACTGTCACATTAATTATAAACAATACGGTAAAGAAACAATTGAAGATTATCCTCCAGAAGATAAAGAAATAGTAGAAGAAAAGTATCAGTCTTCTACTTTTACAATAGAGTTAGTAGAATAATGTATTGTAACTATTAGTAGATAAAAATTAAAAATAATTTAATAAAAATACTTTACACATATTGTAAAGTATTTTCTAATAATATAATTTTAAAAATATTAAGGTTTATTATTATTTATATAGAATAAAAATAAATTTGTTGTTAAATTTATGTTAATATAACTATATAGTTATATAGGGGTGAAAATGAAATTATATAAATTATTAAAATTAATTGGCGATGAATCAAGATTGAAAATATTATATATTATTTATTTTACAGAAAATAATGAAACTACTAATTGTTGTAATGTAAATGAAATATGTCAATTGACTAATTTATCGCAACCAAATGTTTCAAAACACTTACGTAAATTGTATGAATTTGGTATTGTTTCAAAAAATTCAGAAAAAAATGAAGTGTTTTATTTTATAAATGCTGAATACGTAAGAGAATGCTATTTGTTCTTACCGCTTATGGAAGCATTTAGTTTATCAGAAGATGGACAAGAATTAAAAGAAAAGATATTAGGAGATTAAATGAAAAAAATTGTTATAGTTGGAGGAGTAGCAGGTGGAGCAACTTTAGCTGCTAGATTGCGACGTTTAAGTGAAGAATATGAAATTGTAATGTTGGAAAAAGATGAATATATTGCATTTGCAAATTGTGGTTTACCTTATTATATTGGTGATGTTATTCAAGATCGTGATAAATTAATGGTTCAAACAGTTGAAGGGATGAGTAAGCGATACAATTTAGATATTCGAAATTTTTCTGAAGTAATTAAAATTAATGAAATTGAGAAAAATGTTATTGTGAAAAATCATATAACTGGTATTGAATATGAAGAGAGTTATGATGAGTTAGTATTGTCACCTGGTGCAAGTCCAATTGTCCCTAATTTTCCAGGGTTAAAAAATGCTGATAATGTTTTTACATTACGTAATATTCCCGATACTGATAGAATAAAAGAATATGTGACAACGCTGTGCCCGAAAAATGCCGTTGTAATTGGTGGTGGATTTATTGGGGTAGAAATGGCTGAAAATTTAGCACATTTAGGTATAAATGTAACTTTAATTGATTTGGCAGATCATATATTAAAACCATTTGATTTAGAGATGGCTGCAAAACTAGAATTAAATTTACAAGAAAATGGAGTTAATGTCTTAGTTAATAAATCAGTTAAGGATGTTCGTCAAACAGAAGTAGAATTAAATGATGGAACTATTATAACCACAGATGTAACAATTATGGCTATTGGTGTACGTCCTGCAAGTAAATTAGCCCAAGATATCAATTTAGAAGTAACTGCAAATGGTGCGATAAAAGTTGATAATCAATTTAAAACATCAAAACCAAATATTTATGCATTAGGTGATGTAATTGCAGTGAAAAATCCAATTTTAAATATAGATACGTACATTCCATTAGCTTGGCCAGCTAATCGTCAAGCGCGCTTATTAGCTGATATAATTAATGGTCAAAATCGTGAATATCGTGGGACAATTGGTGCGAGCGTTTTAAAAGTGAATGAATTAACAGCAGCATCAGTTGGATTAACAGAAGAATATTTACAAACAACAAGTGTTAAATATGATTCAATTATTATAACAAGAGGATCAAGAGCTGGTTATTATCCTGGGGGATCAAATCTTGACTTAAAATTAATTTTTACTTTAGATGGGAAAATTCTTGGGGCACAAGCAATTGGTAATGATGGTGTTGAAAAAAGAATTGATGTAATTGCAACTACAATTAAGCTTGGTGGAACAGTAGCGGATTTAGAAGATATTGAAGTGTGTTACGCACCACCATTTAATAGTGCTAAAGATCCAGTAAATATTGCCGGATATACAGCAATGAATATTTTAAGTGGATTTTCAAAAAATTTCAAATATAATGAATTGGATGATATTGCAAATGATAAAGAAAAATTAATAATTGATGTTAGAACACCACTTGAATATGAATTAGGACATATTGAAGGAGCAATTAATATTGAAGTTGATCAATTACGTGAAAAGATTAATGAAATAGCAGAAGATAAAAATAAAGAAATATATGTTTATTGTAAAGTCGGATTACGTGGTTACACAGCACAGAAAATTTTAAATGGAAATGGATTTAATAATGTGTATAACTTAAGTGGAGGTTATGATATTTACAATAATGTGAAAAAGAATACAAACAAAGCGGTTATAAATCCAGTAACTAATTTAGAAGTAGAAGGAAAAGAACAAGAACAAGAGAATACAATGAAGATTCTTCATGTATTAGATGCATGTGGTTTACAATGTCCAGGTCCAATTATGGAAACAACTAAAAAGATGGAATCAATAAATGATGGTGAAAAATTATTAATTAAAGTTACAGATAGTGGTTTTTGTCAAGACATTGAAGCATGGTGTCAAAAGCATGGCAATAAGTTGATTTCAAAAACCCAAAAAGATAATAGATATGAAATTGTAGTTCAAAAAAGTTTAAATTGTCTAAATCATGAAACAAATCAATTAGCTAATCAAGATCATGGAACAATTGTAATGTTTAGTGGTGATTTAGATAAAGCATTAGCGGCAATGATTATTGCTCAAGGTGCTGCAGCAATGGGAAAACAAATGACAATTTTCTTCACATTTTGGGGATTAAATGTTTTGAGAAAAGATGGAAATGTCAAAGTGGATAAAACCAATTTTGAAAAAATGTTTGGAGCAATGATGCCAAAAGGTGCGGAAAAATTACCATTATCACAAATGAATATGGGAGGAATGGGTTCAACAATGATTAAAAAACGAATGGCTGATAAAAATGTTCCAGATTTAGCTACACAAGTTAAAAATGCTCAAGCAGCTGGAGTTAAATTCATTGCATGTACAATGTCAATGGATTTAATGGGAATAAAAGAAGAAGAATTAATTGATAATGTAGAATTTGGTGGAGTAGCTAAGTATATTGGCGAAAGTTCTGGTGCTGATATGACATTATTCATTTAGAAAAAAGTTCACAGAAACTACATATTAGTTTCATAAACATAACACTAAATATAAATAATAATATAGTATACTTAATGTGTAAGATATTTAAAGATATTTTACACACCCACAAAAATTAAACAAAAACTAATATTAAATAAAATAAACCACATTAAATTAATTTTCTCAAATATTCCAATTAGAAAATAAAACCCACATTAATTAAATTTTTTCAAAATATTCCAAAAAAGAACGAAAGTTCTTTTTCTTTTATTTATAAACATATGTATTATAAAATATGATAAAATATATAAGTATCAAAAATCACATCGCGGGATAGAGCAGTTCGGTAGCTCGTCGGGCTCATAACCCGAAGGTCGGGGGTTCAAATCCCTCTCCCGCAACCAATGATGGAGGGGTAGCGAAGTGGTTAAACGCGGCGGACTGTAAATCCGTTCCTTTCGGTTCGGGGGTTCAAATCCCTCCCCCTCCACCATCATTAAAATTAATTAAATCAAATAAATGCCGGTGTGGTGGAATTGGCAGACACGCAGGATTCAAAATCCTGTGAGGTTAAACTCGTGCCGGTTCAAGCCCGGCCACCGGTACCATTTTAAAGAAAGACTATTTAAGTCCCTAAAACAAAGGGTTTTAAATAGTCTTTTTTTAATAATTTACAGCAAATTAGTTAATAGCTTTAATCAAAAAAAATTTTTTTGACACTGACATTTTGCCATCATGCTATAATTTGAGTAAAATGATGGAATTAAGTTTGAAATTGAAGGTGAAAATATAGGGGAGAATTATGGCATTAGGAGATAATTTAATTGATTTAAAAGCAAAAGAACATTTTATTGACGAAATAGAAAGAAAACAAAGAGAAATTGATGATTTAAGAATAGCAATAGATATGAATTATCAAAAATTAATAAGTGTTGGTACACTCGAAGGAACATTAGAGGGTGATTCACTAATAGAAGAAGTAGAAAATATTTTAAATAAAATTGAGTTAATGAATGAAGAGTGTATAGATACAAAAATATGGATAAATAATTATCAATAGGAGATGAAATGAAAAGAAAGATAAATCCATTCACCTATACATATGCTTCTGATTTTTTAAATTATAGAGAAAATAATATTATATATGCCGCTTACTTCTTTCCTACTTTTATATATATGATAATAGATGGTATTAAATATACAAGTAATCTTGAATGGAATACTTGGTATATTTACTTTGTATTATTTTTATTTAATGCTATTATTACTATTATATATATTTATTTATCTTATAATAAAAAAATGATAAAATCTTATCTAAAAAGAAAATATTTTATTATGTTATTAGGAATTCCAAGTACAACTAGTTTATCATTTTTGACTTTTCTTTCTTTATCTAACGGAGAAAGTATTTTTATAATTGTAAGTTTTTTAACAATGATGTTTATATTAAGATTTATAGGTTTAAAATATTGGATGATATATGATGAAAGAAAAATTCCAAAACGGAGAGGAGATAGATTATATTTTGGAGAATCTTATGAAAAAGCTTGTAGAAGATATGATTGGGAACAAAAATAAAAAATCATACTCGCAAATTGATAATCTTGTTATTAATGAATTTTATAAAAACTATAAGAGGTATGGTGCTGATAAGATTTCTTTGGTTCTTAAGAAAAAGAATTATAAATACTCCAAATATCAAGTATTAAAGTCAATGAAAAGACAAAATTTAGTTTGTCTTTATAATAAATCAAAAAAGTATAAACAATATCACTATAATAAAGCTGATATACTAAATGTAGTAGATTGTAAGTTTAATGCAAAGGGTATAATAAGTAGTGATCTGACTTATATTAAATTAGGTACAAAATTTTATTACTTATGTTTTATAATTGATACAAATACTCGGCAAATATTATCACACTCATTTAGTAAATCTAAAGACGCACAAATTGTTATCAAAGTATTAAAAAAGGTGGATTTACAAAAATATCAAATATTTTATCCAGACAGAGGAAGTGAGTTTGTAAACTTTGATATAGATACAATATTAAAAGAAAATAATATAACAAGATCATTATCAAAAGCAGGATGTCCTTATGATAATGCAATAAGTGAAAACATATTTAATATATTCAAGCGTGAATTAGAATATTCAAAAGATGACAATGTTTTGGTTTTCAAGAAAAAAGTTGGTAAATATATTGAGTGGTATAACAATGTTAGGATTCAAAAATATGAATAACATGTCACCAGTTGAATACAAATACTCTATGTAAAATTTGTAATAAAATTACTTGACAATACAAATTATGTGATGCTAGAATGTTATTTTAGTTGTTCTAATTTATTTTATAAGTTCTGTCCTTGTCATGTATATTCCTTGTGATACTAGTTTTATAATACCAAAAATATTATGATACAAAAATCAAATTATAAAAATGGAAAGTTTAAAGTTAAAATGATATAATTATAATGTTCATGCTAAGTATGAACATGGAGGATGTAAAAATGATTTTTACAAACCAAATCTACTTAAGGAGTAGATGTAATATGTAGGAGGTTTAGGTGCAGGATCTAATCACTGTACTTGAATTAATAATTATAATATTGGTTATTAGTAATACTAAGAACTAAATTATAATAATCTTCTATTTTTACATCACTCCAAAAAAGGAGCCTGCGACAACAGGTTCCTTTTCTAATCTTCTATTTTTACACTATTATTATACCATTATTAACAAAAGATGTAAAGAAAGATGCTAAGAATTATTTTTTAATATATCTCTTTGCAATCAATGATAGAGGGGGAGCAAAGTGATTGAACTCGGCGGACTGTAAATCTGTTCCTTTTGGTTCGGGGGTTCAAATCCCTCTCTCTCCCCCATCATTAAAATTAATTAAATTAAATAAATTCCGGTGTGGTAGAATAGGCAGACACGCAGTATTCAAAATCTTGTGAGGTTAAACTCGTGTCGGTTCAAGCCCGGCCATCGATACTATCTTTTGATAGTGAAAACTATCAAGTTAAATATTTATTGGTAATTATTTGTGTTATGTGGTTAGAATTGTAATTTTATAACAGAGATGAGTAAAAGCTGTGTGGGTTTATACACCTTTAAATAAAGGTTTATTACAAAACAGAAATCAAGAAGTTCCAGAAATGGAAGCTTATTTTTTATATTCTGTTCTTAAATCACGTTTAGACATTATATAAAGGGTATTATTGAAGCTGTAAACCAAGAATTGCTCACAAACGTTCTTTCCTAAATTGTGAATCATTGGAGAAAATATTAGTTGCAACAATTCTTGAATTAAATAATACTTCTACTAGCAAAGTAAATGGGATGGAAGTATATATAAGTTATGTAAAATAAAAAGATGTTCGTACATATTTAATATGGATGAAATCTACGCAGATGCATAGCAGCTTAATTACTATCAAATTGAAATAAAGGTATGATAAAATAAAAATATCCGAAAAGGAGTTATTCCTTTCCGAATATCTATATAATTACAGAAACTATTTTCTAGTGTTTAAAATAGAGTTACATTATATTAAAAATGTTTAGGTTTGATATCAATAAATTCTTGAAAGTCAGAAATTTTAAGGATAACTAGAGAATTATATTCAGATGAAAAGAAATTGTTTTGGTTATCTATTATTGATATAGTGGCTATTGAATCTAAAGGATTAAATTTAATGAATTTGTTATGTATTAACGCATATAAGTCTTGGATTTTTTCAATTGATTCAATAAATATTTTAATTTTTTCATGTTTATTATTAAAATTATCTTTTTTATTTAATTGAATAAAAGCCTTGTACACAATACTAATTAAAATAGAAATTTCTGATTCAGTTTTTTGAATTTCATTAAAAATAGTTTGAGAGTCCGAATTGGAATGGTCAATACTAGGTTCTTTATAGTGTAATTGTACTTGTAAAATTTTATTAATAATAGTTGCTTTATTATTTTCTATAAATTCTCCACTTACATCACTTGAATCAAAACCAACAATATTTTTAAGTGTGATTTGACGTAATGTATCTAAAAAATAACTATTTATATACGTATGTGGTTTAGGATATGATGAAAGTGTTATTTGAAAAGTAGCATCGTTATTGTCAAATGGATGATATATTATAGACTTATTTGTAAAATTAAATTTAATATTTTCTTTTGAAAAAATATTATTAATTAGATTTATTTCTTTTAACAAATTTAAATATGAAAATTCATCTTTATTTACAGGAAAAGCAATATATTTATCATTGTTATTATGTCCATCAATTTTCTGTAGATTCATATTTTCTGTAACTAGAGCCTGTAAAAGTGTTAAAGAATTTAAGATTTGTTTATTTGCTAGCAATTGTTGGGATTTAAGTGCTTTGGTATTTTCCAATCTTGTAAATAGATATGTTCCCAATACTGCAAAAATTGAAGCAAACATTGTGATCCATAAATCTATATTGATTTTATATATTGCTGGTTTTAAAATCAAAGCTAATAAGGGTATATTATTCTGATTACCCTCCCTTATATTTATACTATCAATATAAATGAAAAATGTTAAAGAAATAAAAAATATTAATAAGTACCTTAAATATTTTTTATTTGTACTTTTGAATAAAGATGTAATATATTTGAAAAAAATAGATGCTAAATATTTTATAAACTTATAAGATATCAGGATTAGTAAAAGAAGTAATAGTAACAGTAAAAAAATGAAAAATATAAAAATAAATAATAAGGAAATCAATGAAAATAAATCAAGCAATAAAAAATTAAACAATAAAAACCCAGACAATAGAAAATATGACATAAACAATCTCCTTTTAATGTTTTTGTAGCAAATTGAGAGTATTTTTAAATAAAAAGTAGTAATAAAATGAACTTAATAAAGATAAAGAAGTATTAAATAATAAAGATAAAGATTCACAAATTGTTATCAGTGTATTAAAAAAAGTGAATTTGTAAACTTTGATATCGATTCAATATTAAAAGAAAATAATATAACAAGATCTTTATCAAAAGCAGGATGTCCTTATGATAATGTAATAAGTGAAAATATATTTAATATATTTAAACATGAATTAGAATATTCAAAAGATGACAATGTTTTAGTTTTTAAGAAAAAGTTAGCAAATATATTGATTGGTATAACAATGTTAGGATTCAAAAAAACTAAATAACATGTCACCAGTTGAATACAGATACTCTATGTAAAATTTGTAACAAAGTCACTTGACAATACATAATTATAAGTTTATAAAATGTCAAAAATATATGTATTTAGTTTCAAAGGGGAAGTATTATATAGATGAAATTGATTATAAAATAATAGAAATTTTGAAGTGTAATGGAAAACAATCCAATACCCAATTAAGTAATAGATTGTTTATTAGTTCACATGCAATCTGTAAACGTCGTTCAAAGTTAGAGAAACAAGGAATAATAACTCAATACCCAATTAATTTTTCATTATATAAAACAGCATTTATTGAAATATATATGAATAATAGTAAGTTTAATCAATTAGAAAAAAATTAAATAATTAAATTGAATTATACAAAATTATGGGAAGTTATTGTTATCTAATTAAGTATGATGAATTTGGTGAAAATTTTGATAATAATTTAAATGAAATTATTAAAGTTATCAAGGAATATGCACAATTTAAAATAAATATAAGCAATAAGCATATTTTGTAATTACAATTGCTTGTATTAATTAATAGATATGCTAGAGTAAATATGTTAAATAAGAGAAATTGTTGCGGATACATAGTAAATATTAAATGTTAAACGTTATAATAATATGGATTAAGCAACGATTAGTAAGATGAATTTTCAGTGAAACCACATGGATATTAGAATTACAATAATGGAACATAAAGAATAATTTAGAAATAAAGTAAATAATACTCCTTTTATTTTTATATCGAATATTATTTACTTTTTTCATGTTATAATACCTGTATAATTGTTAATTAAAAGTAGTTATCCATTAGTAATTGAATTGTTAAAAGTCAACAAAGGAGTTGTGTGATGAAAGAAATATTTTTATATTATAGTATGTTTTTTTTTATATATGGTTTTTTAGGTTGGATAGTAGAAGTTATTTATACTGGGATAAAGAATGAAAGATTTGTAAATCGAGGTTTTTTATTTTCGCCATTTTTACCAATCTATGCTTTTGGAGCAATATTTTTAATAGCAACATTATCCCATTTTGCTAATAATATTCTTTTATTATATTTTAGTGGTGTAATGGCAACTACAATAATAGAATATATGACAGCAGTATTTTTAGAAAATATATTTCATGTTAAATGGTGGGATTATTCAAAAATGAAATTTAATTTTCAAGGAAGAGTTTGTTTGAAAAATTCGTTACTTTTCGGAATATTAGCGGTTATAGTGATTAAAGGAATTCAACCACCAATCGCAAATTTTGTTACTAACGAGTTGAGGATAGATATTATGAATGAAATCGTAATTAGTGGATTTTTAATTCTTTTAATTGACCTTTATTTTACGTTGAAAAAACTGAACTCATTAACAACTCGGACAATTGGACATATAAATAAAAAAGAACCCGATGCTAATTTATCCGATTTAATTAACGGAAAATATACAGATGATTATATAACTAATAAAGCATTGAATATTTTATTAACAATAAGTGTTATTGGAGGAATATCTGTTATATTTTTAATTGACTTAACGTTTGGAATATTTATTATGGTTGTATTTTTTATTTCTATTTTTGGGGTTTATCGTCAAAAGAAAAAGGAACAGCTTAAATAAATTATTTAGTTTGGATAAAGAATATATGATGATTTTTTTATAATGAAAACATTTGCTTTTAATATTAAATTATGATATCATAAGTTTGTAATACGAAGGATAGTGATCACGTGAGTGAGCTAAACCAATAAATTAAGAAGATAGTTAATTTCTATCAACTTGTTTATTGGTTTTTTTTATTATATAAAGGAGAATAATGAAAATACATAAGATTTTGAATAATAATTTCGTAGTTACATTAGATGAAAAAGGATGTGAACAAATTGTTGGTGGAAAAGGTATTGCATTTGGTAAAAGTGTTGGTAATAGAATTGATAATAAACTAGTTGAACGAACATTTATTTTACCAAATGAAAATAATCAGGGAAGAAATATTCAAACTTATATTGATGCACTTCCGATTGATTTTTTTGAAATTGCTGCTGATATTGTTGATTATGCAAGTGTTAAAACTGATAAAAATATTAATAAAAGTGCATGCCTTGCAATTGCTGATCATATTTTTACAAGTATTGAACGACAAAAACAAGATATGAAGATACCAAATTATATATTATGGGAAATAAAAAATTTTTATCCGGTTGAATATGAAGTTGGATTATATGCTCTAGATTTAATAAATAATGTAACTGGTTTTCAATTATCTGATGATGAAGCTGGCTTTATAGCAACACATATCATTGATAGTGAATTAGAAAGTTCAAACATAACGTTAGTATATAAAACGACTGAATTAATTAAAGATATCACCTCAATAGTTAAAGAATGTTTTGATTTTGAATTTGATCCTAATTCTATCTATTATTATCGATTTATTACCCATTTAAAATTTTTTGCCTCAAGGTTATTTGGGAACATTTCCGTTTTAAATTGTAATGACGATAGATTATATAATATTATTCAAACAACATATATAGACTCTTTTAATTGTACTTTGAAAATTGAAAAGTATTTAAATGATCAATATGAACACGTATTATCAAAGGAAGAAAAAGTATATTTAACTATTCACATTGAAAATATAACAAATATACGTAATCAACCTTTAAAATTGGATAGTGACATTTAGTTGGCTAAACCTTCTACGATAACTAGGAGGAATTATGAGGAAATATGAAAAACTTGCTACAGAAATTATTGATAGTATTGGCGGTGCGGAAAATATAACAAATAGTTTCCATTGTATTACGAGACTTCGATTTAATGTAGCAGATGAGAAAAAGATTGACATTGAAAGAATTAAAAAATTTGATGGAGTTTTTGGAGCGCAATTTCAACAAGATCAATTTCAAGTTATAATTGGTAATGAAGTTGACGATGTATACGAAGAAGTAAAAAAAGGTTTAGGTGACGATGTAATTACTGATTTTGCACCAACGAAACCTAAAAAAACCGTTAAAGGGATAATAAATATAATATTTGATACAATATCGGGAATATTTACCCCAATATTACCTGCAATTGTTGGAGCGGGATTATTAAAAGGAGTAATGGCATTACTGGTTGCTTTTAGTTTGTTAGCACCTGAAAGTAGTGAGTATGTGGTTCTGAATATTATATCAGATGCTCCATTTTACTTTTTACCATTTTTAGTTGCTTTTTCTGCAGCAAAAAAATTTAAAACAAACGAATATTTATCTGTGACAATTGCCGGGGTAATGATGTACCCAACAATTATTAATTATGCAACATCAGGAGAAGTAACATCACTTAGCTTTTTTGGTTTAAATATTCCAATGATTAACTATAGTTCATCAGTTATTCCAATAATTCTTGGAGTGTGGCTACTTAGTTTTGTATACAGAAAAGTTGATAAAGTTATTCCTAAGGTTGTAAGAATAATTTTCACCCCACTAATATCGCTACTGATAACAGCAATGATTGTCTTAATGTTTATTGCACCAATGGGAAATTATTTAGGTGGATATGCTGATCAATTCTTCTCAACTTTATTTACAATTTCCGGACCATTTGCTGGTATGTTGCTTGGTGGAGTGATGCCACTTATAGTAATAACAGGAATGCATTATGCATTTTTCCCAACAGCATTTACCGGATTAGCATCAGTTGGTTATGACATGATTTTTTTACCAATGAACCTTGTTAGTAATTTTGCTCAAGCCGGAGCAACACTTGCAGTAGCTGTTAAAACAAAAGATAAAGAATTTAAGTCGCTAGCATATTCAGCATTTATTTCTGCAATATTTGGGATTACAGAACCAGCAATGTATGGGGTAACCCTTAAATTGAAAAAACCATTTTATGCCGCAATAATTGGAGGTGCAATTGGAGGTGGGATATTTGCAACTTTATCAGTAAAAACATTTGCATTTTCAATCCCGGGAATTACAGCAATTCCAACGTATATTGAACAGGGAACAAATAACTTGCTATTTGCATTATTAGGAGTTGTTGCCAGTTTTGGAGTTGCTTTTGTTTTAACATTAGTATTTAAAATAGAAGAAAATAATTAAGGAGATAATATGAACAAAAATAATAGTGTATTCCCCGAAGGTTTTTTATGGGGAGGAGCAACAAGTTCTGCTCAAGTTGAAGGTGGATTTGATCAAGATGGAAGAGGGCTTTCGCAATTAGATTATGTTGATTTTTATGAGGAATATAAAGAACAATTTCCAACTGGGAGTTTAGAAGTTTCAGTTGAAAGGTATGAAAAAAATAAAAAAGATGAAACTAGAAATTATCCATATCGACGTGGATCTGACTTTTATAATAACTATAAAGAAGATATTGCTTTATTTGCTGAATTGGGATTTAAAACATTTAGAATGTCAATTTCTTGGACAAGACTTTTTCCAACAGGTTATGAAGAAACTCCAAATCAAAATGGTTTAAAATTCTACCATAATGTATTTGATGAATTGAGAAAATATGATATTGAACCATTAGTTACAATGGTTCACTATGAAATGCCAATTACTTTAATGGAAGAATTAAATGGTTGGGAAAATCCGAAAACAATTGATTTGTTTTTAAAATTTTCGCAAACATTAATTGACGAATATAAAGATAAAGTTAAATATTGGATTACTTTTAATGAAATAAATATGAGCATCCACTCTCCATATACTGGAGCTGGAATGTTCGTTGAAAAGTCAAGTAGAAATAGATTGTCAGCAATTCACCAAGCGTTCCATCATTTATTTATTGCTTCTGCTAAAACAGTAGCTTATGCCAAAAAAGTTGCTCCGGAGATAATGGTTGGTGGAATGATAGCAAGATTAGAAACATTCCCATATAATTCAACATCTGCCGATGTTGCTGCGGCATTATTAGAAGATCAAATAAATTTATACTTTTTCGATGTAATGGCCAAAGGGATATATCCAGTAAGAATTTTAAAATATTTTGAAGAGTACGATATTAATATTGATTTTGTTGATGGTTATGAAGAAATACTAGCAAACGGAACAATTGATTTTACGGCATTTAGCTACTATATGACGTATGTTGCCTCTGAAGATGCAGATAAAAAAGAAGAGCCAGGTGCTCTTGTTAAAAAATTAAGAAACCCCCATTTAAAAGTTTCTGAATTTGGTTGGCCAATTGATCCAAAAGGATTAACGATAAGTTTAAATAAAATCTATGATAGATATGGATTACCATGTTTTATTGTTGAAAATGGATTAGGAGCAATTGATGTAGTCAAAAATGGAAAAATTTATGATAATTATCGAATTGCATATTTACGAGCACACATCAAAGCGATGGAAGAAGCAATAAAGAACGGTGTTGATTTATTAGGTTATACAACATGGGGATGTATTGATTTACCTTCAGCGTCATTTGGTGAAATGAAAAAACGTTATGGTTTTGTTTATGTTGATGCCGATGATTTTGGTAATGGTTCATATAATCGAATTAAAAAAGAATCTTTTTATTGGTATCAAAAAGTAATAAAAACAAATGGTGTTGATCTTGAAGATTAATTAAATTTAAGTTTTCTAAATCCAATTAGTACATAATATGTATTGATTGGATTTCTAAGTGTAAAATAAAATGTAAAAATATTTTACATAATTGACAATTAATTTATAAAAAGTTATACTTTAAATAATAATCAACAATAAATTTAAAGTGGGGCGTAATGAAATCAAAAATGTATTTAATTGCAATGTTATCTTCGTTTTATCCAGAACGAACATTATTTATAATATATTATTTATCGATTGGCTTATCAATTACAAATGTTGTAATAATTCAAGGAATAATATCACTACTTCAATTTTTTCTTGAAGTTCCAACCGGAGTTTTATCCGATAAAATTGGTCGAAAAAAAACATTATGTTTAAGCTCAATATTTATCATTTTGTATTATTTATTTTTAGTAATAAGTAATGATTTTAAAATTATTGTGTTAGCAAATATTTTTTATGGAATTGGTTTGACATTTGCAAGTGGAGCAAGTGAATCATATATTTATGAGGAAATAGGAGATTACGAAGCAGTATATCGTAAATTTACAATAATTGCCTCAGTTTCTTTAGGGATTTCAATATTAATTGGTGGAATATTTTCATTATTCTCGTGGCAATTATTATTTGCAGTAGCTGTAATTATTCATACCTTATCATTAATAATTATGCTGACACTTAAGGAAAATCTGCAAGAAGACAATAATGTAATTGAGAAAAAAACGATTAAAGACCAAATATTAGATTACACATCTTATTTAAAAGCATTGTTTATTGATGAAAATAAAATAATTATCTTATCATTTATAATTATTGATTCTTTCTTTTGGTTTTTTTATATGGCATATCAAGTAGAATTACAAAATATTGGTTTTACTTCATTTATGATTGCAATTATATACTCAGTAGTATCAATTATTGTATTTATGGTTAATATCAAAGAACGAAATTTAGAAGGTTTCAAATTAGTGGTATCTAATTTGAAAATAATTATCCTATTGTTAAGTTTATGTATAATCATTTTATTTACAAATCAGTTTAATTACTTAATGTCATTTTTAATCTTGATGTTATCACAAATATATGTATATCAATTTATTCCTTATTATTCGCAAATGATTCATGATCAATTGCCAACAAAACATCGTAATAAATTGATTTCGACAATTTATAGTTTGAGTAGCATTATAATTTGGTTATTATTTGCAATTTATGGAATATTAGTTGATATTTTCAATACTGATATTATTTATGTAATGTTTATCGCAATATTACTGATACTAGTTATTGTAGCGAGTAAATTTAATAAAACAACTCCAAAATTAGTGAGATGAATGTTTTATTTAATATTGCATATTTATTATTTATTTTAAAAATAAAATATTTAAAATCTAATATTTAGAAAATAATGTTATACTCTGAATGTGAAAAGTCAATTAGGGAGAAAATATGGAAAAATTTCAAGAAATTTTAGAATTTAGATATGCATGTAAAAGATATAGTGAAAAAGAAGTTTCAACGGCAGATATGAATACAATCTTAAAAGCAGGAATATTAACACCAAGTTCATGTGGGATTGAGCAATTTCGCTTTGTAGCAATGGAGAGTAATGAAGCAATGAAAAATGTGGTTGACATTTGTATGAATCAAGGGACAGCAAGAACAGCAAATAAAGCAATTGTCGTATTAGCTGGGAAAAAAGCTACAGTTGGTCCAGGAACAGCAGTATTTAACTGGCACGCAGAAAAAAGAGCAGATATTTTAAACCGAATTTTACCGCCAGAAAAACAAGTAACTCCAGAATTTGTTGCTAGTCGATTTAATATGTTTTGTGACAAAGAAGAAAGTGATTTTCAAGCGTGGTCAAAAGCTAATGCGTATTTAGCAGCAATGAATATTATGAATCAAGCAGCTAGTCTCGGAATTGATTCATGTCCAATTGAAGGGTTTGATCAAGAAAAGTTTAATCAATATTATCCCCAATATCAAGAAGGATATGAAGTAGCTATGGTTATCACATTAGGTTATCGTAATGAGCAACCACAAGAGCGAATTAGATTAGATTTTGACCAAATGGTTACAAGAGTGTAAAGATTAGAAGAAAATATAGATATTATTTGAATATTATTTGAATCCAATAATTCTAAGGGAAAAGGTAAGATAAAAGGAGTAGGATTAAGATGGAAAAAAATATATCAGATAAAATAGCTAATTATAGTGAACGTAAAATGGAGCGTAAAAAAAGAAAGTTTAAATTTTTATTGAAACTATTGCCAGCATTATTAGTGATTATCGTTCTTCAGGCAGCATATATTAATTTTAAAAGTGGAAATATAGAGCAAGCATTCAATATTCAAGAAACGATGAGTCAAAAAATGCGCAGTAATGATGAAAATTTTACAATCAGCAAAAAAATTAATAATAGTGATAAAGAAATTGTTATTAAAACAACAGATGATGGATATGAAGTTACTAATGATACAAAAAAAGAAGATATTCTTTATGGTTCAGTAGAATTAATGGCTCTGGATAGTGAAATAAATACTGAAATATTTTTGCCATTAATCCAAGGATTTACGTATAGATCAGGTAATAAATTTGAGGAAAATGAAAATCAGTACGTTACTACCGAAAAAAAAGATAAAAACGAAATTCAAAACTGGAATCAAGTTATCGTTAATAAAGATGGGTTATTTGCACAAGTTATAAGCGATGACTATGAGATTAGTATTCAGTTTGAACATTAATAATTAGTAATCGAAAAGATAATTATTAATTAGATTAGAAATTTCCAAGTTATAAAGAGGAAGAACATAATAAATTAATATATTATTAAAGGTTTTCGGCTAGTATTTTTCTTAAATCAAGATTAGAAATCGATAATTTCTAATCTTTTTTTGTGAATAAGTATTCTAATTAGCGTTTTTCAGCAGTGAAAATAAAAAATTTCAAGAAAAAAATTCATTTTTTTGTTATAACATTTATGCACGGGATTTATAAATATCATGTAATTAATTCTGTGGATTTTATGTCAATTAACATACTATTTGTTGTAGGAGGAAAAATGAAAAAACTATTAAGTGTTTTTGTAGTGGCAATTTTAGCGTTAGCTGGTTGTGGAGCTACGGGAGCAGATTCAAGTAATGTTGCATCGGAAATTACCGAGCCGGTAACAGTACAATTCTGGCATCCATTTACAGGTGAAATTGAAAAATCATTACAAACATTAACAGATAAATTTAATGCGGAAAATGATAATATTACAATTGAATTAACTAACCAAGGACAATATAATGATTTATATACAAAAATTAAATCAGCAGGTTCTTCAGATAGTTTACCAACGATGGCAATTGCTTATTCAACTTGGGAAGATGCATATGAATATGTTGATAATTTAGAAGGTTATGAAGGAATTGATAACACTGAATTAAAATTCGATAATATTGTTGATGCATATTTAGATGAAGTTAAAGGTACAGAAGGTGGAATTTACGGAGTACCTTATAATAAATCAACAGAAGTTGTATATTACAATAAAGATTTATTTAAAGAGGCAGGAATTACCGAAGCACCAAAAACATTAGAAGACTTATTTGCTGATGCAAAAATCGTTACAGATAAAACAGGTGTAACAGGAATTGGTTTCGATTCATTATCTAATTACTTAGGAACTTCAATGAATTCAAATGATTTATCAGAATGGCGTGATAAAGATAATAACTTCCAATTTGATAATGAAAAAATTCAAGCTGATGTGAAAATGTATCAAGATGGAATTAAAGACGGTTATGCACGTACTGCTGGAGAAGATGGATTCTTATCAGGACCATTTGGTAGTGAACAAGTAGCTGCATACGTTGGTTCAACTGCAGGTGCATCATTTGTTGATTCAGGAGTAAACGGAAAATTTGAATGGGGAAGCGTACCATTACCAACAAATAAAGTGATTGAACAAGGTGCAAACATTGTAGTCTTTAAATCAGCTAAACCAGAAGAAAAATTAGCTGCTTGGAAATATATTGATTATTTATTACAAGATGAAAATGTAGTATCATTTGCAACAGAAACAGGATATTTACCAGTTACTAAATCAGCTTTAGAAACTGAAGACTATCAAAAAGTATTAGCAGATAATGAAGTAGCAAAAGCTGCTGCTGATTCAACAGATCGTTTCCAAACAATCGTACCAAAATTCAATGGTGCTAATGAAATTTATCAAGACAAATTCAAAAGTATTATGAATGAAATCTTAGATGGAAAAGAAGACGTTGCAACTAAATTATCAGAATTAAATGAAATGGCTAAATCAGTTTATGATTTAAATAACATGTAGTAAGGAAAAAATATGGAAATTAGATTAGATAATATTCATAAACAATATGGCGACAAACAAATCATAAAAGGAATAGACTTAAAAGTGAAATCAGGTGAACTGATTTCACTTTTAGGGCCTAGTGGTTGTGGAAAATCAACAATGTTGTTTATGTTAGCTGGATTAGAACCAGTAACAAGCGGTAATATATATTTTGCCGATGAAGATGTGACTAATATTAGTCCCGATAAACGTGGAATTGGACTTGTATTTCAAAACTATGCTTTATATCCGCATTTTAGTGTTTTGAAAAATGTAATGTATCCAATTATTAATCAGAAAAAAACAAAAGAAGAAGCACGTGAAATTGCTATGGATGTAATTAAAGCAGTTGAATTAGAAGAACATATTAATAAATTACCTTCACAACTTTCAGGTGGACAACAACAAAGAGTTGCAATAGCTCGAGCAATTGCTAAAAATCCAAAATTATTATTACTTGATGAACCAATCTCAAACTTAGATGCAAAATTAAAAGAGCAAACAAGTAAAGAAATTAGTATGATTCAGAAAAAATATGGAATAACTACAGTTTTTGTTACTCATGATCAGCAAGAAGCATTAGCGGTATCAGATCGTATTGTTGTGTTAAATGAAGGGAAAATTATGCAAGTTGGAACACCAATGGAATTGTATAAAAATCCCGATAACTTATATGTAGCAAAATTCATTGGAACGCCAAGCATAAATACTTTTAAAGTTGAAATTAAAGACCAAAAAGTTCTTGGTTTAGAACAATTAATTAATGGTAATTTGAATGTTGCTGATGGAGAATATATCATTGGTTTACGTCCAGAAAATTTTGAAATTACCGAAGTTGGTATGGAAGTTGATGTAAATGCACTAAAATTATTAGGTCGAGATATTCAAATTTCAACTGAGTTATTAGAAAACCAAACAGAAGTTATTTTACGTAATGTTGTAGATACTGATATGAAGAAAATTAAATTGACAATTAATAGTGAGTTTATATATTTATTTGATAAAGAAACAGAAGTAAGGATAACAAATGCAAATTAAAAATAATAAAAATGTATTACTATTCTTATTACCTTCATTAATTTGTGCCGTAATTTTCTTATTCTATCCAATTATTAATTCATTATTACTTAGTTTTTTTCAAAATGGAAAATTTGTTGGATTAGGAAATTTTAAATACTTATTTAGTGATAAGTATTTAGTTATGTCATTACAACATACACTTGTATACACAGTATTCGTAACTTTCTTTGAAATGCTAATTGCATTAGTAATTGCTTATTTACTTTCAAAGAAAATAAAATTTAAAAACTTTTTTCAAACAATATTTTTCTTACCTTATGTTACGAGTGTAGTAGCAATCGGAGCAGTATTTAAGTACATGTTCCACTCACAATATGGAGTAATAAATACAGTGTTAGAAAAAATCGGATTACATGGACTTGATTGGCTAGTAGATCCTAATATTGCAATTTATTCAGTAATTATATTGGGAATATGGAAGGGACTTGCTTTTAATATTTTAATAATATTTACTGGATTAAGCACAGTAAATGAAGATATTGAAAAAGCGGCAATTATTGATGGTTTTAAACCACGAGATATCTTTATTAAAATCAAGTTACCACAAATTTATCCAATATTAACATATTTATTAACAATGAACATTATTTTTAATTTAAAAGTATATGAAGAAGTTGTTGCTTTATTCCCAACAAGTACTGGGGGAATAATGGGAGCAAAAACAACAGTTTATATGTTGAAAGATTATATTACAATTAATGAAAATGTTGCTGCAGCAATTGCGGTATTACTATTAGCTGTAAGTATGTTAATTAAAATTATTCAGGTAATTATAAAAAAACAAATGAATAAAAGAAAGCAGCAGGTGAGATAAATGAGTACAAAATTTAAACATGCAATGATTTATGTATTTTTAATTGGTTTTGCTGGACTTGTTTTATTCCCATTTGTCTGGATGATTTTATCATCTTTTAAAACAATTAGTGAAATTCAAGCAGTACCACCACAAGTTTTACCGGAAACATTCCAGTGGAGTAATTATCCTGAAGCATTACAAAAATTTAATTTTACAGCTTACTTTTTCAACTCAGTAATTGTTGCATTAGTTTCAACGATATTTGTATTAATTATTAATGCTTTAGGTGCATTTGCTTTTGTTAAATATGACTTTAAAGGGAAAAGTATATTATTAACATTATTAATTGCAACAATGATGGTACCAGGTGAAATGTTAATCATCACTAACTTTAAAACTGTTTCAAGTTTAGGGTTAGCTGATACACGAATAGCATTATTTTTACCATATATGATGAGTGTATTTTATTTGTTCTTATTAAAACAGTTTTTCGAACAAGTGCCACATCAGTTATATTTAGCAGCAAAAGTTGATGGAGATAGTGATGTTAAATTCTTCTTTAAAATTTTATTACCAGTTGCGAAACCAGCTTTAATAACGGTAGCAATTTTAAATATTATTTCTTCATGGAATGCATATTTATGGCCAATTTTAATTATAAGTTCAGATGCAAAAAGAACATTACCAATTGGGCTTACACAATTCACAAGTGAAGCGGGTAGTGAAGTGCAATTATTACTTGCAGCAGCAGTAGTAACAATTATTCCATTAATTTTATTATTTATTTTAACGCGTAAATATGTAATTGGTGGTTTGACAAAAGGAGCTGTGAAAGGATAAAATGACAAAATTAATTTTTAGATCAGGATTACGTACAATTGGAGGGACAATTGTTGAAGTAATTAATGAAGACAAACGAATTGTTTTTGATTTTGGGACTGTGTTTAGTCCGGGAAATCCCGAAGAAATGCCAAATGTTGAAGGGATTTTTGATAATTCAAGTGATTATGATGATATTGTATTAATGTCACACATCCATTTGGATCATTCAAAAGCAATGAACTTGATTCATCCGGATATTCCGTTAATTATGAATGAACAATCAGCAGAATTTATTGAAGATTTATATAAATTAGATTTTGAAGATTTTTTAGGAGAAAAACGTAATTATCAAGGGATAAAAGCAGAAGAACCGTTCTATCATGGGAATTTTAAAATAACAAATATTTTAGTTGATCATGATGTATTAGGAGCAGGATGTTTTTTAATTGAAACAGCAGATTTAACGCTTTTATATACAGGAGATTTACGTATTCATGGTTTACATAATGAACGTACTTTTGCAATGTTAGATTATATAAAAGATAAAAAAATTGATGTAGCAATTTTCGAAGGTGTCGGTGTATCGTTCTTAGAAGATGATTACAAAATTATTCCGTCAAAAGACGTTCCCGAATTACAAATGGAAAAAAATTATTCAAAATTAATCGCTAGTGAGGTTAAGGAAGAAGGAATATTAATTAATCCATACATTATGGGAATTGAACGTTTATATTCAACTTTAAAATTAGGTCAAGATCAAAATAAAGAAGTGTGGTTAACAAATAAATTTGCTTATTTAGCTAATAAATATTATCCAGAATTTGACTTTAAAGTTTTAGAAAATGATAAATTTAACCTAGGAAAAGAAGTTGTTGCATATAAAGACATTAATAAAAACGTTATCGCAATTTTTGATTATAATGAACGCGAAAAATATCCAATATTTACAGAAAAAATGGCATTATTACAAACTGGTGGCGAACCATTAGGTGATTTTGATCCCCGTTGGTATGATTTATTAGATTATGCAACAAAACATAATATGGAAGTTTATAAAATTGGTTCAGGTGGACATGCATTTGCGGAAAATTTAATTTATTTAGTTGAAGCAGTTAATCCAGAGATTTTAATTCCATTACATAGTTTTAAACCAGAATTAGTAAATAGTCCGAAAGTTCAGCAATTACTAGTTGAAGAAGACAAAGAATATATTTTTAAAAATCATTATTTACAAGATTAAGTCCATTTATTTGGGCTTTTTTATTTTACATTAATTATTAATTATTTAAATATCATGTTAAAATAGTATCAAAGGAGTCAAATGAAAAAATTTATAAAGTTACTATTAGACTTAATAATATTTATATTAATCTTAATTATTTTATTTTTAAGTTATCAATTTTATCAAGATTATTTCAAAGTTAAAAATGATGCAAATCAGAGTTATAACGATGCAGTAGAAAAATATGAATCAACAGAAGCAGTATGTAAAAATAAAACAATTAAGGCGACAGAGAATCCACCAAGTTTAACAACAGCTGATTTTAATCCAAATGAACAAATTGGATATATTTCAGGCCCAACAATTGGTTTAGAAGCAGCAGTTATTATGGGTGATAGTAATGATGGGTTAAGTGCGGCAATGAATTATGGTGTAAGTATTGATCCAGCAGGAAAAATGCCTGGAACTAAAGGAAATACAGTAATTGCCGGCCATCGAGAATTTGCCTTTAAATCACTTGAAAATGTCGAAGAAAAAACACCAGTAATATTAAATATAAATGGTAATTTCTATACATATGAAGTAACTAAAGCTCAAGAAATAGCTGATACCGATGTTGATAAAGTATTTTTTGATGATGGGAAAGAACGAGTAGTATTATACACATGTTACCCATTTAAATTTAATTCAACGGTAACTGGTCGTTATGCTGTTTATTTAGAGCCAGTTGATAGTGTACAAGTAGATTGTGAAAACATATAAGGAGTGAAGATGAAGATATTTATTGATGTTGATAATACAATAATTGAGCATTCAGGTTTTTATTCATATGAAACAGAAGGGAGAATTCATCGTAGTATTGGAAAATACCCTTATGATAATCAAGAAGCAATTAAAGCGATGTATGAGACTAGTATTTGTCATGATCCCGAGTTGTTTCGAAAAATAATTAAAAATGATAATGTGTATATATTAACAAAATATCCACATCCCCAATACGATTTTTATAAGCAAATCCGAATTGCTCAAATTTTAGGAATCAGCCAAAATGAATTATTAGAATGGAAAAATTCATGTGGTAAACCTAAATATATTTGCGTTCCCGAAACTGAAAGTAAAGTCGATAAAGTAAAAGAAATATTTAAAGTTAATACAATGGAAGAATGGATTTTAATTGATGATTATTCTCAAAATTTAATTGAATGGGAAGAAAATGGAGGAATAGCAATTAAATATTACAATGAATATAATTCTCCATCACATCCGACAAATGGTATTGCCATTAGTAACTTCCGAATTTTTGAATATTATCTGGGAATGAAAGAAATAAATGCAATTTATATTAAAGGAACAAGTCGTTATAAAATTAATTTAATTGAAGAAAACATGACTAAAGGACTAGAAAATCGTCAATTTATTGATCAAGTAAAAATTGTTAAAGACGATTTAGAATCACATCTAAAAATAGCTAACTTTCCCGAAAACCATAAATATAGTTATTTTAATTTCCTTTTAGAATATTATAATTTCCGTAATCACGTCGATAGTAGTTATTGGACACACGAATTAGAAAAACGATTAGAAAATGAAAAATTCACATCAATAAGTTCACTTTTTGAAATGCCAAGTGGTGAAATTGAACAATTAGAAAAAACTTTAAATAAAAATATTTTAAAATTAAATGTTTTATCAATGAAAGCCCAAGAAAAGCCAAATAATATTTATGATGTATATATAACGGTAAGTGATAAATATTATGTTGACCATGCAACAGATTTATTTGAACGAGTAACAACAATCTTAAACAAGTTATTAATACCACATGAGTATAATAATGTTAATTGCTAAAGTGATTTAAAATAATAATAAAGAAAAATGAACAGTTTATTTAACTGTTCATTTAAAAATATTTATTGGGATTAAAGGAGTGATGATTAAAGCAATAATCAGATTAGTTGGATAATCAACTGTTGTTGAAAAAATAAAATCTAATATATTCATTATCATAAAAATAAAAATTATTTCAAGTAAAAAAATTAATAATTTTCGCAATGTATTCCTTTGTTTTGTTGATTATAAGTAAAAATCAAACGATAGTTAATATTTAATGTTTTAAAAAAACACCCCAAATTTTTTTTAAAACCTTTTGTTTCAATATTATATTTTACTAATATTAAATTTCCCCAAAATTTTAATTTCATAAATCTCCATTCAGTTATTATTATAACATTAAAATTTATTGAATGTGTAGTAGCATGTATTTTAAGTGAATTGATTGTGATTAATCACGAAATGGTTCAATAAATAAAACGTTTAAAAAATTATTAAATAAATTTAATGAAAATAAAACAAAAGTTGATATAATAAATATACAAAATGTAAAGAGGTAAGGGAAATGAAGAGAAAGTGGAATTTAATATGTGTATTAATTTTGAGTTTAAATTTAATATTGCCAGTTGGAATAAACGCTACAACATTAAAAGAACAGCAAGAACAACAGACAGAAGTTCAAAATGATAATGAAGTTGTGGAAATCCCCGATGAAATTTTAAGAGCTAATATTGAAATGGAGTTAGATAAGGATTCCGGAGATGACATAACAAAAGCGGATATGCAAGATTTGTATACTCTATCAATACCAAGGTTTGAGGAAACAGATGATAGTATTAAAGTAAAAGATTTAACGGGATTAGAATATGCTACAAATTTAACTTGGTTAGATTTAAGTTATAATAATGTTTCAGATATAACTCCATTAACAAATTTAAATAATATGATAAACTTAAACTTAAAGGGAAATCAAATTTCAGATTTAACACCATTAAGTACAATGCAAAGTTTAGATACGTTAAATCTCAATGAAAATAAAATTACGGATATATCGCCGATTGTGAATAATTTACAATTAAGAGAGTTAGATTTAGAAACAAATGCGATTACAGAAATACCGCAATTAAATATGCCGAATTTAAGTGTTTTACGTTTGTCAGGAAATAATATTTCGGATATTAATGCATTAGAAACATCAACAACATCATCGATGTTAAGTTGTATTGGATTAGATGATAATAAGTTGACAGACTTGCGTCCAATCGGTGAGTATGATATGCGTGGTTCGTGTCCTCCTAGTGGTGCGAAAAATGAAAGTAAAATGACTTATTATGCTGAATTGGCTAAAGATCAAAACGTAGAGTTGGAACCAATTGAAGTTAATCAAAATATGCCAATAACTACTACAGTTTATGATCCCGAAGGAAATGCAATTGAAGTAGAATTAGCAAAAGAATTAACTCCAGGATTAAATAAATTAAGTGGTAGTTGGAAAGGAAATTATACAAGTTTCTATGATGATGGAGGATTTACTGGAGTAGTAACACAAGATGTATATTATAATGTTTTAAGTGCAAATGATAATGTTCAAAGTAATGAAGAAACGATTCTTTCAAATGAACAGTTAATTGATTTATTTAATGTTACAAGTGCGACATCAGATCCAATTAATGTTGATGCTACACAAGTTAATTACCATGTGCCTGGTAAATATCCAGTTGTGTTTACGCAAAAAGATAGTTCAGGTACAGAAATTGGTAAACAGGAAGTAACAATCGAGATTAAAGACGTAATACCAGAAATTATTGCTGACAATGAGGAAGTGGAAATTAAACTGGGAGAAGCGATTGATGATTACGAATCAACATTTGGGATTAAAGCAACTGAAATAATAGATGGTGATTTGACTAATCAATTGAAAATAGATGATAGTAATGTAAACTATAATCAGACTGGAACATATCCGATAACTTTAAGTGTGGTTGATGAAGAGGGCAATAGTGTAAATAAAACGGTAAATGTAAAAATAGTTCGTGACTTAACAACACCAGTTACCCCAGTAACACCAGATGTTGATGTTCAAAGACCGGATAAACCAGATACATTAACACCAGAAGTAGATGCTCAAAATCCAGACACTCCGGATCCAATTACCCCAGATCCAATTACTCCAGATCCAGTAATACCAGATGATGAAAAGCCAAAAGATCCAGGTTTGTTAACACCAGATTCAGATAATGAAAAGCCAAAGGATCCAGGAGCATTAACACCAGGGGGAGATTCAGTAGATTCAGATAAATCAGAAGTGGTAAATCCAGAAGTATCGATTCCCGAAGATAAAACACTTGCTGAAAAATTAGAAAATACAGGTCAGAAATATCAAATTCAAATGTTAATAATAATTATTACAGCCATTTTAATTGTTATTTTAATTCGTAGGAAAATAAGATAATATTCTAAAATATTTTTCGTATTTAATTTAAGTTATTGATTAAATCAGAAAAATATTTTTTTTAAGTCACAATATACGTAAATGTTTCCTTCAACTATTCAACATAATGTATAATAGTTTTATAATAGAAGGAGGAACAATGAAAATAGGTGTACCAAAAGAAATAAAAAATAATGAGAACCGTGTTGGTTTAACCCCTGCTAATGTAATGGAGTATATAAAACATAATCATCAGATAGTTGTTGAGAAAAATGCAGGAGTTGGTAGTGGATTTAGTGATGAAATGTATGAAAATGCCGGAGCAACAATTGTTGAAACAGCTAAAGAAGCATGGAATCAAGAAATGGTAATTAAAGTTAAAGAACCGTTAGAAGTGGAATATCAATATTTTTATCAAGGATTAATTATTTATACATATTTACATTTAGCTGCTGAACCAAAGCTAACAGAAGCATTAGTTAATAAAAAAGTAAGTGCTTTTGCTTATGAAACAATTATTGTAAATAATCAAACACCACTATTAAGACCAATGAGTGAAGTTGCTGGACGTCGTAGTATAACGATTGGTGCAAATTTATTAGAAGGAATCCATGGTGGAAAGGGAATATTACTTGGTGGAACTCCAGGAGTTGAGCCAGCTAATGTAATGATTGTTGGTGGTGGAATTGCCGGATTTAATGCAACACAAATGGCTGTAGGTCTTGGTGCTCGTGTTACATTATTAGAACTCAATGAAGACCGAATTCGTGAATTGAAAAATTATTTTAGAAATGATGCTCAGATTCTAAAATCTAATCACCATAATTTAACTGAAACAATCAAAAATGCTGATTTAGTTGTATCGACAATTTTAATTCCGGGAGCAAAAGCACCTAAAATTGTAACTAAAGAAATGGTTAAGTCAATGCACCCAGGTGGTGTTATTATTGATATTGCAATTGATCAAGGTGGAAGTGTTGAAACAATTGATCGAATTACTACACATGATAATCCGACTTTTGAAAAATACGGAATAATTCATTATTCAGTAGCTAATATGCCTGGTGCAGTAGCAAAGGCAGCAACTCAAGCTCTTACTAATGCGACTTTAAAATACGGATTATTAATTGCCGATAAAGGAGTGGAAGCAATTGATGTTGCTCCCGAATTAGAACAAGGTTTAAATGTTCATAATGGAATGATTACAAATAATCGTGTCCGTGAAAGTCTCACAAAATAATAAAATAATAAAACGCAAATAGTGCTTAATTGCCTATTTGCGTTTTTAATGATTAATATTATCCAATTTCATTGAAAGTTTTAAAAGAAGTTTTACAAAACGTTGCTAGTTCATCTTTGGAAAACTTATCAATAAATTCTTGAGCTGCTGCTTTTGGTTTTGCTCCAGCTCCAAGTGGTAAAGTGAAGTTGTATTTTGCTTCTAGCTTTGCCATTTCTTCCAAGAAAATGGCGCGTGCATAAATACTTGCTAAAGCAACTGTTAGAAATTTATTATCTGCTTTAGTTTCGAGAATGATATTATCGGACCAAGTGATTTCTAATTCTTTAGAGTATTTATAAAAAGATTTAATCGTTGTAAAGAGATCAATAACAGTTGTATCATTGGGATTATTATTAACTGCAATAACATTTTGATGATGATAATATACTTTTTGTCCAATACTATTTAAGTCTTCAATTTGATAATCATATACAATTTGCGAACTAAATTCAATAAATTGATTAGTTTCATTAAATACTTGTTTAATTTGCTCATCAGTTAATTTCTTTGAATCGCGAATCGGTAAGTTAGTACGAGCAAGTTGTTCAATTATTGTTTGGTCAAACTTGACCGCTACATAAACAGTTGGACCAAGAAAATCGCCAACTCCAACTTCATCGCAACCAATGTAATTTTCTTCACCACATTGAGAAATTAATTTTTGATAAATTCGCTCTTTGATGTTACCTTGAATAGTTAATGTACCATTATTATATACAGTTATTTTAAAAGATTCACCTTTACTAGTTGTTGTTTCGTAAATCTGATTAATCGTTTTGTTCGGGCTTGATTGAGCATATTTGTTTAGATTTTCTTCAAGCCATTTTGTGATTTTTGGTGTAGCAATAATTGTTAACATCTTTCTCCTTTATTTTTTAATTATAACAATTAGTGGCTCATTATATGAAAAATGTTGAAATTTGTCCAGAAAATCAGTATAATATATTAATAGGGAAAGAAGATAACTGGGGAATTCTTAAGGTGAAATGCGAAAATAAAATAAAAGACAATTAAGTCTTAAATAAAGGAGAATGAGTGGAAGTAATTTATTGTAAAAAATGTCATGAAGCAAAACGAACAAAAAACTACGACAAAGCAGTTGAAGAAATCCAAAAAATTACCAATGCTGAGGAAGTAGAAGATTATTGTATGAGTTATTGTGGCCCGGGAACTAAAGAACATTTTGCAGTTGTTGATGATGAGATAATTAGTAGTGATACATATGAAGGATTATTAAACGAATTGGAAGCAGAATTATGATTATTCGTGATGCAGTACATAAAGATATCATTATTAAAGATGAATTAATTTTAAGTTTAATTCAAACTAATGAATTTCAACGGCTACGCCGAATAAAACAACTAGGTTTAACTTATACAGTATTTCCGAGCGCCGAACATACACGTTTTTCACATTCAATTGGTGTTTACTATTTAGCAAAAAAAATGATAAATGTGATTGAAGAAAGTCGACAAATAAGATATGAAAAAATTGAAGTAGAAGCGCTTTTAGTAGCAGCGTTATTGCATGATATTGGTCATGGACCATTTTCACATACAGCCGAAGAATGTTTTGATTATTCACACGAAGATTATTCAATTCGCATTATTAAGGATGGTCGAGTAGAAATAAATAAAATTCTTCGTAATTACCATCCAGAAATGTTGGAACAAGTTGTTTTATATATCGAGAAAAAACATCCAAATCATATTTTAAATCAAATCTTAAGTGCGACAATTGATGTCGATCGGATGGATTATTTAATTCGTGATTCACATCATGCTGGTGTTGTCTATGGAAATTTTGATGTAAATCGATTATTAAAAATTATTGATGTGAAAAATGACGAATTGGTATTCTTAGCCAAAGGAATTCAAACATTGGAAGATTTTATTTTAAGTCGTTACCATATGTTTGGACAAGTATATTTAAATAGTCGGACAATTGGTAATGAACAGTTAATGCAGGCAATTTTAAAGCGAATTAAATATTTAGCAACTACTAAATATAAATTTAAAGTAAATATCAAAAAGTTATTACCATTTTTTGAAGCGGATATTGCGGTTGAAGACTATTTGAAAATGGATGATTATGTTTTAACAACAATAATTACTGAAATGGCAATCTTAGAAAATGACCAAGAATTACGTGATTTAACAACAGCATTCTGTAAACAAAAACCGTTAATTCTTGAGCCGGAAAAAGAAAAAGAATATTATCAATTTGTTTCAAAAGATTATCATAAGAAGATATATAATGAAAGTGTGAAAATTCTTGAAGAAAATGGTGAAATTAGCAATCTTGAAGATGTTTCTCAGTTAATTAATTTCTGTAAACAAAGTTTAAAAATATCTTGTTTAAGTAAAACATATTATTTGGAGAAAAATGAAGATTAAATTAACGTTTGGAATTGATAAAGTCGAAAAAACAATTTTAGCACACTTAGAACAATTTGAAGATTATCAAGAAATATCATATAAAGAACAACCTGGTGTTAAGGTTTTGGTACGGTGCTATAATGATAAAATAGCAGTTATTAAAAGTGGAAATGTTAATATTAGTGTTACTCATAAGTTACACCAAAAAAATGATGTTCCATATCAAATAAAAATGGGTGAACAAGAATTTAATGGTAGTGTAAAAATTAGAACTACCCATTTACAAATTGAAAAACAAATGATTAGAGTTGAGTATACTCGCGATAATGAACGAGTTATTCAAACGTGGAGTTATGAATAGGAGTAAAATGAAATATATAGAAATAAAGGATAAAATAGCAGAATTATTAATTGCCGCTGTTAAAAGTGAATTTGCAATTGACTTAGAAAAAGTTGAAATTGAACAACCGGCAGAAATTAAAAACGGACATTTTTCAAGTAACGTTGCTTTGAAAAATAGTAAGGTTATCGGTGATAATCCACGTAATATAGCCACAAAAATAGTTGAAAGTATTGGGGAAAATCAATTAATTAGCAAGATTGAAATTGCTGGACCAGGTTTTATCAATTTTTATTTAACAGAAGCAGTATTTAAAGAAATCTTAAAAGAAATTGCTAAAGATGAAAATTATGGACAATTAGTTAATAGTAATCCTGAAAAAATCAACTTAGAATTTGTATCAGCAAATCCAACTGGAGATTTACACCTAGGACATGCACGTAATGCCGCATATGGTGATGCCTTGGCTCGTATTTTAAAAGCATCAGGTCACGATGTATTTAAAGAATATTACGTAAATGATGCTGGAGCACAGATGCAAAATTTAGGTAAGTCAGTTAAATTTTTCTATGAAGAATTAAATGGAATTGAGGCTGATTTTCCTGAAGATGGATATCGTGGACAAGAAATCAAACAAATTGCTAAAGATATTAATGATGAATTTGGTGCTGATAAATTAACAGAAGATTTAGCATGGTTTGTTGAATATGGATATGATAAAAACTTAACTGAAATTAAACGTCTGTTAAAATCATTAAATATTGAATTTGATTTATGGTCAAGTGAAAGATATTATCATGAATCTGGTAAAGTAAAAGCTAGTTTAGATATTTTAGCAAGTACTGGAGAACTATATGATGAAGATGGAGCAAAATGGCTTAATACCTCAAAATACGGTGATGATAAAAATCGTGTAGTTGAAAAAAGTGATGGAACACATACTTATTTCACATCAGATATTGCTTATCACATTGATAAGTATGATCGTGGTTTTGATCGTTTAATTGATATTTGGGGTGGAGATCATCACGGATATATTAAGCGTGTAAAAGCAGCAATTGAATTACTTGGTCATGATCCAGAAAAATTTGAAATTGCTTTAATCCAAATGGTTAGTATTTTACAAAATAATGAAATTGTTAAAATGTCAAAAAGAGCAGGAACATCAGTAACGATTAAAGATTTACTTGCTGAAATTGATGCTGATGTGTTGCGTTATTTCTTTATTATGCGTTCACCTGATACACAACTTGATTTTGATATTGCTTTAGCAAAAAAAGAATCAAATGAAAATCCAGTATTCTACATTCAATACGCTCATGCTCGTATCGCTTCAATTTTAAATAAAGCCCAAGAAGATGGATTAAAAGTTGATAATGAAATTCATAATTTATCAGAAAATGAAATTGAAATAGCGTTATTACTTGCTAAGTTTGAACAAGTTATTGATGAAGCAGCGCAAAAACGCTTACCACATATTGTTGCAAATTATTTATATGATTTAGCAACGTTATATCACCGCTATTATAATCAAGAAAAAGTATTTACTGACAATCAGCAAATGATTAGTGATAAAATAAATATTGCAAATAGTATTAAACGAGTATTAAATAATGGTTTAGATTTACTTGGTATAATCGCAAAAGATCAAATGTAAGGAGAATTAATATGAAGAATATCGTAGATTTAGTAATTGAATTAGTAAAAGAAAAAGGTCCAGTTATGACAAAAGAAATCGTGGATAATATTGATAATGAAATTTTATTATCAAAAGAAAGAAAAGAATTAGAAGCAATTATCTATACAGATTTATTAACTGATGGACGTTTTTTAAAAGTAGACCGTAAATGGGATTTAAAAGAAAATTATACAATGCGTGAGGTAATGCGTGAGCAATATCGTTCATTAGGTGAATTTGATGATTATCAAATTGAAGAAGAACACGCTGAAGAAGAAATAATTGAAGAAGAAATCGAATTGAAAACAGTTCTTGATGATACAGAGGACGAAGAAGTTGTTTCAGTTGATGTAATTAAATAAGGAGCAAAATGGCAACCCAATTAAATATTGTTTTATTTCAACCGGAAATTCCGCAAAATACAGGGAATATAATTAGAACGTGTGTTGGAACAAATGCTAAATTACACTTAATTAAACCATATGGTTTTGATTTATCATTAAGTGATCGAATTTTTAAGCGAAATTCAACTAATTATGCTGAAGTTGTAGAATTGATTGAATATGAAAGTTTTGCTGACTTTGAAGCAAAAAACAATCCAGAAGATTTATATTTTTTAACAAGATATGGTCATAAATCATATCATGAAATTGAAGTTAAAAATCATCCAGAAAACATATATTATGTTTTTGGTCGTGAAAGTAGTGGAATTGATCGTGAAATTTTAGAAAAATATGAAGATCGTACATTTAGAATTCCAATGGATAAAAAAATGCGTTCTTTGAATCTTTCGAATTGTGCTGCGTTAGTAGCATATGATGGTTTAAGACAATTAGACTTTGCTGGCTTAGAATTTGAAGAGCCACATAAAGTTAATTTTTGGGAATAATAAGGAGTGATAAGAGTGGACCTCAGCAGCGAAATAGTGATTATAATATTCTTACTTATCTGTACAGCATTTGCCTCGTGTAGCGAAATGGCAATTGCTTCAGTAAGTAGAATTAAAATAAAAACCAAAGCCGAGAATGGTGACAAAAAAGCAATTAAAATATTAGCATTAATTAGTAATTCAGAATCAACAATCACATCAATTGTTGTATTAAATAATATTGTCAATATTTTATTACCAACAGTATCAACTGTAATATTTTTAGAACTTATGCCTGTATATGGGATTATGGTTTCAACAGTAGTAATGACAATTGTAATTGTCTTGTTTGGAGAAATAATTCCCAAGATATATGGGCGTGAGAATGCTGAAAGTTTTTTATATTCAACAGTTGGGATTATTAATTTTGTAATTAAGTTGATTTACCCAATTGCGATAATTTTCCAATCAATTAGTCGTATCTTTACGAAAATTTTAAAACCAAAAAATGATGATGGTGAAAGTTATAGTGAAGTTGAAGATGAAATTTTAACAATGATTGAAGAAAGTTCTCAAGAAGGTAAAATTGATGAGTCAGAAGAAGAATTGATTCGTAATGCAATCGAATTTAATGATAAACGAGTTGAAGAGATTCTCCAACCAAAGCGAAATATGGTAATGGTTGATGTAGAAACATCAAATGACGAAATTATTAAGTTAATGATTAAAGAACGTTATTCAAGAATTCCAGTATTTGAAAATAATACGGATAATATTATTGGGATTTTATCAGAACGAGAATTTTTAACTGAATATATTGCCGATAAAAATGTTAATATTATTAAAATGTTAAGGGAGCCATTATTTATCCCAGATACTCAAAAAATCTCAAAATTATTACCAGAATTACAACAATCAAAAAGTCATTTGGCAATTGTTTTAGATGAGCGTGCAACAGTTCAAGGTTTAGTAACAGTTGAAGATATTTTAGAGGAACTAGTGGGGGAAATTTGGGACGAACACGATGATGTTATCTTTGAATATAAAATGATTTCAGAAACTGAAGTTGAAATTAGTGGTGAAATGACAATCAATGATTTTAATGAATTATTTGAGGCAAAAGATATTGAATCAGATAGTTTAGAAACAACAGTAGCTGGTTATGTGATTGAACTTGCTGAATGTATACCAGATGTAGGTAATAAATATCAAGATGATAATTTTAGTTATGAAATAACTGAAGTAAACGGAAAAAAAATTGAAAAAATAAAAATTAAGTACTTAGGAGAAAATAATGAGAAAAGATAGTAATAATCCACTTTTAAAAGTGAATAAAAGTTTTGAAGAAAATAGTTCATTTGTTATAAACGAAAAAAGAGCAACAAAAATCGGAGTAGTTTCAAAAACATTGTTAGGATTACTAATATTTATTGCAACGATTGTTGCAACACAAAATAATGACTTCTTATTTAGTTTATCAATGTCATGGATGTTTTTTGTAGGTACGTTTATAATTTATATTATTGGTATCTTTAAAATGCGTACAAATATTAAATGGGCAAAAAGATTATTCTTTTTCTATCCAATTATGGAAGGAATGATTTTATCAACTGCAATCTTTTATTTAGATTTATATATACCAGGGATTGCATTTCAAGCATTAATAATTGTAGTACTAATTTTTGCTTTGATGACTGTTATTTATCAATTATTTGAACCATTACTTGCTAAATTAATTCCAATTTTCTTTATTATGTTCTTTGGATTATTTATTATTGAAATGTTAGATATGACAATGGGAATTTTTGGTGGATCATTATATTCACTTAATTCTGATTTTGGTTTATTGATATCAATTATCTTTGTTGTATTAGCAAGTTATTCGTATACTCTTGATTTTCGTCGTGTAAGTTATATGGTGAAAAATAATATGCCAAAAGAATACGAATATTATGCAGCACTTGGATTATTAATTACAACAATTTGGTTATATGTTGAGGTTTTACGCTTAATTGCAATACTAGCATCAAGAAATAATGATTAATTAAATGAAAACTATTAGTGGTACTAATAGTTTTTTTTATTAATTAATATTTAACTGTAATTTAATAAAAATCAATTTGGACAAAATTTAGCAACCATTTTTGCGAAAGTAAATTGATATTTGATATAATATATATTAGGTGAATAATGAATAAAAAATTTATGCAAGAAGCATTAGACGCTGCTAAAATTGCGTATGAAAATCAAGAAATACCAATTGGAGCAATTGTTGTCTATAATGGCGAAATAATCGGTTACGGCTATAATCGTCGTGAACAAGATAATAGAATAAGTTCTCATGCGGAAATTATGGCTCTAGAAGCAGCAAGTTCTGTTTTAGGTACATGGAAATTGGAACAGTGCGAATTATATGTAACGGTTGAACCATGTTTGATGTGTTACGGAGCTATATTACAAAGTAGAATTAGAAAAATTTATGTTGGAGCTAAACAACATAAATTTAAGAAAACAACTTATCGTCATTTTATTGAGACAAGTGATGTTGAAGTTGAAATTATTGAACTTGAGGAATGTCGAACAATCATGCAAGATTTTTTTCAAAAAATGCGAAACAATAAGGAGAAAAAATGTTAGATATCAGAAAAATAATGGAAGATAAAGATGCGGTTATCGCAAATTTAAATCGCCGAAATAAAGATTTTACAGAACAAATTAATGAAGTTACAACTTTATATACTGAATATTTAGAAGGACTTAAACAAATGGAAACAGCTAAGCAAGTTGTTAATGAAAAATCAAAATTAATTGGTCAATATAAGCGTGAAGGTAAAGATACGACGGAACTTATGGCAGAAATTAAAACAGCTAAAGAGCAAATGAATGCTGATAAAGTTAATGGTTTAAATAATCAAATTACCGAATTATTAATGTCAATTCCGAATATGGTTCATCCTGATGCTCCAGTTGGTGCAGATGAAGACGAAAACGTTGAAATTAAAGTATGGGGAGAAAAACCAGAATTTAATTTTGAACCTCGAGCTCACTACGAAATTGGTGAAATTATTGATGGTTTTGATTTTGAACGTGCCGCAAAAGTATCAAAATCACGTTTTGTAATTACTAAGAATTTAGTTGCTAGATTAGAACGTGCAATTAGTAACTTTATGCTTGATACTCATACTAAACATGGATATACAGAATTTGGAATTCCAGTTATTGTATCTGATAATACTTTACGTGGAAGTGGACAATTACCTAAATTTGGTGAAGATTTATTTAAAATCAGTAAACAAAATACCGTTGCTGTTGAAGATGATGAATTTGCAAATGGTCAAGCTAATCGTGATTTTTACTTAATTCCAACAGCAGAAGTAGTATTAGCAAATTATCACCAAAATGAAATTCTAAATCGTGAAGACTTAACGGCAAATTATACTGCATATTCTCAAAGTTTCCGTAAAGAAGCTGGAAGTGCTGGAAAAGATACACGTGGGATTATCCGTGTCCACCAATTTGGTAAAGTGGAATTATTTAAATATACAACACCTGAAAATAGTTATCAAGAATTAGATAATATGGTTCAGGATGCAGAACGTATTTTACAAGAATTAAAATTACCTTATCGTATTTTAGATTTATGTACAGGAGATTTAGGAGTTAATGCTAAACGTACATATGATTTAGAAGTTTGGTTCCCATCGCAAAATAAATATCGTGAATGTTCTTCTTGTTCAAATGTTGAAGATTTTCAAGCACGACGTGCGAAAATTCGCTTTAAAGATGAAAATAATAAAACACAATACGTACACATGCTAAATGGTTCAGGAATGGCAACTGGTAGAATTCTAGCAGCTGTTATGGAAAATTATCAAAAAGAAGATGGAACAATTGAAATTCCAGAAGCTTTACAGAAATATATGTAATGAAAATTGAACAATTACCACAAAAGTGTTTAGTTATATTCACAACAGCGGATTGTGTAAAATGTAAAGAATTATTAACAATAGTAGATAAGTGTGAACTGGGTATTGATGTAATTATTCTTGACCAGGAAAATGGACAAAATTTAGGGGATTACTTTACAATTCAAGTTTCCCCAACAGTTCTTTTGATTGAAAATGGTCGAGAAATTGACCGTTTTTACGGACTTAAATCAGTAACATATATAGAAGATTTTATCAATTAAGAAAAGAGGAAATGTGCAATTAATTAAAAAATATTTATATAACATTAAAGGTGACAAAATTGATAAAGACGGCAAAAAGATATTCCAAAACGACGGAGTATCTTTTGTTGCCTTTAAAGAAAAAGAGGGGCGTTATCGAACAACTGTATACCCGAATATGAGTATCGATACAGGCTTTAATGTTACGATTATAACAAACGATGACTTAACGTTGAATTGTACATGTAATAATTTTAAACGTCATGGTCGTTGTGAACATATTGTCGCAGCAATGTATAAAATTTGTGAACAATTTATTGACGTTGAAAATAAAAAAGCTGATCAAGAAAAAGAAACATTAAAATTATTTGGTCGCTATTTTCATTTGAAAGAATCTAATTTATTAGAACCATTGTCTCTTGTTTTGAAAATAAAAAGTGAAGATAAACAGTTTATCCTATCACTTGCAGTAATTGTTATGGGAAAAACATATGCAGTAAGTGATATGCGTAAATTTATTAAAAGTATAAATAATCAAGAAGAATTACAATTCGGAAAAAAGATTAAATTAAATAATTATAAATTTAGTGCAGAAGATATAAAAGTATTACATTTCATTGAGAATATTATTGAAAATAACATTATTCTAACAAATAAATTATCGTATCGTCAACTTATTGTTGCCGAGGTTACATTAGTAGAAATTCTCCAATATTTTACTGGGAAACGAATTGATTTGGATGGGAAATCACTAATAGTCAATAAAGAATTTATTGATTATAATCTAAAGATTGCAATGGAACAAGAAAATTTAGTTATAGATTTTAGTAAGTTATATTTGAAGTATATTCCGGTTGGAAATTTAAATCGTTTATTTATTGAAGATGATAAATTAATTATTAATGATGAAAATCATGCATTTTATATTGAACCATTTATTAAATTACAACCTCAAAGTAAAATGAAGGTTCCGGCATCATATATTCCACTAGTAATGCAACAAATAATTACTCCACTTAATCAAACAGGTTCAATTAAGATTGCAAAAGAACTTAATTTTGAACAACATGAAAGCGATTTGGAAATCATTATCAGTGTGGAAACAAAAGGTGATAGTTTAATTACTTATGTTGATTTTAAATATGGTGAATATACATATACATATGATGGTTTGGCTAAGTTTACAAATAAGGTATTTGTTAAACGTGATTATGATCAAGAATTCAATGTTTTAAAATACTTATTTGATATTGAGCATACAAAAGTTACTAGTGTAAACAATAAAGTTGGTTACATTGAATATGAGTATGAATATGCAAAGTTTGATTTATTATATGAAATCTTACCCCAATTAAAACAATATGCAACAATTAATTTAAGTGATGAAGTTAAAAATATGCAAGTGAATTTTGATGATGAACCAATTGAATTAAACTTAAAAAGTACGAAAAAAATTAATTATTTTGCTTTTGATTTTAACTTTAATAAATTAAATCATCGAGAAATTAGAAAAATTATTCGTGAAGCAAATAGTGATCAGAAATATTTTGTCAATAAACAAAAACAATTTATTGATTTGACTGATAAGAAAATTATCAATCAATTATCAGTAATTGATCAAATCAAAACTTATGAAGCAAAAAATAAAACAGTTCCGTTATATCAAGCACTTTATTGGCATCAATTGAGTAATGAATTATTTCCTCGTTATAACGTTGATAAAATAATCAGTTCAACAATAGAACAGCTGAATAATCCTGTTACAATTAGTAATTTAACTAAATTTAATGGTGAATTACGTGATTATCAATTACAAGGGGTTGAATTTTTAAAACGTCTTCATAATAGTGGTTTTTCTGGAATTTTAGCAGATGAAATGGGACTTGGGAAAACAATTCAAGTAATTGCATTTTTAGTAGAAATGGAAATTACTAATAGTCTTATTGTTGTTCCAAAAGCGTTAATTTTAAACTGGGAACGAGAAATTAAGAAATTCGCACCACATTTAAAAGTAAATGTAATCAATGGAATTAAAGATAAAAGAATTGATCAAATTGCTGATGCAAGTAATTATGATATCACAATTAGTTCTTATTCAATGGTACGTCAGGATATTGATTTCCATCGAGATAATACTTATGAATACGTAATTATTGATGAAGCTCAATATATTAAAAACCCAAATGCACAAAATACTCAAAGTTTAAAAATGTTAAACGTAAATCATCGTTTAGCATTAAGTGGTACGCCAATTGAAAATAATGTAATGGAATTATGGTCAATATTTGACTTTTTAATGCCAGGATATCTATTAACAAAAAGTGAATTTAATAATTATTTCTATAAAGAAATTAAACTTGAAAATAAAGAACGTTTATTACAATTGAAAAAACAGGTTGATCCATTTATTTTAAAACGTAATAAAAGTGCAGTATTAAAAGAATTACCAGCAAAACAAGAAATTCCAATGTATACGGAATTAACTGAAGAACAAGCAACACTTTATGCTTCTTATGTTAAGGCATATCAAGAACAAATTGAAAATGAAGATTTTAGTGGAAATAAAATTCAAATTCTATCAATGTTAACTCGTTTACGTCAATTAGCAATTCATCCGCAAATGTTTGTTAAAGACTATACTGGAGAATCAGCAAAAATGGAAGTAATTAAAGAACTTGTTAGTGAATTAATTGCCAATAATCAAAAAGTTTTAATCTTCTCTCAATTTACATCAATGTTAGTATTAATTCAAAAAGAATTACGAAAAATGAAAGTTAAAAACTTATATTTAGATGGAAAAACCTCTGCTCATGAACGTCAAGATTTAATTGATGAATTTAATGGATCAGATACAGAAGTATTTTTAATTAGTTTAAAAGCTGGTGGTTATGGACTTAATTTAACAAGTGCCAGTGCAGTAATTCATGTTGATCCATGGTGGAATAAAAGTGTTGAGCGTCAAGCAGAAGATCGTGTTCACCGAATTGGTCAAAAACAAAATGTATCAGTTTATAAAATCATTACAACAAATACAATTGAAGAAAAAATTTATGAACTTCAAAATCAAAAAGATGATTTAATCGAAACCATCTTAGATGAACAAAAAACAAATATTAACCAAATGAATAAAGAACAATTAGTCGATTTATTTGCGGTAAGAAAGGAATAAAATGGATAAAATAACAATTTTACAAACAAGTGATATTCACGGATATTTATCAAATCATGATTTTATTAGTAAACGTAATTGGGGTTTATACAGTTTGACTGGAATTATTAATCAATATAATGATGAAGAGCGTTTATTAATTGACAGTGGTGATTTTTTACAAGGTTCACCACTTACGCATTATGCATATGAAAACCAAAGTGAAATTCATCCAGTTATTGAATTATTTAACGCAATTGGTTATGATGCCCTTACATTTGGAAACCATGAGTTTAATTATGGATTAGATTTCTTAGTTAATTCGTTAGCTGATTTTAAAGGAACAATTTTAAGTGCAAATATCCAGGGGATGGAAAAATTATTACCAATTAAACCATACAAAGTCTTTGAAAAAAAAGGGGTTAAGATTGCTGTAATCGGTTTAACAACAAAGTATATTCCTAATTGGGAAAAAGCCGAGAATATTAGCGGTTTATCATTTTTAAGTCCGGTTGAAGTATATGCTAAGTATGAAGCACAAATGCAAGCAGAAGCGGATATAATAATCGTTAATTATCATGGTGGTCTAGAGTATGATATTAGTAATTTAGATCAGCCAACGGAAAAACTTACAGGAGAAAATCAAGGTTCTGAATTATTAAAGAAATTTGCTTCAATTGACATTTTATTAACAGGTCATCAGCATCGTAACTTTGCCTGTGAGATTAACGGTATAACAACAGTACAACCCGCTAATAATGGTCAATTTATTTCAAAAATTGAAATTGATGCTACTACAAAAAAAGTTATTGGTGCTGAATTAGTTGCTGCTGATGAGACAACGACAGATAAAGAACTTAAAAAAATTACAGCAGATGTTGAAGCAAAAACGGAAGTTTACTTAGATCAAGTATTAGGACGTGCTTCAAAGGATATGTTAATTGATGATATTGCCCGTGCTCGTCGTGAAGGACATAGTTTAATCAATTTAATTAGTCAAGTACAATTAGAGGTAAGTGGTGCAATGATTAGTGCATTAAGTCTTTTTGATAGTGCTGTTGGTTTTAAAACAAATATTACGATGCGTGATTTGATTGCCAATTATCCATATCCAAATACGTTTGTTGTTGTCGAATTAACCGGAAAGCAATTACTTGATATTATGGAGATAAGTGCAAGTTATTTTACTGTTGAAAATGACGAAATAACAATTAATGAACGTTTTACAAAACCAAAGGCTCAACATTATCAATATGATATTTTCTATGGAATTGATTATGAAATTGATGCTAGTAAGCCAATTGGTCAAAAAGTAAAAGCAACATATCAAGGACAAGCAATTGATTTAACTGGAAAATACACATTAGTTGTTAATAATTATCGTGCAAGTAATGTTGCATGGTATCCGATGTATCAAGAGGCAAAAGTTATTAAAGAAATTGATCAAGATATGGTTCAACTATTAACTGATTATATTAAAAAGCATAAAATAATTGAAGTTAATGAAGAACATAATTTTCATGTTCATAAATAAGGAGGAAAATGCAAGAATATAGTGTAATTGTAATTGGTGGTGGTCATGCTGGATGTGAAGCAGCCCTTGCTAGTGCAAACATGGGAATTAAAACCGCATTAATTACAAGTAAAATTGAAACAATTGCACTTGCCCCGTGTAATCCATCAATTGGGGGTCCGGCTAAAGGAATAGTCGTTCGTGAAATTGATGCTTTAGGTGGAGCAATGGGAAAAATTAGCGATAAGAGTATGTTACAAATTAAAATGCTAAATCGTTCTAAAGGACCTGCTGTTCACTCACTTCGAGCGCAAATTGATAAAATTGAGTATCCAAAGCAAATGCAAAAATTAATTTCGGAAACGGAAAATTTAACAATAATTGAAGATATGGTGGAAGAAATTATTTATAACGAAGATTTTACTGCTGCTAAAGCAGTAAAACTAATGAGTGGAAAGTTAATTAATACTGATAAAGTAATTATTACAACTGGTACGTATATGGATTCATATATAATTAATGGAAGTAATAAAGTTTCAAGTGGACCAGATAATTTACCGACAACAAAGACTTTATCTGAGAGTATTAAAAAAGCTAATATTGAAATGTTTCGTTTAAAAACTGGAACGCCAGCTCGCGTTAAAGTTGATTCAATTGATTTTTCGCAAGCTGAATTAACTGGAGGAGATGATGAAGCATTAGCTTTTAGTTTCTATGAACCAACATATTTAGCAATTGAGGATGAAGTACCTTGTCATTTAATTTATACAAGACCAGAAACGCATAAAATTATTAATGATAATCTTGGAGTATCAGGAATGTACTCTGGTGTAATTGAAGGAGTAGGACCAAGATATTGTCCATCAATTGAGGATAAAATAGTTCGCTTTGCCGATAAAGAGCGTCATCAATTGTTTCTCGAACCAGAAAGTCGTCATTTAGATACAATTTATGTTCAAGGTTTTTCAACATCAATGCCGTATGATGTACAAGATAAAATGATTGCCTCATTACCAGGACTTGAAAATGCAGTAATTGATAAATATGGTTATGCAATTGAATATGAGGCGATTAAGCCAGAACAATTGAAGGTAACATTAGAAAGTAAAAAAGTTGATAATTTATACTTTGCTGGGCAGGTAAATGGAACAAGTGGATATGAAGAAGCAGCAGGACAAGGGATTGTAGCTGGGATTAATGCTGCTTTAAGTGTTCAAGGTAAAGAACCACTTGTTTTAAGTCGAATGGATAGTTATATTGGTTTAATGATTGACGATTTAATTACTAAAGGAACGGAAGAACCTTATCGTTTATTAACATCAAGAAGTGAATTCCGTTTATACTTACGTTCTGATAATGCTGATTTACGTTTAAGTGAAAAAGGATATCAAGTTGGATTATTAAAACCAGAACATTATCAGACATTCCAAAATAAGCAAACGCAAATTGATGAATTAACGGAATTGTTAAAGACAATTAAAATTACGCCAAAACAGTTAACGCCAGAAATTGCGCGTAAATATCAAACTGAAGAATTAACGCGAGGAATGAATGCATTTGAATTATTAAAGCGTCCAACAATAACGATTGAAACAATTCAAGAAATGTTTCCATTAGATTATCCACAGGCAGTATTAAAACAAGTTGAAATTCAAATTAAATACGCAGGATATATTGCAAAAGTACATAAACAAATGGAACGTCAAGAAAAGTTATATCGTGCTAAAATTAAAGCAGATATTGATTATAATCAAGTTCCAAACTTGGCATTAGAAGCGCAGGAAAAACTAAATAAAATTAAGCCAGAAACTTTGGGACATGCTGCTCAAATATCAGGAATCAATCCAGCAGATATTTCAATGTTACAAATTTATTTAGAAACAAAGCGAAAAAAATAAGGTGGAAGTATGAAGACAACAGTGTATTTTAAATATGGAGCAATGAATTCAGGAAAAAGTTTAGAACTAATAAAAATTGCTCACAATTATCGAGAAAACGGAATTGATGTTTTGGTAATTAAACCAAATATTGATTCACGTGAGAAAAATAAAGTATTCTCACGTACCGGTTTAAAATGGGAAGCAATTGAAGCAGCAACAAATGATCCGGATGCAATGTTAGAGATTTTAAAGCAAAATCAACAAGAAATAATTTTATTTGAAGAATCACAATTTTTTAGTAAAGAAGTCATTGATGTAATTGTTAATTATGCATATGAAAAACAATTAAAGGCAATAATTTTCTTTGGTTTAAAAGTTGATTTCCGTGGTGAATTATTTGAAGGTAGCAAGCGAATTATTGAGCTTGCTGATAAATTAGAAGAATCAACATCAATTTGTTGGTGTGGAAAGAAAGCTCGGCAAAATGCACGTGTTGTAAATGGGAAAGTAACAAAAGATGGACCAACAATTCTAATAGATGATGATAAGACAAAAGTTGAATATGTAACTTTATGTAATTATCATTTTAATACTGGAGAATTAGCAAATTAATAAAAGCCATTAAGTAATTAATAAGATTACTTGATGGTTTCTTTTAAAGTATTATACTTTAAAGTAATAAACTAACAAATAATTTTATTTAACAATGTTAAATTTTTGTTAAAAAAGCCGATTAAATAAGTGTTTTATCAATTTAACATTGTTAATTATCTTAAAATCCTTTGTTATAAAATAATTGTCTGTTATAATATGAGGGTAAAATAGAAAAATGATACTTTATATAGGAGTAAAATGCAAGAAAAGATATTTTTTTTAATTGGGGGATTAGGAATCTTTCTATACGGAATAAAGTTAATGGGGGACTCACTTAAAGCATACGCTGGTGATGATTTACGTGAGATTATCAATCGTTATACATCAAATCCATTTAAAGGTGTTTTAGTGGGGATTATGTCAACAGTAGCAATCCAAAGTTCATCAGGAACAACAGCACTAACAATTTCACTTGTACGTGCTGGATTAATGGATTTACGTCAAGCTGTTGGGGTAATTATGGGTGCCAACATTGGTACAACAGTAACTGCCTTTTTACTAGGTCTTAAAATTAAAGATTATGCATTACCGATTATGTTTGTCGGAGCATTAATTTATATGTTTACAAGTAATCGTAAAAAGTCTTTAATCGGACAAATTATTTTCGGATTTGGAGCATTATTCTTCGGGATGGCGTTAATGGAAATGCCATTAAAAGAATTAGCACAAACTCCAGGATTTGAAGATATGATGTTAAGTGTTGGTAGTAATCCACTATTAGGGGTATTAATTGGTGCGGGATTAACAATGTTAGTTCAATCATCAAGTGCAACAATTGGGATTTTACAAAGTTTATATGCGGCTGGAGCGTTTACATTCCCAGTTGCAACAGCAATTTTACTTGGTGATAATATTGGGACAACAATCACATCATTATTAGCAAGTATGGGAGGAAGTCGTGATTCTAAGCGTGCTGCCTTATCTCACGTAATTTTCAATATTTTTGGAAGTGTTTTATTCTATTTCCTACTATTTGGAGCAAATTTAATTATTCCATATGATGCATTTATTGAGCATCATGGATTAACACCAGAATTACAAATTGCTTTCACACACTTCTTCTTTAATGTGTCAGTAACATTAATGTTAATTTGGTTTGTACCACAATTAGTATGGTTAGTTAAGAAAATCGTACCAGTAGGTGATGATGAGATTAAAGTTAATATTCAAGAACATTATTTAGATGAAAAATTAATTAATGACGCACCTACTTTAGCACTTGAACAAGCAAAAACAAGTTTAATAAGTCTAGCTAATACTGTTGAAGAACAAATGAAATCATTAATTGATTATATTGAAGAGCCAAATAAGAAAAGTTATGAGCAAGTAATTCAATTAGAGATTGGTGTTAATGCTGTTGATAAAAAACTTAAGCATTTCTTAAATGAATTATCTGGTCATGAAATGACTTTAGAAAGTTCAAAAGAATTAAACTTATACATGTATACAGTTAATGAATATGAGCGAATTGGTGATTTATGTGAAAAAACAATTATTACTTTACACAACTTTGCTGAAGAACGTAATAAATTAAGTGCTGATGCCAAAGAAGAAGTAATTAAAATGTTAAAAGTTGGATTATCATCAGTAAATAAAACAATTAGTTTATTTGAAACAGGAGATATTACACTAGTTGGTCGTATTATTGAAAAAGAAAAACAACTTGATCGTATGGAACGTAAGTATTATAAAGCACATTTACGTCGTGTTAAACAAGAAGAATGTACAGGAAAACTTGCTGTATCATATGTTGATATGATTTCTGATTTAGAACGAATTGGTGATCATACACAAAATATTACTGAGTATTATACAAATGCCAATCAAATTTTAACTGAAGCTGAAGAAGAGTTTGATTTAGCAGAAATAATTTCGTAAAAATAACCCATTTATGGGTTATTTATATTAATATTGGAGGATATAATGAAACAAAGATTTAAAACAGGTATTTATTTCATAGTTGCTGTGTTTTTAATGGCATTTATTTTTAATGCGATATTAGAACCCAATAATATTGCAGCCGGAGGAATAACAGGATTTTCACTAATAATCCAGGAAATATTTGGAATAGATACAACAATATTTGTAGCAATTGCCAATTTTGTATTATTGATTTTAGCATTCATTTTTATTGGTCGTGAATTTGCTCTTAAAACAATTGTGGGAGCAAACATTTTATTTCCATTATTCTTATATTTAATTCCCAAAAAAGCAGTTATTGATGATGTATTTTTTGGTGTTGTAGTTGCTGGAGTTTTATTAGGAATTGCCGTTCACTTTCTACATTTAAGTGGTGGAAGTACCGGGGGAACAACAATTACGGGAAAAATAATTTCTAAATATTTACGGGTTCAATATTCAACCGGAATTGCGATATCTGATTTAACTGTAATCGGTTGTGGATTACTTGTTTTTGGTTTAGAATCAACATTCTATGCATGTACAACGACAATTATGATGACATTAACAGCCAACTTTATTGATCGTGGTCTTCAAAATTCCCAAGCAATCCATGTAATAACATCAAAACCAGAAGACTTACGTGAAAAATTGTTAATTGAGGCTAATGTTGGTATTACACAAATTCAAGTTATGGGATCATATAGTCAGGAAAATCGTGTATTATTAGTTTGTGTTGTTAAGTCGAAAAAAGTTGAATTAGTTCGTCAAATTATTAGTAATAATGATCAAAAAGCCTTTATGTATACAACGCAAGTTGCATCAGCAATTGGTGAAGGATTTACTGCATTTGAAGATGTTGGACGTTAAAAGTAATTTTCAATCGAAAATTACTTTTTTTTAATTAATTAAACGTTAATTTTTCGGGTGGAAATGGTATAATAAAACTGGAGGATGAGAAATGAAATTAAACTTAAAGGTAAATGGAATTTATCAATATAAAGACAAACAATTTCGTCAATTTATTGATGAAAATCAGCAAATATATATCGAAAAAACAACCGATATAAGTAATTATCAATTATTAAAACAAATTGCTGATGTTGCAGATAATAGCGAAAATTTACATGGGATTGTTGCATTTTATAAACATGAAGATAATCCAAAACTTGTTAATTATTTAGTTGAGTTAAAAAAGAGTAAAACACTTGAAGAATTAATTGAACATGAAGTTGAATTAAATCAAGCGGAAATTGATAGTATTATTTATCAAATTAGTTGTGGCTTAAATCAATTACATAAAGAAAATATATTACATCGTGATATAAAACCTGCAAATATAATAATTGATGAGAATAATTTAGTGCAATTAATCGATTATGATATTTCACGAATATATGATGCAAAGAAATTGCAAGATACAACACATAGCGGAACGCGGGGATTTGTTGCTCCAGAACTTTATTTGATGCAACAAACAGACGAACGTGCAGATATTTATGCACTAGGAAAGACAATTGAATTATTAGTAAATAAATGTGCGAAAAATCATCGTTTTGAATATAATGAATTAATTACTAAAGCTTCGGAAATTGATGTTCAAAATCGTTATCAAAGTGTAAGTGAGATAATTGAAATTATTGAAAAAAAGAAAAATCGCTTTTTCCCTCCCCAATTAGAACAAATTAAAAAAGCAAAAGAATTAGGATTAAATGAAGCACAAATAAGGGTATTTGCTAAAAGCTGTTATAATGCTAAACAAATGGGAGTGTTAAAACATGCAATTAATGAGGGAATTAATCAAGATGTTATTAATATAATGAGTGAACCAGATTTTAGTTCACAACAAATGTGGCAAATAAAAACAGCTGCTAAAGAGGGATTAAATTTAGCAAAAATTAAAAAGTTTGCTAAACCGTATTATAGTGTTAGTGAAATGACTATTTATCGTTTGGGATTAATTAATGGGAAAAATGATCATGAAATTAATGAATCAATTCGTGGATATAATCAATTAATTGATGAGCAAATATTCAGTGATGAGCAAATTAAAAAGATTAGACAAGGTTTTTATTGGAATTTAAGTTTATCAGAGATAAAAGTTTATGCTCATGATTTTTTAAGTGTGGAACAAATGCAAGCAATAATGTTAGTATTAAGAAATGAGGATTAGTGCAAGGATTAACTGAACAAGAAGTTAAACAAAAACAGCAAAAATATGGATTAAATGAGATTAGTCGAAAACAAAGTAAAACAAAATTAAAAATTATTAAAGAAATAATGAGTGATCCAATTATAATAATTATGACAATTGCTTTAATTATTTCAATATTAAGTGGTCATGGTTATGCGGAAAGCTATGTAATTGGTACATTAATTATTGTCAATATTACAATAAGTTTTGTTCAAGAAATAAAGACAGTTGCTAAGTTGAAAGCTTTAGCGGAATTAAATGAAGCAACGGTAAAAGTTATTAGAGCAGGTCAAGAACAAGAAATAAAAGCAAAGTACTTAGTAGTTGGTGATATTGTGAATTTAACAATTGGAACAATTGCTCGTGCTGATTTACAAATTCTTGAGGCGACAGATTTACGAGTTGATGAATCATTTTTAACTGGGGAAAGTGATGAAGTTAGTAAAGGAAAAGAAGAATTCATTTATAGTAATTCACCAATCACAAATGGATATGCCACTGCTAAAGTAACAGCAATTGGAATGGATAGTCGAATTGGGAAAATTGCTGCACAAGTTGATGAAGTTGAAGCAGTTAAAAGTCAATTAGAAATTAAGATTTTAACAATAACAAAAGTGCTATTAAAATTTTCAATTATAACATCCGTAATAATCTTTATGTTAGCAATGTTAAATGGCTATGATTTAACGACATCGTTTTCGTTTTTAATTAGTATTTTGATTGCTACTGTTCCTGAAGGACTAGCAACAGTTTTGACAATTGTATTAACATATATGTCACAAAAAATGGCTAAATCTTCTGCTTTAATTAAACAAACAAAATTATTAGAAACACTTGGGGAAGTAAGTTATGTTTGTAGTGATAAGACAGGAACAATTACCGAAAATAAAATGCAAGTTTCTGAATATAAATTCTATGCTGATAATGATTTAGTTGTTAATATTATTAATAATATCGTAAGTCCTAACACACCAACAACAAAAGCAATAGTTGATGTAGTATCAAAAATGACAACAATAAATGAATCGGTAGTAATTAATGCAGAAATTCCATTTAGTTCAAAACGAAAAAAATCATTAACACTAGTTAAATATCGAGAAAAAGAATATGTAATTGGTGTTGGTGCACCAGATTATTTAGTTGATTTAAAGCAAATTGATCCAGACTTTAGTAACTACGGTAATGTTGGGTTAAGAACATTACTTGTAGCATTTTATCAACTTAAAGCAAATGAATCATTTAATGATACAATCGCTTATCAATTTAAACCACTAGCATTATTTGGAATTCAAGATCCACCAAAGCAAGCAGCAATTACAACAATTAAAGAATTTCATCAAGCCGGTATTGTTCCGGTAATGATAACCGGTGATAACGCAAATACAGCAATTAGTATTGCTAAACAAACTGGAATAATGAATAGTGAAAAAGACTTAGCACTTACAGGGGACCAAGTAAATGCAATGTCAGAGCTTGAATTGAAAAAAATTGCTAAAGATGTAAAAGTTTATTCACGAGTAAGTCCGGAAAATAAAGTGCAAATAGTTAGGGCATTACAATCTCATGGGGAAATAGTTGCAATGACTGGCGATGGAACAAATGATTCAATTGCGATGAAGCAAGCAAACATTGGAATTGCAATGGGAAAAGCCGGAACCGATGTGGCAAAAGAATCAGCAGATTTAATTTTATTGGATGATAATTACCAAACAATTGAAGTAGCAATTCGTGGAGGACGTCAAATATTTAGTAATTTACAAAAATTTATGCGTCAAATGTTGACTGCTAACGCTGCCCATACTGGTTCAATTTTATTTACTTTAATTATTGGTTTAGTTTTAAATCAAAATTTAATTTTACCAATGACACCAATTTTAATTTTATGGATTAATATTGTCTCAGATGCAATTCCTTGTTTAGCATTAGGAATTGATAATGAAGAAGCAGATATTATGCAAGTAAAACCAATTGATCCTAATTTAAACATTTTAACAAAGCCGATGGTAATTGAAATTTTATTACGTGGTTTAACAATTGGTTTATTAGTATTTATTATTTTTACAGCATTAATTAATATGGGATTTAGTGAAGAATATGCACGAAGTGTTGGCTTTATTGTATTATCATTTGGTCAATTAATTCATATTTTTGATGCTCGAAGCACAAATACAATATTCAAAAAAAATCCTTTTAATAATCGTTGGTTATTATTTGCAGTAATAACTTCAGCGCTATTAAATTTATCATTACTTTACACGCCACTTAATGTGATTTTTGGTTTAGGAGCAATTAGTGGAATAGATTTATTAGCAGCAATATTAATTTCAAGTATCCCAACATTAGGTTATTCGTTTATAAAATTAATAATTTTAAAATGTAAATAATTTTTACATAAGTTATGAATTATAGTACAATATAAAATAAGAAGAGGAGAATAATGGAAAATCAAATTAGAAATTACGCCAATTTAGTTGTTAAAGTTGGTCAAAGTGTAAAACCAGGGCAAATAGTTGTATTAAGAACACCAGTAGAATGCCGTGAATTCGCTCAGTATTTAGTTGAATATGCTTATGAAGCAGGAGCAAAGAAAGTTTATTTAGAATGGTCTGATGACATCATAACTCGTTTAAATTATCAATATCAAGAGCAAAGTCAATTTGAAGTTGTTGAAGATTTTGTAATTGAAAAATATCGATATTTTGTGGAAAATGATGCAAGTTTTATTTCAGTATCAGCAACAGATCCCGAAAATTTAAAGGGAATTGATCCGCAAAAAATTATGGCAGCAGCAAAAGCTCGAAATAAATATTTAAAGTTTTATTCTGAAGCAACAATGGCTGATAAAAATAAATGGACAGTAATTAGTGCTCCAACAAAAAAATGGGCAGACAAAATCTTCCCAAATAGTGATGATAGTGTTAAAGAACTTTGGGAAGCAATTTTAAAAGCGGTTCGTTGTGATGTTGAAGATCCAATAATGGCATGGGAAAATCACATCAGTGAATTAGATAAATATGCATCATATTTAAATGAAAATCGCATTGAAAAATTACATTTTACAAGTGAATTAGGAACTGATTTAACAGTTAAATTACCAGAAGATTATTTATTTGCCTCAGCTGGGTCAATTGCAGCAAATCAAGATCGTTTTGTTGCCAATATGCCAACTGAAGAAGTATTTACTTTACCACATAAAGATGGGGTTGATGGAATTGTCTATGCATCTAAACCATTAAATTACCAAGGAAATTTAATTGCTGATTTTTATGTTGAATTTAAAGATGGTAAAGTTGTAAATGCAGTTGCTAAAACTGGTAATGATGTATTACAACAATTAATCAATGTTGATGAAGGTGCAAGCCATCTAGGTGAAGTAGCACTTGTTAGTTATGAAACACCAATTTCATTATCAAACATCCTGTATTACAATACATTATTTGATGAAAATGCTTCATGCCACTTGGCACTTGGTCGTGCTTATCCAACGTGTTTAAAAGGTGGAGCTGATTTAACAAAAGCAGAATTAACAAAAGCCGGAGCAAATGATAGTGCAATTCACGTTGATTTTATGTTTGGAACACGTGAGATGGAAATAACTGCAACTCATCTTGATGGAACAACTTCGAAAATTTTTGAAAACGGAAATTTTGTAATATAAAACTTACTTTTAACGAGAAGACCTAATAACTTAAAAGTAAATAAAAAAGAGATGAATCTTATGGACTCAACTACCTCTTAGAAGTCAGGGTGGACTACTGTTGTAATTAAAAATATACGTTTAGAAAATAATAAGACATTAATAATGTGTGATAATATCTATTTTTCGCAAAATTTTGTATCATTATTTCTATAAAATTTAATAGCAAAAATATACATGAACAAAATTAAAAGATTTCTATAATCAAAATCAACCAAATAAATATTAAAGTTTAAATTATTCATTATGTTTTATTTATGTTTTGGTTTATATTTTATATAATGTATATTATACTAAGTTTCATTAATTAAACATAATACATAAGAAAAAGTAGAAATTTCTACTTTTTCTTAACTTTATCCCGGTTCTTCTAATGTAAACATTAGCCACATTCTTGCCACAATGTGGTGGTATAATATTTTTGTAATGGGAGGTAACATGAAAAATAATCTTAAAATTAAAAGAATAATAAAGTATTGTTTTGATTTTGCTTTATATTTTATATTACTAAGTGTATTTTCTGAATATATTATGATAAATAATTTTTGGTCGTTAACGAATGTTATATTATTAACATTGTCTTTAACTCTTTATCTTCCTATTTCAAAAAAAACTATCTCTGAAGATAAAAAAGATATATTATGGGTTTTCTTCATATTAATTATATGTTATTATTTATCCACAAAATAAAAAAACAATTAAGTTGGGGTGAATCCGGAAATTTAACAAAAAAAACTTACTTTTAAAGTAAGTTTTTTTTGTTAAATTTGATATTTTTAGTATTTCACGTAATATGGATTAGGTTTTCCCAGATAACCAATAATATCGATAATCCAACCAAAACCAAATAATCCCATTGTAAATAAGTATAAGAACCCTTTTCCAGCTTTTCCTTCATAAAAGTAATGAGCACCAAATAAACCGAAGAAAATGCAAAGTGTTAAAGCAATCCATTTATTTTTCTGATTTCCAAATGCCGAGAAATTTTTATTAACATTTGTATTATGATTACTATTATTAATAATAATCTTATCATCCTTTTCTTCTTGAATAATATTTTTACTATATAATGTTTTAAACTTTTTAGCAATAGCATCGTTTTCTAATAATTCCCGCTTATAAATAACTTCACAAATATCTTGATAACTATCATCAACATCAGCATCAAATGCTATTTTAATTTTTTTTTGTGCTTCAACATTATTTCCATTTTCTAATTCATTTAAACCTTGTTCTAATAAATCTTTTGTCGTCATATTCCTCCATAATTGATTTGTTTATACAATATATATATTAAAAAAATAAAAATATAAAATGTTCTCTTTTTTAGACACTATTTTAAAATTTAATTTTGTTATCATATTTTTGTTATGAAAAGGAGAGTATTGATGAAAAAAGTAAGTGGTATAATAACAATATTATTAATTACTTTAATGGGTTGTGGAACAGAAAGTGCAGAAAAAGAAATTGATACAAAGGTAACGGAAATTACTTATACAGTTCCAGAAGTTCCTGCTAAGGAAGCAGTCTATAAAGATGGAAAAGAGTATAAATTATTTTTAGGAGATCCTGATGAGGCAAAAGATGAGGTTTATGTTGGAGAAAAAATCCCAGCTGGTGAATATGAAGTTACAGATATTGAGGAAGATCGATTTTGTAAACCAAAACTAAAAAAAGCGGATGAATTTAATATGTTTGCTGGAAGTTCTATTTATAAACGTCAAACTCTTTATCTAGAAGAGGGAGAAAAATTAAGTGCATTTAATTGTGGTAGTAATAGAGGAGGAATTAATATTACTTTACAAGGCGAAAAACAATTAGTCGAAGAGGCTAAAGAAGCAGTTGCTGCATATGATGTTACTGAGAAATTAGAATATGATGAATATGGAACGGAAACATGTTATATTGACGAAAATAAAAGTCAATGTAATGAATTAAGTAAATATAATGAATTAAATACAAATAAAAACTCAAATGATGAAGTTGTAAGTAGTGTAAATGAAAAATTGGAAATTGATAATGAAAAAGAAACATGTTATATTGATGAAGAGACAGTATCATGTAACAAGCTTAAAACTTATGATGAGTTAAAGGCGGAAATTAATCAATAATTGGAGGAAAAATGAAAAAAATTATATTTATATGTATTTTAGCATTTGGTGTATTAACTGGGTGTGGATCAGATTATACTTCAGCAGATTATAATTCTGAAAACATTGTTGATATAAACGATGTTTATGTAGATCCGGAAACTACAGCTGGAAAGTCAGTTGATTTCTATATGAAGGTATTTAACATTAATGAAGATGAAAATGGTCGTTTAGTTCAAGGTTATGTAGATTCAGAATATAAAAATGATGATGTAATCGTAGCAATTTCTAATGATAAAGAAGTAGGGAAAATTAACGAAGGAGATTTCCTACATGTTCAAGGGGTTAATACTGGAAAAATTGAAGGTGAAACAGGATTTGGAATTGATAAATCATGGGCACAAATTAATAGTACTTCAGAAACAAAAGTTGCTTCATATATAGAAGCAGTAAGTCCAACAGAGGAAACATTGGAAGTAAATAAAGAAATAAAGCAAAATGATGTAACAATTACAATCAATAAACTTGAACAATCACCAATTGAAACTCGTTTATATTTATCAATTAATAATGAGAGTAAATATAAGTATTCAAATTATAGTTTTGATTATACACTTGTAGTTGATGGAAATCAATATGAAGTAGAAAATAATTATGATGCTGAATACGAAGAATTTGTTGAAGAGGTGCAACCTGGGGTAAATGTAGATACAATGCTTACTTTCCCTAAAATTGATCTAAAAAATGCAAAATCAATAAAATTAAATATTGAAGCCGGAAGATCAGCAAATTATGATATTGAGTTTACAGATAAATCAATAGAGTTAAAATAAAACAAGAAAAATTAAATTAAGAGACACAGGTAATAAATTACTAATAATTAATTTATATTGAGAAAAATGTCAAGTGGATAACATTTACTTGACATTTTCTCATATTTATGTCTCAACAACACCTAAGTTAATTGCCCAAGTTGTAAAAAAGACTTCATTATTTTTAAGGATAATGACCCCTAAATTGCCCCTTTCGTAAGTGGAAAAATTATTCTTTGCTTGTAAATATATACACATACTGGTATAATGAATATATATTAACATTAAAAATTTTATAAATTAATGCTAGTATATTTTATTTTAAATTAATATATATAAAAGGAGATAATATGTGTACAAAAATAATGATTAAAGATAAAGCAAATAATGTCGTATCAATGCGAACTATGGAGGTAGCAATAGATTTGGAATATGGTATGAAGTTAATTCCAAGAAATTTTGTTAGAGAAATGTCTCAAAACCCAAGTATTACAACATTAGGAACATATAAAACTAAATATGCAGCTTTAGGAGCTATTGATTTTCATGGTTTATATGGATCTAAAACCTCTTTTCATGAAGTAATAAATGAAGCGGGATTATCAGTGGGTGGTAATGCATTCCGTGGTTTATGTAAATATCCTTTGAAAAAACCAGAAGATTTTGTGGAAGGTGATTTTGATGGTGAAGAAATATTAAATTACATAGCAGGTATGTTTTCAACTATAGATGAAGTAAGAAATTTTATCGAAAATGACTATAAAGATAGAATATTTATTGACACTAGATTAGAGTTTAACACAATGCACCTATTTGTAAGTGATATTACAGGAGAATCAATTGTAATAGAATCAACAAATGGCGCTTTTGAAATTGTAGATAATCCTTTAAATGTAATGACAAATTCACCAGATATGCGTTCTCAAATGCTAAATTTAACCAATTATACGTACTTAAGTCCATATCAAGCTCCTAATAAAAATCAATTCTTACATTCTGATGGTATAGATCTTGAAAATATCTCATCAGGTACTGGAGCAAATGGATTACCAGGTAATTCTTATTCAATGTCAAGATTTGTTAGAGCAGCATTTTATCAAAGAACAGCTGTTTTAGATGAAGATGTAAATAATACAATGAGAACAATGTGGGGAATTGCTAATACATTTGATATTCCATTTGGTTCAAATCGTGAAAAAGTTAATCCTGTACATGCTAAAACGGCTGGAGCAGATACATGGTTATGGTCTGATCGTGAAAATGCTGAAGTAGCAGATCAGTGTGTATTTACAATGGTTCAAGACCATACAAATGGTATTGTACAGTATAAAGATTGGAAAAATAACTCTATAAGAGAAATAAATATGCACGATTATGATTTAGATGCAGACCAGATATTTGAAATTTCTGTATACGCTGATGATTCTATGCCAGTGCAGAAAGTAAAATTAAAATAAGGGGAAATAATGATAAATTTATTAATGTTATTAGTAGTTTCAGTAGTACTTAGTTTCGCAGCTATGTACATAACTAAATATACAAAAATACCTTTCTTATTGGTTTTTATCTTTATCGGTTTTATATTACAATTCTTAGGATTTAATAATTATGAATCTGTGGTTAGTAGTATGAATACTTATACTCAAGCTGTAAGTATAACTATAATATATGTTATGGCAGGGTATGCGTTGGAATTAAAAAAACAAGAAAGATTAACTATTCTTTATGGAACAATACCTGTAACTGTTATGTGGGTACTCGGAACGATAGTAGGTATAATTATAGCAAGTTTCTTTATGGAAATTAATTTAATTACGATGTTGATTATTTCATCAGTAGCTGGAATAGTAGTTGCATCAACACCAGTATTATTTTTAAATCTATTCAACTCATTACCAGCCGAAAGAAAAAATACTAAAAATTCAGCTTTAATATTAAGTGGAGCAGTATTTGATCAAATACCATCATTTTTAATGATTGTAGTCCCATTAATTGTGGCAATTGGAGTTGGTAAATCAACAGGAGGATCAAGTAGCATATTTGTTTCGATAATCTCTGTATTAATTTTATTAATTGTAGTAATTATTGTTGGTTTCATAATAACAAAAGTTATATTTAAATTATTTTTAGGTAAAATAAATGATTTTCTAGTTTTAGGACTTATTGTATTGGCAATGGTTTTAATGGTAAATTTAATTCCAATTTTCGCTGGACAATATTTAACAGCAGGAATTGGAGCCGGATTAGCGCTAAATGCAATTAAAGATTATGATTTAACTACTTTAAAGGGAAAATTTGCTAAATTATCAGGTTTATTTGCATTCCCAATTATGTTTTTATATTTAGGAATAACAACACCATTTTTGGGAATATTAAGTATTCAAATGATCTTATTAGCAGTAGTATTTTATTTGTTCTTTGTTGTACTAAAAAGTTTAATTGGAAGACAAATCCTTATAAAAGAAAATTGTACAAAAGCTGAAAAAAGTTTAGGTATTTCTTTTATTCTATTATCAGGATCAACATATATAAATATGGCAATTTCCTTCCAAAGTGTTTTTGAGGGATTAGGATTTTTAAATCTGGCAACTAATTTAATTTCTATTGGGATAATTATTTATATATTTTCAATTATTATCTCAACAATTATAGTTAGAAATAAAGATATTATTAATAAAATATTTAAAATATAAAATTAATATACAATTAAATAATGATAAATAGTTCCCCTTTTAGTCGATAGTTTAAGAATAATCGTATTCTTAAACTTGAAACTGAAAGGGGATTTTTATTGATTAAATTTTAATGTCTAAATTATTTAGCAATGAATATATTGAGAGTTAAACATTATTTTATTTTTTAGTTGATTAAAATAAGTCTATTAAAAGGCATGTAATTCCTTTTGTAAATGTTTAAGAAGTGTTACAATATGTTATATATAAAATTTGAAGGAGAAAAAATGAAATATGTATATAATTTTCAAGATGGAAATAAAGACATGTATAACATATTAGGAGGAAAAGGAGCAAATTTAGCTCAAATGCGTAAATTAAACCTTCCAATTCCTAGTGGATTTATCATATCAACTGATGCATGTAAAGAATATTGGCATAATAATCAGCAATTAAATACCGAAATGTTAACACAGATTATGAATGAAATAAAAGTGATTGAAGCAGAAACAGGTAAATCTTTTTCAACAACTGGAAAAACATTATTAGTTTCAGTTCGTTCAGGAGCTCCAATTTCAATGCCAGGAATGATGGATACAATTTTAAATTTAGGATTAAATGACCAAACAGTGTTACAATTTGCAAATGAAACTCAGAATCCCAAATTAGCATATGATTGCTATCGACGTTTAATTCAAATGTATGCAAATGTAGTAATGGATGTTTCAATGGAGAAATTTGAACAGGCATTACAAAGTTTAATTAAAGTTGAAGGAGTTACTAGCGAAAGCGGTTTATCAGTATCAGCGTTAATCAAATTAGTTGAAACATATAAAGTGATTTTTAAAACAGAAACTAATTGTGAATTTCCTCAAGATATTCAAGAACAATTACAAATGGCTATTAGTGCAGTTTTTAGTTCGTGGAACAATGAACGGGCAATTAAGTATCGAGAAATTAATAATATTTCAGCAGATTTAGGAACGGCTGTTGTAATTCAAGAAATGGTATTTGGTAATTATAATAATAACAGTGCAACAGGAGTATTATTCTCTCGTAATCCGAATAACGGAGAAGTTGGAATTTATGGCGAGTATTTAATTAATGCTCAAGGTGAAGATGTTGTATCTGGAGTACGAACGCCAAAGTTTATTTCCGAAATGATTAAGGAAATGCCAGCAATGTATGATGAATTAGAAGCTGTTGCTAAATTTTTAGAAACGTACTATCGTGATATGCAAGACATTGAGTTTACAATTGAAAATCAAAAATTATTTTTATTACAAACACGAAATGCGAAGCGTAGTAATAAAGCAAAAATTAAATTCTTATTAGATATGGTTGTTAATAAGCAAATGACTAATGAAGAATTTGTAGAGGCAATTGATAAAAAAGATGTTGAAGCGTATTTATTTGCTAAATTTTCACCAATTGAATTAAAAAAACATCAATTGTTTGCTCATGGACTTGCTGCTAGTGAAGGAGCAAGTAGTGGGAAAATTTGTTTTGATTTAGCAGCTGTTGAGAAAACAATCGCTAATGGTGAAAAAGCGATTTTAATGCGACATGAAACATCTCCTGAAGATATAACAAGTATGGATTTAAGTGAGGCAATTGTTACAGCTCTTGGGGGAATGACTTCACATGCTGCAGTAGTTGCCCGCGGGATGGGAAAATGTTGTGTATGTGGAATTAATGAATTACAAATTGACTATCAAAAACGAATTGCAACAATGAATAATTATCAATTACAAGAAGGAGATGAAATAAGTGTTGATGGAACAACTGGTAATATATATGTTGGAATAGTCCCTGTAACCAAACCAGAATTAGACGCTAATTTTTATTTGATGATGGATATAATTGAAAAAGTTAATCCATTTACAGTTTATGTTAATGCCGATGATGCCAAAACAGCAAGTGAAGGATTGGGTTATGGTGCAAATGGTGTTGGACTTGTACGAACAGAGCATATGTTTTTTGCAGCTGAACGTCTCCTTGATATGCAAGCATTAATTTTAAGTGATACTGCTCAGGAGCGAGAACCATTTTTAACAAAAATGTTAAAATATCAACAAGCAGATTTTATCGATTTATTTGAAGTTGCAGAAGGAAAACCAGTTGCAATTAGATTGTTAGATCCGCCACTTCACGAATTTCTCCCACATACTGATGAACAAATTAAAATAGTCGCAAATAAATTGCAACTTGATGAAAAAATTGTTAAACAAAAGATTGAATATTTAGCAGAAGAAAATCCAATGCTTGGACATCGTGGTTGTCGATTAGCAATTACTTATCCAGAAATCTGTCAGATGCAAATTGAAGCAATCGTAGGTGCTGTAAAAGAAGTAGTGACTAAAGGAATAGAGGTTCATGTTAAAATCATTGTCCCACTTGTAGCAATTGAAAATGAATATACTAAACTTAAAGTGCAAATGCAACAGACAACAGCAAATATTAGTAGTTCACAAGTTACAATTGAATATGGAGTTATGATTGAAACGCCACGTGCGGTATTAATTGCTGATAAGTTGGCAGAAAATGCTTCTTTCTTTAGTTATGGTACAAACGATCTGACACAACTTGCGTATGGATTTAGTCGTGATGATGTGGCAAAATTTATTCCTGACTATTTTGCTGATAATATTATAACAAGTGATCCATTTGTAACATTAGATGATGAAGTTGCAAAATTAATTAATTTAGCAACAACTAATGCTCAGAAAATCAATTCGCAATTACAAAGTGGAATTTGTGGAGAACATGGTGGTGATTATAATTCGGTAATAAAAGCAATAAAATTAGGATTGGATTATGTATCATGTAGTCCTAGAAGAATCCCAATTGCCAAATTAGCAGCGGCAAAAGCAATTTTAGATTAAAATTTCACATGTTGTAATATAGTATTATGTCTTTAGGAATACATACTTTGAATGCTTAAATATGTTAAACTTATAATATGAAAAATAAAAAATTAATAATAGTATTTTTAATACTATGTATCGTAATAGTTACATATAGTCTGAAACATAATTATATGATTAGCTACTTTACAGATACAGAAGATCAATTAATAACAGAAAAATTAATTTCCCTAGGATATGAAGAAAAAATACCTAGTAATTATAAAAATATTTTTAAATATGAAAAGGATATTGATGGTAATACTAAATTTTTTAGTATGAGTACTGAAAAATACGTTGGATATGAAAATCCAAGAGAAAATATAGATTATGAAACAAATAATATTATTACTGGAAGTCAACAAATTTTCATTTTAGTTAATCCTCAAAATAATTACAATAAATTAATTTGGTATTCAAAAGGAAAGCAACTAATTTTAGATAATCAAGGGCTTTGTACTTTTACCGGTAGATATTGTAGTGAATTAAATAAGGAGTTTTTAACATCAAATAAAGAATGGAGTGGAGAATACATTATTGGTTTTGAAAACGAAGAATTTAAATTATTGTTAAAAGATACATTTGAAACACTAAATATAGATTATTCTGGATTGAATTACTTTACGGAATTTACAATTAGTGATTTAGATAGGGAAAATTGTGAAAAATATGGAATCGGTGATAATTGTTAGGTTATAAATTTAATGGATTAAACCAAGAAAAAGTCAAAAAGCACATGAATCAAACAAAATTCATGTGTCTTTTTAGATTAAATAAGAAGTAAGTAGTATATGAAGATATAAAAACTAAAATGATGTATGTAAATTAAAGAGAAAAACGCCAAGTGAATTTTGTTTGTTCGCTTGACGTTTTTTATTTTTGATAAATTTAAGATGTTACTTTATTGGATAACTTTTTAAATACGAATATCTAATTTAGAATGTTTAATTAATACTGAAATAATTGCTAATGTTGGTGTTGAAATAAACATTCCGACAAATCCAAATAATTGTTGAAAGATAATTAAACCAACCATAACAGTTACCGGGTGTAAATTTGTATTTTTAGCCATAATCTTTGGTTGTAAGAAATTTGATTCAATAAATTGAGCACCAAAAATAACAATCAATGATAATAATGCCGTTGTTAAACTATGTGATAATGCCATGATAAATAATGGAATACCACCTAAAATTGGTCCTAAATAAGGAATTATATTAAAAAGACCAGCAATAATACCAAATAATAATGGTGATTTAATACCTAAAGCCCATGCACCTATAGTAACAAAACATGTGATAACAAGGCAAACTAAAAATAAACCTTTCAAATAACCAAAAACAGCTTTTGTTACATCAATAAACACTGTTTTATTTTTATTTTTACTTCCTTTAAAAAATAATGATGTTGTCTTTTCAACAAAACTATCAAAATCATAAATAAAGTAAAAAGTCATAATATACGCAAAAATAATTTGGATAATAACAACAGTTGTATTTTTAAAAGTACCTAATAATGTACTTACAATATTTGTAATATATCCAAAATCAATACTTTCAAGAATTTCAAGTGGTGTTTTAGCATTAATAATATCCATTGCTTCATTAACGAACGGTAAATTGAAAATTGATTCTTGATTGATGTTAAATGTAGTAATAAGACTATTTATAGTATTGTTTAAGTTATTCATAATATTAGTACTATTATTGATTAAATCCCATAGTTGAACAATTAACATTGGGATAACTGCAAGAATAATAAATAAAACAACAATAATATTTAAAATTACTGCAAAAATACTTGCTACTTTTTTAGAAACTTTTAATTTTTTTTCAAAAAATGCAATTGATGGTTGTGAAATCCAACAAATAAAAAAAGCTAAATAAAATGGAGTAAGTGAAACCAATATGTTACCAAGTTTATCTAAAATTGATAAAGAATTAAAAATTAATAAAAGGACTAAAAAACCGAAAAGGTAAAGTACTTTATTCAATAAAGAATAATTTAATTTTTCCATAAAACCTCCTATCAAGTATTATAACATTAATTTTTTGCATTATCGAAAAATGTTCAACACATTGATAGTAATCGATATGAAATTGTGATATAATTAAATTAATAATGGTTGGAAAAAGGAGAATAATGGATCAGAAATTAAATGTGTTAGGAGACAAAACACGACTAGAAATAATTAAACAAATAAATTTACAACAAAAAGAAAGAAAATGCACAAGTATTTGTGCATGTCATATTCTAGAAGCGTTAGATTGTAGTCAATCAACTTTATCACATCATTTAAAGTTATTAACAGATAATAAGATTTTAAAACGAGAAAAACGTGGTAAATATTGTTATTATCAAATTAATGAACAAACCTTAAATGAGTTAATTAATTTTTTAGAAAAATTAAAAGGAAATAAAATTGAAATTAGCAACTAATCGACTTGGTGAAATTACCAACTTATTTTGGCCAATTGCTTTATCAATGCTTTTAACATCAATTCTTGGTTTTTTAGACAGTGCAATGATGTCCCATTATGATGTTTACGGCGTGAGTGCAATTAATTTTGCAACGCAAATTCAATCAATATTTGGACCAGTATATTTTGGTATTATTACTGGCGTTAATATTTTTACGGTTCAATATTATCAGCAAAATGATAATGACAAATTGGGAGCATTAGTTAAAATTGCCTTAATTTTATTAATTCCGTTTGTAGTAATTAATTTTTTAACAATTTGGTTATTTAGTGACCAAATAATTGGTTTTTTTATTGATATAACAAGTCATACCGGAAAAATGGCTTTAACGTATATGAAAATAACTAGTATTAATGTCTTTTTTATGCCGATTAATATGATTTTTATTTATCAATTTCGGGCAATAAAACGTCCAAAAATTCCTTTAGTTATTTCAACACTACAATCAGTAAGTAATATTTTATTAAATTGTTTATTGATTTTTGGTTTTTTTAATTTTCCAGAATTAGGAATAAAAGGAGCAGCAATTGCAACTGTAATTACGCGAATTGGATTTACTTTTATTTATATTTTTATTGCAATAAAAATTAAAGCACCATTTATGGAAACATTATTTAAGCGTAATAATTTAACAAAAGATTTATTTTTAAATGTCTTAAATAAAACTAAACCATTAATATTTGTTGAGTTTGGTTTTGGTGCAGCTCGAGTTATCTACACAAAGATGTATGCTTTTGCACCAATAATTGAATATAATGCAATGCAAATATCAAATTTAATATCTTTTATGTTAAATGCGTTTGTAATTGCAACAGCAAGTGCTTGTTCAATAGTAATTGGGAGTGAACTTGCTAAAAATGAAGCAGAACAAGATGTTGAAAATGCTCTTAATAATGTAAAGGCATTTATGTTGATTGCTTCAGTAACAATAGTTGGATTTTCAATAATTATTTTACCTTTTGCGATTCCCTTTTTCAACACAAATGGAGAAGCCCAATTGATTCATCAGTTATTAATTGTTAATGCAATTTATATGGGGATTAGGGTGTTTTCATCAGGAATAATAGCAATTTTAAAATCAGGTGGCGATACAAAACGAATTTTATTAATCGATGCCGGAATGTCATATTTAGTTGGAATTCCAATAACTTTTTTAGTATTAGTTTTTTATGGAAATAGTATTTTAGCCCTTAAAATAGCATTGATAAGTGAAGTAATAGCTAAACTTTTAATGGGAATGTTAAGAATGAAGAAAAATTACTGGCGTACAAGATTATAGGAGAAGAAATGAAAATAGGAATTGAAAAAGAATGTTTGGGTTTTAATCAAAGCGTAGAACCTTTACACTTAAAAGCAGTAGAGTTACCACGGGGAATTGAACTTGATTTTGCGGATCATCAAATTGAATTAATTACGGAACCGCAAAAAACACCTGCAGCAGTATTAGCTGAATTAACTAATTTAATGAATGATTCATTGTTTAATAATAAGTTGATTTGGCCAATGTCAATTGCTAAATCAAAACAAGAAAATATTACAATTGTTGGAACAAGAACCTTATCAGAACAATCATACCGACAGCATTTACAAGAAGTATACGGAAATCAAAAAATGATGTATACAGGCATTCATTTAAATTTTTCAAATTGCGAAGAGGGAACAAATTGTTGTATTGATTCAAAAGCATATCATTTTGAGTTACTTAAAAAACTTTATACTTATGGTCCTTTATTAATGCAATTTACGAGTTTTACCCCTTTTTTAAGTCAACAACTTCCAAACTTAAAAAAAATTGGAAAAAATTATGGGTTAGATAATAGTATCAGTCTACGTAATAGTTTTGAATATGGATTTTCCAATGAACAAGAATTAAATTTAGATTATACTAACTATGAAAAATATTTTGCATCAATTAAATCAGAACAAAAAAAAGGGAAAATAATTAACAATAAAGAATTGTATACAAAAATTAGGTTTAAAGGTACTCATATAGAATTACGCTTTGTTGATTTGAATCCATATATTAAAACCGGAATTGATGAACAAACTTTAACTTTTATAAGTGAAACAATAAAATATTTAGCAACTAGTTGCGAAGTGGAATTTAACCAACAACAAAATCTAGAAAACTTTGATTTAGTAGCAACAAAAGGAGCAGACTTAAATCTTAAATTGTCATTGGATGGAATTACCAGAACACTTAAAGAACATACAGAAGCATTATTTAAAGATTTATTATCACAAAAAGATTTAGATAAAAAGACAATAAATATGTTAAAAGAGTTACAAACAGCCTATCAAGAACAAACTTTACCATTAAATAAGATGATGAATGAGTATCAAGAAAATAATTATACAAATGATGAATTTGGTTTACGTCATTTACTTCATTATCAAACATTTGAAATACCTTATCCAGAATTAGATATGGAATTATCAACAAAAATTCTAATGAAAGAAGCAGAAAGTACAGGGATTAAAGTTGATATTTTAGATGAGAAAACAAATTTTATTCGTTTAGATAATGGTAAAAAACAAGAATTAGTAGTACAAGCAACTAAAACTAATCATGATAAATATGTAAATATTTTAGCAATGGAAAATAAATATATTACCAAATTATTATTATCAGAAAAAGGAATTTTGGTTCCAAATGGATTTAAAGTACAAAATATTAAAGAAATTGATTATAACTGGTTCACAAAGGAAATGGTAATTAAACCATTAGATACAAATTTTGGTAATGGAATTACAATCTTAAAAGCAAATGCTACTAAATTAGAAATTGATCAAGCTGCAAAATTTGCCTTTAGTTTTAGTGACACGATTATCATTGAAGAATATATAACCGGAATAGAATATCGTTTTTTAGTAATTGACGGAAAAACTGTAAGTATTGTTAATCGAACTCCAGCACAAGTTGTTGGTGATGGGGTACATACAATTAGTGAATTAGTAGCCATTAAAAATAGTAGTGGTTATCGTTCAACAGGTTATATTACCCCACTTGAATTACTAAAAATTGGTGATTTTGAAGTGAACTTTTTAAAAGAACAAGGATTGAAACCAACAACTATTGTCGCTAAAGGACAAACAGTATTATTGCGAAAAAATTCTAATGTATCAACAGGTGGCGATAGTCATGAAGTATTTGAACGAATTCCCGATTATTTTAAACTAGAAGCAGTTCGTGCTGCTGAAGCATTGGGAGTTAAAATTTGTGGTGTTGATATGATAATTCCAAATATTGAAGCGAAAAAATACGGGATTATTGAAGCTAATTTTAATCCAGCAATTCAAATGCATACATTTCCTTTTAGTGGTCAAGGAAAAAATGTTGCAAAAGATATTATAAATTTATTGTTTAATGAAAAATAGGTATTGCCTATTTTTTCTTATTAATAAAATTGTAAAAAAAATTTACAATTAATTGTTATTATGTTATTATATTTATGTTCATCATATTTAAAACTATGAACATTTTTAAATAAAAGGGGTTAAAATGTATAAGCAAGAAGATATAATTAAAATTATCGAAGCCGAAAATGTAAGTTATATTAAATTACAATTTACGGATATTAATGGGTTTTTAAAAACGGTTGAGGTACCGGTTTCACAAATTGATGCTGTATTAGCTGGAGAAGTAATGTTTGATGGTTCATCAGTTCAGGGATTTGCTCGAATTAATGAGTCAGATATGTTTTTAGAACCAGATTTATCATCATTTAAAATTATTCCATGGGAAGAAGCAATAGATGGTTCAAAAGTTGCGATTTTTATTTGTGATGTATTAGATATAAATCATAATAATTTTAGTGGGGATCCGCGTTCAATTTTGAAAAAACAATTAAAAAGAATGAAAAAATTAGGATTTAGTGATTTTAATATTGGATTGGAGCCGGAATTTTTCTTATTTGATGCAATTGATCCAAATAATCCAGAAGTTAGGTTAACGGATTTAAATGGTTATTTTGATCAATCACCGTATGATAAAGCAAGTATTTGTCGACGTGAAATTGTTTTACAGTTAGAAAAGATTGGCTTTGAAATTGAAGCAAATCACCATGAAGTAGCAGCATCACAACATGAAATAAACTTTAAATTTAGTGACGCATTAGAATATTGTGATAAAGTACAAATTTTTAAAAATGCTGTAAAAACAATTGCAATTAAACATGGAATGCATGCGACATTTATGCCAAAACCAATTTTTGGGATGAATGGAAGTGGAATGCACTGTAATTTATCATTATTTAATGATGGAGAAAATGTCTTTTACGATGAAAATGGAAAATCGCAATTAAGTGAAACAGCATACCATTTTATTGCCGGATTATTAAAACATGCTCGTAGTTATACTGCAATTACTAACCCACTTGTCAATTCATATAAACGTTTAGTACCAGGATATGAAGCACCATGTTATATTTCATATTCAGATTCGAATCGTAGTGCAATGATTAGAATTCCAGCAACTCGTAAAAAAGGAACAAGAGTTGAAGTAAGAAGTGTTGATCCAACCGCAAATGTATACTTAGCAATTGCTTCTTTATTAGCTGCTGGATTAGATGGAATTGAAAATAATTTAGAAGCACCAGAAGCAATTGGTGAAAATATCTTTAAAATGACTGCTGAGCGTCGACAAGAATTGGGAATTGGAACATTACCCAAATCACTACGTGAAGCTGCAAAAGAAATGGAAAAATCAGAATTAATTAAAGATGTATTTGGTGAAGAAACATTTGTAAAATATGTTGATAGTAAAAAAGAAGAATATGATGATTATCGTCATGCGGTTCATGCATGGGAAATTGAACATTATTTAGGATTATATTAAAATAAAAACTGAAACCTTTTGGTTTCAGTTTATTTTTTATATTTTGTTTTTAATAATTTCATTTGTTGCATGTTCATTTTTGGTTTACGTGTTTGTTTAGATTCTTCATCATGTGGTAAATATGTTTTTAAATAATTAGCACTACGTAGTTTTGAACTTTTAAAACTACGACGATCTTCAGTTAGTTTACCAAAGTATAATAAGTAAACTCCTTTTTGACTTTTACGATTTGGATTCTTAATTTTATTTGGTAAATATTTATATGTTTTTTCACTAATTTCAACTGTAAAATATTGAAATGATGATTTAGGTGCTAAAATTTTTAAAATATAATTTCCATTTTGTAATTTACTAATATCGTAGCGAACTTTTCCGTAGAAAAATTGTTCTTGATTAACATTAGCACTGGTTATGTTTTCAACATGTGTTAACGGGATTAATACATTACGCATTTTTCCTGACTCACTTTTTTGAGAAACTGGGCATTTAAACACAGCTCCAGCGGGGATAATCTTATTATCACCTTTAAATAATGTAGTGAATAATTCATTGAAAGCTTTGTTGACACCGAAAGTTTCAGCTTCATTATAAACAAGTCGTGCTTGCTTAGGGCTTGCATTACGATATTGGTATGAGCAATTAGCAGTATGTTCAGAATCTTTAATTGACACAAGTGCTTTATTTTTCTTCGCCCCACGAACGGTTAATTTAGCTTGATGACATTCGGGACAAAAAATCTTACCACGATATTTCTTATCATCTTTTTCTTTATAAATTTCTTCTTCACTAATAATTGTTTGGTTATAAAATGCATGGGTAATTTTTGTTTCGCGCATTAAACCTCCTTCGAAATTATATTGTATCAAAAATATTACTTAAAAGGTAAGTAGAAAAAATTAAATTACAAATTAAAACAAAAATATTTATTATATTTATAATTATCTTAAATTTAACTAACTTTAATTAAATAATCAATTATTAATTTGTTTGTTTATGGAACAATTAAAATAAATCTCTTAAATGGATATGATATAATAAAGAAGATAGGAGGCATATGCAAATCTTAAAAGATATTGAAGAATTAGAAACAGGTAAAATTATCGTTTTATTTTCAACTGATTGGTGTGGAGATTGTGTAGCACTAAAACAATATATCCATTTAGTTGTGGAAAAATATAAAAATGAATGGAAGTTTGTATATGTAGATTCAGATGAAAATATTGAACTTTCAAAACATTACAATGTATTTGGAATTCCATCATTTATAGCATTAATAGATGGAGAGAAAAAAGCCGATTATATTTCAAAAGAAGCTAAAAGTTATGAGCAAATTTGTAACTGGATTGAAAGTATTAAGGAGGACTAATGGAAATAATTGTAAAAAAAGAAAATGGAAATATTATTATTAACGGAAGAGAAATCGAAATCTTGGTTGAAGAACAATTAAAGATGATTCCGGGAATTGTCGCAATTGGTCGTCAAGGAATTATCCAAAAAATAAAAGGATTATTTAAGGACGATTATCGTAAAGCCGTTATAGTCTACCCAACAAAAGTTGGGGTAGTAGGTGTAAGGTGTCACGTTCAAGTTTCAGGTGATGTGAATTTTGCAACATTAAGCCAAGTTGTTCAAGAAACAATAAAATTTTCAATTCAAAAACACTATGGATTAGAAGTTGAACATGTGGATATATTAATTGAAGGAATAATCGAGAGGTAAGAAAATGAATAAAATAATAACAGCAAAAAAATATAAGGAAATGCTTTTATATGGTGGCGAAGTTTTAGACGCTCATAAAGAAGAAGTAAATGCATTAAATGTATTTCCAGTACCAGATGGTGATACTGGTTCAAATATGAATATGACGTATCAATCAGGTGTTCAAAGTATTATTAATTTAGAAACTAATCAAATTGGTAATGTTGCAAAAGTTTTTTCAAAAGGATTATTGATGGGAGCTCGTGGTAATTCAGGAGTAATCTTATCGCAATTTTTCCGTGGAATTGCTGAAGGTTTAGAAGGAAAAACAGAAGTAAATGCAAAAGAATATCATAAAGCGCTTGAACAAGGGGTTAAACGTGCTTATGGATCAGTAATAAAAGCTGTTGAAGGAACAATTTTAACAGTGGTTCGTGAAATGACTGAAACAACAGAAGTTAAAGAAGATATCGTTGAATTTTTCGAGTTATTAATTAAAAATGCAAATATCTCATTAACAAATACACCAGAATTATTACCAGTATTAAAAGAAGTTGGAGTAGTTGATAGTGGTGGTCAAGGATTAGTATATATTTTTGAAGGAATGTTAGCATCATTAAAAGGGGAAAAAATTGATTTAACGTCATCACAAAATTTTGAAGCCTTTCGATCAACAGAAGAACATTCAATGAATCCAGAAGAAATTGAATTTGGATATTGTACAGAGATGTTAATTCGCTTAGATAATCCAGAGGAAATTGAAATTAATGACGTAAGAGCAAAATTAGAAGGTTTTGGTGATTCAATTGTTGCCGTAATGGATGAAAATATTTTAAAAATTCACGTGCATACAGAAACACCATTACAAGTATTTGAGTATGGTTTAACAATGGGACAAATTCGTCATATTAAGTCAGAAAATATGCGTATTCAAGCCGAAGAAGCTCAAGCAAAAGCAATGTCTGAACGTAAAGAAGCAGGAATTGTAACGGTAGCCTCAAGTGCAAAAATGGCTGATTTATTCCGTGAAATTCAAAATGTTGAAATTATTGAAGGTGGTCAAACTTTAAACCCATCAATTGAAGATATTACTAAAGCAATTGAAGCGGCAAATGCAAAAAAAGTGGTTGTTTTACCAAATAACTCGAATATTATTATGGCTGCTCAAGCGGCAAAGGATTTAGTTGAAGGTGTTGAAGTAGAAATTATTCCAACAAAACACATGACACAAGCATTAGAGTGTTTAATTAATTATAATCCAGAAGCTGATTTTGCAACAAATATTGAAGTAATGCAAGAAGCAATGGCGGAAATTGTTAACGTAGAAATTACTAATGCAATTAAAGATACTTCAATTGAAGGTGTTGAAATTAAGGAAAACGACTTCATGGGAATTGTTAATGGTAAAATTAAACATTCAACTGCTAAATTAGAACAATTATTATTAGATATTGCGAATGAAGCAATTGAAGAAGATTGTGAATTGATTACAATTTTAATTGGTGAAGATGGAAATAAAGATGTAATCGATAAATTAGAAAATTATGTTGAAGAAAAATCACCATTTACAGAAATAACAGTTTATGAAACAGAACAACCTGTTTATAGTTATTTAATTTCGGTTTTATAATGATAAACTTAGTTGATGTAAAAGGAATTGGTCCGAAAACAATCGAAAAATTTAATAAAAAAGAAATATATTCAATCAAAGACTTGGTTGAATTTTTTCCTATATCATATCAAACGTTTGTATTAAATGCGGAACCAGTTGACCAAGAAAAAGTAGTAATAAAAGCAACAATAATTTCTAATTTAAGCCAATATAGTCCCCGAAAAAATTTAACAGTAACAAATTTTTCAGTGCAAACGAATAATGCTGAATATAAAATTGTTGCTTGGAATCAAAAATATTTAAAGTTTTCATTTCAACAAGGTGACACTGTTGAAATTTTAGGTAAATATGATGCTAAGAAAAATGTAATAACAGCCAATAAAATTCAAGCAATTACCGAAGCAAAATTGAATGAAGAATCTGAGGCAGAAATCATTCCAATTTATTCGAAAATAACCGGGATTAATAATCGAAAAATCAATACAATAATTAATCAAGTATTAACTAATTATATTGAAGAAATAAATGAAATACCAATTTTAAAAGAAATCCATAATCCAACTTCTTTTACTAATTTAAATCAAGCCCAAAGAGTATTTAAAGAAATTGAATTTGATTTATATTATCGTCAAATTATGTATTTAAAAACAGTTGATGATCGAAATGAAAAGTATAAGGTTGATTATCAGGAAGATATTATCAAAGACTTTATTAATAATCTTCCATATTTATTAACACCATCGCAACAAACAGTAATAAGTGAAATGGGTACTGTTTTAAAAAGTGATACTCGTTTAAAAGGTTTATTACTAGGAGATGTTGGGAGTGGGAAGACAATTACAAGCTTAACAATCGCTTTAATGCTAATAAGTGTTAAAAAACAGGTAGCTTTTATGGCTCCAACAGAATTATTGGCACAACAGATATTTGCAGTTATTAAACGGGAAATGCCAAATGTTCGTTCAGAATTATTAACTGGTTCAAGTTCAAAGGTGGTAAAAAGACGAATTAAATCAAGTTTACAAGTTGGAGCAATTGATATTGTTGTTGGGACGCATGCCCTTGTTCAAGATGATGTTGAATTTAAAGATTTAGGATTAGTAATTATTGATGAGCAACATCGTTTTGGAGTAGAACAACGGAATAAACTTATCAATAAAGGGAAAAATACAAATTATTTATATTTATCAGCAACACCAATTCCGCGTACTTTAGCCCAAACTCTTTTTGGAGTAGTATCTGTTTATCGTTTAGCCCAAAAACCAAGTGGTCGACAAGCGATTAAAACCGAAGTAATTACTAAAAGTCGGCGATCTGCGATGATGAAAATTATCGAAAATGAATTGGTCAAAAATCATCAAGTATTTTTTGTTTGTCCACTTGTTGAAGCTAATGAACAATTAAATTTAAGTGATGTTCATTCTGTTTATGACGGGTTAAATCAGCGATATCAAGATAATTATCGATTGCAGATGTTATATGGTCCAATGAAAAGCTATGACAAGGAAATAATTATGAATGATTTTAAAAATGAAAATATTGACTTGCTAGTAACAACTACAGTGATTGAGGTTGGAATTGATATACCAAAAGCAACCGTAATTGTTGTATTAAATGCTGAACATTACGGACTAGCAACACTCCATCAATTAAGAGGACGAGTTGGTCGTAGTGATTTACCAAGTTATTGTTTTTTATATACAAATAGCAATACAAAGGCTTCAATTGATCGTTTAAAATTAGTTGAAGAATATGATGATGGGGAAATTCTAGCTAAAAAAGATTTAGAGTATCGAGGTCAAGGTGATTTTATCGGAATTAAACAATCAGGAAATCCGGATTTCAAACTATTTGATTTAACAGAAGACTTAGATATTGCAGAAAAAGTGATAAGTAAATATGAGGCGAAATAGTACAATTATGCTATAATAAAAGGTATCTGAGGAGGAATTTATGAATTATGATGTAACAATAGTGGGAGCAGGTCCAGCGGGACTTACAGCAGCTGTTTATGCTTCACGTGCAGGACTTAAAACGTTAATCATTGAAAAAGGAGCACCTGGTGGGAAAATGTTTGTAACTCATTTAGTTGAAAACTATCCAGGAATTGAATCAATATCAGGACGAGAATTATCAGGACAAATGCATAAACATGCCCTAAAATTTGGAGCTGAATATGCGTATGGTGATGTAGAAAATGTTAAAAAAAATGGTGAACAAGATTTTACTATTACGACTAATATGGGTAAATATTCATCAAAAGCCGTTATTTTAGCAACTGGTACCGAAAATCGTAAATTAGGGATTAAAGGTGAAAGTGAATTCAGTGGTAAAGGAGTATCATATTGTGCAGTGTGTGATGGTAACTTCTTTAAAGAACTTGATGTTGTTGTAATTGGTGGTGGAAATTCAGCATTAGAAGAAGCATTATATTTATCAGAAATTTGTAATTCGGTAACTATCGTTCATCGTCGTCAAGAGTTTAGAGCAGAAGATTATATTGTTGAGAATGTTAAACGACGTGAAAATATTAAATTAGAATTAGATGCTGTTGTTAAAGAAATTAATGGTGATGAAGTAGTAACAGATGTAACTGTTGAAAATGTTATTACTAAAGAACAAAAAACAATTAAAACAGCAGGAGTATTCATTTATGTTGGTTTGATTGCAATGACTTCAAACTTTAGTGAATTAGGTATTTTAAATTCTGAAAAAAATATCGTTGTCGATAAAGATATGCGTACAGCAATCCCAGGTATTTATGGTGCAGGAGATGTAATTCCAAAACACTTACGTCAAATATCAACAGCAATCAATGATGGAGCAATTGCTGCTCAAAGCGTTATCAATGACCTAAAATAATAAAAATAGTATTAAATTTTTAATACTATTGATTCAGATACTACAACTAATATTGTGGTATCTTTTTATTGATATTTGGTTGAGATTGTTTATAATGTGGAAAAGGAGAAATAATGTCCAAAATAATTAAAATTATCGTTATATTTATATTAATTTTTATTGTTGATGCTTTTATTAATCAAAAGTACTTAATAACAACAAAATATGAGTTAACATCAAATAAAGTCAGTAAAAATTATACTTTTGCTCAAATATCGGATTATCATTCAAGTACCAAAGAAAACGAGCAAATTTTTAATATATTAGAAGAAGAAAATCCAGATTTTATAATTTTATCAGGTGATATTTTAAATAGTGTTGATATTGATAGCACTGTTGACTTTGCAAAAAAATTAACAGAATATTCAAGTGTTATATATGTTAGAGGAAATCATGAAGATGATTATGAGTCGTATCAAGAGTTTTTGCAAGCACTTGATGAAATTGGTGTAATAACTGTAGGTAATGAAAATTACGAGATAGGTGAATTAAACTTTATCGGAATTGAAGATTTTTCGGGGGCAAATTTAACCGAAGATTCACGATTTAAGCAAGTATATTCTGATTATATTAGTAATTATACTTCAGCACTTAGTGATGATAAATATAATATCCTTTTAGCACATCGACCTAAATTCCTTGAAAGTTATGCTGATTTGGGTGTTGATTTAGTGTTTTCTGGTCATGCTCATGGTGGTCAGTGGCAAATTCCGTTTACGGATATTGGTTTTTACGCTCCGGATGATGGTTTTATGACTAATAATGTTCATGGGATAAAGTCATTAAATGAAACAACCCAAATTATATCAAGTGGTACTTCTAATTCGTATGAACCATTTATTCCCCGTTTATTTAATCGAAAAGAAGTAGTAATCGTCGATTTAAAGAGTACAAATTAATAAAAATAAGCTTTATTGCAAATATAAATAGCAAAAAAACATATCAATATTTTGATATGTTTTTGTTTGATAAATAATTAAGGGTTTTAAATTTTTAATAATCGATTAGCATTACTAACAACTAAAATACTTGAAAGCATCATCATTAACCCAGCAATGGCTGGATTTAAAAGTCCACTCATTGCTAATGGAATTGCAATGATATTGTATGAGAATGCCCATAAGTAATTTTGATAAACGTTATTACGAATTTTCGTACTGATACGGAAAATATCTGTAATATTAGATAAATTATTATTAACAATAATCACATCACTAATTTGTTTAACCGCTTCAACATCACCATTGATAGCTAATGATAAATCTGCTTGTGCTAATGCAAGTGTATCATTGATTCCATCACCGACATACATTACTTTTTTTCCTTGAGCTTGTAAGTCTTTAATAATCGCAATTTTTTCATCAGGTAATACTTCGGAATAAACACGATCAAAATCAAGTTCGCCAGCAACGTTTTGAGCATTTCCTTCTTGATCACCGGTAATCATAACAATTTCGAAGTTTTTATGAAGTTTTTTCAGAGCAGCTGGTGCTTCAGGACGGATTTGATAATCAAGTAAGAACTCAAGTGCTAACTCACCGTTGTATGTTACAAAGATATTCGCTTTATCCTGGATAACTTCTTGATCCTCAGTACTTAATATTTTATAAGAACCAATTTCATAATCTTGATATGCAAGTCCGATTCCTTTATTTTCAGTAACACTATCTGTTAAATTAATTTCATTGTAATCAGCAAGGTATGTAACAATCATATTTGCCAATGGGTGCGTTGAAGACATCTCAATTGTTTTAACAGTATTTAAAAAATCACGATCAACTTGTTTGTAAGTTTTATAATCAGTAACACTTTTATCGATAATTGTACCAGTTTTATCAAAGGCAATTGTATTGATTTTATCAGCGTGTAATAATTTATCCATTGAACGAACAAGTAATTGTTTTTGATTAAATTTACTATTACCAATCATAAAGCTAATTGGAGTTGCTAAACCAAGTGCACAAGGACATGCAATAATTAATGTTGATAATCCAACATAAATTGCAATTGATACATCACCTGTTGTTGAATACCAATAAATAAAAGTTAAAATTGACAGTGCAACAATTATTGGAACAAATATTTGGATTATTTTATCACCAATCTGTTGAACTTTTGGTTTGTTTTTAGTAACATCATCAATTTGGCTAACTAGCGTATTTAAATATGAATGTTGATAATCTTTAGTAACTAGAACTTCAATTGTTTGTTCGGTATTGATTGAACCGGAAATAACATTATCATCAATCGTTTTACTAATTAAAGCTTCCTCACCTGTTAATAGTGATTCGTTAACTTTTGTTTCCCCTTTGATAATTTTACCATCTAATGGTATTTTATCACCTGTTTTGATTTGAATAATTTCATTTGGACGAATAAACTCTAAATCTTTTAAAATAAATTTATCATTTACTTTAGTTAAAATTTGTTTTACATCAAATTCTAATAACTCATTTATATTAGCATTTGCTTTATGTTTAATTTTTTCTTCAATGTATTGTCCGAAGTAAATAACAGTTAATAATATAACTTGGATTTCAAAAAATAACATTTCATCAGATTGAACAATCATTAAATAAACACTGTATACATAAGCGATGCTTGTTGAAAGTGCAACTAGGAAATTCATCCCAAATGCGTGATATTTCAAATCAGACCATGCGCTTTTTAAGTATTTTTTACCTAAAACGACTTGAACAATTGTTGCAATAATTAAATCGACAAAATCATATTCTAAAATCGGAATGTCTAATTTAATAAAGTGTAATAATATCATTTTGACTAAAAAATAAATCGCTGCAATTGATCCAATAATAATTGTGTATAATTCTTTGTTACTATTATCTTTTTCAGTAGTATCTTCGATAGGGTAATTAATCTCAGCCAATCGTTGTAGTACAGCCTCATTATCGTTTGTTAAATATGTAATTTTTTTGGTTGCAATGTTTACATCAACATCATCCACTAAGCCACTTAAAGCTTTTGTAATTTTTTCTTGACAGTTTACACAGTTAATACTAGGAATAAATCCGGTATATTTGGTATTTTCTTCACTGCCTATAGTATTTGTAGTACTCATATTTCCTCCTTATTAGTATTTGTAATGCTTATATTTCCTCCCTGTATTCTAATTATAACACTTATATACATGGATGTGTATATAAGTATCAAAAAAATGTTTATTGACAAATTAATAATAAAATTGTATAATTTCGTTATACGTTGATACACATTTAAGTATTAGTGTATAAAGAAAGGGGGAATGATGAAGAAGATTGGATTTTTAGTCTTATTATTTGTATTAGTACCAGCAGTATCTTTAAGTGCTAGTGGTGTGACGATTGATGATTGTATTGATTATATGCAAGATTTTACAAGTAATAAATTAAACATAGAAAATACAAGTGCTGGTATCAGTAATCAAGACCCATCAATAGAAAATGATAATTATATGATGGATAATTATGATAATTATATGATGAATGACGAAGATGATATTATTGATAACATGCCATGTCATTAAAAGGAGTTAAATGAAAGTATTTAAAAACCCACTTATAGCTATAATAATTATTTTATTATTTGTTAGTGTCAGTGTTTTAGGGTATTTCTCAGTATCAGGTACTGATTTATATAAAGAATTAGATTATGTAAAATATGATGAAGTATTAACTAAAACAGAGGACCCAACAATTTATTATTATTTTCAAGATACTTGTCATTTTTGTCAATCAATTAAAGGGGAAATGACAAAACTAAATGAAGCAATTCCAGAAGATAGTAAATTTTCAATTAAACTTGTTGATATGAAAGACCCACAAAATACTGCTGCGTGGTATGATTGGGCGGCTCATGAAAAAGAGTACGGAAAAAATACGCCAGCAACTGATAATCCTAATTATATTTCGAATCCAAGTGAAATGAAAAAAGTTGAAGATATAAAAGTAACGGGAACCCCAACAATGATTTATGTAAAAGATAATAAAGTTATTGATTATCAAGTAGGTCAAAAAGTATTTGATTTATTAGATAATGCAATTAGTGATAATGGTATTAATGTCAAGTTGGATCCATCAGTATATGGAAAAAAATAGTTATTTATTAAATTAAATTTATCATTGATTTGTATGGAAAATAAATAAAAAATCTAAAATAATGCTATAATTATTCCGAAAGGATAATTATGACGGAGCGAAATTATATAAAACAGATGAATATTTTTACTGATGCTACACGATTAAAAATAATTTATATTCTAAGCTATAACAATTTTTGTTCAATCCATCTAGAAAAATTTTTAGATGTATCACAACCAAATATTTCACGCCATATTGATAAAATGATTAATGCTGAAATAGTTAAAAGTGAAAAAAGGGGACGTAGAAATATTTATCAATTAAATCAAAAATTTGTTGAAGAAAATTCACAAATAATTAATCAAATTCGTCAATTATACCATGGGTTATTGGATGATGAACAATTTGAAGCATATAAAACTGAATGTGAAGCATTGATGTAAAAGAAAAATAAACACGTAGATATTATCTATGTGTTTATTTTTTATATATTGTATAAAAAAAGAAGGAAAATATTCCTTCTTAAACGTTATTAAACTAATTTAATTCCAGCTTTCTTTAATCCTTTACCAGATTTTAAAACACGCGTAGAGATGTATACAGTTTGTACTTTACCATCGATTTCAACACGTTTTTTTTGTAAGTTTGCTCTGAATTGTCTTTTAGTTGAATTCATAGCGTGAGAACGGTTATTTCCACTTTTAGTTCCGCGTCCGCTAACAATACATTTTTTTGGCATTTTGCCTCCTTTAATATTTCTCTACATACCTAAGTATAATACCATATTTCAGAAAATTTGTGTTAAATTTTACGAAAAAATAGTTTAAATTCAAAAAACATAAGTAGATAAAAAAATAAGAGGAGGAAAATAATGATGAAAATACTTTCGGGTATCATTAAAAAAGTATTAAATGAAGAACAATATAAAGATTTGATTGCTAAAAAATTAACAATCGAAGAAATTAAATTACAAGATACTGTTCGTACTAAAACAAATGAAAGTGGTGAAATCATCGAATATTTACCATTTCGATTATCTTATCGAGAGATTGATAATTATGGGAACGATAAATATATTTTTAATGAAGATAAACAAGAATATCAAAAGAGCTTTCGGGTATCACCATTGATTTTTGCATATGGAAAAGAAATGCGAATTTTACTAGAAACAGAAGATTTTAATCCAGTTAAAATTGTGGTAGAAGAGCGTTTGGAAGGAAAAGATGTTATGTATAAAGCAGTTTGCATTCAAAATCAATTAGTTGGTTTGAAAAAAGATTATGTATCCAATAATAACATTTTAAAAAATGAATAATCTATTAATATTTAGTAATTTACTATTAATGGTTAAAAGTGATTTACTAAGAGGGATTGTTTCCGATAGTTTACAAGTAAGTTTATTATTATTATTTATTATTAAAGAATTTAATCCTAAACAACTTATTATTTGTATATTGTTATATTGGATTTGTAAGATTTTAGAAAAAAAGTGGCACCTCTATATTGGAGGTGCCGATGTTAAGTTAATTATTACTTTTACATATTATTTAGGAGTTTTAATAATTAATTTATTGTTTATAGCTAGTGTTTTAGGGATTATTCAAATTGTAATAACCAAAAATAGAGATTTAAAGTTTATAATCCACTTAGTAATTTCATATTATTTGGTGGTGATATTATGGCTTTGAAACCACGTGAAAAATCGATTATGTATGGAATAAAAGCATTAAGTGAAGTTGAATTATTGGCTTTAATATTGCAAAGTGGAACTAAAAATGAAAGTGTAATGATTGTTTCTCAACGATTGATTGATAAATATGGGGGGATTGAACAAGTTGTATTACAATCGAAACAAGAATTAATTACTAATCATGGGATTGGGGAAGTTAAAGCAGCTAAGATTAATGCAATTAAAGTGATTTGTGATTTGATAATTCAAAGTCAGAAGGAATTAAGAAAAATCAAATCAGCTAAAGATGTTTATGAGGTTACTAAACATTATTCAAATTGTGAACAGGAAAATTTATTGGTTATATCATTAAATATTCAAAATCAAATTTTAGCTATTGAAAATGTATATCAAGGAACAATTAATCAAATTGTTATTCATCCTCGAGAAATATTACATTGTGGAATTAAAAATTTAGCATTTCGAATCATCCTTGTTCATAATCACCCCTCAGGTGATTTAAATCCTTCAATTGCTGATATTAAAACAACAGAAAAATTAATTAGTGCAGCCCAAATAATTGATTTAGAAATAAGTGATCACGTAATTATTTCTAAGTCAGGTTATTATTCAATGCGTGAGAATAAAGTGGTTGATTTTTAATCAGTTAATTAGCAATAAATATGCTACAATATATACGAGGTATGTAATGAAAAAAAAAATATTGAAACGAACTATAATAATAACAATAATTATTTTACTTATGAATACATTGTTATTAATTAATTTTGGTGGAGAAGTTGTCAATAAATCAAATGAAGTAATTAATCAAGTTGGTGATACAACAATTGATGGAATTAATAAAGTTTATGCACAAATTCAAACAAAGAATCAATTAGATAAAGATAAAAAACTTTTAGCAAGTGACAATAATTCATTGAAAGAACAAAATCGAATTTTGAGTAATGAAAATGCAACAATAAATGCTGAAAATGAAGAATTGAAAGCCCAAATATCATCAATCAATAAAGTTAAAGAAAAAAATCCAGAATATCAATATATTCCCGGAGAAATTATTCGTCGTGATAGTAATGATTGGTACGATCAAGCAACAATCAATTTAGGAAGTAATGATGGAATCACTTCGGGAAGTGCTGTAATGTATCGTGGAACTTTAATTGGTTATGTTAATGATGTTGAAGATAATTATGCAACAATTAAGTTAATTACAAGTGAGAATGTTGTAATTAATATACCAGCAATGGCTAAGAGTGGTAAGAAAAATTATAATGGACAAATGAGTCATTTTAATAAAAATGATAATACATTTATTTTTGAATCATTTAGTCCCGATAAAAAGTTAAAATTACATGATAAAATTTATACAAACGGATATACTAAGGGAGTACCAGCCGGAATTGAAATCGGAACAATTACGGATGTTGTTGAAGATCAAAAACTGAAAAAGACAATTTATAAAATTAAACCAGGCGAAGACTTATATAATGCACGATATATTACAGTAATGGAAGAAAATGCTAAAAATTAAGGATATTGCAGGCTTAGTTTTATTTGGTTGGTTATTAATTTTATTAGAATTTCAAATATATACAGAATTTCGTTTTTTTGATTATATTCCATTTGTAATTATTTTACCCTTAATTTTAATTTTACGTATAGCTATTACATCGCAAGTTAAATCAGATTATCCAATTTATTTTATCGGTTTAGTTTTAATGTATATTTATGGATTATATTCAAGTGCTTATCCATTGTACTTAATTGGAATTACACTTTGGTTTATTTGGTACAGTCGTAAAAACTTATTAGAAGAAACTGGATATCGATTATTTGCTAATATTTTATTTTTGTATTTAGTCTTATTTATTGGTCGTTTTCTTTTCTTTGTAATAAAATATAATCTTGATATTGATTTTATTACGGCATTTGTTGTAAATACTTTGGCAGTTGCAGTAGTAAATACAATAATCGCTTTTATTGTTGTCCAAATAAAACGGGAAATTCCCCAAGAAGTAATTGAATAAATAATTACTTCTTTTTTATTTATATGTTATACTAATTAGGTGAGTAACAGCAAAATAAGGTGGTTATTATAATTAATCAACGAATAATCGGATGCAAGTAACTAGGCTGTAAGAAGTGAAAACATAGATAATAATTATATTAACCGTGCTTATTTTTCCTCACAAATAAAATAATCAGGAGGAAAACACTATGGCAAGATATACAGGACCAATGTGGAAAAAATCAAGACGTTATGGTTTCTCATTAACAGAAACAGGTAAAGAATTATCAAAAAGAGCATACGCTCCAGGACAACACGGACAAGGGCGTAAAAAACAAAGTGAATATGGATTACAATTAAACGAAAAACAAAAAGTACGTTTTATGTATGGTATGAACGAAAAACAATTCCGTAAATTATTCGACAAAGCTGGAAAAATGGATGGAATTCACGGGAACAACTTTATGTTCTTATTAGAATCAAGATTAGATTCAGTAGTATTCCGTGCAGGATTTGCTGCAACTAGAAGACAAGCTCGTCAATTAGTTAACCACGGACACGTGTTATTAAACGGTAAAAAAGCTAACATTGCTTCAATCGTTGTAAAACCAGGTGACGTAGTTGAAGTACGTGAAAAATCACGTGACTTAAAAGTAATCGCTGAAGCGTTAGAAAATCAAGCAAGTACATTACCATTCGTAACTGTAGATGCGAAAAAATTAACTGCTACATTTGAAAGATTACCAGAAATTAGTGAATTAAACCAAGATATTAATCCACAATTAATCGTAGAATTCTACAACAGATAATAAATTTTTATTTATATAATCTGTTAAGTAAAAAAGGAATCGCATTTGCGATTCTTTTTTTATAAATATAATCAAGTTTTATTAACTTTAGATTCAATTCAGGTAATATGATTTTTGTAATTGAAAGAAAATAGATAAATTAAAAATAAAACTAAAGCAATTAAGCTTTAGTTTTATTTTTAATTTATCTTATTTGATTAAGAAAGAATCGTTAAATGTTTTTGAGACATCTTTGTCCTCGTATGTTACGTGCATTTGGTATTCTCCAGCAAAATTAGGAGTAATAAGCAATTCATATTTTCCTTCACTATAGGAACTAATAGTTTTTTCCATTGCTTCATTTTTATTATATCGATTAGAAATCGATACTGTTAATTTTTCTGGACTTTTAACTTTAAAATTATCATATGTAGTAATTGTAATCTTAACGGGTTTTCCTAATAAAAAGTCTGATTCATATGCTACATCAACTTTAGGACCGCGATTTAAATATAAAAATGATCCAGCAAATAATACTAAAAAAGTTAGTAAAATCCTTGTAAATTTCAAACGTTTTTTTGATTTCATAAATATCACCATACAAATTATATCATTTTTATTTAAATAATTTTAAAAATGATATAATAACATATAAAGGATTAACATGAACAAATTACTAAGTATCGCAAATAATCGAAAAATGTATCTTACAATAATGTATTCAATAATATACACACTAGGAATTACGTTATTTTTAAATTCAGCAGATTTAATATCAACTGGTCTATCTGGGGTTGCACAAATTCTAGATAATATTTTAAATGGTCTAAATATTCCCGTTACGTACGGGACATTGTATTTGGCTTTAAATATTCCAGGTATATTATTAGGATGGTTTAAAATTGGGAAAAAATTTACATTTTATTCAATTATCAGCATTTTTACAGTTACACTTACATCAGATTTATTTCCAGTAATCCACGTTACTGATGATATAATTTTAAATTCAATATTTGGTGGTTTATTGATGGGATATGCAATTGGTGGTTTATTAAAAATTGGGGCTTCAAGTGGTGGAACTGATTTTTATGGAATTTGGTTATTTGAAAAATATGGAATTGATTTTACACGGATTAATGTTATTATCAATTTTGGAATTATTGGGGTAGCTACATTTATTTACGGAATTGAAATTGGGTTATATACTTTATTAAGTTTTTATGTTCGTACTGTATCAATTGATCAAGTATTTACTAATAATAATAAAATAACTGTTTGGATTATTGGTCAAGATTTAACAAAAGTATCACAATATATTAACCAAAAATTAAAACATGGAACAACAATTATCCCAAATGTTGAAGGTGGGTATACAAGAGAGCGTAAAGAAATTATAATGACAATTTTAAATCAATATGAATATTCAATGTTAATTGAAGATTTATACAAGATTGATCCAACAGTTTTCATCAATGTAACAGAAACGTATAAATTACATGGAAATTTCAAATTTAGGAAAGAAGAGGATAATTAATGGATGGTTTTTATTTAGTTGATAAAGAGCAAGAGCAAACGTCATTTGATGTTGTTTATAAATTACGTAAGAAATTTAATGTCAAAAAAATGGGTCATACGGGTACACTTGATCCTGATACAACAGGATTATTAGTTGTTGCCGTAGGACGGGCAACAAAATTTATTCCAATAGTTAGTGATAAGAAAGTTAAAGAATATGAAGCAGAAATTACTTTTGGAATCCATACAGACACATATGATATTAGTGGGAAGGTATTAGAAACAGAAAAAGTTGATAATCTTACAAATGAAATGATTGACCAAGCATTAGTTAAGTTTTTAGGAAAACAAGTTCAGATTCCACCAATATATTCGGCGAAGAAAGTAAATGGTAAAAGACTTTATGAATATGCTCGTAACGAAAAGCAGGTTGAAATCAAACCTCAATCAATTGAAGTTTTTGCAATTGAAAGAATAAGTGATATTAAAGATAATCGAGTACAAGTAAGATTTAAAGTATCAAAAGGAACTTATATTCGCAGTCTGATTGTTGATATTGCTAAAGAATTAAAAACCATTGCAACGATGAGTAAATTATCACGCCAAGCAACTGATGGTTTTGAACTTAGTGATGCTAAGAAAATTGCTGATTTAAATCCGGAAGATATATTAAGTTTAAACGATTATTTATTGAATAATTATCCTGTATATGAAGTATACGGTAAAATAGCAAATCTAATTAAAAATGGTGCTAAATTACGATATCGAAAAGAATTTAGTTATCCATGTCTTTATATTGATCAGGAAACAAAAGAACCAATAGCTCTTTACGAAAAGTGCGATGAGCAAAATATTAAACCATTGGTGATGTTAAAATGAAAATAACAAAAATAAATGACATAAGTACAGCAGTAATGGGAAATTCAGTAACTGATTTAACAATTGGTTATTTTGATGGAATCCATCTAGGGCATCAAAAAATAATAAATTTAGTAAGTCAAAGCGAAAATTATAAAGTGTTAATTACTTTTGATCAACATCCTAATAAACAAGAAATAATGCAAATTGAACAAAAATTAAATATCTTAGAACAATATCAATTTGATGAGGTCATTATTATTGCTATGAATGAAATAAATCGACAAAAATCACCGGAACAATTTATTAATTTTATTGCTAAGTTTAATTTAAATAAATTATTTTTAGGAAGTGATTTTCGTTTTGGTAAAAATGCTATGGGTAGTATTGAACAATTGCAAAAAGAATTTAATGTCGAAGTTGTTGATTTTGTTGAAAATACTCAGGGGAAAATATCTTCAACAGAATTAAGAAAGGCTCTTAATAATCGAGATTTAAAAACATATAAAATATTAACTGGACGAAATTATATTGTTCAAGGAACAGTAGTATATGGAGATCAAATTGGACGAACAATTAATTTTCCGACAGCTAATTTAGATATTGAGGATGTATTATTAGGAAATGGTGTATATCTAACCAAGGTTAAAATAAATAATCGAATATACAATGCAATTACTAATGTTGGAAATCGACCAACTGTAAATGGGAAAAAAAATAAAATTGAAAGCCATATTATTGATTTTAATGATATAATCTATAATATGAATATTGAAGTAGAATTTATTAAATTTATTCGTAATGAATTGAAATTCAACTCATTAGAAGAGTTGAAATTACAAATAGAAAAAGATAAAAAAACAGCCAAGGAGTATTATGGAAATAAAACAATTAATTAAAGATTATAACAGTTTATCTGGACAGGAAGTTACAATTTATGGATGGGTAAGAAATCACCGTGTTGGTAAAAATGTAAGTTTTATTAATTTAAATGATGGGACATGTTTTGAAACAATTCAAATTGTTTATACTGATTTAGCAAATATGGAAGAAATTAATAAAATGCATTTAGCAACAGCTTTACAAATAACAGGAACAGTTCAATTAACAAATAAAGAACACCAACCAGTAGAAATTATTGCTAGTGAAGTAACAATTCTTGCTGATAGTAAAGAAGACTATCCATTACAACCAAAACGTCATACATATGAATTTTTACGTGAAATAGCTCATTTACGTGTACGTACAAATACTTTTAATTCAGTATTTAAAATTCGTTCATTATTAAGTTTTGCAGTCCACGAATATTTTAATAAAAATGGATTTGTAATGGTTCATAGTCCAATTTTAACAGCAAGTGATGCTGAGGGTGCTGGAGAAATGTTCCAAGTAACAACACTTGACTTAGAAAAAGAAATTGCTAAGAATGATGAGGGAGAAGTTGATTATAAAAAAGATTTCTTCAATAAAAAAACATCATTAACAGTATCAGGACAATTATTAGCAGAGGCTTATGCTTTAGCATTCCAAAAAGTTTATACATTTGGTCCAACTTTTAGAGCTGAAAATTCAAATACTACTCGTCATGCAGCAGAGTTTTGGATGATTGAACCGGAAATGGCATTTGCTGATTTAAATAAAAATATGGAAGTTGCAAAAGACTTATTAATTTATGCTGTTAACTATGTGTTAGAAAATGCTGCAAGTGAATTAAACTTTTTAGCAAAAGCTCGTCCAGAAATTAATTTATTAGATCGTTTAAATAGTTTAGTAGATGCAAAATTCTTTGAGATTACTTACACAAAAGCAGTAGAAATTTTACAAGAAGCAATTGCTAATGGACATAAATTTGAAAATGAAGTATTTTGGGGTGTAGACTTAGCAACAGAACACGAAAAATATTTAACAGATGTTGTTTATCAAGCCCCAGTGTTTGTTACTGATTATCCACGTGAGATTAAAGCTTTCTATATGCATTTAAATGATGATCAAAAAACAGTAGCAGCAATGGATTTATTAGTTCCAGGAATTGGAGAATTAATTGGTGGTTCTCAGCGTGAAGTAAGAATGGATATTTTAAAAGAAACAATGGCAAAACATGACTTAAGTGAAGAAGAATATGGATGGTATTTACAACTTCGTGAATATGGTGGTGTAGAACATTCAGGATTCGGTATTGGTTTTGAACGTCTAGTAATGTATGTTACTGGTATGGAAAATATTAGAGATGTAATACCATTCCCACGTACAGCAAAATCATGTGAATTTTAAAATAAAGATTTTCAAATAATTTAATAATAAATGATAAAGAAGCACAAATCTATAAAGATTTGTGCTTCTTTTATCTAAAAATAGTATAACAAAGTAATTTATTGCTTAAAATTATTATTTATTTTAAGGATATTGGCAATTGCATATGCGGTTTCTTGTAAATTTTCGGCAGTATGTATAATAGAATTTTCTAAGTTTTCAGGTTGGCGCATAATTGAAAAGGCAGCAGTAAGATTATTGGTGTATAATTCTGAAATATTTTCGCTTAAAGATCCACAAATTGCGATACATGGAACATTATATTTTCCAGCTAATTCAGCAACTTTTAATGGCCCCTTTCCAGCTAATGATTGATGATCTAATCTTCCTTCGCCAGTTATAACTAAATCAGCATCTTTAATCTGTTGCTCAATCTGTAATTGTTCTAATATTATATCACTACCAGATTGTAATGAACCATTTAAAAAGAGTTTTAAAGCTACTCCCATACCACCCGCTGCACCACCACCACTAATTACTTGACAATCAGTTTGAAAGTATTGATTGAATAATGTGGCTAAATGGTTTAAATTTTCTTCAAGTAATATAATATCTTGATCAGATGCTCCCTTTTGTTTAGCAAAAGTCTTACTTGCCCCATTAGGGCCGAGTAATGGATTATTAACATCACATGCTACAATAATTTTGGTTCCTTTAAAATCAATTAAATTGGATGAATCAAAATTAACAATTCTTGTTAAATTACCGCCACAAGGATGAATTTCATTGTGTTTATTGTCGTAGAATTTCACTCCAAGTGCTTCAAGCATTCCGGCACCTAAGTCATTTGTAGCAGAACCACCTAGACCAATGATAATCTCTTTAACTCCTTGATTTATTGCTTCTTTAATCAATATTCCAGTACCAAAAGTATTAGTAATAAATGGGTTACGTTCTGATGGTGTTAACAATTCAAGCCCACTGCTAGAAGCCATTTCGATAAAAGCAGTTGTTTTATGAGGATTAAAACCAATAAAACTAGAAATTTTTCTTCCTAAAGGATCAAAACTAGATATATTTTGAATGTGACCATTTAATGTATCGATTAAAGTTTTTGTTGTCCCTTCGCCACCATCAGCAATAGCACTAAGAAAATATTCACTATCAGGAAAGCTGTATTTAAATCCTTCGTGAATATTTTTAGCAACTTCATATCCACTCATACATTCTTTAAACGAATCTGTTGCAATAACAATTTTTTGCATGTAGCCCCTTTCTTATAATTAAATGGTAACAAATTTTTAAAAAATATATTTCCGATTGTTGGAAAAAATTTACATTACTTGATTAAGTTGATAATAATTTGATCAATTGCTATCATCAAGTTTCCTTGAAGTGAAAAAGTATAATTATGATTTGAAATTAAATGTGGATTACAAATTATTATTTCACTACAATATTTTTTTAAAGTGCATTCTGCTGTTGATGTTATTAATAAACGATTTGTATTAGAAGATAAATCTGCTGATTTAGTTAATGTATTGGTTGACCCACTACTAGAAATGTATATTAAATAATCATTATTATTCAAGCGATTCATAATATTAGAAATCAAATCAGAATCTGTTACAATATGAACTTTATAGCCAATTTTGAATAATATATCGTTAAAATAGCGACCAATATGAGTTGTTTGACCTACACATAAAATATAAATATTTTGAGCTGTTTTGATTTTTGTAATAACATTATTAAGTAAATATGGATTTATTTCAAATTCATGATTAAATGAAGGAGTTGTATTTTCCTGTTGCAGTTGATAAAGTAAATACTTAAAGTCAGAATAATTATATCCCAATTTTTGAACAATTCGATTTATAGAAGTAGTTGATGAAAAAGTAATAGTAGCAATATTAGTGATTGATAAATTATCAATTTCGTTTAAATTATAATCAATTCGTTCGAGAATTTTTTTTTCGCCATTAGTTAGTTTGTGATAATTATTTTTAAAATGATCTTTTAACATTTTACTCCTTAATACAATTATTATAACAAAAATAAGGTTTATGGAAATTTTTCCCAGAAAAAATAAAACATTTACAGAAGATTAAGGTTAAAATGAAGATGTAAAAGGAGAAGAAATGCAAAAAATTTTAGAAGAAGAAAATATATATTTAGATGTGGACTTAAAAACTAAAGATGAATTATTTTCATTTGTCGCCAAAAATTTAAAAGAGAAGAATTTGATAAGTGATGAAGAATTATTGATTGCTGGATTATATAAGCGAGAACAAGAATCTCCGACTGGATTTGAAAATGGAATTGCCATTCCTCATGTCCAAAGTAAAGTTGTAAATAAACCAATAATAAGTGTAATTAGGACTAAAGAAAAAATTAATGATTATGAAAGCATTAATCCGAATAATCAAGTTAGATTAATTTTTGTAATTACTGTACCAGAAGATGTTGCAGGTGAACATTTAAAATTATTATCAATGGTATCGACAAAATTAGTTGATGGTGAATTTGTTAAGCAATTATTTACAAGTTCAAAGTTAGAAATTTGTGAAATGTTTAATGATAAAAAAGAAGTAAATACAATTGCATTGGAAGAAGCTAAAGGAAAAATTTTAGCAGTAACAGCGTGTGCAACAGGAATTGCTCATACATATATGAGTGCAGAAATAATTGAAAAAAAGGCAATAGAAATGGGTTATGAAGTAAAAGTGGAAAAACAGGGTGCTAATGGTCTTGAAGATAAATTAACTCAATCAGATATTGAGGAAGCAGATTGCATTATTTTAGCACATGATGTCGCTTTAAAAGGATTAGAAAGATTTGAAGGACTTAAATATATAGATGTTAAGGTTGCAAAACCACTTCATGAACCTGAGAAATGTATCAACGAAGCTTTGAATAGTCAAAAAAGATTTACTGCTTCTGAAAATGATGAAACTTTAAACGAAAACAAAAGTCTTGGTAGTGAAATGATGCAAGCATTAATGACAGGTATTTCATATATGATTCCGGTAATCGTAGCTGGTGGTTTGTTAATGGGGATTGCAAAATTATCAGCATTAGCAATTGGCGGAAATGAGTTAGTTAATAATTTAGGTACGTATTTACCCTTAGGTAGTCAACCGGATGCAACGAACTTTATTATTATGTTAGCTTATTTAGACAAAATTGGTTGGACAATAATGCAGTTTATGTATCCAATATTTGCAATGTATTTAGCTTATTCAATAGCCGGAAAAAATGCACTACTTCCTGGATTTTTAGGAGGTGTGTTTGCTCAAGGATTACATACAACGATATGGGGATTTGATCAAATGCCAAGTGGGATAATGGCTCCATTTATAAATAGTTCAACAATGAATACAGTACCTAGTGGGTTTATCGGTGCATTGATATTAGGATTTGCTGCTGGATATGTTGTTAAAAAATTAAATAAATTAAAATTTCATAAAAATTTAAATAGTATGAAATCAATGTTAGTAATACCCGGGATTAGTGTTTTAGTAATAATTTTCTTATCAATGTTCATTGTTGAACCAGTATTTGGAGGATTTAATATGTGGTTACAAAAAATTATTACAGAAAATGCAGAAAGTCAATATATTTATGCAATTAGTATTGCAACAGCAACGGCTTTTGATTTAGGTGGACCAGTTAATAAGGCAGCAGGAGCAGTTGCTATGGGCTTTGCTTCTGATGGAACAATTGCAATGACAGCAAGAACATTATCAATTGTGATTCCTCCATTAGGTTTAGGATTAGCGACAATATTAGATAGTATATTGAATTTTAATGTTTTTTCAAAAGACGAGAAAACAGTAGGAACAACATCATTTATATTAGGATTTCTAGCAATAAGTGAAGGAGCAATTCCTTTTATGTTAAAAAATCCATTAATTGTAATACCAATTAACATTATTGGTGCAATTTTGGGAAGTATTACAGCAATTTATTTGGGAGCAGAAATGTGGTTACCATTACCAGCTGTTTGGGGTTGGCCACTAGTAGAAGGAAATATATTTGCTTATATAATTGGAATAATTGTTGGGATATCATTTATAGCTATAGCAAATATTGTGGTCCGAAAAGTTATGAACGAAAAATAAAAATGAAAAATATAAATAATATTATGAAATAAGGGGAAAAATGAAAGAAGTACATATTGTACCTCACAGTCACTGGGATCGTGAATGGTATTTTACAATCGAGGATTCAAATGCATTATTAGTTGAACATATGGACTATTTAATTTGTTACTTAGAAGAAAATAATGATTTTCTACATTTTACCTTTGATGGTCAATTAAGTGTAATTGAAGATTATTTAAAGTATCGTCCAGAAATGGAAGATAGATTAAAAAAATTAATTAGAAATCAGAGGATATTTATTGGTCCCTGGTTTACGCAGTGTGATACTCTTAATCCCAAAATAGAATCAGTTATTAGAAATTTACAATATGGGATTAGATTAGCAAATAAATATGGTAATACAATGAATATTGGGTATTTACCCGATACATTTGGACAAAACGCATATTTACCGGCAATTTTTAAACAGTGTCAAATTGATTATTCAGTAGTTCAAAGGGGAATTAGTAATGAAAAATCGGAAAAGGGATTGAATTTTAAATGGATATCTCCAAATGGTGAAGAAATAAAAACGAATTATATTTATTTTGGTTATGGTCCAGGTAAATTTTTAAGTCAAGAAAAAGCATATATTGAAAAAAAATTATTACCGATATTAGATAAATTAGATTCAATGAGTTTTAATCAAGATATTTTATTACCTTCTGGAGGAGATCAAGCATTAATTAGAACCCATTTTCCTCAAACGATAAAAGCAATAAATAAAAGTCAAAAAAAATATCAACTAAAATTAAGTAATTATGAAAAATTTATGGAAAAAATTGATTTTTCTCATGTAAATAAGATTACAGGTGAATTATATACTCCCCAGAAATCTCGTATCCATCGAACAATTCATTCTCAGAGAATGGATATAAAAATTTTAAATAATGAAGTAGAAAAAATATTAATTGAGAAATTAGAACCATTATTAGTAATTGGTAAAAAAGTAGGTTTAAAATTAAATTACCGCATCATTGATGAAATTTGGTGTGAATTATTTGATGTTCATGCCCATGATAGTATTGGTGGATGTAATTCTGATACGACAAATAATCGAGTTAAAGCAAGGTTAGAGATTATTAAAGCAAAAATTGAAGGGCAAATTAATTTAATTTCGAAAAAAATAGCAAAAATGGCGTTAGGAAATAAAAATGGTTTAATTGTATTTAATTTGGGAAATGTACGTAATAAAAAAGTATCAGCTCGTATTTATACAAAAACAGCAAAATTTAAAATATTTAATGATAAAAAAGAAATAGAGATAATCGAGTGTCAGCAAAAAATGATAGATGGTGGTAGTAAGATTGAAGTGACAGCTAGTGGTGAGAATCAAGTTAAATTACCAGGTTATTATCAAACTGATATTGAATTTATAGTAAAAGATTTAAATTTTGGTTTTAAATCTTTTATTATCGAGGAAATTGAGCAAAGTTTAGAGTTAAACAATACAATGAAACTTCTTGATACGACAAAAATTTTAACAGAATACTATGAGGTTACAATTACCGATACACTAAAAATTAAAAGTGCTTTCGATACCATTACTTGTGGAATCGCAATTAGTACTGATGAGGGTGATTCATATGATTATTCATTTAAAGGTGAAGAGGGTGAAAAAGTTTATACAAAAATAATTAATCCTCAAATTAAAGAAACAAGTAATAAATATCAAATAATTTATCAAATGGAACTTGAAGATGCAAATGGTGAAAAACAATGGATAGAAAATAGTCTTATAGTACCCAAAAGTGGAAAAGTAATAACAGTAAAGCATCAAATAATTAATAAATTAACAAATATTCGTGTGCGTGCAATTTATCAAAAAGAAATTAAAAATAAAACCCATATTGCTGATACTGGCTTTGGAACAATAACTCGAGTAAATTTTGAAAAAGATTTTGAAAATTGGCGTGAAAAAAATTATGCTGAAATGCCATTGGCAATTTATCCATTTGAACGTTTTGTACAAATAGATGATTTTGCTATTTTAAATAGTAATGTAAAAGAATATCAAATCTTGGAAACAGCTATAGCATTAACGTTATATCGTTCAGTAGGTTTTTTAGGAAAAGATGATTTAATAACTCGTCCTGGAAGAGCAAGTGGAATAAATAACGTGGTAGTAACTACACCGGATGCTCAATTAATTGATCAAAAATTAAATATTGAGTATCAGTTATCAATGGTAAATGAAGATAATTATCAGTTATATATGGAAGAAACTAAAAATTATCATACTTATCAAAATCAATCATTAAATGTATTTGAAAATCGTTTGGATCGCTTTGAATTACCAATAAATCCAACTAATCAAATTAATGAATTAAAGATTGAATTACCGACTGAATTAGTTTTGAGTTGTGCTCGTATAGATTTAAATGGTGAATTTGAATATCGTTTATTTAACAGTAAAGATAAATCATATAACTTAGAGGATACAAGGTTAAGTAATTTAGTAGGAACAAAAATTACAAAATCTTCTGTAGCAACTAAAGATTTTGTGACAATAAGGGAGAAATAATGCAAGAAAAGATTGAAGCAAAATTAAAGTTAATTTATCAAGATTCTTATAAAAAAGAATATTTAATAAAAATGCAAACAATGTTAGAACAATATCAACCTCAAAAAGATATAAAACGATTAAGTCATGAATCAGTATATTTAATTACATATGGTGATATTATCCAAAATTCAAATGAAAATTCATTGCCAATATTGCATAAGTTTGTAAAAAGTAAATTTGGCAGAAATATTACTGATATTCATCTGTTACCAATGTTTGAATATACATCTGATGATGGATTTTCAGTAACTGATTACCTTGAAATTAATCAAAAGTTAGGGACATGGGATAATATTGAAGAATTAAGTAAAGATTATAATTTAATGTTTGATTTTGTTGCGAATCATATTAGTAAGTCAAGTGAGTGGTTTAAAGAATATTTGAATAATAATCCAAATTATAAAAATTATTTTATTCCATTTAATCATGAATTTAATTACGAAAACGTAATACGACCACGTACGAGTGAATTGATTTCAAAATATCCAAATGGTAAAACAGCATGGACAACATTTAGTGAAGATCAAGTTGATTTAAATTATCAAAATATTGATGTATTAGTAGAAACAACGCGAATTCTATTAGAATATGTTCAACGTGGAGCAACATCGATTAGATTAGATGCAATTGGGTTTTTATGGAAAAAATCAGGAACTACATGTATTCATTTAAATGAAACTCATGAAATAGTTAAATTATGGCGAATAATCCTAGATTATTACGCTAAAAATGTACAAATAATAACTGAAACAAATGTACCACATAAGGAAAATATATCTTATTTTGGAGTAAACGATGAGGCTCATCAAGTTTATCAATTTGCCTTACCACCTTTAACATTGCATACATTTATTGAAGGAAATAGTAAAAAGTTGAGTGCATGGGCGAAAACAATTAAGAAAGTATCAGATGATGCAACATATTTTAATTTTTTGGCATCACATGACGGAATTGGAATGCGACCAGTAGAAGAAATTTTAACTGAAAATGAAAAGCAGACAATTTTTAATCAAGTGAAAGCTAATGGTGGAAAATTTAACTATAAATCAAATGGTGATGGTTCAAAAACAGTGTATGAACTTAATATTACATATTTTGATGCTTTGGCAAGTATTAATGCTGATGATGAGGAAAATATTAAGCGTTTTATAGCAGCACATGGAATATTAATGAGTTTAATTGGAGTACCAGCAATATATTATAATTCATTAATTGGTTCGAGAAATGATTATGAAGGACTAAGAAAAAGTGGAATGAATCGCCGGATAAATCGTCAAAAATTTTTAGAGATTGAAATTGAAAATGAAATTCAAAATAGTTATATTCGTAAAAATGTAATTGCAGAAATGAATCATCTTTTAAAAGTAAGAAAGAGCGAAAAGTTATTTAATCCGTATAATCAACAAGAAGTTCTTGATTTGGGCATTTCTTTATTTGGAGTAAAACGGATAGGAGAAAATAATCAAGAACTAAATTGTATTATTAATATTACAAATAAAGTTCAAAGAACCAAATTAACAGGACTAGACATTTTAACTAATCAAAGATTTGATGGAGTATTAAGTCCATACCAGATTGTCTGGTTAAAAGAATAAAATAAGTATAAAATAACTAATGAAAGTGATAATTATTTAAAGTTAACAAAAATTTACACAAAAAAAATTTTTTTGCTATAATTGATGTGTAATCATTATATATCTGTTGGAATAAGGCCAACAAGTCTCTACCTTTTCGCCGTAAATGAAAAGACTATAATGACACTTATATTTGTGTGTTTAAAGAGCAAAGGTGTCATTTATATGGCATCTTTTTTTGATGATTGCTAAAATAATTTTTTGGAAGGAAATTAAATTATGAAAAAAATATTAGGATTAATTACATTATTTATATTTGTATTAACAGGTTGTGGACAAGCTAATGACGAATTAACAGTTTATTTTGTACCAAGTCGTGATCCCGAGGAAATCGTATCACAGACAAAACCATTAGAAGGTTTATTACAAGAGGAATTAGCAAAAGCAGGTTATGATTTCAATAAAGTAAGTATTGAAGTTGGAACTTCTTATGAAGCCGTTGGAGAAGCAATGGCAAGTGGAACTGCTGATGTCGGATTTATTCCTGGTGGAACATATGTTATGTATGAAGAAGATGGTGTTGAACCAGTATTAACAGCAACACGTGCTGGTTTAAGTAAAGATTTTGATAGTGCTAAAGAGTGGAATGATGGAAAAGCAACTGAGCAAGATTCAAGTAATCAAGTAACATTTTATCGTTCTTTAATTGTAGCAGGACCATCAGAAAAAGGTCAAGAATTACAAGATAAGGTTAATAGTGGAGCAGAATTAAGTTTTGATGATGTTAAAGATGCAAACTGGTGTGTGCGTTCAACTAGTTCATCTTCAGGATATATTTATCCAGAAATTTGGATGAATGAAAACTTTGATAAATCATTAACAGATTTAAAAACAGCTGTTGAAACAACTTCATATGATGATTCATTAGCGAGATTAGCAAATGAACAATGTGATATTGCTACTGAATATGCAGATGCTCGTATTGATGTTGCTGATGATTGGACAAATAAATACAATCGTGAAAAATCAATCTGGGAAGAAACAGGAGTAATTGGTGTTACTGAACCAATCTTTAATGATACAATTTCAGTTGCTAATAACTCAGATGTAATTAAAAACAATGAAGGATTAAGTGATGCAATTGCTGATGCAATGATTAACATTGCTAAAACTGATGAAGGAAAAGAAATTATCAGTGTGTACTCTCACGAAGGGTATGAAAAAGCAGATCCAAAAAATTATGACGGTGAGCGTAAAGCACAAAAAATCGTTAAAGAACAAGGATTAGAATAAAACAAAAAGGCTGTATAGCCTTTTTTAATTGACATAAATAAAAGGGGATTTAATAATGATTAAATTTAAAAATGTTTCGAAAAAATATCCAAATGGTGTAACAGCATTAAAAGATGTAAATTTAGAAATCAATAAAGGTGAATTTGTTGCCATTATCGGATTATCAGGAGCAGGTAAAAGTACACTTATTCGTACAGTAAATAAAATGCACGATATAACAGAAGGTGAATTAATTGTAAATGGACAAGATACAACTAAATTAAAAGGAAAGTCGTTACGTCAATTTCGTCAAGAAATCGGAATGGTCTTTCAATCATTTAATCTAGTTACAAGAACAACAGTATTAAAAAATGTTTTAGTTTCTCGTGCTAGCCGTTTGGGTGTTGTTAAATCAGCGTTTGGGATTTTTTCTAAAGAGGATAAAATTATCGCATTAGAAGCACTTGATAAAGTAGGAATTTTAGATAAAGCATTTGTTAAAGCTGCTGATTTAAGTGGTGGACAGCAACAACGTGTTGCCTTAGCACGAACAATTGCGCAAGAACCAAAAATTATTTTAGCAGATGAACCAGTTGCATCGCTTGATCCAATCACTGCTAAGCAAGTAATGGATGATTTTAAACGAATTAATGAAGAAATGGATATTACGATTTTAGTTAATATGCACCATGTTGACTTAGCACTTAATTATGCTACTCGTGTAATCGGAATTAATGCTGGAGAAATTGTCTTTGATGGTCCATCAAGCGAAGTAACACCTGATATTTTACAACAAATTTATGGACGTGAATTAACTAAAGATGAATTGATGGAGGATTAATGTTTAAACAAGAAAAATATACTCTGAGTTCAAATAAAGAAGTAGTTAGTCCGAAGAATAAAAATCAATTAATAATAACAATTACTATTTTATGTATTGCCTTAGCAATGTATATTACTGAATTTGATGTCTTTCAAATTATTAATAATGCTAATGAGTTTACTTCAATGATTGGTGATATGTTTCCACCTAATTGGAATTATTTTCACGTAATTAAAGAACCAATTTTAGATACGATAAAAATGTCAATTATTGGATCATTAATTGGAGTATTAGTATCCTTCCCAATTGCTTTTTTTGCTGCAAACAATATTAATCATAATCGAATTATATTAATTGTAGTTCGCTTTTGTTTAAGTATTATTCGAACATTACCAATGCTTGTTTATGCATTAATATTTACTTATATTTTTGATTTTGGAACATTTGCTGGGACAATGGCAATTACCGTATTTACAATCGGAGTAAGTTCAAAAATGATTTATGAATTTATTGAGACAATTGATTTAGGAGCGTTTGAAGCTGCTCAAAGTACGGGAGCTAGTAAGCCGCGTGCCTTTCGCTTTGCGGTTGTACCGCAAATTTTACCAACATATTTATCAATTGGTTTATACAGTTTGGAAATTAATATTCGTGGAGCAGCGATATTAGGTTATGTTGGTGCCGGAGGAATTGGATTACTTATTAACCGAACAACAGCGTATCGCCAATATGCTGAATTAGGGATGATTTTAATTAGCATTTTTATTGTAGTGGTGATTATTGAAAGTATTTCCCGTTATATTAGAAAGGTGCTGGTATAAATGACTAAATATGAAACAACGCTTTTAAAACAACCAAAAAATTATTTAAAAATAATCATTATAGCTTTATTTATCTTAGCAATTACAATTTGGTCAGCATCATCAATTGAGTATAATGGAATAACTGTTAAAGGGCTTGAAATTACTAAAGATATAATTGGATCATTATTTCATCCAGATACTGAATTATTATTCAATCTAACTAAACAAGGAGTTCCTTATTTATTACTAGAAACAATTGCAATTGCTTTTTTAGGAACATTAATTGGCGCAATTATTTCAATTCCCTTTGCTTTTTTAGCATCAAGAAATATTATGCCAAAATTTATTAGTAGTTTAACAATGTTATTAATTGCTTTTATTCGTTCATTTCCGGCAATTGTTTATGGACTATTATTTATTAAAGTTACTGGACCTGGACCATTTGCAGGTGTTTTAACGTTATCATTCACAAGTATTGGGATGATAAGTAAACTTTATATTGAAGCAATTGAAGATTTAGATATGGGAATTATTGAAGCAATGGATGCAAGTGGATTATCAACAATTAAGAAAATTCGTTTTGGGATTTTACCACAAATTTCAACAAATGTTTTATCAACAGCAATTTACCGTTTTGAAATCAACTTAAAAGATGCTTCAATTCTTGGTCTTGTTGGTGCTGGAGGAATTGGGGCACCATTAATATTTGCAATGAACTCGCAAAAATGGAATCAAGTTGGAGCAATATTAATTGGAATAATTATTTTAGTATTAATTGTCGAATATTTCTCAACAAAAATGCGTAGTAAATTATCTTAAAAAGAATATCATTGATATTCTTTTTTTAACACATTTAATGATAAATAATATTATAATAGTAAGTGGAGGTGAGAAAAATGAAGAAATTAATTATAATAATGGGGATTATAATTATTAGTTTTATTGGTTTTGAAAAAATAGTAGATTATAATAATAATAAAATATATCGTGATTATGAGCCACAATCAGCATATGAAGAAGAGTATCCAATCAACGATTATGTTGATTCTCAATTAAATAGTTCTTCGTATTTTCACCGAATAATTATTGAAGGAATGATGGATAGCGAAACATTAAAGCAAATCAATGATCCATGGACATTATTAAAAAAAGCAGCAAGTTACTTATTTAATAATAATTATCATATAAATAAATTAATTGCAAGTTATCAATATCAGGAATCCAAATTAATTCAATTTAAAGAATTACCAGATGCAGAAAAAAATGAATTACATAATTATGAATATGTTGGTTATGATAAAAATGGTAATGAAGTTCAAGGTTATGCCTCATTATATGAACCAGAAGGTAATTATTCGATAGCAATATCGTTTTTGAACGAAGATTTAACAGTAAATCGACCAAAAGCTATGCTTTTAGCAGATGATTCGAATGCCGAAAAGCTTGCATACGATATCATTGAAGAGACGCAAAAGATATACGGTAGTAACTGGGATCCTCAAACAGCTAGTATTAATTACTACAATTCAACGATTGAACAAATTGCCGGTGCTATTTCTTATCATGCAGTAGTAACCCTTTATATGGACGAAATAGATGCGGATAATGAAGTTATTAATCATGCAGCAACAACTGATATATCATTAATTGATCACGATGCATTTTTTGTTAATCGTTCATACTAAAAAAAACTTCAGATTATTCTGAAGTTTTTTTATGAATTTTAAATTTATTTTTTCAATTGTTTACTTAATAAATAAATAACAATAAAAGCAGTTGCAATAATTAAAGAATGCAATAAATAAATGTTTTGTAGGCTATGCGTATTACTATAAAAAACAGCAGTAATAAATCCTAGGATAACTCCTCCTAATTTAATCATTATCTGATATAAACTAAGAATTGTTCCACGGATATTAGAGTCAATATGTTTATTAATTAAATAAATCGCACTAGGAACAAAAAAGCCAATAAATACTCCCATCATAATGCTTCCTAGATTAATAATAAATGGATTTGTATATAAAGTAAAACGGGTAATATAAATGATTAATAATGTTGTAATAGCAATATTTAACATTTTAATAATACCTAAGCGTTCGAAAAAACGGTCAAATAGTTGCATAAATGATCCTTCAAGAATAATTGATACAAAACCAACAATTCCAATTACTTGTCCGCTAATTTTAACAACTTGAGTATTATAAATAAATTGATAAGCATCATCAGCTGAAAGCGTTCCATATGTTAGAAAAGTAATTATCATAATTAAAAGAATTTCTGGATGGTGTTTTAATGCCTTTATTCCAACGAAATATTCTTGAATTGAATTATTTTGAAATTCGTGTTCCTTAATGGTATTAATTAATATTAATAATAATATTATTAATAAAGTATTAAAAATTAAAATAATATTATAATTAATGTCAGTTAGTGCGTAAGAATTTATATAATAACTAGTTGCAGCACCAAACGAACCAAAAGAGCGAACACGAGAATATTTTTCAACGGGAATATCACGAATGACTAAAGCATCAATTTGGGAAGTGAGCATAATAAAACTAGCGTAACTTAAAATGTATAAAATAATTAAAAATAATTTTTGTTCAGCAATGATTAGTCCGATAAAAATTAAAAATGAAATAAATAAATTGATAATAATAATTTTTTTATTTGAACTAATCCAATCGGAAATCATTCCAAAAGCAAAAAAACTGATTAATAAGCATATTAATCCATAAGTTGTTAAAAATCCCATTTGTTCAGGAGTGAACCCTTTTTCGGAAATTAAAAAAGGAGAAAAGAAAAAACTTATCGATACATAAATAAAATAATAAATAAACATAACACTTTTATGTTTAAACATTAGAAAGACCTCCTATAGTTTTACTAATATCTATTATATCATAAAAAAAATTAAATGAAATTTTCAAACTGCCAATTAATGGCCAGGAAACGCCTAAATTAGGCTTTTCTTTTTGAAAATGTAATTTATTTTTACAAATAAAACGGTTTTTTTATGCACAAACCTTTTAAAATGGGGCTTTTGTGTTATAATAAAAATGTATCGCAGTTAATGTTTTATAACTTTAAAATATTTAACTTTATATTTGTACATATAATTTGAGAAGATTTAAATAAGGTTAGGAGAAAATATGAAAAAATTTACAACGATAATGTTGTTAGTATTTTTATTGTTTCCCTATGTTGCTGGACTAAGTCCAGTTGTTGAAGTTGCAGCAACACAATTATCAAATGAAGAAACTATAGTAGATTCTGAAAATGGTAGTGAAAATGCTGTTTCTGGCACTGAGGGAACGAATGGAGAGATAAATAGTGAAAATTCAAATTCTGAGAAGAATGATGAAGAAATAGAGGAAAGTAATGAAAGTCAAGGACAAAGCAATGAAGCGGAAAAACTTGACCAAAATACTGATGTTGAAAATGATGAGGTGGAAAACCCTAATAAACAAGAGGTTTCTGAAAACCAAAATGTGGCGGATGTTGAAGGTGAAACATCACCAACAACGGATGAAAAAGTTGAAATCAAACAAAATAATGATAAATCTAGTTGTAATACAATTATTAGTGGATCAATGAATTCGGATTTATATCCAGGTGATTCAACACAAATATCTGGAGAATTAACTGTAAATCCGGATGCTAATACTGATGGTTTACAAAATGGTGATCGTTGGGAAACGATAACAATTAAATTATCTGATAATTTAAAACCATTAGATCCAGTAAGTTTTGTTAATGATACAATTTTAAGTCCAAATACATTAGAAGATATGTATGATCCGGCAACAAATACGATAACATTAACAATTGCTGATTATTACGAATTAGGAAAAGGAATTGTTGAACAATTTAACTTCTATGTTGAATTTGTTAATGCAAATGATTTAGATAAAGGATCAATTGATTTTACAGTTACTTCAAAAAATGGAGAAACATGTGAAAGTTCAGTCGATTTAACATATCATGATCCTAATACATGGTCAGTTGATAAAAAAAGAATTGAACCAACAGGTAAATATGTTGTTGTTGGTGATGAAGTAACATACGAAGTAAGTGCAAATGCTACAGGTACTGCGGATGCGCCGGAATTAATTCAACTTATTGATAAGTTACCTCCAGGAGTTGAATTAGTTGATGCTGATGGAGGAGTTGTTAATGGTGATACAATAACTTGGGATTTAACTGACCAAGAGAAAAAAGATCATCAGGCAACACGAAAAGTAACAGTAAAAATTACAAGTGATGAATTTACAGCAGGTGACAAATTAACTAATAACGCGCAAATTAGTGTTGATGGTAAAGTCGTTGATAATGCGAAAGTTGAAGATGTAATCTCGGATGATTCAGTTATTGTTCCAGGTAAAACCCAAAAAAATGCTCACGCTGGTGAAACTGGTGTTGGTGGAAGTATTGAACCTGGAGGAGAAATTTATTGGACTTTCGATGATATTAATGTTGATGGAGTAGGGACATTAAATAATTATCGAGTAATTGATGAATTTCCGAAAGATAATATTTTACATTTAGATAAAATTGATTTTGGTTCATACCAAGCTCCAAATCAATTAGTTAAAGTTGAAGTTGTTTATACTGATGAAAGTGGGAAAGCTCCCCTTGAAATAACTTCAATTACTCCAGGTGGAAGTCAAACATTAACTCAAGAACAAGGAGAAGATGTAAAACAAGTAATTTATTACTTCGATACACTTGAATTACCATTTAATGTTGATGCAAATGATGTACCTGGTGTTCATACAACAGTAACAGATGATATTGATAAGATAACAGATCCTAATACTGGAGAAGCAATTGATAAAATTGAAAATGATGCTCACTTTGAATTTGATATTAATACTAAACCAGGTGGTGAAAGTTCATATACTTGTCCACCACCATATGAAGTAAAACCAGATTCTGATCCAACGGATGATAAAGTTACATGTACTGCAGATGGAGGGGATACAATTAATGTTGCCGAAACTCCAGCAGTAGCCGGAATAGAAAAGTCAATTATTTCAAAAGGACCTTATTATAAAGGTGATGTTGTTGATTATCAAGTGGAAGTATTTTTAAATAAAAAGTCATTATCTGATATGACAATAACAAATCTAACGGACATTATTCCGGATAAGGAAAGTTATGTTGATGGCTCATTTAAAGCAAATAAAGTTGGTGACAATACACCAATCAATTTTACTGTTGATAAAACAAGACCTTTAGCTGTTAAATTTACTGATGATATCGTTTTAAAACCAGGTGAAAAAGTTGTATTTAATTATCAAACAAAGATTGATGAAACAACATCAGGAACTAATGTAAACAAAGTATATGTTAATACTAAAGATGATGTAACATCAAATGGGATTGGTCAAGTAATTAAAGAACCAGAAGATTTTAATAATAATGGAAAAAACGATAATGTATTATTTGATCAAGCAGACCACCAAACAAATCCGATTAAAGTAACAACTGATAAAACAATCGAAGGATTTAATCGTGATTTCTTACCGGAAACAGTTGTAGATAGTAACGGTAAGCCGATTAGTGGTGATTCAGTTGTTCCATATATAATAACAATTACTAATGATAAACAAAGTGGAGTAATTCATAATCCAGAAATTATTGATAGTTTACCAAATGTTGTTACATATGTTAATAATAGTGCGAGTTTTGATGCTCCAATTACAGCACAAACGCCAATAGTAACAGGAGCAGAAAATGATAATAATTCGGCACAAAAAGTAACGTTTAAATTTGATGGTGATTTACAGCCAGGAGAATCAATTCAAATTAAATTTAAAGCGAAAATTAATGATTATGCTCAATTTGGTCGTTTTGAAAATAACGTTGAATTGAAAAAAGACCCTGGAGCAATTTATACAAGTGATAGTACATTTAAGGATGATGTAAGTGCAACAATTACTGGTATTGCCGGACAATCAATTAAAAAAGATGTTGATTTACACTATACTGAAGCTGGTGAAGCAGTTACATATACAATTACAATGAACAACACAGGTACTTATAACCTTTCGGGATTAACATTAAAAGATGATGTACCGCGTAGTGATGATGGTCGAGTTGATCCAGATAAATCAACAGTTGCAACAGAAGTTGAAAATACTAAATTAATTGGCTTACCAATTGCTACAATTAATGGTAAACCTGTTGGACAAGAAGATATTACATATGCTATTTCATATATTGATAACAATGGTGTAGAACATGAAGAGTCTGTTGATACAGATCGTTTAAACGAAATTCAATTAGCATATGGTGCGGATTCAATTAAACAATTACGTATGGAAGGTAATAGTTATATTTTTAATCCAGGAACAGAAATCGTTATTAAATATGTAGTTGAAGTACCAAATAGTGCTAAAGATGATGCTGAATTTTATAACAATGCTTCATTAACATCAGATATATTAAATGAAAGTAATGATGTGATTCGTGATATGACATCAACTAGTGCAACGGTTGAAACAATTATTAAGGCTCCAGAAAAGGGAACTTATAAAATTGGTGATTTAGTATATTATGATTACAATAAAAATAATATTTTTGATGGGGATGATGAACCTGTAGATGGGTTAACAGTAGAATTATATAAAGATGATAAGTTTGATGGAAATTTTGATCAATCAACAGCAAAAATCGTTGCATATTCATTAACTGATAGTCATGGTAATTATTTATTCCCAGGTTTAGAACCAGGAGATTACCAAGTTAAAATTGATAACGATTTAATATCTTCATTAGTGTTAATTGATCCAAGTGAAGGATATACTTTCTCAACTAATGATAAAACTGTTTTCCCAGACAAAAATAGTGGGGCAAAAGGACCAACATTTAACTATAATATGGATTTTGCAATCCAATATGGATCAGTATCAGGGATGTATTTCTATGATGCAAATTATAATAAAATTTTAGATGGTTCAGAAGGGTCAATTACAAACCAAACACCTGGAGTGAAAGATTCAGAATTAGAAGTTGACTTACAACGTAAAAATGGTGGATCATATGTAAATGTAGATCAAATGACTACGGTAAATGGTAAATTTAGTTTTAATCGTTTACCAGCGGGAGATTATCGTTTAAAAGCAAAATATGATGGAAATACGGGTCCATATGTGTATACAACACCAAAAACATTAAACTTTTCAATTAAACCAGGAGAAGATATTACGAATAAAGATTTTGGGCTAGTTGAACCTGCAGAAATAAATGGAACAATTTGGAATGACTTTGATATGAAAAAGGATTTCAATGAAGATGGGGTAAAAAGCATTGAAATAAATTTATTTAAAGGAAATAATAGTACACCATTTAAAACAATGAGCACAATTAATGATGGAACTTATGATTTTACCCGTTTAGTTCCTGGTGATTACCGAGTTGAATTTAAATTACCAACAAATAGTGACTATGTAAATGGTGGAGATAGTGATTTTACGGATGGAAAAACAATTAAATTTTCAATCAAGCCAAAAGATGTAGTTACTTATAATGGTGGTATTTACTATTATGCAACAATAATTGGTAATTACTATGAAGATATGAATTATAGCCTTAATAAAGATAGTAATGATCTAAATGTAACAAATAAAACAATTAAATTATTAGATGATGCAGGTACAGAAATTAAGAGTACTAAAACAGATGGAAACGGTAATTATAAATTTACAAAAATAATACCACGTCAAGATTATCAAATTAATTTTAGTAAAGATGCAAATGCTGAATATATTGATGGAAGCAAAACAACAGACACAATTATTAATACAAACGGAGAAATAGCTGTATCACAAACAGATGTAATTCCAAATGAGACATTAAAAGAACAAAATGGTTCAATCGTTGTCAAATCAAAATTAAGCGGTGTTGCTTTTGAAGATGTTAATGGTGATGATTTAAATAATGGTAGCGATAAAACAATTGCAAATGTAATGGTTACATTATATGATGAAAACAACCAAGTGATTGCGACAACAACAACAGATAGTAATGGACATTATGAATTTAATGATTTATATCCAGGAAAATACCATGTTGAATTTAATGATATTTCAAATTATTTCCGCTCAGAACAAGATAAAGGATCAGATGATAAAATTGATTCAGATGTCGATGCAAGTGGTGTAAGTAATGAAGTGGAATTAAAATCACATGATGGCGGAAAAGTAATTGATGCCGGATACTACCAGAATGTTAAAATTAGTGGTATAACTTTTGAAGATAAAAATACCGATGGTAAAGATAACTCAGGCGATGTGAAGTTAGTTAATACAAATGCAGATTTATATTTAGATGGTAAAAAATTAGTATCAACGACAACAGATAGTAATGGATATTACGAATTTAAAGATTTAAAACCTGGAAAATATCAAGTAGTATTTAGCGAAAATACAGGACTTTATCCAACAATTAAAGGAACAACAAATCAAGTTGGAGATAGTGATATTGATAATAAAGAGCAAACAAGCACAGTTTTAGTACCTTCTGGAACTACAGATAATCGTAATTTCGATGGTGGATATATTGTACCAGCATCAATAAGCGGAACAGTATTCTATGAAGAAACACCAACTGAAGATTTAAAAGCAACATTTGATGCGGGGACTGATACAGTAGCACCAAACGTTAAATTAAGTTTAATTGATACAGATACAAATAAAACAGTTGCAACAACAATGTCAGCAGTAGATGGAACGTATCGTTTTGATAATTTAGCACCTCATAATTTTAAAGTAGTATCAAATGGTGCTTTAGGATATGAACATTTAACAGTTGATAATGGAATTGATAATACAGGTTCTTCAGCAATTATTCCTTTAGGATATGGAGAAAATGTAACTAAAGTTGATAACGGATTATTTACAGATAATTTAATAATTGGAGATCATATTTGGGAAGATACAAATATGAATGGATTACAAGAATTATCAGTTGAACCAGGAATTAGTGATGTAAAAGTTGAATTATACAATAAGGATGACCAACTAGTAGCAACAACTAAAAGTGATGTGAATGGTCAATATATGTTCGTATTAAGTGAACCAGGGACATATTACTTTAAAGTTGATACACCAGCTGGATACAAAATAACAAAACCAAATAATTTAAGTGCTGGAGAAGAATATGATTCAGACTTAAAATTAGATGGAACAACAGATAAATCATTTGTTGATAGCAATGAAGGTTACCATGATTTTGGATTTATTGCGTTATCATCAGTTAGTGGAAATGTTTATCGTGACATCGATAGTAATGGATCATATAACAATTCGGATCGCAATTTAAAAGATCAACCAGTTGAGCTTTATAATGAGAAAAATGAATTAGTAGCATCAACGATGACAGATGCGGCTGGAAATTATAAATTCGATGGATTAGTACCAGGCGATTATCAAATTAGATTTAATCAATTAACAACTGCAGGATATTGGACAGTAGAAGCAGATGGAAAATTACAAATAAACAATTTGAACAAAACTGCTATGCGTGAAGTGAAAATTGGTTATGATGTTGATATTACTGATGAAGATGCTGGATATGAAAATAATTCGACGATTGCAGGTTACACATATGAAGATATGAATGGTAATGGTCAATTTAATAATTTAAATGATAAAATGCTTGAAAATACACCAGTAGCATTAGTTGATGTGACTGAAAATAAACAAATTGCTACAACATCAACAGACAGTAATGGGTATTATGAATTTAAATTTGAAAATCCAGATAATCATGAATACAAAACAACATTTACATTAAATAATATGAATGTAAGTACAAAATTAGCGAATAATAAGCAATATGATAATGATACAAATGCTGATTTAACAACAGATGTTGTTAAAGTTAATGATGGAAGCGAGAATAAAGTTTCATTTGATGCTGCTGTATATCAACCAATTAGTTTAGGTGGAGTAGCTTATGAAGATGTTGTGTATGATGGTAAATATACTGATACAGCCGATAAAACGGATCAATGGATTAAAGATGTTGAGGTAGAATTATATGCTGACAATACAAAAGTTGCTACAACTTCAACAAATGTAGATGGTCAATATGAATTTACTAATTTAAAACCAGCAAATTATCAAGTTAAATTTGCAAAACTTTCAGGACAGGAATTTAGTATTCTTGGGACAAAAGATGTAGCAAAAGATAATGATGCAACAACAGATGGAACAACAGCAGAATATAACTTAACGTCAGGAATGAAAAACTATGTTAGTTATGATGCAGCTTATTATATTCCAGCATCAATTAGTGGAACAATATTCCATGAAACAAATCCTTTCTACAATAAATATGCTTATTATAGTGAAGCAAACGATGTTGAATTAGCAGGAGTTAATGTAACTTTATACACTGCTGATGGAACAAAAGTTGCGGATGTCGATACAGATAATAATGGATATTATGAATTTAATGGTTTAGAACCAAAAACATATTATGTAACTGCTGCCGATGTACCAAAAGAACATTATTTGATAACAGTAGGTGGAATTAAAGATAACCAAAAATCAAATAATATTGAATTAGCATATGCAGAAAATGTTAAAAATATTGATGGTGGAGTATTCTATGATCATATGTATTTAGGTGATACAGTATTTGAAGACGAAAATGTTAACGGAATTTATGATGCAGGTGAAAAAACAATTGCAAATGTAACAGTAAATTTATATGAAAATGGAAAAAAAGTTCAAACAACAACAACAGATAAAGATGGAAAATACCAATTTGAAATTGATAAAGTTGATTTATACAATATTGAAGTAGAATTACCAGCTGGATATCGATTTACAGACCAAGAAGTTGGTAGTGATGAAAAGATTGATTCAAATGTAAACGATAAAGGAGTAAGTACAGCGGATCGTTATTATGAAGATAATAATACACTTGATGCGGGATTAGTAAATCTAGGAACAATTAGTGGTTATGTCTATCGTGATTTAAATGAAAATGGTAGCTTAGAAAATTCTGATAGTGTTACAGGTGAGCATACAGTTATTTTACATAATTTAGATACAGATGAAAAAACAGAAATGAAAACTGATAGCAATGGATATTATGAGTTTACTGACTTAGAAGCTGGAAATTATGAAATTTTATTTGCAACTTCTCCAGTCGGTGATTGGCATCAAGCAAGTGATAAATTATTAGATATTGATGCATCAAATAATGCTAAGCGAACAGTAACACTAGCTAATAATCAAGACTTAATAGATCAAAATGCTGGTTATACTGATAATACGATTATTAGTGGGCATGTATATGAAAGTCAAAATGCCAATGGTTATTATCGTCGAAACATTGATAAAATGTTAAAAGATATTAATGTAACGTTAATTATTGATGGGAAACGTTCAACAATGACAACAACAACAGACAGTAATGGTTATTTTGAATTCAAGATTGAAAATATCGGAGATCATACATACCAAACAGCTGTTGAATTACCAACTAATTATACAGGTTACAGTGATCAAGTAGCTAATAGTCAAACGTATGATAATGATGCTGATGCAAATGGATTATCAAACGTAATCACAGTCGCAAATGGAACTGAAAATAATGTTGATTTTGATACATCAATGTATAAAGGGGTTAACCTTGGTGGTGTAACATTTGAAGATCAAAATTATAATAGTGAATTTGATAATGATGAAAAAGCATTAATAGATCAAAAAGTAACATTATTTAAAGATAATCAAGAAATTGCAAGTACAACAACAGATGCAGATGGTAAATATGAATTTACTGATTTGAAACCTGGGAAATACTCAGCAACAATTAGTAAACCAACTGATTACACTTATACAACAGTTGGACAAGAACATCAAGCAAATGTTAGTGATGTTGATAATCAAGGAAATACACCACAAATTGCTTTAGCAAGTGGTCAAGACAATTATGTTGATTATGATGCTGGTAGTTATAAATTATCAACAATTAGTGGACATGTTTATCGCGATGTAAACAAAGATGGAGCTTTAAATATTAATGATAAGTTGACAAATAATCATCAGGTTATTTTAGTTAATAAAACGACTGGTGAAGAGTTAACAACAATGACAGATGCAGATGGATATTATGAATTTACGGACTTAATGAGTGGTGATTACGAAATTAAGTTTGATCAAGCAGATGTAGGAAATTGGATTGAAAATGTTGATAATGAATTATTAATAAATAATGAATTAGCAACAAGAAACATTACATTGGATTATGCAACAGATATTAAAAATCAAGATGCAGGATATATTGTTAATACAATCATCTCTGGATATGCTTATGAAAATATTTTAGCAGATGGAATTTATAATTCAGAAACTGACAAATTGTTATCAGGAATAGAAGTAACATTATTTGAAGATGGAGAAGCAGTAGCGACAACAACGACAGATGATGCCGGATATTATGAATTTAATATAGATCCTGTAACGACAAAACAATATTATGTAACATTTGATATGGGTGCAAAATATCGTGCTGCAACAGCAGTAAATAATAATAAAGAATACGATAATGATATCAATGAAGTATTTACTACAAAAGCAGTTAATGTAGATGCGGGAATTGATAATCAAGTTGATTTTGATGCAGCAGTGTATTTACCAGCAGAACTTGGTGGATATGTATACAATGATGAAAATCAAAATAGCAAAAAAGATGATAAAGAACAATTTATTTCAGGAATAGAAGTTAAACTTTATCAAGGTGGAAAAGTAATAGCAACAACGACAACTGATGCGAATGGTTATTATGAATTTACTAATTTAAAACCAGGTGAATATACAGTTGAAATTAACAATCAAGATTATTTGATATCAGTAATTAGTACTGATGATGAGAAATATGGTAGTGATTTTGATCCAAATACTAAGCAAGTTACAAAGAGTTTGGTAAGTGGTGAAAGTAATTTTATTGACTTCGATGGTGGGTTATTTGTTGAACCAACAGTAAATCCGGACAATAAACAAGACCCTAATAACAAAGTAGAAAACAATGGGGATGTAAAATCATCGGATAAAAATCCTACAGATTCAAAAGATAAAGATAATCAAAAACCAGATGTAATTACAAACATAAAAAACACAGGTGCACAATATAAAATACAATTATTATTATTAATTATTATTGCAATTATTATAATGGTGTTAGTACGTCGAAAAATGAATTAACAATTATTAAAATTAAGATAAAAGTACATGGAATTTAATTCTATGTACTTTTAATTTGTAAATTTAATATAATTTTTTAATCTGTTGTATATATAATTATAAAACATTATAAAAAGGCTAATAATTACATATATTAATTAAAAATTTTATTTAAAGATGTTATAATAAATATAATCATTATTTATGATGTTATAAGAGAATATAATGTAAGGAGAGGGAATGAAGTGTAAAAATCTTAAAAAGATAATTTTACTAATTGTAGGTGTTAATATTTTAAGTCCAATTATTGTAAATGGACAAAGTTTAATCGTAGAAAGTGATAATCAAGTTTTAAGTGAAGAAGTTACTCAAGGCAAGGTAGAAACTAGCGAAAAACATTATGCAACTGGTGTTGGGAAAAGTAATCCAACGGATATTGTTAATATCCCAGATGAAAACTTTAAAAATGAATTAAGAGATCAACTTGGTAAAGCACCAACAGAAGAAATAACGGTTGCAGATATGGAAGGACTAACAGAACTTATGCTTTCCAATGCAATGGGGTCAAGACCGAGTTTCAGTGATTTAACAGGAATAGAATATGCAGTTAATTTGAAAAAACTTGACATTGGTAGCAATGATGTAAAAGATTTGAATCCGATAAAAAATCTAACAAAATTAGAATTTTTGGAAATTTATATTAATGATATAGAAGACCTTAGCCCTTTAGCTAACTTAACAAATTTGAAGCGGCTAGATGCTTATGGTAATCAAATATCAGATTTAACTCCACTATCAGGACTTACAAACTTAACCATTATAAATATTGGTGTTAACAATATTTCAGACATTACTCCATTATCAAATTTAAATAACTTAAACTATCTTGATATATACACTAATAATATTACTTCTTTAAGTGGAGTGGAAAACATGAGTAATTTACTTGGTATAAATTTTTCAAATAACCAGATAACTGATTTAAGTCCATTAGAAAATGACAAAACTTTATTAACAATTAACGGTAGTAACAATACTATTGATAATGTTGAGGTACTTCAAAATTTAAATAAGTTAGAATATTTAGATTTGAAAAATAATAATATTAGTGACATAACACAGATACAAAACCTTCGTAATCTAGAAAGCTTATATTTAAATAATAATAATATTGAAGATGTAAGTGCATTAAAAAATTTGAGTTCACTGAAATATCTTTATCTAGACAATAATGCAATTACAAATATTGGATCAGTTCCAAAATCAGTATCAGCATTATCGGCAAGGGATCAAGTGGCAACAGTAGATGTTGGGGAAATTACACCTGAACAATTTAAAGAATATGAAAATATGATTGTTGATAAAGATGGAGTAATAATTCCCCTTGATTTTGGTGTGATGAATCCAGAGGGAGATACTTTAGACCGAACATGGAATAGTAGTAAAAATAAATTTAATGGTTCATTAAATTTTACATATAAATTATATACTGAAGCACCAGAAATAAATGGGACAAAAGATTTAGAATTAACATTAGGTGACACAATTGATTTAATGAATGGTGTAAGTGCAACTGATGCTGAGGATGGCGATTTAACTAGTGCAATTGTAGTTGATGATAGTAAGGTGGATTATAATAAAACTGGAAGTTATGATGTGATTTATTCAGTAACAGATAGTGATGGGAAAACAGATGCTAAAACAATTACTTTAACGATAGTTCGTGATTTGACAAAACCAGTAAAACCTTCAACACCAGAAATTGGTTCAGTGCCAACAATTGATGGAACAAAAGATTTGGAATTAACATTAGGTAATACAATTAATTTGATGAATAATGTTAGTGCTAGTGATGCTGAAGATGGGGATTTGACAGCAAGTATAGTTGTAGATGATAGTAAAGTGGATTACAATAAAACAGGAAGTTATAATGTGACATATTCAGTAACAGATAGTGATGGAAATACAACGACAAAAACAATTACATTGACAATAGTTCGTGATTTAGTAAAACCAGTAAATCCAATAACACCAGAAAGCGGTTCAGTACCTACAATTGATGGAACAAAGGATTTAAAAGTAAAATTAGGTGATACAATTGATTTATTAGCAGGTGTAACAGCCAGTGATGCAGAAGATGGAGATTTAACAGATAAAATAGTTGTAGATGATAGTAAAGTTGATTATACTAAAGCAGGAAAATATGAAGTTACATATTTAGTAACAGATAGTGATGGCAATATGACAACAATAACAATTATTATTGAGATAATTGATGAAATTGATATGATTGATATTACACCAGCAATTCCAATTAACCCGGAAAAACCAGAAGTAGTAGATCCAATCAATCCGGAAAAGCCAGAAGTAGTAGATCCAATCAATCCGGAAAAGCCAGAAGTAGTAAATCCAATCAATCCAGAAAAACCAAAAGTAGTAGACCCGGAAAAACCACAAGTGATAGTACCAGAGTCTGATAATAATGATAATAAATTGACAGATACAGGAATAATGTTGAAAATTAATTATGTAATAATAATGATGATTGGCTTAATAGTTATAATTATCATTCGTCGTGGTTATTAAAAATAAAAAAGTATTAAAATTAGGAGAAAAAATGGACTATAAAAAATTAAAGATATTAGCAATTATATTAATAAGTTACAATACTTTTAACCCAATTATAGTGAGCGCTGATGAATTAATTGGAAGTAAAACTACAGAGATAGTAGATACACCAGAAGTAAATGAAGATACACCAGAAGTAAATGAAAAACATTATGCAACTGGTGTTGGAAAAAGTAATCCAACAGATATTGTCAATATACCAGATGATGCTCTGAGAGAATATATCAGTAAACAACTAGGAAAATCTCCTACAGATGACATAACAGTTGCTGATATGGAAAGGTTACCAATAGTTGAAATAGATGGTAATGAAGCAATAAAAGATTTAACCGGATTAGAATATGCAATTAATACAAAATATATAAGTGTAAGGGGACAAAAAGTTAATGATTTAACACCATTATCAAACTTAACAAATTTAGAAGTTTTATATTTGAGAAATAATCAAATAAGTGATATATCAGCGTTATCAAATTTAACGAATTTAGATTCTTTAGGTTTAGCTGGTAACCAAATAAGTGACATATCAGCATTATCAAACTTAACAAATGTAGAGGCCATATTTTTGGATAATAATCAAATAAGTGATATATCAGCATTATCAAATTTAACGAATTTAAAAAGTTTAAGTTTAGATGGTAACCAAATAAGTGATATATCAACATTATCAAATTTAACGAATTTAAAAAGTTTAAGTTTAGATGGTAACCAAATAAGTGATATATCAACATTATCAAATTTATCAAAGTTGTTTAATCTAGTAATTTCAAATAATAAAATTACTGATATAAGTCCGTTACAAAATTTAACTGAATTATCGTATTTATTCATGCAAAATAATCAAATAAGTGATATAAGTTCAACTCCCACGTCAGTATTAATGTTTGAAGCAGGTGATCAGGTTATTAATATCGATGCAGGGGAAATAAGTATTCCTGAATATGAAAATTTTGAATTTAATGTAATAGATTATGATGGAACTAAAATACCAATTGATTTAGGAACTCCTGATTTAAATGGGGATACCAAAGAAATAGATTGGATTAGTAGTGGGGCTAGTGATTTTTCTGGTACTTTTAAATTTACATATGTAATAAAAACTAAAGCTCCGGAAATAATTGGTGCAGAAGATCTTGAGTTAACATTAGGTGACACAATTAATTTAATGAATGGTGTAAGTGCAACTGATGCAGAAGATGGTGATTTAACAAGTAAAATAGTTGTTGATGATAGTAAAGTAGATTACAATAAAACTGGAAGTTATAATGTGACGTATTCAGTAACAGATAGTGATGGAAAAACAACAACAAAAACAATTAAGTTAACAATAGTTCGTGATTTGGTAAAACCAGTAAATCCAATAACACCAGAAATCGGTTCAGTACCTACAATTGATGGAACAAAGGATTTAACCGTAAAATTAGGTGAGAAAATTGATTTATTAGCAGGTATAAATGCTAGTGATGCAGAAGATGGAGATTTAACAGATAAAATAGTTGTTGATGATAGTAAAGTTGATTATACTAATGCAGGAAAATATGAAGTTACATATTTAGTAACAGATAGTGATGGCAATACGACAACAAAAACAATTATTATTGAGATAATTGATGAAATTGATATGATTGATATTACACCAGAAATTCCAATTAACCCGGAAAAACCACAAGTAGTAGATCCAATCAATCCGGAAAAGCCAGAAGTAGTAAATCCAATCAATCCAGAAAATCCAAAAGTAGTAGACCCGGAAAAACCACAAGTAGTAGATACATCAAATCCAGAAAATGCACAAGTGATAGTACCAGAGTCGGATAATAATGATAATAAATTGACAGATACAGGAATAATGTTGAAAATTAATTATGTAATAATAATGATGATTGGCTTAATAGTTACAATTATCGTTCGCCGTCGTTATTAAAAATTTTTATTAATATTAGGAGAAAAATGAATTATAAAAAACTAAAGATATTAGCAATTCTATTAATAAGTTACAATACTTTTAATCCAATTATAGTGAACGCTGATGAATTAATTGGAAGTAAAACTACAGAGATAGTAGATACACCAGAAGTAAATGAGGATACAACAGAAGCAAACGTAGATACAACAGAAGTAAATGAGGATACAACAGAAGCAAACGTAGATACAACAGAAGTAAATGAAGATACAACAGAAGTAAATGAAGATACAACAGAAGTAAATGAAGATACAACAGAAGCAAACGTAGATACGACAGAAGTAAATGTAGATACGACAGAAGTAAATGTAGATACGACAGAAGTAAATGAAGAAGCAGCAGATACAACAGAAGTAAATACACCAGAAACTACCGGAAAACATTATGCAATTGGTGTTGGAAAAAGTAATCCAACAGATATTGTTAATATACCAGATGTTAGTTTAAAAAGAGAGATAAATAAAAATTTAAAACATCCTGTAGATAATGATGTAACAGTTGCTGATATGGAAAGTTTAACGGTTTTAGTTATAGATCAATATTTAACACCATCTATATCAGATTTAACAGGAATGGAATATGCAGTAAATATAATTGATTTAAAAATTTCCAATCAAGATATTCAAGATGTAACTCCTTTAGAAAATTTAACAAATTTAAGTAAATTAGATTTAAGAAAAAATCAAATAAGTGACATATCAGCATTATCAAGATTGAAAAATTTAACGAATTTAAACTTGGAATCAAATCAAATAAATGACATATCAATGTTATCAGGAATGATGAATTTGACGGATTTAAACTTGGAATCAAATCAAATAAGTGACATATCAGTATTATCAGGATTGACAAATTTAATGGATTTAAATTTGAATTCTAATCAAATAAGTGACATATCAGCATTATCAAATTTAACAAGTTTGAAAAGTTTATATTTGGAATCAAATCAAATAAATGATATATCAATGTTATCAAATTTAACAAAATTGACAGAATTGGATTTATCTAGGAACCAAATAAGTGATATATCAGCGCTATCAAATTTATTAAATTTATTAAAATTAGATTTATCTTCAAATGAAATAAGTGATATATCAGATCTATCAAATTTATCAAATTTAACAAGTTTAAGTTTAAGTGGTAGTCAATTAAGTGATATATCATCGTTATCAAATTTATCAAATTTAAATGAATTACATATAATTGGTACTCAAATAAGTGATATATCAGCGTTATCAAATTTGACAAAATTGACAGAATTAGATTTAGGTTTTAACAAAATAAATGATATATCAGCATTATCAAATTTGACAAATTTGAAATATTTATATATACAATATAACCGAATAAGTAACATATCAGCATTATCAAACTTGACAAATTTGGAATCTTTGGATATATCTAGTAACCGAATAAGCGATATATCTGCTATACCTTCAAGTGTTACATCGTTAAATAGTTTTAATCAATATATTGAAGTACAAGGAGAGTATACAGTTGAAGAATACGAAAATCTTGATTTTAATGTAATAGATCGTGATGGAACAAAAATACCAATTGATTTAGGAACTCCTGATTTAAATGGCGGAATTAAAGAAATATATTGGAATAGTACAGGTACTACTGATTTTGCTGGAACATTTGAATTTAGCTATAGTATTTTAACAGAAGCGCCAGAAATAAATGGTACAAAAGATTTAGAATTAATATTAGGTAATACAATTGATTTAATGAATGGCGTGAGTGCCAGTGATGCCGAAGATGGAGATTTGACAAATAAAATAGTTGTTGATGATAGTAAAGTTGATTATAATAGAACTGGAAGTTATGATGTGACTTACTTAGTAACAGATAGCTTAGGAAAAACAACAACAAAGACAATTACATTAACAATAGTTCGTGATTTAACAAAACCAGTAAATCCAATAACACCAGAAATCGGTTCAGTACCTACAATTGATGGAACAAAGGATTTAACCGTAAAATTAGGTGAGAAAATTGATTTATTAGCAGGTATAAATGCTAGTGATGCAGAAGATGGAGATTTAACAGATAAAATAGTTGTTGATGATAGTAAAGTTGATTATACTAATGCAGGAAAATATGAAGTTACATATTTAGTAACAGATAGTGATGGCAATACGACAACAAAAACAATTATTATTGAGATAATTGATGAAATTGATATGATTGATATTACACCAGCAATTCCAATTAACCCGGAAAAACCAGAAGTAGTAGATCCAATTAATCCGGAAAAACCACAAGTAGTAGATCCAATCAATCCGGAAAAGCCAGAAGTAGTAAATCCAATCAATCCAGAAAATCCAAAAGTAGTAGACCCGGAAAAACCACAAGTAGTAGATACATCAAATCCAGAAAATGCACAAGTGATAGTACCAGAGTCTGATAATGATGATAATAAATTGACAGATACAGGAATAATGTTGAAAATTAATTATGTAATAATAATGATGATTGGCTTAATTATTACAATTATTATTCGTCGTCGTTATTAAAAAAATTTTATTAATATTAGGAGAAAAATGAATTATAAAAAACTAAAGATATTAGCAATTCTATTAATAAGTTACAATACTTTTAACCCAATTATAGTGAATGCTGATGAATTAATTGGAAATAAAACTACAGAGATAGTTGATACACCAGAAGTAAATGAAGATACAACAGAAGTAAATGAAGATACAACAGAAGTAAATGAAGATACAACAGAAGTAAATGAAGATACAACAGAAGTAAATGAAGATACAACAGAAGTAAATGAAGATACAACAGAAGTAAATGAAGATACAACA
>JBLYTW010000002.1:262221-265894 GCA_049070185.1 Mollicutes bacterium SLUWU-24 | reverse complement strand
CAGAAGTAAATGAAGATACGACAGAAGCAAATGAAGAAGTAGTAGATACAACAGAAGCAAATGAAGAAGTAGTAGATACAACAGAAGCAAATAAAGAAGCAGTAGATGCAACAGAAGCAAATAAAGAAGCAGTAGATGCAACAGAAACTACCGAAAAACATTATGCAACTGGTGTTGGAAAGAGTAATCCAACCGATATTGTTATTATCCCAGATGCTAGTCTGAGAGAATACATCAGTAAACAACTAGGAAAATCTCCGACAGATGATATAACAGTTGCTGATATGGAAAGTTTGTCACTTTTTTCTTTAACTAAAGAGTTATCACAACCTGTATCAGATTTAACAGGAATGGAGTATGCAGTAAATATAATGATTTTAGAAATTCAGAATCAAAATATTTATGATATAACTCCATTAGAAAATCTGACAAACTTATCTTATTTACAATTATCAAATAATGATATAGTTGACATATCAGCATTATCAAACTTGACAAATTTAAAATACTTATATTTAAATAATAATGATATAAATAACATATCAGCATTATCAAATTTGACAAGATTGATAGAATTACATTTATATAGAAACCAAGTAAGCGACATATCAGCACTATCAAATTTAACAAATTTAAAAGTTTTGAATTTAGGTTTAAATAAAATAAATGATGTATCAACATTATCAAGACTAACAGGTGTGACAAATTTAAATTTAAGTTTCAACCAAATAAGTGACATATCAGCATTATCAGGATTTACAAATTTAACAGAATTAAGGATGACTCGAAACCAAGTAAGTGACATATCAGCATTATCAAACTTGACAAATTTAACGAATTTATATTTGGATTCAAATCAAATAAGTGATGTATCAGCATTATCAAATTTAACAAATTTAATAGATTTAAATTTATCTGATAATCAAATAAGTAATATATCAGCATTATCAAACTTGGATAATTTAACAGACTTATGGTTAAATAATAATCAAATAAGTGACATATCAGCATTATCAAATTTAACAAATTTAATAGATTTAAATTTATCTGATAATCAAATAAGTGACATATCAGCATTATCAAACTTGACAAATTTAAAATATTTATATTTATCTGATAATCAAATAAGTAATATATCAGCATTATCAGGGTTGATAAATTTAATAGATTTAGATTTATCTGATAATCAAATAAGTAATATATCAGCATTATCAGGGTTGATAAATTTAATAGATTTAGATTTATCTGATAATCAAATAAGTGATGTATCAACGTTATCAAATTTAACAAATTTAGAAACTTTACATTTGATTTCAAATCAAATAAGTGATATATCATCGCTATCAAACTTGGATAATTTAACAGAGTTATGGTTAAATAATAATCAAATAAGTGATATATCATCAGTTCCTTCAAGTGTAGGTGCCTTTACCTTGTTAGCATCAGAACAAACTATTGAACTGCAAGGAGAGTATACTGTTGAGGAATACGAAAATCTTGAATTTAATGCAATAGATCGTGATGGAACAAAAATACCAATTGATTTAGGAACACCTGATTTAAATGGTGGTACTAAAGAAATAGAGTGGTATAGTGGAATGAGTATGTATTCAGGAACTCTTAAATTTACATATTCAATAATAACTAAAGGTCCGGAAATCAATGGTGCAAAAGATTTAGAATTAAAATTAGGTGAGACAATTGATTTGATGAATGGTGTAAGTGTAACTGATGCTGAGGACGGAGATTTAACAAGTAAAGTAGTTGTTGATGATAGTAAAGTGGATTACAATAAAACCGGAAGTTATGATGTGATTTATTCAGTGACAGATAGCGATGGAAATACAACAACAAAAACAATAACATTAACAATAGTTCGTGATTTAACAAAACCAGTAAATCCAGTAACGCCCGAGGCAGGTTCAATTCCAACGATTAATGGAACAAAAAATCTTGAATCAACATTAGATGATACGATTGATTTAATGAATGGCGTAAGTGCTAGTGATGTTGAGGATGGAGATTTAACAAGTAAAATCATTGTTGATGATAGCAAAGTAGATTACAATAAAACTGGAAGTTATGATGTAATCTATTCAGTGACAGATAGCGATGGAAATACAACAACAAAAACAATAACATTAACAATTGTCCGTGATTTAACAAAACCAGGTGACACATTGACACCAGTTATTGGTTCAGTGCCAACAATTGATGGAACAAAAGATTTAACCGTAAAATTAGGTGAAACAATTGAGTTATTAGATGGAATAACAGCAACAGATGTGGAAGATGGAGATTTAACAGCAAGTATAGTTGTTGATGATAGTAATGTGGATTATTCAAAAACTGGAAGTTATGATGTAATCTATTCAGTGACAGATAGCGATGGAAATACAACAACAAAAACAATAACATTAACAATTGTCCGTGATTTAACAAAACCAGGTGACACATTGACACCAGTTATTGGTTCAGTGCCAACAATTGATGGAACAAAAGATTTAACCGTAAAATTAGGTGAAACAATTGATTTATTAGCAAATATAACTGCAAATGATGTTGAGGATGGAGATTTAACAAGTGAAATTGTAGTTGATGATAGTAAAGTTGATTATACTAAAGCTGGAAAGTATGAAGTTACATATTCAGTAACAGATAGTGATGGCAATACGACAACAAAAAAGATTATCCTTGAGATAATTGATGAAGTTGATATGATTGATATTACACCAGCAGACCCAATTGATCCGGAAAAACCAGAAGTAGTAGATCCAACTAATCCAGATAAACCAAATCAAAAACCTGGTTCAGATAATAATCAAGATTTAGTGGATAAAAATACAGATAATCCAACTAATTCAAAAGACGAAAATGTAAAAGATTCAGATGTAACAACAAATATTAAAAATACTGGTGCACAATACAAATTGCAATTAGTTTTAATTACAATTATCACAGTTATTGGAGCATTATTATTACGTCGAAAAATGAATTAAAAATAAAAGTACTAGAAGTGGTATTAATAAAATAGAATATTAAGAGAGGCATGTCAAGTTTTAAACTTGGCATGCCTTTTACTACAATATGAAAAATGATTATCGATTTGAAAGCACCATTAAAAAGTAATTGGATTATTATTTAAAATGTTGGCAGTATTATATGTTATTTTAATTTTAAATAAATTCATTACATAAAAGTATATTTATTTAATGAAATAGTTGGAAAATTAACTTAAAAATATTATACTAATTAAGAAAAATGTGGAATAGAATATATATTAACAAATGGGAATGAGGAAATGAGATGAAATATAAAAAGTTAAAAATCTTAGCAATGATATTAATAAGTTATAATATTTTTAATCCTGTTGTTATGAATGCTCAAAATTTAAATAATAATGAAGAAATCGTAAGTAAAACTACAGAGATAGTTGATACACCAGAAGCAAATGAAGAAGTAGTAGATACAACAGAAGCAAATGAAGAAGTAGTAGATACAACAGAAGCAAATGAAGATACAACAGAAGCAAATGAAGAAGTAGTAGATACAACAGAAGCAAATGAAGAAGTAGTAGATACAACAGAAGCAAATGAAGAAGTAGTAGATACAACAGAAGCAAATGAAGAAGTAGTAGATACAACAGAAGCAAATGAAGAAGTAGTAGATACAA
>JBLYTW010000002.1:0-262124 GCA_049070185.1 Mollicutes bacterium SLUWU-24 | reverse complement strand
CAACAGAAGCAAATGAAGAAGTAGTATACACAACAGAAACTACCGAAAAACATTATGCAACTGGTGTTGGAAAGAGTAATCCAACGGATATTGTTAATATCCCAGATGATGGTCTGAGAGAACACATCAGTAAACAACTAGGAAAATCTCCGACAGATGATATAACAGTTGCTGATATGGAAAGATTAACAGATTTTTCTTTAACTAAAAAGTTACCACAACCTGTATCAGATTTAACAGGAATGGAGTATGCAGTAAATATAATGACTTTAGAAATTCAGAATCAATATATTTATGATATAACTCCATTAGAAAATCTGACAAACTTATCTTATTTACAATTATCAAAAAATGATATAGTTGACATATCAGCATTATCAAACTTGACAAATTTAAAATATTTATATTTAGCTGATAATGATATAAATAACATATCAGCATTATCAAATTTGACAAGATTGATAGAATTAAATTTAGATAGAAACCAAGTAAGCGACATATCAGCATTATCAGGATTGACAAATTTAAAGTTCTTAGATTTGTCTTCTAACCAAATAAGTGACATATCAGCATTATCAGGATTGACAAATTTAAAGTCCTTAGATTTGTCTTCTAACCAAATAAGTGACATATCAGCATTATCAAATTTGACAAGATTGATAGAATTAAATTTAGATAGAAACCAAGTAAGCGACATATCAGCATTATCAGGGTTAATTAATTTAGAAATACTATATTTGTATTCTAATCAAATAAGTGACATATCAGCATTATCAGGATTAACAAATTTAAAGTCTTTAGATTTACTTTCTAACCAGATAAGTGACATATCAGCATTATCAGGGTTGACAAATTTAACGCATTTATATTTGGGTTCAAATCAAATAAGTGACATATCAGCATTATCAGGATTGACAAATTTATGGTTCTTAGATTTGTCTTTTAACCAAATAAGTGATATATCATCGCTATCAAACTTGGATAATTTAACAGAGTTATGGTTAACTGATAATCAAATAAGTGATATATCATCGCTATCAAACTTGGATAATTTAACAGAGTTATGGTTAACTGATAATCAAATAAGTGATATATCAGCATTATCAGGGTTGACAAATTTAACGCATTTATATTTGGGTTCAAATCAAATAAGTGACATATCATCATTATCAGGGTTGACAAATTTAACGCATTTATATTTGGGTTCAAATCAAATAAGTGACATATCATCATTATCAGGATTGATAAATTTAAATACCTTATATTTGGAGTCAAATCAAATAAGTGATTTGACACCATTAACACCTTTAAAAAACTTAGTTTATATAGTAATGTCAAATAATTTAATTGAAGATTTAAATCCACTGAGTAGATTAACTAAGTTAGCGAGTGTTGAATTTGATTCAAACAATATTAAAGATATAAGTCCTTTATCAAAAGTAAATGATAATGTTAGGATTTCTGTTAATGATAATCATATCGAAGATTTATCAAGTTTGAGTAATAATGTTGAAACGATTAAAGCAAAGAATCAAAAAGTTACTAAAGATGTTGTCGATGTATATAATGATAACAATTTAGAATACAGTGTATATAATCAAGATAAATCACCGATTACATTTGATTTAGGAACACCAATTGAAGGAATGAATAACTATACCGAATCATGGGATGATGGTGAATTTAGTGGAACAATAGACTTAGCGTATAATTACACTAAATCTAATGAAAAACCAACAATAAATGGAACAAAAGATTTAGAATTAGCATTAGGTGAAACAATTAAGTTATTAGATGGAATAACAGCAACGGATGTGGAAGATGGAGATTTAACAGCAAGTATAGTTGTTGATGATAGTAATGTGGATTATTCAAAAACTGGAAGTTATGATGTAACATATTCAGTGACAGATAGTGATGGTAATACAACAACAAAAAAAGTAACATTAAAAGTTGTCCGTGATTTAACAAAACCAGCAGATCCACTAACACCAGGGATTGATGCAGAAAGACCAAAAGACCCTGATACATTAACACCAGAGGTAGATCCAATTGATCCGGAAAAACCAGAAGTAGTAGATCCAACTAATCCAGATAAACCAGAGGTAGTAGATCCAACTAATCCGGAAAAACCACAAGTAGTAGATCCAACTAATCCGGAAAAACCACAAGTAGTAGATCCAACTAATCCGGAAAAACCAGGAGTAATAGTTCCAGATACTGATAATGATGATAAATTAACAAATACAGGAGTAATATTGAAAGTAAACGTTCTTGTATTAACAATAATTGGATTATTAGTAACATGTTTAATTCGTTATAGAAATAAGTAAGGATAATAAAGAAATATCGTCGTCCTTTAAGGACAAAGAATATTAAATGAAAACTTAAATAAGTTTTAGAGTTCTGTTGAATACAGGACTCTTTTTCTGTTTTTATGGAGATATTATAGTATTTATAATAAATGTGAAAGTTTTATATAGAGTAGTCGAAATAATAAAAAAGAAAATTATATAAAAATATGTAAAAATGAAGCTAAATTAATGATTATGTCCAAATAAAGGGAGGTAATTAACAATAAGTTTAGTAAGAAGATTCAATTTTAGTATGAAAATTAGTCATAAATGGATTAATTAATATAATAATACAAGAATATACTAATTAATTGCTGAAGTAAAAATAATTGAAATACAAAAAAGTCCCTAAATAAAAGGATGTTGAATAAAAATATAAATAAATATTTTCCTGTGACGCAAGAAATCGTTAATTATCAAAAATATAAAATTAAGATAATTAATTATAATGTGTAACAATTTAGGGTAGAAGTATAATTATGAATTGTTATAATGTTAATGAGAGAGCTGATGAAGAGAGCATAAATATATTTATTAAATTAATAAGGAGCCGGAAATGAAGAATAAAAAAATTAAATTCATGACATTTTTATTAGTAATTTTTAATATTATAAGTCCAGCTATCATGGATGCTCAAGAATTGAAAAATAATAAAAATCAAGAAACTGATTTAATCACTAGAAATTTAGATGCTGATAATGAAAATCAAGAATTGAAAGATGATAACAAGGCAGATAACACTGAGTGGATAGAAAAATCATATGCGACAGGTGTAGGAAAAAGTAATCCAACAGATATTGTAAATATTCCAGATGAAAGTTTAAAAAGAGCAATAAACCAACAAATAGGAAATCCTTTAGATGCAGATATAACAGTGGGAGATATGGAAAGTTTGAAAAGACTTGAAATAAAAACTTATAATCCACCGATAAATGAATTGACTGGTTTAGAATATGCAATTAATTTAGAAAAATTAGATGCGGAAACCCAAGCAATAGATAATATAGAAGCATTAAAAGACTTAGTAAATTTAAAGTATTTGAATTTGAATAATAACAATGTAAATAATATAAAACCATTAGAGAATTTAATTATGTTAGAAACTTTAAATTTAAATAATAACAACATTAATGATATAAATCCATTAAATAAATTAACGAATATGTTTACTTTGACAATGAAGCAAAATAATATAGATGATATAAGCGTATTACAAAATTTACCAAAGTTATTCTATTTAGATATTGCAAATAATAAAATTACGGATATAAGCCCATTACAAAATTTAACTGGATTATCGCTGTTAGACATTGAAAATAATCAAGTTATTGATGTAAGTTCAGCTCCTACATCAATATCAATTTTCTTTGCAGGTAATCAAGTTATTTCAATTGATGCTGGTGCAATAAGTATTCCAGAATATGAAAATCTTGACTATAATGCGATTGAACGAGATGGAACAAAAATTCCCCTTGACTTAGGAGCATACGATCTTAATGGTGGAACCAAAGAAATAAGTTGGTCAAGTGGAACCGATGCTTTTTCGGGGAAAATATATTTTAATTATAAAATATTGACAGAAGCACCGAAAATTTATGGGACAAAAGATCTTGAATTAACATTAGGGGACACAATTGACTTACTTGCGGGAATAAGTGCAGATGATGCTGAGGATGGTGATTTGACACATAAATTACAAGTCGATGATAGTGAAGTTGATTATAATAAAACAGGTAAATATAATGTTACGTATTCGGTAACAGATAGTATGGGAAAAACAACAACAGAAACAATAACTTTAACAATTAAGCGTGATGTAACAATTCCAGTAATACCTTTGACTCCAAAAGTTAAAACAATGCCAATAATTGAAGGTACAACTAATAAAGTAGCAAATATTAATACATCAATTGATTATTTAACTGGTGTAAGTGCAAATGATGCTGAAGATGGTAATTTAACAAATAAAATAAAAGTTGATGATAGTAAAGTGGATTATAGTAAAGTTGGGACATATGAGGTGACTTATTCGGTAATCGATAGTGATGGAAATACAACTAAAAAAATAATTACAGTTGAATTAGTAGATGAAGTAGAATTAATAAATATTGGTTCAGCAAATACAAACTTACCAGAAATCGACCTTTCAGCAAATAATAGTACTAATGGGGATAAATTACTAAATACAGCAATTAATTTAAAAACTAATGTAATGGTAATTGTATCAATCACCTTAGTAGTAATGTTTTTAATCCGTCAACGTTATTATAACGAATAGGACAATGATAATTAGTATATAAATTATTGAAATATTATGGAAAGATTTAAAATAAAAAAGTCAGGAAGATTAAAGCTTCTTGACTTTTTAAGTCGTTAAATAAGGTTTGGTAATTTTATTTAATAAATTAAATAAATATTTTCTATTTAAAATTAAATCTTTGTTATACTAAGAAGGTAATTATGTGGAGGAAGATGTGAAATATTTGATTGATATAGATGAAGGTTTAATTCGGATTAAAAATCCCGATGGGTTTATTCGGACGATAGTGAAAGAAGAATTGTATAATTTTCTTAATGAAAATCGAGAAGTTAAAATATATATTTGTTCTGGGAATAAAGAAATTAATAAATTGGTTCAGGAACAATATATAAATGTAAAATTATTAGATAAAAATTGTTTTATTAATATATTACCAAAACTTAATGAAGCGGTTTTGGCTAAAAAACCACAACAAATAATGGCAGCAAATGCTGTATTTAATGAATATGGAATTGATGCCATCATTGTTAATTTTGAAAATTTAATGACAATTGATACGTATAATCAACAACAATATGTAAGTGGGGTAATGTATCCAGGTATTGATAGTCATTTTCAATCATTTAATCAATTGGGAATTGAGGAAATAAAATTTAATGAAATTAATCATGAAGCAGTTATTAAAAATTCAGAACAAATCGGAAAAGGAATAGTTAATGGTTATTTAGGTGCAATTAAAACTCTAATAGATGAGGAATTAAATAATTATCCATGGATTAATAATGTGATTTTTACAGGGCAACGTGTTAATAATTTTATTGGTTATTTAAATGAACAAGTTGAGACATTAAATTTTAATTATACTTATGAACAAAATTTAATATTTAAAGGAATGGAATATTATATAAATAAATATTGTTAATTGAAAACCTTTATATATTTATGGTATAATATTTATATAAAGGAGCTAAAATGAATAAAATAAAATTAATTAAATTAGATTTTAATCAAATTGCCGAATTATTACAAAATAAAGAAATATCTGATTTTGATTGGGCAGAAAATGGATTTGATTTTAATTTTTTTAACGAAATGGGATTTGAATTTAAGTTGAAAAAAACTAATATCCATAGTATTTATGTAGTTTATTGTCCGGTCGATAAAAAGGCAATTGGGGTTGTTGGATTTAAAAATCAAAAAGATTCAGAATTAGAAATTGCTTATATGATAGCTGAGAGTTATCGTCAAAAAGGTTATGCAAAAGTTGCAGTAGCAAAGGCTTTAAAAGAAATTGAATTAGATGAAATTGTAAATAAAATTGTGGCTTATGTTCCACGTGATATTAAAAATCATTCAATCTTAAAAGAAAATAACTTTGAAATTAGTGATGAATTTGAAAAATATATTGAATGGCAATTGTTAAATGGCTTTTATTAAGTCAAATATAGACATTGATTAAATGATAAAATTTTCATGTACAAATCAGACGATAGATATTATAAATATTGTCGTTGTTCAAGGAAAAAAGGTAGATTATATCTACCTTTTTTAAAGTTAAGTGTATTTAATATTTTTAATAATTTTAATAATTTGTATGTTAATAATGTGTTGGGAAATAGAATTATAAAAAAATTATAATTTAATCTCATAATAATCATGAGATATCAGAATATTGTTATCATCTTTGATAACAACTATAGTATAATATAGACTACGTTAATTTTAAGTTAATAAAAAATTAATGAAACAAAAAGGTTACCAGTATATTGGCAACCTTTTAATTACATTATTATAAAATAATTAATATTAATAAAATTTAGTACATAATAATTATAACATATTATTTTTTAAATGTTTGATATAAAACAATAATGATCAAAAGAAGTGAAATAATTGTTAATAATTGACTTAATGGTAAATTAAGAGCATTAACAATTCCAATACTAATTAAAACTTCAATCATTAATGCCGGAATTTTTCCAAGGGTTGAACTCAAAGCAAAATCCCAAATACTTACTTCACCAATAGCACTAGCATAAGTTACAATTCCACTTGGCATATATGGTAATAAACGGAAAGCAAAAATTAACCTTCGCGCTTCTTTACCAGTCGTATGCATAATCCTTTTAGTAAATTTATGCTTATTAACTAAATCGGTACTCATTTGTTTAAAACCACGACGATAAAGATAAAAAGAAATGATTGATCCTGAGGCTTCTCCAATTATAGAAATAATTAATCCACCTAAGGGACCAAAAATAGCAATATTGGCAACGGTAATAAAAATACTAGGTACAAGTCCTAAAATAGCAATAATAATGTTAATAATAATACTAATTAAAAAAGCAATTTGGATGTTGCTAGCCATGAAATCAATTAATACGTTTGAAATATCCATAAATATCCTTTCTATCTTTAATTATACGATAAAAATTAAAAAAGAGTGTTAATTTATGCTTTAATAATCTGAATAGAAATTAATTGTAAATAAAAGGATTTTAAAAAATTGTTTTAAATTATATCAAAGGGCTAATTATTTGGTAAAATATAATTATTGGAGGATTTATGAACTTTAAAATTGCTTGGATGTATTACGATTTACTAGAATTATATGGTGATCGTGGAAATATTAAAGTACTAGAACAAGTACTAGAACAAAATAATATTAATGTTGAAATTGATAAAATAACTTTAAATGATGAAGTTGATATAAGCAATCATGACATCATCTTTTTAGGTGGTGGAAGTGATCATGCTCAACGTTTATTGTATTCGGATTTAATTGGTCGTAAAGACCAAATTATTAAAGCAATGGATAATGGGGCATTTGTCTTAACAATTTGTGGTGGATACCAAATGTTTGGTCAATATTATATTGATGCGACAGGAGAAAAAATAGAAGGCTTAGGAATTTATGATTATTATTCAGAAGGTGGTATTAATCGTTGTATTGGTAATGTTATTGCTAAAACTAAAATTAATAATAATGAAATAACTTTAGTTGGTTTTGAAAATCATGGTGGACAAACGAAAAATGTTGATACACCGTTTGCTGAAATTATTAGTGGAAATGGAAATGAATTTGGTTCAAAATATGAGGGTTTTATGCGTGATAACTTTATTGGAACGTATTTACATGGACCATTATTACCTAAAAATCCAGAAATAGCTAAACATGTTATCGAATATGTTTTAGAAAAAAAATATCAAAGTGAACAAAAAATTGATATTACAAATTTACGCTTTTATCAAGAAGCAAAAGATGTAGTAATTAAAAGGGGTTAAAAATGTTAGATATATTTGCAAATCAAATACAAAATAAACTTGATGATATTGGACGAAAGAAAAATTTAACGAGTGATGAACTAAAGACATCATTACGCGAAATTCGTTTAATTTTGTTAGAAGCTGATGTTAACTATAAAGTTGCTAAAGATTTTTGTAAGAGTGTTGAAAAACGTGCTGAAACCGAAGAAGTTTTAAAAGGTTTAAATGCTGGAGAACAAGTAACAAAAATTGTTAAAGATGAAATGATTGAGTTATTAAAAGGTGATAACCAATTAGATTTATCAAAAAATAATATTATCATGATGGTTGGTTTACAAGGGAGTGGGAAAACTACTTCAACTGGTAAAATTGCCAATTATTTACGTAAAAAGAAAATTAAAAAAAATCCATTATTAGTTGCCTGTGATGTGTATCGTCCAGCAGCAATTGATCAATTAAAAACATTAGGTAAACAATTAGGAATTACAGTATACAGTGAAGATAGCAAAGATGTTTTGGCAATTGCAGATAATGCGGTTAAATATGCTAAAGAAAATAATCATGATTTAATTATCTTTGATACGGCAGGACGTATGCACGTTGATACGGCAATGATGGAAGAGATTAATCAATTACAAAATAAATATATGCCAAGTGAAACTTTACTTGTAATTGATGGATCAATTGGACAACTTGCCGTTGATATTGCAGCCGAATTTAGAAACTATGTTAATGTAACGGGTCTTGTTTTTACTAAAATGGATAGTGATACTCGTGGTGGAGCAGTATTCTCAGTAAAAAAAGTAACAAATATTGATATTAAATTTTTAGGTGTCAGTGAGAAAATGGATGGACTTGAAGAGTTTAATCCAGAGCGTGTTGTAGGTCGAATCTTAGGACAAGGAGACATGCTTGGTTTAATTGAAAAAGCCGAAATTTTTGCTGAAGAAAATGATACCGAAGCAATGGCTAATAAAATGTTAGAAGGTAAGTTTGATTTAAATGATTTTCTTAAGCAAATGAAAATGTTAAAGAAAATGGGAGGAATGGGTTCATTATTATCAATGATTCCTGGTGTGAAAAAACGAGTTGATTTATCAATGATTGATGAACAAGAACTTGTTCGTTTTCAAGCAATTATTGAATCAATGACACCACAAGAGCGAACAAAACCAAACATTTTAAATGCATCAAGACGTCGTCGAATTGCTGAGGGAAGTGGAACTCGAGTACAAGATGTTAATAAATTAATTAAAGGTTATGACCAAAGTAAGAAAATGATGAAACAAATGAAAAATATGGATATGAGTAAAATGAATAATCTATTTAAATAAAAATGACTTTGTCATTTTTATTTTTACGTAAAGGATAAGATGGAAGCAATAATAAAATTATCTGAATATTTTCAGATGAGTGATAAACGAAAAGAACGATACCAAGAGTTATTAGAGTTATTATATAATGATTTAGTAATTGCCAAAAATTATCAGGATTCTCTTGTTGATGTTGCAAAGCGAATTAATGTAGAGCGTAAAACATTATATCGTTACTTTAATAATAAAGATGAAATTCTAAGTCAATTATATGTAATTACTAAGGTTGATTTAAAACAACAATTAATGAAAAAAATCAATCTAATTAAAGCTGAAAGTAAATTATCAGTAATGGAACATTTTTATATAATATTAGATTTACATGTTGAATATTTATTAATGGAACATCAAGAGATAGATTTTATTAATTATTATGAACAAAATTATAATTTAGAAAATTTAACGGAACAACTAAAAAGTTATTTACAAGACGAACAGCCAGATTATTATGTAGAAGTTGTTAATGAAATGATTAATCAAGAATTTTTTCTTGTTGATATATCAGCAAAAAATTACGGAAAAATAATTGAACAAACAATTGAAAGTTACCATGAAGCAATTAGTAAACATCAAGCAATTGATGAAAAATATCAATTTATAAACCTTGAAATATTAACAACAATTATTAAACATACAGTGTTAGAACAAAATAAGTTGTAGTTAAATCATAGTAATTAATATATGATAAAATAATAGATAAGAAAAGGAAGTATAATGACACAAAAAAAGATGATAATAACGATAGTGACATTGGTAATTATTGTGATAAGTTTAATTAGTATAATAACATTTAACTATAGTTTGCCATTAAGAAATTGTATAAATGATGTAATGAAAAATGAAGCAAATTATAACTACGATAAAGCAAAGGATATTTGTAAACAAATTGGAAATTTAAATTCAATTGAAACAAATTAAAATGGTAATGGAACAATTAAAAAGCGGATTATATACAAGTTTAATCGAAAATGATGAAGATGTTACTAGTGATTATCAAATGCAATTAATTGATAATGATAAGCAATTAATGATTGATAGTTTAATTAAGAATCTATTAGAATGTCAAAAGTTTATTTTTTCTGTTGCTTTTATTACGAAAAGTGGAGTTGCTTTATTAAAAACAACCCTTTTAAAACTTGAAGCAAAAGCAATACCTGGAACAATCATTTGCAGTGATTATCTTTATTTTAGTGAACCCGATGCATTAAGTGAATTAACTAAATTTTCAAATATTGAACTGCGGATAAATACGGAGCAAAAAATGCATGAAAAAGGTTATTTTTTTATTCAAGAAAATGTAGTGAAAGTTATTATTGGTAGTAGTAATTTGACGCAGAATGCTTTAACTATTAATCAAGAGTTAAATATCGAGTTACCACTTAGTTATAATTCAAAAATGTATTATCAGTTTGAAAACAAGTTAGTAAAAACATATAAACAAGCAATAAAATATGAAGATATTATTGAATCATATCGGAAAAATTATCAACTTAATCAACAAATAAAAAAACAATTGATAAAACCCAAATTACGCTTAGAATTGCCTCAACCAAATCAAATGCAACAATTAGCAGTAAATCACTTGCAAAAAGATTATTGGCAAGGTAAAACACGAAGTCTGGTAATAAGTGCAACCGGAACGGGAAAAACATTTTTAGCTGCTTTTGCCGTAAAAAAGTTTAATCCGAAAAAAATGCTTTTTATTGTTCATCGGCAATTAATTGCACAAAAAGCCTTAGAAACTTTTAAACAAGTAATGCCTGAACGAAAGATGCAGTTATATAACCGAGAAAATCAAGAAATAACGGCTGATTATCTTTTTACAACAATCCAAACAATTAGTCGTGATCATCATTTGAAACAGTTCAATCCGAATACTTTTGATTACATTATTATTGATGAAGTTCACCATAGTGGGGCAAAAACGTATCAAAAAGTAATTGATTATTTTACCCCCAAATTTCTTTTAGGACTTAGTGCAACACCGGAGCGAAGTGACGATTTTAATATTTACCAATTATTTAATTATAATGTTAGTTATGAATTAAGACTACATGAAGCTTTAAAATCAGAGTTATTAGTTCCATTTCATTATTATGGAATAGCTGATATTGTTAATCATGAAAATAAAGCAAAAGTGGCTGATTTTAATCAATTAATTAGCTTAGAAAGAGCTAAACATATTTGGGAAAAGTCTCAATTTTACGGTTATAGTGGTTCAACATTACATGGATTAATCTTTGTATCAACAATTAAAGAAGCAAATGAACTTGCAAATAATTTAAACTTGCTAGGGGCAAAAGTTGAAGTTTTAAGTGCTAACGATTCAGAACAAATTCGTCAGAAAGTTATTCATCAATTGGAAAAAGCAGTTATTAATTACATTATTACAGTTGATCTATTTAACGAAGGAATTGATATCCCGTGCATAAATCAAGTGATATTTTTAAGAAGAACAAGTTCGTCGATTGTATACATTCAACAATTAGGAAGGGGACTGAGGTTAAATCAAAATAAAGAATATTTAGTTGTTTTAGATTTTATTGGCAATTATGATAATGACTTTTTAATTCCAATTGCTTTATCTGGTGATAAATCGTTCGATAAAAATAAAATGTTACAATTTATTAATAACGGAACTAATCTATTACCTGGTGCAAGTTCAATTGATTTTGAAGAAATAGCACAAAAACGAATTTTAAAACATATTGCCAAAGTTAATTTATCCCAATTATCTTTAATTAAACAGGCGTATGACCAATTGTATTTTAAATTAGGTCGAATTCCATTAATTTATGATTTTTATCAACAAAAAGAAATTGATCCGCAACTGATTTTTGCCAATAAAAAGTTTTTAAGTAATGTCGAATTTGTTGAATATTTTAGTAAAACAAATTTAGAGATTAATGCAATTGAACGCAAAAGATTAGCATTTATTTGCCAAAAATTTAGCCCTGCTAAACGAATTCATGAAATTGCCATTATTGAATTATTAATGCAAAAAGCTTGTACTATCTCAGAATTAAATGATTATATTGAAAGTAAATATCATTTATCAAATCAGCAGTTAATTACGGAAAATGCATTAATGCATTTACAAATATTAATTACACAACCAATGTATATAAATTATGAACCAATTATTGAAAAGATAGGCAGTAAATATCATTTATTAGTTGAAAATAAAATCTTTTTAAAAGACTTAATTGCTTATAATACTAATTATTATTTAGATAATTTTAAGAATCAATCAACGCTGGTACCTTATAAATTATATAAAAAAGCAGAATTATTACGATTATTATTAATGAAACAAGGACATGGAGAATTAAGTGGATATTTGTTTGATCATCAACAAATGAAATGTGTTATTTATTTGAATTTTGATGATATGGGTGCATTTGGTTCATTTAATAATAAAATTATTGACAATAATAAATTAACGTGGTTTTCAACGAAAAATCGTTACTTAACTAAAAATGGTCAAATTACTAATGAGGGAAAATTAAAAAATGGCGAATATGAAATCCACATAATGGCTCGGCGAAATCGTTCCCAATATTATTATTATTTAGGACCAGTGCTTAATGTTTTAAGTGCTGAAGAAACTATGATTACTGATAGTGAAACTGGAAAAACGGCTCCAATTGTTAGTTATGTTTTTGAAGTTATGCCAATAGAAACAAAATTAAAGCAATATTTAACAACTGGAATTATCGGTAGTGATTTAAAATAAGATATAGTTATTATAGATAGTTGATTAAAAATATAATAACTTTCCAAAATATAAAGAAATATTGATTTATTATCAATATTTTTTTTAATTTGCAGTATTATATAAGTAGATAGAATAGTAGGCAGGAGTAGAAATGAAAATAGCAGCAATTGAAGCTAGGAAAAATAGCTTTGTCTGCGGAATTATAACAAATAATGGTTTGATAATTGATAAGGAAATATTTCCAACAACATCACCACAGCAGACAATTAATAAAGTTATTAAATATTTAAATCAGCAAAAATTTGAAGCAATTGGCATAAGTTGTTTTGGTAAGTTAAATTTAGATCGTAAATCATCAACTTATGGACGAATTATTAAAACAACAAAAAAAGAATGGGAAAATTTTGATTTAGTAGGTACATTTCGTCAAAATTTTAGTTGCCCAATTGGCTTTAATAATTTACATCAAGCATTAATGTTAGCAGAAGTTAAAATTGGTAAAATAAAAAGCGAAAAATCATACTTATATTTAAATATTAGCGATGAGTTGTGTGGAGTAGTAGTTTCTAATGGAAAGATAATAAATAAAATAACGACAAAAATGAATCATATGATTTTGAAACATTATCCTCAAGATGATTTTCAGAGTATATGTCCTTTACACGATGATTGTTTTATGGGCTTGGCAAGTGAAAATGCATTAAAGAAGCGAAATAAGACAAATAATATTACTCTTGTTAGTTATTATATTGCGCAAGTTATCTTAAATTATGTTTTAGTTTATTTTCCAGAAAAAATTATTTTAAGTGGTGAAATTATTAAAAATAAGCATATGGTGGGGGCGATTTACCATCAATTTCAAAAAATATTAAATGATTACATTGAATTGAAAAAAATTAATTATCCTAATTATATAAAAGAGTCACAATTAGGAATAAATGCTGGTTTAATTGGAAGTGGACTTTTAGGAGAAAAAGAATTTAAACAAGTTTTTGGCTGTAGTTAGTATAATTTAAAAAAGATTTTATATTAACTTAAATAAATTGGTGAAATAAGATTTGCGAATTTGCATCTAAAGAGTATAATAGTGGTATAAATGGAAATTAAGGAGTAGAAATGAAAATAGCGGCAATTGAAGCAGGAGGAACAAAATTTGTTTGTGGAATTGTTGATGAAGTGGGAACGGTATTAAATCGTGTAAGTATTCCAACAACCACTCCGGATGAAACAATGAAAAAAGTAATAACATATTTTAAAGATAAAGAATTTCAATGCATGGGAGTTGGTTCGTTTGGTCCAGTTGATTTAGATCAAAAATCTTCAACATATGGATATATAACATCAACACCAAAAGTAAAATGGGTAAATTATAATATAATTGGGACTTTAAAAGAAAATTTTTCATGTCCAATTGGCTTTGATACTGATGTAAATGCTGCAGCTTTGGCTGAGGTTACTTTTGGTGCAGCTAAAAATGCTAATTCATGTATTTATTTAACGGTTGGAACGGGAATTGGTGGCGGAGCTGTAATAAATGGCGAATCAATTAAAGGATTAATGCATCCAGAAATGGGTCATATTTTAGTAAAACGTCATCCAAAAGATAATTACCATGGTTTTTGTCCATATCATCAAGATTGTTTAGAAGGATTAGCAGCCGGACCAGCAATCGAAAAGCGCTTCGGAAAACCAGGAATTGAATTAAGTGAAAATGCTGAAGTTTGGGATATTGAAAGTTATTATTTAGCTCAAGCATTAATGAATTATTTATTAATAGTTTCACCGGAAAAAATTATCTTAGGTGGAGGAGTTATGCACCAAAAAGGCTTACATAAACAAATTCATCAAAAATTATTGGAATTATTAAATGGTTATTTAGATAATAAACAAATTTTAAGTGAAGATTATATTGTTGCACCAGAGTTGGGTGATAACGCTGGCTTAATCGGTAGTGGATTATTAGGAATAAAAGCATTCAATAGTTAAAATTATGGGTTTATCCCATTTTTTTATATTTATTTTACGTTGTAAACGATTGCTAAGGAGGTTTTGTGAAGAATTTATGGAAAAATTTAAGCTATTTTTATCAAGAAGATAAGAAAAAATACATATTGTTAATAATAATAATGTTAGTTGTTGCTTATGCCAATACTCTTACTCCACAAATTATTGGGATTATTATTGATCAAATTACGCAAAATACATTAACTTTAAAAGCGTTAATAATGTGGGGGGTAACATTAATTGCCGTAATTTGTTTGATTTATGGCTTAAATATGTTTTTTCATCTTAATTTAAATTATAGTGGACAAAGAATGTCACAACAATTACGAATAAATTATTTAAAAAAATTATTTGCAAGTGATATTGATTTAACTGTAAAGTATAATAAGGGAGAATTAATTTCGCGAATGACAAATGATTTAGAAGCAATTACGAGGGCTGCAACAACATTAGTTGGTGATTTAACATATTGTATCGCCTTGATTATTGCGATTTTCTTACAGATGACTTTAACAATTTCACTTAAGTTAACACTAGTAGCATTTATGATTATCCCTTTAACTTTTATCTTATTAATAGCACTTTTGAATTATATGCGTAAATATTATTTTGAACATCGAAAAATATTCGCTAAATTCTTTGATAAAATCTTTGAAACAATTGAAGGAAATCGAGTAATTCGTGCATACTGTTATGAAGAGGAAGATATAAAAAAGAATAAAGAAGCAATTGAAAATGATATAAACTCATGGAAACGATTAGTTCGATTTGAAACAATATTTACGCCGTTATTTGAATTAGTTATAGCAATTAGTACAATAATAACTTTTATATATGGAATTTATTTAATAATGAATGGAGAAATAAGTCCAGGTGATTTAATTACATTTGCAATGTATATATCAATGCTAAGTTGGCCCCTTTTAGTATTAGCAAATGTATTTAATATTTTTAATCAAGCAATAATTGCAAGTGATCGCTTTGCTGATATAATTAATTATCAATCAAAGCAAGAAAAACAAATTATTAAAACTTCAATTAATCATTTTAAGACAATTAATTACGAAAATGTAAGTTACCATTATCCATTTGACCAAGTAAATGTATTATCAGAGATAAATATGACAATTAAATCAGGACAAACAATTGGAATTGTTGGACCAAGTGCAAGTGGGAAGAGTACTTTAATTAAACAATTGCTTTGTGATTTTAATTTAACCGGGGGAAAAATTACAATCGATAATCAAAATTTAGAAGACCTTGATGTAAAAGATGTTCGAGATTTAGTTGGTTATGTACCACAAGTTGATATATTATTTTCTGGAACAGTTGATGATAACTTGAAAATTGCGTATCAAGATGCTGATATGCAAATGAAATATCAAGCAATTGATATTGCCGATATGAATGAAGATTTAAGAGGTATGCCAAATGGAATTAATACGTTATTAGGTGAAGGTGGTAATGGATTAAGTGGTGGGCAAAAACAACGTTTATCAATTGCTCGAGCGATATTAAAAAATCCGGAAATCTTAATTTTAGATGATTCACTTAGTGCTGTAGATGCTAATACAGAAAAAAGAATTTTAATGAATTTAGAAAAACATCGTAAAAATAAGACAAATATCATAATTACTCATCGTTTTTCAGCAATAAAAAAGGCTGATATTATATATGTTCTTGAAGATGGAAAAATATCAACAAGTGGTACTCATGAACAATTAATCAAATCTTCTAGTTGGTATCAACAACAATATTTTGAACAAATTGGGAGTGAAAATGAAAGCTTATAAAATGACATGGCATTTTGTTAAAAAGCAACTTAAATTAATTATAATTATGGTATTATCTTTAATATTATTTCAATTTTTAAGTGCATTGAGTCCGTTGGTAATTCAAAATATTTTAGATAATCAAGTATTAGCAATCGTTGATAATTGGTATGAAACTGATAAAACATCAAATGCTGTTGAATATCAAGGAAACTATTATGATAAAACATCGGTAAATAATCAAGCAATTACAATAATGCTTTTGGATGATGGTTTTTATGTAAGTGAAAATAAAATAGATTTGACTAAAAATGTTACAGATTTAAGTTCAGAGTCAAAAATAAAAGTCGATAATCAAATTTATCCAATTACTAAATTAACAACAAATCAAGTTAAAAGTTTTTATAATCAACAATTACCAACAATAATAAAAGTAATAATAATTTTAATTATTGTACAGTTACTAAGCGTTTTATTTAGTTATATTCAACGTTTAAGTGGAGCATATATGTTTTCCAATGTTGCACGGGATGTTCGATTAGAAGCTGCCGAAAAGTTATCTTATTTAAATTTACAAGAATTGGAAGCTGAACCTGCGGGAAAAACAGCAAATCGTTTTTTAAATGATAGTAGTGGGGTTCCACAATTGTATATGTCGACAATCAATATTGTAATATCTTCAGGATTAGCAATTGTATTTTCATTTATCGGTATGTATATGCTAGAACCAAAGTTAGCGATAATTTGTTTAATAATTATTCCGATTATGTATTTTTGGATTACAATTTTTTCGCATAAAATTATTCATATTGCCAAAAAAGTTAATGAAACAAATTCATTAATTGTAGGACGAATTAATGAAATAATTAATGGAATTGAAATCCTAAAAGCCTTTAATACAGAATCAGAAATCATTAATGACTTTAATCAATTAAATAATCAATTTGTTGATGAGCAAATGCAAGAAGTAAATTTACATGTTAAAGGTGGCTGGAACGCAATTCAATTATTTCAAGGAATAGTAAGTGCGTTAATTGTTATTGTTTTAGCGTATTTAAGTGTTGAGAAAATCATACCAATAGAAGCAGGGGTAATTTATGCGTATTACGTGTACATTGGTCGAATTATTGCGCCAATTGGTTTGTTATTTCATGAATTAGGAATGATAGAACATTCAAAAGTGAAAATTGAACGAATTTTTAAAATTTTAAATGCAAAATTGGAAGATAAAACACAAAAACCAATTCCTGAATATCGAGGAAAAGTTGAATTTAACGATATAAAATTTACATATCCTAATAGTAAAACAACGGCACTTAGTAACATTAATTTAACAATCAATCCGGGATCAAAAGTTGGGATTGTAGGTCGAAGTGGAAGTGGTAAGAGTACAATAATTAATTTATTATTACGATTTAATGAATTAGAAGCAACGGATAGAGGAATGATATATATTGATGATTTACCAATAAATTTCTATTCGAAACGAACTTATCGCCAACATATAGGAATTATTTTACAAGAACCAATAATTTTTGGTGGAACAATTGCTAGTAATATTCGCTTTGGTCAAGAAGTAACAGATCAAGAAATAATAACAATTCTTGAACAAATTGGAGCTGAAAAATTACTTGTAAAAATTAATTATAATATTGATTTTCCAATTGTTAATCGTGGAGAAAATTTATCATTAGGTGAAAAACAAATAATTTGTTTTGCTCGAGTTTTAGTTCGTAATCCGAAAATTTTAATTATGGATGAAGCAACGGCAAATATTGATTTAGCAACGGAAAAAATGATTAATCAAGCAATAAAAGTTGCAAGTGAAAAACGAACAATGATAATTATTGCCCATCGCTTAAGTACAATTCGTGATGCGGATAATATTGTTTTATTAGAACAAGGAAAAATTATTGAAACAGGTAATCATCAACAATTAATGAAAAATAAAGGAAAATATGCAAGAATGTACAGCAATCAAAATCAAATGTAAAAAAACTTCTCAATAATATTGAGAAGTTTTTTATACATTAACAGCAAGAGACAGTTTGTCATCAACATGGATATTATAAGAATATTCAAATTGAGTTCCATCATTTAAGTAAACATAATTTTCAATCGCAAGAAGGGCTCGGGGTTCTGATAAATTAAGGATATCACATAAATCTTCATTAGGATAAATAGCAGAAATATCTTTATAAGCTCGACTAACACGATGTTGAGTATTATTTGTAATATATTCATAAAAAGATCCTGTAAAAACATCAGCATTTAAAGTTGGAAATAAACTAACTGGAACAATTGTATTTTCTAAAATAGTTGGTAAATTGTTAATAAGTCTTAAACGTTTAATTGCAAAAATAGCTGTTCCAATCTCAACATTAAGATTGCAAGCTTCAATTTCATTTGCTTGGATAAGTTTGAAAAATATTACTTTAGAAGTGACATTTTGATTATTATATGTAATTCCAAGGCTTTTAAGTTTTAAACTATCAAAATTTTTATGACGATTCAAATAATAACCGCTACCATGTCGGGGAATTATGTATCCCTTATCAACCAAGATTGATAAGGCTTTGCGTAATGTATTTATCGAAACTTGATAATCATTGGCTAATTTTTTTTCTGATGGTATTTTTTCCGTATAGATTCCTTTTTCAATATTATTAATTAAATCTCTAGCAACTTGTTTATATTTAGTCATATCTCTCCTTATTTCGCAGATATATAATAAATTATAACATTTTTCCAGTAAATAAAGCAAAAAACAAATTCATTGGTATCACTTTACAAAGATTGGTAACTGTGATATAATCAATATGTAAACGTTTGTAAAAGTATTGAGGAGGAAAATGGAAATAATTAGAGAAAATATTCCAAGAGAAATGGAAGAGTTAATTAATAAAGTGAAAAATATTTATGGGACTAATAGTAAGGTGGGACAAATGTTTGAAGCAGGTTTTAAAAATACCTATCAAACAACAATTATTGAAGACAATGGTGAGACATTTGTAATTACTGGTGATATTCCAGCAATGTGGAATCGAGATTCAGTGGCTCAAGTCAAACCACTATTAAGAATTGTTAAAGAAAATCAAGAAGTTGATAAGTTGATTCAAGGGGTAATGAAATCACATCAGAAGCAAATATTACGTGATCCATACGCAAATGCTCACAACTTAACTCCACAAGTTGGTGATCATAGTGAAGATGATTTGCCGCAGACAGATCCTCTAGTTTGGGAACGAAAATATGAATTAGATTCACTGTGTTATCCACTTGAACTAGCATATTTATACTGGAAGAAAACAAATAATCAAATGATTTTTGATCAAGATTTTTTAAAAATGGCTGAGAAAATAGTTGAAACAATTAAAATCGAACAAGAACATCAAGAAAAATCAGATTATTACTTCCGTCGAATTGCCGACTGGTTATTATTTGATTATCCAGAACGAATTGAATTTGAAACTTTGCCAAATCGCGGAACTGGATCAGAAGTAGGAATAACTAAAATGAGTTGGAGTGGTTTTCGACCAAGTGATGATGCTTGTAAATATGGTTATTTAATTCCAGCAAATATGTTTGCAGTAGTTACATTAAAGTATTTAGTTGAAATTTTGGAAAAATTTTATCCAAATCAATCTGAATTCCAAAATCAAGTTACAACTTTGTGGCAAGAAATTGATGAAGGGATTCAAAAATATGGGGTTATTGATCATCCAAAATACGGAAAAATGTATGCATATGAAGTTGATGGATTAGGAAATTATTTATTAATGGATGATGCCAATGTCCCAAGTTTATTATCAGCACCTTATTTAGGGTATTGTCAAATTGATGATGAAATTTATCAAAACACTCGAAATTTTATTCTTTCAAATGACAATCCATATTATTATGAAGGGAAAATTGCCAAAGGGGTTGGGTCTCCACATACACCAGAAAACTACTTTTGGCATATTGCACTTGCAATAGAAGGATTAACAACTACATCGGAATCAGAAAAAAAGCGAATTTTAAAACAATTTATTGAAACTGATGCCGGAACAAATTTAATGCACGAAGGGATAAATGTTGATAATCCCGAGTTATATACTCGTCCATGGTTTAGTTGGGCCAATTCAATGTTTGCCGAATTTATTTTAGATTTAAATAATTTATAAGGAGAAAAATGAAAACAGTACATATAATTAGTCATAGTCATTGGGATCGTGAGTGGTATATGCCCTATGAACAACATCATATGCGTTTAATTAATTTAATAGATGATGTTTTAGCAGCAATTGATAATGATCCAGATTTTAAGTCGTTTCACCTTGATGGGCAAACAATTTGTATTGCTGATTACTTAGAAGTAAAACCGCAAATGCGTGATAAACTTTTTCGAGCAATAAAAAATGGAAAAATTAAAATTGGTCCATGGTATATTTTACAAGATGCTTTTTTAACAAGCAGTGAAGCAAATGTTCGTAATTTACTTTATGGTGATTTAGATTGTCAAAGATATGGGGCAAAGACAAGTGTTGGTTATTTTCCCGATACGTTCGGAATTTATTCACAAGCACCACAAATTTTAAAGCAAGGTCAAATTAATAATATGATTTTTGGACGTGGTGTAAGTACAACTGGATTTAATAATCAAGTTTCAAGTGACTTTGAAAGTAAATTCTCAGAAATGAAAATTCAAGCGGATAATGGTGATGAAGTTTTAGGAATTTTATTTGCAAATTGGTATAGTAATGCTAACGAAATTCCGACAAGTCCTCTAGAGGCAAAAAAATATTGGGATCAAAAGTTAGCTGATTGTATGCGTTATACGGATAGTGATCATTTATTGATGATGAATGGTTGTGATCATACACCGTATCAAAAAGATGTAACGACGGCAATTAAAGTAGCAAACGAATTGTATTCAGAATATAATTTTATTCATTCTAATTTTGATGATTATTTAAATGCTATTGAAACAGAAGTTGAAAATAAAGAATTAACAGTAATTAAAAATGAACTAATAAGTCAGACAACGGATGGATATTATACTTTGGTTAATACAGCATCATCACGAATTAATCAGAAAATTAAAAATGCTAAAATTCAAGCAAAATATGAATATCTTGTTGAACCACTAGCAGCATTATATCAAGGGGCAAATTATCCCCACGAAAAAATTGAATATGGATGGAAAAAATTAATGCAAAATCATCCTCATGATAGTATTTGTGGATGTTCAGTAGACAGTGTTCACCAAACAATTGATAATCGATTTGCTGATAGTGAAAATGTTGCTGATTATTTGATTGAAGAAAGTTTAAAAACAATAAAAAATCAAATAAATAATCAAGAACACCAATTAGCATTTGCAATAATTAATCCGGGAACACTGAGTAATAATTTTCATCAAGTTGAAATTGAAATTGATCGTGAATTGTTTAACGACTCATTTGTTAAAGCTCGCGAAAAAATGCAAGAAATTAAATTGAAAGATTATCAAGTAATTGATGTAGAAAATAATGTATATCCCGCAAAAATTACAGATTTAGGATTAAAATTTGGTTATATCTTACCAGATGATATTTTTAGAAGAGCATATTATTCGCGTAATATATTAATTGAGTTTAGTGCTGAAATACCTAATTTTAGTCATAAAACATTTTATTTAAAAGAAACTGAGTTACCAGAAAAAACAAACGATTGTATTAATAATCAATTAGAAAATGAATTAATTGCTGTTGAGATTAATCCAGATTGTAGTATAAATATTGTAAATAAAATAACGAATAAATCGATTAAATCATTAATGCGAATAATTGATCATGGTGATGTGGGGAATGAATATATGTTTGGTCGTGTTGTAGATGATAAAAATATCTATAACGAAAATTATCACCAATTAATTAATGCTGATTGTGGTGCAGTTCAAAAGCGAATTGTAAAAACAAAAATTATTGTTCCTAAATCAGCGGATGATCTTTTGGCAAAAGAACAATTAGAAATTGTTGAATATAAAGATCGTCAAGCAAAAAGAAGTAAAGAAATGGTTGAACTTGAATTGACAATTACGTATCAATTAACACCAAATGATCCAGGAATTAATATTACGATTGATTTTGAAAACAGTGTTAAAGATCATCGAATGCGTGTTGAATTTACACCTGGTTTTGAAACAAATTGGCATGAAGCTGAAACTGCATTTAACATAATTAAAAGAAGTAATGAAGTAACAGAAAATTGGCAAAACCCAAGTAATGATCAACGAATGTTAAACTTTGTTCGGATGAATGATCAAGAAATGGAATTAACAATTGCCACAAATGGATTACATGAATACGAACATCATGATTCAACATTGGATATTACAATTTGTCGTAGTGTTGGTGAATTAGGAGATTGGGGTCACTTTATTACCCCTGAAGCTCAAGAATTAAAACCAATAAGTGCTGAGTTTAAAGTTTATTTTCAACCGGTTAAAATAAGTGATGAAATAGCTAATAAGTCCCGAACAGCATTTGTTAAGCAACCTTATGTTCAACTAGATAAAAGTGTAGGAAAATTAAATCCAAATCATCAAATGTTAGAACTTGAATTGGAAAACAGTGCCTATGTTTCAGCAATTAAACGCAATTTTGATAATGAACTAATTATTAGAATGGTAAGTAATGGTAAAAATGCTAAATATAACTTAGGTTATAAGTATTATCAAACCGATTTATTAGAACAAGTTGTAAATCCAGTAACAGATAACCAAATTCCAGAAGCATCAATTGTAAGTATGAAGGTGATTGATTATGATGAAAGTTGATTATGTTAATATTGAAGTAGGAACTGGATCAACCTATCGGGAATCAAATGGAAATACTTTACCAAATGTTCAATTTCCTTTAGGAAATCAAAGTTATATTTTAACAACTGATAATGAAAATGGAGGCTGGTTTTATAATCCAAATGTTACGTATACTGAAGGAATTAGAATAAGTAATCAACCAAGTCCCTGGTTAGGTGATTATGGTCATATTCTATTAATGCCAATTAGCGGAAAGTATTATCAGGACATTCATAGTAGCATAACTCAAAAAAAGTTATCTCCATATGAAATGAGTGGTTTTTTAAATCGATATCAAACAAAGTTTAGCTTAACACCGAGTGAAAAAGGTGCAGAATTAAAAGTTGAAAATCAGAGTAAGCAGCAGAGTAAATTAGTAATTGATTGTTTTAATGGTGAAAATAGTTTTAAAATCGTTGGAAATAAATTATTTTTAACAATAACGAATATAAATGAAAGTGAATATGCTAAGAACTTTCGTAAATATTATGTGTTAGAATTTAGTGAAAAACTTATGGTTGAACAGGTATTGTCTGATAATCAAGTAGTTACAAATTCAACTAATAAGCAAATGAAATTAATTTTAACGATTGATGCTCCAATATATAATGTAATAATTACAAGTTCATATATTTCTATGGAGCAGTTAAAGGTCAATTTGGAACGTGAACAAAGTTTGAGTTATGAACAGAAAAAACAAAAAACGAAAAATGAATGGGAAAAATTATTAAATACAATTGATATTATTGATAATCAAGTTTGTAAAAAAACATTTTATAGTAATTTATACCGAATTTTTTGTTATCCGCGCTTTATAAGTGAAATTACTCAAGAAAATAAAGAAGTTTACTATGATTTTAGCACAGAAACATTAAGAAATGGAACAATGATTACAGATGTCGGCTTTTGGGATACTTATCGAACAACAATGCCTTTAATGCGTATGTTAACTCCTAAAATATATCAACGAATAATTAAAGCGTTACTAAATCATTATCAAGCAACAAAATTTTTACCACGTTGGTTATCTCCGTATGAACGTGGGATAATGCCAAGTACCTTAACCGATGTTGTAATTGCCGAAGCTTTTTTAACCGGAAATATATGTAAAGAAGATCAGCAAGTAGCAATAGAAGCATTGTTGAAAAATGGTGATTGTCAAAGTGATAATCCATTATTTGGTCGAAAGAATCTTCAAGAATACATTAAATATGGTTATGTACCGGCTGATTGCAGTAATGAAAGTGTCAGTATGAGTTTAGACAATTATTTATCTGATTATGCAATTAGCAAAGTATTAGAAAAAACTAATCACCAAGATGCAAGCCGTTATCAAATGCGGTGCCAGAATTATCCACTAATATTTAATCAAGAGAATAAATTTTTTGCCCCCAAAAATAAAGATGGTAAATTTACAAAACAGTTTGATCCAAATTTATGGGGAAATGATTTTTGCGAATCATCAGCTTGGCAAAATAATTTTAACTTAGTATATGATTTAGAAGGAATGATTAATCTATTTGGTGGGAAAACCGAGTGTTTAAATCGTTTAAATCAAATATTTGAACGTAAAGGGCAATACGAAATAGGAAAGTATAACCAAGAAATTCATGAAATGACAGAAATGATAAAATGTGAAGATTTAGGTTACTTTGCTATATCTAATCAGCCAAGTTTTATTTTACCTTTTTGGTATTTAATTTTAGGTGAAGAAAAAAAGTTTGATGCAATTATTGAAAAAACATTACAATATTTTACAGATAAAAATGATGGATATCCGGGCGATGAAGACAATGGAAGTTTAGCAGCTTGGTATATTTGGGTAATAATTGGGAAATATCCATTCAATCCATTAGATGATCAATTGAGTTTTAAATCCCAATGTAAATATAAAATTAATCAAATTAAGGAGTAGAAATGAAGAAGTTAACAATGATATTTGTTTTAAGTATTTTAGTTTTAGCTGGGTGTGGGAGTCAAGATACTGATTCAAATGCTGATGTAGCAGCAAATAGTGATGGATCATATCCAACAATTACTTGGTATCAGATTGGGGCAGCCCCAGCAGCAGAACAAGATGTTGAAGCAGCGATGAATAAAATTTTAGAACCTACTGTTGGTGCTGATATTGATATCATTTGGTATGATTACGGTGAGTATGAAGACAAAATGAATATGAAATTCTCAGCAAATGAGCCAATGGATATAGTATTTGCAAGTCCATTATCATTTGAAGAAAATGTTGCAAACAAAAAATATGTAGCCTTAAATGATTATCTAGACAATGGACCATTAAAGGATACGAAAAAAGAAATTAATGAAAAATTCTGGACTGGAGTTACAGTAGATGATCAAGTTTATGCAATTCCAACAAATAAAGAAATTACAACTCAATTATATTATTTATTTGACTCTAATTTAGTTGAGAAATACAATTTTGATCCAAGTAAAGTAGAATCAATGCAAGATACAGAGCCATTTTTACAAGATGTTTTAGATGGTGAAGGATATGCACCAATTTCAAATGATTTAAACTGGAATGGTTTAGGAAAAGATTTAAGTTTAGATTGCGTTGCTGATTTAGATTTACAAGTATGTTTAGATCCTGAAAATCCAGAAAAAGGATATCAATGGGTATATGATATTGACGGATATCAAGATGAAATGGAATATATAAATAAATTAATTGATTCTGGATTAATGATGTCAGATACATTAGATATTGTTGATTTTGCAACTACAGATCACGGGATGATTAAACAAGAAGGGTTCCCAGGAGCTGAAATTACTTGGGAAAAAACATTTGGAAAAGATTATGATGTTCAACCAATTGGAAACCCAGTTGTAACAACAGACAGTACTCGTGGTAGTATGAACGTTATTTCGGCAACAAGTAAAAATCCTGAACTAGCTGCAAAAGTAATTAATGAAGTAAATACAAATCCAGAACTAAGAACGATTTTTGCTTATGGAGTAGAAGGGAAACAATGGCAATATGATAAAGATGGAAAAATTGAATTTTTAGATGGAGCGAACGATTATCAAGTTGGAGTATATGAACAAGGTAACTTCTTTATTCTTCCATTAGCTCAAGGTGAACCTGAAGATAAATGGGATCAATTTGAAAAATTAAATACAACAAGTACTGAATCACCAGCATTAGGATTTGCACCAGACTTATCTGAATTTTCAGCAGAACTTGCAAATTCAAAAAATATGTTAGAAAAACATCAAGTAACGTTAATGTTAGCTAATTTCAATAATCCGCAAGAGGATATTGCTAAGGCTAAATCAGATTTAGAAAAAGTTGGTTTCTTTGATTTAATTGATGAAATTAACAAACAGTATAAAGAGTGGCAAACAGAACAAAAATAAGTGAGGAAAAATGAAGACGCTAAAAAAAAATGGAGGCTTATTATTATTAGCCTTACCAGGTATAATTATCACAATATTAATAAAATATTTAGCTTATCCGGGCTTATTGTTAGCATTTAAGGATTATCAATCATCAATTGATAGCGGATTTTTTCAATCATTATTTACGTCACCTTGGGTTGGGCTAGAAAACTTTCGTTTTCTAGCTTTAAATCCAGATATTGGGATAATTTTGAGAAATACATTAGGTTATAATATTACATTAATAATTCTTGGAACAGTTACAGCAGTAATTGCCGCAATTGCAATAAATGAAATTTTAAGTAGTCGTGGTAAAAAAACTATTCAAACATTAATGTTTTTCCCATTTTTTATGTCATGGGTATCAGTTTCGTATATGATGGTTGGATTTTTTGATACTGATTATGGTTTATTAAACCAATTATTAACTTTTTTCCATTTTTCACCAGTTGATTGGTACAATGACCCAACAGTATGGCCTTTTATAATTATTATAATGGGAACATGGAAAAGTATTGGTTATAACAGTGTAATATATTTATCGACAATTCAAGGATTCGATCGTAGTTATTATGAAGCCGCAGCAATAGATGGTGCAACTAAATGGCAACAAATTAAATACATTACTTTACCAGCATTAAAACCAATGATAATTATTTTAACAATTTTAGGAATTGGTGGAATAATGTATTCAGATTTTGGATTGTTCTATCAATTACCAAAAAACTCTTCGGCATTATATGATGTAACACAAACTTTAGATATTTTTGTGTATAATGCATTGAAAATACCAAATAGTTTGGGACTATCAGCAGCGGCATCATTTTTCCAATCAATTATTGGCTTTGCTTTAGTAATGATAACAAATTTAATTGTCCGCAAAATTGATCGAGAAAGTGCATTATTTTAAGGGGGGAACATGGAAAAAACTATATATTCAATATCGAAAAAAGCAAATATAATTATTACAACAATCATGGGATTTATTGGTTTTGCATGTGTTTTCCCATATATTTTAGCAATTAGTATTTCTTTTACATCAGAAGCATCATTAAAAACAGAGGGCTTTGCATTAATTCCTCATGAATTTAGTACAGCTACATATCAATTTTTATTTTTAAATTGGCAAAAATTATTGCATGCATACGGTACAACAATAGTGGTAACAGTAGTCGGAACGTTGATTGTATTAATTATAACATTAACATTAGGTTATGTACTATCACGTGAATCATTCAAATGGCGAAATTCATTATCGATGTTTATCTTTATAACAATGTTATTTAATGCCGGAATGACAGCGAATTATATGATAATGACAAATGTATTACATTTAAATGATACAATCTGGGCATTAATTTTACCACTTACAGTTAATCCATTTTGGATTTTTATTGCTCGTACATATTTTATGACGTCAATTCCAATTTCGATTGTTGAATCAGCAACAATTGATGGAGCAAGTGAATTAACAATATTTCGAAGAATTATTTTGCCACTTTCATTACCAGTTGCCGCAACAATTGGTTTATTCTCAACTTTAACATATTGGAATGATTGGTTTAATGCTAAGTTATACATTGAAAATCCAAGTTTAGATACTTTACAATATTTTTTAGTTAGAATTGAGGAAAGTACAAATTATTTAACGAGTAATGCTTCAAGTTTAGGAGCATATGCAGCAGAGGTTGTAAGTAATTTACCAGACCAAACATTAATGATGGCAGTAATGGTTATTGCAACATTACCTTTAGCATTAGCATATCCATTTTTTCAGCGTTATTTTGTTTCAGGACTAACGATTGGAGCGGTAAAATAAAATGATAAATACAGCAAGAATATGGCACATGAGTGTAAAAGTGATGCAAATAATTGGAAATATAATTTTACTCCAACTATTTAATGGTTTATTGGTTTTCATTGGTTTTAAAATATTACTAATTCCAGCCTTAATAATTATAAACACAGTAATGATTAATGAATATTTAAATAATAGTATAAATATTTCATTAAAAAAGATATTTCAAGTATTAAAGGAAAATTTTGTTTCAATAATAGTCTATTCATTATTAACTTTTGGATTGATTATTGCGTACCAACAAAATGTCGTAATTCAAAAATTAATAATCGTTAATAATTTAGGCGTTATTAGTGAATTATTAGCAATGATTTTTAATATAATAATAATCTTTAGTTTTTTAATCTTTACAATTTATTTTCCTTTGATTAACTTTTCATCAGATCAGTCAACTTTAGTGAAACTAAAAGTAACGTTTATAATGCCATTTTATAAATTTAAAGTAACAATATTTTTAATTATATCTTCATTGATAAATTATTGGTTCTTTACGAGTAATTTATTGTTTATTATATTATTCGGACCAATATTATTACTTGCTGCAAATATTATTATTTTTAAAAATAAAATATTGATCATTAGCGATCAAGAAGGAGAAAGAAAATGAGCTATGTAGACTTTGAAAATATCTATAAAAAATATGATAATGCTGATGATTATTCAGTAAAAGATTTTAATTTACAAATTGATCAAGGGGAGTTTATCGTTTTTGTTGGACCGAGTGGATGTGGAAAATCAACGACTTTAAGAATGTTAGCTGGTTTAGAAGAAATTTCTAAAGGAGAATTAAAAATTGATAATCGAATAGTAAATGATGTCCATCCAAAAGATCGTGATATTGCAATGGTTTTTCAAAATTATGCTTTATATCCACATATGAGTGTATATGATAATATTTCATTTGGTTTGAAAATTGCTAAAGTACCTAAAGAGGAAATTAAAGCTAAAGTTGAATGGGCAGCAGATATTTTAGGACTTACAGAATATTTAAAACGAAAACCAAAAGACTTAAGTGGGGGACAACGTCAACGTGTGGCATTAGGTCGTGCAATAGTTCGAAATCCAAAAGTCTTCTTAATGGATGAACCACTTAGTAATCTTGATGCAAAACTACGAGTTAGTATGCGTAATGAAATTACTAAATTACATCGTGATTTAAATGCGACAACAATTTATGTTACTCATGATCAAATTGAAGCAATGACAATGGCTGATCGAATAGTCGTTTTAAAAGACGGAATAATTCAACAAATTGGATCACCAATGGAAATATACAATAAACCAAGTAACTTATTTGTAGCAGGTTTTATTGGAGCACCGCAAATGAATTTCTTTGAAGTTGAAATTAATGATAAAATGTTAAAATTTGTTGATGGAACTGAAATTGAATTGACAGAAGGTGTAAAAAAACAATTAGATGGTTATCAAAAATGTATTTTAGGAATTAGACCTGAACATGTATCAATTGATAAGGTGGCATTAGATACATTCCCAAATCAAGTTATGTGTGAAGAAATCACTAATTTAGAACGAATGGGAAATGAAAATCATGTATTTATGAAAATTGGTAATAGTGAAGTTATTTTAAAAGTTCCAAGTCGAATGACAGAAACAATTGGCGATAAATTATCGTTTATGATTGATATAAATAAATGTTATTTCTTTGATATAGATAATGAACAGAGAATTAAATAATAATATTAATTAAAACAATTAAATAGAATTAAATCAGGTAAAAACAACTTAAATTTGGGTTGTTTTTGTTTTGATTTAAATAAATTTAAGTGTTAAATCGTTAAATTATAGGTTAATATATTGTTTAATATTATGAATTCGATTTTATTTTTGTGAAACCCATACCAAAATAAAATGAAATTTGTTAAATTAATAACGAAAAAATGAAATGAAAAACTCTTGAAATAGCATAAATCCATCATTTTGAAACTTTTTAAATAAAAAATGACTATAAAATAAGTGTCATTGATTTGTTGAATTATCCCCAAAATAGGAATATAATATAAGTGTTAATACTACTACAAGATTATGTTTAAAAATGATTTTGTAATTGTATTAACACTTATAATTGCACTATAACATCTTTGGAGGTTTTATGGGATTCATAATTGTATTTTTAATTGCGATATTGAGTTTTTTACTTTTAAATAAAGTGGCAGAAAAAACAAAAATACCGCTAGTTTTATGGTTGATTTTAATAGGTATTTTATTTGGTTCATATGGATTATATGATTTGTTTGGAAAATTAAATTCTATAAATACAAATATAGATGAATTAAAATTAATATCTGGTTGGGCTGTCGTTTTATTATTTGTAATGAGTGGTGTTGGTTTAAATATCGATGCAATTAAAAAAAGTGGTAAAAACACAGTTGTATTATCTATCGTTCCAGTACTTATAGAGGGTTTTGCTATGGCTTTTATTGCTTATGCAATGTTTTTAATTTTACCAATTGAACAATTCAAATTTAATTTTGGCTTCTATTTAACAGTAATGTTAGTATTTGCAATGGCTTCGCCAGCAATTATTATACCCTTATGTTTTAAAGGGAAAGTAATAAATGCTAAAAGTAAGTTATGGGATGAAATGATGATAGCATCTATTTTAGATAACTTCATCCCATTTCCATTAGTTATCGTATATATTACTGTAACTGTTGGAATAATTGCAGGTCAATCTTCAAGTATGGGAAGTATTATTTTGACTGCTATTGTATCAATAATATCGATGGCAATTGCATACTTTATAGGTCATATAGTCGGATTGGTAATGTCTTATTTAGCTAAAGTAGAAAGGATATCGGCAACATTAGTTGTTATTTTACATATGATAGTTACATTAATTATTATTTCTTTAACAGGAGGAATAGGTGCTAAATATGGAGTAATAATTGGATTAGGTTCAGGTGTAGGAATGAACATGGGATTAAAAGACAGTTCAAGAAAACCTACTATATTAGAGAATACGCAAAAAATTTATGGTTTATTATTTATGCCAACTATATTTATATATGTTGGTACAAAAATACAATTAGATTTATTGTTTGATCCTATTATTATACTATCATTAGCAGTTTTAACTGTAATGGCTATTATAGTTAAAGGTTTTGTATCAGGAAGATATTTAGCAACACAAAATTATTCAGATACAGAACAAAAATTATCAGGAACTTTCTTTGCAGCAAAAGGTATTATTTTAATAAATATGTCTTTAATTATAGGTGGTCCTATATTAGCAGTAGGTCAAGATAATGTATTACAATATATGTATATATTAGCAGCGGTATCTATTTTACTTTCTGTTCCTTATTCAATATTAAGATCAGAAAAATTATTAGATAAGCTTAAAAAATAAAAATTTAATATAAATAAAAATATTGATTTATACATTGCCTAGTATTATAATATATACATAGGGGGATTTATAAAATCCTTCTTTAGATTAAGGATTAATTTGTATTTTGCATCATTAGTTTTATAAGTTGAAAATTTTATAAAAAGGAGATACTATGAAAATATTTTATAATGGTAAAATCGTAACAATGAAAGAAGAAAACGATATACAAGAAGCAGTTTGCGTAGAAAATGGAAAAATAAAATTAGTAGGTTCAAATGATGAAGTATTAAACTTAAAAGATGAAAGTACTGAATTAGTAGATTTAGAAGGAAAAAGTATGTACCCAGGATTTATTGATCCACACTCACACTATGGTATGCAAAGTAATTTTGCAGGGTTTACTTTAATAGCAGCCCCTCCAACAGGTGTAGTTGACAGTATCGATAAAATGATTGCTGTATTAAAAGATGGTGTAGAAAATAATTATGCAAATGATGGTTCTGTATTTTTTGCATACGGATATGATCACGAAGAATTAGCAGAAAAAAGACACCCAAGAAAAGATGATTTAGATAAAGTATCTAAAGATATTCCGATAATAGTTGCTCACGCTTCTATGCACGTTGGATCTTTAAATTCAGCAGCAATAAAAATGCTAGGTCTTAAAGAAAATGAACCAAATCCAGAAGGTGGGTTCTATGGAAGATACGAAGGAACAGATAAAATAACAGGTTATGTTGAAGAATTAGCTTTCCAAAAACCAATATTTGAAATTTTAAAAATGGATCATGATAAATTAGATGTTATAGTAAAAGCAGGTCAAGATTTATATGCTAAATCGGGTATAACTACAGTTCAAGACGGTTGGACTGGAAATGAAGAGTTCGATTTATTTAAATATGGAGTTGAAAACGGATTATTGGATTTAGATGTTCATGCTTATCCACCGGCAATGAAAGACTTCCAAAAAGGTAACCATTGGACTGATGGAGAATTTGGAATTGAATATGGTGGAAATTTAGGAGGAGTAGGAAATGTTAAATTTTCTGGTTATAAATTAATACTAGATGGTTCTCCACAAGCAAGAACAGCATTTATGTCAAAACCATATGAAGTTGTTCATGAAAATGATGATCCTAATTATGTTGCTTATCCATTCTTTGAAGATGATGAAATAGTTATTGAAGGATTATTAAACGCAATGAGACAAAATGCACCAGTTTTATTCCACACTAATGGTGATGGTGCAGGAGATCAATTATTAAGATGTTATGAAGAAGCATTAAAAAGATGTGAAACTGAATATACTGCTAGACCAGTTATGATTCACTGCCAAACAATAAGAGAAGATCAAATTGATAAAATGGCTGAATATGGAATAGTTCCAGCAATGTTTCCAATTCATACATATTTCTGGGGAGATGTTCATATTCAAAATTTTGGACGTGAAAGAGCAAATAAAATATCTAACCAAAAATATGCATTAAGCAAAGGTTTATTACCAACATCTCACGAAGATTGTCCAGTATTACCACCAAATACAATCTTATCAATTTGGTCTGCTTGTAACAGAAAAACAAGAACAGGTCAAATTTTAGGTGAAGAATTAAGATTAACTCGTTATGAAGCTTTACGTACAGTAACTTATAATGCAGCTTACCAATATTCTGAAGAAGATATTAAAGGTACAATAGAAGTAGGAAAAATGGCTGATTTAGTTATAACTAATGAAGATTTATTAACTTGTTCTGATGATGATTTATTTAATGCTTATGTATTAGAAACAATCAAAAGAGGAAAAACTATATTTAAAAAATAGTTAAATAAACAAAAAGCAACTCTAATTTACGAGAGTTGCTTTTTGTTTGAAGCAAATAAATATTGTTTGTTGACTTGAAATCTTGATCGATTTCCTAGTTGATAGATAAAAGTCTTTTCTGCATTTACTTATGATTACATGTTAAAATTGATTAGTAAAAGGAGAAAGATGAATTTGATTTTTGATATAGATAATACGATTTATTTTCGTAATAATAAAGAGTTGAGTGGGCAAATAATGGAAAAATTAATAACCTTGGCGAAGAAACATAAACTTTATTTTGCAACTCGTCGTGAACAGTATAATTTAGATCCAATAACTTCACTACTTGAAATGGATTTAGTTGAAAATGTCATCTGTGGTAATGGTGCATATGATTTAAATAATATAATAAAATCAAATTTTTTACCAAACGCTAAAGAAATAATAGAATATTTAATTAATGAACAATATCATTTTTTGTTAGAAACGGATCAAGGAATAAAAATTAATGGTAACGGAAGATTTTATCGAATGGAAGAATTTTATAATAAATTATTTATTGAAACAGAGCAGATGATGACAAATGTTGTTTCAATTTTAATTGATAGCGAAAAATCACCAACTTTAGAAACAATTTTTAAAAATAACAATTATCATTTTGTTTATAATGAACAATACCAAAATTATTCAATTGCTAATCTTAAAGCAACTAAATGGTATATGATTGAACAAATAGTTCAAAAACCTTATATTGCATTCGGAGATAGCTTACTTGATGATGTAGAAATGCTAATGAATGCTGAAATCGGTTATTTGATTGGAAGCGAAGAAAAGGAAGGGTTAAAAAGGATTGAATGTAGTGAAATTCTTACGGAATTAGACAAACTAGTTTAACTATAAAACATAAGTAAAAATAATTTACATTTTTATAATTATTGTGATATCATATAAACAATACTTTTGAGGGAAATTATAAGAATTTAGAGGAGAAAAATGAGCACAATAATCGAGAATATTAATAATGTTATTTGGAGCGTCTACGTTTTAGTACCACTATTATTAGTTGCATCAACATACTTTGCAATTCGTACTCGTGTAGTACATATTCGAATGATACCGCATACAATAAAATTATTAATAAATTCAAATGCTACAAGTAGTGATGATGAAAATAATATTTCATCTTTTCAAGCCTTTATAATTGGTCTTGGATCACGTGTGGGAACCGGAAATTTAGCAGGAGTGGCAATAGCGTTAGTCGCAGGAGGACCAGGAGCAATTTTTTGGATGTGGATTGCCTCACTATTTGGAGCAATATGTGCCTTTGTTGAATCTACTTTAGGTCAAATTTATAAAGAACACGATGAGGAAACAAAATATCGTGGAGGACCGGCATATTATATTACAAAGGGATTAAATAATCGCGTATTAGCAATTGTCTTTTCAACAATATTTATTACAATTTTATGTATCGGAATTATTTCGATTCAGGCTAATACAATTACTAAATCATTATCAAATGTTGTAACACCAATGTTGAGTTTAAATCAAGGAAATGTTGAAATGATTATTGGGTTATTATTAGCCGGAATTACTGGATACATTATTTGGGGTGGAGCGCGTAAAATTGTTAATATTTTAACCCTAGTAGTTAGTGTAATGGCTGGTATATACATTTTTATGGCATTATTTGTAATGCTTACTCATATTGGAACATTACCAGCGATTATTAGTTTAATTTTTACATCAGCATTTAATCCAACATCAATTGCTGCCGGAACATTAGGGGCAATAATTTCAACAGGATTTAAACGTGGTTTATTTTCAAATGAAGCTGGTTTTGGTACAGCACCAAATGCAGCTGCCAGTGCCGATGTAAAACATCCAGTAGTTCAAGGATTAATTCAATCATTAGGAGCATTAATTGATACAATTATTATTTGTTCTTTAACAGCATTTATTATTTTAATCTCAGGTATTCCTTTAGAAGGTACTGAAGGGATTACAATTACGCAACAAGCAATGCAAGTGACAATGGGAGATATTTCAGTAGTGATTTTAACGTTATCAGTTGTTTGTTTTGCCTTTTCAACAATTTTAGGTTATTTCTTTTATGCCCAAACAAATGTTGAATTTTTATTTAAATCAAATAAAGCTTTAAAAATATATAAATTATTAATTGTACTTATTGTTTATATTGGATCTGTAACTAACTCAACTGTCCTTTGGTCATTTGCCGATTTAGGAAATGGATTAGCGGCTCTTATCAATATATTTGTTATTTTAAAATTATCAAAATATGTATTTATTGCCTTAAAAGATTACCAAAAACAACTTGATAATGGGATTAGTGAACCAGTTTTCGATGCACGTGAATTTCCAGAATTTGCTGATTTAGAAATTTGGTATCAAGATAAAGAACAATAAAAGATTATGACTAGAAAAAATAATAATAAAAACACCGAGCAATTTTGTTTGCTTGGTGTTTAAAATGTTTAATTACAAGTGAATAAGATTATTATTTTAAAATAATAATAAATGTTATAATATTTAAAAGAAAAGGATTAATAATGAAAATTGTAATAACAAGTGGACCAATGACTTTAAATATTGATGCAGTTAGAAAAATTGAAAATACTTCAAGCGGAACATTAGGTGCTTTATTTGCTACTGTTGCCGAAGATTTTGCAACTGAAATAGTATATATACATACAAAAAATGCAAAAGTTCCAACAGGTAATAATATTCGATTAATCGAAATTGAAAATCATCAACAATTATTAACAGAATTAGAAAATGAATTGCCATCAGCAAATTACTGTATTCATGCAATGGCAATTAGTGATTTTCAGACAACTGGTGTAATTGAAATTGATAAATTGGCTGATGCATTGAGTGGGCATAATAAAATAATAACAGAAACAGAATTAAGAAAAATATTAGAGAATACGACTGAATATCCTGAAAAATTAAATAGTAAAAAACATCAATTAATAATGCTAACTCCAGCAATGAAAATTGTTGATGAAATTAAACGAATTAATCCAAAGATAAAATTAGTGAGTTTTAAACTATTGGCAAATGTTTCAGAACAAGAATTAATTCAAGTTGCGTTAAAACAATTAACTCGAACAAATAGTACATTAGTAGTGGCAAATATGATGGATAAAGTAGAAAATATTAATCACGAAGCAATTATAATTGACCAAACAAAAAAAATTAAAAAAGTTAAAACAAAACAAGAAATAGTAGTGGAAGTTTTTAATCAACTAAAGGAGAAAAATGAAAAATATAGTATTGATTGTTAGTGGAAGTATTGCAGCATACAAAGCAGCTGATATTACGAGTAAATTAAGTAAAAAATACAATGTTAATGTGATTATGAGTGAACATGCAAAACAATTCATAACACCATTAACATTACAAGTTTTAAGTAAGAACAAAGTTGTTTCAGGACTGTTTGACCCAAATACGGCAGAAGTAGATCATATTGAACTAGCAAAAAAAGCAGATTTAATAATTATAGCTCCAGCAACTGCAAATATAATTGCTAAATTAGTTCATGGTATTGCTGATGATATGGCTTCAACAGTTTTAGCGGTTAATACAAATGCGAAAAAACTTATTGCTCCAGCAATGAATACGAATATGTATACTAATCCAATAGTCAAATCAAATCTTATTAAAGCAAAAGAATTAGGATGGAAAGAAATTAAACCACGAGAAACATTATTGGCATGCGGTGATTATGGTGTTGGTGCTTTAGCTGATGTTTCAACAATTGTTACGGAAATAGATAAGCAATTACATTAAAAAAAGTATTTGGTGCGCCAAATACTTTTTATTAGAAATAAATGTTAATAAACTACAAAGTAGTATTATTAGGTATGATAATAACATAAATAAATTTATGCTAATGTTTAATTTACTTATACTTGTAAGGGTGATTCACTTATGAATCACTTTTAGTATAACAGATATTATGTGCCAAAGATATGGCAAGTATAAAAATGACAATGAATATATTTACAATAAAAATAAAATGTTAGTATAATATTATTAAAAGGATGGTAAAATGAAGTATTTAGTATTTGATATTGGTGGGAGTTCAATTAAATATGCGATATTTGATTTAGAATTAACAGATATGATTATAGAATCGGGAAAAATACCTCGTCAAGATAGTTTTGAGCAAATGATTGAGCAAATGATTAAAGTGTACAATGAACAAGAAGAAATAGCTGGGATTTCAATAAGTGCACCAGGAATTGTCGATACCAAAATAGGAACAATTGGTGGGTTAAGTGCATTGGATTATATTCATGGTCCAAACTTTAAAGAAGTATTTAAAGCAAAAACAAATTTAGATATTGCAATTGAAAATGATGCAAATTGTGCGGCACTGAGTTCAGCATATTTTGGTGAAGATAAAGATAAGGAAAATATTATTTATGTTGTTATTGGATCAGGAATAGGTGGTGCAATATTAAACAATCAGAAAATATTATATGGTGCTAACGGTTATGCTGGCGAATTTGGTTATCAAATCGTTAATGATAAGATGCAATCGTGGTCTGAGGTTGGTTCAACAGTTAATTTAGTTAATCGAGTTCGTAAAGTAATGAATAATTTCTTTATTGAAGGAGAAGAAGTCTTTAAACTTGCTAAAACAAATAATCAAGTAAATGAATTAGTTGAAGAATTTTACGATTGTAATGCTCGAGCATTATTTAATCTTCAAATGAGTTTTGATCCTGATGTATTGTTACTTGGTGGTGGTATTAGTGAAAATAAAGAAGTAATAAAAGAAATTCAAAACCGAGTTGAATTATTAAGAGAAAAAGGAAAGATTGAACAAGAAATTAATATTAAAGTTGGTCAATTTGGTGCAAATGCCAATTTATACGGTGCACTTGCTAATTTATTACAACAAGAAGAGCAAAATATGAATTAATTCATGTTTCGCTCTTTTTTTTATGTTGTTAAAATTTTAATGGGATAATAATTACTAAAAAAATAATTAATTGAATATTCAAAAATTTGTCCATCGTCTAAATAACCTATTTGTTCAATTTTGAAAATAGTATCGGTATTAATTAAATCAGAATCATGGAAAAATTTAAAATCTTGATCTATTCCAGTACCGATTAATATTTGTTCAATTAAATAAATTTGATATCGTTTATTAATAAATTCATATATAGATGATTCAATATCAGTCGGTGTAATACCCTTAGCAATATTAATTGGTAAAAAATAATGTTGAATTAATACTAAGTTATCGTCATTATCATAATGATAACATTCAATAACAAAAATTTTTGAACCAGTAGCAATTTGTAATTTAAGAGCAATAGTTTCATTGGCCTCTTTAACATCAAAACTATTAACAACTGTCCGAAATCTTTGGGTAAAATCAATTTTATCAATTCGGTGATTTGCAAATGCATTACGAATATTAGATGAATTAATATAATAACCAGATTGGTTGATAACTCGAATATAACCAAGATTAATTAAATAATCCATTGCTTTTTTGATTGTATTAATTGATACTTGCCAAATCTCTGCTTGCTTTTTTTCAGCTGGTAAGCGTTCATTATCTTTATAAATGCCGGTTTCGATATTTTTAATAATATTATCCGCAATTGTTAAATATTTCATATTCCTCCTACTATCTAAAACTAAATGTTTTCACTTGTGTTTGTTATAAGAAAAACACTTACAAATTTGTAAGTGTATATTTATGTAATTTTTAACTTTTTTTGGTGGAGATGACGGGAATTGAACCCGTGTCCAAAATGATCCACTAAATAACTTCTACAAGTTTAGTTATCTTAGTTAATTTAAATTTATAACAGCTAAGTAACAAACTGATATAAATCGAGTCTTTAAAAAATCCACAAATAAGCAAGACAATTATTTGTTTAAGCCCAACTAATCGACACCAAAGACTCACACTGGGCAAGTAAGAATTTGATGACTACCGACTTATATTATGCAGCAGCTAATTGTGTATTATTGTTTCCAGTTATTATTGGAAAGAGTTTAACGTTCTGCAACGACTTGCCATTAAATAGCGACAACCATCTTGTCGAAACCATGACATCCCCATAGTAATAGTATAACAAAAAAAAAGTAAAATCACAATTTATTATGACTTTACTTAAAATATTTAAATCGGAAATTTTTCATATTGACTATTTGATTCAAGAAAATACGCTGATGGAGTAATTTGACAATACTCAATTGCCACTCCATTCGGATGAGACCAAGTATTAATACGTTGATTAGTTTTAAAGCGATGACGTGCTAAAAAGCCTAAACTAGTAATTTCTCCTAGATAATTACCAGCTTTATCGTAAATAAGATCTAACTCAAATTTACCAATGCATGTTCCATCATAATAATATAAATATTTATCTTTTTCATAACCAAATAAATAACCATCACTAGTGAATAATCGACGCATAGTCCCTCCTTTGTGCTTATTATAACATGGATAAAATTAAAATATTAAATTTTTTAAGAAAACTTTATATTTGTAAAAAAAATAATAAATAAGATTAAAATAAATGTGAGATAATATTTAAGAATAGGAGAAAAATGAAAAAAATTGGTGCTGTATCGGGAAAATTCCGAATTTTACATAATGCGCACAAAGAATATATTTTGAAAGCAACATTGTATGTTGATGTATTACATGTTTTTATTGTTGATGATCCAACTATCGAGCGATATAGTAGTGTTGGTGAAACAAAAAAAGCGATTATTCAAATGCTTAAGGGGATTGAGATTGAATATTATATCCACATTGCTCCAAAAATTGATTCAATGTTAGAGTGGGATGAGTATGTAATTAAATTATTAGGAACAACTAAAGTAGTGATGTTTAATTCAAAAGAAGAGTATTCTAATGTCAAATTACAAACAGGTTACATTAATTGTCAACATGCATTAAGTATTTCAGCAAGTGAAATTGAAAAGAATCCTTATTTAGAACATAACTTTAAAAATATAGCTTCTGAATATAGACCGTTTTTAAATTATAAAATTGCGATTAGTGGAATTGAAAATTGTGGGAAAACGCAAATGATTAGAAAAATTGCTAAAATATATCAAACTGCTGCAAGTGAAGATATGTATAAAAATTATTTGGAACATAATTTTAATAACGAAAATACCGAATTAACATTAAGAGAATACGGGAAAATATGTGCAGAACAGCAAATTAGTAATGAACAAGCAAATAAAAAAGCTAATCGTTTTGTAATAATTGATAATGACTATGCAATGCTTCTTAATAAATTATTAACTATAAAAACTAAATATAATAGTTCTGAGTTTGAAATTATTAAAAAACAAATAGAATTTAATTGGCAATTAAATCGCAATGATTTAACCCTTGTAATTAAGCCAAAACAAATTAATGAGCAATATCAACAATTGATCGAAATTTACGAAGAAAATAAGGTTAATTATATTGAAATTGAAATCAATGATTATCAAAAAATGTTTGCGGAAATCGAAAAAAAAATTTATAAATTATTAAAAATAAATGATTGAAATTTCATTTTTAAAAAAGTTTACAAAAAAACTTGACATGTAATTGTTTTCGATGTATAATAAAGTCATAGATAGGAAAGTTAATTCCCCAAATTAACATCCCCATTTCCTATCTTGCCCGTAGAGGAGAGTTAATCATAAGGATTAACAGTTATTTGAAGGTCGATCAATATACTAATTAGTAAGAATAACTAGAGTTTTCTGACAAATGTCAGGCGGGCTATATATATAAAATTAAAAAAGGAGAGCATTGCTGTCCTTTTTTTTATTTTTTGAAAAAAGTTTGAACTTCAAAATAAATATGATATGATAATAATTAAGTGTTAATGTAATTTAGGAGAATGATATGAAATATGGATTAGTAAAATATAGTAGTTCTAAAAGTAATGAACGTTTAAAAGAGTCGAATAATGTTTATGAAGTTAAATTGAAAACTTTTTTTCAAAAGGAACCACATAAATGTTATGAAGATATTCAAACTTTGTTTGCAGCCGAAAAACAACATAAAGAATTAGCAAAAACATCACAACCAAGTACTATGGAAATATATGAAACAATTAAAGTAGCTTTAGAAAACCATGAAATTGTTTTTGTTTTAACACCAGAAAAAGGGATGAGTGGTACGCATCAAAATACAATTGTTGCAACTGAGATGTTTACAGAAAATGAGCAAAAACGTATTGAAATAATTGAGACAAAAGCGTTCGGGATTGGTGAGGCAGTAAGCCATGATTTAATTCTTGATTTATTTGAACAGGATTTAACGATAGCAGAAATTAGAAAGATAATTGAAGAGAAGGTTGAAAAAATAACATATTATGCTGGGATTGAACGACTTGAATATTTAGCAAATGGTGGACGATTTGATTTAAGTAAATTACTGATAGGTAAATTATTACGTACACGTGTAATTATTAGACAAAAAGATACAGAACGATCTTTATGGGCTAAATGTAAAGGGGCAAAAGGAGTTATTCTAGAAATCGAAAAATTAATAAATGATGAAAATGTAAATGTAGTTCATTTTTTATCAATATTAACTGATAAAAAGTATCAAGAAACGATTGAAAACTTATGTCAAAAATATAATAAAGAATTTGTTTTCCATGGAGATGCATCGGCAATTGTTGGAGCACAATTAGGAGAAAAAAGTTTTTTAATTGGAATTGAAGAAAAATAATAATTAAACAATAATAAAAAAGGTCAAGTTAAACTTGACCTTTTAATTATGTAATACAAATTGGTTGTTAGAAATAATGATATAATGGTCGATTTATTAAGAAATTACAACAACGAAGATTTTGTAATTTCTTAATATAGAAATCGAACATCATTATTTATGACAATGTTGAATAATTTTAAAATAAAATTTTCAACAAAATAAAGCTAATGCTTTAACCTCGGATTAAGTCAACAAGGATTTTCTATTACAAAATAATTATAACATTTATTTTTGGTTATAATGAATATAATTATCCATGCCAATTTTTCGTAAATGATTATTTTCTAATTGGGCGAGTTTTTTAAATTTTCGGGATACTGTAATATATGGACTATTTTTACCATTAACAAGATTTAATCCAAGAATTTTAACACTGTCTCCAATGTGGGCTAAATGTTTATAATGGGTTTTATTTAAATTTAATTGTAGTTTCAAAGGGGATAATTCACTTTGTAATTTAGTAATTAATATTTCTTGATTATAATTGGTGTTACTAGAAAAAGTTAAATCATCAGCATAGCGAGTATAAATTAAATTATGATTTTGAGCATATGCTTCCATTTGCTTATCAAACTCAATTAAATAAAGGTTTGATAAAAAGGGTGAAGGTAGTAAACCAATTCCGAGACCTTTTTCTTGAGCAAAAGCACATTCACTAATGACATTAGTTAAATCAGCAGTTTGATATTTAACAGCTAAATTTTTTAAAATTGTCAAATCAATTGAAAGAAAAAAATCTTTAACATCAAATTGATAAAAATATTTATTTTGCAAGTGCTTTTGCACTAGTTGTTTAGCATTTTGCTGTGGCAAATAAGCAAATGTAACATCATAATTAAAAATTGAATAATCAAAACTTGTTAAAACTTCTTGATGCTTTTGTTTAAGTTTTATTCCAGACTCATTATTAGCATATGTTGTAATTAAGCGTTTTTTCTGACCGGTAATTAAGGGAAAGGTAATAACTTTTTGCATGAATCCTCCTTTATATTTATTATAACAAGTCCGTTACTTATTATTGGGTAAATATGATATAATATTTATAATTAAATGTGTAATTATTTTAAACTATAAAGGAGAAAGATGGAAAAAAAGCAAATTATGGCAAAACTTAATCAATTGAACAATCCATATACAGGAAATCTAGTTGATTTTAAAGAAATTGAACATGAAATAAAATATGAAGGAAAAACAGTAATTTTTACATATGCTCCGCTTGGAACTGATGAAGAAAAAAATCGTGAATTTAACCGAAGTATTGTTCGAACATTAAAGATTGATTTAGCTATTCCTTCAGTACGAATTGTCCAAATTCCGCTTACAGAAGAAAATGACGAGGAAGAAGCAAAGATTTCTGGGCAAATTATTGCAATTATGTCGGGTAAAGGTGGAGTTGGAAAAAGTCAAGTAACGGTAAATTTAGCACGTGCTTTAAATGAAGCCGGAAAAAAAGTTGGGATTATTGATGCCGATATCTATGGATATAGTATCCCTAAAATTCTTGATTTATACGGTGAACCAAACGTTGTTAATCAAAAAATTATTCCTTTAACTAAAGAAAACATTGAAGTTATGTCAACTCAATATTTTATTGGGGAAAATGCAAATGAAGCAGTGGCGTGGCGAGCACCAATGTTAAATAAAATGATGCAACATTTATTTAATGATGTGGCTTGGAATAAAAACTTAGATTATTTATTAATTGATTTGCCTCCGGGAACAGGTGATGTGTTTTTAAATCTACCAAATTATACTGAAGATTTAAAAGCCTTATTAGTTACAACACCTCATCAAGATGCAGCTCATGTTGCGTTACGTGCGGGAAAACTAGCTAAGGATTTAAAATTTGATTTATTGGGAATTATTGAAAATATGAGTTATTATGAGCATAATGGTGAAAAGTTAGCAATTTTTGGTCAAGATGGAGCAAATATTGTTGCTGAAAATTTAACAAGTGAAGTAATTTGTCGAATTCCAATTACAACAAATAAAGCAGAAATTGGTAAAGCATTAAAAGTAGTTGTTGACAAGATTGAGGAGTAAAATGAAAAAACGTTCAGAACAAAATGAGAAATATCATTGGAGTTTACATTTAATGTATCAAAATGAAATGATGTTAGAACAAGATTTACATTATATCGAAAAAGAAACAGAAAAATTAGTTAAGTTAAAAGGACACTTAGTTGAAAATGCAACAAATTTACTTGTTGGTTTAAATCTTTATCATGCGATTAATCGAAAAATGGAAAATGTATATGTATATGCATCACATTTATTAGATCAAGATCATGGAAATAATGAATCACAAATAAAAATGCAACAAATAAAAACTTTGTATACAAAAATGGCAAGTGACATTTCATTTTTTATTCCCGAGTTATTAACGGTAAATAAAATCGATATTAATAATTATTTGGCGGAAAATCAGTATTTGAAACCATATACAAAGTTTTTAGATGATGTTTATGAAGATGAAAACTACATTTTAACATCAAAAGAAGAACGAATTATGAGTATGGCAAGTCCGCTTATAGGTAGTGCCTATAATATTTATAATACGTTAACAAGTGTGGATTTAAAGTTCAAGTCAATTGAAGATAAGTTTGGTAAAGACTTTCCAATGAGCGAAGATAAGTGGCCTGTATACGCAACAAATGAAGATCGTCGTTTTCGAAAACAAGCATTTGAATCACTCTTAAATAGTTATCGTGATTTAGAAAATACATTTGCTAGTTTGTACATTAATCATGTTCAAAGTTTAATCTTTAAAACAAATGTTCGTAATTACAAAAACCCACGTCAAATGGCGCTTTATAATAACCAAATTGATGAAAAGATTTATGATACATTAATTAAAGTTACAAGTGAAAATCTTGATTTAAACCACGATTATTTAAAAATTAAGCAGAAACTTTTAAAATTAGATGAATTACATATGTATGATATGTATGTCCCTTTGATTAGTGGAGTTGATCGTGAATATGAATATTTAGAAGCTAAAAAATTAGTTTATTATGCAACAGCACCACTTGGAGAAGAATATCAAGAAATTATTAAACGAGCTTTTAATGAAAAATGGGTTGATGTTTATCCAAATGCTGGAAAACGTGGTGGCGCATATTCAGGTGGAAGTTATGATTCACGTCCATATATATTATTAAATTATACTAATAAAATAAATGATGTATTTACATTAGCACATGAACTAGGACATTCAGCTCACTCATATTTAACAAATCAAAATCAACCATATCAATATTCGCACTATAAAATCTTTGTTGCTGAAATAGCTTCAATTGTTAATGAATTATTATTGTTTGATTATTTAATTAACAATGGAGCGTTAAATAATAAGAATAAAATGTATTTATACAATTATTTGATTGACCAATTTAGAGCAACAATTTATCGTCAAACAATGTTTGCCGAGTTTGAACACGAATCAAAACTTGCATTATTTAATAATGAAGAAGTTAGTTGTAATACTTTAAATGAAATGTATTACCAACTAAATCGTAAATATTTTGGTGAAAATGTAGAAATAGACGAAGCAATAAAATACGAATGGATGCGTATTCCGCATTTTTATATGAACTATTATGTTTATCAATATGCAACAAGTTATTGCGTAGCAATTAAAGTTGCACGTGAAATCTTAAAAGGTAATGAAGAAATGCGTTTAAAATATTTAGAATTTTTAAAAACAGGGGATTATAAAAAACCAATTGATTTAATTGCCGAATTAGGAATTAATATGCTGGATGAAGCGGTATATGAAGATGCTTTTACATATTTAACAGAAATATTAAATCAATTTTCGGAGTTATATGTAATTGAAAAAAAGAAAAAATAAATGGAGAAACGAATGAAAGAAACGTTTAAATTACCAGCAATTGGATTGCAGACTACAAATTTAAGTTCTGAACAAATTCAAAATAGTGTTAATAAAGCATTTGCTGCGGGTTATAAATTAATTGAAATATCAACAGAAAAAGAACAATTGGCATTAATTAAAAAAACTTTAGAAAATAGTGAAGCTGAAAACTATTATTTAATGTTGAAAGTGCCAGCAACAATTAGAACATCTGAAGCAATATTAACAACTTTCACACTTGTTTGTGAAGCGTTGAATATAACTCAAATTGATGTATGTTTAATGGAAACAACGACAGATTATCAAGGGAACAGTGAAGTGTGGCAAGGATTAGAAACACTTTATGAACAAGGTAAAATTAAAGCAATTGGTTGTACAGATTGTTCCATTGCCATTTTAGATGAATTATTAGAAGTTGCTAAAATTGCACCGATGATTAATCAAGTAACATTAAATCCTGATAATCAGCAATTTGCATTACATGAATATTGTTGGAATTTTGATATTGCATTAATGGCAAAAAATATTGAGATTGAAGCTAATAATTCCGTATTAATGAAAATGGCTAATAAGCATAGAAAAACGGAAAAACAAATTATTTTAAGATGGTTAATGCAGCGTGGGATATTCGCAATAATTACTGAAACAGAGGAAGAACAATTACAACAGGCAATTAATGTTCGTGATTTTAATTTAAGTAATATCGAAATGGATAAAATTGCTGATTTAGACCAAGAAAGTTAATAATCGTTTAATTAAGAGTGCATTGCACTCTTTTATTAGCATTGGGGAGTGAAAATGGAAATAATAATTGGGATTTTATTAATAATAATTGGTTGGTTAATTTATCAATTGAAACAATTATCAAATCAGCAAAATCAAACGGATTTAGCAAAAGAATTAGATCAAGTAAACCAAAAAATGAATGTAATTGAAACAAAAATTTTAATGGGACAAGAATATAATTCTAATCAAATTAATAATTTAGATGGTAATTTTACTAAACGAAGTAATCTGCAAAAAATGGAACTTCAAAGTGCCGTGCAGAATTTAGAACTAAAGTTATTAAAAAATAATGAATTAAGTCAAAAACAAGTTACCGAAATTATCAAGCAAGTTCAAAAGTTAGGGCAAATTGAAACAAAAATGACAGGATTAGAAAAAGAAATTAATGATTTAACCAAAGTGCTTGATAATAAGCAAACTCGTGGTGCTTTTGGTGAAAAACGTCTAAGTGAATTGTTTGCTAATCAATTTGGTATTAATAATCAAATTGTTGCGGAGCAAGTAAAATTAAGTAACGATAAACGTGTTGATTTTTTACTTGATTTTCCCAATGAAGCCTTACCGCTTGCCATTGACGTTAAATTTCCTTTAGATAATTTTCAGAAATATTTAAATAGTGAGAAGCATGAGCAAGTAAGATATTATAAACTTTTTGTCAGTGATGTGAAAAATCATATTAAAGTAATTGCGGAAAAATATTTGATTGAAGGAGAAACAAATAACATTGCCTTAATGTTTGTTCCAAGTGAAGCAATCTATTATGAGATTTTAAAAGCCGATAGTGACTTATTAAGTTTTGGTTATGAAAATAACATTTGGATTACGTCTCCAAGTACAATTATGGCATTAATTAACATTGTAAGCAGTATTCATCGTGAAGCAAAGCAAACACAACAAGCGGATTTAATTAAACGAGAATTAATGATATTATCTGAAGAATTTATTCGTTTTGATAAAAGATTTACGGAATACGAAAAGCGTTATGAGCAATTAGAAAATGAACGAAAAAATTTACAAATCACCGTTCAAAAAATAATAAATAAATTTAATAAAATCAATGATGGCGACTTGTAAAGTGGTTGTTACGATTAAAAAATGGAAACCAAAAGCAAAAAATATTTTGTTATAATAAGAAATTGAAAAGTACAAGTTAAAAAGTAAGGGAGTAACATGCAAATAAAAGAACTAATGAATAAAATTGAGGAATATGAAACGATAATTATTCATCGCCATTTAAGTCCAGATATTGATGCAATCGGTAGTCAAATGGCATTGAAAGAAATGGTAAAAATTAATTATCCCAATAAAAAGGTTTATGCGGCAGGAATTAAAGGATATGAGCAATTTGATTTTATTGGTAAAATTGATAAATTAAGTCCTAAAGAATATCAAGGGAGTTTAGTTATTGTTGTTGATACTGCAAATTACGCTCGTATTGATGATGAAAACTTTAAATTGGCAAAAGAATTGATAAAAATTGATCATCATCAAGATGTTGAGATTGAACGTTATGGAACCCTTAATCTTATTGATCCAATTGCCTCATCAACATGTGAAGTTTTATATGTAATCTATCAAGAAATTCAAAAAATAAATCCAGATTTTAAATTGAATGTTGATGTGGCTAAATATTTATTTGCTGGAATATTTGCTGATACAGGAGGATTTATTTTCCCCAATACGAAAAGTCGAACATTTGCGATTTTAAGTGAACTTGTAAAATATGACTTTGATTATGAACCATGGAATATGAATTTGCGAGTTTTAGACGAGAAAGTTGTTCGATTAATCGGTTATGCAATGCAAAATATTGAGATAAATGATGGTGTAGGGATTATCCGTTTTGATCAAGAACGTCAACGTAATTTAGGAGCTACACCGCGTGAATTAAGTATTGTTGTTAATTATATGGGAATGTTTAAAAATATAAAAGTGTGGGCTGTATTTAATGAACATCCGAATTTTATTCGGGTAAATATGCGTTCGCGAAGTGAATATGATATTTCAAAAATTGCTGTTCAGTATCGTGGTGGGGGACACAAAAATGCATCTGGAGCGATGGTATATACATGGCAAGAAGCAAATGAAGTTCAAAAAATGTTAGAAGAAATGGTGAAATAATGTATTTAAATGTTAAAACAGAATATAATTTACAAGAAAGTGCAATTAAAATTGATAAGTTAGTAAAAAAAGCGCAAGCGCTAAATTTAAAAGCAATTGGAATTTGTGAATACAATTCAACTCAAAGTTTTATTAAAATAGCTCAAGCATTTGCTAATACCGGAATTAATGTTACATATGGAATTGAAATTATCATTAATGAACAAACATATCATATTTATGCAAAAAATAATGATGGATTATTAATGTTAAACCAAATAGTAACTTTAAATAATTTAGGGATGCTTGATGACCCATTAACATTTGGACCAAATGTTATTGTTATTTTAGGAAAAGGAACATTAATTGATGATGTTTTAGAAAAACGAGAGCAAAATCTCCTTTATCAGTTGAAAAAAAACTATCGTGATGATTTATATTTAGGAGTATTTAGTTATTTAAATGATGCCAATAATTATAAATTATTAAATGCAACAAATTTATTTGGTTTAAAACCAGTATTAATTGATGCAGTTAAGTATTTGGATGAAGAACAGGTTGATACATATTTAACATTACAAGCAATTAAACATAAACAAAAATTCTATCATTTTCAAGAATTAAAGAAAAAAGCAAAACGTTATCAAATGCGCCAAGAATTTAATCCAATATTAGAAGATGTAATTAAACGTACTAATAAATTATTATTAAGTACAAAAGCAACTGCCGGAGAGTTAGAATTTGCATATCCAACTTATCCATATACAAAAGAATTAAGTGCAGATGAATTTTTAAAAATGCAAATAAAAGTTGGTCTTAAATGGCGTTTGAAAACAGAAATACCCAAAAAGTACAAAGAACGAGTAGCTTATGAATTAGCAGTAATAAATAAAATGAACTTTAGTGATTACTTTTTAATTGTTCAGGATATTGTGATTTTTGCCAAGAAAAAAGGAATTATGGTTGGTCCAGGTCGTGGTAGTGCTGCGGGTAGTTTGGTAGCTTATCTTTTAGGAATTACCGAAGTTGATCCAATTAAACATAATTTATATTTTGAACGCTTTTTAAACCCAATGCGTAAAACAATGCCAGATATTGATCTTGATTTTGAAGCAAATCGTCGTGAAGAAGTAATTGATTATATAGAAGAGCGTTTTGGTTTAGATATGGTTTGTAAAATTGGAACTGTAAATCGCTTCCAAGCAAAAAGTGCTTTTGCTCAAGTGGCAGATGTTTGGTTTATTGATCCGAAATTAAAAAAAATTATTAGTCAACAAATAGATAGTCGTTATTCGCTTGAAAAAAATTTAGAAACAAATGCTAAATTATATGAGTTAATTACAACTGATCCCAAATTGATGAACATTATTAAAATTGCCTTAGAAATTGAAAAAATGCCAAGTTCTTATTCGATTCATGCAGCAGGAATTATTATTGCTCCGCAACCCCTTCTCGGATTTATTCCATTAAATGCTGAGGGAGTTTCCCTTTATGAGGCACAGGAATTAGAAAAAATGGGATTACTTAAAATTGATATTTTAGCACTTGATAATTTAACAATTTTAAATCAAATGGTTAAAAATGTTCGAACAGTTGATAAGCAATTTAAATTAGCAACAATTGATTATGATGATATGAAAACATATCAAATGTTAAGTTCGGGACAAACCTTAGGAATTTTCCAAATGGAATCAATGGGAATGCGTCAAGTATTAAAACAAGTTGCTCCTAAGAACTTTTCGGAACTTGCTACTTGTCTAGCGTTATATCGTCCTGGTGCTAAAGATCAATTAGCTGAATATGTTAGTGGAAAAGATAATTTTATTGCAACAAGTAAAATTGAAGAGATTCTTGCTGAAACTAATGGTGTGTTAATTTACCAAGAACAAGTAATGCGTTTAGCTAATGAAATGGCTGGATATACTATGGCGGAAGCCGATTTATTACGACGAGCAATTTCGAAAAAGAATCCGGAACAGTTGGCTAAAATTACTGATGATTTTCAAAAACGTAGTGTGGCAAGAGGGTATAATCAAAGTCAAATAACTCGTTATTTAGATCAGATTTTAAAGTTTGCTGGCTATGGTTTTAATAAATCACATGCTTATGCTTATGGGATGATTACCTATCAAATGGCATATATTAAAACTAATTATCCAAATAAGTATTATGAGGTGATGTTTGATCGTAATTATTCAGGTCCAAATCGAGAAAAGTTTTTCCAAGAATTACGCTTACAAAATTTAAGGATTTTAGCTCCTGATTTTCGTTACAGTGGTTATCAAGTTCGAGCAAATGAAAAAGAGATTATTCTTGGACTTAAACATATAAAAGGAATTTCCAAAGAAATTGCCAAAGAAATTTTACTAGCTCGTCGGGAAATCAATAATATTAATAATCTAGAAGAAATTACTAAACATTTAATTAAAAACCCTAATTTAAATGCAAATATTATTGAAAGTTTAATTGATAGTGGTTATTTTGATTATTTAACATACAATCATCCAACTTTAAAACGTAATATGCTAGATACTAAAAATGGAGAAGATAATATTGCTAAATTATTTGGTGAACCATTATTTGCCAAAGATGTAGTTGATTATGATTTCGCTGAAAAATCTAAACGTGAATTGGCAGTACTTGGAATTAATATTAATTATAACTTATTTTCTGAAATTAAAAAGCAATATCAAAATCAAGTTCAAACACCAATTTTAAGTATTAAAGAAGCTTTTTATCAAACTAATTTAAATAAGGAAAATGATTTTATTACAATAATTAAAATTATTAAACAAAAAGAAATTGTTACGAAAAATCAAAAAACAATGGCGTTTTTGACAGTTGAGAGTGATGGGGAATTTGAATTAGTATGTTTTCCAAGTGAATACGCGATTTTAAAAAACAAAATTAATAATTATCAAGATCGTTATGTACTGGCACAAGTCAAAATTCGTGGAGATAAAGTTTATTTAGAAAAAATGTGAAAATAAAGATAAATTTTGGTAAAATAAAAACGGAGTACTTTTAAAGGAGGATGATGATTAAGAAGATTGGAGTATTAACCAGTGGTGGAGATGCACCAGGAATGAACGCTGCAGTTCGTTCGGTTGTTAGAACAGCACTTGTTAATGGAATTGAAGTATATGGTATTTATGAAGGATATTATGGTTTATATCATGATCAAATCAAAAAGTTAAATACTGAATGTGCTTCAGGAATTATCAATCAAGGTGGAACTTTTTTAGGAAGCGCACGTTTTCCAGAGTTTGCTGACATTGAAATTCGTAAAGAAGCAATTAAGAATTTAGATAAGCACGGAATCGAAGCATTAGTTGTAGTTGGTGGAGACGGTTCATTTATGGGGGCTAAAAAATTATCAGAAATGGGGTATCCATGTATTGGAATTCCGGGGACTATTGATAATGATGCACCAAGAACTGATTTTACAATTGGATTTGACACGGCATTAAATACAATTGTTGAAGCTGTTGATCGTTTACGTGATACATCAGGATCACACAAACGTTGCTCAATTGTTGAAGTAATGGGACGTGATGCAGGGGATTTAGCACTTTGGGCAGGTATTGCTACAGGAGCTGAATTTACAATTATTCCGGAAATGCCTTTCAATGCAGATGATATTATTGAAAAATTAACTGCTGATCGTGTTTCAGGGAAAAAGCACTTTATCGTAATCGTAGCAGAAGGCGTTGACACAAATGTTCATGAATTTGCAAAAGTAGTAGAAAGCAGAACAGGAATTGAAACACGTGCAACGGTCTTAGGACACATCCAACGTGGAGGACAGCCTACCGCTGTTGATCGTGTTTTAGCTAGTAGAATGGGAAATTATGCTGTTGAACTTTTAATTGAAGGACAAAGCGCAAGATGTATAGGAATTAAAAATAATGAATTAATTCATAATGATATTATTGAAGCAATGGGAGATAAACATCATGTTGATGAAAAATTATACACAATTGCAAATAAATATTTAAATCGATAAAAAAGGGGAAAAAATGAAAAAGACAAAAATTGTTGGTACTATTGGACCAGTTTCAGAATCAAGAGAAGTTTTAACTAAATTAGTTAAAAATGGATTAAATGTAATTCGTTTAAACATGTCACACGGTGATTATGCTGAGCAATTACAACGTGTAGAAATGATTCGTGATATTAATAAAGAATTAGGTACAAACGTAGCTATCTTATTAGATACAAAAGGTCCAGAAGTAAGAACAGGATTATTTGCTGAGAAAAAAGTTTTATTAGAAAAAGGTAATAAAGTAACAATTACAATGGAAGAAGTAGTTGGAACTGCAGAAAAATTTACAGTTTCTTATAAAGGATTAGCAGAAGATTTAAATCCTGGAGATATCGTATTATTAGATGATGGATATGTATCAGTTAAAGTATTAGAAATCAATGGTCAAGATATTATTTGTGAGATTATGAACTCAGGATACATGAAAGATCGTCGTGGAGTAAATGTACCAGGTGTAACATTAAACTTTGAGTTTATGTCTGAAAAAGATAAAAATGATATTATTTGGGCATGTGAAAACAACTTAGACTTTATCGCTGCATCATTCATCCGTAACGAAAAAGATATGAAAGAAATTTTAGAAGTAGTTGCTGGACAAAATGATACTCATATTCAAATCGTACCAAAAATCGAATCACAAGAAGGAGTTCAAAACTTCGATGAAATTTTAGAACTTTCTGACGGAATCATGGTTGCTCGTGGAGATTTAGGGGTTGAAGTACCTGCTGAAGATGTACCAGTAATTCAAAAAGAAATCATTGAAAAATGTAATAAAAAAGGTAAATTTGTAATCACTGCAACACAAATGTTAGAGTCAATGCAAGATAATCCACGTCCAACTCGTGCCGAAGTATCAGATGTATTTAATGCAGTAATGGATGGAACTGATGCAGTAATGTTATCAGGTGAGAGTGCTGCTGGGGATTATCCTGCAGAAGCCGTAGCAATGCAAGCTTTAATTACAGAAAAAGCAGAAAATTCATATAACTATGAAGCATTCATTACTTCAGTTGCTCGTGAAATTGAACCAACTGTTGAAAACTTAGTATCATATTCTGTTGTATCAACTGCAGATGCATTAGAAGATGTAAAATTAATTATTGCAGTAACAAATTCAGGAGCAACAGCTAGAAGTATTTCTCGTTTAAAACCAAGAACACCAATTTTAGCAGTTACACCAAGAGCAGAAGTAATGCGTTCATTAGCATTAAACTACGGAGTTATTCCAGCATTAATGGATAAACAAGAAAGCGTTGATGATATGTTAAATACTTCAATCGAAAAAGCAAAAGAATTAGGATTAGTTGCCGTTGGTGATACAGTAGTAGTATCAGCAGGAAGCATGAATGAAAAAGGTAACACTGACTTAATGAAAGTGCGTGTAGTAAAATAATTTAATTACAAAGATTTGTTTTAAGCATACCTGTAAGGGTATGTTTAAAATATCATAAAGGAGAAAAATGGCTTTACATGTTGTTAAGCACCCAATTATTGAACATAAAATTTCAATGTTACGAAAAAATGATACGAAAACACATGAATTTCGTAAAATCGTTGAAGAAATCGGTTCATTAATGGTATATGAAATTACTCGTGATTTACCACTAAGTAAACGAACAATAACGACACCAATAATGCAAACAGAAGCAAATTTTATTGATGGGAAAAAATTAGTTGTTGTGCCAATATTACGTGCGGGATTAGGAATGGTTGAAGGAATTTTAAATTTAATTCCAAGTGCAAAAGTAGGACATATTGGAATATATCGTGATGAGGATACACTTGCAGCGGTAGAATATTTTGCAAAATTTCCAAGCCACCTTGATGAGCGAGAAGTACTATTAGTTGATCCAATGTTAGCAACAGGTGCAACAGCAGTGGCAGCAATTAATATCCTTAAAGCAAAAGGTGCAAAAAAAATTAGATTAGTATGTTTAGTAGGATGTCCAGTAGGGGTTGAGGCTGTAACTAAAGAACACCCCGATGTTGAAATTTACTTAGCTGCTTTAGATGAAAAATTAAATGATAAAGGTTACATCGTACCTGGTCTTGGTGATGCAGGCGATCGAATCTTTGGAACAAAATAAGGAGAATAAATGGGATTATTCAATAGAAAATCAAACGACATTGGGATAGATTTAGGAACAGCAAATGTACTTATCTACAGAAGAGGTGAAGGAGTAATTTTAAATGAACCTTCAGTAGTAGCTGTAGATCGTACAAATAATAAAGTTGTAGCTGTCGGAAAAGAAGCTCACTCAATGATCGGTAGAACGTCAAAAAAAATCGAATTAATTCGTCCACTAAAAGACGGAGTAATTGCAGATTTTGATATTACATCAGAAATGTTAAAAATATTTTTAGGGAAATTAAATGTTAATGGAATCTTTTCATTTTCCCAACCACGAATTTTAATTTGTTGTCCAACAAATATTACAACTGTGGAAAAAGATGCAATTAAAAAAGTTGCTGAAAAATGTGGTGCACGTGAAGTGTACGTTGAAGAAGAACCAAAAGTAGCTGCTGTTGGAGCAGGACTACAAATTTTCCAACCACTTGGAAACATGGTTGTTGATATTGGTGGTGGAACAACAGATGTTGCAGTTTTATCAATGGGTGATATTGTAACATCATCATCAATAAAAATTGCTGGTGAAACAATAACAGCAAATATTGTTAATCATATTAAAAACAAATATCAATTACAAATTGGTTACCGAATGGCAGAACAAATTAAAATTGAATTAGGTGTTGTTCTTGAGCCGGATATTAATAATACAATGGAAATTAAAGGTCGCGATCAAGTAACAGGATTACCAAAACAAATTACAATTACTGAAGAAGATACTTTTGTCGCAATTGAGCGTTCAATTAATGAAATTGTTCGTGAAACTAAATCAGTATTAGAACGTACTGAGCCGGAAATTGCTTCAGATATTTATAATCAGGGAATTATTTTAACTGGTGGTGGAGCATTATTAAGAAACTTAGATTTATTATTAGAAAGTGAAATTAAAGTTCCAGTTTATGTTGTTGAAGATCCATTAAATTCAGTTGTAAAAGGAACAGGAATTCTATTAGAATTAGATGCTGATAGTAATTCTAGTGTTAAATTAATTTAATGTACTTACAAGTACCAGTAAAACTTGAACGATACATCAATGAAATTAAACGCAGTGCGACTCGTTTTAACGGAATGAATCAAATTGCATTATTATCAATTGGAAAATCAAAAAATGGAGAAACATATAAACAGATGTTTATGATTTATAATCCATATCAGGAAAAAATAAAAATCACTCCTAATTTTTTTACAAGTAGTAATAAAGTTTATAAGATGTATCCAAGTGAATTTGAATTAGGAGCAGATACTATATCTGCTTTTGTTTTATTTATGAGCGAAGATGTAAACATTACAATTAATGAAAATGAATTGTTAAGTAATATTCGTGGCGAAATTACTGAACAATTAAATTTAAGTAAGTATCATCAAATTGATAGTGAGCAAGTAGAAATACATCGCGTACATAAAATCGAACCAATTAATGTTGAATTTGATAAAACAATGGATTTAAAAGGATTAATGACCAATAATGTAACAACAGTGAACTTTAAAAATAGTGATCGAGAAATGCTGGAGATTTCATTAAGTGATATTGTAAACACCGATATAAGTAACGCAATTGAAATTGTAATCAATAATAAGAGTGAAAATTATAATTACCGAATTAAAGGAATCAATTTGAAAATAGACGATGGAGATTATAAAATTCATGTTAGTGTTGAAGAGAGTATTATAATCAAGGCTTTAACGCAAAAGAAAATGCGAATTGATGTTAATAAATTAGAGTTCAGTTTGATTGATCAAGAAAAAATGCAAATAAAAGTAACAATTTTATAGGAGTTATAATGAATATACTAGAAATAATTGAAAAGAAAAAAAATAATTTAGAGTTGACAAAAGCCGAAATAAATTATTTTGTAACTGGGGTAACAAACGGAACGATTCCCGATTATCAAGTTAGTGCATTACTAATGGCAATTTATTTTAATTCAATGACTGACGAGGAAATGACACATTTAACAATGGAAATGGCAAATTCAGGTGATGTAGTTGATTTGAGTGGAATTAACAAACCGACAGTTGATAAACATTCAACAGGTGGTGTTGGTGATAAAACTTCACTTGTTTTAACATCGATTCTAGCATGCTTTAATGTAGCTGTTGCCAAAATGTCAGGGCGTGGCTTAGGACATACTGGTGGAACAATTGATAAACTTGAATCCCTTGCTGGCTTTAGTGTTGAAATTAATAAAGAACAATTTATTAAACAAGTAAATGAACACGGACAAGCAATTATTGCCCAAAGTCAAAATTTAGTACCAGCAGATAAAAAACTTTACGCTTTACGTGATGTGACAGCAACGGTTGATTCAATACCATTAATTGCAGCATCAATTATGTCAAAGAAAATAGCTAGTGGGGCATCAACAATTATTCTTGATGTGAAATTTGGTTCTGGTGCATTTATGAAAGATGAGGCTGCGGCTCAAGAATTAGCAGAAAAAATGGTAATGATTGGTAATAACGTCGGACGTAAAACAATTGCCATAATAACATCAATGGAGCAACCTCTTGGTTATGCAATTGGTAATGTCCTTGAAGTTGAAGAGGCCCTTGCTTGTTTAAGTGATGAAGGTCCAGAAGATTTACTGGAACTTACTAGAACATTAGCTGCTGAACTTTTAGTGGCAACAGCTAATTTTGCAACAATTGAAGCAGCAAATATTGCAATCAATCAAGTCATTACTGATGGAAGTGCATATGCTAAATTTATTGATTTTATAACTGCCCAAGGAGCAAATGAAGATGCAATTGAAGCAATGCCAATCGCTGAACAGAAATTAGAGTTGTTTGCTGAAGAAAGTGGATATATTAAAAGTTTAAAAGCAATTGAATTTGGTCATGCAGCGGCATTACTTGGAGCGGGTAGAATGACAAAAACTGATGAAATTGATTTAGCAGTTGGAATTGTTTTACATAAAAAAGTTGGGGATTATGTTGAAGTTGGTGATTTGATTTGTGAATTACAATTTAATGAAGATAAAAATGTTGACTATGCAGCTAATTTGATTGCTGAAAGTATTGAATTAAGTACGACTCCGGTTGAAAAACAAAAATTAATTACTAAAGTTATTCGATGAATAATAAATACTTACTTTTTGACCGTGATGGAACAATTTGTTTAGACTATCCTGATGATAAATGGGCTGGGAAAACTAAAGCTCAATTAATAAAAAAGACAATAGTTTATTTGAAGCGACATCGACATGCGAAGATTATTATTTTAAGTAATCAATATTTAGTTAGTGAAAATTTGATGACTAAACGTGATTTTAAAAAATTTCATGTTGATTTTGATTTTCAATTACGTAAAGAAGGAATTCATGTGTATAAATATTATTATGCAATGGCTAAGCGGAGTGAAAATAATATTTATACTAAACCACAAAACGGGATGATTACTAAATTTAGTAATGATTTTCCAAATACTGATATTAAAGAACTTTGTTATGTTGGTGATAGTAATACTGATAAAATAATGGCTGATACTAGTGGAATTAGTTTCTGCCATGTTATGGACTTAAAATAAAATATTTAAAAGAAATGAAAAAAGGTTATTTTTTTCATTTTTATTTTCAGTTATGAAAATTATCGACTTTAACAACGTATTTGTGTTAAAATATGTAGGTAAGTCAATTTATATATAAAAGGAGTAAATATGAGAAATATTGTTATTGCAGGAAACTGGAAAATGAATAAAACAAAAGAAGAAGGATTAGCATTTGTTGAGGCTTTAAAAGCACAAGATTTAACAGATACTAATGCAAAAAAACAAATTTTTGCACCAAGCTTTATGTTAGATGCTTTAGTTGAAGCAACTAAAGGGACAGATATTACAATTGGGGCACAAAATATGCACCAAGAAGAAAGCGGAGCATTTACAGGGGAAATCTCAGCTGATATGTTAAAAAGTATTGGGGTTGACACAATCTTAATTGGTCACTCAGAAAGACGTCAATATTTTAATGAAACTGATGAAATCGTTAATGCAAAATTACAGTTAGCAATCAAAAAAGATTTAAACGCTGTAGTATGTATCGGGGAAACGTTAGAAGAGCGTGAAGAAGGAATTACAAATAATGTATTAAAAACACAAACAGAAAAAGCTTATGCAAATGTAAGTGCTGAAGATGCAGCAAAAACAATTATCGCATATGAACCAGTATGGGCAATTGGAACTGGTATGACAGCAACAGCTGAAGATGCAAATAAAGCATGTGCATATGTACGTGAAGTATTAGCAGGATTATATTCACAAGCAATCGCTGACCAAGTTGTAATTCAATATGGTGGAAGTGTTAAACCAGAAAACGTAAAAGAAATTTTAGGTCAATCTGATATTGATGGAGCTTTAGTTGGAGGAGCATCTCTTGATGTTGATTCATACGTAGCATTATTAAAATAATTTAAAATAAGAGGAGAAAAATGAAAAAACCTGTATTATTAGCAATTTTAGATGGATTTGGGTTCCGTGATGAAAGTTACGGAAATGCTGTAAGACAAGCAAAAAAACCAAATTTTGATCGTTTTTATGAGCAATATGCTCATTCAACTTTAAGAGCTGATGGTAACTTTGTTGGTTTACCTGAAGGGCAAATGGGAAATTCAGAAGTAGGACACTTAAACATCGGAGCTGGACGTGTTGTGTATCAATCACTTGCATTAATTAATAAAGCAATTGATGAAGAAACTATTTATGAAAATGAAACATATTTAAAAGCAATGAATAATGCTAAAGATAATAATTTACATATTATGGGATTATTATCTGATGGTGGAGTTCACGCCCACATTAATCATATTATTGCGATGATTAAAATGGCAAAGCGTAATAATGTTGAAAATGTATATGTACATGCCTTTTTAGATGGACGTGACGTTGATCCAAAAAGTTCAATTTCATATATTGAACAATTACAAACAGCAATGAATGAAATTGGTGTTGGGGAAATTGCTTCAATCTCAGGACGTTACTATGCAATGGATCGTGATAAACGTTGGGATCGTGTAGAATTAGCATATAACGCAATTGTTAAGGCAGAAAGTGAATTCCGTTTTACTGATGCGAAAACTTATATTGAATCACGTTATGAAATTGGGGAATTCGATGAATTTATTCAACCAGCAGTTAATGCAAACGTAGTTCAAAAAATTATGGATAATGATTCTGTTGTTGTAATGAACTTCCGTCCAGATCGTGCAATTCAAATTGCAGCAGTTATTACAAATCCAGAATATAATCCAAAGCCAGAAGAGCCAATTTTCACTCCGGATTATCGTCCAGAAAATTTAACTTTTGTGCAAACAATGAAATATTCAAATGATGTAAAAGGTTTAATTGCTTTTGCACCACAAAAGTTAGAAAATACATTTGGTAAAGTAGTTTCTGATGCTGGTTTAACGCAAATAAGAATTGCTGAAACTGAAAAGTATCCGCACGTAACATTCTTCTTTGATGGTGGAGAAGAAGTTGAATTACCAGGTAAAAAACATATTTTAATTGATTCACCAAAAGTTGCAACATATGATTTGAAACCAGAAATGAGTGCTTATGAAGTAACAGATGCTTTATTAGCAGAATTAAACGCTGGTGAAACTGATACAGTAATTTTAAACTTTGCTAATCCAGATATGGTTGGACACTCTGGGAATTTAGAAGCAACAATTAAAGCAATTGAAGCTGTTGATGAGTGTTTAGGAAAAGTTATTGATAAAGTGGTTGAAATGGATGGAGCAGCAATTATTACAGCTGATCACGGAAATTCAGACAAAGTCCTTAATGCTGATGGTTCACCAAATACAGCACACACAACAGAGCCAGTACCAGTTATCTTAGTACGTGAAGGCGTTGAAGTACGTGAAGGTGGAGCGTTATGTGATTTAGCACCAACATTACTAGAATTTTTAAACGTTGAACAACCTCAAGAAATGACAGGGAAATCATTAATTAAAAAATAATGAAAAAAAATACAAGAACTCGCAATATTCTAATACCGAATAATAGTTATATTAAATTAGCTGATGAAAAAGTCGCTGTAACGAGTATTAGAATTAGCGATGATGCAACTAAAAAAAAATTCGAAGTATACTTAATTAACAATGCAGAAATAATTCATAGTTTCAAATCGGGGACTTTAGCAGTTCAAATGTATACTGAAACGGAAATTGAAGAAGATATTTTAGAATTTGTAAATAAAAGTAAAAAAGTACTTGCGGAAATATACATTCCGAAAAATTGTTCGGAAGAAACATATAAGAAATATATTGAAGCAATGTTTATATAAGGAGAAAAATGGCAATTAATACAAAAACTGTAAGAGATTTAGATGTAGCAGGAAAAAAAGTTATGGTACGTGTTGATTTTAATGTACCAATAAAAGGTGGAGTAATTTCAAATGATAATCGTATCGTTGCAGCATTACCAACAATTAAGCATTTAATTGAAAATGATGCAAAAGTAGTTTTATTTTCACACTTAGGAAAAGTAAAATCAGAAGATGATAAGGCAGAATTAACATTAGCACCAGTTGCAAAACGTTTAGCTGAAGTATTAGAACAAGATGTTACATTTGTAAACCAAACTCGTGGTGAAGAATTAGAAACAGCAATCAATAACTTAGAAAACGGTCAAGTTTTAATGTTTGAAAACACACGTTTTGAAGATATTGACGGGAAAAAAGAATCAAAAAATGATCCTGAATTAGGAAAATATTGGGCTTCATTAGGTGATGGAATTTTCGTTAATGATGCATTTGGTACTGCTCACCGTGCACACGCTTCTAATATGGGAATTGCTTCTAATTCAGAAGTAGCAGCAGCTGGTTTCTTATTAGAAAAAGAAATCGAATTTATTGGTGGAAGTGTTGATAATCCAAAACGTCCACTTGTAGCAATTTTAGGAGGAGCTAAAGTTTCTGATAAAATTGGAGTAATTAAAAACTTATTAGATGTAGCAGACCACGTATTAGTTGGTGGTGGAATGATGTTTACATTCTTAAAAGCACAAGGTAAAAACATTGGTTCTTCATTATGTGAAGAAGATAAAATTGAATTAGCAAAAGAATTATTAGAACTTGGAAAAGACAAATTAGTTTTACCAGTTGATACAGTTGTTAATAGTGAATTCAGTAATGAAGGAGATATTAAAACAGTTAGCTGTGATGAAATTCCTGATGGAGTAATGGGACTTGATGTTGGACCTAAAACAGTTGAATTATTTGCTGGTTTAATTGCCGATGCAAAAACAGTTGTTTGGAATGGACCTATGGGTGTATTCGAAATGTCAAACTTTGCTGAAGGAACAATCGGTGTATGTAAAACAATCGCTGCTAATGAAGAAGCTACTACAATTATTGGTGGTGGAGATAGTGCAGCTGCAGCAATGCAATTAGGATTTGCTGATGACTTTACTCATATTTCAACAGGTGGAGGAGCTTCACTTGAGTATTTAGAAGGTAAAGAATTACCAGGAATTACTTGTTTAACACAAAAATAATTTAAAAATAAACATACTTATTATAAGTATGTTTATCTAACTTGATAAAGAGGAGAATAATGATTAAATTACAAACAAACTTAGTTAAAAACTTTGTAAGTGAAGAAGAATTAAAAAATATGCAACCACTTGTCGATGTAGCAGATAAAATGTTACGTGAAAAAACTGGTGCTGGAAATGATTTTCTAGGTTGGACTGATGTTGCACAAATAATTAGCGAAACCGAATTATCAAACGTAAAAACAGCAGCCAAAAAAATTCAAAATGATTCAGAAGTATTATTGGTTATCGGAATTGGTGGATCATATTTAGGAGCAAAAGCGGTAATTGATTATTTAAATCATAGTTTTTATAATCAATTAAAAGGTGAAAAGAAATTCCCTGAAATCTATTTTGTTGGAAATAATATTTCTTCAACATATATTAAAGATTTAGAAGATATTATTGCTGGACGTGATTTTTCAATTAATGTAATTTCAAAATCAGGAACAACAACGGAACCGGCAATTGCTTTTCGCCATTTCAAAAATATGTTAATTGATAAATATGGCCAAGATGCTAATGAACGTATTTATGCAACTACAGATGCTAATAAAGGTGCATTAAAAGATCAAGCAAATGCAAACAACTGGATGTCATTTGTTGTACCAGATAATGTTGGTGGTCGTTTTTCTGTATTAACTGCTGTAGGATTATTACCAATTGCAGTTAGTGGTGGAAATGTAGATGAAATATTATCAGGAGCAAAAGCAGTACAAGCAAAATATACAAATAGTGATATTATGGAAAATGATGCTTATAAATACGCAGCATTACGTAATTGTTTATACGCAAAAGGAAAAACAATCGAAATGTTAGTTGCTTATGAACCAAGTTTACAGTACTTTAACGAGTGGTGGAAACAATTGTTTGGTGAAAGTGAAGGAAAAGACGGAAAAGGGATTTTCCCAGCAAGTGCTTTATTCTCAACCGATTTACACTCACTTGGACAATACATTCAATCAGGACGTCGTGATTTATTTGAAACAGTAATTGATATTAAAAATGTTCGTCATGAAGTAGAAATTAAAAAAGAAGAGGTAGATGGTGATGGTTTAAATTATTTAGCTGGTCGTAAAGTATCAGATGTAAATAATAAAGCATTTATTGCAACAGCTATTGCACATAATGATGGTGGAGTACCAAACATTGTTCTAGAAGTAAATGATATGAATGAACAAAGTATTGGACAATTAATTTATTTCTTTGAATTATCATGTGCAATTTCAGGATATATTCTAGGAGTTAATCCATTTGATCAACCAGGTGTTGAAGAATATAAACGTAATATGTTCGCATTATTAGGAAAAGAAGGATTTAATGAATTAAAACAAGAACTTGAAGCAAAAATGTAATAAATTAAACTTGGGAAATAATATGGGCTTTCTATATTATTTCCTTTGTTATATTTTTAAAAGAGCATAGTTGTTTTAAGAATATAAGGAGAATAATGAATAATTTAATTGAACAATTAATCGAGAGTTTACGAGTTTTAAATGGAGTAGGTGAAAAAACAGCACGACGTTATGCATATGAACTTTTAGCAGCATCGACAAGTCAGCAAGAACAATTGATTGATGCTTTAACTAAGTTAAAATCAGTAAAAACTTGTCAGATATGTAATAATTATGCAATAATAGATAAGTGTGATATATGTCAAACAACGCGGGATGAATCAATTTTAATTGTTGTTGGGGGAGCACGTGATGTTCAAATGCTCGAACAAGTGATTGGTGGGAAGTATTATTATCATGTTTTAGGAGGAATTATTGATCCAATGCATGATATCAATATTGAAGATTTAAATTTTAAAAATTTAAAAGAGCGATTAAATGATAAAATAAAAGAAATCATTGTTGTCTTACCTACAACATTAGAAGGGGAATTAACAACAAATTATTTAAAAGAATTTGTTGGTTCTAAATATAAAGTAAGTAAACTTGCCCAAGGAATTCCAATTGGTGGAAATTTAGAATATGTTGATGAAATAACATTATTAAAATCCTTAGAAGCAAGGCAAAGTGATTAGGAGGGTATAATGAATTATGAGCAAATGGAAACAATAATTAAAGAAAATAATGGGAGGATGACCAAAAGTCGTCGTCATTTAGCAGAAATTTTTTTAAATGAACCAACTCGTCATTTTACAATTGAAGAATTAATAAACCAATTAAAAAAACATGGAGAAAAAAATATTGCAACAGTATATAATAACTTAGCAGCGTTTGTTGAATATGATATTGTATATGAATTTACATTTAATCATAAAAAACATTATGAATTAGCACACGGAATTCATGGTCATTTTATTTGTGAACGTTGTCATAAAGTGATAAATATTGAATTACCAGGATTTGCTTGTTTAGCAATGGAAGTCAATCGAACGACAGGAGCATTAGTTCGCAGTAATAATATTGAATTTTTTGGTTGTTGCAGTGAATGTCAAAAACTTGAATGTAATCAATGTGAAACGTGTTTGGAACATAAGAGTAATAAGTGCAAGTGCGAATGTGTAGTGAAAGGAGTATAATGGTTAATTTGGTAGAAAATGTTAGTTTTGAATATGATTTGACTAAAATTGAAAAATATTGTCAATATTTAAATCAAAAGTTAAATAATAATAAAGGTTATACAATTGTGGCAATGGACAATCAAGAAATTCATCAATTGAATTTAGAATTTAGAGGCGTAGATCGAGCAACAGATGTTTTGTCATTTGAAGAACATTTAGACGATTATTTAGGTGATATTTTAATTTCAATTGAAAAAACTCAAGAACAAGCAAAATTATATAATCATAGTTTTGAACGTGAATTATTATTTTTAATTACGCATGGTTTTTTACATCTAAATGGTTATGATCACCAAACTGATATGGAAGAAAAAGAAATGTTTGATTTACAGCGAAAATTGTTAAGTGAGTATGGAGTTGAGCGTCATGAAGCGTGATGTTGAACTTTATATGTATATTAAGTCGTTAACAAAAATTGTTAATGGACTGGAACAAGAATTAGAACTTAATCAAAAACAAGTAAAAGAATTAGAAAGAAAACAACAAAAACAACAAAAAATAATTATTGGCTTAATAATTACAGTAATTATTAGTTTTATTGGAATAGGAGTAAGTTTATGATTAGAATTATTGCGGGAAAATATCGTCGTTTAAATTTAGAAGGTCCAAATGATAATAGTATTAGACCAACAATGGATCGTGCAAAAGAAGGATTATTTAATGTAATCAATCTTGATATTGAAGGAGCAACATTCCTTGATTTGTTTTCGGGGACTGGTTCTGTGGCAATTGAAGCGATTTCGCGTGGGGCAGCAAGTGCTGATATTGTTGAACAAAATCCAAAAGCGTTATCATTAATTCGTAAAAATTTGCAAAAATTGGAAGAAGAACCAATTCAAATATATCAACAAGATGTATTTAAATATGTAGATTATTGCAATAATCAATATGATTTTATTTTTTTAGATCCTCCATATGATATGGAAATCGAAAAAATTAGCCAATTGATTAAAGCAATAAAAGAAAATAATTTATTAACAGAAAATGGACAAATTATTTTTGAATTTAACACTAAAAAAGCAATTGAAATTCCTGGGGTAGAAGTAATTAAATTTAAAAAGTATGGAATAAGTGGGTTTACGTTCTATGCGTAAAGTTATTTATCCCGGAAGTTTTGATCCATTTCATAATGGTCATTTAGATATTGTAAAACGAGTTAGTCGTCAAGTTGATGAGTTAATAATTGTTATTGCAATTAATCCATTAAAAAAAGGATTAATTAGTTTTGAAAATCGAAAAAAATTAATTGAACAAATAATTCAACGCGAAAAATTACTTAATGTTCGGGTAGTAACAAGTGAAATGTTGACGGTCGAACAATGTCATGCCTTAGGAGTAGAAACGATTATTCGTAGTGTTCGTTCAAATGTTGATTATGAGTTTGAAAAAAATATTGCACAAGTAAATCGAAAATTAGCAAAAAACATTGAAACAATTTTGTATATTGCTAACGAAGAATTAGGTTATATTTCAAGTTCGATGATTCGAGAATTAATAAGTTTTGATCGAGATATTACAGAATTTGTACCAGCAGAAATAGTAGGGTACTTTAAGGAGCAAAATGAGAATTTATAATAGTATGAGTGGAAAATTAGAAGATTTCAAACCAATAAATGAAAACCATGTAAATATGTATGTATGTGGTCCGACATTATATAGTGATATTCATATTGGAAATGCACGTCCTATTATCTTTTTTGATGTAGTAGCTCGTTTTTTAACAATGATTGGTTACCAAGTCAAGTATGTTTCAAATATAACGGATGTTGATGATAAAATAATCAATCGAGCTGAAGTAATGGGAATTAATGAAATGGAACTTGTTAACCAAAATATTAAAAAATTTAAAGCTGTTTTAAATAATCTAAATGTTATTGATTATAATGTTCAGCCTCGAGTTACACAATATATGCCACAAATAATTGAATTTATTGAAGATTTAGTAAAAAAAGGTTTTGCTTATGAAGTTGATGGTAATGTTTATTTTCGAATCGATAAAGTTAGTGAATATGGTAAACTATCAAAACGTGATATTGAAAATTTAGCAATTGGAAATCGGATTGAAGTTAATAATGAAAAAGAAAATCCAGCAGATTTTACATTGTGGAAGAAGACGGAAAAAGGTATTAAATGGGATAGTAGTTTTTCAAAAGGTCGTCCGGGTTGGCATACTGAATGTGTAGTAATGATTCACGAAATTTTTGGTAATCAACCAATCGATATTCATGGTGGTGGAATGGACTTGAAATTTCCTCATCACGAAAATGAACTTGCTCAATCATGTGCATGTAACAATAAGTTAACTAATTTGTGGATGCATAATGGCTTTATTAATATTGATAATGAAAAAATGTCAAAATCGATTGGTAATGTAATTAATACTGAAACTTTTGTTAATAAATATGGAGCAAATGTTACAAGACTATTAATGTTACAGACAAATTATCGTCAACCAATTAATTTAACAGATGAATTTATTGAATCAACTAACAAAATTAATCAAAAGTTACAAAAAATTGCTAATAATTATTGTGAGGTGGAATTGGATTTTAATTCTCCTCTAGTAAAAGAAGCACTTGTTGCAATGGAAAATGATTTTTCAACAAGCAATTTAATTTCTTTAATGTTAAGTAGCTTTAAAGGTGAATTTACAATTGAACAAGCACAATTATTTAAATTTGGATGTGATGTTTTAGGACTTAAATATGAAAAAGAAGTACAAACAGAAATCCCACAAGAAATAAAAGAATTAGTAGAATTACGTAAAATAGCAAAAGCAGCAAAAGATTTTAATCGTGCTGATGCAATTCGTGAACAAATATTAGATTTAGGATACGAAATTAAAGATACAAGAGGAGGAATTACATGGAATCAAATCAAGAAATAATTTATTTTGGTCGTAACAATGTTACAGATTCATTAAAAACAAAAGAGGTCTCGAAATTATTTATTCAAAATGATGCTAAAGTGCAAGAGATAATTAAATTAGCAAAAACTAAAAATATACCGTATGTATTTACGGACAAGGCAGCACTTGATAAAATGACTAAAAATCAAGTGCATCAAGGAGTGGTAGCAATTATTTCTCCAGTAAAGTATTTAGAACTTACGGAATTAATTGCTAAAAACCAAGATGTTGAAAATCCATTTATTATTATGTTAGATGAATTACAAGATGGTAATAATTTAGGAGCCATTTTAAGAGTAATGGATGCGTTTGGGGTTAATGGAGTAATATTTAATAAACGTCGAAATGTCCAATTAAATGGAACAGTAGCAAAAGTATCGACAGGAGCAATTAATCATGTTGATATTACACGAGTTACAAATTTAAGTAATGCAATTAAAAACTTAAAAAAAGCAGGATATTGGATTGCATATCTAGATATGGATGGAACAATTAATGTTCATGATTATCAATTTGATGTCCCATTAGTATTAGTAATTGGTGGCGAAGATAAAGGGGTAACACCGAATATAAAAAAACATTGTGATTTTGGAATGACAATCCCAATGGTCGGAACAGTTAACTCTTTAAATGTTGCCACAGCAACGGCAATAGCATGTCATCAACGATTGATTAGTCGTTAATCAATAAGAGTTTTTCATGACAGATGATGAAATAGTTGAAATTTGTCGGAAAAACGAATATCTAATCGTCTACGTTGTAAAAAAATATGAATGTTTATTTTACACGTATGAATTTGTTGATTTGTACCATGAAGCAAGATTAGCAGTAGTAATAGGAATGAAAAAATATGATCCAACTAAGAAGGTAAAAGTATCGACTTTTGTCTATCAATTAGTTGAATTTCAAATGATTAAGTTACTTAGAAGACAAAAAGCACAAAAACGTAATATGCAAAACTTTTTGACTTTTGAGCATTCTTTGGCTGAAAATTTAACTTTCCATGATGTAATAGTAAGTCCATATGATATTGAAGCAGAAGCATGCGCCAAGCAAATGCAAGAAAAATTAGAAGAATTAATGCAAACAGTATTATCTGAATTTGAATATCAAATTTATTATGAATATTGTTACAAAATGGATTTAGATCACTTGGCTGAAAAATATAATATGCCTCGTCGTAAGTTACAAAATAAAATTAGTTATATTCGACGAAAATTAAGAAAGAATGCGAAAAAAAAAAACTTAATCTGAATAAAATGTTAAAATAAATAACAGGTGAAATAATGAAAAAAAAAGTACAGTTAACGTGTAGTGAATGCTTTAATAGTAATTACACAACAAATAAAAGTTCAGATGAACGTATTGTGATTAAAAAATTTTGTAAAAAATGTAAGAAACATACAATCCATAAGGAAAATAAGTAGGAGTGATGATGAAAAAATATATTTCGGAATTAAAAAAGGTAACATGGCCAAGTTCTAAAGAAGTAAATCAACAATTTTGGATTACATTATTAGGGATAATTTTATTAATAATATTTTTTATTATAAGTGATACACTTATTTCAAAATTGTTAGAGTATATATATTAAAATTGAGGAGAAGTTAATATGGCAAAAGAATGGTATGCAGTTCGTACTTTTAATGGATATGAACAAAAAGTAATTGATAATTTAAAAAAACAAATTGAAAATGAAGGAATGTCAAACTTAATTACTGATATTTATTTACCAGTAATTAAACGTTACACATTTGTTCGTTCTAAATTAAAAATGAAAGAAGAATTACTATTCCCAGGATACATTTTTGTTCAAATGGAAATGTCGAATGAAACAGTATTCTTTGTACGTGGGGTTCAATACGTAACGGGTTATGCTGGTATTAGTAGTATGAAAGAACGTCCTGAACCAATGGAACCAGGTGAAGTTGAACGAATGAAAGAAGAAACGAAAAAAATTCAAGTAGATTTAGAAACTGGAGATTTAGTACGAGTTGTAAATCATGAATTATATGAAAATCAAGAATTAAAAGTAAGTGAAGTTTATCCAGAAAAAGAAGAATTAGCAATTGAACTTGGTTCAATTTTAGGTGATGATCAAGGAACAGAAATTATTTCATTTACGCAAATTGAAAAAAAATAAACTTAAAAGTAACTATAATTATGGCAAATATTTATAGTTACTTTTTTTAGTGAAAAAGAGCATAAATATTCTGAAAAATAACGTAAACAAATTACAGAAAAAATTAAAAATTGATATAATATAAATATGTTAAATAAAATAAATGCAATATTTACGAATACGAATGCTTTTATCGTTGTTATTTTTATAGCAACATTTTCTATCTATTCAAGTATAAAACCACTTGAAGAAGCAAAGTTGGAATATGAACAAGCACAAAATAATTTAGAATCAATTCGCGATGAAGAAACAAATAAAACTGAAGAATATAATTTGTTGTCAAATGATGAAACACGTGAGCAAATTGTTCGTCAAACGCATAAAATTTCTAAAGAAAATGAAATTTTATTTGTTTTCCCAGAAACTAAAGATAATGAAGCAATTAAATAATTCATTGTTGTTAGTTAGTGGTGGTGTTGATTCGATGTCATTACTAAATTATATGATAGAAAATAATTTAGATTTTCAAATTCTGCATATTAATCATTTGACGCGACCATTAGAAAATGAACAAGAATATGCAACAATAAAAAAAATTGCCAAAATCAATAAAATTCCGTTATATTATGCTGAATATCAACATGTAAACGGAAATTTTCAGGCAAAAGCTCGAGAGTTTCGATATACAAAAGCAAAAGAAATATGTTATGAATGTAATATCCAAAAAATTATTACGGCACATCATCGTGACGATTTAGTTGAAAATATTATGATGAATCAATCAAAAATTGGTTCAAGGTTGATTATGCAAGTGAGTAAATTTGGCGATGTAGAAATTCATCGTCCATTATTAAAGTATTATAAAAATCAGATATATCAATATGCGAACAAAAACAATATACTTTATTTTGAAGATAGTTCAAATCAAAATCCCAAGTATAAACGTAATTATTGGCGATTGCAATTAGCTGAATATTCAAATCAGGAAAAAGAAAAAATTATTAATGCGGAATTAATGCGAATTAGTAATTTTCCTAAAGTTTCTGAGGAATTAACTGTTAATTACTTACAACAATTTAATCAAGAAAAACAAATGCAAATTTTATATTTTTGGTTAAAACAAACAATAGATGCAAATATTTCGCAAAAATTATTAATGGAGATTGTTGGAAAATTAACAAATAAAGGTACTCATTGTTTTACCTTACCTACGGGTTATAAATTGTATCAAGAATATAATTTATTAAAAGTAGAATTAGTTAGCAAAAGCACCGTTATAAGTTACAAACCTGCATGTGTTGGTGAAAATGAATTTAACGGAATTTATTTTATTAACAAAATTGAAGGAGCAGTGATTAGATGTCGAAAAACGGGTGATCGGATTATATATGATACGTATAGTAAAAAAATTACCCGAATAATGATTGACCGAAAAATACCAAAGCATTTACGGGATAAATGGCCAATTGTCTGTAATCACACTGATCAGCCATTATATATACCAAAAGCAATCAAAAAATAGTATAATAGTGATATATTAACAAAAGGAGCACGATGAACGAAAAAGATATTTTAAAAGAAGTATTAGTAACAAATGAACAAATTTTAGAAATTTGTAGTAAAATGGGGAAAAAAATAACAGAGGATTATAAAGATAATGAAAAACCTGTTGTTTTTTTAGGTCTATTAAAAGGATGTCATCCATTTATGACTGATTTATTAAAAGAAGTAAATTTAAAGTTAGAAATTGATTACATGGATGTGTCATCATTTTTTGGTGGAACAAAAGCGAGTGGAGAAGTGAAAATTTTAAAAGATATGACATCAGATGTTAAGGATCGTGATGTTGTAATCGTTGAAGATATAGTTGATAGTGGACGTACAATAATGAAAGTAAAAGAACTATTATTATTCCGTGGAGCAAAAAGTGTTGAAGTTGCAACATTAATTGATAAGCCAGCTGGTAGAACCGTTGAACTAGAACCAAAATATATCGGAACAGAAGTACCAAAAGCATTTATTATTGGGTATGGTTTAGATTATAAAGAATATTATCGTAATTTAAATTGCATTGGGATTCCCAAGGATGAAATCATTGAAGGAGAATAATGAATAAAGGAAATAATTCAATTGCAAAAATGATAATAAGTTTAATTTTATTTTTTGCAGTAATTGGTAGTTTTACAATGTTTATGGGAATAAATGAGGGTGCCAAAAACATTTCGTACCAGGAATTAGAGAAAAAAATTAAGAACGATGAAGTGGAAAGTATCTCGATTAAACCAGAATATGGTGTATATAGTGTAAATGGAGTATACAAAAAAGAAAAAGATCAAAAAGTTGGAAAGCCATTTGTTTCAACTATTCCGGGACAAGATGAAATTTACGGTGAAGTAATTTCAACAATTGAGGAAAATAATGTTGATGTAACATATTTACAAGAGGCACATACAACAGCATTACAAGGAATAATAGGACAGTTATTTATTTTAGCAATTGTCTTCTTTGGAATGTCGTACTTATTTAGTCGTGTTGCTGGTGGTAAAGGTGGTCCAATGAAAGTTGGAGAACATAAGGCAAATAAAGTTACAGATTCAAAAGTTACATTTGATGATGTAGTGGGACTAAAGGAAGAAAAGCAAGAATTAGTAGAGATTATTGATTTCTTGAAAAATCCGAAAAAATACAATGAAATGGGAGCAAAAGTTCCAAATGGTGTGTTATTAGAAGGTCCTCCAGGAACTGGTAAAACGTTAATGGCTAAAGCAGTAGCTGGTGAAGCAAATGTACCATTTTTCAGTATTTCTGGATCAGATTTTATTGAAATGTTTGTTGGTGTAGGTGCGAGTCGTGTTCGTTCTTTATTTAAAGAAGCCAAAAAAGAAAAAGCAGCAATAATTTTTATTGATGAAATAGATGCAATCGGTTCACGTGAAAATGCGGGAGCTGGTGGAAGAAATCCAGAGCAAGAACAAACAATCAATGCATTATTAGTTGAGCTTGATGGTTTTGCGAGTGAAAAAGGTGGAATCATTATTATTGGAGCAACAAACCGTGCTGATAAATTAGATAAAGCTTTATTACGTCCAGGACGTTTTGACCGAAAAGTTATGGTAGGATTACCAAATTTAAAAGAACGTGAAGCTATTTTAAATTATCATGCTGCTAAACGTAAAATTAATAGTGAAATTACTTTTGGTGAACTTGCAAAAGTTACAACAGGAATGAGTGGTGCAGAATTAGAAGCGGTAATTAATGAAGCGGCAATTTTAACAGTTCGTGAAAATCGTAAACAAATTGAAAGAGCAGATTTAGTTGAAGCTGTTGATCGTGTGCAAATGGGACCTGCTAAAATTTCAAACAAATATTCTAAACGTGATAAAGAGATTGTTTCATATCATGAAAGTGGACATGCAATTATCGGATTAGAATTAGAAAACGCAATGCAAGTACAAAAAATTACAATTATTCCTCGTCGTAATGCTGGTGGTTATGTTGCATTTACACCAAAAGATGATGAAAAATTCCAAACTAAACGTCAGTTAGAAGAACAAATTGTCGGATTACTTGGTGGGCGTGCAGCAGAAGAAATTTTCTTAAACGAAATGACTGTTGGTGCTCATAACGATTTAGAGCGAGCAACAGCAATTGCACGAGCAATGGTAACAGAATATGGAATGAGTGATTTAGGTCTTTATCAATATGAAGGAAATTATATGCGTCAAAACCCTTATATTCAACGTCAATATAGTGATGTTTTAGCAAGTAAAATTGATGCTGAAATTAATCGTATTTTAGATGCAGCTCACGAAAAAGCGCGTGAAATTTTAATTAAGCGTTCTGATGATATGCACTTATTAGCAAAAACAATTCGTGAAGTTGAAGTATTAGAGCGTGAAGAGATTAATTACTTATTAGAAAACGGATCTTTACCAACTAAAGTTGATGATGTAGAGGAACAACTTGCATAAAGTAAATAATGAAGTTGAATTAATCGCTTTAGGAGAAAAGTTTGCTCAGGAATTAAAGGGACAAACAATAATAATCTTAAATGGTGAGTTGGGTGCTGGAAAAACAACGTTTGTTAAGGGGATTGCCAAGGGACTTGGAATAACAACCCCAATTACTTCACCAACGTTTAATATCGTTAAAGAGTATGATGAAAAACTTTGTCATATTGATGCTTATCGTTTGTCTTGTGAAGATATTGGAATAGATGACTATATTGATCGCAATTTTATTATCTGTATTGAATGGAGTAGTAATATTATCGATTATATACCATATATAAATTATGAAATAAATATCGAGTATACTATTGATGGAAGATTAATCGATATCAAAAAAAAATGATCTCTCATATGAGAGGTTATTTTTATATTAAAAAAGGAGGAGCAATGTTAATTGTAGACTATTTAAAACAATTTAATTTTAAAACTGATCGAGCATCAGCAAAAATAATTGACAATAATATGCGAAAAAATTTGGATTTTTATGCACCACAGGCTGCAATATTATTCTGTGCAATTATTATTGCGGCAATCGGATTAAATCTTGGAAATACAGCTGTTGTAATCGGAGCAATGTTAATTTCACCAATTATGGGTCCAATTCAAACAATTGGATATAGTATAGCAATTGGTGATAAAGAATTACTAAAAAAAGCAATGTTATTATTAATATTTCAAGTTTTAATTGCAGTTGGAGCATCAGTTATTTATTTTGCTATTTCTCCCTTAAATGAACCAACAAGTGAGATTCTTGCTCGGACTGCTCCGACGTTTTGGGATGTACTTATTGCTATATTTGGTGGATTTGCTGGTATTATAGGAGTAACAAGAAATGAAAAAAGTAATGTAATTCCGGGTGTAGCAATTGCCACAGCATTAATGCCGCCCTTAGCAACAGTCGGATTTGGAATTGCACATTTGAATCAAGAAATAATTCTCGGTGCATTGTATCTATTTATTATTAATAGTATTTTTATTGTTTTAACATCAACAATTGGAATCGAAATTTTGCAAATACGACGCCAAGAATTAAAAGAAAAATTAAAAAATAATCAAACAGCAAAGCATTTACAAATCGGTTTAATTGTCGTGATTATTCCTAGTATTATTGCGTCTGCTTCATTGATTAATGAGCAAGTTGTTAATTCAAATCTAAATAGTTATATTAATCAAGAAATTGAAACCGATAATCGAAAAGTTGTTAGTAGTGAAATTGATTATGAACAGCAACAAATAACGTTAATTGTTGTTGGAGAATTTATTAATAAAAATGAAATTGATAAAATTGAAGCAAAATTAGATGATTATCGATTAGATGATTATCAAGTTAAAATTATTCAAAATAGTTATGCTCAAACTACCAAAACAATTATTGAGCAAATTAAGCCAGAAACGGGGTTAAAATGAAAGCATTAGATATTCATGGGAAAATTGCAAGTGAAGCTGAGGTATTAGTTAGATCTTTTATTAAACAAAGTTATAATACTCGTTCCCAACAAGTATGTATTATTCATGGTAATGGTAAGTTCATTTTACAAAAAACAGTCCATAAAATTTTAAGTGAAAGTAAATATGTTGATTATTTTGAGTATGCACCACCACAATTTGGTGGAACAGGAGCGACAATTGTTTATTTAGAGAAAAAGGGGTATAAATGGAAAAAATCTTAATTTTAAATTTTGTAGTAATGGCAGTATTTAATTTTGCTCACCCAGTAACACCAGATATGTTAATCATCAAAAATGCACCAGAATATCTAAATGGTATTTTGTATGCACTAATGAGTTTATCAATGTTTTTATTTTCGCCATTTTGGGGAAATAAAACGGACAAATTTGGTCCGAAAAAATATTTAGTATTAGGACCCCTTGGTTATGGTATTATGCAACTAGTGTTTGGTTTCGGTCAAAATGCATTAATAATGGGAATTGGTCGATTTATTGCTGGAATTTTCTCAGCTTGTTTTATCGTTGCATTAATGCAATATGTAAATTTGATTTCATCCTCAGAAAAGAAAGTAAAGAATTTTGGGTTAATTATGGTAACAAATGGAATTGGTGGAGTAGTTGGTCAATTATTAGCTGGATATATTGGAATGAAAGGTGGAATATACATATTTATTCCCTTTGTTTTACAATTTATTTTATGTACAATTATTGCAATAGTTGTTTATTTTACAATCCCAGTCGTAAAAAAAGCAGCAAAAACTTATCAACACGAATCAATTAGTTTTAAAACAAGTTATCAGTTAATAAAAAAAAATCATTTATTACCAATTTTAACAACAGTATTAACTTTAGCAATTGCTACTAATTTATATACTTCACATATTGGATATTTTGTAACCGAAGTATATAATTTTAATTCTTTAATGGTATCACTAGTTAATAGTTACACAAATGCAATTGTAATGCTAACAAACTTATTATTAATTGGTTATATTAAAACTAAGTTTGGAACATTAAAAGGAATTAAATACGAATTTATCGTTGCTTTAATTAGTTTCAGTACAATTTTCTATTTACCAATTAAATTTGCAATTATTTTTATCGGTTTCTTTATTGCTGCAACAGCAATATATCGTCCACTTGTTCAAGAATATGTTGTTATTAAAGATGAAGAGCATAGTGGAGAATTAATGGGAGTTATTAACTCTGTCAATTCTTTAGGAATGATTATTGGTTCGTTAAGTTCGGGATTTTTATTTACTTTTGGTAAAATGTTACCATTTTATGTTTTGATTGTCGTATTAATAATGGGATTAATCATTTTTTTATTGAAAGTTGATAGCAATAATAGTATAAATTAAAGGTTTTTTGAAAAAAAACTTTGCAAAGATAAATTATTGTAGTATAATTAGAATTGTAAATTTTAGGAGGAAACTATGAATAAAAAAGAATTAGTAGCAAAAATTGCTGAAAATACAGATGTAACAAAAAAAGAAGCAGAGGTTAGCTTAGAAGCAACTTTAAACATTATTAAAGAAGAAATTAAAGCAGGAAACAAAGTTTCATTATTAGGATTCGGAAACTTCGAACCAAAAACAAATGCTGCTCGTCAAGGGATTAACCCAGCAACTAAAGAAAGAATGCAAATTAAAGAAAGCAAATCAGTTAAATTTAAAGTTGGTAAAGCATTTAAAGATTCTTTAAATTAATAGCGTTTTGAAAAAGAATTTCTTTTTCACTTGGAAAAAGTTTAACGAAAATTTTTTCTAAAGTTAAACTAATTGATAACTTAAATTGACAAAATATATAATATGTAGTATTCTATAAGTGAGAGTAAAACTCTCAAATATTCCTACTATTATTAAATAATAGTTATCTACTATCTAAAACAAGGGTACTTCAAGAAGGTACCTTTTTTTTATGAAAAATGTTATAATTATAGAGAAATTAAAAAATAGGAGGCAATGATGACAGATGTAAGAGTACGATATGCACCAAGTCCAACTGGATATTTACATATCGGAAACGCCCGTACGGCATTATTTAATTATCTTTATACTCGTAACTTAGACGGAAAAATGATAATTAGAATTGAAGATACAGATACTAATAGAAATATTGAGGGTGGCGAAAAATCGCAATTAGATAATTTAAAGTGGTTAGGAATTGATTGGGATGAGTCAATTGACTTAGGTGGTGAATTTGCTCCTTATAATCAATTAGCACGTCATGAACAAAAAATCTATCAACCATATATTGATCAATTATTAGCAGATGGAAAAGCATATAAATGTTATTGTACATCAGAAGAATTAGATCAAGAAGCAGAAGCACAAAAAGCAGATGGAAAAATCCCTAAATATAGTGGGAAATGTTGTCATTTAACAGCAGAGGAAATCGCTGCATATGAAGCTGAAGGACGAGATTATACAATTCGTTTTAAAGTTCCAGAAAATCGTGAATATAAATGGAATGATTTAGTAAAAGGGGAAGTTAGTTTTAATACTAAGGATGTAAGTGGTGATTTTAATATCGTTAAACGTAATGGAATTCCAACTTATAACTTTGTAGTAGTATTAGATGATCATTTAATGAAAATCTCGCATGTATTACGTGGAGAAGATCATATTTCAAATACACCGAAACAATTAATGATTTATGAAGCATTAGGGTTTGAAGAACCAACATTTGGACATATGACATTAATTGTTAATGAAGCAGGGAAAAAGCTTTCAAAACGTGATACATCAATTATTCAATTCATTGAAGATTATCGTAAACTTGGTTATTTACCTGAGGCAATGTTTAACTTTATCGCTTTATTAGGTTGGTCTCCAGATAGTGAGTCAGAAATCTTTAGTAAAGAAGAATTAATTAAAATGTTTGATGCAAATCGTTTATCAAAATCAGCGGCAAAATTTGATGTTAATAAATTGACTTGGATTAACAATCAATATATTAAGAAAATGGAAGAAGCAGAATATTTAACATTTATTAATCAATATATTAATGAAATTGAAAATGCTTCATTATACACTGAAGCAGAATTAAAACAAATTGCTTTATTGTATAAAGATCAAATTAGTTACGGAAAAGAAATAATTGAAGTAAGTGATTTATTCTTTGAGACTAATCGTCAAATTACTGATGAAGCTTTAGAATTTGTAAAACAAGATGGAGTAGTTGAAACATTAACTTACTTTAAACAAGCTTTTACTAATCTAGAAACTCGTGATGCTGATAGTATTAAAGCATTGATTAAAGAAACTGGAAAAGCAACAGGAGCAAAAGGAAAAATGTTATTTATGCCAATTCGTATTGCAACAACATTACAAATGCATGGACCGGAATTACCAGTATCTTTAGGAATCCTTAAACAAGAACAAATCATTGAAAATATTGAACAAGTAATTAGTAAAATATAAAAAACAAGTTTTTGCTTGTTTTTTTTTAAGCATGTTAAAATATATAGGTAAGGAGTAAGAAATGTTTAAGACGTTAAAAGGAGCATGGCAAGAAGCCAAAGTGCACTACGGGATTGGAATTGCGCAAACAACAAGTAAATTGTCACATGAACTTAACGGTTTATTTGTGGATAAAGAATTTTTTGATGCTGAATTTTTTGAAGATTTAGAAGAAAAATTAATTGAATTGGATATTGTACCTAATTTAGCAATTCAATTAACAACAAAAATTGAAGCAAAAATTTATAATGATCGTGTATCAAAAGAGAAATTTCAAAAGGCACTATATGAGGAAATAAAAGCAACAGTAAAATTTCAAGAAAATAATGAATTGGATTTAAATCCACAATTATTAAATATTTTACTAGTTGTGGGAATTAATGGAGTTGGGAAAACAACAACAATTTCCAAATTAGCTAATTACTATCGTGATTATAATTTAGAATTAGTAGCAGCTGATACTTTCCGTGCTGGAGCAATTGCGCAACTTGATGCATGGGCAAGTAGGATGGATGTTCCAATTACTAAAACGCATCAAGGTCATGCACCAAGTGCGGTAATATATGATGGGCTTGCAAGTGCAAAGAAAAATAATAGAAATTTATTAATCTGTGATACTGCTGGACGTTTACATAATAAAACGGAATTGATGACGGAATTAAATAAAATTTATAAAATTATTGAAAAACAAACAGAAGAAAAGGATATTAATAAAAAAACAATCCTTGTTCTTGACGGAACTGGTGGGAAAAATACAATTGAACAAGCAAAAGCCTTTAACGAAGCGACAAAACTTGATGGAGTAATTGTAACGAAGATGGATAGTTCAACCAAAGCAGGGATGATTATTAATATTTCGTATGAACTAGAAGTACCAATTTACTTTTTAACAAATGGTGAGCAAATTGAAGATATAACAACATTTGAGCCAGAAAAATACTTAAATTTATTATTTAGTGAAGAGGAATAATGACGGATTTAAAAGATAAAATTAGTGTAAGTAATTTGTATGAATATTATGGAGAATTATTAACAGAAAAACAACAAAGTATCTTTGAAGATTATTACTTTGAAGATTTATCAATTATTGAAATTGCTAAAATGAATGATGTGAGTAAAAATGCTGTTTATAATTCATTGAAAAAAAGTATTAAGCAATTAGAAAAATATGAGCAAATCTTAAAAATTGAAACAAGATATCATCATAATATTGATGTTTTGAAAAAAGCAAATATTGCGGAAGTAATTATTAATCAAATTAAATAAAATGAAAAAATTTAAATTATTAATGCTCTATATTTTAATTATTGGATTAAATAAATTTCAAATTCCAGTTTTAATTCCCGCAATGATTGATTTAGGATTGAAACTGAATTTAGCAATAATTGTAATTTATTATATTGATAAACATTATTATAAAGATGCAACAATTGGAGCGGTTATTGTTTTCGTGGTTAGTTATTATTGGATTAGTCCTTATTTACTTGATCCAATTGCCGACATTACGGGCTTAATTGTTTTTAGTCGAGTTTATCAACATAAAAAAAGTATTCAAACAATTTTTATTTGTGTTATTGCCGTTGTAATCGTCAGTTATTTTGCGATGCCTTCAATATTTGTTATTAATGAAATTATTAGTGATCAATATTGGCACTTAATTACTTCATTAACTTATTTTCGTTATGTTATTGCAGTGTATCCAGCATTTTATTTTTTACAATGGACAATCATTGTTTTTGCAATCGATAAACTAATTTATAAAGAACCAAATTTAAATTAATAATAAGAATTCTTCTAAGTTTTAACTTAGAGGAATTTTTAAATTAAATAAATAAAATTCAATATGATTTCTTCGTGCTAAAAATAAATATTATGATACAATAGTAATAAGATAATAGCGGAGGCAGAATGACAAAAGTATTAATAATAGAAGATGATTTAACAATTAGAACTGGATTGAAAATTTGGTTAGAAAAAAGTGGATTTAAAATTATTGAAGCTGCAGATGGAAAAGTTGCAATGGATATGGTTAAAAATGAAAGTTTTGATATCGTAATTTTAGATGTAATGTTACCATATTATGATGGTTATGAAATTTTAAGAACAATTCGTCAAGAAATTAAAGAATGGGTTCCGGTAATTATGTTGACAGCAAAAAGTCAAGAAGATGACAAAATCTTAGGTTTAGAATTAGGTGCTGATGACTATATGGTTAAGCCATTTTCAAATCGTGAACTAGAAGCAAGAATAAAAGCTAACTTACGTAAAAAAATTGTTGTTGAAACTGAAGAAAATGTTGCAACTGATTTATTTGAAATTGATAATCAAAAATATTTATTACGAAATGGACGATTGACAGTAGAATTAACACGAAAAGAAATGGACTTATTAAAAGTATTAATTTTACACCAAGATGAATATGTTGAAAAAACAGTCTTATTAGAAAAAGTTTGGGGTTATCTTGATTCAGAGGATACACGTACATTAGATATTCATATTTCAAAATTACGTAAAAAATTAGAAAAAATAGACATAAAAGATGCGATTAAAACTAAGCGTGGGGTTGGATACACTTTTATCGGTGTATAATTATGGATACATGGAATATAAGTGAAAAAGTAATCAAGTCATTACCAACACCAATTATTATTATTGATAATTCGCAAAAAGCAATTATCATTAATGAAGGTTTTAAATCGTTATTTACACCACGGAAAAAAGTATTACGTCGTGGGCAATCTTTAGAAACAATTTTGACACGTGAGAAAAATTTATATTTAAAATTGCAATCGATTATTAGTACAATTAAAGATACTGAAATTTTTGAATATACAATTGAAGAAAGTACATATCGAGTAACTGTTAAAAAAGTAACAGATTATTATAGTCCCAAATATTTTATTTTATTTGAAAATATTACACCTCAAGATAATATTGAACAATTAAGACGAAAGTTTATTTCGAATGTTGCGCATGAATTACGTACACCACTTGCGGGAATTAGTGCTCATGCTGAATTAATTGCTTATCAAGATTTAGATCAAACGGAAGTAAAAGATAATGCAAAGGTTATTTATCGTGAAGTCCAACGATTAAGTAAAATGGTTAATGAATTGTTAGATATTACTAAATATGATCAAAATAAAATTAGGATGGAACCGGAGTTATTTAAAACAGAAGAATTATTATCAGAAATCAAGTTTTTATATGAAGCCAAAATTAAAGAGACTAACGTTGAATTTATTGTTGAAGATGGTGGTTATAGCATTTATGCTGACTATGATCGTCTAAAACAAGTATTAATTAATTTAATTGATAATGCATTTATTCATACTAAAAATAAGATTGAAGTTATTGTTAAAAAGAAAAATGAAAAAATTAGAATTTTAGTAATTGATAATGGAATAGGTTTAACGCATTATCAAAAAGAACGTATTTTTGAACGTTTTTATCGTGCTGATGTATCTCGAGCACGTTTTTCTGGAGGAACTGGATTAGGTTTAGCAATTGTTCATGAAATTGTTAATTTACATAATGGAAAAATTTATGTTCAAAGTGAACCAAATAAGGGAACCGAATTTATATTAGAGATACCAATATTGAACCATAAGGAGTAAAATGAAGCAAGGGTTATTTGTCAGTCTTGAAGGGGGAGAAGGTAGTGGGAAAACAACTACTGCCAACTTGATTAAAGAAATGTTAGAAGCTAAAGGTTATGAGGTTGTATTAACTCGTGAACCAGGTGGTGTTCGTGTATCAGAAGCAATTAGAAGTGTAATAATGGATTATAATTTACACAAAAAAACGGAAATTTTGTTGTTTGCTGCTGCCCGTATTGAGCATTTATATCAGAAGATAATTCCTGCCTTAAATGAAAATAAAATTGTGCTTTGTGACCGTTATATTGATTCTTCACTTGTATATCAAGGTGTAGCTCGTGAGGGAAATGTAAATGAGGTAAAGGAAATAAATTATTGGGCAACAGATCATTTTCTACCTGATTTAACATTTTTCTTTGATGTTGAACCACAAATTGCATTAGCACGAATTTGTAGTGAAGAACGTGAGGTTAATCGCTTTGATCAAGAAACAATTGAATTTCATACAACAATATACAATGGATATCGAAAATTAGCTGATGAAAATCCAAAACGAATTAAAAAAATTGACGCAACTCAAAGTCAAATTGAAGTTGCAACTACAATATATGAAGCAATAATGGCAGGAATAAATGGGTAAAACAATTGCAATTATTGGTACAATCAATAATAAAAATGTTCAAGATTATATTGTTAATGAAGTAAATAGATTTTGTAAACAAGATTTCAGCTTTAAACAATTACCAATCATCGCTAATAGTTATGTAACACCAATTGATGATAAAATTAATGCTGAAGCAATTAATAAATATATTGAAGATTGCGGTGCAACAAATTTAAATCTCCAATATAAAATTGGGATTATTACAAATTTTGAATTGGTATCAATATTAAATCAAAATAAGTTGTTAAAAACATTTGAAGATAATCCAGAAAATACATTACAAATAATAATTGTAAATCGGGAAAATAGTTTGATAAGTACGATTAAATCACGAATGTTAATTGTTGATTTACGTCAAGAAAACTTAGAATATCAATGTTTAGATAAAGAACGTGAATTTTATCAAACAATAATTAAAAGTCAAAAGGAAGTAAATTATTTGGCTGAAAATCCGGAAATAAAACAAACATTATTAGCAATAGAACAAGCACTTAATACAAATAACGTAACAAGTGCTTATATTTTATATACAAATAAATTAACAACGTATAATCAGTTGATTAACAATTTAGTTGTGCGAATGCTTTTTAATTACCTATATCAGTCACAGCAAATAAAAAAATTACGTGATTTATTTGCATATGAAGAACGTTTTAGTTATGGAGTAAATGAGCGACTACAAGTTGAAGCATTATTTGTAGAGGTAAAAGGAGCGATAAATGAGTAAGGTTGTGGGAATTAAAATTCCATATTTGAAACAGATTCAATATATTCAAGTAGATCAAACACTAGAACCGAAAACAAAAATCATTATTGATACTGCTGGTGGTAAATTTATTTGCGAAGTTGCAACAAAGTTGGAAACTAGAAATATGATGCACAGTATTTATAAAAAAGCAAAATTTATTCGAATTGCGACTCTCGATGATGAACGACGCTATTTAAAAACATTAAGTGATAATCAAAAGATTAGTTCAATATTTAAAGCAGGAATTGAACACTTGGAACTGCCAGTAACATTAATTGGAATTTGGCAAAGTATTGATAATAAATACATTAAAATTATGTATTATTCATTAGAAAAAATTAATTTTCATGATATTATTGGTTATGTTTTAAAAAGATATAATCGACGAATTCGTATTGAACTTGTTCAAGTTGGAACGCGTGAATACAATGCATTAATTGGTGGTTATGGTGTTTGTGGTTATGAACTATGTTGTCATAATCGTAATTATACAGTACCAGCAATTACATCACAAACTTTAAAATATATTGGTTATCGAATTGACATTAAAGACCAATTAATTGGTAGTTGTTCAAAATATAAATGTTGTTTATTATATGAAGCGAGTGAATATCGACGTTTAATGCATGATTTACCAGAATATAATACAAAAATAATGTATGAAAACGAACAATATATTGTGGCTGATATTAATATTTTTAGTAAAAAAGTTATTTTGACAAATAAAAAAAATCGTTTAGAATTAGATTTTGATTATTTTAGTAGGGAGAAAAATGATTGTTCAACATGATTTAACTAAGGATGGAAATTTGAAAATATTACAAGATACAACAAAAAATAGTTATACTTTTGACTCTATTTTGTTGGCAAATTTTGTATCTTTAAATAAAAAAAGTAAATTAGCAGTTGATTTATGTAGTGGTAATGCACCAATTGCCATGTTACTTACGCGACGTAATTCACGTCATAAATTACAAATTAAGGCAATCGAAATTCAAAGTGAAATTGCAAAGTTAGGTGCTGAAAGTATTGAATTAAATCAACTCGATAATGTTGAAATGATTAATCGAGATTTAATCGATATTAGTTCAGAAATTGGAAAAAATATGTATAATTTAGTTACATGTAATCCACCATATTTTAAGGTAAATGATGTAAGTAATATTAATGAAAGTGAATCAGTAGCAATTGCTCGTCATGAAATATTAGTTAATCTCGAGCAAATAATTGACGAATCAAGAAAGTTACTTGATAATAACGGTGTGTTGGCAATGGTATTTCGACCGGAACGTTTAGATGAATTGATTATTTTATTAGAAAAATATAAATTTAAATTAAAAAGAATTCAATTTGTTTATCCAAAGTTAGGAGAAAATTGTAATACAATTTTGATTGAAGCAAAAAGAGGTCAAAATAAAGGACAAGTTATTATTGAACAGCCGTTGTTTGTTTATAATGCTGATGGAACACATACAGAAGAAGCACTTAAAATAATAAATATGTAATAATGAAATACTTTTAAATTTTGCTTTTAAAAGTATTTTTTCTTTTTTTAGTAAAAAAAATTTACACTAGATTGTAAAAATAATGTATACTTTTAGAGGACAACGAAAAATAGGAGAAAAAATGGAACAAAATAAGAAAAATTTAATGTGGTATAATGTTGCATTAATGGCATATGCAACAGTATGGGGATTTGGTAATGTTGTTAATAACTTTACCGCTCAAGGGATTCAAGTATTATTCTCATGGGTATTAATAATGACTGTATATTTTATACCTTACGTTTTAATGGTTGGTGAATTAGGATCAACATTTAAAGATTCAGGTGCTGGTGTATCTTCTTGGATTAAAGAAACAACTACACCAAAAATTGCGTTTTTAGCAGCATGGACATATTGGATTGTACATATTCCATATTTAGCACAAAAACCGCAATCAGGTTTAACAGCATTAGGATGGGTTATTACACAAAGTTCTGATTTCACTTCAAACTTTAGCCCAATTGTATTTCAAAGTGTTACGCTTTTAATTTTAATTGGATTTATTATGTTAGCATCACTTGGGATTCGTTCAATTAAAATTTTAGGTACTATTGCTGGAACTTCAATGTTAGTAATGTCACTTTTATATGTAGTATTAGGAATTAGTGCATTATTATTTATGGATGTTGATTTTGCAACTAAAGATATTACTGCTAAATCATTAATCCCAACATTTAATTTTTCATACATAACAACTTTCTCTTTACTTGTATTTTCAGTTGGTGGAGCTGAAAAGTTATCACCATATGTAAATCAAGTTGATAAACCAGGTAAAAACTTTCCTAAAGCAATGCTTGCATTAGGAGTATTAGTAATTATTAGTGCATTATTTGGTTCAATTGCTATGGCAGGAATGTTTGATGCAAACAATTTACCAGATGATTTAATGATGAATGGTCAATATTATGCTTTCCAAAACTTAGGTGAATATTATCATGTTGGAAATTTATTCTTAATCATTTACGCATTAGCAAACACTCTTGGTCAATTCTCAGCATTATTAATCTCGATTGATGCTCCATTACGTATTTTAACAATGGATGCTGATTATCGTTATGTACCAAAAGCATTAATGAAAACAAATAAATATGGTGCTCCAACTCGTGCTTATATTATGAGTGGAGTATTATCAGGAATCTTAATTATGTTACCAACAATTGGTTCAGGGAATATGGCAGAATTAGTAGTTTGGTTTACAAAATTAAATTCAATTGTAATGCCAATGCGTTATTTATGGGTATTCGTTGCGTACTTTATGCTTAAAAAATTATCAAGTCGTTATAATTCAGAGTATCAATTTGTTAAAAGTCCGAAAAAAGGAAAAATTATTGCCGTTTGGTGCTTTGCCTTTACAGCATTTGCATGTATCCTTGGAATGGTTCCAGATGTAGCACCAGGAACATCAGGTTACACAATGCAATTAACACTTAACATTTTAACTCCAGTTGTATTAATTGGTTTAGGATTTATTATGCCAATGATTGCACGTCGTACAAATAAAGAATTAGTCTAAAAAAATTACTAAGAACTTAAAAGTTCTTAGTTTTTTGTAATTAAGATAGTGGTAGTTAGAAGGGATTATGTTATAATAATGCAAAAGGAGAGTTATGAAAAAGCAAATAGTCGTTATCCTATTAATTATTATAATTGGTTTAATAATTACTTTTGGATACATCAAAATCAAGAGTAGTAAAATGGATTATCCGAATATGCAAAGTACAACTGAGGTTTGTGGTGTTGGTGAAGGATGTAACGTTGCCGATGATCGCAAAATTGGTTATGAAGTAGGTGAGCATTTTCCGAACATCGAGTTAACTGATATTGAAGGAAATACAAGTAAATTATATGACTTAATGGAAGGTAAAGACAAATTTGTATTGAATTTAAGTGTTGATTGGTGTAGTGATTGTCAACGGGAAAAAGATAAGTTAAATAAATCATACGCAAAACTTGAAGAAAATAATATTGGTGTAGCAGTTGTATATATTAATTTATCAAAAGATGATGCAAGTCGTTCAACAAATATTGAGCAAATAGAAAATTACTTGAAAACAAAAAAATATGATTTTCCAACATATGTTGATTATAACGAAGAATTACTAAATGCAATAAATGTCACAAGTGTTCCAGTTAATTTTATTTTAGATAAAAATGCTGTAATTAAATCACATAGTGAAGAAATTGATATGGATAATTTGTTATTGGATAATGAAACGGATTTTAGGTTTTAAATTATTTTATACACATGAATGTATAAAGTGTTATAATAAAGCCAAAGGAGCAAAATGAAAAAAAAAATTATTATAGTATTAATAATAGTTGTTGCAATTAGTATTGGTGCATTTGGCGTAAAAAAGTATTTATCAGCAAATGAAGTATATCCAAATATGGCAAGTGATAATGAAGTTTGCCAAGGAGAAGCAGCTTCCAAAGCAGAAGATGAAGACAAAGCAGAGAACAAACCTAAACCAAAAAAAATAAAAACTGGTTATGACGTCGGGGAACGTTTTCCAAATGTTGAATTAACTGATATTGATGGTAATACAAGTAAATTGTACGATTTAATGGAAGGGAAAGATAAATTTATCATTAATTTAAGTGCCGATTGGTGTAGTGATTCTCAACGTGAAAAAGATAAATTGAATCAAGTTTATCCTGAGTTAGAAAAAGAAAACATTGGAATTGCCGTAGTATATGTTAATTTATCAAAACCAGACAAAGGTATTACAACTAATATTGAGCAAATAAAAAATTATTTAACAGAAAGTAACTTTGTTTTCCCAACATATATTGATTATAATGATGAATTACAAAAAAATCTTAATCTTTCTTCAGTACCAACAAATATTGTTTTAGATAAAAATGCAATCATTAAAGGACATACCGAAGAAATTGATATGGACAATTTATTATTAGATAATAGTGAAGAATTTCGTAAATAACAAAAAAGAATCGCTTATGAGTAAATCATAAACGATTCTTTTTTAAAATAAGCTTAAACTAATAAAGAAGTTTCCAATTTCCGTTAAAGAGTTTGCTAAGTTAATCATGAATGGTGAAGTGGCATTAAAGCTATCACTAATTGCGACAAGAGCAACCCCAACATATGGTAAAATTAATAACATAATAATAACTTTAATTATTAGTTTGATAATTGCTTTTTGAATTTTAAATAAAATAATTATTAAAAGTATAGCAAGTAAAAAGTTCATTGGTGACATTTTTCCTCCTTATTCTATGCAAAAATAAAAATTGATGTAGCAACAATTAAGCAATATAATGAAAAGTATTGTAATTTGTGAGCTACAGTGAATTTTTTAGTAATTAATAAACCAAACCATGTGAAGATAACTGCCATAATAAATGATAAAAGATATCCCCCAATAAATGTTGATAAATTTGGATCAGTAGCAATGTCGATTAATGAGAAGATTAAAGCACCAACACTAGCTGGAATAAACATTAAAAATGAAAAATCGAATGCTGCTTTACTTTCAATTCCAACTAAAAGTGCTGCAACAAGGGTCATTCCACTACGACTTAATCCAGGAATTAAAGCGATTACTTGGAAACATCCAATTATTAAAGCTTGTTTATAAGTGATTTCATCAAGTTTTATGGTACCACGACGTGAATTTACAATAAATAATAAAATCGCAGTAATATATAATGCTGCTGCAACGTTTTTGATACCTTCTTCCGGACTAATATCTAAAATAATCATAATAACCCCGGCAAATACAAGTGGTAATGTAGCAACAATTACGTTCATTAAGAATTTCCATTCTGTTTGATAAGTTTTACCCCCAGATTTTAAGTAACCAAAAAATCCTTTTATTAAATCAATTATATATTGACGGAAAAAATAAATAATGGTAATTGTAGAACCAAAATTAATAAATGCTTCAAAACTAATTCCTGGTATATTGATATTTAGTAAGTCTTGAAAAATTACTAAATGACCACTAGAAGAAATTGGTAAAGCTTCCGTCAATCCTTGAACAATCCCCAAAATGATAAATATTACAATGTTCGACATAATTCTCCTTTACGTTAGTTATTATAACAGAAAAGCAAAATTTTTACGTAAAAGTAACAAAAAAATGTGATATAATAACATAGTTTAGGAGTGATTATGATCATGTATTTATTTTTACTATCAACAATGATTTTTTTCAATCTATTGTTGATGGGATTATACTTTTTTTTAAAATCGAAAAAAGCAATTCACGTATTACAGCAGAGTGGATACGACAATAAGCGGCTATTACGTTATATTAAAGGACATTATAAATTTGTTTATGGGGTTAATGAATTATTACCATTAATAGCCTTTTTAACGATAATGATTGATCCATTATTAGGATTTACGTTAAGTTCAATTGCTTTATATTATAATATTCGTTTTTTTAATGTGGCAACAAGTCGTTATATTGAAAAATTAAGTTTACGAATTACGGATCGAGTTAAACGATTAATAATTACATATAGCATTATAAATTTAATTTTAACAGTTATTTTCTTATTAACATTACCATTTACATTAATTGTTAATATTGTAATAACATTGGGCGTATTAACATACTTTATGTATGTGACATTACTAATTGCTAATCAAATAAATCAACCAATAGAATCACGTGTTCGTCGTAAATTTCAAACAGCTGCAAAAGCAAAGTTAGCAAATCATCGTGAATTATTTGTTGTTGGGATTACTGGTAGTTATGGTAAAACATCAATTAAAAATATTGTTGGGAGTGTTTTAAGTGAAATTGAACCAACATTAATTACACCAGAAAGTTATAATACTCCAAATGGATTAACAATTACAGTAAATAATTTTTTAAATCCATTCCATAAAAATTTCATTGCCGAAATGGGTGCATATTATGAAGGGGAAATTAACGAATTAGTTGAGTTAGTATCACCTAAAGTTGGAATTGTTTCAAGTATTGGTCCTCAGCATTTAGAAACATTTAAAACAATGGAAACAATTAAACGTACGAAGATGGAATTAATTGAAGGATTGCCAAGTGATGGACTTGGAATTTTAAATTATGATAATGAATATATTCGCGAATATGAAATTAAAAATAATGTAGCAGTAAAGTATTATAGTTTAGAAAATGAAAATGTTGATTTATACGGATATGATGTTCGATATCTTGATGGGAAAATGGCATTTAAATTTAAGTTAAATAATCAAGAGTATGAAGTTGAAACAAAATTGTTAGGAGTTCATAATATTCAAAATATTATGGCTGCAATCTTACTTGCAGAATATAAACAAATTGAAATGGACGTTGTAATTGATGCAATTAAACGTTTAAAACCAGTTAAAAATCGTTTAGAGTATAAATATGTAAATAGTAATTTATCAATTATTGATGATGCTTTTAATTCAAATCCGGAGGGGATTCGTGAAGCAATTAAAATCTTAGGTAATTATGAAAAGAAAAAAAGAATTTTAATTACACCGGGATTAATTGATTTAGGTACAAAAACTGAAGAAATTCACGAGGATTTAGGAGAATATTTGACTGATTATGTTGATGAAGTATATATTATCGGAAAATTAAATCGTAATGCTTTAGTTAAAGGAATAAAAAGAACTAATTTTGATTTGGATAATGTGTTTGAATGTGAAAACTTTTTAGATGGATATGAATTAGCAACGATGCAACAAGTTGAGAAAATAATTTTAATTGCTAATGATTTACCAGATAAATTTAATGATTAAAGGAGAATTATGAAGAAGAAATTAGGAGTAATATTCGGGGGAAATAGCGTTGAACATGAGATTTCAATTATTACCGCTGTCCAAGCAATGGAAAATTTAAATGTTGATAAATATGAGATTTTTCCAATATATATAACTAAAGATGGAAAATTCTTTATGGATACTGATTTTTTAATGATTGATGTATTTAAAAAAATGGAAGAAATACCAACAAAATATGAAGAAATTGAATTAACAAATGTTGAGGGGAACTTAGTAATTCAAACTAAAAAACGTAAAATGTTTAAAAATCCAGTAATAACTACAGTTGACATGTTAATGCCAATCGTTCACGGAACAAATGTTGAAGATGGTACGTTACAAGGATTTATTGAAACATTAGATGTACCGTATGCAGGTCCAACCGTAATTTCTGGAGCAGTTGGTCAAGATAAAGCAGTAATGAAAGATATTTTAAAAGCAAATGATATTGACCAAGTAGAATATTTATGGGTAACAAAGGCCAAAAGTAATGAACAAATAGTTGAATTAGTTGAAACTAAATTAGGTTATCCCGTAATTTTAAAACCAGCAGCACTTGGATCATCAATTGGTATTTGTACAGCAAATAACAAACAAGAGTTATTAAATGGTTTAGATACAGCATTTGAATTTAGTAACAAGATTGTTATTGAAAAAATGCTTGCTGATTTTACCGAAGTTAATATTTCAGTCTTAGGTGATTACAAAAAACAACAAGTTTCAGTTATTGAACAAGTTCATAAAAATGATGAAATTTTATCATATGAAGATAAATATATGTCAAATGGAAAAGGATCTAAAGGGCAATCAAGCGAAGGAATGGCTTCATTACCACGAATAATTCCTGCTCCTTTAAGTGAAGAATTAACAAAACAAATTGAAGCAGTTGCAATTGAAACATTCCAATTATTAAATTGTCAAGGTGTTATTCGTTTAGACTTAATGTTAGCTGATGGACACATTTATGTAAACGAAGTAAATAACATTCCAGGTTCACTTGCTTTTTATTTATGGGAAGCATCAGGAATGCAATATAGTGATTTATTAGATGAAGTTATTAACATTGGTATTAATAGTTACTTTGAAAAAAGTAAAACAACATTCTCAATTTCTAGTAATGTATTAAATATGCAAGGAATAAAGGGTAGTAAAGGAACGAAATAATGAACTCAATTTTCTTATTAGTTGCTTTTATTGTAGCATTAATTTATGTCCCAATAATTAAGTGGGTTGCAATAAAAACAAATACTGTTGATATTCCTAATAACAGAAAAATGCACCAAAAGCCAAAGCCCCTTTTAGGGGGCGTTGCTGTTTTTTTAAGTATTGTAACAGTTTACGGTTTTTATTTAAAATGGCAAATACCGGTTCAAATATACCAAATGTTTACTTATGCATTTATGTTACTAGTTTTAGGGATCATTGACGATAAATATGATTTAAAAGCATGGTATAAATTAATTGGTCAAATTATAGTTGCAGTTTTAACAACTAAGCAATTAGGAGGGATTTCTTCAATTGAAATATACGGAATTTCCTTATATTTTACTCATATTCAAGGATTAATTATTGAAGCTGTTTGGTTTATTGTCTTAATAAATGCCTTTAATTTAATTGATGGATTAGATGGATTAGCAACCGGAACCGGAATATTATCATTTGTAACAATGTTAATAATTGCCTTAATGAGTAATGATATGAATAATGTTGTGTTATTCTATATTATTATTGGTTCTTTAATGGGATTTTTATTTTATAATTTTTATCCGTCAACGATTTTTCTTGGTGATGCTGGCGCAATGGTAATTGGTTATTTTGTTGCAATCTTATCAATTAATAACTATAAAACCGTAACAGTAACATCATTAATATTTTTAATGCTAATTGTTTTTTTACCAATTTTAGATGTATTATTATCATTTGTTCGACGAAAAGTAAATGGAGGAGATGCTTTTAAAGCTGATTCCCTACATTTTCACCATCGTTTAATGCGTCGTGGTTATTCACATCAACAAACAGTATTAATAATGTATGGGTTTATGTTAATTTATGTAGTTGGAGCAATTTTAATTTCAATTACTAAATTAGTAAAAATTAAAATAATAATTTTTATCGGTTTAATAATAATTACAATTATTATAGTCGAAAAATTTTATTTGTTATCAGATCATTATGCTTATTTTTCCAAAGCATTTAAAGCAATTATAAGAAAGGTGAAATAATGAAAAAGTATTTAGGTGGAGTGATTATCGGTATTATTATTACAATAGTACCGATTGTGTTTTTTTTCGGTAATGAATTAAAGTATTCAATGTTTTATAATTTCGTTGTAGATAAATATGACGGAGAAGTTGATGCTCAAAAGATGGAAGAATCAATATATGCCGGAATTGTTAATGGACTTGGTGATAAGCATTCTCAATATATTTCAAGTGAATATTTAGATGATTTTGAACAAAGTTTATCAACATCATATGAAGGAATTGGTGTAATGATACAATTGGGTACGGATGAACCTTATGTTACAATTACCAAAATTCTTGATGGTGGAGCAGCAAGTAGTGAAAATATTCGCGTTGGTGACCAAATTTTAGCTGTTAATGATGAGAAAATCACTAAAGATAATGCGAAAAATGTTAGTGATATGATTAAGAGTAAACCGGAAGTAAATTTAGATTTATATCGTCCAAGTACTGACGAAAAAATTAATATTAAAACTAAAGGAAAATCATTTACAAGTCCAAGTGTTCATGCAAGTGTGATTACGCAAGGAAATCAGAAAAATGGTTTAATTAAAATTGATAGTTTTTCTTCAACAACTGGCGAAGAATTTACGAAAAGTTTAAATGAACTTGAAAGTAAAAATATTGATAAATTAGTTATTGATTTACGTGATAATCCTGGTGGAGAATTATCACAATTAGAAATTATTGCTAATGCAATTGTTCCAGGTGCTCGTCCTTATCTAATTACGAAAAAAGATGATAAAGTTGTTAAAGAATATACATCAACATTAGAAAAAGCGAAAGATTATCCAATTGCAGTACTGCAAAATCAAAATACAGCAAGTGCAGCGGAGATTTTAAGTGCAGCATTAAAAGAAATAAATGGTAGTGAAATTTATGGGACACAAAGTTATGGTAAAGGTTCAGTACAACAGGTTTTTAGTGCTCCAGTAAGTGAAGCAGCAATGAAGGTAACAATCGAACACTGGTACAGTCCTGATGAAAATAAAATTGATGGAATTGGTGTTAGTCCAACTGTTGAAATGAAAGACGAAAAAATTAATGTAATGCCAATAATTTTACAAAAAAATTTAAAAGCAGGAGATCAGGGTAACCAAATTATTCAATTAAAAACTTATTTACAAATGATTGGTTATGATGTTGATCCTAAAAATAGTATTTTTGATGAGAAAACAACAGCAGCAGTCAAAGATATTCAAGTAAATGGTAATTTGGAAGCAAATGGTATTGTTGATTTAGATACAGCTGATCTAATTTATCAGAAAGCAGATGATGTTAGATATCATCCGAAAAATGATACAATGATAAAGAAAACATTTGAGTAGGAGGAACATTGGCTTATGAATTAGTAAGTAAATATCAACCTAGTGGTGATCAACCAGAAGCAATTAAAGCATTAGTTTCTGGAATAAATATTGGGAAAAAAGAGCAAGTACTATTAGGAGCAACCGGAACGGGTAAAACTTTTACGGTTGCTAATGTTATTAAGCAGAGTAATAAGAAGACATTAGTGTTAGCACACAATAAAACATTAGCATCGCAATTATATGTAGAATTAAAAACTTTTTTCCCGAATAATCGTGTTGAATATTTTGTCAGTTACTTTGATTATTATCAACCAGAAGCTTATTTACCAGGTTCAGATACGTATATTGAAAAAGATTCAGCAATTAATGAAGAAATCGAGCGACTACGCCATAGTGCAACAGCCTCATTATTTGAAAGTGATAATGTAATTGTTGTTTCTTCAGTTAGTTGTATCTATGGATTAGGTTCACCAGTTGATTATAAAAAAATGACAATTTCATTACGTCAAGGACAAGAAATTAAACAAAAAGAAGTTATCTATCGATTAATTGAACTACAATATGAACGAAATGATATTGAATTTAGTCGTTCAAAGTTTCGAGTTCGTGGTGATGTAATTGAAGTTGTAAGTAGTGGTAGTGAAAATGAATCATATCGAATTGAATTTTTCGGTGATGAAATTGATCAAATTATGTTAATTGATCGAATAACTGGTAAGAAAATCAAAAAATTAAAACATATGATGTTATATCCGGCTAGTCACTATGTTGCAGATCCGGAATTAATTAAAACAACAGTTTCAAAAATTCGCAGTGATTTAAAAATTGAAGTAGAAAATTTTGTAAAAGCTGATAAGTTAGTTGAAGCTCAACGATTAGAACAGCGAGTAAATTATGATTTAGAAATGATGCAAGAGTTAGGTTATTGTTCGGGGATTGAAAATTATACACGCTATTTTACGGATAAGCAAATTGGTGAAGCACCTTATACGTTAATTGATTACTTTGGAGATGATTGGTTATTAGTTGTTGATGAGTCACACGTAACATTACCGCAAATCCGTGGTATGTATGGTGGGGATCGCTCGCGAAAAGAAAATCTAGTTAAATATGGGTTTAGAATGCAAGCAGCATTAGATAATCGACCATTACAATTTGATGAGTTTAAAGCAAAGATAAATCAGGCAATATATATTTCAGCAACACCAGGTGATTATGAACTAGAACAAGTTAATCATCAAGTAATTGAACAAATAATTCGTCCAACTGGTTTAATTGATCCTGAGATTGAAATTCGTAAAAAAGAAGGTCAAATTGATGATATTATTTCGGAAATTAATCTTAATACTGGTAAAACATTAATTACAACATTGACGAAAAAAATGGCAGAAGATTTAACAACGTACTTAAAACAACATCAAATTAAAGTTGCATATTTGCACTCGGATATTGGAACAATTGAAAGGGTACAAATTATTAATAGTTTACGAAAAGGTAAATTTGATGTTTTAATTGGAATTAACTTACTTCGAGAAGGATTAGACATTCCTGAAGTAACAAGAGTAATAATTCTTGATGCCGATAAACAAGGATTCTTACGTTCACCAACATCACTTATCCAAACAATTGGTCGAGCTGCACGTAATAGTGAAGGACGTGTTATTATGTATGCCGATAAAAAATCTGAGGCAATGGAAATTGCAATTAGTGAAACATATCGTCGTCGAGAAATTCAAATGGCATTTAATAAAAAACATAATATTAATCCGCAAACAATAAGTAAAGATGTTAGTGGTGATTTAATTGATGATGAAGTGTTTGAATCACTTAGTGAAAGAAAGAAAAAGAAAAAAGATCAAAAAGCAGTGATTGATGAATTAAAACGAGAAATGAATGATGCAGCTAAGCGAATGGATTTTGAACAAGCTGCAAAATTAAGAGATTTGATTTTTGAATTAGAAAAATAGTGGAGGTATAGATTAGTGAGAAAAATTTTGATTTGTGGAATGGGAGCGATTGGACACTCAATCGCAGCGACTATTAAAGCAGACCAAATTGATGTATTGGTTTCAAATGAAAGAGAAATGGACTTTGTATATTCTGAACAATTACAAATGGGTAATAAAATTAATCAAGTATTTACATATGAAACAATTGGTGAAATTGATTATGATATGATGATTTTAACATTACCTTATCGATTTAAAATTAGCGTAATGAATGAATTATTACCAAAGATTACTAAACAAACAACAATTGTAATTGTTCCAGCAAATCAGGGGATTTTAAGTTATTTACCAGCAGCAATTAATAACTATAAATTAGTATTATTTGAACGAGTACCACACATTAGTCGAATAAAAGAATACGGAAAATTAGTTAATATTTATGGAACAAAAAGTAAAATGAATTTGGCGTTAGTAAATGGTGCAAGTGAAAAAGAAATTATTGAAACATTTTGTTGTTTAGAAGAAGTAATTATCCATGAAAACGCCATTGATATTTCTTTAATAACCTCAAATGCAGTAATTCATTCAGCACGTATCTATAATTTATTTAAGAATGAAGGTAATTATGCAAAGGATATTCGTTTTTATTTTGATTGGACGGATGCTGATTCGGAATTATTTATTAAATTGGAAACAGAAATACTTCAGTTAGTAAAAGTAATTGAATGTAAATTACAAATCCAAATCGATTATTATGATATGTTAACGCACTTTGGAGTTGATGTTAATAAACCAAGTGCAAAGAATTTAACAATTAATATTCAAAATGATGAAGCATTTAAACCAATTGTTTTTCGAGCTGAAAATGCAAAGGATTTAGCACAGAATCGTTACGTAGTTGATGATATGCTAATTGGAATTGATTTTTATTTAGCACTAGCTAAAAAATATCAAGTTGAGTTACCAACATTTATGAAATTAAATAAATGGGCAAGAGGATTGGTAGAAACAACAAATCCAGAAATAATTGCTGAATTAAATACTTATCAACTAAATGTTGAAAAGATGTAAGGAGAAAGAATGCGTGTTTTAATAATGGGAATGGGAGCAATTGGTCATACAGTTGCAGCAACCATTCAAAATACAGAAATTGATGTTTTAGTAACAAAAGAAATTGAAATGACAACAATTAGTTCGACAGATGGTAAATATCAAAATCAAATTAATCAAGTATTTACTTATGATACAATTAAGGAAATTGATTATGATTATTTGTTTGTGACATTACCAATGCAATATAAAATTGAACGAATGAAACAAATTGAGGCAATAATAAGCCCTCAGACAACAATTGTCTATATGCCAGGAAATCAAGGAATATTAAGCTATATGCCACAAAGCACTTTGAAGAATGAAACAATTTTATTTGAACGCGTTATTCATGTTTCGCGTATTGATAAATATGGACAAACGGTAAATATTATGGGAACAAAAGCAAATATGCATATTGCCTATACAAGCGGAGTAAATCAAACAGAGTTTGAGGCGTTGTTTCCTCAAGTAACAAATTTTATTAGTAATCATAATTTGATTGATATTTTAATGGTATCTTCAAATCCGGTAATTCATAATCCGCGAACATATCGCGCTTTTACAAAAGAAAATTTATTTGGAGAAGAGTTTTATTTTTATAGTACTTGGACAAATGAAGATAGTGAATTATTTATTAAATTGGAACAAGAAGTAATGGCAATTAATCAGGCAATCAGTGAACAAAAAGCAATTGATATTAATTACTATAGTATGTTTGATCATTTTAAAGTTGATAATGATAATCCCGATATAGAAAAATTGACGACAAATATTGCGAATAATCCGGCTTTAAAGCAAATAAAATTTTATGTATCAACCCCAGCAGAACTAGCATTTAATCGTTATGTAGTTGATGATATGGTACTATCATTACGCTTTTATCGTCTATTGGCTCAAAAATTTAGTGTATCAACCCCACTGATGGATGAAATGTATCAATTTGGAGTTAATTTAATTGAAAGTGTTGACCAAAAGTTTGTCGAACAACTAATGTATCCGATTAATGTAGATTTAATTTAAAAGTATTGAATAGTAATTATGTTATAATATAAGTATAAAGAGGTGATTTAGATGTTAATTGTAACAACTGAAAAGATTGAAAGTCGCGAAATAACTGAAACAATTGGTTTAGTTAAAGGTTCATCTGTTCGTGCTAAAAATATCGGACGAGATGTAATTGCAGGTTTGAAAAATTTAGTTGGTGGTGAAATTGAAGAATATCGATCAATGATGGACGAATCACGAAAATTAGCAATCCATCGAATGGTTAAAGAAGCAGAAATCCAAGGTGCTGATGCAATTGTCGGAATGCGTTTAGTATCTTCAACAATTTCACAAGGTGTTAGTGAAATCACTGTCTATGGAACAGCAGTTAAATTAAATGAAGAGTAAGGTTTACACTTGTAAATCTTATTTTTCTGATTAAGGAGAATTATGAAATTATTAACAATTATTATTAAAGATACAGGATTTGATAATCAAAAGTTGATGTTATCAATTAAGGAAAATTATCAATATTATCCCGAGTTAGAAAATCAAATTGATTTAATTTATATGACGGACAAGCAAATGTTACCTAAACAAATAAAAACGGTAAAACATTTAAATGAAGTTGAAATAACGAGTAAATATTCAATGTTTATCAATGATAACGATAATTTTAAAATAACTTTATTTGAGCTTTGTGATTTAATAGCTCCGAAGGATGCAGATTTAATAATTTCTAGTTTAGGTGAAACAGATCAACGAATAAATCAATTAATTGCAACAGAAAATTATGAAGATTATCTTCAAGTAAGTTGTAATCGAATTATTTGGGGAACAATCTTTAAAAATCAATTTATTAGTGATAAACAAATTAGAATTAAAACAAAGATTGATGCCGATGGAATTAAAATAATATACGATATTATGAAATATGCTCCTGTTGTTGATTATATTAGCAAATCTTTTTATCAAATCCAAACAGATAAATGGTGGAGTGATACAAAAAGTACCGAAACATTATTTGTAGTCTATGATAAAATGTTTTTAGATTTAGGAACAGATATTACAAATCCAGTTGCCCCTTATACATTTCGAGCAATGCTAAAACGAATTAAACGTCAAAATTTAGAACAATTAAAAGGATGGAAACAATTGAAGCGGAAACATAAAAATGTTTATCAAACCTTATTTAAAAAAATGAGTCTTGCTGATCAATTGTATTTTCAAACACCTGTAACTTTAAAGAAAAATATTAATATAACTAATTATACAGATAATCTAGTTTATAAAGCTACAAATAATCATAATTTTAAAGTAAAGAAAATTGTAATAATTGATCCAACAGGTGAATATCAAAATGAAATTAAATATTTAGTAAAGAAAATTCATCGAACTACAGCACTAAAAGAATATCAAATTTTTTGTGTTGGAAAAGGGATTAATAAACAAATTACTTATTTAGAAAATCATTCAAAAATTAAATACCATTTATTAACGGCAACGGAAATAATTGGTTTTGATTTTAAATACTTATTACATAATAAGCGAAAAAATCAAGAGTTTACCCAAATAATTACTAAATTAGACAAAAATAGTGAGTTATTAGAAGAAACAAAAAATCTTTTAATTAATGAAAAAGATACGGTTCGTAATATGATTACTTCGGTTTGGATAGAATCAACAGAAAGTAATCATTTATTAAGTGATTTAATTACTGATGTAACTATTGTTAATGAAGCATTATCAAGTACAAGATGGTTAAAGAAAAATCAATATAATACACCATTGTATGAAGCAATTTTTAAAAAATATCGTTTACCTTCTGACCAACAATATACAATCTATATTCCCCAAAAAGTTAACCATAAAGTATTTATTGATGTTGAAAAATTATTATTACAAATTAACACTAATTATAAACTAGTAATATATTTACCGGAAAAAATTGATTATGAACTAGTTAATTTTCAACAAAAACCTTATTATTTATTTACAAGTAGTGAAAATTTAATTGAACTATTATTAATTATGAATAGTATAATTACTGATTATGGAAATTATCAAAATGTATTCTATCAATTGAATCGTCCCGTAAATAATTAACAATTATTGACAGATTATGATACAATATGGTTATTGATGTGAAGAGAAAAAAGTAATATATTATAATTATTGTGTTATAATACAAACAGAAATTGGAGGAAGCATGACAATTAGTTTTCTAATTAAAGGATTAATGGGACTATTTTCCGTTTTGATTATCGGAGCTGTATTATTACAGCCATCACAAAAAACAGGTTTAATGGGTGATGCAACTGATATTGAAAAACGTGAAAAGCGTGGATTTGAATTATTCCTATATCGTTCAACAATTGTACTTATGATTTTATTTATTGGTACAGCAATTTTATATGGTGCAGTGCAAGCTGGACTAAAATAAGTATCTAAAAGACAACAAGTGATTGTTGTCTTAAATTTTTTTGAGGAGAGAAATGCAAGAAAAAATCACAGAATTAGAGCAAGTAGTTAATAAATATAATAAAAATGATTTTAGTAATTTAACTGAATTTGTTGATAATGAATTAGTCCAAGATTTCTTTAAAATTTTAGAATTAAATAAAATTATTCGAATTAATAATCGTGGACGAATTAAAAAAAATGTTCAAAGTAAAATTATTGTTGGTCCATTAAGCACTAAAGATAAGAAGTTTGGTTTTATTTTAGGAGAAACAGATTATTATGTTTATTCAACAAAAGGATATTTAAATAATGACATGGTAATTGCGATTGAAGATACATCTCGTCGCGGAAGTTCTAGTGAAGCTAAAATAATTGATGTATTATTACGTGAACCAAGTTTGATTTTAACGCGAATAAATGCTCGGAAAAAGATTATATTATTAGGAGAAAATCCTCACAACTATCGAATTTTATTAGCTGATAAGCAACAACAAAATTTATTTAATGAACGACAAATTGTTCAATTCAAAATTGTTGATTTAATTGATAATACATATATTGTTGATTTTGTTCAAGTTGTTGCTGATGAAAATGATCCCGATAAAGAAATGAAAATTGTTTTAGCAAATCACGGAATCGAAACCGAATTTAGTGATGAAACAATTAAGCAAATTGAAACAATTAATGAAATAAGTGTAGCAGAAATAACAGGACGAGTTGATTTACGTGATGAATTGGTAATGACTATTGACGGTGCTGATTCAAAAGATTTAGATGATGCAATCCATTTAATAAAAGAAGCTAATGGATATCGATTAACAGTTTCTATTGCTGATGTTTCGCATTATGTAGTGGAAAATACGCCACTTGATTTAGATGCTCAAAGTCGAGCAACAAGTGTTTATTTTGTTGATCGTGTTGTGCCAATGTTACCGAAAAAATTATCAAATGGAATTTGTTCATTACATCCAAATGTTGATCGATTAACAATTAGTTGTGAGATGTTAATTGATAATCATGGACAAGTAATCGAAAGTAAAATTTATCCAAGTATTATTAATTCAAAATATCGTTTAACGTATAATACGGTTAATCAAATGTTAATAGAAAATGATCCAGAAGTAATTGCCGAGCATGCTGAAATTTATGGTGTCTTAAAAACGATGAATCAATTACGTAAAATTTTAAATAAAAAACGTTTAGCACGTGGATCATTTAATTTAGAAGATAAAGATGCAAAATTTACGGTTAATGATGAAGGGAAAATTACGGATATTAAACCATTTGTCCGTTTAGATGCCGAACGCTTAATTGAAGAATTTATGATTGTAGCAAATGAAACCGTTGCTGAAACAATTTTCTGGATGGAATTACCATTTATCTACCGAATTCATGATAAGCCAAATCCACGAAAATTAAAAGATGTATTACTTATGTTTCAAGTTCTAGGGGTACATGTTAAATTACCGAATGGAGAATTTCATCCTCAAGTATTTAAACAAGCTCTGGATCAAATTGAGGATCCAATTAATAAACGAATTGTTTCTGATTTAATCGTTCGTTCTTTATCAAAAGCTAAATATTTAGAAGTGAATCATGAACACTTTGGATTAGCTTCTAAATACTATACACATTTTACATCACCAATTCGTCGTTATCCGGATTTGATTGTGCATCGTAAACTGCGTGAATATTTGTTTGATAATCAGCAAAGTTTTAATGCTGAAGATGTTAATAAATTGAAATTACAGGCATTACATTGCTCGGAAAAAGAAGTAAAAGCAAGTAAAGCTGAATATTTAATTGAAGACATGAAAAAAGCTGAATACATGAAACAATTTGTTAATCAACAGTTTGTCGGAGTTGTGGCAAGTATTACTGATTATGGATTCTTTGTTGAATTAGAAAATACTGTACGTGGTTTAATTCGTTTCAATACGATTAAAGAATTCAATAAAGCAGTAAATTATAAAATTTTATTTAGTGAAAATCGAATGTTAACAATTGGTGATAAAATTGAGGTTAAATTAACAGCAATTGATTATCATCGCGGACTTGTTGAATTTGAACCTGTTGATTTTACGACCATTAAAAGGAGAAGTAATGACAATAATCAAAAACAAAAAGATAAATCACGATTATCACGTCGAAAAAAAAATCGAGGCGGGAATCGAACTACTCGGAAGCGAAATAAAGTCAATTCGCAAAAAAGACGTTAGTTTAACTGAAAGTTTTATTAAAATAACGCCAAAAAGAGAAATATATATATATAATATGTATATAAAAAAATATGACAATGCTCATAAAATCCAAAATATTGATGAGCGGAGAATGCGTCGTTTATTGTTACATAAACGCGAAATTAATCGTTTAAGTAGTGAAGTTAATGAAAAAGGATATACGATTGTACCAGTACGAATGTACTTTAAAAATAATCGTGTTAAATTAGAAATTGCTTTAGCTCGGGGAAAGAAAAATTACGATAAGCGTAACGATTTAAAAACTAAAACACAAAAAAGAGAAATTGAAAAAGCGTTAAAATTAAAAAATCGCTATTAGGAGGAATTTATGCAAAAACAAGGAAAAATTATATTTGTAACAGGGGGAGTTATTTCTTCTTTAGGAAAAGGAATTATCGCTGCAAGTGTTGCTCGTTTATTTAAAGATCAAGGATTAGAAATTAATATGATGAAATGTGATCCTTATTTAAATATTGATCCGGGAACAATGTCACCAATTGAACACGGAGAGGTATTTGTAACTCATGATGGAGGAGAAACAGATTTAGATATTGGACACTATGAGCGTTTTATTGGTCAAAATTTAAATGCAACATCTTCATTAACATCAGGACGTGTGTACTCAGAAGTACTACGTAAAGAACGTGAAGGATTTTATTTAGGAAAAACAGTACAAGTTGTACCACATATTACTAATGAAATAAAAGCGAAAATTTTAGATAATACAAAAGGATACGATGTATTATTTGTTGAAGTAGGTGGAACAGTTGGTGATATTGAATCATTACCATATTTAGAAGCAATTCGTCAATTACAATTAGAAGAAGATACGTATTTAATTCACGGAGCGTATTTACCATACTTACGTGTAAGTAAAGAGTTGAAAACTAAACCAGTTCAACATTCAGTAAAAGAATTACAAGGTCTTGGAATTCGTCCTAATATGATTGTTACACGAAATGAAATTGCCTTAACAAGTAAAGAACGTGAAAAGATTTCAATGTTCTGTAACGTTCCAAACGAAAATGTTATTGAATCTGTTGACTTACCAAGTGTTTATGAAGTACCACTTAAAATGAAAGAACAAAAAGTTGATCAATTAATTGCAGAACATTTTGGATTCAATTTAAAGGCTTCAACTCACTCAAAGTTAAATACAGTTGTTGAGCGTTTATACCATAGTGAAGGACAAGTAACTGTCGGAATTGTCGGAAAATATACTGCACTTGAAGATTCATATATGTCAATCATTGAAAGTTTAAAACATGCGGGAATTGCTAACGAAATTAAAGTTAAAATCAAGTTAATTGCTGCTCAAGATTATGAAATGAGTGAATTAGAAGCATGTGATGGTTTAATTATTCCTGGAGGATTTGGTTCAAGTGGAATCGAAGGAAAATTAAAAGCAATTACTTATGCCCGTGAAAATAATGTTCCAATGTTAGGGATTTGTTTAGGAATGCAATTAACAGCAGTTGAATTTGCCAAAAATGTCTGTAAATTAGATGTTGCTCATGGAGAAATAGAACCAGAAGCAAAAAATCAAATTATTCACTTATTAGAAGGACAAGATTTAAGTAATCTTGGTGGAACACAACGTTTAGGAGCATATGAGTGTGCATTACAACCAAATACACTTGCTCATGAAATTTATGGTCAAGATTTAGTTCTAGAACGTCATCGTCATCGTTATGAATTTAATGGTGAGTATCGTGAAGCATTAAGTAAACATGGATTAGTATTTAGTGGGATTAATCCAATGCAAGATTTAGTTGAGATTATTGAATTACCAACAAATGATTTCTTTATTGCAGTACAATATCATCCAGAATTAACATCAAAATTAACGGACCCAAATCCATTATTTGTTAATTTAGTAAAAACAATTAAAAATAAACAAAAGTAATTAAGATTAAGTGCACGAATTACTGATAAGTAATTTATATGCTATATTTTAAGTGGGGAGTATAATGAAACAAGTAAAAAAAGCGGTTATTCCAGTTGCAGGATTTGGTACAAGATTTTTACCATTTACTAAAGCAATGCCAAAAGAAATGTTACCAATTGTCGATAAGCCAACAATTCAGTATATTGTTGAAGAAGCAGTCAAAAGTGGAATTGAAGATATAATTTTTGTTACGGCATCACACTCAAATAAGCGAGCAATTGAAGATCATTTTGATTATTCACCAACATTAGAAAATTTATTACGTAAAAAAAATAAATTAGATTTTTTAGATGAGATTCATAACATTAGTGATATGGCTAACATTCACTACATTCGTCAAAAAGAAGCTAAAGGGCTTGGACACGCAATTTGTTGTGCTGAGAGCTTTATCGGTAATGAACCTTTTGCTGTTTTACTTGGTGATGATGTGGTAGTAGGCGAAACACCAGCAATTAAGCAATTAGTTGACGCATATGAACAAACAGGGACATCAATTATGGGTGTTCAAGAAGTCGAAATGAGCCAAGTTGATAAATACGGAATTGTTAGTTTGGAAAAAAATGAAACGTCAATTGAAAAAATGACTGATTTTGTCGAAAAACCAAATCAAGAGGAAGCACCAAGTAATCGTGCCGTATTAGGACGTTATATTTTAACGCCGACAATTTTCAAATACTTAAAAACCCAAAGTGAAGGGGCAGGAAACGAAATTCAACTTACTGATGCCGTTAAAAGAATGATGATAGAAGAAGATGTATATGCTTGTACTTTTGAGGGACAACGTCACGACATTGGAGATAAATTAGGATTTTTAAAAGCAACAGTTGATTTTGCCTTAGAACGTGAAGATGTAAAAGATGATTTTTATAAATATTTGCAAGAACGAATTAAATAAATTGCTTAAAAGATAGGAGTTATATGTTATATATTGGTAGTCACGTATCAATGAGTGGAAAGAAAATGTTATTAGGTAGTGTTGAAGATTCACTAAAAAATGGAGCTAACGCAATGATGATTTATACCGGAGCACCACAAAATACTAAACGTAAGCCGGTTGAAGAATTAAGGATTGATGAAGCAAAAACTTTATTACAAGAAAATGATATTGATTTAGAACGAGTAATAATTCATGCACCATATATTATTAATTTAGGAAACACAATTAAACCCGATACATTTACGATTGCGGTTGATTTTCTAAAAATGGAAATTGAACGTACAGAAGCGATTGGGGCAAAATACATCGTGCTTCATCCAGGAGCACATGTAAAGGCTGGAACTTCTGCAGGATTAGAACAAATTGTTAAAGGACTTGATTTAGTTTTAACAAAAGAACAAAATGCGATTGTTTGTTTAGAAACAATGGCGGGAAAAGGAACAGAATTAGGTCGTACATTTGAAGAATTGGCTTACATTATTAACAATGTAAAATATCCTGAAAAATTAGGTGTTTGTTTAGATACTTGTCATATACATGATGCCGGTTATGATTTAAGTAATTTTGATCAAATTTTAAATGAATTTGATGCAACAATTGGTCTAGATAAATTAAAAGTTCTCCATATAAATGATTCTAAGAATATTCGAGGAGCGGGAAAAGACCGTCATGATAATATTGGTTATGGTCATATTGGATTTGCAAACATTATGCAAGTAATTAATCATCCAAAAACAAAAGATATTACAAAAATTTTGGAAACTCCGTATGTAAATGATAAGAAGGAAGCACCATATCAAAAAGAAATTGCAATGATACGTGCAAATGAGTTTACAGATTGGTTAGATGAAGAAAGAAATATAAAATAAAAAAACTCCTGGGTATTATAACCTAGGAGTTAGTAATTTAAAATTGAAATATTAAACAATAAAAAAGTAGAGTAATTTTACTCTACTTTTATTTGATATATGTAATTTTAAGCTTTAGTCTATTGTTATAGTATCAGGATAACTTTCAATATTTCCATTAATATTTACAATATAAGTGCCAACAAAATTTAAATCTTCATCCGTTGCATTAACATTATCGCGAATTGCAAGTGTTATTTGATATGTTGAATCATTGACCGCTTCGATATTGAAATCATATTTATATTGGTCAAATTGTGGATAAACTTGTAAAAGCTTATTCAATAGTAGATTATGTGCAGTTATTGTATCCTCATCAGCTGACTGCTTGTCGAGATAACTTTTATTATTATCAGTATAATAATAAGTACCATCCTCTTGAACTTCATAAAAACCAGCAGAACCTGAACCACCCTGTGCTTGAGCCGATTTAATAATAACTTCAAATTTATATACAGTGTTTCCACTAACCTGATTAATTCCTTTACCCATTGAATTGTAAGCAATATCATCATTATTATTAAATTCTTCTTTCGCCAATTGGTTTCGTGCCTCAGTTTCATTATTAATGATTTTAGCACCTAGTGATGTTGCAACTGATTTGTTTGTAATATTATATTTTGATTGATTTGCTGCTGCTTCAGAAATTTCACGTCCAAATTGATCAGTTTGTTTATCATTAGTAGAAACGTCTTCATTATTTGAAACATCTTCACTAGTAGAAGTGTCCTCATTAGTAGAAGCATCTTCATTAGTAGAAGTGTCCTCATTAGTAGAAGCATCTTCATTAGTAGAAGTGTCCTCATTAGTAGAAGTGTTCTCATTAGTAGAAGTGTTCTCATTAGTAGAAGTGTTCTCATTAGTAGAAGTATTATTATTTAGTGCTGAAGTTTCTTGTGTATTCGTTTTAGTATTGTTTGTTATTGGATCTGAACCACATCCAGATAAAATTAATAAAAATGTTGTAATAATTAAAGTTAATTTTTTTGACATAATATTCTCCCTCATTATAATTATACAAAAAATCAATGATAATACTAAAATAATAAGTATTTAAATATTTTAGTATGTATAATTACTTGAAGAATAATACTGCCACAAGATTAACACATGTAAATGTTATTATATAAATATAAAACAATGTTATATAAGGAGGTTAAAATGAATAATAAAATTGAATCACAAAAAATTTTAAAATTTAATGTAATAATGGGTGGATTACACTTACTTCAAGCAATTTTAATGGCATTTCTGGCTCTGAATTTACAAAAGGCAATTGATTTTAAACCAATGATTACAACAAGTTATCTGACATTTGATTCAAATGTAATGCGACTTGTACCACAAACTGTTGAATGGGCGGAGATACCATTTGCTTTGATAGCAAGTCTATTTTTATTTATTTCGGCTTTTTTTCATTTTTTAATTGTAATTAAAAAAGATGATTATTTACAAGGATTAGATAATGGTATTAATAAATACCGTTGGTATGAATATGCACTTTCTTCGTCAATTATGATTGTATTGATTGCCGTGTTATTTGGTGTATATGATTTAGGGAGTTTGATTTTAATTTTCGGACTTAATGCAACAATGAATTTATTTGGTTTATTAATGGAACGATTAAATCAATACACAAATAAAACTGATTGGACACCATTTTTATTTGGGAGTTTTGCCGGAATTGTTCCGTGGATAATAATAATTATGTATGGATTTGGAAATACTAGTCCAAGTGAAGTTCCATTTTTTGTCTATGCAATATTCATTTCATATTTATTTTTCTTTAATTTGTTCCCGTTAAATATGATTTTACAATATAAAAAAATTGGTAAATGGCAAGATTATTTATATGGAGAGTATGTATATATTATTTTAAGTTTAGTGGCAAAAACAATTTTAATTTGGTTAATCTTTTTTAGAATTATGCAACCTGCTTAAAATGTTTAGTATAATACAGTTAAATGAGGATGGAGGAGTACAATGAAAACAATATTAATAACTGGGATTGCTCAAGGGATTGGTTATGCTACAACTAAATTATTTTTAGAAAATAATAATAAAGTAATTGGTACAGTCCGTAAATTAACTGATAAAGAACGTCTGGAACAAGAGTTTGGGAGTGAAAACCTTCAAGTCGAATTGTGCGAATTAAAAAACAGTACAGAAATTAGTAATCTATGTCAAAAATTACATACTGCTAACGTAAAAATTGATATTTTAATTAATAATGCAGGGGTAATTGGTGATTATACAAAATCAATAAATGAAGCAAATGATTTAGAAGATGTTTTTTTAGTTAATGTATTTGCGGTACAAAAATTAATTAATGGTGTATTAGACTTAATTAATCCTCAAGGAAATGTTATTAGTCTTTCAACTGGATTTGCTCACTATCCAGGATTGGCAAAAAAAGAAGCGGCACAATATGCTTTGTCAAAGTCAACGTTAAATAGTATGATGCAAATTTATAGTGCTACGATTTCGGATATTAATTTTAATGTTTTATATCCTGGAATGGTAAAAACTCGTTTAGGGTTAAATGGAGCCTATCGTGAAGCTGATGAAATCTACGAAATGATTATCAATATTATTGAACAAAATACGAGTGGAAAATGCTTTAAAGAATTTTCTGAAATCAAATGGTTAGAACCAGTTATAATTTAAAATTAAAGAAAACTATCGCGTTACTATTAATAGTCACGGATAGTTTTTTCGCTTTTAAAACGCTAGAATAAATATTTTCAATTTGAAAAATAAAAAATAACAGATAAAAGTAAAAAATATTTAGAAAATAGGTTATAATATGAAATGTATGGACTTTTGAAAGTCAAGTAAAATAAATGGAGTTGAAATGCGTAGAGAATTAGCAATGGAATTTAGTCGGGTAACAGAAGCCGCGGCTTTAGCAACGTACAAATGGATTGGTACAGGAAAAAAAGAAGTAGCAGATGATGCAGCAGTAAGTGCAATGCGTCATATGTTAAATACAATTGAATTTTCAGGTGAAGTAGTAATTGGTGAAGGTGAGATTGATGAAGCACCTATGTTATATATTGGAGAAAAAGTTGGATTAGGTGGCGAAAAAGTTGATATTGCTGTTGATCCAATTGATGGAACGCGAATGGTAGCATTAGGACAAGAAAATGCTGTTGCCGTGATGGTACTTGCCGATAGTGATACTTTATTAAAAGCACCAGATATGTATATGGAAAAGATTATGGTTGCTAAAGATGGAAAAGGAGCAATTGATATTGATTTATCAATTACTGAAAACATTAAAAATTTAGCAGAACAATTAAATAAAGAAATTAGTGAATTAACAGTAATGACGTTATTTAAACCACGCCATGAACAAACAATCAAAGACTTACAAGCACTAGGAGTAAAAGTTATTGCAATTCCTGATGGAGATGTAGCAGGTAGTGTTCAAGTTGCAATGCCAAATAGTGGGATTGATATGTTCTACGGAATTGGTGGAGCACCAGAAGGGGTTATTTCAGCAGCAATTATGCGAGCAATGGATGGAGATATGCAAGCAAAATTATTAACACGTAGTAATGCTAAAGGAAGTAATGCCGAAAATGATAAGTTATCAAAAATTGAACTTAATCGTTTAAATGATTTAGGACTTGAAGAAGGTAAAAAATTAGAATTAAATGATTTAGCATCTGATGATAATGTTATTGTAACGATTACTGGTATCACTGAAGGATCATTATTAAAAGGTGTCAAAGTTGAAGGAAATTTAGCTGAAACAGAAACATTATTAATTCGCGGAAAAACTCGAACAATCCGTCGTATTAACTCAACTCATTATATTGATCGTAAAGATCAAGTAATTTATGAACTTATGAAATAGGAGGAAGTTATGAAAATTACCGTTTTAGGAGCCGGATCATTTGGCTGTTCAATTGCCACAATTGCTAAAGATAATGGACATGAAGTAAGTTTATGGGGCCATTTAGAAAGCGAAATTACGTGGTTAAAAGAAAATTTACGTAACCCGTTTATTGAAAATGCAAAAATGGATGCAGCAATTAACTATACAACTGATTTATCAGTTGTTAATGACGCTGATTTAGTTGTCTTTGTCGTACCATCATTTGCAATTCGTCAAGTTTCAAAAAATATTAAAGCAATTTTAACAAAAGAAAAACAAACATTTGTTATTTGTACAAAAGGTTTAGAAGCAAAAACAATGAAATCAGGACATGAAATCGTTAAAGAAGAAATTGGCGATAATCATGATATTGTAGTTCTTTCTGGACCAACACATGCAGAAGAGGTTGCTTTACGTATGTTTACAACAATTGTTTCAACATCAGAATCAAAAGTTGCGCGTGAAACAGTACAAAAAGCATTTAACAATGAATATTTACGTGTGTATACAAATCCAGACATTCATGGTGTTGAAATTATTGGTGCAGCCAAAAATGTTTTAGCTATTGCTGCTGGTTTTTGTGATGGTCATCCAAAATTAGGAGATAATGCAAAAGCAGCATTATTAACTCGTGGATTACGTGAACTAAAAATCATTGGTGAAATTGAAGGTGCTCAACCAGATACGTTTTATGGGTTAACAGGAATGGGTGACTTAATTGTTACAGCAACATCAATCCATTCTCGTAATCGTGGATTTGGAGAATTATTAGGTAAAGGATATACAAAAGAAGAGGCAGCCGATAAAGTTGGTATGGTTGTTGAAGGAGTATATTCGGTTGAAGCAATTCATGCATTAAAGGAAAAAAATCAATTAGATTTACCAATAATTGAAGTTATTTATCAAATGTTGTATTGTAATGCAACTTTTGATGAAGTTTTAGATGTTTTAACAAAACGTGAAATGAAAAGTGAAATTTAAGGAGAAAAATATATGAAAACATTAAGTGTAGTAGGAAGTCAATGGGGAGATGAAGGTAAAGGAAAAGTAACCGACTTACTTGGTCAAGAAGCTGACGTTGTAGTGCGTTATCAAGGGGGAAATAACGCTGGTCATACAATTGAGTTTGATGGTAAAAAATTTGCCCTACACATTATGCCAAGTGGAGTTTTTAATCCCGAAACAAAAGTGGTTATTGCTAATGGTGTAGTAATTAATCCCAAAAAATTAGTTGAAGAAATGAGAATGTTAAATGCTGCTGGTTATCCATTAGATAACTTACATATTTCAGATCGTGCTAATATCATTTTACCTTACCATGAAGAAATGGATGCATTATTAGAAGAATTAAAAGGTGATGATAAAGTTGGAACAACAAAAAAAGGAATTGGTCCTGCTTATGCTGATAAAATCAATCGTACAGGAATTAGAATGGCTGAATTTGTTACACCAGAATTATTCCGTAAAAAAGTTGAATTTAATGTAAATGAAAAAAATCAAATGTTTAAATTACATAATTTAGATGAGTATGATGTTGAAGCTATTATTACTGAGTTTACAGAGTATGCAAATATTTTAAAACCATATATTACAGATACTTCATATTTATTAGAACAAGAAATTAAAGCAGATAAACGTGTTGTTTTTGAAGGGGCTCAAGGAGTTATGCTTGATATTGAGCATGGTACATATCCATATGTAACTTCAAGTTCACCATCATCTGCATCAATTCCAGTTAACTGTGGTATTGCTGCTAAATATATTCAAAACTCATTAGGAATTATGAAAGCATATACAACACGTGTTGGTGCTGGACCATTCCCAACTTGTTTAGATGATGAGATTGGAGAACAAATTCGTATTGCTGGAAATGAATTCGGTACAACAACAGGACGTCCTCGTGCTTGTGGTTGGTTAGATTTAGTTCAAATGAAGCATTCAATTCGTGTTAGTGGATTTTCACAATTAGCAATCATGTTATTAGATGTTTTAACAGGGTTTGAAGAAATTAAAGTTGCAACAAGTTATACTTTAGATGGAAAAGAAATTATGACAATTCCAGCTTTAGAAGGGGATTATGCCCGTGTTGAAGCTAATTATGTAACACTTGCAGGTTGGACAGAAGATATTACTAAGTGTGAAACATATGAAGAGTTACCAGTAAATGCTCAAAAATATATTGAATTTATTGAACAAGAATTAGATTTACCAATTAGTGTTGTTTCAGTTGGACCAAATCGTAAACAAACAATTGTTAGAAAGGAATTATGGTAGTATGAAAAGAATTCTGACTTATGGAACGTACGATTTAATGCATTATGGTCATATTCGTTTATTAAGAAGAGCTAAAAGACGTGGCGATTATTTAATTGTAGCTGTATCAACAGATGAGTTTAATGCAATTAAAGGAAAAAAAGCTTACCATGATTATGAAACAAGAAAACAGATGTTGGAAGCAATTCGTTATGTAGATTTAGTAATTCCCGAAAATGATTGGGGACAAAAAGCTGATGATATTAAAAAATATTATGTTGATGAATTTGTTATGGGTGATGATTGGAAAGGTGAATTTGATCATTTAGAAGAATTTTGTGATGTTCACTATCTAGAACGTACACCAGGAATTTCAACTACGAAAATAAAAAAAGATTTAGGAATGTAAATAAAAAAACTAGTAAAATTTTTTACTAGTCTTTTTTTTGGAATGATTTATGTAAAAATAACGTAATTGGAAAAATTTATATATACTTGTTAAATTTAATATGATAAAATATATACGTTATAAATTTGATTAAAAAGGAGAAAGATGATTAGTCGTTATCAAAATGAAGAAATGCGAAATTTATGGAGTGAAGAAAATAAATTTAATGCATGGTTAGAAGTAGAAATATTAGCAACTGAAGCATTTTGTGAGTTAGGAGTAGTACCACGTGAAGATGCCAAGTTAGTGAGAGAAAATGCCAAATTTGACATTGATCGAATTGATGAACTAGAAAAAGAATTGCGTCATGATGTTGTATCATTTACTCGTAGCGTAAGTGAAAGCTTGGGTGAAGAAAAAAAATGGGTACATTATGGACTTACATCAACTGATGTTGTTGATACTGCATATGGCTATTTAATTCGTCAAGCAAATGAAATTATTGAAGTACGTTTAAATGAATTTATGGCAGTATTAAAAGATCGTGCAATTGAGCATAAATATACAATTCAAATGGGGAGAACTCATGGGGTACATGCCGAATTAACAACATTTGGATATAAATTAGCACTATATTATGAAGAAATGAAACGTAATATGGAACGTTGGCATTTAGCGCGTAAACAAATTGAAGCGGGGAAAATTTCTGGTGCAGTAGGTACATATGCAAATATCGATCCATTTGTTCAAGATTTTGTGTGTAAAAACTTAGGAATTGAAAGTAGTAAGATTTCAACTCAAACGTTACAACGTGATCGTCATGCGTTTTATTTAATGGCGATAGCTTCAATTGCCAATACAATTGACAAAATGGCAATTGAATTCCGTCATTTACAACGTACTGAAGTTCGTGAAGCAGAAGAAGGATTTGGAAAAAAACAAAAAGGTAGTAGTGCAATGCCTCACAAAAAGAATCCAATTTCATCAGAAAATATGTCAGGATTAGCTCGTGTAATTCGTGGGTATACAGTAACTGCTATGGAAAATGTTGGATTATGGCATGAACGTGATATTTCACATTCATCAGCAGAAAGAATTATTATTCCTGATGCGACATCATTAATTGAATATATGTTAAAACGCTTCACTGGAGTTTTAGCAAATTTATATGTAAACGAAAAAAGAATGTTAAGTAATATTGATTGTACAAATAATGTATTCTTCTCACAAAAAGTTATGCTAAGTTTAATAACTAAAGGATATGTTCGTGAAGATGCGTACGATTTAGTACAACCAATTGCAATTGACTCATTTAATAACGAAAAAGATTTTAAAGAAGCAATTAGACCAAAAGTAATTGATGTTTTAGGTGAAGAAGGATTTGAAGCATGTTTTGCAAAAGATTATCACTTACAAAATATTGATTTTGTATTCGAACGCTTAGGATTGGGGAAAGATGAATAAAGAAAACATTGAAATAGTGTTAAGTAATGAAGAAATTCAAACAAAAGTTAGTGAAATTGCAAAGTATTTAGATGAAAAATACGCAAATCAAAATCCAGTAATTGTTGGAATTATGCGTGGTGCTTTATACTTTATGAGTGATTTAACACAAAAAATGGAAATTGATTTAGAAGTTGATGTAATGAGTTTATCGTCATACGGAAAAAGTTCAAAATCAAGTGGAAAAGTGAAAATTTTAAAAGATTTAGATATCGATATTACAAACCGTCCGGTTATTGTTTTAGAAGATATCGTTGATACTGGAACGACATTAGCATATTTAAAAGAATATTTTAAACACCAAAAAGCTAAATCAGTAGAAACTATTTCGATTTTTGAAAAAGAAGGAACAAATACAAATAATGTAAAAGCAGATTTAATTGGTTTCACATTACCAAATTATTTCTTAGTTGGATATGGTTTAGACTATGCAAATCGTTATCGTCATTTACCACATGTATATAAAGTTTTAAAATTAGAAGATTAATTAAGCAGGCATTAAATTGCCTGTTTTTTTACATTTAATTGATTTTTTATTAAGTAAAGTGATTAAAATTGGGGGTTAAAGTTATAAATAAAATTGCATTTAAAAAATGATTTGGTATAATTATATGGTAGATATGAATTGGAGAACAATGAATGTAATAGAAGTTAAGAATGTAACCAAAAAATACAATTTATATAAAAATGAAAAAGAAATATTAAAAGAAGTAGTTTTTGGTGGAAATCGACATAAAGAACATTTAGCTTTAAATAATGTTTCGTTTAAAGTAAAAAAAGGTGAAACATTTGGCGTATTAGGTGGAAACGGTAGTGGAAAGAGTACCGTATTAAATATTATTAATGGTACTACTCAGCCAACAAGTGGAAAAGCAATTACTCGTGGTAAAGTTTCACTTTTAAATGTTGGAGCCGGAATAATTGCAGGATATACAGGATATGAAAATATTTATTATAAATGTGGACTGATGGGTCTAACACGTAAGCAAGTTGATGAACGTTTAGAATCAATAATTGAATTTTCGGAACTAGGAGAATTTATTGCCCAACCAGTTAAAAAGTATTCTTCAGGGATGAAAGCAAAACTAGGATTTGCAATTGCCATTCACGTTGAACCTGATATTTTAATTGTTGATGAAGCCTTAGCTGTAGGTGATGCTCGTTTTCAAGCTAAGTGTCATCAGAAAATTAGAGACTTACAAGCAAGTGGTGTAACTATTTTGTATGTGTCGCATTCAGAAGGCGCAGTAAATTCAATTTGCGATCGTGCATGCTGGATTCAAAAAGGAGAACTTATTTGTCAAGGAGAAGCAAAAATTGTTTCCGGACTTTATCGTCAATTTATGCGAAAAGAAAAAAGTCTTGAACAAATAATATCAGAAATAAAGGCAGGTAAATATGAAGTATCTTAAATCGCTGTATCAATACCGACACGAAATTAAGTTTTTATCTTACCAAAAAGTAAAGACAACTTATTTAGAAACAGCTTTTGGAATGGGGTGGGCTGTTGTAAAACCAATGACATATGTATTAACGTTTTGGTTGTTCTTTTCAATTGGACTTCGTAGTGGAGCCCCAGTTGATGGACATAAATTTATTTTATTTTTATTTGCAGGGTCAATGCCATGGTTTTTATTATCCGAAACAATTACCGGAGGAACTAAAGTTATTACAAGTAACCGGATTTTAGTTAAAACAATTAAATTTCCCGTAATGGCTTTACCATTAATTGAAGTATTAGCAAAAGTGTATGTTCATATTGCTGTAATGTTTTTGGTAATGATTGTGTACGCAATTAATGGAAAACCACCAACAATATATTATATAAACTTTATTTATTACTGGTTTACAATGGTTGTATTTTTAACATCACTTAACTTCTTACTATCATCAGTATCGGTTTTAATTCGTGATGTTCAAAACTTAGTTGCATCATTAATGCAACCATTATTTTGGATTACTCCTGTGCTTTGGACACGACCAGGAATGGTAGATTTCTTAGAACGTTTATTTAACCCATTATATTATTTTATTGTTGGTTATCGTGAAACATTATTGTATCAGAAATTTTTCTGGGAAGATATAACATACGATTTATATATATGGTTTATCATATTCTTAATCTTTATGATTGGAATGCGTTTTTGGATTAAATTACGTCCAATAATGGCGGACGTTATTTAAAAATCAAATTGAAAACAATTAACAAAAAAACATTAAAAATGTTATAATAAACTTAGTTATAATGAAAAAGGAGAGGTATGACAATAGAACTAAATTTAACAATGTTTTATGCATTAATACTTATACTAATAATTTTAATTTTAATTCGTTTATTCCAAATTTTAAGTCGAGTACTTAAAATTGTTCGAAAAAATGAATTATCAATTCAAAATATTTTAAAATCTGTAGATGACATTGCCAAATCAACAACAGGAATTGTTGCAAATGTTGATCAAAATGAAGCAAATATAACAAATATTATGGAAGGTACAGGGAAAATTACAAAAGACGTATCTGATATTACATCAATTACAAAAGATTTTGTTGATTCAACTACAACATCAGTTGAAGGTGGAGTTGGTAATTTAAATAGTGCATTAAAAAGTGCATCAGAAATTATGAACAAATTTGGAGGTAAAGTTGAGTAAAGTAGTTACTACAGGATCACTTGCCGCAGGTGTATTAATTGGGGCTGGAACAATTTATGCTTATAAACGTGGTTTACAAGTAAGTGATGTTTTAGCAAAAATTGATGAAAATTCAGAAAAATTTGAAGTGTTTATCAACAATTTAATCGCTTACGGACGTGATTTTATCGAAAAATTATACAACTTAATTAAAAATTTTGTAATGGAAATAATGTTTAAATTAAAATTAATAGAGAGTAAAAAAGTTTAAAGAGCATAGACAATTTTGTCTTTGCTTTTTAAAATAATAGTGATTTAGAGGAGTAATATGCGAAAAAAAAGAGAAGAACAATATATAACAATAACTGATGTGGCAAAAGAAGCAGGAGTATCAATTGCAACTGTTTCACGAGTAATTAATAATGGAAAGGTTCGCGATGTTAAACGTCGTGCAGTTCTTGATGCAATTAAAAAATTAAATTATGTACCAAATAACTCGGCACGAAATTTAGCAGCTGTAAATGCAACAAAGCGAATTATGTTATTAGTACCATCAATATCAGTACCTTGTTATTCAGAATTAATTAAAGGTTTTAAAAATGGAACACAAATCTATAAATATGATCCAATTATTAAGGAATATGATTTTGATTTAAAAAAATATGAAGAAGAAAATAATATTTTACTTGCTTCTTCAGAAATAAAAGCAGTAGTACAAATTGGTCCAGAAAAAGATATTGCTAATAAAATTATTGTGGGGATGGATAATAACTTATTAGATATTAAGATTGATCCAAAATATAATGAAAAAAAAGCTGGTATCTATTTTCCAACCGATAAAATAATGACTAATTATATTTTAAGTGATTTATTTAAAGATGCTATTGATGTAACAAAAACAATGAGTACAGATTTAGATATGTATGTAACTCAGACAATTGAACAGGCTGCTGCATTGATTAATCAAGGGATTACAAAAGATATTTATGTTCTAGATCATACCGAAGAAATTTCAAAAATAGTACCAAATATTAAAAATTTCCCAATTGATTTTTATGCAATTGGTGTAGTACTTGCGCATATTGCGATTAAAAAAATTACTGGTAAAATTGATGATACAACCAAAGGACTTGAATTATTTATAAAGTAGGATAAGGAGAAAAATGAAAAACGTATATTTTGAATTAAAAGAACGTGGTTTAATTAACCAAATAACTGATGAAGGATTAATCGAACGTCTAAATGACCCAATTACACTATATTGTGGTTTTGACCCAACCGGAGATAGTTTACATGTTGGACATTTATTGCCGATTGTAATTATGAAGCATTTTGAAAATTATAATCATAATAATCTAGCGGTAGTTGGGGGAGCAACTGGTTTAATTGGTGATCCTTCAGGAAAAAGTGAAGAAAGAAATTTAAATACTAAAGAAATTGTTAGTGATTATAGTGCAAAAATTAAAAGTCAATTAGTAAAATACTTAGATGGTAGTAAAACAAAATTCGTTAATAACTATGATTGGATTGGATCAATGTCAGTTGTTGATTTTTTACGTGACTATGGGAAAAACTTTGGAATTAACTATATGTTAGGAAAAGATACGATTTCTTCACGTTTAGAGACTGGAATTTCTTTTACAGAATTTACGTATACAATCTTACAAGCAATGGATTTTAATTACTTATACCAAAATGAAAATTGCGAATTGCAAATTGGTGGTAGTGATCAGTGGGGTAATATAACTTCTGGTTTAGAATTAATTCGTAAAGAAAATGCAGACGCTAAAGCATATGGATTAACTGTTCCATTAGTAACAAAAGCAGATGGAACAAAATTTGGTAAGACAGCTGGTGGAGCAATTTGGTTAAATCCCGAAAAAACGACTCCTTATGAATTCTATCAATTTTTCTTAAATACTAATGATGCTGATGTAATTAAATATTTAAAGACATTTACGTTTATTAGTTTAGAAGAAATTGCTAAATTAGAAGTTGAACTTGCAGAACGTCCACATATGCGTGTTGCTCATCGTGAATTAGCTCGTGCAATAACTAGTTTTGTTCACGGTGATGAAGCAGTAAAACAAGTAGAGAAAATTTCAGAATGTTTATTTACTGGAGATATTTCAGGATTAACAGTTGATGAAATTGAAACGTACTTTACACATATTGATATGGTAGAAGTTGCAGCTGATCAAAATATTATTGATGTATTAATTAGTGCAAGTTTAGCGTCTTCAAGACGTGAAGCACGTGAATTTATTAATGGTAATAGTATTGCGATTAATGGAACAAAAACACAAGACTTAGAATTAGTAGTAACAAAAGATATGGCAATTGGGGAAAAATATTTAATGGTAAAACGAGGGAAAAAGAAATTTGCCTTTGTTAAATTAGTATAATATGAATAAAAATATACTAGTAGAACATGCTCGTAGTGTAATGGAGAAAACATATTCTCCATACTCAAAATTTCCAGTTGGTGCAGCACTAATGGTTAATGACGGTACAATATTTGTTGGAACAAATGTCGAGAATGCTTCATTTGGTGCAACAATCTGTGCTGAACGTAGTGCTATTGTGAGTGCCGTTTCGGCGGGATACCAACCAGGAGATTTCAAGGAAATTGCTGTTATATCACACATGAATAACGTAACTCCACCGTGTGCTTTATGTCGACAAGTACTAGTGGAGTTTTTCCCACCCCAAGCGCTAATTCATATGACAAGTTATAGTGGAGAAATAAAAACAGTTACATTAGATGCACTAGTACCATATGCATTTGGTGAAGACGACTTAGGAGATGTTAATGTTTAAATCAGGATTTATTGCAGTTGTAGGTAGTCCAAATGCCGGGAAATCAACTTTTATTAATGCGGTAATTGGCCGTAAAGTATCAATTGTATCAGATAAAGTACAAACAACTAGAGATATGATTAGAGGAATCTATAATGATGATGAGAGTCAAATCATTTTTATTGATACTCCAGGTTTTCATAAACCTAAAAATAAATTAAATGTTTATATGAATCATCAAATTGATGAAGCAATGATGGCTGTTGATGCAATTTTATATTTAGTTGATGCAAAATATGGAATTGGTTCAAAAGAATTAGAAAATATTGCAAAATTAGAACAATATGCAAATATTCCAAAAATTGCAGTTGTTAATAAAATCGATAAAATTAGTCAAGAAAAAGCAATGAAGATTGTTGAACAATTACATGAATATAAAATGTTTAGTGATGTACTAGCAATGTCAGCTAAAGAAAAATTTAATGTCGATGGAATTGTTAATGTATTAAAAGAAAAACTAACAGAAACAGTTAAATTTTACGAAGGTGAAGAATTTACTGACTACACTGACGAGTTTTTTGTTGAAGAAATAATTAGAGAAAAAGTATTATATTTAACAAAAGAAGAAGTACCACATAGTGTTGGTGTAAAAGTGAAGCGAATGGAAGAAGAAGAAAAGATTTTAGTTATCGAAGCTGACATTTATGTTGAGCGTGATTCGCAAAAAGGAATTATTATTGGTCGTGCCGGGAAAATGCTAAAAGAAATCGGGAAAGCGGCTCGTTTGGAATTGAAAAAGGAATTTGATCAAGCAATTTATCTAGACTTACACGTTAAAGTGTTAAGTAAATGGGGACAAAAACTTGATAAAATGTCAGAAATTGGTTACGAAATAGAATAGCGAGGACATGTGATGTTAGATAGGATAAAGGGACCGGAACAATTAAAAGAATTATCAACTGAAGAATTAATAACATTATCAGCAGAAATTCGAACATTTTTAATTGAAAGTGTAAGTAAAACTGGTGGACATTTAGGATCAAATTTAGGAATAGTTGAATTAACAACAGCATTACATTATGTTTTTGATTCACCGACCGATAAGTTGATATTTGATGTTGGACATCAAGGATATGTTCATAAGTTATTAACAGGACGTAAAGATGAGTTTGCAACGTTACGACAATATCAAGGACTATCAGGTTTTTTAAAATTAAAAGAATCAAAGCATGATGTATGGGAAGCAGGACACTCATCAACAAGTATTTCAGCAGCATGTGGTTTTGCGTATGCTCGTGATATGAATAATGATAATAATCATGTTGTTGCCGTAATTGGTGATGGTTCTTTAACTAATGGAATGGCACTAGAAGCATTGAATCACATTGCTGAATTAAATCAAAAAGTAATTATTGTTATTAATGATAATGAAATGTCAATATCGTCTAATGTTGGATATATTGCTAAGATTTTAAAGGATTTAGAATATTCAAGTCATTATGATGAAACAAAACAAATTGTTCATAAAACTTTAGATAAATCACCGGGTGGTGATGCTCTTGCTCGTTTCATTAGTAAGTTTAAACGAAAACTTAAAAGTGAAATCAATGGGGCAAAAAGTTTCTTTAATACAATGGGTTATAAATATTATGGTCCGGTAAATGGACATGATTATATAGATTTAATTAAAACACTTGAAAATGCTAAAAATATTAATGGTCCGGTAATTGTTCATGTGAAAACGGAAAAAGGAAAAGGTTATTTACCAGCCGAACAGAATCAGTGGCATGGAATTTCTCCATTTAATGTAGAAACAGGAGAAGTGTTAAAACCGAAAACGGGAGTATCTTATTCAGGTTTAGTGGCAAAAACAATTCACCAAATGATGGATAAAGACCCAGAGATTGCGGTAATTACTCCGGCAATGCTTGATGGAAGTGAATTACAAATCTTAAAACAAAAATATCCAAATCGAGTTACCGATGTTGGAATTGCCGAGGAACATGCAATTACGTTTGCAGGTGCATTAGCACTTGGTGGTAAAAAACCATTTGTGTCAATTTATTCAACGTTCTTACAACGTAGTTATGACCAAGTGTTTCATGATTTGGTTCGACAAAATACAAACGTTGTTATTGGAATTGATCGTGCTGGACTTGTTGGTGATGATGGTGAAACCCATCAAGGAATTTACGATATTAGTTTTTTAAGTCATATGCCAAATATTGTTATTTCAATGGGATCAACGGCGAGTGAAATCCGTAGTTTATTAGCATTTGGTTTTGCGTATGATGGTGTATATGCAACCCGTTATTCTCGTGGAGGTTGTTTTGAACTGGCAAAAACCCTTGAACCAGTTATTCCAATTACAGATATGAATTGGCCAATTCTAACTCCAGGAAGTGAAAAATATATCATTAGTTATGGTCCAGATGTCCAAAAATATGCAACGATTTTTACAGATGATCCGAAAATTGGGGTAATTAATGCGCGTTTTATTAAACCAATTGATGAAAATCGTTTGGATGAGATTAGTAAGCATCAATTATATATTGTTGAAGAACATCAACGCTTAGGAGGATTAAATAGCTTAATAAGTGATTACTATGTAAAAACGAATAAACAAGTAACTTTACATGTAATAGCAATTGATGATATGTTTGTTGAACAAGGGAATGTTGATATCTTAAAACAAGAATTAGCAATTGATGTTGATAGTGTAATTAAAACAGTAAAAGGATAAATATGGCAAAAGTAAGAATAGATGTATACTTAGTTGAAAATGGTTATTTTGAAACTAGAGAAAAAGCCAAGCGTAATATAATGGCAGGATTAGTATTAGTAAATAACACTCCGGTCCATAAAGCAGGAGAAAATTTCAAAGAGGAAGACATAAAGGAAGTACGAATTAAAGGGGATGCTTGTCCTTATGTCTCTCGTGGTGGTTTGAAATTGGCTAAAGCAATTAAGCGTTGGAATTTAGAATTTAAAGGTAAACAAATGCTTGATGTTGGATCAAGTACAGGGGGATTTACCGATTGTGCGCTACAACATGGAGCAGAACATGTATGTGCCTTAGATGTAGGAACTAATCAATTGGTATATAAATTACGAGTTGATGAGCGAGTTAGTGTATTTGAAAAAACTAATTTTCGAACAATTAGTGATGACTTTTTTAAACAAGAATTTGATTATATTACAATGGATGTTTCTTTTATTTCGACAAGTTTATTAATGGAAAATGTTGCAAAAAACTTGAAGACAGAAGGAAAATTTATTTGTTTAATCAAACCTCAGTTTGAAGCTGGAAAAGATGAAAAACGAAATGCTAAAGGTGTAATAACTGATCGACATATCCATAAAAAAGTAATCGATAATTTTATTATTAATGCTCAAGAACATGGATTATATTTAAATAAATTGACGACTTCACCAATTAAAGGTGGAAGTGGTAATCGTGAATTTTTAGGATTACTTTCAAAAGACAACAAGAATGTAGTTAGTGAAAAAACAATAAAACAAGTGGTTTATCAAGGATAAAAATGCTAGAGCAAATTACAATAAAAAACTTTGTATTAATTGAAGATGCAACGTTAAATTTTAATCAAAATTTAAATATATTAATAGGAGAAACAGGTGGCGGAAAATCACTTGTTTTTCGTGCAATTAGTCAACTTTTTGGTGGAAGAGGACAGAAAAAATATATTAAACAAGAAGCAAATGCCTATGAAATTAGTGCTGTTTTTAGTAACAACAAAATAATTATTGAAAAGTTGGCGGAGCAAGAAATTGAGATTATGGATAAGCTTTATGTTAAACGTAAATTTAATCATCATTCACAAAATCGAATTACTGTTAATGGGGAAATTGTTTCGCTTAATCGACTTACTGAATTAATGGAAGATTTAGCTGAATTTACAATGCAAAATGAACACCGAAAATTAACAACTGAAGATTATGTAGAGTTGTTAAATCCTGAAGTAAAGTTATTACAGAATTACCAAAAAGAGTTACGTGAATATCAACGATTGATTGAAGAAGAAAAAACATTAGCATTATTACAAGATAATGTTGAAGAAGAAACGCTTGTAACTAAACATCGGCTTCAAGAATTAAAGTTACTTGAAGAAATAAATGATCCAGAAGTTCTTCAACAAGAAGTTAGTGCAATGAGTAATCAATTAAACAACATTAATATTTATCAAGAAGCTAATCAAATGATTCAGAAGTTACAACATAATTTAGTTATTGATGGAAAACTGCCCGAAGCAATCTTGACAAAATTATACGTAATTGAAGAAGAACTTGCTGAACTTTCTTATAGTTTGACGACAACATTAGATACGCAAATATCAGAAACAGAATTTAATAAGATGCAAGAATTATATTCAAGTTATAAACGAATTGAACGAAAATATAATTTAGATTTTAAGCAATTACAAGATTATTATCAAGAGTTATTAACTAAACAAGAGCAACTTTCAAGTGTAGAACTAGATTTGGAATTGATTCAACAAAAAGTTAAAAAGCAAACTGATAAATTGGAAGAGATTGCAATTATTTTAGCTACTGAAATCAAAGAAAAAGCCAATCAGTTTATATTGGAATTAACACCGATGTTAAGTGCTGTTGGCTTAGAAAAAGCAACAATTAAATTTGCGTTTAAACATTTAAAACAATATCGAATGACTGGAAGCGAAGAAATAAAATTAATGATTGATGTAAATAATAAAAATTATTTTGGTGATATTAATACAACGCTAAGTGGTGGAGAATTTGCCCGTATTTTATTGTTATTAAAAGTAATTAATCCGCAAAAAGATGATCGTGTTTTATTATTATTTGATGAAATTGATACAGGTATTAGTGGAAATGTTGCACAGAAGATTGCTAAGTTAATTAAAAAGTTAAGTCGTGAAAACCAGATAATTTTAATTACTCATTTAGCACAAACAGCTGCAAGTGGTGATAAATTATTTAAAATAATAAAAACTGATGGGATATCATCAGTAGATACTCTAAATCCAGAAGAACATTATTTAGAAATTGCTAAATTATTGTCTGGTAGTGAAGTAACAAAAGCGGCGAAAGAACAAGCCCAAAAATTAATTGAGGAAGTAAAATGAAGGAAAAAATAATATTAGCAATTGAAACAAGTTGCGATGAGACATCAATTGCGATAGTCAAAGGAAAAAAAGATATTTTAGCGCATGTAATTAATTCACAAGCAGATAAATTTAAAGAAATTGGAGGAGTTGTTCCCGAAATGGCTTCAAGAATGCATGTTGATAATATTTTTGATGTATATAATCAGGCGTTAACCGAGGCACAAATAACAATTGATGAAGTTGATGCAATAGCCGTAACATATGGACCTGGTTTAGTCGGTGCATTATTATGTGGAATTAATTTTGCTAATAGCTTAAGTTTATTAACAGGAAAACCATTAATAGCGGTAAATCATATGCAAGGACACATTCAAGCTTTAAATATTAATGATGAAATTACCTATCCAGCAATGGTTTTAATTGTTAGTGGTGGTCATAGTGATCTTGTGTATATGCCAGAAGCAAAAAACTATCAAATTATTGGTCAAACATTGGATGATGCAGCTGGTGAAAGTTTTGATAAAGTTGCCCGAATTTTAAATTTAGGATATCCAGGTGGTCCATTAATTGATAAATTAGCCAAAATGGGTGAAGATACTTATGAGTTACCATATCCGAAAAATGATAAAACTTATGATTTCTCATTTAGTGGATTAAAGTCAGCATCATTTAATTTAGTTAATCAGCAAAAAATGAAAAATATTCCAATTCGTGATGCTGATTTTGCGTGTAGTTTTCAAAATCGAGTTGTCGATGTGTTAGTAACTAAATTAAAACGTGCAGTTGAGGAATATCAACCACAAACAATTGGTATTGTTGGTGGTGTAAGTGCTAATAGTCAATTGAAAAAAGTTGCTAAAGAAAATATTGCTGGGGTAAAAATACCTGAAATGATATATTCAACCGATAATGCGGCAATGATTGCAATGGCTGCTTTTGATGAATATGCTGAGGGAAATTTTGTTAAAGGTGTAGTAAATGCTAAACCAACAATAACAGTGGAGGATAAATGGCAACCTTAAATGATAAACAACAAGAAGCAGTCGCAGCTAATCAAGCAGTTGTCGTTGTAATTGCTGGAGCTGGAAGTGGAAAAACGACAGTTTTAACTGAAAAAATCAAACGAATAATTGATGAAGAATTAGCAACAAGTCGTGAAATATTAGCAATTACCTTTACAAACAAAGCAACAAATGAAATGAAAGAGCGTTTAGCACTTAAACTTGGTCATAAAATTAATGGAGCATGGATAATGACATTTCATGGTTTTGCCTTGAGAATTATTCGTGAAAATTTAAGTTACTTACCACATCATGATCATAATTTATTAATCGTTGATGAAGATGATAAGAAAAAAATTATTAAACAAATCTTAAAAGATATGCATTTGGACGATATGTATAAAGTTCCAGAAGTTGTCCGTGCGTTTTCCAAGGCAAAAACATACGCATTAAAGACAAGTGATGTTGTTAAAGCTGTCGAGTTTGAATTTCAAGATATGTACAATGAATATGAAAAATATTTAAATAATAATAATGCATTTGATTTTGATGATTTATTAATTATTGCGAATCAACTATTAACAATTAAAGATGTACAAATTAAATATCAAAATCGTTTTAAATATATTCATGTTGATGAGTATCAAGATACATCAATGGTTCAAGGGGAAATTTTAAAAAAATTAAAATCAGCAACTAATAATTTATTTATTGTTGGTGATGTTGACCAGTCAATTTACGGTTGGCGTGGTGCGACAATTGAAAATATTATGTCACTTGAACAAACATTTAAAGACGTGAAAATAGTTAAATTAGAACAAAATTATCGTTCAACAAAGAGAATTATTGATGCCGCAAATAGTTTGATTGAAAATAACCAAAATCGTTATGATAAAAACTTATGGACTGATAATGGATTAGGTGAAAAAATTCAAACGTATCGTTTTATGGATGCTGCTAAAGAAGCAGAATTTATTCAAAAAGAAGTTAAGTATTTAGTTGATTTTGGTAAAATACCAAATGAAATTGCAATCCTTTATCGTTTTAATTATCAGTCAAAAAAAATTGAAGAGGCATTAATGCGAGCTCGTATTCCTTATTTGATTTATGGTGGATTACGTTTTTATGAGCGAATGGAAATTAAAGATATGATTGCTTATATTCGCTTAATTTTAAATCCAGATGATAATATTAGTTTTTTACGAATTATTAATGTTCCTAAACGAAAAGTTGGACAAGTAACATTGAACAAAATAATCAATTTTGCTAACGACCAAGAAATTAGTTATTTTGAAGCAGCTAAGCAAATTGGTGGGAAATCAATTCAAGAATTTTGTGAAATAATTACGTATTATCAACCTAAATTATTAGAAAATTTTGCTGAAGAATTTGATAATTTAATTGGCGATATTAAATATTATGATTATTTACTAAAAAGTGAAGATCATGAAAAAGTAAAGGACCGAAGTGAAAATATTCGTGAATTAAAAGAAGCAATAATTGAAGCATTAAATAATGAAATGACCTTAGCCGAATATTTAACTGAATTAACATTATTTGCTGAACGCGAAACAGAGGAAGATAGTGGAGCAGTAATCTTATCAACAGTTCATGGAGTGAAAGGTTTAGAATTCGATTATGTTTTTTTAAGTGGAATGAATGAACAAAAGTTCCCGAAAGCTGATGCAAGTGAAAATAATACTGAGTTAGAAGAAGAACGCCGAGTGGCATATGTTGCGGTAACAAGAGCCCGAAAAAAATTAACAATAACTAATATTAGTTATGATTTTAAAAATGAGTATTATGAAGATTCACGTTTCATTATGGAAATGGGATTAGATAAGACAAGTGAAATGAATATGAGTGAAGGATTTATTTTTTAAGGAGTTAAGATGAAACAGAAATTACAAATTATTGGGCTGATATTTTTAGCAATAATTGCTATCTATATTGGGGTTGGTGCTTTTAAAATTGCACTTAAAATTATTTTATCAAAATTGACATTATTAGCAGTTATTGTTGCTGCCTTTATATTTTATAAAAAGACCCATGAAACAATCGCTAAAATTATTTTAATCGTATTTATGGTTCTTGGAGTTTGGGGATTTGATATTATATATAATATTGTATTTTTAGGTTTGGTTATTTCGTTTATGGCACTATTTAAACGAACAAATTTTCGTAAATTTGGAGTAATTCAAATTTTAATGATTGTATTTGTTGTAATCTACCTAATTCAATTTGGAGTATTAGCAACCCTTGCAAAATTATTATCAGTATTATCGCTAATCGCTTTATTTACAGTTGTTATTTGGCGTGAATTGAAAATTTATTTTACACCAACTACGTTAAATAATAATGCTGAAGCGGGAGAAATAGAATTTGTTGATCAGAATGCTGCTCATAATTATACGAAAACACAACAATATTTTGGGCGTTTTATTAACTTAGAATTAATGACTCGTGACATTGCTTTAAATATTACATTTACAGTATATATATTATTAGTAATGATTGATTTATTAAGTAATATTATTTATGGATTAATGGTATAAATGGGAATTATATAAAGTCCTATTTTACTTATTTATAGAAAGGGAAAAATGAAAGAGTTAAATATTGAACAATTAAAAAAGATGCCAATAAGTGAATTACCACAAGTAGCTAAGTTAATTCGTCAGGGGATTTTTAATCATTTAGAAATTAAAGGTGGACATAGTGGACCAAACTTAGGAGTTGTGGAAATGACAATAGCCTTACATTATGTTTTTAATTCACCTGATGATAAATTTATTTTTGATGTTTCTCATCAATGTTATGCCCATAAAATGTTAACCGGAAGATCAGAAGCATTTTTAGATGCAACAAAAATAAACGATGTAACTGGATTTACTAATCCGCAAGAAAGTGAACATGATTTATTTCAAATTGGTCATACATCAACCGCAATTTCCTTAGCACATGGACTGGCAAAAGGACGTGATTTATGTAAAGGGACAGAGAATATTGTTGCAATTGTTGGTGATGGTTCGCTTGGCGGAGGTCTAGCATTAGAGGGTTTGACTAATGCTGCAACATTAACATCAAATTTAATTATTATTGTTAATGATAATGACCAATCGATTGCCGAAAATCATGGTGGGCTATATACTAATCTAAAAGAGTTACGTGAAAGTAAAGGAACTTGTTCAAATAATATCTTTACTGCTTTAGGCTTAGATTATAAATATATTGAAGATGGACATGATTTTGAACAGTTAATTTCGACTTTTAATCAAGTAAAAGATACAAATAAGCCGGTAGTACTACACATTAAAACGATTAAAGGTAAAGGATATAAACCAGCTGAGTTAAATCGTGAGCAATTTCATGGTGGCGGAGCAATTGATTTAGCAAATGCTAAATATAAAAATCAAGCTGTTCCAACTTTTAAAAGTGAAATGACAAAATATTTAGTTGCTAAAATGGAAATGGATCAAACAGTTAGTGTAATTACCGCTGGAACACCAGCAACATTAGGATTTAATTCAAACTTGCGAAATCAATTTAAAACGCAATTTATTGATACGGGAATTACCGAAGGACATGCAATTACGATGGCAGGAGCAATGACAAAAAATGGGGCCAAACCAATTGTTGGAGTTTCAAGTTCGTTTTTACAACGTGCCTATGATCAATTAATTCATGATGTTGCGATTAATAACTTACCAGTAACAATTATGGTATATAAGAATGGTGTCAATGGTTTTAAAGATGTAACGCATTTAGGTTTTTACGATATTCCAATGCTAATAAATATCCCAAATTTTACATATTTGGCGCCAACTAGTTTAGAAGAACAAATTGCAATGAGTGATTTTGCAATTGAGCAAAGTGGGGGACCAGTTGCAATTAGAATTCCGTCAACACCGCTTGTTACAACTGGAGTAAAGGATATGACCGATTATAGTCAACTAAATAAATATCAAGTTGATAATTGGGGAACAGATGTAGCAATTGTTGGTGTTGGTAGTTTTTATCAACTGGCAAAAACCGTTAGTGAAAAGATTGAAAAAGAATTAGGATTTATTCCAACATTAATTAATCCTAAATTTATTAGTGGAGTTGATAGTGAGTTACTCGAAAACTTAAGTGAAAATCATAAACTAATAGTTACATTAGAAGATGGACAAGTTGCAGGTGGGTTTGGAACAATGATTAGCTCCCATTTATCGCAAAGTTCAATTAAAGTCTTAAACTTGGGAATTGAAAAAGAATTTGTTGATGGATTTAGTCCGGAACAATTAATGATTGACAATGGGTTGACGCCTGACCAAATTATTTGTAATATTAGCAAAATAATTAACAACTAATAAAAAACACCAAAAAATAAAAATATGCTATAATAATTGGGTATCTATTACGGGGTTTCAAATTTTCCCAAGTTTGTTACGCGGTTTTAGATGAATAAAAATAATCGGGAGATAATAATGACACAAGAACGTAGATTAGAAATCATCAAAGATTTCGGTAAAAATGAAAATGATACAGGAAATACAGCAGTGCAAATCGCACTTTTAACAGAAGAAATTAACCACTTAAATGAGCACTTACAAACTCATAAAAAAGATAACCACTCTCGTCGTGGATTATTAATTAAAGTTGGTAAACGTCGTAACTTACAAAAATATTTAGCGAAAAAAGATTACGCTCAATATAAAGAAGTAATTGCTAAATTAGGATTAAGACGATAAATCATAAAAAAGCACACTTGTGCTTTTTTTTATGTAATCTTAGCAGTTGCATTAATGATAGTAATAGTATTTTTACTACAACTGTTAAGTGTGATATAATAAAAGTAATTTAAAAAAGGAGATAGATGCGATTAAAACATAAGCCGTGGGCAAATGAATATATAGAAGCAAACCCGGAGATTTTTATCCAAAACACTGAACAATTAGCAGCGTTTATTGAAGGGGCAAAAGAAGTTCGTTTTGAACTTGGAACAGGTAAAGGGCAGTTTATTTATCAACAAGCTAAAGAAAATCCAGATGTGATTTTTATTGGTGTTGAACGTTATAAAAGCGTAATTGTAACTGCAGGTCAAAAATTAGAAGAAGAAAATTTACCAAATTTAAAATTATGGGCAATTGATGTTGCTGAATTATTGGAAGTTGAATTTTTAAAAAATGCTTTAGACATAATTTATTTAAATTTTTCTGATCCATGGCCGAAAAAACGTCACGTTAAACGTCGTTTAACAAGTGAAACGTTTTTACCAACGTATGATTATTTATTAAAAGCAGATGGTCATATTGAATTTAAAACGGACAATCAAGGATTATTTGAGTATAGTTTAGAGAGTTTTCCGGCTAATAACTGGAAAATCAGTAATATTTCATTAGATTTACATAATACAGATCGTGCTAATATTAAAACAGAATACGAAGAACGCTTTTCTGCACGAGGATTTAGAATTAATTATTTAGAAGCGCGTCGATAAGGAGAAAAATGAGTATTAAGTTAATAGAAGAATTAACAGCAATTAAAGCTGTAAGTGGACATGAAGCACCAGTTAGAAAATATTTAGAACAAAAATTAAGAACATATACAAATGAAATTAGTGGTGATAATTTAGGTGGAATTATTGCTAAAATGTCAGGTAATAAACCGGGAAAAAATGTTGCTGTTGTTGCACATATGGATGAAGTTGGAATGTTAGTAAAAAACATTACAGATCGTGGTTTAATTAAAATTGCTAACGTTGGTGGATTAGTGCCTGAATCATTAATTTGTCAACACGTGGAATTAATTAATCGTGCTGGTGAAGAATTTGCTGGAGCGGTTATGGGAGTATCTCCACATAATAATAAAGGTGATAAAGTAACGCTTGATGATATTTTAATTGATTTTGGTTTTAGTTCAAAAGCGGAAGTTTTAGCAGCAGGAATTAATTTAGGTGATCAAATTATTATGCGTAGTGAGTTTCGTGAACTTGCAAGTGACAAAATTATGTCAAAAGCATTAGATAACCGATTAGGATGTGCTGTTATTGTTGAAATGGCTGAAGCATTTAGTAAACAAGATTTTGCCGGAAATTTATATTTATGTGCAACAGTTCAAGAAGAAGTTGGGCTTCGTGGTGCGCAAACATTAATGCATGCATTTGATGAAGAAATTGATTATGTATTAGTTGTTGATGTTTCACCAGTTGATGATACGATTAAAGTTGATGCATGTAAATTAAGCGATGGAACATTAATTCGTGTTAAAGATCCACGAATGATTTTAGATTACACAGAAGTTGGAGTATTACAAGACTTAAGTGAAAAATATGAAATTAAAGCTCAAAACTTTTTCTCTACTGGAGGAACTGATGCTGCTCAAATCCAAATTCAAAATGCTGGATATATTACATGTGCACTTTGTGTTCCAGGTCGTAACTTACATACAAATAATTCAATTATCGATATGAAAGATTATTATGCAACACGTGATTTAGCAATTAAATACGTGGAAACAAAATTAGGAGAATAATGGTATTAACAGGTTATTATAATAAAGCAAATAAAACAGTAATTATTACAAAAAAAAATGTGGAAAATCCTGAAGTTAAAATTGTTGATAATGTAACAATTTTAGCTAAAGAGGGAGAAGTTGTTGGTTTAAATATTAAAACAGAACGTGAATTTACAAATCATATAGTTGATTTAACGGAGTTTGCAACAGAAATTAAAACTTATATGGATATTGAAGCATATTCAGCACCATTTGTTTATGGGAAAATTGTAAGTTGCGAAAAACATCCAAAATCAGAAAAGTTACAGGTTTGTCAAATTGATGTTAATCAAGATGAGTTGATTCAAATTGTTTGTGGTGCTAGTAATTGTCAGGCTGATAAGATTGCGATTGTAGCAATGGTTGGTGCAATTATGCCAACAGGTCTTGCAATTGTACCATCAAAACTAATCGATGTGCCATCAAATGGAATGTTATGTTCTGAGTATGAGTTAGGTTTAATAAGTGAAAAGAAAAAAGGAATTAAATTATTTGAACTTGGAACCAAAGAAATTGGCCAAATGATTAACTAGGAGATAAAATGAAGTACTTTTTAACAGGAATAAAAGGTAGTGGGATGACTGCACTAGCTTGTATATTAAAAGATTTAGGAAATGAAGTAAGCGGAAGTGATGTTGAAAGTGTCTTTTTTACTGATGCCAAATTAATTGAAAAAGAAATTGAGTTTGTACCATTTAGTGCAAATAATATTGATGATTCAATTGATGTAATTATTTTAGGTAATGCTTTTAGTGATGAGCATGAAGAAGTATTAAAAGCTAAAGAATTAGGAATTGAAGTGATTCGTTATTTCAAATTTATTGGTGAATTTTCACGTAAATATAATTCAATTGCAATTGCTGGAACAAATGGTAAAACAACAACAACAGGTCTTGTAAGTGCAATGTTAAAAGATGAAGAACTAATGTATTTAATTGGAGATGGAACGGGTAAAGCAACAGCAAATGCGGATACATTTGTTTTTGAAGCTTGTGAATATAAAAATACTTTTTTAAATTACCAACCCAAAATTGGATTAATTAATAATATTGAGTTCGATCATCCAGATTTCTTTACGGACTTAGATCACGTGATTGCAACTTATCAAAAATTTGCTGATATTTGTGATGTTGTAATTGTTAATAATGATGATGAAAATGTTCGAAAAATTACAGCAAATAAGTTAATTAGTTTTGGTATTGAAAACGAAGCAGATGTAATGATGAAAAATGTAGTTAAAAGTGCAGCAGGATTTGGATTTGATTTAATAATTAAAGACGAAATGATTGGACATTATCAATTACCATTTGCGGGAGATCATATGATTTTAAACGCACTTGCTAGTATTACAATTGCATATGCTTCTAATTATAATCTTGAACAAGCAATAAAAAACTTAGCAACATTTAGTGGGGTTAAACGTCGTTTTGAAATTGAAGTATTAGATAGCGAAAATAATATTGTAATGATTGATGATTATGCCCACCATCCAACCGCAATTAGTTTAACAATTAGCGCAATTCGTCAAAAGTATCCAAAGTGCACAGTTAGTGTCTTATTCCAACCACATACATTTTCACGTACGGAGGCATTTTTAGATGAATTTGCTGAAAGTTTAGCAACAGCTGATAATGTATATTTAGCTGATATCTTTGGATCAGTTCGTGAAAATAGTGGAACAATTGGAATTGAGGCATTAATTGAAGCAACAAATAAACATAATCAAAAAGTAGAAAAAGACTTAGAATTCATTAAAAAAATTAAAGAAAATCATGTTATAGCAGTATTAGGAGCTGGAAACATCGATAAACTTTATAAAGATAAGATTCGTACAATCGTTGGGAGCTAATATGAGTAGTATTACAATCGAAAAAATTTTAACAGATTTAAACTTTTTAGAATTAAAGACAGCAAGTCACACTCTTGATAATAAGGTGTCAATTACCGAAATATCACGTCCTGGAATCGAGATAACAGGACATCTTGCTTATTTTCCATTTCGTCGGATTCAATTGTTTGGTTATCAAGAAATTAATTATTTAAATTCACTTTCTAAAGCAGAACGTGAGGATAATATTAAGAAATATTTACATCCTGATATTCCATTAATTGTTTTTGCTCGTGGTCTGCAACCAGATCCATACTTCTTAACTTTAGCAAATGAATATGATATTCCAATTTGTGTTTCAAAAATTGAAACATCAAAATTGTTTACATTGCTTTATTCTTATTTAGAATATGAATTAGCACCACAAACACAAGTTCATGGTGTATTATTAAGTATTTATGGTATGGGTGTTTTAATTAAAGGAAAAAGTGGAGTCGGAAAAAGTGAGATTGCTTTAGAGTTAATTAATCGTGGTCATTACTTGATTACGGATGATTCGGTTGTAATTAAAAAAACTGATGAACATACTTTAATTGGTTCAGCACCGGAGTTATTAAAAAATCGTTTAGAAATTAGGGGAATTGGGATTGTTAATATCCAAAAATTATTTGGAACAACAAAAGTTTTACCGAAAAAAGCAATTGATTTAGTGATTGAATTGCGACCAATGACCGGTAATGAAGATCGAATTGGAAACAATAGTGAGATTGAAACAATCTTAGGAACTAAAATAACAAAAATTATTATTCCGGTTAATGTCGGACGAAGTGTAGCAAGTTTAGTAGAAGCAGCAGTAGCTAATTATGAATTAAAGAAATTTCATAATTACGATTCAGCAGCAGTATTTATTGAGGATTTAAATAAAATTTTAACGGAGAATAAAAAATGAACCCAATAGCACTTGATTTAGGAGTAATAACAATTACTTGGTATGCAGTATTTATTGTAACTGGAATGTTAATCGGCTTACAAATTGCCGTAAAAGAAGCACCACGTCATGGAATTACCAAAGATCAAATTTATGATTATGCATTTTATGCAATATTATTTGGTTTCTTGGGTGCGAGAACATGGTATGTTTTGTTTGATTTGCCAATGTATTTAAGTAATCCCACAGAAATTATTAAAATTTGGCATGGAGGGCTTGCAATTCATGGTGGGTTAATTGGAGCCGGATTATATACAATTTATTATTGTCGAAAAAATGCAATTAAATTGTTTAAAATCACGGATATTGCCATTCCAGGCTTATTATTAGCACAAGCATTAGGACGTTATGGAAACTTTATGAATTCAGAGGCACATGGTCCAGCAACTACATATGAGTTTTTAAAAAATACAATGCATTTACCGATGTTTATTGTTAATGGAATGCATATTGATGGAGTTTATTATCAACCAACATTCTTTTACGAAAGTACGTGGAATTTAATTGGAGCAATTTTAGTTTTAGTAATGATTCGTCCAAAGTGGCGTTATCAATATGGGAAAATAACAGCATTTTATTTAATATGGTATGGTTTTATTCGTACATTTATCGAACAAATGCGTACTGATGCTTTAATGTTTGGACCAATTCGTGTGGCTCAATTAACATCAATTATTATGGTAATTGCTGGAATTATCTTATTAGTTAATTTAAGAAAGGAAAATCATGAAAATCGGATTTGATATTTTTGGTGGTGATAATTCACCAGAACAAAATTTAGAAGCAGCAAACAAATTTGCTGCCGATAATCCTGAAATAGAACTTGTATTATTTGGGAAACAAGAAGTAATAAATGAAGCAATTAATTCGGAGTTAAACAATATTACAGTTGTTGATGCACCGGAAAAAATTGCTGGTGATGAAGAACCAACAGTGGCAATTCGTCGTAAGAAAAATTCTTCGATTGTTGTTGGTGCAAAAGCACTTAAAGCGGGAGACGTTGATTGCTTTGTTAGTGCTGGAAATACTGGAGCATTAGTTGCTGCGGGTGTATTTATAGTTAAGCGCATTAAAGGAATTGATCGTCCAGCATTACCAGGAATGATGCCGAGTAAACAAAATCCATCGGGTGTATTGTTACTTGATTTAGGAGCTAACATCGAAGCAAAGCCAGAACAATTAGTACAATATGCAAAAATGGCAAAAGTATATAAAGAACAAGTATTAAATTGTAAAAATCCGCAAATTAGTTTATTAAATATTGGTGATGAAGAAACTAAAGGGACAGAATTATATCGTGAAACTTATAAAATGTTAAAAGAAAGCGACTTGAATTTTGCCGGAAATTTAGAACCAAGATACATTTTAGATACAACATCTGATATTGTAGTAATGGATGGATTTACAGGAAATATGGTTTTAAAAACATTAGAAGGTGTTACCGGATTTGCTAAAGATACATTAAAAGAGGTTTTTCTAGCAAATTGGAAAACAAAAATTGGAGCATTATTAGTAAAAGGAAAATTAGGGAACTTAAAAAAACAAATGGATTATAATGAAGTTGGAGGAACACCAATTTTAGGACTTGAACATTTAATGGTTAAAGCCCATGGTTCATCAACAACAAATACTTTTTACAATGCACTAGAAGCAGCAAAAAAAATGGTAGAAATGAAGATGATTGAAGAGATTAAAAAAGGAGTTAGTAATGACTAAACAAATAATTTTAACTTCAATTAATTTAATAAAGGTGGCGAAAACAAGATAATGAGTAAATTTCAAAAATATTATAATGAGAAAAACTTTCAGGAGATTGAGGATAAATATGGTTTAGACTTTGAGGATAAAAATTTATTAGTTAAAGCATTCGTGCATCCCTCATTATTTCCAGAAAACAATGCTAACTATCAACGTTTAGAATTCTTAGGGGATTCAATTTTACAGATGGTTGTTAGTGATTATATGTATCGTACACGACCAGAACAGCGTGAAGGACAAATGTCAAAAGAGCGAGCAATTTTAGTTTCAGAATTTTCTTTATCATTTTTAATTAAACGTGAAGGATTAGATAAATATTTATTGTTAGGTAAATCAATTTTAAAAGATAATGTTGAATTAAGTAATTCATACGTATCTGATGTATATGAATCGTTTGTCGCAGCAATTTATTTAGATAAAGGTTATCGAGCAGCAGAAAAATTTATTACTGATACTTTAATTGTTAGTATTGATGAATTGTTAAATCAAGATGTTGCTAAAGACTATAAGACAACACTTCAAGAAGAATTACAAGTAAATGGAACGATTAATATTCGTTATGAAACAAAACGAATGGAAAGTCAATTCGAATCACGTGTTTATTTAGAAAATGTTGAAATAGGTTTAGGTACAGGAAAGACAAAAAAAGCAGCCGAACAACAAGCGGCAAAATCCGCATTACAAGCGAGAATTGTTTAGAGGTTAAATGAAAAAAATTAAAATTAATGAACATATTATAAGTCAAGAAACATTCACAATGATTGCAGGACCTTGTTCTTTAGAGTCAGAAGCACAAATGAATGAAATAATGAGCAATATTAAAGTTGATATTTATCGTGCGGGAGTTTATAAACCACGTACAACTCCACAATCATTCCAAGGTTTACGTGAAGATGGACTTACAACTTTAATCTCATTAAAAGAAAAATTTAATAAACCAATAATTACCGAAATAATGGCAATTAGTCAATTAAAACAAGTTGAAGACATTGATATTATTCAAATTGGTGCTCGTAACATGCAAAATTTTGATTTATTAACAGCAGCAGGGGAAACGGGAAAACCAATTTTAATTAAACGTGGTTTAGCAAATACAATTGATGAATTATTAGGAGCAATTAAATATATTGAACAAACTGGTAATACAAATATTATTTTATGTGAACGCGGATTTCGTTCATTTGATACAATTAGCCGTTTTACGCTTGATATGGCAGCAATACCAGTATTAAAAGCAAAAACACCATATCCAGTAATTGTTGATCCTTCACATGCAGCCGGAACAAGTGAACTAGTTGAACCATTAGCATTAGCAGCAGTTGCTGCTGGTTGTGATGGATTAATGGTTGAAGTTCATCCAAATCCTCAAGTTGCATTAAGTGATGCTGAACAGCAATTAACAATTGATGAGTATCAAAAATTACAAGCAAAGGTTGAAAAATGGATCGAATTACGATAAATGAACAACAACAATATGAAGTTGTTATTGGTACAAATATTACAAAAGAAAACTTAGAAAAAACATTTGTTAATTATCAACAAATTGTTTTTTTTATCGATAATAAAGTTCAAATTAATAATGAATTGATAAAAGACCATCTGTGTTATCAATTTGAAGTTAGTGAAACTAAAAAAAATTTAATCGAATATGAAAAAATGATTAAATTTTTACTAGAAAATAATATTCAAAGGAAAAAAAGTTTGATTGTAGCAATTGGTGGTGGTGTTACTTTAGATTTAGTTGGTTATGTAAGTGCAACATACAAACGGGGAATTGATGTTGTCTATATTCCGACAACATTACTGGCAATGGTTGATGTTGCAATTGGATCAAAGAACACAATTAATATTGGGAATATTAAAAATGCAGTAGGTACATTTAAATCACCAAACCAAGTTATAATTGATTTGGAATATTTAAAAACACTTGATAAACGTAATTTTAATAATGGAATGGCTGAAGTAATAAAACACGGAGCAATTAAAGATGTTACGATTATTGATCAACTATTAGAAGATGAATACGATTTGCAAAATTTAATTACGCAAAGTATTTTAGTAAAAAAATATTTTATTGAACAAGATCAATTTGATTATGGAATTCGTCAAAGTTTAAATTTTGGTCATACACTTGGACATGGATTAGAAGCCTATTTTAATTATCAACAATATTTGCATGGTGAGGCAGTGGCAATTGGGATGAACCAAATGATTGATTCCCAAAAGTTACAAACAGTTTGTCAGAAATTTAATTTACCAATTAAAATGCCAGATGTTGATTTTCAAAAGTTAATTGAATTAATGGAAAATGATAAAAAAAATGAAAACGGAAAGATTAAAGTTGTTAAATTAAAAAGTTTAGGAGTAGTTGATGAACAGTTGCAAGATTACAGTTTCAAACAAGCCAACAGGTAAAATAACTCCAATCTTTTCCAAAAGTACAATTCATCGTAGTTTGATTTGTGCTTTACTAGTTAGAGGTAAAACGGAAATTAAAAATATCATTTATTCAGAAGATGTTGAAACAACGCTAAATATTTTACGAAAATGTGGAGCGAAAATCTTTCCGACAACAGATGGAATAATTATTGATAGCACGAAAATAAATGATCCCGGTTTAATAATGGTTAATGAATCGGGATCAACATTGCGCTTTATCGTTCCAGTATTATTACATTTATTTGCGAAAACAAAAATTGAAGCAAAAGCGGCATTAAGAAAACGACCGCATGATGTTTTTCTTGATATATTTAAGCAAAGTGGAATAAGTACCGATAAAATTGAATTCCCATTATTAATAAATGGCAAGATAAATAGTGCTGATTATCAACTTAGAGGTGATGTATCTTCACAATTTATTTCCGGCTTATTATTTGTGTTACCGCTACTTGAAAATGATAGTACAATTAGTTTTACAACAACAATTGAATCACGTGGTTATATTGACTTAACAATTGAAGTTTTAAAAAAATTTGGAATCAAAGTTGATTGGCAAGCGGATAAGTTAATCATTGAAGGAAAACAAAAATACTTGCATAATATAACATATGAAAATGAGATTGATGCAAGTAACTATGCTTATTGGATTCCGCTTATTAAACAGTATCCACTGATATCATTAACAAATCCTTTAATCGAAACTAAGCAACCAGATGCAGTATTTTCAGCTTTAATATCATCAACAAAACCAGAAGTTTCAGTTGCTCAATGTCCAGATTTATTACCAATTTTAGCAACTTACTTTGCGATTAAGCAACAAGAAAAAGTTATAACAGGAACAAAACGAACGAAGATTAAAGAATCAAATCGATTAGTAACAATTACAGAACAATTACAAAAATTGGGCTATAATGTAACAATTGCCCAAAATGATAATTTAATTATTGAAAAAGGGCGTAAAACAGTTGAAAACCCAATTATTACAAATGGAGCAAATGATCATCGAATTGTAATGAGTATGGCAATTGCGGCAATTTTGTTGCAAGAACAAGTTATAATTGATGGGTATCAAGCCGTCAATAAATCCGATCCATATTTTTGGCAAAAATTAGAAAATATTGGAATAGAAATAGAATATTTGTAAAAAATCAGCCGAATAAAAAAAGATTTGGTATAATAAAAGAGTAAATTTGAAAGGAGCTAATAATGGGATTAGTATCAATGACAGAAATGCTTAACAAAGCAAAAGAAAACAAATACGCAGTGGGGCAATTTAACATTAACAACTTAGAGTGGACTCAAGCTGTTTTAGAAGCTGCAAAAAAAGAAAACGCACCAGTTATTTTAGGTGTATCAGAAGGGGCTGCTAAATATCAAGGTGGATTTAAAGTAGTTGCTGCTTTTGTTGCTGCTTTAGTAGAAACAATGGAAGTTACACAACCAGTTGCATTACACTTAGATCACGGAAGTAGTTTTGAAAGTTGTAAAGCAGCAATCGACGCTGGATTCACTTCAGTTATGATTGATGGTTCACACCACTCAATTGATGAAAACATCAATATGACTAAAGAAGTAGTAGAGTATGCTCACGCACGTAACGTTTCAGTAGAAGCTGAAATTGGAACAGTAGGTGGAGAAGAAGATGGTGTTATTGGAGGAATTCAATACGCAGATGCTCAAGAATGTTTACGTATCGTTAAGGAAGCAAATATCGATGCATTAGCAGCAGCATTAGGTTCAGTACACGGAACTTACGATGGGGAACCAGTTTTAGGTTTTGATGAAATGAAAGAAATTTCTGAATTAACAAATGCACCTTTAGTATTACACGGAGGAAGCGGTATTCCAGAAAACCAAATCAAAAAATCAATCGAATTAGGACATGCAAAAATCAATGTTAACACTGAATGTCAACAAGTATGGACAGCAGCAGTTCGTGAAAAATTAAACAACGATGCTGATGTATATGATCCAAGAAAAATCATCGGTCCTGGTAAAGAAGCAATCGTTAAAGTTGTTTCAGAAAAAATCGTTGAATTCGGTTCAAATAACCAAGCATAATTTATGGATTAAAGACTTAAGCAAACGCTTATGTCTTTTTTTTTAATCAATAATTAATTTAAAATTGTAATTTTTGAAAAAAAAATTTACAAATTGCTAATCAATGCTATAATAAAAATATAATATGGAGGAAAAATGAACAATGATATTAAAATTAAAACAACAGAATTAGTTGATGAAACAATTAAAAACATTCAAACAATGGTAAAAATTCCATCTGTAAGAAATGTTGAAGGTAAAGTTGAAGGTGCTCCTTTTGGTCCAGCAATTCGTGAAGCATTAGAAAAATTCTTAGAATTAGCAAGTGAAATTGGTTTACGTACGTACTGTGATCCAGAAGGATATTATGGATATGCTGAAATCGGACCAGAAACTGGAGAAATGATTGGGATTTTAGGTCATATTGATGTTGTACCACAAGGAGATGAGTCAAAATGGACAGAAGCTGCACCATTTAGTGCCGAAATCGTTGATGAAAAAATTATCGGTCGTGGTTCATTAGATGACAAAGGACCAATGGTTATAAGTTTAATGGGGGTAAAAGCATTATTAGATTTAGGATTTACATTTGAAAAACGTGTTCGTTTTATTGTCGGAACAGCTGAAGAAACTACATGGGAAGGAATTAATGCATATCGTGCAAAAGAAGAAATGCCAGATACTGGATTCTCACCAGATGCAAACTTCCCAGTAATCAATGCCGAAAAAACAATTGTTCAATATGATGCGATTGGGAACGTTGATGTTGATTTTACAGTTGTATCAGCCGGTGCATATAATGCTGTAGCTGATAGTGCTATATATACAGGAACAAAAGCTGATGCAGTAGCAAAAGAATTACAAACATTTGGTTATGAATTTGATCAAAGATCAGCAACAGAAATTGAAGTACATGGGGTTGCAGCTCACGCAATGGCATGTCATTTAGGAAAAAATGCAATTACTCGTTTAGCTGAAGCAATGCATGCAGCTGGTGAAACTACACCAGGAATCGAATTTTTAGCAACTCAAGTTAAAGATACTAAAAATGGTGAATTAATTTGTGGTCATGTTGAAGAAGAAGTATCAGGATTATTAACATTAAATGTTGGTAATATTAATATCAAAGATGGTCAAGAAATCATTGGTTTAGATTCTCGTATTCCAGTATTAGCAGATCATGAAGAAATTATTGCAAAATATGAAGCAGCAGTAAAAGCAGCAGGATTAGATTTTAGAATTCATAAAGTTGATGAAAAATTATATGTTGATGAAGCAGATGAATTAATTCAAACATTAATGAGTGTATACAAAGAAGTAACGGGAGATATGAATGCTCGTCCATTATCAAGTGGTGGAGGAACATATGCTCGTGCAATGAAAAAAGGGGTTGCATTTGGTATGGTATTTGCTGATCAAGGAATGATCGACAAAATGCACCAAGCAAATGAATGTTTAGAACTTAAATTTATTCAACCAACATTAGAAATTTATACAAACGTAATTGCTAAATTAGCACAAAAATAATTAATTAAAAGGAAGATCATAAATTTGATCTTTCTTTTTTATCGAATACAATTAATTTTAATTATATGTGATTAATAAATGAAATAATAAAGCATTTTATATGCTTTATTTTGTTATAATATGTGTGAGGTGAAATAAATGAAAATTGTAATTATGAGTGCAATGAATGAGGAAATTCAACCAACAATTGATGCATTTAAGCCAAAATTAATTGATAAGATAAATAATGAGGATTTATATGAATATGAGGGAAAGAATACTTATTATTTTATTAATAGTGGGATTGGTAAAGTTAATGCAGCAATTACGACTAGTTTAGTTATTAATAATTATCAACCAGACTTAATTGTGAGTATTGGAACGGCTGGTGGCTTAGGAACAACAATGAAAGTTTCAGACATTGTTGTAGCAGATAAAATGGCATTTTGGGATGTAAATGTTGAGGCGTTTGGTTATGAACTTGGTCAATTACCACAAATGCCAAAATATTTCGAAATCGAAAATCATCAACGTTTTAGTTTATTATTAGAAAACTTAAATCATCAAATGCATGTTGGAACAATTGTAACTGGTGATAGCTTTATTAATCAAAGTGAACAACGTAAATATATTTTAGAAAACTTCACTAATGTACTAGCAGTAGAGATGGAATCAACAAGTATTGTAATGACTGCTCAAAAATTAAATGTTGATTGTGTTGTGTTAAGAACAATTAGTGATTTAGCCGATCAAGCAAGTGATATTAGTTTTGATCAATATTTAGCAATTGTTTCTGAAAAATTTAAAGAATTAATTGAGATTTTTGAAACAAATGACTGGAAATAGTGAGTTAATTAACAAATATGTAACGTATTTGCAAGTTGAGCGTTTTTATTCAGAACATACTGTAAGTAATTATCAAAGTGATATTGAACAATTTCAAAAATATATTAAAAAGGAATTTAATGCTTTAACAGAAACTGATATTTATAATTATTTAGATTATTTACGAAAAAATTATGCCGAAAATACGGTGTTAAGAAAATATTCTAGTATTAAAAATTGTTTAAAATATCTTTTTAGTGAAGAAGTGATTGATAATTATCCATGTAATAATATTAAGGTTAAGAAACAATCAAAAACATTACCTAAATATTTAAGTAATCAACAAATTCAAAAATTACTAAAAAGTATAGATGTTAAAGATTACTTTAGTGCTCGTGATCAAATCATTATTGAAATTTTATATACAACAGGGATTAGAATTAGTGAACTAATCAACATTGAAGTTAATGATGTTGATTTAAATGAACAATTTATTAAAGTTCAAGGTAAAGGTAAAAAAGAGCGATTTGTTCCTTTTGATGATCAAACAAAAGCACTATTAACAACGTATTTGTTCACTTATCGTGTCCAATTCGGCAAGAAAAGTTCTTGGCTAATTGTTAATCAACATAATCGACAATTAACAAGACAAGGGTGTAATAAAATTTTAAAAAAATATGGGAAAAAAATAGGAATTGAAAATTTAAGTCCTCACATGTTACGACATAGTGTCGCAACTCATTTATTAAATAATGGAATGGATTTAAAATTTGTTCAAGAATTACTAGGACATGAAAATATTACAACAACGCAAATATATACGCATACAGCAAAAACAAAAATAAAAAAAGAATATCAAAGACATCATCGTCTTGGAGGAGAAGAACATGAATAAATATCAAAGAATTGTAACAATTGTACTTGATTCAGTTGGAATTGGTCAAGCACCAGATGCTGATAAGTTTGGTGATTATGGAGTAAATACTTTAGGAAACATTTCGGAACAAGTTGGTTTAAGCGTTCCTAATTTACAAAAATTAGGATTAGGAAACATAAATTATTTAAAAACAGTAGCACCAGTAGCAAAACCTTTAGCATGTTATGGGAAAATGCAAGAAGTTGGTGATGGAAAAGATACAATGACAGGGCATTTTGAAATGATGGGTGCAACTTTACACAAAGGGTTTACGCAATTTGTTGAAGCAGGTTTTCCAGCAGAATTAATTAATGAATTTGAAAAACGTACTGGACGTAAAGTTATAGCTAATAAAGAAGCAAATGGAATGAAAGTAATTAATGAATATTTTGAAGAGCATATGCAAACTGGAAGTTACATTGTATACACATCTGTTGACTCAACGTTCCAAATTGCTGCTCACGAAGAAGTTATTCCGTTAGCAGAATTATATGAAGCATGTGAGATTGCTCGTGAATTAACAAAAGATCCAAAATATAATGTTGCACGTGTTATTGCTCGTCCATTCTTAGGAACACATGAAGATTATTATCGTACAGCAAATCGTCGTGATTTAGCGTTAGCACCACATAAAGAAACAGTATTAAATAGTTTACAAAATGAAAATTTCGACACAATTGCAATTGGAAAAATTAGTGATATTTTCAGTGGTAATGGAATCAGTGAAAAAATTAAAACAAAATCTAATATGGATGGTGTTGACCAAACAATCAATGTATTAAACCGTAAGGATGTAAATGGATTTATCTTTACAAATTTAGTTGACTTTGATTCAATGTATGGGCATCCACGTGATGTTGAAGGTTATAAAAATGCATTAGAAGCATTTGATGCACGTTTACCTGAAATCTTAAATGCTTTAAATGATGATGATTTATTAATTATTACTGCAGATCATGGTAATGACCCAACATATAAAGGTAATGATCATACTCGTGAATACGTACCATTATTAGTTTATTCACCAAGTTTAAAAGGTGATACATATATTCCCCTTCGAAAATCATTTGAAGATTTGGGACAAACAATTTGTGAAAATTTTGCAATTAAATCTACAGATGAAGGAACAAGTTTCTTAAATGATTTAAAATAGGCAACAACGAGGTAAAATGAAAGAATTAATTAAGACAATTTATTTAAAAAATATAAAATGGACATATTTTTGGCGTACTTTAGGAATAAAGCAAACAGAAAATACAGTATTATTTATTTCAACATTTTCAGATAATAATACATCGATTAAAAAATATCTGTCTCCTAATATTTATAACGTATTAGAATTTGATCCAACAGATACACCAATGACAAGACAGTTGAAAATGATTAAAAGTGCAAATGTAATTATTGTCGATAATTATTACTATCCGCTTGCTGTATTAAATTTAAAGCAAAAGAAAGTCGTTCAAATTTGGCATGCTTCTGGGGCAGTTAAAAAGTTTGGATTAGCATCACCGAAAAATCAAAAACTAAAAAAATCAGCACAAAAAAGATTTAAGGCAGTTTATAATGCTTTTGACTATATTACTGTTGGTAGTGATGCAATGAAAACATGTATGCAAAGTGCATTTGCAATTACAGATGAAAGTAAATTTTTAACAACTGGATTTGCTCGCAGTGATTATTTATATAATAATCAATATGAAGATGCTTTAAAGCAAATAATTGTTCATAATCAACATTTGAATAACAAATATATAATTTTATATATGCCAACATTTAGAGATAATAAAATTGCTAATAAAAAACAATTAGCATTTGTTAAAAAGTTGGCTGCAGAATTACCAGAGGAATTTTGTGTTTTTTACCGACTACATCCAAGTATTAATAGTCAAAAATACCAAATTCCTGGTGCAATTGAGGTAAATGACTTTGAATTAAATGGCTTTTATAAATTAAGTAATTTGATTATAACTGATTATTCTTCAATTATTTTTGATGCTGCTGTTTTTCATACACCTTGTGCATTTTATACATATGATTATCAAGAATATTTGGAAAATCAAGGTCTTTTTATCAAAGCAGATGAAATGCCTGGTTTTGTTACAGACAATGATGATGAAATGATAGAATATGTAAAAAAACAAAATTATGATATAAGCAAAATTAAAGAATTTAATCAATGTTGGAATCAATATAATAGCGCTAATAGTGGAAGAAATTTAGTTATTGAGTTATTTTATAAAGGAGATTCATAAATGGCAAAAATATTATTAGTATCTTCAGCTGGAGGACACTTTAGTGAACTACAACAGTTAAATGCATTGGCGGATAAACACCAATTAATTTATGTAACAGAAGATAAAATTAAGAATGATCAAGTTGATTATTATTTAAAGTATGGAAGCCGAGCAAAATTATTTAATTATTTTAAAATATCATTGATAAATACGAAACGAACATGGCAGATTTTGACAAAAGAACAACCAGATATGATTATTTCAACAGGAGCACATAGTTGTGTAACTTTTTTCTGGATTGCTAAATTAAAAAAAATCAAAACAATTTACATTGAAAGTTATGCTAAAGTAAATAGTCCATCATTAACGTATAAATTAATTAAACCAGTATGCAATCAAGTAATTGTTCAACATCAGCAAATGTTAAAAGTATATCCTGAAGCAAAATATTTAGGAGGTTTATTTTGAAGATTTTCGTAACTGTTGGGACGCAAGAACAACCTTTTTCTCGCTTATTTGAAATGATTGAAAAAGTAGATTTTCCAGCTACGTATGTAATGCAAACGGGAACAGTGGATTACTGCAATAATAAATATAAAACAAGTGCTTATATTGAGGATTTTGCCAAGGAAATTAGTGAAGCTGATATCATAATTACCCATGGAGGAGTTGGATCAATATTAACAAGTTTAAAGGCAAATAAAAAGGTGATAGCTGTTCCGAGATTAGCTAAATATGGAGAACATGTTAATGATCATCAAATTGAAATAACAACTGAATATGTTAATAAAGGATTAATTTTAATGGCACAAACAGCTGAAGAGTTAAATACGGCATTAAATAATATTGATAATTTTAAACCAGAAAAATTTATCAGTAATAATCAAAACTTTATTGAACAATTAGAGGAGATAATAGGTGATTTATGTTAAAACCAGATTATAGTAAGTTAGCAAAGTATTATGACTTTTTACAACAAGAAATAGATTATCAAGTATGGATTGATTTTCTTAATGGAAATATTAAAAAGTTACAAAAAGGTAATGAAAAGATTAAAATTTTAGAGATTGGTTGTGGGACAGGAAAGTTAGCAACAATGTTGGATTTAGATAAAATCGAGTATACTGGTTTTGACTTAAGTCCAGAAATGATTGAAATTGCTCAAAACCGAGATTTAAACGCAAAATTTTTGGTTGATGATGCGACAACATTTGAATTAAATGAAACATTTGATATTATTATTTGTTTTATGGATACAATTAATTATTTAACAACATCAGAACAAGTAGAAAATACTTTTAAACAAGTTGATAATCATTTAAAAGCTCATGGTCGCTTTTTATTTGATATTCATCAAGAAGATAATATTGCCAATTTTGATGATTATCAAGAAATCGGTTATATTGATGAAGTAAAATATATTTGGCATTCAAAACAAATTACCGAGCGACATGTGAATCATTTCTTTACTTTTATCGATGAAGATGGTCAAATTGATGAACGTCATGAACAAATGATTGAAAGTAAAGCATATTATCAACTGAAGTTGGAAAAATATTTTAAAATATTAACAACAATAAGTGATGATTATCGTGAATATTTTATTGTGTTAAAAGGAGAATAATGCCAGAATTACCAGAAGTTGAAACAGTCCGTCGTGTTTTAAAAGAATTAGTAATGGATAAACAAATTGAATCAGTTGAAGTATTATGTGAAAAGATGTTGAAAAATAGTACTGTAGCTGAATTTGAACAAAAATTAGTTGATCAACGAATTATTGATATTCGTCGTTTAGGAAAATATTTATTTATAGATACTGATGATTACACATTGATATCGCATTTACGAATGGAAGGAAAATATAATTATTATCCGGAACCAGCAGAAATAACGAAACATGATTATATTATCTTTCGTTTTACTGATGATACAGAATTACGTTATAATGATACCCGAAAATTCGGAACAATGGAAATTGTTGGTCGTGGCGAGGAAAAAAGTTTGAAAAGTGTTAGTAAACTCGGTTTAGAGCCATACGATGATAATTTAAATGTATCTTATTTTAAAGAAAAAATCAAGGGACGTAAGTCATCAATTAAACAAATTTTATTAGATCAAACAATTATTACAGGTTTTGGAAATATCTATGTTGATGAAACATTATTTCAAGCACACATTCATCCATTAACACCAGTTACTGAACTAACTGATCAACAAATAACTGATATTTTGAATGAAGGAAAGAAAATAATTAATGCTGCAATTAATGCAGGAGGAACAACTGTAAAAAGTTTTACAGTAACAAAAAATGTTACGGGTAAATTTCAATATAGTCTAAATGTATATGGACGAAAAGGAGAAGAGTGTTATCGCTGTGGTACACGCTTGAAGAAGATTAAAGTTGGAGGACGAGGAACACATTATTGTCCCCAATGTCAAGGAGAAAGATGATAATTGCATTAAAAGGTACAATGGGAACTGGAAAATCAACATTAGCAGTTGAATTAGCTAAACAAGGATATGAAGTGGTAAATTGTGATCAAATTGTTCACCGTTTATATGAAGAAGATGAACAATTAATTGAAAAAATAAATACAACGTTTGATTTAAAAAAGAAAAAACTTTTTAGTTTAAAGAAAAATAAACAAACAGTTGATCGAAAAAAATTAGGAAAAATTGTTTTTAATAATCAAGCAGAATTAAAAAAATTAGAAGCAATTGTTCACCCAATGTTAAAAACAGAAATGGAACAAATAATTAATAGTCATGAAAAAGTTGTAATCGATTGTCAAGTTGTTGATAAATTAGCATTACATTATGATTTAGCAATCTTATTACAAGCAGATGAAAAAACAATAATTGAACGAATTAAAAACCGTGATCAAAAAGATGAAGAGTTGATTAAAAAAATTATGTTAGAACAAAAAACTGATAAAATAAAATTATCAACAAGAACTTATGTTATTGATTCAACTCCAGGAATTGAACATATGTTGGCAGAAGTAGATAAAATTAAGGAGTTAAAGCATGATTAAAATTGGTAAAATAGTTAATACTCATGGAATAAAGGGAGAAGTTAGAATTCGTTCAAATTCGGATTTTAAAAATGAACGTTTTGCAATTGGATCAAAAATAAACGTTAAAACTAGACATGAAATGCTTGAATTAGAAATAATATCAGCTTATGAACACAAAACATTTGATATTGTTAAATTTGCTGGGTATGATAATATTAATGATGTATTAAAGTTTAAAAATTGTGATATTTTTGCTGAAAGATTATCAAATGATGTTCTTGCAAAAGGAGAATATTTTAATTACCAATTAGAAAATTTAACAGTAATTAATCAAGAACAAGAAATATTAGGAACAGTAGTTAAAGTTATTGAAAATCCGGGAAGTAATTTGTTACGCGTAAAAGATAAAGAAAATAAGACGTTTTTAGTACCATTTAACCAACATTTTATAATTGATGTTGATTTAGAAAATCACAAGTTAACAATTGAGGAAATGGAAGGTCTTAGATAATGAAAATAAATATATTAACAATCTTTCCAGAAATGTTTACTGGTTGGAAAAATACGGGAATGATTGCAAAAGCACTTGAACGTGATATTGTTGAAATTAATGTTATTGATTTTCGTGAATATACAACAAATAAACATAAAAAAGTTGATGATTATCCATTCGGTGGTGGTGAAGGAATGTTACTGATGGCACAACCAATCATTAGTGCTTTAAAAGCAAATGAATTAGTTGACTCACACGTAATCTTTCCATCGCCTAAAGGACCAGTTTTAACTCAAAATAAGTTAGAACAATTAAAAGAATTATCAGAAATAACTTTAATTGCTGGTCGTTATGAAGGGGTTGACCAACGGGTTATTGATAATTACGTTGATGAAGAAATTTCGCTTGGTGATTTTATAATTACTGGAGGAGAATTAGCAATTCAAACGATTCTTGATGGAGTGATTCGTTTATTACCTGGGGTATTAAATAATAATGTTTCATTTGAACAAGATTCATTTTCTGATGGATTACTTGAACATCCTCAATATACTCGTCCAGCAAGTTATGAAGGAATGGACGTTCCAGCAGTATTGTTAAACGGTAATCATAAATTAATTGAACAATTTAAACGTGAAGAAAAATTAAAAGCAACATATTATAATCGTCCAGAATTATTAGATGATGTAGAATTAAGTGAAGAAGATAAAAAATACTTAGCAACATTAAAGGAGCAAAAGTGAAGAAAACTTTACAAGTAATTAAAGAATTCTTAAAAACATTTTTAATTGCCTTAATTATTTATTTGTTTATTTCCTTTTTTGTTAAAGTTGGTGTTGTTGATGGTGTCAGTATGCAACCAACTTATCAAGATGGAAATTATGTAGTAATTAATCGTCGAGCAAATAATTTTAATTATAACGATATAATAGCTTTTAATTATGGGGATACAGAAGATGAGTACTTTGAAGATGTTTATAATCAAGAAAGTAATTATAATTATGTATTACATATTAAACGCGTTTTAGGACTTCCAGGAGATCAAGTAACAATTAAAGATAATAGTTTGTATATTAATGACGAATTTAAAAGTAAAGCAACAATTAGATTAGAAGACCAAGAATATACATTAAAAGCTGATGAGTATTTTGTTCAAGGAGATAACATCAATGATAGTTATGATTCACGTATGCATGGTCCTGTAAAAGCAGATGATATATACGGAAGAATTGTTCGGTTTCGAGAATAAATAAAAAAATAACCTTACGTTAATCGCAAGGTTATTTTTTTAATAATTATTATTCTCAACAAAGTGAGTATGTTTTGTTTTCCAGTCTTGTAATTTGATTACTACCCAAAAACTATAAATACCTAAAGTAATTATAATAAAGAATAACCATTTAATCCAAGAACCAAATAATTGAAGTCCTGTACCATCAAAATACAATTGTTTACCTTCAATAATTGTATTATTGATAATCCATTTTTGACGAATTACAACTGCCCATGGTGTTGCGATTCCGAAAGTAAAAAAGGTAATAATAAAAGTTAAAATATTAACACCAATTAATCCTAAAATACCTCCAGTAAATTTTGAATTTTCCATTTTCCCTCCTTTTCACATAAAAATAAATTATAACATATTTAATTTAAAATAGAAATAATTTAATTTAAGAGGAGAAAAAATTGTACAATGCTTATTTTTATGTTATAATACAATGGTAAATTAGTGTGTTCCGCTGTAGATAATTATTTATTTATAAGAAGATACTTTAAATAAGGAGAAAGCAAATGAGAAATCAATTAATTGAATCAATTACTGCTGCTCAAATTAAACCAGAAGTTACTGAGTTTAGAGTTGGGGATACTGTAGTTGTTGACGTGAAAATCGTAGAAGGTGAAAAATCAAGAATCCAAAAATTCGAGGGTGTTGTAATCGCTCGTAATGGTGGAGGAATCGCTGAAACATTCACAGTTAGAAAAATGGCTAGTGGTGTAGGAGTAGAAAGAATTTTCCCTTTACATTCACCAAATGTTGCTAACATTGAAGTTACTCGTCGTGGTAAAGTACGTCGTGCTAAATTATACTACTTACGTGAGAGAAGCGGTAAGAGTGCTCGTATTAAAGAAAGAAGATAATTCGAAGATTAGAGTCTTATTAGACTCTTTTTTTTAAGAAAAATATAAAAGGAGAAATATGCAAAAAACAGTTCAATGGTATCCAGGACATATGTTTAAGGCGAAAAAAGAAATAATTGCGCAATTAAAAAACATTGATTTAGTTGTTGAAATTGTTGATAGTCGTTGTCCACTGGCATCTCATAATGAGATGTTAGAAGAATTAACAAAAAATAAAGCAAAAATTGTTGTAATGTCGAAAAAAGATTATGTTGACCATAATCAATTGCAATATTTCATTAATGATTATGAAAATCGCGGATATCACGTAGTTAGTGCCAATTTCAAAGCACAAAAAGAGCGTGACAAAGTACTTAAAGCAATTGATATTGAAAGTAAAGCAATTAGAGAAAAATTTGCGAGAAAAGGAATAAATAAAACCGTTCGTGTTTTAATAATGGGAATGCCAAATGTCGGTAAGAGTACATTAATCAATTTACTTGCCCAAAAAAATAAAGTAACAGTTGGAAATAAACCAGGAGTAACAAAAGCACAACAATGGATTGGGGTTGGCGATACAATCGAATTATTAGATACGCCGGGGATTTTAGTACCTAAAATTGAAGATGTAACTGATGGTTATCGTTTAGTATTATGTCAACTTATCAAAGATGAAGTTGTTCATATTGATGATGTTGCTGTATTTTTATTAGAAAAATTGTACTTTGATTACTTTAATCAATTACAAGAACGATATAATTTACCAGAAGATATTGAATATGATGTTGAACAATTATATAATGGTATTGCTAAAAGTATCGGTGCATTATTAAAAGGAAATGAATATGATTATGACCGCGTTAGTATCACATTAATTAATGATTTCCGTCGTCAAAAATTTGGAAAAATAATTTTAGATGAAAGAAACTAACGAACAACGTTATCAACGAATGCAAATTCGGGAAGACGAGTTAAAAGAACAAGGTTATATAAATATTGCTGGTGTTGATGAAGTTGGACGCGGTCCTTTAGCAGGTCCAGTTGTAGTGGCAGCTGTTGTATTAGATGAACCAATTTATGGATTAAATGATTCAAAGAAAATTTCAAAAAAGCAAATGCCAATATTAGCTAAGGAAATTAAACAAAAAGCTAAAGGATACGCAATTGTTGAAGTGTCGGTTAAAATGATTGATAAACATGGAATTCGACAAGCAATTTTAAAAGCAATGAATCGAGCAATATATAAAATTGACCTTGATGTAGATTACGTATTGTCGGATTATGAACCAGTACCGATAAGGATTAAAAATGAAGCAATTACTAAAGGTGATGCCAATATTAACGCAATTGCCGCTGCGAGTATAATTGCTAAAGATTATCGCGATCAAAAGATGATTAAATTAGCCGAAAAATATCCGGGATATGACTTAGAAAATAATGTCGGGTACGGTACGCGAAAACACTTAGATGGTTTAGAGTTGTATGGCTATGTGGAAGGATTACATCGAAAAAGTTTTAATCCAGTCAAGAAAATGATTGAAAATGAAAATAATAATTAAAAGATAACTAAATTAATTTAGTTATTTTTTAATATAGAAAATAAGTAAAGTCAAAAATCTGTGGTGTAAGTTAATAAAAATAAAATAATAATAAAAAAAAGCGAGATTCCATAATATTAATTAAAGGAGTAAGATGTTTAAATATTATGGGAATCTCGAATTGCTTAATTGTGTTAAAGTTGGAATATGTGGAAGTTTATATCCAAGTGAATATGCAAATAAAGTTACAGTGGAATTTGTAAGAAAACAAAAAAAAGTCTTATTATTTCATGATGAAATTGGTATTGCTAAATTAGGGATTGATACAGCCATTAGTAATCAGCAACAATTAATTATAATTACAAAGAAAACACGGATAATACCGGAAGGGATGAAAAATAAAATGCTAATTATTCAAGTTGATAATGCCGAAAATAATTTATATATACAATTATTTGAACATTTAGTTGATAAATTAACAGTAATTGAACTTGCACGTAGTAGTCGTTTATTAATGATGATTGATAATCTACTAGGAAGAAACATTGAAATTTATGTTGTTCCAGGGCAAATTGATAGTGAAAAAAGTAGTGGAAGTAACTTGTTAATTGCAGAAGGTGCAAATATGTTGTATGATGAACTTGAAATTTAATAATAATTATTATATAATAAATGATACAATAAATTTGAAATGAGGTAAGATGTATAATTTAGTAATTGTCGAGTCACCTTCAAAAGCGAAAACAATTGAAGGTTATTTAGGAAAAGATTATAAAGTTGTAAGTAGTGTAGGGCATATTCGTGACTTAGCAACGACAGGTCCAGGTGGTCTTGGAATTGATGTTGAAAATAATTATCAACCAGAATATAAAGCGATTAGAGGTAAGAAAAAAGTAATTAATGAAATCGTTAAATTAGCAAAGAAAGCTGATAAAGTATATATTGCAACCGATCCCGACCGTGAGGGGGAAGCTATTGGATGGCACTTAGCTGATGAAATTGGTTTAGATTTAAATGAAAATAATCGAATTGCCTTTTTAGAGATAACCAAAAATGGTGTCCAAAGAGGATTAAGTGAAGTAAGTACATTAGATATGGATTTAGTTCATTCGCAAGAAACAAGAAGAATGATTGATCGAATTATGGGATTTAAATTATCGAAACTATTGCAAAAGAAAATCAAAGCAAAAAGTGCAGGTCGTGTTCAAAGTGTTGCTCTAAGAATGATTGTTGAGAGAGAAGTAGAAATTCGTGAATTTGTTCCCGAAGAGTATTGGAAACTATTTGCAATTAGTGGTGAAAAAGAACTTGCTTATGTTAAAAATGATAAAAAAGTTAGTAAAGAAGAAATTACTAAGTTATATGATTTGGTTAATGATTGTGCAAATTTAATTGTTTCGGACATTAAAACAACTAAGAAAAAACAACAACCTAAAGTAGCATTTACAACATCTACTTTACAACAAACGGCAATCAATCGTTTAAATTTTAGCTCAAAGCGAACAATGATGACGGCTCAAAAATTATATGAAGGAATTGAAATCGAGGGAAAACATCAAGGTTTAATTACGTATATGCGTACTGATTCAATTCGTTTATCAAATGATTTTGTAAAAGATACTCAAAAATATATTACGGAAGAATTTGGTAAGGATTATGTAGGTAAATATGGAATCAAAACTAAAAAGGAAAATGTTCAAGACGCCCACGAAGCAATTCGACCAACAAATTTAACATTGACACCTAATAAAGTTAAACCATTTTTAGAACCAGATCAATTTCGTTTATACGAATTAATCTGGAAGCGAACGATAAGTGCAATTATGGCACCAGCACAATTGCAGACGGATAAGTATCTATTTACAAGTGAAAATGGTGTAGAATTTAAAGCAAGTAATACAAAAGTATTATTTGATGGGTATCGTAAATTATTTATTGATCAAGAGATTACGGATTTAAATAATGAATTTGATTATATTTTAAATCAAGAAGTAAAAATTGATGAATATAAAAAGACACAACACTTTACTCAACCAAAACCAAGATATACAGAAGCAAGATTAATTAAAACTCTTGAAGAAAATGGAGTAGGTCGTCCATCAACTTATTCTTCAATTATTGAAACATTAAAAACAAGAAATTATGTTGAAGTAAATGAGCGTCGATTTGTTCCAACTGAATCAGGTGAATTAGTTGTAAATCGTTTAATTGAATATTTTGGGGATTTGGTTAACGTTGAGTACACATCACTTATGGAAAGTGATTTAGATTTAATCGCCGAAGCCCAAAAAGAACAATTAGAAGTTATTGATAATTTTTACCATAAATTAGAAGATTTATTAATCTACGCTGAAGAACATATGGAAAAGATTGAGGCGGAAAAAACTGGAGAACTTTGTCCCGAATGTCAAAGTGATTTAGTAATACGTAAAGGTAGATACGGAGATTTTGTTGCGTGTAGTAATTTCCCTAAATGTCGATACATCAAACAAGATGAGGATAAAGTTCATGGAACTTGTCCCGAATGTGATACAGGGCAGGTCGTTGAAAAGAAAACAAAGCGAAATAAAGTATTTTATGGATGTAATAATTTCCCTAAATGTAAGTATGCTGAATGGGAACTTGATAAAGTAAAAGCGGACCAAGAAGATCCAGATTTTAAAACAAAAATTGCAGTAATTCGTGAAGAAGAAAAAGCAGAAGCAAAAGCGAAAAAAGCAAAGACGAAAAAAACAAAAGCAAAAACAACAAAAAAATCCACAAAGAAAACGAAATAAATAATAAAATTTGATATAATAAATTTATAAGGAGTGCTATGTGGTTTTGGGGACAAAAAGATAAAAACAAGATTACAACTGAGACAAAAGAACAACCAGAAAACACAATAGAATTAGAAACTGCCAGTGAAATTGAATTAGAACAGGCAGTTTCTAGTTCTGATACTGAAGAAATTGAAAAATTAGATTCAGAAGATACAACAAGTGAAGTAATAAATCAAGAACTAGTTGATTTAATTGATGGTTTACAGTCAGATGATAAATTTGAAAGAGAAGAAGAAAGTGGATATGAAAAATATCGCCAAAAATTAAAAAAAATTGTTAAAAGTTAGGAGTAATATGGATTTTTTAAGGGGAATCGCTTTTGGTGGTATTACTGTCGGAATTATTACGGCACTTAATATGCCCAAAAATGGAAAAGAATTACGAAGAGATTTAAAAAAAGAAGCAAAAACTTTATATGAAGAAAGTATTTGCGAAATTAAAGAAAAATTTTAAGCTTACTAAAAAGGAGAAAAGATGGATACAAAAAGTCGAACTATTAATTTAGAACAAATTCACCAAAATATGACAACAAAAGAAGTATTACTGTATGTTAAAGAAACATTAGAAGATAATAACTACAATTATGAAAAGCAAATTGTTGGTTATATTGTGTCGGGAGATCCATCATACATTCCACGTCACAATAATGCACGTACAATCATTAAGTCGATTGATCGTAATGATTTAATTAAGGAAATGTTAAATAATTTTTTAAATGAATAGATATTTAGGAATTGATTATGGTACAAGTAAAATTGGGATTGCGTTAAGCGATCCTTTAAAAATCATTGCGCGTGAACATGTTGTTATTTGGCAAAAAGAAACCCCAGATGTAATAAATGAAATTGCTCAAATATGTAAAAAAAATCATGTTGAGTTAATTGTTTTAGGAATGCCCTTTAGTTTAGATGGTCAAAAAAATGGTCAAGCTCAGGTTGTGGAAGCATTTAGTAAAGAGTTAGAAAATTTAAATTTACCAATTAGGCATGTAGATGAAACATATTCGACAAAAAGAGCAGAAGAATTAATGCGTGAACAAAAGAAGAGTGAAGAAGAAATTAAACTGTATTCAGATGCGGTTGCGGCCCGAATCATATTACAGGATTATTTAGACTACAATTAAGGAGAAATCATGGAAAATAATGATAAATATATCACAATATTAGATGAAGAAAATAATGAAAGCTTAGCGGAAGTTATCTTCACGTTTGAAGATCGTGGAGAAAACTATGTATTACTTACTTTAGTTAATGAATTTGATGAAGTTGAATCACTAGAAGATGAATATAATGTCTTAGCGTATAAATATGAAGAACTTGAAGATGGAACAATTGGTAATTTAATTGAAATTCCAGAAAGTGATGAAGAATCATGGCAAGTAGTAGAAGAAATGTTTAATACATTTGCCCAAACAAATTTTGAAATGGAGTAAGTAGGTGATTTTATGGAATTAAAACAACAATTTAATGCTTATTTACAACAAGAAATTGAACAATACAATGCAGAAAAAACGATAAAAGAAGCAATGGCGTACTCGTTAATCAGTAATGGTAAAATGATTAGGCCGTTGATTTTTTTGCATTATATAAAAAATAAAGTCTCTAATGTAGAAGCATATTTTCCTGTTGCAATGGCAATTGAAATGATTCATGTATATTCATTAATTCATGATGATTTACCAGCAATGGATAATGATGATTTACGTCGTGGTAAAGCAACAAATCATGTTGTGTATGGTGAGGCGATAGCTTTACTTGCAGGCGATAGTTTATTAACACATAGTTTTAGTCAACTGATTAAAGCTCCAATAACTGCTGAACAAAAAATTGAATTAATCAAAGCATGTACAGATGCAATTGGTATTGAGGCTGGAATGATTAATGGACAAGTTTTAGATATTCTAAATGAGGATAATTTAAATATAACAGAAACTGAATTGAAAACAATTCATTACCAAAAAACAGCAAGATTAATTGAGTTTGCTTTAGTTAGTGGTGCAATTGTAACTGACGAAAAAGTAAAAATTCCAACCTTAAAACAAATTGCAAAAGATTTTGGGATTGCTTTTCAAATTCGTGATGATTACTTAGATTTATATGGGGATTCTAAGAAAATTGGTAAAGCAGTTGGTAAAGATCGAGAAAATAATAAAAAAACATATGTTGATTTTTATACTAAGAGTGAGTTAGAAGAAATTATTAGTAAGATGACAAGTGATGTTAATACAAATGCACTTGCACTGAATTTGGATCCAGATTTAATAGATATATTTGGTAAATTAGAAAAGAGGGATATATAAAATGGTGGAATTAACAGTAAAGGGAGATGCTGGTTTACAGAAGGATTATCATCAATTTAGTAAAGATGAATATTTTATTTATTTGATGCTCCAAACGCAAAATAAAAATTCGGCATTAATGTTGAAGCCGTTTTGTGATTATTTTAATTATACAATTGGTGATGTTAAATTAATTTTAAATAAATTTAAAAAACAGGGTTTGATAAGTTATAATGTTGGGGTAAATGAAAGTAATATTGCAGTAACAGTTGAATTATTAGCAACAGAAAATGTTATGGAAGATGATTTGTTAATACAATTAAAAGATGTATTTAATTTTACTGATGAGCAAATTAAGACAATTGGTGAACAAGTAGTGATTGATGGTCAGTTTAAATTTGAATATTTTAAGGCAATTAGTTTAAACATATTAAATAAAAATCAAATGCAAATTAATCATCAATCGTTTGTAATTAATTCTGAAACAGATGCAATTACATTTTTTAATGAAGCAGCACCACATGAAATCTTTGCAAGTTGGCAAATTGACTTAACTAATAAAGATAAAATTTTTATTTTTGAAACAATCTTTGAAATGAAACATCCAAAATGTCTAGTAAATTTAGTAATTGATTATACAATTAAAACAAATATGTATCATGCTTTTAATCAAGAATTTGCAATTCGTAATTTACGCTTATGGCAAAAAAATAATATAAAAACAGTACCTGAAGCATTAAAATTTATTCGTAGTCAAAAAGAACGGATGCATAATTTAAAAATGAAGGGTAAATATGAAGAACCAACTTGGGAAAAAATTGACATTGATGAAGAAAAAGTCGTTTCAGTTGCAGAATTGGAAGAGTTATTAAATGGTTAATGATTCATTGATTGACCAAATTATTAACCAAGTTGATATTGTTGAATTTATTTCGCGCGATATGGAATTGATAAAAAAGGGAAATAACTATGTAGGATTATGTCCCTTTCATGAGGATACAAAACCATCATATACTGTAAATCGTGAGAAAAAATATTCCAAATGTTTTGCCTGTAATAATGGGGGAAACGTTATTAGTTATTATCAAAAAACGCGAAATGTAACATTTAAAGAAGCATTACGAGTTTTGGCAAAAGAAATTGGTGTAAATTTTGCCAAAGTAGAAGTAAAATTGCAACCTGAGCATGAGTTGAATCAAGAAATACTTAAATATTATCAAGTAGTAATGAAATTAGAACAAATTGGTTTGAGTGCTCGTAAGTATCTTGAAAGTCGAAATATTGATGAGCAGATGATTGAAACATTTCAATTTGGATTTGCACCAAGTGATCCTAGTAAATTATTGACGTATTTAGAGGAACAAACTGATGTGAGTGCAAGTTTGATTGCAACCCAATTAGGAAATAAAGATCAATTTTATAATCGTCTGATGATTCCAGTTTTTGATGATCAATCACGGATAGTTGGATTTAGTGGACGAACTTTAAAAAATGATAATCCTAAATATTTAAATTCTCGTGAAGATAAGATATTTAGAAAAAAAGAAATTCTTTATAATTTAAATAATGCTCAAAAAATTGATAGTAAAGAGTTAATAATTGTAGAGGGTTTTTTTGATGTAATTTCATTGGCACGATTAAAAATAAAAAATGTTGTAGCATTAATGGGAACAGCCTTTACAGATGAACATATTAAATTAATAAAAAAATATCGTTATGAAACTGTTACTTTTTTATTAGATCAAGATAATGCAGGTCAAAAAGCAACTGTTGATGCTGCAGAAAAATTATTAGCTGCAAATATAACGGATATTAAAGTGATTAATTTTGGTCGTTTTAATGATATTGATGAATTAATTAATACTGCAACTTTAGAACAAGCAAAAACTGTAATGAAACGTCGTAAAAGTTATTTTCAATATCGAATTGATTATTTACGTAAACAATATGATTTAAATGATATCGATGAAAAAACAAAGTTTACGAAGCATGCATTAAAGTATGTAAGTCGTTTAGAAGTAGAAAAACGCTTAAACGTAACACAAGTTGTAAGTCAGATAACACAAATTGATCAAAATCAAATAAATTTAATGATTGATCAAGAAATTAATAAACCACAAGTAGAAGTTAAAAAAACAGTTGAAGTTAAAAAAACTGTGAGTCGAATTAAAGTACCAACATCGAATGAAACGATTATTAAATATGGTTTGCAAAGTAAAGATAATTTTAATGAAATTATTTTTGCGTTTAATCAAGGCGTTGACGTGTTTGATCAAAACGTTAATGATGATATTGATTATATTGAAATTTTTCAAATTTTAAAAAAATATTATCAATACTTTGATGAATATGACTATATTGATATAACTGATTTTATTGGTGATAATCAGGAAATTATTGAATTATTGGAAAAAATCCGTAAAGAGGATATAAATAAGTTTAATTTCGAAAAAGTACCAGAATTTTTAAAGACAGGTCAAAAAACAATGGCAATTGGAAATATGTATTTTAAAAAAAGGAGTAAGAAGTGAATAACATAAAGACTAAGGAAGAATTAAGTAATTTAAAGGTAACAAAGTTACGTGAGTTGGCAGAAGAAAATGATATTCAAATTAAAGGACAAATTAAGAAACCAGAATTAGTGAAACTATTAGTTGAAGAATTATTGGAAGATAATGGAGAAAATGCTTTAATTGGTTCACAACCTGCTGATTTAAAAACAATGAAAGTAGCAGAGTTAAAAGAATTGTGTAAACAAAAAGATATAACTGTACCAAAAAATGCGAAAAAAATTGATGTAATTAATTTATTAGAGAATGCTGATGAAGAAGGAGAAAACACTGTAGCTACTGAAGTAGATACAACAGATAATGAATTAGTTGTTAAAAATAAATTTAATGTAGATGAAGAAAAGGCAATTGAAAAAGTATCAACTTATCTTTTGGATGTAGCACGTAAAAATAGTAATATCATTGCTGATATAACATTAGATGTTACGTTAGCTTCAGAGCTTGGTCCTAATTATAATAAGATGGCTTTTGCGAGAATTGAAAATTATTTGAATTCTAAAAATGTTGATATTGATTATTCAAGTGAAGAATTAAAAAATGAAATTTCAGAATTACAAGATGTTAAATTCGAATTAGTTGAAGAAGAAATAAATTATTCAATTGATTCAATTTTAAAAGGTGTAGGAAAAAAACAAGAAACAGATGAGGTGAAAAATTTCTTATCAACAATTAATGATTATCCATTATTATCAAAAGAAAAAGAAATGGAACTTGGTAGAATTATTGCCGAAACTCATGCCAAAAAACAAGCAGGAGAAGAACTTACATTCTTTGAAACAGAAAAGTATGAAGATGCACGTGAATTATTGTCTTTATCAAATAAACGTCTTGTTGTATCAGTTGCTAAAAAATATATCAATCGTGGGATGGATTTAATTGATTTAGTAATGGAAGGAATGCTAGGGTTAGAAAAAGCAATTTTAAAATATGATTATGAAACGGGATTTAAATTTTCAACATATGCAACGTGGTGGGTTCGTCAAGGTATTACTCGTGCAATTGCTGATAAATCAAAAATTATTCGTATTCCTGTACATATGGTAGAAACGATTAATAAAGTAACAAAAGTTCAACGTGAATTGACACAAAGTTTAGGTCAAGAACCAACTTATGAACAAATTGGTCGTCAATTTGATCCAGTAATGAGTGTTGAAGAAATCGAACATATTTTCGATATCGCAAAAGATCCAATCGCTTTAGAAATGCCAATTGGTGAAGATAATTCTTCATTAGAATCATTTATTGAAGATGATAAACATATGACGCAAGAACAAGAAAGTGAAAAATTTGAATTACGTCGTAAATTATTAGAAATCATTGAAGAAATTCCAGAAAAAGAAGGAGAAGTATTATTATATCGTTATGGATTATACGATTTAGATATTGAACCTCATGAAAAGAAACTTAATGAAATTAAAGAAATTAAAGAAGAATTAGAAACTGAAAAAATTACTTGTCCTGAAGTTGAAACACGTATTTTAGAAGCAACTGAACTTACCGAAAAACAAAAAGATAAATATGTTAAACGTATTAGTCAAAATAATGAAAAATATGAAAAAAAATATACTGATTATTTAAGTTTAAGTGTTAAAACGGATAAAAAAAGCGTAGAGCGTGTTAAAAAAATCGAAAAATCTTTAGAGCAAATTCGTGACACTAATATTAAGTATTTAGAGAAAATTATTGAACTTACGGAAAAACAAATTGAAATCCTAACAAAAATTAATGATTTAACTGGTGGAATAGTTAAGGCACTAACGCTTGAAGAAGTTGGACAGTTATTTGATGTAACTCGTGAACGTATTCGTCAAATTGAAACAAAAGGAAAAAGAAAGTTAAAAGCATTTGCTGACAAGGAACAATTGGAGTTATATATTCATGAATAATAAACGATTAGAAGCAATTTACCAATTATTTGATTGTAATAAGGTGATTGATGTTGGTTCAGACCATGGTTATTTACCATTAACATTATTAAAAAATCAGCGTGTAAGTGAAGCAATTATTGTCGAAGTAAATCAAGGACCACTTGATAATGCAATTAAAAATACAAAAAGATTTGGTTTGATGGAAAAAACAACCCATATTTTAAGTGATGGATTACAAGCGGTTGATGAAAATCTTGTAACTGGTGGCGTAATAATAGCAGGAATGGGTGGAAAATTAATTGAACAAATTATTAAAAATGATTTAACAAAATTTAAGCAAGTTAAATTATTCTTACAACCCAATAATAATGAAGCACGTTTACGTAAGTTTTTAAATGAATCAGGTTTTAAAATTAGTAAAAATATTTTAGTTGAAGATGAGGGGATTATTTATGAAGTAATCGTTGCTGAATTAGGAGTTCAAACATTAAGTGATAAAGAAATCTTTTTTGGTTATGAGACGATAACAGAATCGTTATTTACCAAAAAATGGTTGGAACAAAAAAACCACTTAGAAAAGCTAATTAAAGAAATTAGAAGTAATGGACATCAAAATAATCAATTGGAACAAGAGTACGCAAATATATGTAAAACATTAGGAGTTAAAAATGAAATTAAATAAGCTAATTGAAATGTTAGAGTTTTTTTATCCAACTAATCTTGCAGAAGATTGGGATAATGTCGGTTTGTTATTAGGTGATGCTCGAAAAAATATAAATCGAGTAATGACAGCATTAGAAATTACTGATGATGTTGTTGATGAAGCAATTGAACGTGGTGCTGATGTAATTGTTTCACACCATCCATTAATTTTCAAACCAATTAAAGCATTAAATTATAAGGAACCACAAGTTAGATTAATTAGTAAATTGATTAAGCATGACATCGCTGTATATTCAATGCATACAAATGTTGATATTTCTTCAAATGGAATGAATGATTGGCTTGCTCAAGTTTTAGAAATGAAAAATTTATCAATCTTACGTCCGTTAAAAACTAAAAAATATAAAAAAGTACTAATTGATGTTGAAGCAAAAGATATTGAAAAAGTACTAGAAATTTTAAAATTAAGTGGTTGTGGTCAAAAAGGAAATGTGATTGAACAGCACACGATAACGCGTAAACAAAAAACAATTTGTGGTCTTGATGAGATTGAAGTTGAAAATGAAATCTTGGAATTATCAACTTTTATTTTGGAAGAAAATTTAGGAAGTTTTCATCGTTTAATGCATAATGATTTTCATTATGAGATTTATGAAATTGATAATATTAATCAAACATTTGGTTTAGGAAGAATTGGAACAATTAAACCAGTATCACTAGAACAATTTGCTGATCGTATTAAGAATTTATTCTCACTTGATCATGTACGTTTAGTTGGTGATCGTGAACAAATCATTTGTAAAGTTGCAATTGTTGGTGGTAGCGGTAGTGATTTATTACTAGATGCTAAATTGAAAAATTGTGATGTTATTATTACTGGAGATATTGGTTTTCATGATGCCCAAGCAGCTTTAGCAATGAATATGAATATGATTGATCCGGGTCATAATGTTGAAATTATTTTTAATGATGTAATTGCCGATTTCATCAATTTATTTGATGATGTCTTAGCATTTGCTTCAGAAGTTGATACTAATCCATTTGAGGTGATTTAATGCTTGACTTAAATAAATTAAACGAAGTAGAAAATTGTAAGTTAGAGATTAATGATAATCCAGTTCGTGATTTAACAGAAATTGAACGTAGTATCATTAAAAAATTTCGAAAACCAATATGGACAAAGTTTATTCGGGGAATTCAAGAATATGATTTAATTAAAGATGGTGATAAAATTGCAGTTTGTTTATCAGGGGGAAAAGATAGTTATTTATTAGCTAAATTATTGCAAGAACTACAAAAACATTCTCATTATAATTTTGAATTAGAATTTATTGCAATGAACCCAGGATTTCACGATATCAATTATCAAATGCTCGTTAAAGGTTGTAAAGAATTAGGAATTGATGTCAAAATATTTGATACTCAAATTTTTAAAGTTGTTGAAAAAATTGCTAAAGAATATCCGTGTTATATGTGTGCAAGAATGCGACGTGGTGCATTATATGATTATGCTCAAAGTTTAGGTTGTAATAAGATTGCACTGGGTCACCATTTTGATGATTTTATTGAAACAACAATGATTAATGTTCTATATGGAGGTAAGTTTAATACAATGATGCCCAAATTAAAAGCGCAAAATTACCAAAATATGGAATTGATTCGTCCAATGGTTTATATCCGTGAATCTGACATTCGTCATTTTATTAATTATACTGGAGTACAAGCAATGAATTGCGGTTGTGTTGTCGCAGCCGGTAAAACTTCATCAAAGCGTGCAGAAGTAAAAGCAATGTTAGCTCAATTACGCACAATTAATCCCGAAATTGACAAATCAATTTTTGCTAGTGGAAAGAATGTTAATATTTCTTCAATAATTGGTTGGGAACAAGAAGGAAAAAAATATAAATTTACGGATAGTTATGAGGAGAATAATGAATAATTTAGGAATAATCGTATGTAGTACAATCTCGTTAACACAAGAAGTTATGAATGCAAGTAATATTGAAACATTAATTTTAAGTACAACTTTTTCTAATCGTGAAATTAAAAGTCATGAAGTAAGTCTTGAAGAATATTTTAATTATATAGAAGAAGTAAAAGAAGTACCAAAAACTTCACAACCAGCTACTGGAGAAATTGTAACAATTTTAGAAAAAATGATTGCTAAATATAATGAGGTTTTAGTGATAACACCAAGTATTAATTTATCAGGAACAAATCAAAATGTTCATTTAGCAATTTCAATGCTACCTGAAGCTGAACATCATAAAATTAAAGTTATTGATTCTAAAGGAGTAGCAATGACAGAAACAATTTTATGTGAACGTGCAAATCAATTAAGTCAAGATGGACAGAGTTTAGATGAAATGTTACCAGAATTGGAGAAATTATCAAATGGTTTCTTAACATATGGTATTCCAGGATCATTAACGTTTTTAAAGCGTAGTGGTCGAGTTAATTTATCACAATTACTAATAGGTAAATTAGTAAATTTAAAAATTATGGTTAAAGTTGAAGATAATGAAGTAAGCGTTGCTTCAAAGGGACGTGGTTATCGTTCAATTTTCCATAAAATTGAAGAAGAAATTAAAGAATATAAACCAAAAAAGGTTTATTATACCTCTATTCGTGAAGAGGCAAAATTAACAACAGCACTTATGCAATTATTTGCTAAATATAATTTAGATATTACTGTAACTAAAGAAGCAGATATTGTATCAGGAACACATTTTGGTCCAAATTCATTTGGATTTACATTTATTAAATAGGAGAAATAATGAAAACAGCAGTATTAATCGATTCAACATTTTATATGGAAGAAGAATTAATTGAAAAATATGGATTTTATATAATTCCTTTATTTATTAATTTTGAAAATATTTCATATCGTGAAGCACATAAAGATGGAAATCAATCGAAAGAAATTTTTGAACGCATTAAACAAGAAAAAAACTTACCAAAAACTTCGCAACCAGCAGCACAAGATTTTATTGATAAATTTAGTGAAATTGAAAAAGCTGGTTACGATCGTGTAATTGTTTTAACAATTAGTTCAAAATTATCAGGAACAGTTCAAGGAGCAACAATTGCCGCAAAAATGTATAATGAAGAGGTTGGAAATTTACAAATTGATGTCTTTGATTCAAATAGTGTAGCTCAACTAGCTTCATTAACAGCAATTGAAATTGCAAATCAAATTGAAGTTGATCCGGCAATTAGTACAGATAAAATTAATGATATTATTCAATTTTACTCAAAAAATGCCAAGATTTATTTAATGGTAGAAACGTTAGATTTCTTAGCATATGGTGGAAGAATTTCGGGAGCAATTGCTGCTTTAGGAAATATTTTTGGAATTAAACCAATTTTAGAAGTTCGTGAAGGTGAAATCTTGGAATTTACTAAAGTACGTAGTACGAAAAAAGGTTATAAAGTGATTATGGATCAAGTAGCTAAAACAGTTGAAAATATTGATGAGGAATACACTGTTTTATATACCCATGTTCAAGCAGATAAAGATGCGAAAAAATTATTTAAAGTTGTTAAAGAACAATTTACAAATGTTGATAATTCAATTGGTAATTTTCAACTTGGACCAGTAATCGGAATCCACGTTGGACCAGGAGCAGTGGCAATTGGTTGGTGTCCAAAGTATCAAAAATAAGGTTAACCAAAAAAAGTTAACCAAACACTTGACATGTGAAAATAATATGTTATACTATAAAGGTAAAAAAAGTAAATGAAGGAGTAAACAATGGTAAAAATTCGTTTAAAAAGAATGGGAGCTAAAAAGCAAGCTTTCTATCGTATTGTTGTTGCTGATGCAAGTTCAAAACGTGATGGAAAAGCAATCGCAGAATTAGGTTTCTATGATGCAGTAAAAAATCCTGCAGTCGTTAAAATTGATGAAGAATTAGCATTAGAATGGTTATCAAATGGTGCACAACCAACTGATACAGTACGTAATTTATTCTCAAAAGAGGGAATTATGGCTAAATTTCACGAATCAAAAAGAAAATAATATATTAAATATTATTAATTAGGAGGCAATAATGGGAGAAGTAATTACATTAGTATGTACAGAATGTAAAAATGAAAATTACATTACTCGTAAAAATAAAAAAAATCACCCTGAGCGTATTGATTTAAAAAAATATTGTTCAAAGTGTAATACATCAACTACGCACCGTGAAAAGAAAAAATAAGCGTTAATCTAAGTATATACTTAGATTTTCCTTGTATAATAGGAGTATGATGAAATTTTCAGTTGAGCTTATTACATCACTTATGAAAACAATTAGAGAAGTAGAACGATTAAATGGATCATTAGAATGGTACGAACATAATGATATTATTAAGAAGCAAATTCTTGATAATGAGATGTACTATTCACAAAAAATTAAAAATCAAAATATGAAGAAAATTAATTTTTATGAAAGTAAAATATTAAACGGTTCATGTAAATATGAAGTTTTAATTAATGAAACGCAAGAACGAATTAAGCTGCGCTCATTTAATCAAATGTTTATAAGTGAAATGCAACGTGGTTTAGGTTATGAACTATATGAATTATATGATATTACTAAATATGACAAAGAAAAAATCGATTCTTTAGTTAATGCAGCTGAATTATATCAGGAAATTTATACAAATTATCCGAATAATAATTATCGTGCAGAATTTGCAAGTGCAATGTGTAATGCATATTTATCAAATAGATTGAAAACACCATTTACAATGTTTTTTGCCGAAGTTGTAAATAGTAATTATCCATTATTCACGGGAGCAGTTATTAATGTTGAAAAGTGGCCAATCGTATTTATTCGATTATTACATGGTCAGATTCGTAAAAATAATGAACGAATTCGTAATACGCAAAAATTAATCGAACAAAATAAAGTTTTATTTGCTAATTACAGTAAAGGAATTGAAGATTATGTGACAAAAGAAACAGTATTTACAATTTCAAGCTTTATTGAAAGTAATGATATTAGTTATAATACAGGTAAAAAATACCTAAAAGATTTAGTGGAAAAAGGAATTTTACAGCCAATTAAAATTGGTAAGCATAATGCTTTTGTTTATCAATCAATGTATGATATTTGGCTGAAATAAAAGGGGAAAAAATGAAAAAAAGTAAAGAAGTTTTTTTAGGAGAAAAATTTATTGAAACAACATTAGAAAATGCAGCAATTAAAGAAAAGATGACATCTCAAATTGTTCCTCAATATTTAATGCGTGCAGCAATGGCAGCAGTTTTAGTAATTTTTGGTTATTTAATTTATTTTGCACTATCAGCTAATTTTGCTGGTGCGGCAAATGAACCAACAGGTAAAGTAATAGCTGGATTTTTCTTCAGTTTATGTTTAGTTTCAATTTACTATACAAAATCTGAATTATTAACTTCAAATATGATGATTACAACAGTTGGTCGTTATTATCAAAAAATTTCAACAAAAACAATGTTTAAAATTTTAGGACTTTGTTATTTTGGAAATATTCTTGGAGGAATTTTCTTCGGAATGTTAGTAGGTGCTTCAACAATCATTACACCAGGAATGGAAGAAGTAATGGTTCACTCGTTAGATGTAAAAATGGCATTTGTAGCAGATGGAAACATTATTGATTTAGTAATTCGTGCTATTTTCTGTAACTTCTTTATTAACGTTTCGATGTTAATGGTATATTCTGGAAATATTAAAGATGATGTTGTTAAAGTAATCGTAATGGCATTTGGGGTATTTATCTTTATGTATTTAGGATTAGAACACTCAGTAGCTAATACAGTATTATTTGCAACTGCATTCTTCTTTGATTTATTCCACCAAACAAATCATTTAGATGTTGCATTAGCAGTACAAAACTTAGCGTGGGTATTATTTGGTAACTACATTGGTGGTGGATTACTAATTGGTTTATATTACGCATTTATTAATGATGCACGTAAAGCAGAATAAAAAACTAAGACCCGTTCGGGTCTTTTTAATTTAAAGGAGCAAAATGTTAACAACAAATAATATATCAGTTGTTTTCCCAAATAAAAAGTTATTTGAGAATGTAAACTTGAAGTTTACACCGGGAAATTGTTATGGGATAATTGGAGCAAACGGAGCCGGAAAAAGTACCTTTTTAAAAGTATTATCTGGAGATTATGAATCAAGTAGTGGTAATGTTGTTTTAGATGCAAACACACGAATGTCAGTTCTAAAACAAGATCACTTTGCATTTGATGAATTTAGTGTTTTACAAACAGTTATTATGGGGTACAAAGAATTGTATGAAGTAATGCAAGAACGTGATGAGCTATATGCAAAAGCAGATTTCACTGAAGAAGATGGATATAAAGCAGCCGAATTAGAAGAAGAATTTGCCAACTTAAATGGTTGGGAAGCTGAAAGTGAAGCTGAAAAATTATTAAATGGTTTAAATTTAGAAGAAAAAGATTATACCAAAAAAATGGCTGAATTAAGTGGTGGCGATAAAGTTAAAGTATTATTAGCTCAAAGTTTATTTGGAGATCCTGATATTTTAATTCTAGATGAGCCGACAAACCACTTGGATTTCCAAGCAATTAATTGGTTAGAAAACTTTTTAATTGATTTTGATAAAACAATTATAGTTGTATCACACGATCGACACTTTTTAAATAATGTTTGTACTCATATTGTTGATATAGATTATGGTGAAGCAAATTTATTTGTCGGAAATTATGATTTCTGGCGTGAATCAAGTGAACTTGCGCAAAAAATGAAGAGTGATGTAAATGCGAAAAAAGAAGAAAAAATTAAAGAATTAGAAGACTTTATTGCAAGGTTTAGTGCAAATGCTTCAAAGTCAAAGCAAGCAACAAGTCGAAAAAAAGCATTAGATAAAATTACGTTAGATGATATTAAACCTTCTTCACGTAAATATCCATTTATTCATTTACCAATCAAACGTGATATTGGACGAGAAGTAATTAGTGTTGAAAATTTAAATTATGCAGTAGATGGTGAAACAATTTTAAATGATATTTCATTTGCGATTAATGGTGAAGATAAAGTTGTATTCTTATCACGTAATGAACAAGCAATTACAACTTTATTTAAGATTTTAGCTGCTGAATTAACAGCAGATAGTGGTGAATTTACATGGGGAACTACAGTTGAGCAAGCTTATTTTCCAAAAGATAATAATAAATACTTTGAAGATTTAGCAGAAAACTTAGTAGATTGGTTACGTAAATATTCACCAAATGAACAAGATGAAAGTTTTATTCGTGGATTTTTAGGTAAAATGCTATTTTCAGGTGATGATGCTTTGAAAAAAGTTAATGTTTTAAGTGGGGGAGAAAAAATGCGAATGATGTTTGCAAAATTAATGTTAGAAGAAGCAAACACAATTATTTTAGATCAACCAACAAACCACTTGGATTTAGAGTCAATTCAATCAGTAAATGAATCACTTGAAAAATTCCCGGGTTCATTATTATTTAGTTCACATGATTATAGTTTTATTGATTCGATTGCAACAAAGGTAATAGAATTAACACCAAAAGGTGCATTTGTTTTTGACGGAACTTTTAGTGAATTTTTAGCAGATGAAAAAGTTGTAGCAAAGATTAATGAAATGTATGAATAAAAAAAATATTTTAAAAATATTAATGGGAATCGTTATTTTATTCTTTTCAATTAAAATTGGTTTGATTAAAATAGGTCTGACGGATGATGTTAAAGCTTTGATTAATGGCGAAAGTGAAGTAATTAACACAAAGGATGAAGAAATAAATCAACAATTAAACTTGTTTGTTGTTGATACACCATTTAATAGTGAACCAATTACAAATGAACAAGTTAAAATAAAGTCAATTGAATCATTTGCGGAAGATAATTATAAAATAATATTTGATAAAGCAACAGATTACGAATTTTATTTAACTAATGGTCAATCTTTTAATCGAAGCATCAATGACTTTGAATATAGTGAAGATAAAAAAGAAGTAGATATAATTTGTAAAAAAGATTGTGATAAAAAATATAATTATGTATTAGTGTATAGTAAATATTTTGAAAAGCCATATGCATTAATCGGTTTAGACAATTTTTGATTTTGTAACTATTATTTAAAGAGGGATTTAAAGTAGTAGGAGTTAAGATGAAAAAAATAATATTAATATTACTAATAATGTTATTTATTGTAAGTGGTTTTATATATCATCGTAATGAGAAATTTGAAAATAAAATCACAGAAGTATTAACAATAAGACAAGAAATAGGATAGAGAATCTTAATCATTTAAAAATGATTAAGATTTTTTTATTTGATAAAATAAATAACAAAAAAAATAAGTGTGGAAAATTTAGTAAATGTATTGACAATTGTTTGCAAATATATTATAATTAATTTGTAGAAAATTACTGCACTTATAAAAAGTGTTCTACAAAGGTGGGAAAATGCGAAATCAAATAGAAATTTTAACATCACAAGGAATTATTTTCCGAACAAAAGATTTAAATGCCCAGGGAATTAGTAATTACGAAATTTCAAAATTAATTAAGGAAGAAGTAATTACCAAATTATACCAAGGTGTTTATACATTAGGTGATATAAATAATTTACAAATAACAGATATTAATGTAATTGTTGAAAATGGAATTATTTCCTTATCATCAGCAGCTTATTATTATAAGTTAACAACAGGTGAAACCGGAAAAATTACATTAACATTGGATCGGGAACAAAAACCACCTAAATTACCATATGATTTATTCTGTTATTATTATACAACATCAAGATTTTACGATATTGGTCTAAAGGTTATTGACCAAAATGGTCGTAAGATTAAAATATATGATGTTGAACGAACGGTTTGTGATATGATCAAACATCGTTCAAAATACGATTTACAAATGGTAAGAGAAGTTATTGAAAATTATTTGGCACGTGATGATGCTGATGTTGAAAAACTTATTGCATATTCCAAAGAATTAAGGGTATATAACGTCTTAATTCAGTATTTAGAAATATTAGGAGGTATCTAGATGGAGCATAAAGGTACTAATGAAGAACAATTAGAACAAGACTTGAATTCAAATGCAGATGAAGAAACAACTGAACAAGAATCAACTACAGAGAGTGAAGAACAAGAAGTTACTGAAGAAGTAGTTGAAGCAGAAGCGGTTGAAGAAAAATCTGATGAAGATATTGAAATCTTGCGAGCTAAGGTAAATGGTCAGAAAAGTCGAATTAAAGATTTAAACGAACAATTATCAGTAAAAAATGAAGATGGTGAAAAGTTAGAACGACTAAAACACGAATTTTCAAATTTTAAAACTCGTACATTCAATGAACGAAAACAAGCAAAAGTAAGTGGAAAAATCAAATCAATTAATGAATTTCTAGATGTTATTGATAATCTAGAACGAGCAATGAAATTTACAAGTGAAACTGAAGAGTTTAAAGTAGGTTTAGAAATGATTAATAAATCATTAATTAATAAATTAGAAGGTTTAGGTCATACTTTGGAGGATGCTAATGACAAATAATGAAAAATATGCTGAGTTATTAGCAGAAGAAAAAGCTAATTATTTAGAAATCGACAAATTAGAGCGTGAAATAAAAGCAGCGGATTATTTAACACTTAGAGCTGAGTTTGCTAATTTTAAAAGCGAACAACAAAAAATAATTGCTGCTAGTGAAGAAATTGGTCGTGAAGAAGTAATAACTGAACTGAAAAAATTTATTAGAACTTTCAATCAATTATTAGAAAATGATGTTGAAAGTAAGAAATTTGCTAAATTATTAAAGAACTTTCCAAAGGAAATTCAAAAATTGATTGAAGAAATTGGACTTGAAGAAGTTGATTGTAAAACAACGTTAGATCCAAATGTCCACTATGCAGTAATGATGGATAATAACCCTGAATTAGAAGATGATCAAATTACAGAGGTCTTACAAAAGGGTTATGTGTTAGAAGAAGTTTTAGTAAGACCAGCAATGGTTAAAGTTAATAAAAAATAATTGAGATTAAAGGAGAACAAATGGCTAAAATAATCGGTATTGACTTAGGAACAACTAACTCATGTGTTAGTGTTATTGAAGGGGGAGAAGCTACAGTAATCCCAAATGCAGAAGGAACAAGAACTACACCATCTGTAGTAGCATTTAAAGGTGAAGAGAGAATCGTTGGGGAAGCAGCTAAACGTCAAGCAATTACTAACCCAAACACAATTATGTCAATTAAAAGACATATGGGTGATGATTATAAAGTAGAAGTTGCGGGAAAAAATTATACACCACAAGAAGTGTCAGCAATTATCTTACAACACTTAAAAGGATATGCTGAAAGTTATTTAGGTGATACAGTAACAAAAGCTGTAATTACAGTACCAGCATACTTTAATGATGCACAACGTCAAGCAACAAAAGATGCAGGTAAAATTGCCGGACTTGAAGTTGAACGTATTATCAATGAACCAACTGCAGCAGCATTAGCATACGGTGCTGATAAAGGTGATGAAGATAAAACAATTATGGTATATGACCTTGGAGGAGGTACATTCGATGTTTCTGTTCTTGAACTTGGAGGAGGAGTATTTGAAGTAGTATCAACAGCAGGAGATAACCGTTTAGGTGGAGATGATTTTGACCAAAAAATTATTGATTGGTTAGTAGCTGATATTAAATCTGTTCATGGTGTTGATTTAACTAATGATCAAATGGGAATGCAACGTTTAAAAGATGCTGCTGAAAAAGCGAAAAAAGATTTATCAAGTACAATGACAACTCACATTTCATTACCATTCTTATCAATGACAGAAGCAGGACCTGTTAACTATGAAAATGATTTAACACGTGCAAAATTTGATGAAATGACAAAAGATTTAGTACAAAGAACATTAGCTCCAGTTCGTCAAGCATTAAAAGATGCTGATTTAAATGCAAGCGAAATCGATGAAATTTTACTTGTTGGGGGATCTACTCGTATTCCAGCTGTTCAAGAAGCAGTTAAGAGTGAATTAGGTAAAGAACCAAATAAAGGAGTAAACCCAGATGAAGTAGTAGCAATGGGTGCAAGTATTCAAGGGGGAGTATTAACAGGAGACGTTGAAGATTTAGTATTATTAGACGTTACACCACTTTCACTTGGGATTGAAACAATGGGTGGAGTATCAACTTGTTTAATTGAACGTAATACAACTATTCCAACTTCAAAATCACAAGTATTCTCAACAGCTGCTGATAACCAAACTGCTGTAGATATTCACGTTCTTCAAGGTGAGCGTCAAATGGCTGCTGATAATAAAACGTTAGGACGTTTCCAATTAGCTGATATTCCAGCAGCACCACGTGGAATTCCACAAATTGAAGTAACATTTAATATTGATGCTAATGGTATCGTAAATGTTAAAGCAAAAGATTTAGGAACTAATAAAGAACAATCAATTACAATTCAATCTGATACAAACTTATCAGAAGCTGATATTGAAAAAATGGTTAAAGAAGCGGAAGCAAATGCAGAAAGCGATAAAAAGAAAAAAGAAGAAGTTGAAACTTTAAATATGGCTGAACAATCTGTATATACAATTGATAAAACAATTGAAGATACAAAAGATTTCATTACTGAAGAAGAAAAAACTAAATTAGAAGCATTGAAAAAAGAAATGCAAGATTTATTAGCAGTTGAAACTAAAGATATTGAAGCAATTAAAGCAAAACAAGAAGAAATTAACCAAACAATTCAACCAATTGCAACACGTATGTATGAGCAAGCAGCTCAAGCTCAACAAGCAGCAGGTGCTGCCGGAACAGATACAGCAAATAATGATGATGATGTAATTGATGCTGAATTTGAGGAAAAATAAATAGATGAATAAAACATATTATGAAATATTAGGTGTTAGTAGCGATGCTGACACCAAAACTATTAAAAGTGCATACAGAGTCTTGATTAAACAATATCATCCTGATATTAATAAAGAACCTGGTAGCGAAATTAAATTTAAAGAAATTCAAGAGGCTTATGAAGTCTTAAGTGATGAAGAAAAAAGAAATCGATATGATAATCTTGGACATCAAGGTTATACTACAAGTCAAAACCAAGGTGGGTTTGACTATAGTAAATATCAACAAGGATTTAATGCCAAATTTGTTAATTTAAACGAAATGAAATGGTATCAAAAATTATTGATGGTAATTGTCTTAGTATTTTTATTTGTTGCCGGAATTATTGTTACAGTAATTTATGCAATAATTAATTTAATATTGAGATTATTTAGAAAATAAAAGGAGTAATATCAATGGATAAACGAGATTTTTACGAAGTGCTAGGAGTGAGTCGTGATGCAAGTCAAAAAGAAATAAAACGAGCATTTAAAGTTCTAGCTAAAAAATATCACCCTGATATTTCTAAAGAAGATAATCATGAAGAAAAATTTAAAGAAGTTCAAGAAGCATATGCTGTTTTAAGTGATGAACAAAAACGTGCTCAATATGATCAATTTGGTCATGCTGCTTTTGAACAAGGTGGATTTAGTGGAGCTGCTCAAGGCTTTGATTTTTCAGATATCTTTTCAGAAATTTTCGGTGGTGGAGGAGGTTTTGGTGGCTTTGGTTCACAACGCCAACAAAATCCAAATGCTCCTCGTCCAGGACGTGATATGGAGCAAACAATCACTCTAAGTTTTACTGAAGCAGTATTTGGTGTTAAAAAAGATATTGTTGTTAAACGTGAACAAGATTGTAGTACTTGTCAAGGAACTGGTGCTAAAGACCCAAATAATGTTAAACAATGTTCAACATGTGGTGGTCAAGGTAAAGTTCGTCGTCAACAAAATTCAATGTTTGGAATGGTGATGACGGAAGCTGTTTGTCCAAACTGTAATGGTACAGGGCAAGAAGTTACAGAAAAATGTTCAACATGTAATGGGCAAAAACGAGAAGTTGTTAATAAAACAATTTCAATAAATTTCCCAGCTGGAGTTGAAAATAATGCTTATATGCGTGTTCCCCAAAAAGGTGAAGGTGGATATCGTGGAGGTAGCGATGGTGATTTATTCTTAAACATTATTGTTGAAGAAGATCGTTACTTTAAGCGTAATGGTAATGATATAACAGTTGAAATACCAATTAGTTATACTCAAGCAGTATTAGGGGCTTCAATTGATGTACCAACAATCCATGGAGATGTTAAGTTTAAAATTCCAAGTGGTACAAAAACAGGAGCAAAATTACGTCTAAAAGGTAAAGGTGTTCAACCGCCAAAAGGTCGTGCTGGAGATCAATTTGTTGTTGTTAATATTGAAGTACCAACAGAAATCAGTGCAAAAGAACGAGAATTATTAGAACAATTAGCAACATATGAACATAAACATGTAGATCAAGAAAATTTCTTTGATAAAATTAAAAAGATTTTTTCATAATTAAAAAACGAGTCGAAAACGGCTCGTTTTATCTTATTGTTGGAAGTAATATAATGATAATTTTAAATGTTATTTCAAATAATATGATAAAATAATAGAGCGATAAAACTTAAGAAGTAAGGAGAATTTATGTTAATAAAAGAGATTTCGGCACAGGAATATAACGATTATCAAAGTAAAAGTGGTGAAAATCATTTTTTAAATAGTGTAAACTGGTCAGAGTTTAGAACAACAATTAATTGGTCATATAAATTATTTGGTTTTTTTAATGAAGAAGAGCTAGTTGGGGTAGCTAATATTCAAATTAAAAAAGAAAAAATGGTTAAACTTGCTTATGCACCACGTGGAATTATTGTTGATTATAATAATGAGGACCTATTAAAAACAGCAACAAGTTTATTAAAAAAACAATTAAAAAAACTTGGAGTATTTGTTTTAAAAATTGATCCACAAGTTGTATATCAAAAACACGACTATTATTTGGAACCACAAGGAGAAAAAAATATAACACCAATTACAAATTTAGAACATGTTGGATTTGAGCATTTAGGATTTGTTGATCACTTTGAGGGAATGCAACCTCGTCATACAATTCGAATTAAAACTGATCAATCAATGAGTGATGTTAAGAAATCTATGGATAAAATGACAAAAAAACGTATCCAAGCTGGTCAACAGTTTAAATTAAAATATGTTAAAGCAGGAAAAGAACGTTTAAAAGATTTCCATGATTTGTTAGTATTAACATCAGAACGTGATCATTTTACAATTCGTAGCATTGAATATTTTGCTAATATTCTTGATCAATTCCAAGAAAATGCTTCACTTCATTTTGCAATTTTAGATTCTAATGCAACAATCGATTCTTTAAATAATGATTTAGTAAAAGTTGAACAACAAATTGATGATTTTGATGCTAAATTAGCAGAGATGAATGAAGGTGGAAAGAAATATAAAACAACTTTACGCCAAAAAGAAGATATTATCACTAAAAAAGCTCGTATTGAAAAAGAAATATCAGAACTAGAAACATATTTTGCTGATAAAGAAAAAGAATTAATATTAGCAGCAGGATTTACAATTTCTGATGGGAATAAAACTTGGTATGTATATGGAGCAAGTCATAATCAATTCCGTAATTTCTATCCAACTTATTTCTTGGTGAACAATATGATTAATGAGTCAATTAATCGTGGTGATGAATTCTTTGATTTATTTGGAATTTCGGGATCAACTGAACAAGACAATGAAGCATTAGGTTTATATCAATTTAAACGTGGATTTGGTGGAGAAATCATTGAATTTATTGGAGAGTTTGATTTAGTTTTAAATAAATTAATTTATTTTGGTTTTAATAAAGTATTTCCAAAAATTAAAAAATTACGAAAAAGATAATTAATTTTAAAGTATAATAATTAAATATCAATTAAGAAGAGCCTTAATCGGCTCTTTTTGTGATTTTTAAAATTATACGAATTAAATGTGGTATCATTATTAGTAGGATTAGCGTCAAATAGTATGCGAATTTTTTGAATTAAAGTAAAGGTGGAATATGGAAAAAATAAGTTATGATGATAAAGTTTATTTAAAAAAGATAAATGAAAACTATTATCAACACTTAGAATTATCAATTGATAAATTATTTGTTTATGAAAAAATTAGTGAAATTAAGGCAGATAATCTAAAAAAAATAAAAATAACGAAAATTAATGATAAAACATTTAATTTTATTGAAGAATTTATTTTAGGTGAAACATTAACAAGAGAATTAAAACACAATCAATTATCAGTCGAAAAAAGAATTACAATAATTGAAGATTTATTCAAAGCAATTACGCAATTACATAAAGCAGGAATTATTCATCGGGATATAAAACCAGATAATATAATTGTAACCAACCAGCGGACAGTTTTAATTGATTATAACATTGCTCGAATTTATCAGCCAGATAAAAAAAATGATACAACGTTATTTGGAACTCGTGGTTATGCACCGCCCGAACAATTTGGTTATCAACAAACAACATTTCAATCAGATTTATATGCTTTAGGAAAAGTTATTGAAGAAATATTTGCTGATACCGATGTTGTAGTTGATACAATAGTGAATAAAAGTACTGATTTTAACCCTGATAAACGCTATCAATCAATCGACCAGATGAATGAAGAATTTCAACAATTACAACTAAGTAAATTTAAAAATACGGATCAAACGCTTAAAAATAATGCTTTGCAATTATTTAATGAAAGTAAAAAGACTTTAACATTAAAACGCTTATTTTATAGTATAATTGCTCTTGCCGCAATTGGTACACCATATAGTGCATATTATAAAGAAAATAAGTTTCAACCATTTTTAATCGCATTTGTATTTTTAATGTTAATCTTTTATATTAAACTGATTGCTAATTTTGAATTAAAACGGATAATTGATTATGGTTTATTATTTATAAAAATAATGGCATGCTATTTAATATCAGCATTAATGCTAGATTTTGTGATGACAATTGTTTAATAAGTCAACCGCAGAGTTTATGCATAATATTGAAATTGGTTCGACAATAACAAATGTTGAAGCTGATTTTATTGATAAAAATAGTGGCTATGAACTTTTAAATAAATTAATAACAGATTTGGGAATAAATAAAAGTACAATAGTAAAACAAATAACTCCGACTGATAAAAATGGTTATAAATATTTGAATAATAAACGGGAAATGCAAAGAAACATTTTAATTAAAATTTGTATTATTTGTCAATTTGATTTACAAATAACAAATAAATTATTAAAAAGTTATCGTTTTCTTGAATTATATCCAAAGATAAAACAAGAATATATAATTATTGAATGTATTCTCGAGCAAAGAAATTTATTAGAGACAAACAAAAGGTTGAGTGCAAGGGGAATAACACAACTGTAAATATTTAATAATATTATAAGTAGTGTCTTTTTTAGAGACAAATAAGTAATAATTTTCTGATAGACTTAAAGAGGTATAAAGGAGAATTATGCTGAAAACAGAAGAGTTTATCCAAAAAATTGAAGAAGATATTCCTGCATATAAACTGGACGGTAAATTCATTCCTAACGATTATGGTTATAAATTATTAAAAAAAAGTATTGATGAATCGGGGATTAAAAAAGCAAAAATTGTTAGCAAAATAACCCCTACTGATAAAAATGGCTATAAATATTTAAATAATAAACGCGAAATGCAAAGAAATATTTTAATTAAAATTTGTATCGTATGTGAGTTTGATTTAAATTTAACAAATAAATTATTAAGAAGTTATCGTTTTATAGAACTATATCCAAAGATTAAACAAGAATATATTATTATTCAAGGAATTCAAAAACAATTAGACTTAAACATGATAAATGAAATGTTAGCAAATGAGAATGAGATGAAACTGTAAAATATTAGTTAAAGTGATTACATGTCAATGTAATCACTTTTTTTGTTATCATTACCATTATTATGGAACGCTTTTATAACTGAAAGTTATTGGATATGATATCATATAATAAATAAGGTATGGTGGTAGAATGGGGTATCGAAAGTATACACAGATTATTATATGGGGAATAATAATGATTTTACTAAGTGGAATATTTATGTATTTACATGTAAATCAGTATTATACAACGAATGAAGATTATCAATGGTTTTTAAATAATGCGGAATTAAAAAATGATTCATATTACAAAATTGATCATCAGAGTGAAAAAGGATTTATTTTTTATCCCGGGGGAAAAGTTAATCCTGAGGCTTATCGTTATTTATCAAACATTGATGATGCCAACATATATATAGCAAAATTTCCGTATAATTTAGCATTCTTAAATGAAGATATTGCACTAGAAATTATTAATGAAGAGTCAGAAATTGAAAGCTGGTTTATTGGTGGTCATTCTCTCGGAGGAGTAGTAGCAAATAATTATGCTCAAAATAATGCGCAATTATTTACAGGAGTAATTTTTATTGGTTCTTATCCACAAAGAGCAATTCCCGCCCAAAGTCCAATGAGTTATTTAACAATTTATGCAACAGAAGATAAAGTTATTGGTGATTATCAAGATAAAATGCCACTATTTAGTGCTAATCAAAATGTTAAATCAATTGGAATTGTTGGTGGAAATCATAGTAATTTTGGTAATTATGGTTTACAAAAATATGATAGTAAAGCAACAATTTCTGCTACTGAGCAACAAAAAATAATAATTGATGAAATCATCAGATTTATTGAAAAAAATTAATAATATTAATAAAATTACTTGGTAATTAAAGCCAAGTAATTTTTTTTTGTAAACAATTTATGATACAATAAATAAGGTGATTTAAATGAGAAAAAATATAATAATATTATTTGTATTAATAATTAGTTTAGCTGGTTGTCAAACAAAAGAACAAGACCAGAATGCTAATGGACAAATAAGTGGCGAATTAACAGTAGTAACTAGTTATACTGATGCAAAAGAACGTTTTGCGGATGTAGAAACTAAATTTTTAGAAAAGTATCCTGATGTAGAGAAAATTAATTGGGAAAGTACGGGAAATGATTATGATGAATACATTACAACTCGTATGACTTCTGGTGATTATGGAGATGTATTATTAGTACCATTTTCAATGACAAAAAAACCAGAAGAACTACCAAACTTTATGGAACCATTGGGAGATGAAGCAACAGTAGCAAAGAAATATAATTTTGCTGATCAAGCAATGTTTGATGATAAGACATATGCATTGCCAATTTCAGTTAATACATTAGGAATGATTTACAATGAAGATGTATTTAAAGCAGCTGATGCTGAAATTCCAACTTCAAGTGAAGAAATGTATGATGCATGTGCAAAAATTACAAAAAATGGTACAAATTGTTGGTATTCAAATTTAAATAGTATGAATATGTTATGGAGTGGAGGAATTACTTCATATGGTGGGGAACAATATATGAGTGATATTCTTGATGCCGGAACAATTACTAAAGAAGGTCAACCATATCGTCAAATCTATGATTTTATTTATCAAATGATTACAAAAGGATATACAGAAAAAGATCCAATGACGGGTGATTATATGCAAAGTGAACAAGATGTAGCTAATGGAGACTATGCATTTATGATTATGGGAAGTCAAAGTTTAGCTAGTATTAAAAGCAAAGCTGATAATCCAGAGGCAATTAAAATGGCACCATTCCCAGTTACATATGATGGTAAACAATCAATGCCAATCGGTCCAGATGATTTAATTGGTGTTAGTAAAAATTCAAAAAACAAAGAAACTGCTAAAGCATTTGTTGAATTTTTATTAAGTCCTGAGAGTGGTTATGCATATAGTAATGGTGGTTTTTCTCCAGAAATTAATGGAAATGAAAATGCTCCAGAAAGTATTGCATATCAATTAAATGATTACAAAACAATTCGAACAATTGCTAATGAAACACCAGCTGTTACAACTGAATTTTATGCTGTAACAAATGATGCAAATTTAAGTTCAATTGCTCCATCAATTACTGAATTAATTGGGGTAGCAACGGGAAATGGTGATTATCAAGCATGGTTAGATCAAATTGAAGAACGTTTTCAAGCAGGATTAAAAGCTAATGAATAAATATAAACTTAAACAATCAAGAACAATAATCAGTTTCTTGATTGTTCCCATGTTATTAATATTATTATTTGCGATAATTCCAATATTATTAATGATTTTTTATAGTTTTACTGATTGGGATGGCTTTTCGCAAAGTTTTAACTTTGTTGGTTTACAAAATTATTCTAATTTTTGGCAACCTGATAATCTACAACCATTTCAAACAATTATAGTTTATCTAATTGCTGCCATCTTTCAATTAATAATTGGTGGATATCTAGCATTATATACATACTTTCATCCCAAATACCAAAAATTATTAATAATCATTTGTGTTCTCCCTGTATTTATTAACACTGTTGCAGTTGGTCTTATATTTTTACTATTTTTCCAACCAAGTGGAATGTTTGATCAAATTCTTGAAATAATTACTTTCCATCATTATCAAAGTGGTAATATTTTATGGATTGGTAATCAAGATTATGTTAATAAAACTTTAGCAGCAATAACGATTTGGCGTTATACATCTTTTACCTATATTTTAACTTATTCGGGATTAAAAAGTGTTAATCCTAATTTGATTAAAGCTGCTTATCAAGCGGGAGCAAATCAAGTGCAAATAACCCGTTATGTTTTATTACCAAATATAAAAATAACTCTTAATCTAATAATAATAATGTTAGTAATTGGTGCTTTAACTGCCCTTGAAATCCCCATGATTATTACAAAAGGTGCCTTAAATACGAAAACTATTATTATGCGTTTAAATGAAGTTGCTTTTACAATGCGTGATTATGGGATGGCAAGTGTTATTAGCATTGCGCTAATTGGGGTAATTAGTATTTATTTATATTTTTACTTAAAAAAGGGGAAACATAATGAAGAATATTAAAAAAATAATTGGTTTATGTAGCGTAATTATTTGGGGATTATTTATCTTTTTACCGTTAATTACAATTATTATCGGCTCATTTAAAAGTGAATCAGAATTTTACAATTTACCAGCATTTCAATTTGCAACTAATCCAACTTTTGATAATTATCGACAAGCAATAACCCCAGAATTTTGGTTAAGTTTAGGAACTACAATGCTAATTGTTATTTTGACAATTATTTTTAGTAGTATTATTTCATGTGGTGTTGCTTTTATCTTTGAACGTTTTAAGTTTCGAGGGCGACAACAATTAATTTGGCTATTTTGGATTATTTCATTAATGCCACTATCAATTATGCAAATTTTTATTTTTCAAGTTCTAACGAAAATTCATTTGTATGACAATCTAAGTGGTTTAGTATTTTTATATAGTGTTTCGGACATTGTAATTATTAATATTTTTCGTGAATATATTCGGAAAATTCCCCAAAGTGTTGATAAAAATGCCAAAGTAAGTGGAGCAAATGATTGGCAAATATTTTGGTATATCATTTTTCCAAATATGCGACCAGCAATTATGATTGTAGTTGTTTATAAAATGATGCAAGTATATAATGATTTTTATTTACAATTTTTATATTTACCAACGAAAAAAACGTTATCAACATATTTGTATACATTTGTCAGTCCGTATAATATTAACTGGCCAATGATTTGTGCAACCGTAATAATTTTAATAATCCCAGTAATTATTATTTTAATTTTAATGCAATGGGATAATAATAAGATAATTAGCGGAATTAAATAAAGGAGTATTATGATTAAATTAGCATTATTAACAAAAAATCCATTATCGTTACAACCATTAATTGCAGAAGAACAAGGTTTTTTTGCAAAATATAATTTAGCAGTAGAAATTGATAAAATTGGACATTTCCCAGCATTTAAAATGGATGATGTAACAGCCCAAGTTGGTGATACAACCAGAATTTTTGAACATTTAAAACGAGGTAATGATTTGATTATAACTAGTGATTTGACAAGAACAATGAAATTAATTATTCGTGATGATTATAAACCAGGGACTAAATTAAAAATTTTAGCAGCAAAAAGCCAAAGCTTAGGGATATATACCGAAGAATATTGTAAACAAAACCAAATTGAATTTGAATATGTGACTGAAACAAGTATGCAAAAGCGAGTGGCGATGATTGCCGATAAACAAGTTGATGGTGCTTGTATGATTGATCCATTTTTAATTCAATTTATTGGTAATGGTTATCAATTAGTTGATGAAGGCAAAAATTATTCAGATAATTATACATGTTGGGCGTTTAAACGTCAATATTTAATTGAATATGGTTGGGAAAATATTTATAATTTTCATCGTGCTTTAAATGAAGCAAGTCAATATTATAATCAACTATCAGCAAAAGAAAAAATTGCTACAGTTAAAAAACACCTTGATTATCAAGATGAATTAAAAACATATTATGAACAATTAACATTTGCAAAGGAAAGCGAATATTCAGCAGATACACTAGCTAAATGTTATGCTTGGAAATGTCAAAAAGAACCAGAATATTTAGGACTAGATTTAACAGAGGTGATTTTCAAATGGCCAGAGAATTAAAATTTTACCAGCGGGTATATACCGTATTAGAATTAAGAACCGGTTTTGTTGCGGGAACAGCAGCACTACTTGGTGCTAGTTATGGTGCATATTTAAACCGGAAAATTGCGATTATTCCCTTAATCTTAATGATAATTAGTGCTTTTTCTTTTAATATTGTTGCTAATATTGCTAATGAAATTCGTGGTGTTGTTTATGGTGAGGAGAATCAAACAACGATTACTGGGCATTTTGGTAGTGAGGGACTAGTTCGTCAAGATGCCAAATTACAAGACGCAATAATTGCACTAATAGTAATGAGTTTAATTGGAATTGTATCAGGATTAGTACTTGTATTAATAACAAAGGATATTCGAATTTTGATTATTGGAATTATTGGTTTTATGGCAGCAATTTTATATTCTTTAACAAAATTTGCTTATATAAAACTACCAGTAGGTGAAGTTGTCTCGGGACTAATGTGTGGTTTTTTATGTGTAATTGCTGCAATATTAACTCAAGGGGTTACTATATCACTAAGTAGTATAGCATTAGGATTAATTTCGTATTTTATGGTTAGTTTTTTAATGTCAGCAAATAATACAGTTGACTATTACAAAGATTTAAATAAAAGAGTTACGTTAAGTCATATTTTAGGATTTCGTCGGGCAATTACAATTTTAATCCCCCAAATTATAATTGTATATTTATTATGGATTTATGTTGGAATCACAACTTTACCATTGATAATATTAATTGTTGGTTTATTAATTTTAACTTATTTTGGGATTATTAAGTGGTATTATCCATACTGGCAATTGAAAACATATCGTGAAGGAATTGCTCGGGAATTTGGACCAAAACCATTAATTTTAATAATTACTTTTAACGTAATAATATCAATGTTATTGTTATTAGGAGCAATATGGTAACAATAACATTGGAGAATTTAAATGTAAGTCATTCAAAAAAGAAAATTATCAATAATTTAAATTTAACGATTAATGCCGGAGAATTTATCGTTATTGTTGGACCAAGTGGAAGTGGAAAAAGCACCCTTTTAGATGTTATAAGTGGATTACACCAAGAATTTAACGGTATGATTAAATTTAATAATCAAGTTGTAAATGATTTAGAACCGAAAAAACGTAATATTGCTTTTGTATTCCAAGATTATGCTTTATATCCAAATATGAATGTTAAAGAAAATATTGAATTTGCATTAAAACTCTCAAAAATTCCCCGTAAGCAACGATTAGTAAAAGTTAAAAAGGCTTTAGTAATGGTTGAAATGACAGAGTATTTAAATGCTAAAGTTACACAATTATCTGGGGGGCAAAAGCAAAGAATTGCCATTGCCAGAGCTTTGGCAACAAATCCTGAAATCTTCTTGCTTGATGAACCTTTAAGTAATTTAGATGCAAAATTACGAGTGAATTTACGTAGTGAATTAATAAAAATCCACCAAGAAGTAGGAACTACAACAATAATGGTAACTCATGATCAAGTTGATGCTCTAAGTATGGCAGATCGCATTGTTGTACTAGATCAAGGTGAAATTATGCAAATTGCAGATCCTCAAACAATTTTAAATCATCCGCAAAATTTATTTGTGGCTCGTTTTTTTAATCCTGAATATCTAAATGAATTAACTAATAAACAGTATTTTGATTTAACCCAAAAAAGCGTAAAATCTAAATTTGTCTGTTTTAAACCGAGCGATGTTCAAATTGTTGAGAAGGGAATAACTGGATTAATTCAAAAAATAACCTTACTTGGTGATTATCAAATTTTAGAAGTAAAAATTGATGATTTACGGATATTCTTAAGTTGTTCAAGTCAAGAGTATTACGAAGTTAATAATAAAATAGATATAAATATAAATAAAATTACTAAATTGGATTATTGAAATTTACAATTATTATACTAACTATGATATAATCGTGTTGAAAGAGGGAACATTTGGAAAATAGAATTAGTAAAGCTATCCATTTACACAGTCAAGAAAATTTAAGTGCAAATGATATTTTACGTGGTGATCAATTAGTATTTCAAGCATTATTTAACAAAAATATTAAAGCAGAAAACTACTATCAACAATTACAACAAGAAATTGGAGAAAAACTTATAGGATTGTTGGATGTTCAAGAAACAAAACAAACTTTGAATCGTATTATTGAAAATCAAATTGATCAAAATATTTTAAATTTTATTAATAAATATTTAACAAATAAATATCAAGAAGCAGTTTTAGATATTGCATTGGGATCAAAAAAAATGTTAAGGTCCAAATTGTTTTTAAGTCAATTATCAGAACCAGACTACATGTATGGTGCTTTAATCGAACTTTTTCATCTTGTAACATTAATTCAAGATGATGTAATTGATAAAGCAGAGTGTCGTCGTTATGTGCCAACTTTAAATTGTCGTTTTTCGAATAAAGAAGCGATTTTAATATCGGATTTATTGTTAAGCAAAATTATTGAGGAATTAAATCAAATTATTAACCATAAAATTAATCAATCAGAATTAAGTAAAGAAAATAAAGTTAAGTTAAGTAAATTCTATTTCGAAAAATTAGAAAAATTGATTTCTGGTTTAATTGAAGGTGAATTATATGTTAAAAAGATTACTAAAGTTGAAGATTATTTAATTTATGCAGAGCAAAAAACTGCCAATTTTTTTGGTTTTGTTGTTATGAGTGGTAATTTATTTGAAAATATTAATAACATTGATATTAATAAATTGGAACAATTAGAGCAAGATGGTATTGATTTTGGAATATTATTTCAAAAAATTGATGATTTACTTGATTACAAACAAAACGAAGAAATATCTGGAAAATCAAGTCGTGATTATGAAAATAAAATTAAAAATTATTTGTATTTTACTTTACAAACAGAAACAGTTACGACAATTGAAACCGAATTAATAAATGAATTAAATGGATTTTTAGCAAAAGCAGAATTTTTAGGAATTAGTGATGAAATCGAATTAATGAAAAGGAGAATTAATGAATAAAGAAAATATTGTAGTAATCGGTGGGGGTTACGCTGGAGTATTAACTGTAAAAGGTTTAATCAAGAAATTAAAAAAAGAAATTAAAAAAGGTGAAGTTGAAATTACGTTAATTGATCGTCAACCTTATCACGTATTAATGACTGAGTTACATGAAGCAGCATTTGATCGTACTAACTTTGAAGCAATCAGAGTTTATCATAAGAAAATTTTTAATGAAAAATATGTTAACTTAGTTTTAGACGAAGTTACAAATATTAATTATGAAAGTAAGGAAATCAGTTTAAAAGCTGGAGAAACAAAAAAATATGATTATATTGTTGAAGCAACTGGAGCAAAAGTAACACACTTTGGAGTAGAAGGTGCAGAAGAATTTACTTATCCAATGTGGTCTTATAAAGATACACGTGTTGTGCATGAAAAAGTATTAGCTAATTTTGAAATGGCTGAAAAAGAAAATGATGCCGAAAAACGTCGTGAATTATTAACATTTGTTGTTGCGGGAGCTGGATTTAGTGGAGTTGAAGTAGTTGGTGAATTAAAAGAATGGATCGATCGTACGTTAATTTATCGTTACCCAACAATAAGTCCAGATGAAATATCAGTTCATATTATTGATGGAGCACCAAGAATTTTAAATTCATTTGGGGAAAAAGCAGCAGCAAAAGCTCATAAATATATGGAAAATAAATTAGGAATTAATATTATTTTAAATTCATTTATTTCAAAAGTTACAGCTGATAGCGTAACGTTTGGTGATAATCAAACAATTAAATCAGATTGCATTATTTGGACAAGTGGGATTACATGTGCGCCAATAAATCCAGAAGGATATGAAGCTTGTCGTGGTAATCGTATTCCAGTAAATGCAGAATTAGAAATTGTTGGACAAAATAATGCTTATGTATTAGGGGATATAATGTATTATATTCCTGAGGGTAAAGAAATGCCAGTACCACAAATGGTTGAAAACTGTGAACACGCAGCACCGGTTGTTGCTAATAACATTGCAGCAAAAGTTAAAGGAACTGATAAGACTAAAACTTATCATCCAGAATTCCATGGTGCAATGGCATGTATTGGTGGACGTTATGGAGTTGCCGAATTGAAATTTGGTAAGTTCTCACCAGTATTTAGTGGATTTATTGCAATGTTTATTAAACATTTCATTAATGTATTATACTTATTTATGGCAGCCGGAATTGGTAAAGTTTGGAATTATATTCGTGTTGAATTCTTTGAAGTTCGTGATCGTCGTTCATTTGTTGGTGGACATTTATCACACTCAACACCATCAATTTATCTAGTACCATTACGTTTATGGTTAGGTTGGTATTGGATTGCTCAAGGAGCACCAAAAGTAATCGCAAAATTAACTGGTGGATGGAATCAAGTATGTTTAAAAACAGAAATTTTCCCAGCACAAGTTAAAGAATATGGTGATTTTTGTCGTCGTGTTTATCCAGAAGGTGAACAACAATTTAAAAATCTACATAGTGTTGTAGAAACACCAGCATCAGGAGCAGCTGATGCAGCAAGTAGTGCAACGACAGCAGCAGCTGGAGGAGCAGGAGATGCTGCTCAAGCAGTAGCTCAAAATGCACCACATATTGATGGTTTTTTAGGAACAATCAATGATTTCTTTGCAAATATTGCACCACAATCAACACCATTTGGAATGGGTTATGATTTAGGATTAATTCCGCATACAATTACTGATTTAATTAATAATATCGGAATGTGGGCTTTAGGATTTATGGCTGGATACGAATGGTTATTTGAACTTGTATTCGATTTTGCGGAATTAGGGTTAGGAATCCTATTGTTTATCGGTTTATTCACAGAATTTGCCGCAGTAGCATTAACATTATTAGCAGCACAAATTGCAATTGGATCATTCTTAAACTTTGGTGTGATTGTTGAAGGATTATTCTTCTCAATTACAGCAGCAATTGCTTTAATTGGAATTGGTGGAAAAGGACCACAACCATTATCAGTTGATTACTTCTTAAGACCAGTTTTAAAAAAACGCAAATTAAAAAAACGTAAAAACAAATAAGGATTAACATGAAACAAGCAATAATATTTGGTCTATCAGTAACCATATTGTCATTTATTCTTGTGTTTGCTTTTCCGCATACACAATTAAATGGACCAGCAAAAATTGTTCTAGTTGAAGATGGAGAGGAAGTATATTCTTCTCCATTTTTTGAAGAAAAAGGCGAAAAATATATTTGGTATATTAAAGAAGCTGATAGTGAACCAAAAATACTAGAAGATCAAGCAATAATTGACTATTATAATCTGGAAATACCGGTAAGTGAATTGGGAAATATTAATAAAATTGACTATGAAAAAATTAATTCTAAAAGTGGAAATGATGTCGAATTAAATATGTTAGTTAACAAAGATGGATATGTTAAAATGTACGAAGCAAACTGTCCCGATAAAGTTGGTGTTAAAATGGGACAAATAAAAGATGAATCCAAAGTAATAACATGCGTTCCCCATAAATTAGTCGTAAAGATTAGAGGAATTGAAACAGAAGGAGCAGTTGATGCATAAAGATAACCAATATCAACAAGTAGAGCGAACAGTTAATTTAACATTATTTGTTAGCTTAGCAATAACATTATCAATTTTTGATAATTTAATTCCAATTAACTTTTTAATTCCGGGGATGAAATTAGGGATTGCAAACCTAATTATTGTCTTATTATTACCATATTATTCATTTCGTGAATTATTATTAATTCAAGGATTAAGAATTACCATTACAGCTTTTATTCTCGGTTTATTTTCCGTTTATTTCTTTTCATTAGCTGGAGGAATAAGTGCTTTAGTTTTAATGTATATTGCTAAACGGATATTTAAGGATAAAATAACTGTATACACTGTATCAATAATTGGAGCAATTGCTCATAATCTCGGACAAATTAGTTTTGCAATTTATTATTTTAAAACACCAGAATTAATTTATTATATTCCATTTTTAGTATTATTTGCTTCAATAACCGGTTTGGGACTTGGAATAATTATTGCGAAGGTAAGTCCACATTTAGAAGGGAAATTTAATGTTAGAGATTAAAGATTTTAAAACTCCGAATATTGAAGTTGATTATTTAAGCTTTAAGCCTGGTACAATAACAGCAATTTATGGTGAAAATGGTTGTGGGAAAACTACATTTGCTAAATATTTAGCAGGTTATTATCATGATTATGAAGGAACAATAATTTATCAAAATAACGAACAAAAGCAAATTAATCCTGATATTGCATTATTATTACAAAATCCATATCATCAATTTGTTGGGCAAACTGTATTTGATGAAGTAACATATTATTTAGAACAATTAAATTTTTCAGCCGAATTAATTAGTCAAAAATTAACTAAATTATCATTTTCACCGACTCAGTTATTAAAAGAATTGAGTGGGGGAATGGCACAACAATTATTGATTGAAACATTTTTATTAGGTTGCAAAACAATTTATATTTGCGATGAAACTTTTTCTAATTTAGATTATCAGCAAAAAACAACAATAATCAAAAAATTGAAAGCGGAAAATAAAACCGTAATTTATATAACAAACAATTATTATGATTTGAAAATGGCTGATGTAGTATATGAACTTAAAGATAAATGTTTAACCAAAAAAAATTTAGTGTTTAATAATAGCCAACAATTAATCAACAAATCTCCAGTAATTTTAGAAGTTATGAATGATAATAAGCATTTACAATTTCGTACTGGATTTAATATTTTAACTGGTCCCAGTGGTTGTGGGAAAACAACATTTGTGGAACAACTAATTGGATTACAAAAATCAAAGTTAAAAGTTAATAATCAGCAGTTAAAATATAGTTATGTAAGTCAATATCCATTTAGTCAAATCATTACAGTTAATGCAGAACAATTATTTAAAAATAATGAACAAATCAATCAATTACTTAATGTTTTTGAATTACCAAAAACAATTTTAAAACGTGAAATTGTTTCTTTATCAACCGGAGAATTGACGCAATTAATGATAATAAAAGCCTTGATTGATCCTAGTGAAATAGTTGTATTAGATGAATCATTAGAAGTATTAGATTATCAAAAACAAAAAATTGTTTTTGATATGTGTAAAAATAGTAAAAAGAGTTTTATTTTCATTACTCATAATCATTTAATATATCAAGAATATGAGATAAATGAGGTGAAATTATGCAAGTTATAACAATGAAACCCCAATTAAAGTTTTTAATATTAATTTTTCAATTTATTATTGTATATTTAATTAATGATATTAGAATTTTAGCTGTATTAATTATTTTAAATTTAATTGTCTATCGATTATTTAAATTATCATTAAGATTATTATTTAAATTAATGCGTTATGGAATCTTTTTAAGTATTTTTGCTTTAAGTTTTAATTTACTGATAACAAATAATGTAAATTTAGCATTAATTAGTGCCGGAAATTTACTATTTCGTTTTATTTTAATCTTAATTGCTTCATTAATCTATCGAAATTGGACAACAAATAAAGAAATAGCGTATGTAATTAGTAAAATTATGAAATTATTTGGTATTTCTCAAAATAAGACATATACAATGATATTAGTAATATTAAACCAAATTAATGATTTTCAGCAAATGGCAATGCAGCTATACCGATATAGTCGTTTTCATAATCCCGTTACAAGTTGGTATGAACGTGTAAAACAAATTATTGATTTAATTCCCGTTTTTATTACTAATGTAATTAAACAAAATGAAAATTTTACAATTAGTTTATTAAATAAAAATTATCGAACAACTAATAAACAAGTAAATGTATATTTTCTAATAAATTATCAATTTAAACCATTGTTAATTACAATGATGTATTTGAGTTGTGAATTGATTATAATTGGAATAATGAAAGGATAAAATGAAGAAAATAAAATTATTATATTGTAGTATTATTGCTTTATTTATTTTAAGTGGTTGTCAAAAAGAAATGCAAACAAAAGACTTTGATTATTTTTATTTTGACACAAGTATTAGTATTAAGCTTTATTATACGGATGAAACAAAATATGATTTTTCTAAAATTGAACAAGGAATTGATGATATACTAATTCGATTACAAAAAGAATTTGATCCAATGTCTGAAGATAGTACAATTACAAAATTAAATGAAACTGGGAAAATAACCATGAATCAAGACTTTAAAACTGTTTTTGATCAGTCACAAAAAGCGTGTAAAGAGACAGATGGTCGTTTTGATGCGACAAGTGGAGAATTAATTAATTTGTGGTCAATTAATAATAAAAATCACTTACCAACTACAAATGAAATAAAAACAGCATTAGCAACTGTTGGTTGTCAAAGAGTTGAAGAAAATGGAAATCAATTAATAATTCCCAAAGGAATGAAACTTGATTTTGGTTCAATTGTTAAAGGCTATGCTGCTGATGAAATTGAAGCATATTTAAAGAGTGAAGGAATTAATTCGGCATTGCTGAACCTCGGTGGTAATATCCAAACAATCGGTAACAAGGCTGATGGAAGTGATTTTCGAATTGGTGTTATGAAACCAGAAGTTGATAATGTTTTAAATGAAAATGCACTGATTATTAATGCTAATGATCAAGCAGTTGTTACAAGTGGAATTAATCAGCGTTTCTTTGAACAAGATGGACAAATTTATCACCATATATTAGATGCGAAAAGTGGTAAACCTGCTGATAACCAACTTGCAAGTGTAACAATTTTAACCGATAAAGGAATTGATGCCGATACTTTATCAACAGTTACATTTATTATGGGATTAGAAGCAGGATATGACTATATTAATTCACTACCGGGAGTAGAAGCAATCTTTATTACTCGTGATCATAAATTTTATGTAACTGATTCAAATTTAACGATTGAAGTAGTTGATGACAGTTATACAAAGGAAGAATTAACAAAATAACATATATTTAATTAAGTAATGTAAAAACTTACAAAATTAATTAAATATATGTTATAATAGCGTGGTAATACTTAAGGAGGAAATATGAAGAAATTAGCAGGATTATCAGCTGTAGCAATTTTAGCATTAGCAGGATGTGGATCATCAGCAGTATCATATAAAGGGGAAACTGCTCCAGACGAAAAAGGAGATGTTACAACAGTAACATTCGATAAATCTGGTGATGATATTACTAATGTAAAATTTGATGTTTTACAAGGTGAAAAAGATGGTGCAAGTAAACGTGCCGATTCTGAAGCTGGAACTTATGGTATGGAAGAAGCAACAGGAAAATCATGGATTGATCACATCGAAGGTGTAGAAACTTACGTTAATGAAAACGATAAAATGCCTGAATTAAACGATGAAGGTTTAGATGCAGATGGATCTACAGGAGCTACAATTCATTTAAATGGATTTAAAGAAGCATTTGATAATGCAAAAGAAGTAGAATAATCGAATTGAAATTAGAACATTTGTTCTAATTTTTCTATTAAATACCCTTAAGTAGAATCCTTATTATAAAGAAGATTAGTTTATCTAATCTTTTTTTATTGTAAAACAATAAAATTTATTGTAAAACAATAAAAAAGGTGTTATAATCTTATTGAATTAAGGAGTAAAATGAGAAAAAAATTTTTATCGCTAACTAATGTAACAATTATGTTGGCAATTATAAATTATTTAGTTGTTTACCAAATTGATGTAAACGAAGTAACAGCAATGTACAAAATATTAATAATCGGTTTGATTTTTATTTTAAGAACTGATTGGAAAAAACATTTAAATTTCAAGCAAATAATAATTTTATTAATAGCAATAATCAGTCCTCTAGTAAGATTTTTTAGTACTGATTATATGGCAATATTGGGGGCCGAAATAATTTATTATTATGCAGTTGTTTACTTAATTATTGAAATGAATAATAATATGACAACAGATACAATGACAGAAGTAATAGATTTACTTTGTTTACCAATTAAAATAATTGCTTTTGCTCTTAAAAGTATTAGTTATTTCTTTAAATCATTAAAAGATTTTAAATTAAAAGCAAATAAACAAGTTTTTTTAGGAATCATCTGTGCAATCCCAGTAATATTGATTACCGGAATATTATTTAGCTTATCGGACTTGAATTTTCATATTAATTTAGATATTATATTTGAGGGAGCTTGGAGCTTATTTAATGCTTTATCATTTACTGCAGTGTGGTTTTATTTTCGTAATAATAAGTATCAATATGACAGCCAAGCAATTGAAATCGGTAAATTAACTAATGATCGATTTAGTAAATATACAACATTTGCGAATGCAATGTTATGTTCAATTATTCCATTACAAATTTTTTTTATTGGCTTTGAATTTCGAAAATTATTAGTTCCCGAAGAAGTTTATGGAGTTTTAGTAGCAAATGCTTACATGTTAATTATGAATGTAGTAGTTATTAACTTAATAATTATGTTGATTTTTTATTATTTTTATCAAGATAATAATTTAATTGCCAAAATAATTCGTAATATATTGTTAGTTAGTAATTATTTATTATTAATAATCAGTACAAGTCAAATAATTATGTATATAAATAATTTTAATGCCTTAACCGAAAAACGTTATTATGGTTTAGTATTAATTATATTAATGTTGTTACTAAATGTGATGATGCATATAAAAACAAATTGGAAGCAAAAAGATATTCGTAATGCATTATTCTTATATTTATTTATCATATTTAGTTTATTTATTGTAATTGATAAAAATTTTGTAATTGAACAATTTAATGATTCAAGAATTAATATTGAAGTGAAATGAGGTAAAAATGAAAAAAGTATTTATTAAATTAATTCCGACAATTTTAAAAATTGCTTTATTAATTGAAGGGTTATTAACTATAAGTGTAACAATTTGGATTCCAAGATATTTTAGTGATGTTACTAATGATGGCTTACTATTTTATCTTAATATTGTATTAATTGGTTTATGTGTTTTTTATATATTAATTAATACAATTAAATTATCCAATATTGTTATTGATAATCGTTTTGAAGTGAAATACTTACAGAATTTACGTAACATAAATTATTGCTTGTGTATTGTGATAATTTTAATGTTAATTTTAAAATTTATGGTACCATATAATATAATTTATTTTATTCTATTTAGTTTGGGAATAATATTATGTTTATTGATTGCACTTCAAGAAGTATTTAAAAGTGCAATAAACTTACAAGATGAAGCAGATACAACAATATAAGGGGTGAAAATGGCAATAGTAATCAATTTAGATAAAGTTATGAAAGCAAAAAAAAAATCATTAAATGCCTTAAGTGAAGATGTTGGAATTACAATTGCAAATTTATCAATTTTAAAAAATCAAAAAGCAAAAGCAATTAAGTTTTCAACATTAGAAAAGATTTGTATTTCCCTTGAATGTACACCGGGAGATATTATTGAATATAAACACGATGAAGAAGAAAAAGCGATTAATTAAAATCGCTTTTTTTAATGACTATGTACAGTTTGAAGCTCAATTTTTCGAATTAGTTTATCAATAATATTAATTGTTGTAATTTGACAGTCACGTTTAATTGTAATATCTTCTTTGTGACAAAGAGCATTATCAGCTAATGTTGCCATTTTCGAATCAGCTTTAGTAATTGCAAGGATTTTACAATTATTATAAGTTTTTAATTCTTCAAATAGAGTAATGACTGATTGAGTTTGTCCCGAATTAGAAATACAAATAATTGTTTTATCAAATAAAGAATAAAGTAAATCTTGTTCATTAATTAATGAGCAATTAATATTATGTTTAATTAATTGACGAAATAAATGAATGGCAGATAAAGAAGAAGCACCTTTTCCATAAATATAAACAAGAGGGACATTATTTATTTGATTAATAAATTGTTGATAATCACAAAAATCTTCAGTTTGATATAAGGTTTGTTTTTTCTTAAAATCGAGAGCAATTGCCATTTGTAATTCACGATAACCATTAAAACCTAATTTTTTAACAATTCTCGTAACAGAAGTAGGGGAACAAAAGTTATTATCAGCAACGGTAGTTAGGTTCTGCTCAGGTAGTTTCGTAATATTTTGTTTAATATATGTTAAAATCATTTTTTCTTGATTTGAACGCTTTTCATAAAGTAATTCATCAATTTTAGTTAAGTACTTTTGCATAAAGTCTCCTTAAAATTAATATAACACATTATAGCAAAAAAATGAGAAAAAACGATGTTTTTAAAAACATATTTTGGTTCGTAAAATGAAAAATATATTTGTTAAAATAAAATCATAATAATAAAATAGATAATCTAAAGGAGAAAAATGATAATATATTTATTTTGTGATGCTGGAATGAGTACATCACTAATGGTTAGTAAAATGCAAAAAGCGGCTGAGCAAAAAGCAGAAGATTTTACAATTGCTGCTTATAGTTTAAGCAAAATTGATGAGTATGCGAATGATGCTGATGTAATTTTACTTGGACCACAAGTTCGTTATAAATTAGCAAGTGTAAAATCAGCATACCCTGAAAAACCAGTTGCTTGTATTGAAATGATTGATTATGGAATGTTAAATGGTGAAAAAGTATTAGAACGTGCAATTGAAATGAATAAATAGAGGTGAAGAAAATGGAAAAAATGCAAAAAATTTTAGAAGAAAAAGTAATGCCAGTGGGTGAAAAGATTGCCTCAAATCGTTATTTACAAGCAATTAAAAATTCATTTATTATGTTTACTCCATTTTTAATTGTTGGATCAATATTTTTATTAGTATCAAATTTTCCAAGTGCAGGATATCAAGATTTTATGATTAAAATATTTGGTGAAAATTGGGGAAATATAATTGAAATTCCTTTTAATGCCTCATATGCGTTTATGGCATTATTCTTAACTTTTTTAGTTGGGTATAACTTTGCAAAAATTGAAAAAGTTGATGCGGTTACAAGTGGAATATTATCAGTAGTAGTATTTTTAATTTTAACCCCACTTGGTAATACAGAAGATATTACCTTTTTATCTTTAGAATGGTTAGGGTCAAATGGGATTTTTGTTGGTTTTTTAGCAGCATTCTCAACAGTAAATGTCTTTAAAATTTTTATTCGTCGTGATATTGTCATTAAAATGCCAGAACAAGTACCACCAGAAGTAGCAAAATCATTTTCAGCAATTATTCCCTCATTTGTTATAATGATAATAGCACTAGTTGTACGTGTTATTTTTGCCCATACCGGATTTAGTACAATTCATGCATTTATTTTTGGAGTAATCGCTATTCCAATAGGTAGTTTTGGAACATCATATTTTGGATCATTATTATACTCATTGTCATTAACTGCTCTTTGGAGTGTTGGTATTAATAGTGGATCAATGATTAATGGGATTTTAAGACCATTTTGGCTAACAAATCAAACTGAAAATATTGTTGCCTTACAAAATGGAATCTTCCCATTACCCCATGTAATTACCGAACAATTTTTTGACATGATTTGGATGGGTGGTTCAGGTGTAACTTTAGGATTATTAATTGCAATGGTTTTAACAAGTAAATCAAAGCAAAATAAAGCTATTTCTAAATTAGCATTTGCTCCAGGATGTTTTAACATTAATGAGCCAGTTTTATTTGGTTTACCAGTTATTTTAAATCCGATTATGTTAATACCATTTAACTTAGTACCTCTTGTAATGATTACAACCCAGTACATTGCTATGAGTGTCAATTTAGTTGCCCGTCCAACCGGAGTAGTAATTCCGTGGACAACACCACCAATTATTTCGGGGTTTTTAATTACCGGATCAATATCGGGAGCATTAATGCAAATTGTTAACTTAATAATTGCCGCATTAATTTTCTATCCTTTTGTTAAAATTATTGATAAACAAAATTTAAATAAGGAGCGTGAAAGTTAATGGAAAATAAATTTGTAATGATTGCAACGTGGAGTATGGCGTTTGATGCATTAAATAATCAATATCCATTGATTAAAAGTAAGGAAAAAACAATAAATGAAGCAATTGTTGATGCAATATGTGCAATTGAAGATTATCCATACTATAAATCAGTAGGTTATGGAGGATTACCTAATGCTCATGGGCGCTTACAATTAGATGCATCATTTATGGATGGTGATAGTTTAAAGGTTGGAGCTGTTGGGGCAATGGAAGGATTTGCTAATCCAATTAAAGTAGCTTATGAACTTAAAGAATATCCATATAATTCTTTTTTAGTTGGTCGTGGTGCCGAAGAATTTGCTTTGAAAAATGGTTTTGAACAAAAAAATATGATTACAGCTAGAGCATTAAAAATGTATGAAAATCGAGTAGAAACAATAAAAAATGAAAACTTGATTCCATATAGTGGTCATGATACTGTATGTATTGTTGGCATGGATTGTAATAAGACGGTATCAGCAGGTACATCAACAAGTGGTTTATTTATGAAAGAATTAGGACGTTTAGGTGATTCACCAATTAGTGGAAGTGGATTTTATGCTAATTCATCGAGTGGAGCATGTGCAGCAACGGGGTTAGGAGAGGATATAATGAAAACATGTATCTCTTATGCCGTTGTTAATTATCTTCGCCAAGGAATGCAGCCACAAGTAGCTGCTGATTTAGCATTAAAGGAAGCAAAAACAGAATTACTTTCCAAATATGGAACATGTGGTGATATATCAATTGTTTGTTGTAACAATCAGGGTGAATATGGTGCAGCAACAACAATTGATGAATTTTCATATGTAGTGTTTAATCAAAAATTAGAACCAACAGTAATGTTAGTAACAAAAGAAAAGCACCATCAAGAGGCTACTCAAGAGTGGTTAGATAATTACTATTTAGAACGTAGTCCAAAAGTTGAGGAGGAATAATGTTTTTTGATGCTCATGGTGACATTTTAACCGATGTCATGGAACAAAATCGTGAAGGAAAAGATATTTGGAATACATATCATCAAGCACGATATAATCAAGGAGGAGTAAGAGCGGGGATTTTTGTTAATTTTACTAATCCAGACGCAGAAAATCAAGAGGAAGAGTTTCAAGCGATTCATCGTGTATCAGTTCCTTATTTTAAAGAACATTCAGAAATTAATGTAATCGATAAATTTAGTGATTGGAATCGCGAAAAATTTAATTTAATTTTGGGAATTGAAGGATTAAATGCAGTTAAGAATGTAGAAGAATTAGAAGAATTATATCAGTTTGGTTATCGTCATCTTGGACTGACTTGGAATGAAAAGAATAAATTTGCAACAGGATGTACAAATAGTGGGGGAATTACAGAACTTGGAGCTGAGTTAATTAAACGTGCTCAAGAATTACAAATGATTATTGATTATGCTCATTTAAATGAACAAAGTTTTTATGAAGTAGCTAAAATTAGTAAACAGCCAATTTTTGTTTCTCATGCAAATGCCAGAACCCTTTGTAATCATCCTCGTAATTTAACTGATGAACAATTAAAATTGGTAGCGCAAAGTAATGGGGTAATTGGTCTTGCAGCAATGCATTTCTTCATTAATGAAAATAAAGAAGCAGCAACAATTGATGATTTAATTGATCATGTAATGTACATTGGTGAAAACTTTGGCTTTGATCATGTCGGTTTTGGTTTTGATTTTTGCTATTATTTAGGATCTCATACAAGTGAAAATAAGGTCGAAGGTTTAAAGCATATTGATGATATTAAAGCGATACCATTATTATTAAGTAAACGAGGATTAGACCAAGAAACAATAAATAAAGTGTGTTATGAAAATATGTATCGGGTTGTTAAAACGATTTTAAAATAAGAAAATAATTTAAATATAAATTTAGAAAAAGTGTTGATTTTAATCAACATTTTTTAAATTATAGTTAAAATCGATAATAAGCAAAAAAAGTTATAAAATATTAAGGAAATTTTATAAAGTATTAAAAAAATGTTTGTTTTAATAAGCGGAAAAAACTTTTTTGCAAAAATGTTATAATATTTATAGGTAAAATACAATGATATTAATATTTAAAATTTATAATATGGAAGGAAATGATGAAAAATCAGATTATTGAGCACATAAAAAACCAACAATATGTACAAATAGAAAACTTATTAAAAACATATTGTATTACATATCCAAAATTACATATGATAATTACTCAATTTAATCAGAGTAGTTTTTATTGCGAAATAACAATTGTTGATAAGTTTGACAAATCCGGAAAACCAGATGCAGTAATGGCTAAGCATGGATTAGATCGAGAATCATTAAAAAAGCGATTATTAAAGTGTATAATCAAAAATAAATTTGACATGTTTTAAATAATAGTGTATAATAAATTCAGAACTTAAGGGTTTTTTAATAATTGTTGAAGTTTGTGCTATCTAATAAACGGAGATTAATAAAAAACAAAATACTTATTTTTTAGAAAGAACCAAGGACTTCCACTCCCTGGTTCTTTTGCTTTTATATAATTAATATCATAATAAAATAAATGATATAATAAACTGAATAAAATAAGGTTAAAAGTTTAGTTTATTTTAAAATAATAAATAAATTAAAAAGAAAGTTGAAAATGATAATAGTAAGAAATATAACGATGCCACTTAAACATAATGAGGCAGATTTACAACAAAAAATTAGTAAAACATTAAGAATTAAACCAAATGATATTTTTGAATATCAAATTGCTAAAAAAGCAATTGATTCACGTCGTAAAAGTGATGTTAAATACATTTATAATGTTTATGTAAAATGTAAAAATGAAAAAAAATTACTTAAATTAAAAAATGTTGCTGAAGCAAAAGCATATCAATATCAAATTCCTGTTGTTGAACAAGAAGCAAAACGACCAGTAGTGATTGGGAGTGGTCCAGCAGGATTACTAGCAGCAATTGTGTTGGCAGAAGCAGGGTTAAAACCAATTGTGATTGAACAAGGTAAAGATGTTGACGCTCGAAAAAAGGATATCGAAGAATTTTGGAATACCGGTAAATTAAATCCAACTTCAAATGTTCAGTTTGGTGCTGGTGGAGCTGGAACTTTTTCTGATGGAAAATTAACGACTGGTGTTAATAATGAACGAAAGTTTAAACTAGTTGAAGAATTAATTGCTGCAGGAGCACCGGCGGAAATTAAGTATTTATCGAAACCACATTTAGGTACTGACTTGCTAGAAGTAATTGTTAAAAATTTATGTTTAAAAATTGAAAAATTAGGTGGAGAAATTCGTTTTGAAACTAAGTTTGTTGATTATCAGACAGTTAATCAAAAATTAAAAGCAATTATTGTAGAAGATAAAAAGGGAATAAGCGAAATTGAAACTGATTATGCAATTTTAGCAATTGGTCATAGTGCTCGTGATACATTTGAAATTATTCATGAAAAAGGGATTGATATGACTGCTAAACCATTTGCAGTTGGATTTCGAATTGAACATTTACAAGCAGATGTTAATAAATCGCAATATGGAGAAAGTGCCTGTATGTTAGATGCTGCTAGTTACAAGTTAAATACTCGCAATGAAGAGCGAACAATGCATACATTTTGTATGTGTCCGGGTGGAGTAGTTGTTGGTGCTGCATCAGAATCTGGTCGGGTTGTAACAAACGGAATGAGTTATTATAAACGTGATTTAGTTAATTCTAATTCAGCAATTTTAGTTAATGTTATGCCTGAAGATTTTAACGGTACAGAAAATCCATTAAATGGAATTAAATTTCAACGGGAATTAGAAGAAAAAGCTTTTAAAGCAGGTGGTAGTAATTATTATGCACCAGTTCAAAAAGTTGGTGATTTTTTAAATAATCAAATAAGTAGTGAGTTTACCAAAGTCATACCAACGTATACACCAGGAACAACAAGTGTTAATTTAAAAGAGCATTTTCCCAATTTTATTACAAATACAATCCATGATGGAATAATTAATTTACAACAACGAATTGATTTTATGAATGATTCAGAAGCTGTTTTAAGTGCAATCGAGAGTCGTAGTTCATCACCGGTAACAATTATCCGTGATGAAAATTTAATGAGTAATGTATCAGGGATTCTTCCTTGTGGTGAAGGTGCCGGATATGCTGGAGGAATAGTATCAGCAGCAATTGATGGTATTCGTTGTGCTGAAGCGATTGTAAATCATATAAATAACTAAAAACATCCAAAAGGATGTTTTTTTAAGTACTATTATTAAATTTAGACACAAAAAAAACATGAAAATAAATTCATGTTTAAAAAAGGTCATCCTTTTTCTTCGCAAGAACAACGTTAAAAACGCTTTGGCAGTCTTGCGGAATGATGTCAGCTCTATTAAATTATAACAAATTTAAAAAGATTGTGTAAATAATTTTAAAAAAATGAAAATTAATAAAGTTTATAAAGAAAATTATTTACATAGTAAGTTATAAATAATCTTAAAAATGATGATGTAAAAGCAATTAATAACAATTGTAGATATTAAAAATAATTGTAAGAAATACTAAAAAACGATAAAATAAAAGTGTATAATAAGTATAACGAGAAAAATAATGGAAATTAAAGGAGAATTATGTGTACATTAATATCATTAAATGCCAATAATGGAGATGTCGTTACGGGACGAACAGAAGAATTTTCTAATTATTATTACAATGAAATTGTAACTTTACCAAGAAATTATCAATATACAAATAGTATGATTTTTAAAGGGAAAAAACAATATCAAAGTAAATATGCAATTATTGGTCAAAATAGTGGATCGGTAATGGAAAATGTTGATTTAAGGGAATTAGTTACTGATGGAATGAATGAAAAAGGTTTGTCAGTATCTTTTCAATATTATCCAGGGTGTAGTAAATATAAATATGTAAAAGAATTTACGGATGATCAATTGGATTACGCAATGATGGCAATTCATATTTTAGGGAATTATCAAACAATAGAAGAAGTTATTGACTTTATTGAAGTAGGTAATAAAAAGGAAATGTTTGTAATGCATGAAACGTTAGCAATACCAGAACATTTTATGGTAATTGATCGTAGTGGGCGTTCAATTGTTTGTGAACCAGATGAACCAGGTAAAATTATTGTTAAAGAAGGAATCGGAATTATGACAAATTCACCTGATTATGATTGGCATTTAGGTAATTTACGTGCAAATTTAGGAATAAGTCAATTTGAACAAATAAATCCAGTATTTAAAGATCAAAACCAACAAGTAATGCAACCTTTTGGCGTAAGTGGGGCATATGGATTACCGGGTGATACATCACCTGGATCAAGATTTATTCGTGCAGCATATTTAAGGGATACAACAACAAAATCAACAATTCATACAGCTGATGAAGCAGTATTGCGATTATGGAAAATATTTAATTTGTTTGAAATTATTCCTGGAATGTCATTAAAAACAATACCAGAAGGAACTAAATTATCAGAATTAGCGGTTGAAACAGATTTTAATAATACAATTAGTGCTCATAATGATCATGTTGTTATTAAGGATCTAACGAATTTAAAATTCTATTATCGTGATTGGTCAAATCAATCAATCCGTTTTGTTGATTTAAATGATTATCTAGAAGAAACTGAAGTTAAATCAATTAAAGTAACGGAAGATGGATCAATTAAATACCAAAAGACAGTATTAAAATAAAAAATAAAAGAAAGATAATTTACTAAAAGTTATCTTTCTTTTTTAATAACATTTAAAAATTAATACTAAATTTAATAATATATTTGCATAAAATAAAAGATGTGCTATAATTAAATTATGAAATGTAACACGTTACAATTTGAAGGAGGAAGATGAAAGTTATAATTGATACGGATATTGGATCGGATATTGACGATGCAATGGCAATTGCTCTAGCTTTAAAATCACCAGAATTGGAGTTATTAGGTATTACAACGGTTTATGGCGATAGTATGTTACGAGCAAAATTGGCTAAACGCTTAGTAACATTGGGTGGTCAACCGCAAATACCCGTATATAGTGGAATTGATTTACCATTGTTACGTAAACGTAGTGTTTGGATGGCAGGTCATGAAGGAAGTGAAAAACAATTAGGAATAGAAGATTATAGTGTTGAATCACAACATGCTGTTGACTTCATTATTGAATCAATTTTAAACAATCCTGGAGAAGTAACATTAATTCCAATCGGTCCTTTAACAAATATTGCAACAGCAATTATTAAGGAACCTAAAATTATTAAAAAAATCAAAGCAATTAACTTAATGGGGGGTTCAACTCGATTAGGTTCAAATCGCTTACAACCAAATGTATGGGTTGAGGAACATAATATTGCATGTGATCCAGAAGCAGCCGATGTAATATTTAATAGTGGAATTGATATTACGATGGTTGGTTTAGATGTAACAATGCAAGTTGAAATTGGGAAAAAAGAAGAAGAATTATTAGCAAATAGTGATGATCCAGTTAATCAATTATTAGCACAAATGTTAAATGAATGGATTGAATTTGTCAAGGTAACATTTAATGATGATGTAACATATATGCACGATCCTCTAGCAGTTGCTTCGGTATTTAGACCAGATTTATTAGATGTAGCATTACTCGATATTGATGTTGTTTATACCCAAGCAGAACGAACAGGACAAACTGTGGGAAAAATTAATCCAGAATCAAAAACAAAAGTAGCATTAGAAGTACAAGCAGAAGCATTTAAAGCATTACTATTTAAAAGATTACTAAGTAATTAAGGAGAATTTATGAAAAAAGGTATTAAGTATGACTTTACATTATTACAAATTTTATTAGTACCAACGTGTGTGGCACTTAGTGTTGTTGGGTATCAAATTACCCAAATGTTAAAACTACCATTATATTTTGATATTGCTGGTTTATCAATTGCGGCAATTTTAGGTGGACCATGGATTGCCGCAATTACTGCGGTATTAAACCATATTGTCAATGGAATGATTTATCCAACGGCATTACCATTTATGCCAGTATCAATTGGAATTGGAATTTTTGTTGGATTTGCTTCGGATAAAGGAATGTTAAAAGGACCAATTAGAACGGCACTAGTAATTTTAGGAATGTCATTATTAGGGTCATTAATCTCAGCACCAATTGTCGTTTATTTATTTGGTGGGGTAACTGGTTCAACAACCGATGTATTAACAGCAGTATTTTTACAATCAGGACAAGAATTTATTAATGCCGTATTAAATCAAACATTTATTGTTGGATTAATTAATAATACAATAAACTTATTATTTGCGATGTATATTGTCCGTAAAATTTCACCACGTTATTTATCAAAAACAAATTATGGTAGTAAATTTATTCGTAAAAACAAAAAAGAATACACAATTGATGGGGAGGTAAAGTAAGATGAAAGAAAAAAGTTTATTATATCCAACGACAAAATTATGGATTATTTTATTAATGATTATAACAATCGCTTTAGTTCCGGGATACAAATATCAATATTTAGTATTACCAGTTGTATTACTAATCGCTTTAGTATGTGGTAAGTTTCGTACAGTATTTACTAACTTTATGAAATCAGCATTTATCTTAGTATTATTTATCTTTATTATTCAAGGGATTTTTTATCCTGGTGAAACAGATTTATTTACGATTGGTTTTATTACAATTAATCAAGAAGGTGTTGCTTTAAGTTTAGTTTTAACATCAAAAATAGTAGCAATTTGTAGTGTTATGATTTTATTTTTTGCAACAACATCAATTAAAGATTTAGTTTATGCTCTTGAACAATTAAGAATGCCAAAAAAATTAACATATGTAATTCTAGCAACATTACAATTTATTCCGCAGATGAGTGCAAAAGTTAAAACAATTACTGAAGCACAAGCATCACGTGGAGTAGAAGTTGAAGGGAATATACTTGTTCGTTTAAAAATGTTGATTCCGTTATTTACACCACTTGTATTATCTTCACTTGAAGAAACAGAAGAGCGTGTATTAACGCTTGAAGCACGTGCTTTTTCGGCTAAAGCAAAGAAAACAAATGTATATGAAATTAAAAAACGTGGTATTGACTATATTGTAACTGTAATTGTAATTATCACAATTATTTGGTTTTTAGTTGGAAATGGAGGAATGTAAAATGGCAAACTTAATTGAATTAAAAAATGTTAATTATCTTTATCCAAATACGGAAGAAGCTGTTTTAAATAATATCAATTTAACATTAGAAACAGGATTATTTCACACTATTTGTGGAGTAAATGGAAGTGGAAAAACAACATTAGGTTTATTATTACGTAGTTTTATTCCGAAAATATATCATGGAGAAATGACTGGGACATATTTATATCGAAACAAAAATATAAATGAATGGGATTTAAGTGAGTTATGTAATGAAATTGGTTATGTATTTCAAAACCCTTTTACCCAAATGTCAGCAGCTAAAGATAATGTATTTGAAGAAATTGCATTTGGTTTAGAAAACTTAGGGGTTGATCGTTTAGAAATAATTGAGCGAGTACAAAAAACAATTAAATTATTAGGTTTAGAAGCAATTCAAGATAAAAATCCAATTAATTTAAGTGGTGGTCAAAAGCAAAAAGTTGCAATCGCATCAGTAATTGTAATGGAACCAAAAGTATTGATTTTGGATGAACCAACTTCACAATTAGATCCAATAGCAACAAAAGAAATTTTTGCAATTTTGGAACAATTAAAAAACAACGGGACAACAATTATTTTAATTGAACATAAAATTGAATTAATCGCTAAATATAGTGATACAATTACTGTTCTTGAAGATAACCAAGTTGTAATTAGTGGTGAGAAAAATACAGTATTTAATAGTGGGGAATATAAAAACTCAAAATTAGAATTACCAGTAACACTAAAATTTGCTGATTACTTAGAGCAAGAAAACATTGAAATAACGCCACAATTAAAGCAATTATTAGAAATGGGGGAATAATGAGTTATTTACAAGTAAATGATGTAACGTATACGTATGAAAATGGTTTTTGTGCAGTTGAAAATTTATCTTTAAGTGTTGATAAAGGTGAAGTAATTGCTTTAGTTGGTCAAAATGGAGCTGGAAAAACAACAACTGCGAAAATGATTAATGGTTTATTAAAGCCAACATCAGGATCAATTATACTTAATAATAAGGATATTAAAGGATTAACAACAGCTCAAGTTGCACCAATGGTTGGATATGTATTTCAAAATCCAGATGATCAAATTTTTCATGATAATGTCTATGAAGAAATTGCATTTGGTCCGAAATGTTTAAAACAAGATCAAAAAACGAGCAAACAAAATGTTAAAAAAGCAATTGAATTATGTGGATTAACTGATGCAATTAATCTCCATCCATATGAATTACCATATTCATCACGTAAATTTGTAACAATTGCTTCAATTATTGCAATGGATACGGATGTAATTATTTTAGATGAGCCAACAGCAGGACAAGATACAGCAGCAATTAAACGTTTAGTTGAAATAATCAGTGCATTAAAAACAGCAGGAAAAACAATAATTGTTATTACTCATGATATGGATTTTGTAATTGCTAATTTTGAACGAACAATTGTAATGACAAATAAGCAAAAAGTATATGATGGCGAGCCCAAGACAATGTTTGCTGATGAAAATTTATTAGTAAAAAGTAATTTGGAAGTACCAGCAATTATGCAATTAGCCCAAAAAATCGGGATTAAAGAAGTTGTTACAAATGAAGTTGAGTTATTAAATGCAATTAAAGAATTAGGGTTAATCAATGGCTAAAGTATTAATAATAGGTAGTGTAAATATTGATAAATATCATTATTTAAATCATTTTCCAACAAAAGGAGAAACAATTGTTGCCAATAAAAGTACAACAACATTTGGTGGTAAAGGGGCAAATCAAGCCGTAGCATGTGCAAAATTTGGAGCAGATACAAGCTTTCTTGGAGCAATCGGAAATGATATATATAGTGAAGCAATTATTGAAAACTTTCGTAAAAATCAGATTAATACTGATTTATTACAAACAAATTATGAGCATCCAACGGGAACAGCAAATATTTTATTAAGTGAAAATGATAATATTATTATTGTAACTCCAGGAGCAAATTTACAAGTAAATGAAAATTTAATAAATGCACTAGAAAAGAAAATAAGTGAATATGATTATGTATTAATTCAAAATGAAATAAACCCTTCGGCTTTGAAAGCAATTGTTGAAATAAAATTAAAAAATAGTTTTAAATTAATTTATAATCCAGCACCATTTATGGAAATAGAAGCAAATTTATTAACAGCAATTGATTACATAACGCCAAATGAAAAAGAAGCAGAGGCTTTATTGGCAAAATATCAATTAACACCCGAACAATTAATTATTACGCTTGGAGCAGATGGGGTACGTTATTGTGATCAAATATATAAAGCACCGAAAGTAAATGTTGTTGATACAACTGGTGCGGGTGATTGTTTTAATGGTGTGTTTGTTTCACTATTAGCAGCTGGTAAACCAATCAGCGAATGTATTCAAACAGCAGTAAATGCAGCATCAATTTCGGTAACGAAAATGGGAGCTCAAACCGGATATTTAACAAATGAAGAATTAAATTTAGAATTGGAAAAATTAAATTAAGATAAAAGTAATGGAAGAATCACTAGTATGTGATTCTTTTTATCTTGAAAATTTAGTTATAAGTGATTAAATTAGATATAATTAAAGTAAGTGAGGAAATATGGCTAAAAGTATAAGAGAAATTGCAAAAATAACTGGATTATCAACGGCAACGGTATCAAGATATATTAATAATACTGGAAATGTTTCAGCTAAAAGCTCAGCGAAAATAAAAGCTGTTTTAGATGAACATGAATATGTTCCAAGTAATTTAACAAGTGCGATTATGAAAGGGAGAACCAATGATATTGGTTTAATGGTTCAAAATATTCTTAATCCTTTTTTTGCTGAACTAGTAAATGAAATCGAACAACAAGCACAAAAGTGCGGATATAATTTATTAATCTGTAATACAAATGGAAATCGTGATGTTGAAGAAAAGTATTATAAGGAGTTTGTGGCAAAACGAGTTTCAGGAATACTTGTAATGAATACTCGTGATGAAGCAATATATGCGAAAAGTACAATTCCGATAATCGGTTTAGAAAAAAGAATTAATAATGGTCCAAAGATTATTACTGATAATAAACAAGCAATATCATTACTAGCAAAGCAAATAAATCAAGTAAAAATTCAAAATATTTTATTTATTATGGGTCCAATCGATAATTATAGTTCGCAAGCACGTCGTGATTTGTTTTGCCAAGCGTATGATGAGAAAAATATTGATGTAATTTCGGTTATTAATGAATTGGAAAATCAAAGTTTACAAACAATTGATTTTAGTAAATACGATTTGGTAATGTGCTGGAATGATTTAGTTGCTCATGGAGCATATAAGGAAATTATCAAGCAACAATTAAAAATTCCTCAAGATTTAGAATTAATCGGTTTTGATGGATTACAAATTAATAAAGTATTTTCGTATCAATTGACAACGTTAGTCCAAGATTATCATCAATTAGGAGCATTAGCGATTAAGATGATTGATGATTTATTAAGCAATAAGTCAGTAACAGATGTATATGTGCAAACAAAATTGTTTAAAGGTAATACAACAAATAATATATGAATTGATTAACATTAACCAAAAGGAAAGTAATGACGAAGATATATTTAATAATAATTATTATAATTTCATTTGTCAGTGGTGCTTTATTTACCCAAGTATGGTCATATAATTTGCTAAGCGAAAATGAAAAAGCAATTAGAAATTTAACTAGTGAATGTCTACAGTATATTGATTCAAAAGAAGAATGTATAATAGTCAAGTTAATGAGGAAATAAGTGATAATGATAAAAGTTTGAATAAAAATAAAGATTTAAGATATAATATCAATAACGACAATAAAGTAAAAAGTGAGGTAAATGATGAAACAAAGAGATGGTTTATACTTGACGATTTATGAAGATTTAAAACAAAAAATCGAAGAGTTTGTATATAAACCAAATGAAAGATTAAGTGAAATATCTTTATCAAAAAAATATAATGTTTCAAGAACACCAATTAAACAAGCATTAAATAAATTGGAAAATGATGGGGCTGTATATGTTGCACCACAAATTGGAACATTTGTATCAAAAATAAATTTAGATCACGTAAATGAATTTTTTACAATTAGATATTTATTAGAAATAGCTATTGTAGATGAGGTAAAAGCAAATATTAATGATAACGGAAAAAAAAGATTAACAGAAAATATAAAAAAACAAAAAGAATTATTAAAAAAATATGAAGATTATGATTCAATTGAATTATCAAAAAAGTTTTGGTATTTTGATAATGAAATGCATGGAATTATATTTGATGTTGTTGAAAAAAATTTTGTTTGGGAATATATTCTTTCTCAATCTTTACAATTTAACCGATTTAGAGTATTAAGTGTTTCAACAGGGGAGCAATATCTAGAAAAAAAAATTAATGAACATCAATTAATTTTTGAATATATTGTTGAGAAAAAAGAAATGGATATAAAAAAAATATATAATGAACATTTATTTAGTTCATTACAACATAATATTTCTGAGTTGCGAAAGCAATATCCATTATATTTTGAGTAAAAGTCGATTAAGACTTTTTTTTAATTCCCAAAACTTGTATACAAGTTTTGGGAAATTCTTGACAAACTTAAAATAATAATTTACAATACTTGTATACAAGTAAAAGAGGAGAAATAATGAAAAAATATTATAGTGTGCATCCAAAGCACCTTAAAGAAATGGATACAACCGAAATTAGAGAAAATTTTTTAGTTGAAAATATTATTCAAGAAAATAAAATAACTTTAAATTATTCTTTTGAAGATCGAACAATAATTGGAGGAGTGTATTGTAACAATTGTACATTACAATTAAAAGAATTTGAAGAATTAGGAGTTGATTACTTTTTAGAAAGACGTGAATTAGGATTAATAACATTATCTGGTTCGGGAGTAGTAATTATTGATGGGATAGAATATCCGATGACTAAGGGAGATGGATTATATATCCCGATGGGAAAAGAAAAAGTTGAGTTTAAAAGTGATACTTCGTTTAAATTATATTTAAATTCAGCTCCAGCTCATCAACAATATGAAATTTGTCATATAGAATTTGCAAAAGCAACACCTGTTAAATTAGGAGATACATCAACGATGAATAAACGAACAATTTATCAATATATTCATCCAAGTAATTGTAAAAGTTGTCAATTATTAATGGGGATGACAGTATTAGAAGATGGAAGTAGTTGGAATACATTTCCTCCTCATCTTCATGAGCGTAGGATGGAATCTTATTTTTATTTTGACATGGATAAAGAAACTCGAATTTTTGAAATTTTTGGAACTCCTAGTGAAACAAGACATTTGGTTTTAGAAAATGAACAGGCATTTATATCGCCAAGTTATTCAATTCATTCAGGAGTAGGAACAGGTAAATATACATTTATTTGGGCAATGGCAGGAGAAAATCAAAATTTTGATGATATGGATCACGTTAATATTAATAAGATTAAATAGTTAAATGGAAAGGATAAATATGAATATAGAACAATTTAAATTAGATGGCAAAGTGGCAATAATCACTGGCGGAAATACTGGCTTAGGATTAGCATACTCACAAGCTTTATGTGATCTTGGAGCAGATATTATGGTAGTAGGACACATTGAAGATTTTACAGAAATTAAAAACTATGTTGAAAAAAACGGAAAAAAATTTTATGGTTATGTTGCTGATTTAACAAATAAACAAGCAATTACAACTTTAGTTAATCAAGCGATTAATGAATTTGGAAAAATTGATATTTTAGTTAATAATGCTGGTACTATTCGAAGAAATCCATTATTAGAAACACCGGATAAAGATTGGGATGAAGTAATAGATATTAATTTAAATACAGTTTTTTATTTATCAAAAGCTGTTGCTTCAATTATGAAAGAGCAAGGACAAGGAAAAATTATTAATATTGCTTCAATGTTATCATATCAAGGAGGAAAATTTGTTCCTGCATATGCAGCAAGCAAACACGGAGTAGCTGGTTTGACAAAAGCATTTGCTAATGAACTTGCTGAATATAATATTCAAATTAATGCAATTGCTCCAGGATACATAAAAACAGCAAATACTGCACCAATTAGAGCAGATGAAAATCGTAATGCTGAAATTCTAGGACGTATTCCAGCAGGATATTGGGCAGAGCCAGAAGATATTGCTGGTGCAGTTGCTTTTTTAGCAGGAAATGCATGTAATTATATTAATGGTGTTGTAATTCCTGTTGATGGGGGTTGGCAAGCAAGATAATTGTATTTAATTTGAAAGGTAGGAAAAATGTTAAATAAATTGAAATCAGAAAAAGTTATAGCTGTATTAAGAGCAGATAGTATTGAAGAAACGATGAAATATGTGGATGCAATATATGCTGGAGGAATAAAAGCTTTAGAGTTAACATATTCAATACCTAATGTATGTGAGGCAATAAGACAAGTGAAGAATAAATATCCAGATTCTTTAATTGGAATAGGAAGTGTATTAACAAGTGCACAAGCTAAAGCAGCAATTGATGCTGGAGCGAGTTATGTTGTTTCACCTGGTTTTACAGCAGAAGTTCAAGCATGCTGTGATATCTTGAAGATACCATATATGCCTGGGGTAATGACTGTAAGTGAAATTATAAATTCAATGAATCATAAAAATGCCGTTGCTAAAGTATTTCCAGGAGAAATTTTAGGAATAAATTTTATCAAAGATATCAAAGTACCGATACCAAATGCTTGTTTAATGGTAACAGGAGGAGTTGATATTAAAAATATTGATAATTGGTTTGAGTCGGGTGTTGAATTAGTTGGGATTGGTTCATCATTGACAAAGCCTGGATTATCAGGAGATTTTCAAAAAGTAACATCATTAGCAAAAGAATTTAAAACAAAGGTGGAAAAATGGTAATAGGTGCAATTGGAGAAATATTAATGCGTTTAACACCAGAAGATGATAAGCGATTGTCAGCAAGTGATAAATTAAAAATATATTATGGTGGAGGAGAATTTAATACATTATCATATTTGGCAAGTTTTGGTCATAAAACCTGCTTATTGACAGTCTTACCAGACAATTCTTTAGGAGAAACAGTAAAAAAATATATTCATTCTTATAATATAGATAGTAAACATATTAAGATGAAAGGCGAAAAATTAGGATTGTATTATGCTCTACCTGGAAGTGAAATTATGCCTACGGAAGTAATTTATGATCGATTATATTCAAGTTTTTCTCAAGTAATATATACGGATAAAGAAATTATCGATTTTTTAAAAGGCTTGGATATATTGTATGTTTCGGGAATTACCGCAGCATTGTCTCCCCAAATGGCTAGTCAAATTTTAAGAATTATCAAAAAAGCAAAAGAATTAAAAATTATAATTAGTTATGATTCGAATTACCGTTCCAAATTATGGAGCAGTGAAGAAGCAGGAAGTTTTTTAAAAGAAGTATTACCATTAGTGGATATTGCAATACTTGGAATATTAGATATAAAATATTTATTAAAGCATGAAACAGATGATTTACAAAGCGCTTATCAATGGCTAAAAGAAAAATATCCAAAAATTAAATTAATAGCATCTACGACACGAACAATAATTAATCCCAATTATCATCAATTACAGAGTAATATTTATACTGATAAATTGTATAAGAGTGATATTAATAATATTAATATTATTGATCGAATTGGAGCAGGAGATGCTTTTAGTGCCGGAGTAATTGAAGGGTATTTACATAAGGAAACACCTAAAAAAATTGCAGATTTTGCTTTGGCAAATGCAACACTTAAACATTATGAATATGGTGATAATTATTTAACATCAAAAAAACGGGTTGATGATTTTGTAAAAGGCAATAACTTAAAGATTAATCGATAAAAAATGAAACTGAAAAGTTTCATTTTTTATTTGTAAATATAAAAATTTAGAATTTTATAAATAAATATACTTAATGGAATTCTTGAATTAAAACTCTGAGTAAGCATATAGCTATCAGTTGAAAAGTAATGACTACATGTTTTGATTAATTCAGCATTTGGATTAGATGTAATTAAAAATTGATAAACTTTATTTTTAGCAATTGAAGCAAATAAATTCATATCAGAATCATTTCCAGAATATGATAAATAAATAATTAAATCATTAGAAGCTAATTGTTTTTCATTAATTATTTTTAGTGAATCAGAATCATTAATATAAATACAGTTTTTATTATGTTTACGTAAATTTAGACAAAAATCTAAAGCAATTGAAGTTGATAATCCAAATCCAACAATGTAAATAGTGTCAGAATTAGATATTAAATCAATATAAATTTCCAATTCATTTCTAGTTAAAGTATCAATTAAAGAAATAATTTTTTTTTCGAGTAAAGTTTGGGTGTTTTGAGTAGTTAAATTTATGGGGGGATTTAAAGATAATTTATAATCTTTTAAATTTTTAAATCCGATTTTTTTTAATGTTCGATTGATTGTTGCCGTTGAAACAGAACAATAATTAGCAATATCTTCAAGGTTCATTGTTAAAATATTATTTTCTAATTGTTGAATTTTGGAAAAACAAATTTTCTCAGAAACAGTAAAATTATATAAGTCGACCATAAAACCTCTTTTCATTAATAATTATATCAAATATGAGTTGATAATAAATGTCAAAAATCAGACAATAATGATAGACTTTGAAAAAAATAAATTGTTATTATAAAAATATAGGAGGAAGAATGGAAAATGTTACAACAAAAGAAATAGAGAATCAATTTGAAACATGGCTAAAAATTCCAGAAATATTAATAAATAAAAAACAATTAATTAATAGTAAAAAAAATTTTATTGATGATGAAACAATTGTAGTATTTACTGGTGCAGGAACAAGCGGATATATAGGAGATATGTTAGAAAAATATTTAAATGCAGGAAAAGAGAGAATTAATTTTGTAAGTTATTATACGACGGAAGTAGTTTCTAATCCAAAGTTATTGTTAAATAACAAAAAAATTTTATTAGTCTCTTTTGCAAGAAGTGGCAATAGTCCAGAAAGTATTGAAACAATTAATTTATGTAATCAATATAGTAAAAGTGTAGAACATTTAATTATTACGTGTAATGATGAGGGGATTTTATATCAAGAATATTCAGAAGATTCAATACTTTTACCAAAAGAAACAAATGATCAAGGATTCGCAATGACAAATAGTTTTAGTTCAATGATGATAACAGCAGCAAAAATTTTTGATTTGCAATTTGATATAGTTGATGTATCAAAAAAAGCCAAAAAATTATATGATGTATTTCCATATGAAAAAATAACAAACAATGATTTTGAAAATATTATTTATTTATCAAATACAGAAAACATCGGATTATTAAAAGAATTAACTTTAAAGTGTATGGAATTAACTAATGGAAAGATTGGGTGTTATTGTGAACAATTTTTAAATTTTCGTCATGGACCAAAATCACTTATTACAAAAAAATCATTAATTATTGGTATTACATCGACAGATACTCTTACCCAAAAATATGAAAAAGATTTATATCAAGAATTGATTGAAGATGAAAATAGACCACTAATTGTTACTTTAGGTCAAAATCAAAAAGAAAGTTTAATTTCATGTCAAATTGATGCTGAAGGTTTTTCTCGTGCGTTAATTATAATACCAGTTTGTCAACAAATTGCAGTAAATCAAAGCTTGAAGTTTAACTTAAATCCAGATAATCCAAGTCCAAGTGGATCGGTAAATCGAGTTGTAAAAGGAGTAAAAATTTATAAGGAGAAAATATGTTAATTAACGGAAAAGAATTATTACGATATTCAGAGGAAAAGAATATTGCAATACCAGCATTTGGTTGTGTTAATTTAGAGGGAATCAAAGCTGTAATTCAAGCAGCAGAAAAGTTTGATTATCCAGTTATTGTACAAATGACTGAAGGTGGAATTAAATATGCGGGTTTAGAAGCATTATATACTAGTGCAGTAGCAATTGCAGAAAAATCAAAAGCAAAAATTTGTATTCATTTAGATCATGGTAGAAATTTAGAATTAGTAAAAAATGCAATTGATTTAGGGTTTACATCAGTAATGTATGATGGTAGTCACTTGTCAATTGAAGAAAATATTAAAAATGCTAAAATGATTAAAGATTATATTGGAATGAGATCCATTGCTTTAGAGGTAGAAATTGGAGCAATTGGTGGAAAAGAAGATGATATAGAGAGCGAAGGTACATTATTAGCTGATTTAAAGGAAGTACAAAAAATGAATGAAAAAGTAAATCCAGATTCATTAGCAGTAGCAGTAGGTACTTCACATGGAATATATAAAGGACCAGTTAATATTGACTTTGAATTGATAAAAAAAGCAAAAGAAATTACTAATAAACCATTAGTACTACACGGAACAAGTGGAGTGCCAACAGAACAAGTAAAAAAAGCAATTTTAAATGGAATTAACAAAGTAAATTATGATACAGAATTAAAACAAGAATTTATTAAAGGGATTAAAAATTATATGACTGAAAATTCAGAAGAATATGACATTAGAAAAATTTTCAAATGCGGAATTGATCAAGAAAGTGAAATAGTTGCACAAAGAATTATTGATTGTGTAAAAAAATAATAAATTATGAAAATATTAATTGACAATAAATTGGAAGATTTTCATAATAATCTTTATTCAAAAGAAGGGAAAATTTCTTTTTCGTCGGGTCAAAAAATTAAAGTAAATCCCAAAGTAAAATATATTGTTCCTGGTTTCATTGATCGTCATACCCATGGAGGATATGGAGTAGATTTTATGGATGGTGATGTTGAAGGTAATAAAAGTCTATTAAAAAGCCTTGCAAGTGAAGGAATTACAACAGTGATTCCGACGACAATGACAATGGATTATCCGAGTATAATAAAAAGTATTAGTGCGATAAAAAAAGCAAAAGATACAAAAATTAAAATTGCTAAAATACATTTAGAAGGTCCATTTTTAAATATCGAAAAAATTGGAGCTCAAAATCCAAAGTATTTAAAAAACATTGATTTAAAGTTTATTGATGCAATTAAAGATGATATTATACTAATTTCTTATGCACCAGAACTAGATTTAGATTGTGCATTTATTGATTTTTTAAATAATAATAAAATTATTGGTTCTATTGTTCATAGTAATGCAACAGTTGAAGATATTATTCCAGCATATCAAAAAGGATTGAAGTCATTTAGTCATTTTCAAAATGGTTCATCTGGTTATAATCATCGAACACCAGGGGTGGTTAATGCGGGGCTCGGTTTAGAAGATGTATTTTTAGAATTGATTTGTGATGGATATCATGTTGATCCTTTTGTAATTAAAACAATTTATAAATTAAAAGGAAATAAACAAATTGTTTTAATTACTGATTCAATGAGAGCAAAAGGATTGGATGACGGTATTTATCAATTAGGTGGTCAAGAGACGATATTAAAAGAAAATCAAGTTCGCTTAAAATCTGGTTCTTTAGCAGGAAGTGTTTTAAAAATGAATCATGCGGTAGAAAATTATTATAATTTTACTGATTGTAAAATTGAAGAAGCTTTTATGGCAGCAAGTTGGAATGTTGCAAAGAGTTTAAATTTAAAGAATATTGGAAAAATTAAAGAAAATTATGCGTGTGATCTTACAATGTTAAATGATAAATTTGAAGTAATTCAAACATTTGTAAATGGTTTAGAAGTATATAAAAATAAGCAAATAAAATGAGCCTTGTGTTATTAAGGCTTATTTTTATTTGTGAGATGTTAATCAATCATATTTTTAATTAGTTTATCTTGATTTTAATTTAAAAATTATATGATAAAAACAAATTTAAAATGTCATAAATGTGACATTTTATGTTTTAAACGTTTACGTGTAAATGTTATAATAGGTACATGGAGGATAATTCAAAAGTAATAAAGGATTACCAAAATAAATAAGTATTTAAGAGTAAAGAAAGGGAAATATATGGAAAATATAATATTGACAAGAATTGATGAGCGTTTAGTTCATGGCCAAGTACAAATGTGGATAAAATCGTTGGGATGTAATTTAGTACTTGTTGCAAATGATGAAGTAAGTGAGGATAAGATTTCACAAACACTAATGAAAACATCTATTCCAAACTCAATTCAAATGCGTTTTTTTAGTATTGAAAAAACATGTGATATTATTCATAAAGCTTCACCAAAGCAAAAAATATATTTAGTTGTAAAAAGTTGTACAGATGCAAATCGATTAGTACAAGGTGGGGTAGATATCAAAAAAATAAATTTAGGTAATGTACATAAAAAAGAAGGTAGTGAAAAAATTAGTCGTTCAATTTATTTATTAGAGGAAGATAAAAAAGCATTAAAAGAGATGTTAGAAAAAGGAATTGATTTTGACACTCAATCTACTCCGATTGGTAATAGTGGAAGTAGTGAAATAAATATAAGAGAAGTTATTGGAGGATAAATGTCGTTATTTCAAGAAGTAACAGTAATGCAAGGGATTTTAATTGGATTATGGTCAGGATTTGCATTAACAGGTCAATTATTTGGAATTTATACAAACCGTGCAATAATATTAAGTTTCGGTGTTGGTGTAATTTTGGGTGATGTTCCAACTGCTTTAGCTATCGGTGGAATGTCTGAATTAGCATTTATGGGATTTGGTGTAGGTCCAGGAGGAAGTGTTCCCCCAAATCCTCTTGGTCCAGGAATCATTGGGACATTGATGGCAATCACAATGAAAGATCAAGGTGTTGATGTTGCGCAGGCCTTTGCTCTTTCATATCCATTTGCAATTGCTTTTCAATTTGTAATTACGGCAACATATACATTTGTTGCCGGTATACCAGATAAAGTTAAACAAGCAATTAATGAAAATAATTTTAGAAAATATAAATTATTAGCTAGTTCAAGTATATATGCATTTTTCGTTGTTGGTTTTGCAATTGGGTTATTAGCAAGTGCAAGTACAGACTTATTGAGTCTATTAGTAAGTTATATTCCAGATTGGTTAATGACGGGATTAACTGTCGCTGGTGGAATGCTTCCAGCAATTGGATTTGCATTAATTTTAAGTATGATGTTAAAAGTTGAATATATTGGATATGCATTAATAGGTTATGTCTTAGTGTCATATTTTAGTACACCAGTAATGGGAATAGCAATTGTCGCATCTGCATTTGCTGCAATGGATTTATCGAAAAATAATAGAAATATTGTCAATACAATAGAGGAGGATTTTGAAGATGGAATATAAAAATAATTTAGAAAAAAAAGATTATATGAAAACAGCATACCGATCTTATTTTTTACAAAATGGATTTAATTATAGTAATTATCAAGGAATAGGTTATTCTTTAACGATATTCCCAGCTTTAAAAAAGATATATAAAGATAATCCAGAAAAATTAAAAGAATCATTGACAGAAAATATTGAGTTTTATAATACTAATCCCCAAATGGTTCCTTTTATAACTAGTGTTCATTTATCAATGTTAGATGCCGGGAAAAGCAATGAAGAAGTTAGATCATTGAAGATGGCGCTAATGGGACCATTATCAGGGATAGGTGATTCGTTATCTCAATTTATTATTGCCCCTTTATTTTCAACAATCGGTGCAACAATGGCAATGGAGGGAAATCCGTTAGGACCAATATTTTTTATTGTTGGTATTAACCTGACTTTAATTATATTAAAAGGAGCAATGGGTTTAGCAGGTTATAAATTTGGGATAACACTGATTGAGCAAATGGATACGGTTATGACTAAAATAACAGACTTTGCAACAAAAGTTGGTGTTGCTGTAATTGCCGGTTTATCAGTATCGATGGTAAAAATATATACACCAATCAGTTATGCAAGTACGGTTGGAGATGAAACACAATTACATTATGTTCAAGAAATGTTAAACGCAATTATTCCAAATATGTTGCCATTAATTTTTGTAGGAGTTATGTTTTATCTAATTAAGAATAAAGGGCTAACAACAACAAAATTAGTTATTATTACAGTAATTGTAGGGATTATAATGGCAAATATTGGATTGATATCGAATGTTAATCCATTGGTATAATTATGAAAACAATTATAAATCGAGCTGATCAAGCATTGTTAGGTAATTTTATTTTTGATCGAACATGGGATATGGAAAGAGATAAGCGAATAGTTGAAAATTTACCGATTGATTGGCAAATGATTCCATTTGATGATGAAGAATGGACATATGTTTTAAACCGAATGGATTTTTTAATTGATATAGCCGTAGCATATCGAGAAACACAGAATGTAAAGTATAAAAAAGCGATAATAGATTTCATTAATTTATGGATTGAAGATAATATTAAAAATATAGAGGTTCATCGAACAATTGATACAGGAATTAGAATATTAAATTGGATTGAAGCTTTAGATTTTATCGGAGAATGTTACACAGATAAAATGATTTGGGCTTTGAATATTCAAGTGAAAATGTTGTATGAAAGATATCGCCTAAAGGATGATTTAAGTAATTGGGGTTTATTTCAAACAATTGGAGTATTGGCAAATAAAAATTATCTTGATGATTATAAACAAATTGAATTTTGGAATGAAAAATTAAAATTACAACTTGAAATGCAGATAAATGAAGAGGGATTTCATTGGGAAAATTCAATAATGTATCAAAATCAAATATTATTGGCGTTGTGCCGATTGTATCGATTAGATAACAATATAGATATTTCCAAACAAATCAAAGTTTTAGCCAAAAGTTCTAATGCATTAATGAAACATAACAATCATCAAGTAATGCAAAATGATAGTGATAATACTAATGTAGCAGGACTATTAGAATTTGCTTCAGAATTAGTAGGAAATTTACAATTAGGTAAAAGAAGTAATGATGATATTTCAAAGATATATTGTAAAAAATCAAATGAAAATCATGTGAGTGAATTATTAGAATGTTATTCAAAAACAGGATTATTTGTAAAGAAAAATTCATCAATGTATTTATCGATGCATAATCATGCTTATGGTAGTAGTCATTCTCATTTTATGCCATGTCATATAAATTATGCATTGGAAGAAGATATTTTAATTGATCCGGGTCGATATTCTTATCAAAATATTGATGAGCGTTATCGACTAAAATCAATTAGAAGTCATAATTCTCCGATTATGAAAAATATTATTAGCGAAGAAATTATTAATTCTTGGGATAGTAAAACAAATATTCAACGAAATGATATTAATTATAAATCAATAGATGATATTATTTATTCTAAGGCGAGTTATACATGTGATGGTTTTTTAATTATTCGTCGTCTAATAGAAATTGATTCAAATTTAATTGTTATAGATCAGTATCCAAGAGAATGTATAAAGGAAGTTAATTTAGTTTTAGGGCCAAAAATTATTTTTTCAGATGGATTAAAATTTTGGGAAAAATTTGAAATTAAACACAATTATTTAGAAGAAAAAATTGAAAAAACATTGTATTCTGAACATTATAATGAACTATTACAAACAAATAAGCTAAGACTATTAGATAATTCAAATGAATTAATTAAATATTTTGCAATTATAAATAATAGTTGTAAAATAAAGCAAAGAAAAATTAATAATTATATAGTATACGATTTTCAGAGCAAGAATCATGATTTGTCAATTTGTTTATTAGAAAAAGATATAGAAATAGGGTCAAAAATAGAGGTAATATCAGAATGTAAGATATACGGAAGATTAATAATTATTGATAATAAAAATAATAAAAAGTATAAAGTAGAGATTTAGAAGGGGAAATATGAATAAAATAATAGTAATAACACATGGACATCTAGCACATGGAATACAAGACACAGTAAGTATGTTTGTTCCAGAGACTAGTAATATATTTTACTTATCATTTGACGGGACAAATTTAGAATTATTTAATGAGCAATTAACTAAATTAGTTGATAATAAGCAAAACACAATTGTATTATGCGATATATATGGAGGAACTCCATTTATTACAGCGTGTAAACAAATTACATCAAATAATATTCGTGTCGTATCAGGAGTTAATTTAGCAATGATAATTGAAGCAATTATTAATCAAAGTAATGATGATATCGATAAAGTTGTCGAATTAATATGTAACGCATCAAGGAAATCTATTATGTGTTATATACAAGAAGAAAACTCAGAAAATACAATAGGAGAAAATGATGGAATTTAAAGAAGAATGGTTAGAATCCTTAGATAAAAATATTACTAATAAGGGAAATATAAAAAAAGAACTAGATTGGATTATCGAAAAATTAAAGCAAAATATAAAATCATATGGTGAAGCATATCCTTCACCTGCAACATATAATGGAAAATATCAAATTATCGAGAATCGGGAATGGACAACATCGTTTTGGACAGGTATGTTATGGATTGCTTATGAGTATACAAATGATGAAGAGTTTTTAAATATAGCAAAAATAAATACAGAAAGTTTTATAAATCGTTTAAATACAAAGTATGAAATAGAACATCATGATATTGGCTTTTTATATACATTAAGTACAGTTGCAGCCTATAAAGTGACAGGTGAAAGTAAGTATCGAGAAGCAAGTATTAAAGCTGCAGACCTATTGATAGAGCGATTTATTCCTCAAGCAGGATTTATTCAAGCATGGGGAAAAAAATTAGATACTGAAGAAAATCGAGCAATAATTGATTCATTATTAAATATACCATTACTTTTTTGGGCTAGTGAAGAAACTAAAGATTCGAAGTATCACGATGTGGCAAAACAACATTATCAAAAAGTAATTTCAAACATAATTCGTGAGGATAATACAACGTTTCACACTTATTATTTTGATTATGATACTGGAAAACCTCTTTATGGAAAAACTAGACAGGGGTATTCGGATAATTCTTGTTGGGCTCGAGGTCAAGCCTGGGCAATATATGGGCAAGCATTAGCAAGTAAATATTTATGTGAAGATGAGTTAAATGATAAATTTGAAGAAGTTTTAGAATATTTTGTGAATCACTTACCAGCAGATTCAATTGCCTATTGGGATTTAATATTTAATGATGAAAATCCAAGTGATCGTGATTCTTCATCTAATGCAATTGCTTTATGTGGATTGTTAGAAAAAATTAAACAAGAAAAAGAGTTAAATTATAATTATTTATATTTAATAAAAATAATGCTTTCAAACTTACAATTATCATACACAACAATTAATTCAAATGAACAAGGGATCCTAAAACACGGAGTTTATTCATGGCATTCGGGACGAGGTGTAGATGAATCAAATATTTGGGGAGATTATTTTTATTTAGAAGCTCTTTATCGTATATATAATAATCGTTGGTCTTCATATTGGTAAAATTAAATATATAAATAAAGCTTTATTTAGGAGAAAGATGAATAATGCGTTAACAAAAATGTATAATACAAATTATACAAAATTATCAAAAAGCGAAAAGCATTGTTTTGATTATATGGTTAAAATTCAAAAAAAATTAATGATAATATCAATACAGGATTTAGCTTTTGAAACTAATACGTCAACAGCAACAATTAGAAGAATGATTGGAAAATTAGGATATACAAGCTTTAAAGACTTCAAAAATTCATTAGTAGAAGAAAAGGAAATAAATATTCTTTCGGATTTTGATTATCATTTAATTGAGTTAATTACACAATTTGATACTAATTTAATTAGTGAAGGTGCAGAGAAAATTAAAAATTGCAAAGGAAATATTCAGATATTTGCTTTCGGTGCAACAATTGGTACAGCATATGATTTAATTATTGGTTTGAAAAAACTAGGATATCAATCATCTTTAGTATCAGAAAATGATTTATTTATTCCAACATTACGCGACTTATATACAGAAGATGATTTGATAATTTATATTTCTTTTTCAGGAAATAGTGAAAGATTAGTAACAGCAGCTTCAATTTTAAACGGTTATTGTCAACAATTATATATTGGGGCAAACCCACGCGGAAAAATAGGAGAATATGTGGAGTTTCATATGACTACGGATTTTTATACCCCAAATTATGAAGTCCGTGCTCGTGCTCCTTTGAATATTATAGTAGCAAAATTATTATTATATTTAAATGAATTAAAATTCAAACCAGAAGAATAAAAAAGTTTGTTTTTATTAAAATAAAATAGTAGATATAATAAATAATGATTTAATTGATTTTAATTAAAATATATCAAATTATCTCTAAAGTATGAATTTGTAAGCTAGGAGTGAAACATAAGTGCAATTGTTAGTTATATATTATGGATTGTCTCTTTATAAGAAGGAAGTAATATGGTTAGTAAAATCTTATAATTATATCAATCCAAAATCAAATGGATGAATACATGATATAGTATAATTAACAAAGGATTCAAATTGAATTAAATAAATAAGCATCAAACAGATAAACAAAAAGAACTGAACCCATTTTATTTATAAGAAATAAAAAGAATATTCAACAAAAATTAAATACTTTGTAAATGACATCGATATTCTAACGATGTCATTTTTTCAATTGCCATTGTGGTCCTTCTTGATCGGAGTATATCATATAATTTCTTACTGTCTCCTGTCCTTCTTTAAAAGTATTAAATTCCATGAAATTTATATGAACGAAAAAACTTTTTATCAGTGCATTGTTCCAACAATTTCCTCTTCTTGACATTGATTGGATATTATTCAAGTTTTGACTTGTTTGCGATATTCTCTCGTTGTATAATGTACATCTTAATCTGAGTGAATTGTAGCATTATTAGCAAGTTGTAGCTTAGCATCTAATGATAATTCTAGATTTATATTTCCTTTAACGTTAAATGCAATTTTTCGCTAGTAACACTGCTATGATATATCCGCTAATTAGGTGATACTTTATCTTTTTTAGTTGCCTTTTAAATGTGTTTATTTGAATTATGCCTAATAATTCATTTTTTCACATTAATCTTAGAATTAGTTTAGCATTTACTTTTGGAAAATTGACGGTTGAGTAAAACTTATTAATCTGCATAGTTATTTGTTTACGTTTATGTTTGGTTTGTAAATAATGGATATCTGCAAGAATCATTTTACCAAACTTCATTTTTATTAATAATGATTTTGATTATTGTTGCGATTGGTGTGCAAAATGCTGGTGGTGGTATGATGCAGTTGTTGGTTAATGTTGATAATGATAGTAATTTTAACAATGGTAGTGGAAAGTATTATCAAAGTACTTGTTGGTAAGATTAGATATTGATTATTGTAAGTGATTCTTGTGGTGGTGGTGATAAGTGAGTCTATGGGTACAGAGTAACGTTGTTGTCAGTGGTAATTATAAAATCAATATTGATTAAGAATCAAGAAAATTGGGAATTATTTAAAGTTAAGGAAAATGAATAATGCATTAAAATAACATATACCTAGAGGTATATGTTATTTTTTTTGTGTTAAATTAACTAATTCATTGAATTTTTTTTCTGTTTTTAGAAAAACTTCATGTTCGTCTTCGATGATTTGGCGGTAAAAAATATAGAAAATATCTTCAACGTTATTGTCGATTCCATATACACTAGCTTTTAAGTCGCAATATATTTTAGAATAGCAAAAAACAATTAAATAATTATAGTTTTCTTGCTCTTTATCTAGATTTAAAAGAGTAAGTACTTTCAAAGAGGTGTTAACTTCATTTGTAGAATGCTTAAGGGAAGTTGCAACCATTTTTGTAAAATGTTCTAATTTAATTAGTTTGTTATATTCAGCTATTGCTTTTTGTTTAACGTTGATTGCTACATCGTTGTTTTCCTTAATGTGTGATAGGCGAATTAATTCAATCCAAAAATCTAAAATATCATTAATTTCTTCTTGTTGGATTGAAGAAGTAGAAAAAATTGTATTTGTGTTCATATAAATCTCCTTATTAAATTTATTATACACCATTTTCTTGTTCGTATAGAAATAAAATTATTTTAAAATTAAATTTAATAAAAAATAATAAAAAATAATAAAAATCAATGAAAAATAATGGATAAACAACAAAATGAAAAGGTTTATGTTATAATAAATAGAAAAGGAGGTACAATGAAAAGTACAAAATATTTAATTAAGTGTGGTAAATTATTTGATGGTATCACAGAAGAATGGAAATCAAACATGGAGATTTTAGTAGAAAATAATATAATTATTGAAGTGGGAGAAAAAGTTACAAAAAGTGAGGACGCAATTATCATTGATCGTTCAGATTTAACAATTACTCCGGGATTAATCGATAATCACATGCATATTGATTATCCAAAAGGATTGACATTAGCTGAATTACCACTTGTTAGTAATAATGCTGCTTTAATTCATACAGTAGAAAATTTACGTGAAACATTAGATAGAGGATTTACAGGAATTAGAGGGATGAATGCAATAGGGCAAAATCGAAGTATATTTGAAGTTAAAAATCAACAAAATAAAGGTTACTTAAAAGGGACATCTCGATTATATCCTGCAAGAGTCATGGGTTCAGAAGGATCACATGCAGATGCATCAGGAGAACTACATTCGAGTGAAAATATTGCTGAGGCATTTAAATCAGATGCTATAGGTACAGGAAAAGAATTTTTTATTAAAGCTGTAAGAGATGATTTAAAATATGGAGCTTCATTTATAAAAATTATGTATTCAGGTGGATTCTTTACACAATTAGATGGACCTGAAGATTGTCAATTAACCGATGAGGAAGTAAAAGCGTTAATAGATACAACTCACTTAATGAATCGTACGATTACTGCGCATTGTTATGGTGATAACCTAATTGAAAAGTTAGTAGAATTTAATATTGACGGTATAGAACATGCAGCATTAATTACACCAGAAACGGCAAAAAAAGTAGAAGAAAAAGATATCTATGTTGTACCTACATTCCAATGTTATGAACCGATAATTAGGAAAGATGAAGCAATATTAAATACTTTATCACCAGCAATGCGAGAGAAATTTGAAAAATACTCTGATCAATTAAAAAAATCACGTCAAGTAATCCTTAATAGTAATATTCGTCTTGGGTACGGAAGTGACATTGTTGGAACAAAACCCGTATATGAATCATGGAGAGAATTTCAATCATGGATTAACTCTGGAGCAACAGCATTAAGAACTTTAAAAGCAGCAACATTTGAAAATGCTAAAATTTTAGGAATTGAAGATAGACTGGGAACAATTGAAGTTGGTAAAATAGCTGATATTGTAGGATTTGCAGGAGAATTAGAAAATAATCCAGAAGGTGTTAAAGATTGTAGATTTGTAATGAAAGATGGAGAAGTTTTCAAGGATGTCAAATAATATTAAAACAATTTTTGCAATATTATTAGGAAGCTTTATTTATGTTTTGGGTATAAATTTATTTTTAGAGCCATTAGATCTATTTACAATAGGTGTAATGGGGTTTGCTCAAGTTATAAATGTAGTGGTAAACAAATTTATAACTAATATTGATGTAACAAGTTATGTTTATTTTTTAGTTAATATGCCAGTTATTATTTTTGGTTTTTTTAAAGTTGGAAAGAAATTTATTGCAAGAAGTTTTCTTGCAATACTATTTAGTGCTATTTTTCAAGGAATAATTCCAAATGATATTGTATTAATTGATGATGCATTTTTAAGTGTAGTAGCAAGTGCAATTTTAAGTGGTATCGGGATTGGAATATTACTAAATGTTGGTTCTTCAACAGGAGGAACAGATATTATTGCATTGTATTTTTCAATAATTAGAGAAAAATCGTTTGGATTATATAATCTTGCTGTAAATGGTGTAATTGTATTAATGATTGCTCTTTTAACTCAAGACTTAAAAACATCATTATTATTTATTATACTTTTATATATTTTAGGAGTAGTAATAGATAAAGTTCATAATTCAAGTGTAAAATCAATTGCAATAATAGTGACAAATAATGAGCGTGAAGTTTCAGCTAAAATAATTAATGATTTAGGTAAGGGCGTTACAATACTTGAATCAAAAGGTGGAAAACAAGATTAGAAAATAATGTATTAATAGTTAGTATTTGGGAATCACAATCAATGAAATTATTAAACTTAATCAATGAAGTTGATGAAGCAGCATTTGTTAATTTATTACCTGTAAATAAAGTTGCTGGACATTTTCCAAGTGAATATCGAAAAATATTATAATGAATAGATAAAAATTATGAATATTGATAAAAATGAAAATATTAATTGAATTGCCTCCTGATAAGAGTTTTAGAAAAATGATGTGTAAAAGTTATGTTAATGAAAACAAAATAGTATTATTTAATTTATATACTGTGAACAATAAGGTATTAAATTAAAAGTTAAATAATTGAGATAACCCAGCAATTTAAAAGAAAATAAAAAGACACATGAATCTTGTTCGATTCATGTGTCTTTAATATTGTACGGATATATGGATTATTTTGTTGAATTGAAATAACAAGTTATAAATGGTTAATCAACAGCATTAGAACAATGTAAAATATGGTTATTAGGGATAAAGGGAGTATTCGAAAATGGGTAAAATATATGAATATGGTAATACTAACTTTGTGAACATGAGTGGTGGTTAGGAGAAATTACTGAATATAAAATAATAAATAATATTTTACGATGAGTTAATGATATCCATAAATTTCCAATTTTAGTTTTTGAATAGTAAGTTGATAATGTAATTAACAAAATTTGTTAATTAAGTATAAGTGAAATAATCTTGAAAAATATTAAGTTAATAATCTTCTGGGATAAATTAATCTAAAAAAAGACTTAGTTAAACAAATTGCTTAACTAAGTCTTTTAAAATGGTGTGAATTGACAATAATTAATCGCAACCAGCACTTTTTTGTTTTCTATGAAAGAACAAGTGTCCCATAAACAAAGGGTATTTCATTCTTTTCTTATATAAATTTAGTTTAACATAAAATTAAGGGAAATGTAAGGAAATTTAATGAAAAACACCAAAAACCTCTCAAACCCTATTAAACATAGCATAGTCGAAAAAGTTCGACTTCCCTATGAACAATAGGGTTTGAGAGGTTAAATAATTCAACCTATGTGAATTAAAAAATATAATATTAAATTTCATGCTACAATAATTAATTGAAAAGGATAAGTGATGTTGAAAAAAAGTTTAAATATTATGGAACAATTAAATTATTTAAAGGAAAATAAAAATATAATTATAGATGATCTTGAAGAAGCAGAAAAAATACTATCAAGTTTAGGTTATATAAATTTAATTTCACCATATAAACACTATTTTCATAGTGGGAAAATAGAAGGAAAACATATCTATGAAGGTCAAGTAACAATTGATGATTATGTAAAAAAATATAATGAAGATAAAGAGATAACAATGTATATTAGAGAAAATATATACGAATTTGAAAAACTTGTGAAAACACAAATAACAAATGTAATATGCGTAGAATATAGTGAGTGTGAGAATACTGAGAAAGTAAAAGAAAAAATAGTTGAGAAAATAGAACAAAAAATTAGTCAACTTGAAGAAATTACGTCTAGTACATTAGATGAAAATAAATTAACTAATAAAATTAAATATTATCAAGAATTAAAAATAAAATTTGAGGATTTTAATCAATATTATTTAATAATAAATAAGTTAGAATTGGGAAAATTAATTACGTTAGTTAATTTATTTGATGAGAATAATTTTACGACAGAATTAAAATATTTTAAATATAATAGTAATACACTAAGAATAATTAGAAATAACATATCCCATTGTACATTTATTCAAATTTATTTAAATAATTTAGATATGAAATTTAAAAGAAATAATTTAAAAGTATTAAAACGAATAGAATTATATTTAATAAATAATAAAGAAATAAATTATAACTTATTAGAAAATTCATATATAAAATATAATAGTTGACAAATAAAAAAAAAGTGTTATAATATATATATAATAAGAAGTTAAGATACCTAATAGCTAAATGCTTTAGGTATTTCTTCTGTAAAATAATATAAATTAGTAATAAATATATTTAATTTGACGCCAATTATTGTACTAATAAATGATAGAAATATAAATATTTAAGATGAAAAGACCTTACAAAAGGTCTTTTTTTAATGCAAAACTCATATTAAAAAGTACATAAATCTCAACTATAAATCAGGGGGGATTTCTTTTGATTATTAAAATATAATATAGTCATAGGTTCAAAAACCTAAATAAAATTATATGAGGAGCAGTATGTTATACCAAGTAAATGAAAAATTCAAAGCAACATTAACATTAGAAAATAATAAGGATATAATTATAACAAATGAAGTTGTTTATACATTAATTGTCAAGCTATATGAAGATTATAATGTTGAAATTACAGAAGATATTGTAAAAAAAGTTGAAAATATCGAAACTTTAAAATTAAGAAACATGCTAAAAGATGAAGGAAAACTTAAAAATTTTATTGAAACTTTAGAGGTTAGATAATGAAAAATTATGTAATTAATAATGGATTTAATGCAGATATATTAGATCGAGAGGGAAAAAGTCTAAATGTAACGGACGAGGAATTATTTAAAGTTTTCTTAAAAATAAATAAAAAATTAACATTAAATCATGGAGTTAATTTCTATGAAAAATTATTTAACTCGATTGAAGAATATAGAAAAATTAATCCAGATATAGATACAGAAGTAATTGGAGAATTAATAAATAGTACAATTGAAAACGGTCATATTAAAGAAATGTATATCAAGTTTTCTGATAATGATTATGTAGAGGAAATTATAAAAAATCCAATCAATAAATTTATATTTACTGATTATCAAAACAGCTTAATTTCAAATCAACAAATGAAAACAGTTGAGGAGTTATTTGAAAATGAAAATACATCAAATCATGATAGATTAAAAGATTTATTATATGAAACAGAGTATGTATATTACTATAATGATGAAACTCAAGTTGTATTTAGTAATTTTGATAATGTACCAGTAATAAGGGAGCTTGCTGATTATAGCGAGCAAGAAATAATAAAAGAGTTAGTATATGCAGATTATATTGAATTTGAAGACATAATGAAATCAAGTGATTTTTTAGATAAATTTGATATGAATTATATATATAGTAATGATGAATTATTTAAAACATTAGATAAAAATTTTTCAGATAATATAATTGATTTTAACATTGATAAATATGAAAAGTTTACTCAAAAAGAAATTGAAAAAAATCACAAAATAGATGAACAATTAACAGAAGAAGAAAAGCAGTTAATTAATTATAAATACCAATATGAATATGCTTATTTAAAAGAAATTAATAATAATGATAGTATTGAGGGAAAAATATTTAATTATTTAGATTCGTTAGAAAACAATAATTATAATGATATAGAAGATATATTAATGAGTTTAGATATTGATAAAGGTGAACTAAAATTTGAAATAAATAAAATGAATGAAAATATCCCTAATCTAATTGAAATTATAGAAAATGAAGAAGTTATAGGGATTAATTCAACGAAGTTATTTATGTATAATATTGTACAAAATTATAAGGATACTAATATGATTTTCGAATATAAAGAAAATATAAATAGGTATGATGATGACTCTCGTGAAGAAAATAGTGCAGAAAAAATATATGGCTTTGATTTGAAAAAATATTTTAATGCAGACATTGTAGATCAAGAAAGAAAAAAAGAAGATAATGAAATTATGGCACAGATTACTCAAACACTAGAAAATAATACCTCGTATACTAATCTACTTGATTTTACAAGATTTAATCAAAATATGATACTTGATTTTAAATATGTTGAAGTTGGAGAAAATTCCAAAAGTGTAGCTAAAAGAGATACTCAAAATTCAATAGAACTTAACGAATTATTTGATAAGTTTATTACAGGTAATACTTACTTTAATGAATATGAAGTGAAAAGTAATGAGGAAAGATTAGATCAAATAGTAGAAAAATATAACGAACAGTTGTTTAATGATGATGAGTTTAATAGGTTATCTGGACTTAGTGAGACAGATAGTGAAATCATAGCAATAAGAGATAATGGAAGTCCATTTGCATGGGATATCAAAAGTTTTAATAAAGAATCGGGTTATGTAGTTGATGTGAAGAATACTGAAACAGAAGAATAATCAAAAGTATTTAAAAATAAATTGATGTATCAAAGTTTTAGTGAAAAGGAAAACTTACAAAAATGGAATAATGTATTATTAGATGAAAATAATAGGAATGAATATTTAAAAGATGTATCAATTTTCGAAGCTAATGAGTTTGAGGAAAATTACAAAACAGATTATAAAATTCACGATAATAATCAAGAAAAAACTAGAAAATTTGAAATTAATAGTAATGATACAAAAAATGTAAAAGACTTGTTATCAAAAGAATTAAATAATATCGAGTATACTGATGAAACAACTGACAAATTTAGTGAATTAAAAGGAAATAGTGAAGAAGCAATTTATTTAGAATTTATTGAGTCTCATAATTCACGTGATCATGTTGATAAATGGATTGATAAAACATTAACTTCTGATAATTTAGAAGAGTTTAAAAGTGATTTAATAAAACATTCAGAAGATAAAGACATGGGATATTATAAAACATATATTGAAAAAACAGACAAGAACGGTGAAGTTGTTAAAAGTGAAAGATTTGATTTGAATAATGAGATATTTGAAGTAAATCGATTAATTGAGTTTGTAAAAGATAATATGCCCCAAGAACATGTAGAATTACAGGCAACTGTAAATAAATCAACTAATAATGATAAAGAATTAATGCTATCTAAATTTGAAGATAATATTCCTGTTGAAAATAAACAACTCAAAAAATACTTAAATTATTTTTCAGAAGAAAATAAAGAAGTGGTAATTGATTTAATAAATAGTACATCAAAACAACAACTTCCGCATATTGATATAAGTGATGAGAATAATATCGCAAAGTTAAGTAAATTTAACTATAATGAAGTAATTTTATTCAAAGAAGTATTAGATACTTTAGATATTGATAATGAGTTAGATTTTGTAATGGATCGTGCAGTTGATAATTTAAGTGAAAAAGAACTTGATAAACTAGAAGAATTAGAATTAAGTAGTAATATTAATTCAAAAGTTAAACAAAAACAGCAAGAAATAGCCATAAATAAGATGTCAGCACATAGTTATAATGCTGATTATAGTGAAGAAATGTAAACAAAAATTATAAATTTCAACTATAAATCAGGGGGGATTTCTTCAAATCATTAAATTATAATAATAATAGAAGGGAGGAATTATATGGAAGTAAGAGGTTATATTAATCTTAGAGTACCAAAAGAAATATATAAACATTGTATGGAAAATAAGGTTGATATTAAAAATTTAGAGTTACTTGATAAAGTAACTAAAGCAGGTGAAGTTGAGTTTACGATTAGTTACTTAGACAATAAGAAAAATGGTGAAAGTAAATATAAAAATACTGAAGTAATAATTGGGGACAGTATAATTGTTCCAATAATACTTATGGCTGCTGATAATAATGAAATGGTCGAAGTACAGTATAAAAAAATACTGTTACCAGAAATAGATCAGAAAACGGAAAAACAAAAATATTATTTTAAAGTTGTATCAATTATGAATTATACAACAAATAAGAAATTATTTGATGAGTATATGGATTATAAGAAGACACAAAAATATTAAGGAGAAAATAAATGAAACGAAAAAAGAAAACAAATATTGATAAACAATTAAATTATCAATTTATGAAAAAATCAAAAAAAGAATTACGATTGCATCTTTATTTGCAGTTACTAGTGGTATTACATTACCAATTACTCAATCAGCAGTTCAATTAAACGCAACGGAAGTTAAGCAAGAAGATATAACAAATGAAAAAGTTGAAAATCAGCCAAAACAAAAAGAGATTAATGAAATTAAATTTTTAAATAAAGAAGATTTTCAAAAATTGCAAAGTTTACAAGGAGGTAAAGTTCGTTTTAGTGATGGTACAGAGTATGTAGGAGAAAAAGCCAGTGGATCTGTACAAGAGCATTTTAAAGCAGGAGCAACAAGTTATCGTGTAGATTGGACTAGTAAAGTTCCGAGTCAATTTGGTTATGATAGTACTTATTATGCGTGGGGACAACCAAACTATTTAACAGTAGGTGGTACAGTAGTATTCTGTATCGATCCAGCAACTGCAGCAATTCCAGGAACTAGTGCAAGTGGAACAACAGATCCAACAAAAACTGTATTTCACTGGTATAGCGATAGTCAACAAACTAAGATGAAATTAGCAAGTATGTACGCAATGAAGTTGTACAATGAAACAGGTAATAAAGATTATTTATACGCAGGTCAATATGTGGTTTGGCAAGAAGCAGGTTGGAATGTATCAGGAATTGATAGTTCACTTACAGCAGAAATGCAGACAATTAAAAATGAAATGAGCACACATAATGTTATTCCAAGTTTTATGTCTACTTCAAATAAAACATATACATTAAATTATAATAAAAGCAATAAGGATTATGAAACAAAACTAACTGATAGTAACAAAGTGTGGGAAAGTCGATATGAAAGAAACTTATTAGGTAGTGATGAAGTTGGTACTTTTGGAGATTATACTATTGATGGTCGTGGTGCAGATAATACCATTAAAGTAACTACTAAATCTCACACAGCAAAACCTTCAGCAAAATTAAAAGCAACATATAGTCCTTATAAAGGTACTCAATATTTTTATGCACCAAGTGGGCAAGACATGATGGGAGCAGGTGCAAATGACAAGTCAGCATATTTCTCATTTAAAATTAAACCTGCTTTAGGAGATGGCCACTTTAAGAAAGTAGATAGTGCAACTAAAGAAGATTTATCAGGTGCAGTTTTTGGTTTATATTCAGATTCTAAAGCAGCAGAAGCAACAAGTGATAAAGATGGTAATGTAATATTTGATAATATTGTAACAGGTGATTATTACTTAAAAGAAATAAAAGTACCGACAGGATATGTATTAAATAACAATGTATTTAAAAGACACATCGAAGCAAATGCTAATGTAACATGGGATTTTGGTGGACATGAATTTTACAACGATGAAATTAAAGGTAAAATCACATTATCTAAAGTAGAAGATGATTCAGAATTAGTTGGTGGAAATACAACTAATAGTAAATTAGCAGGAGCAGAGTTTACAGTAACAGATAAAGCAACTGATAAAGTTGTAGATACTTTGGTAACAGATGAAAATGGAAATGCAACAACTAAATTAATTCCTTATGGGACTTACGTAGTAAAAGAAACAAAAGCACCAACAGGGTATATCAATTCAGGATATTCTGAAACAGTTAAAATAGATAAGAATAATGAAGTTGAAAAATTAAATGGTGGTAAATCTATCATTAATAAAGAAATGTCAGGAACATTAGACTTGCAAAAAGTAGAAGACAATTCAGCATTAGTTAATGGAGATAAGGAAAACAATCCATTAGCAGGAGCAGAGTTTACAATTTATGATGAAAATGGAAATGAAGTTCAAAAAATTGTAACAGATAAAAATGGTTATGCTAAAAGTGGTAACTTAGAATTAGGAGAATACACTGTAAAAGAAACAAAAGCACCAACAGGGTATGAAAATTCAGGATTTGAAGCAAAAGTAAAAGTAACAAATGGAACAACGGTTCATGTGAATGATGGTAAAGGAATTGTTAATAAAGAAATGGGTGGATTTGCGAGTGTAACTAAAGTAGAAGACAATTCAATGGTTGTTACCGGTGATGATGAAAACAACCCATTAGCAGGAGCAGAGTTTACAATTTATGATGAAAAAGAAAGTCCAATTCAAAGAATTATAACTGATGAAACTGGTTATGCAGAAACTAATAAATTAGCATTTGGTAATTATTATGCTCAAGAAACAAAAGCACCAGAGGGATATAATTTAGATACAACAAAATATTATTTTAGTATTGATGAAAATAATGAACATATTTCAGCTTCAACTGATCCGATTGCAAATGAAGTAGTTCATGGTCGTGTAACACTTCGTAAAATCGGAGATTTGAACGGTAATAATAAACAAACAAGACAATTAACTAATCATTACGAGTTTGATTATAATAAAGATGGAAAAATATCAGAAAATGAGCAAATTACATATACTTATGATACTGTACCAGTTGCAGGAGTTGAATTTGGAGTATTCAATGCAGATGATGACAAACAAGTGGATACAATGTTTACAGATGAAAAAGGATTTGCTTCAAGTCATGAATTAGCGTATGGAAAATATTATGTACAAGAAGTTAAATCAGTTGATAAATATCATGTGGATAAAACTAAATATTATTTCGATATTGATAAAAACGGAGAAGTTGAATTCATCAATAATGGTCTTCCGATTTTAAATACTTTAAAACAAGGTCGATTAGATTTAATGAAAGTAAGTAATGAAACAGATTACAATGAAAGTAAACCAATGTCTGATGTAGGATTTGATGTTTATAAAGATTCTAATGCAAATGGGGAATTAGATGCTGGAGAAGAAAAAAATGCAGTAGACCATATTACAACAAACGGACAAGGATATGCAAAATCTAAAAAATTAACTATTGGTTCTTATTTGGTAAAAGAAACAAATACAAATATTGGTTACAATATGGATACAACGATATATCCAGTAACAATTGAAGCAGATAAAACTGTAGCAGTAAATGATAATAAACCAATTGTAAATAATCATATCCAAGGTAAAGTTAAATTCCATAAAACTGATGAATATGGAACGAATATTGCAGGAGTAGAATTAACAATTTATGATGATAAAGATAGTCCAGTAGGTCGTGTAGTAACAGATGAAAAAGGAATAGCAGAGAGTAAAGCCTTAGATTATGGTAAATATTATGCAGTAGAAACCAAAGCACCTGATTCAGTAATTATGAGTGATGAAAAATTTGAATTTGAAATCAATGATGAAACCATTAATCATGAAGTAACTATTAATGTAGTAAATGATTTGATTGAAGCAAACATTGAAATTAATAAAGTTGACAAAAATACTGGAGAGGATTTATCAGGAGCAGAATTTAGTATTATTGATGAAAGTGGAAAAGAAGTAGATAAATTAAAAACATCATACGATGGAAAAGCGACTAGCCAAAAACTTCCTTATGGAACTTATACTGTGAAAGAAACAAAAGCACCAATAAACTATTTAATTAATCTTAAAGATACAAAAGTATCAATAGGAAAGGATGATAATGAAAAAGTTGTACGTACAAGAGTTGAAGATGAAAAAGTTCAAGAAAAAGTTGTACAACCAAAAATTACAATGCCAGAAACAAGTACAAATCCAATCAAACAATTAATGAACAAATTATTTAATTAGAAATGGAATAATATTAATAACAAAGTAAATAAAATTTTATAAAACGTTAATTTTAGCAGATGAAAATAAGACCTGAAAAGGGTCTTATTTTTTAAATAATAAATATATTTTGATATAATAAATAGATGAACTGGAGATTAAAATGGAATTAAAATCAATTAAAAACCCTTGTAAAAAACTTAAACTCGATAGAGTTAATATAAAAGAATTACTAACAAATATTTTTAAATGTTTTATAGCAGAATTTGTTGTAATAATATTTATCTTTATTTTAATTGTAGTCAATATTATAATTATGAAAGGTATAGATATTGATGCTTTAAATATAATTAAAAATAATATTTATCAAAGAATAGATTTAATAAATCTATTCTTAATTGTACTTGGAGTAAACATAGTTTGTAGCTATTTATATTCTCTAATAACTACACATACTTATGAATTAGGTTCTTATAAAAAATTAATTAAAAATGATTATGAAAACATATTAGAAAGATATTTACTTGGTAATTACAAATCAATATTTATAAATGCAAGGTATGGAATGGGTAAAACTACATTGCTTAATAATTGTTTTAAAAGAGAAACATTAAAAAATAAAAAATTTATTATATTAGAACCATATGTTGATAATAATGAGTTAGATTATATAGATTATTTATTTGATGTTTTTATTGAAAAATTGAAATTAGGTAAAATATATTACATACTATATTTAAGTATAGTAACAAGCGTAGCAATTATAACAAGATATTTTTCAGACAATTATACGCAAAAAAATTTAATTGTGTTAATATATGCAGTATTTATTTATATATTAATAAAAAATATTAAAATAAAAAGAGAAATAAAAAAGCAATTTATAATTTGGAATTTAAACAGATATGATTATATAATCATAGATGATATTGACAGATGTTTTTATGATGAACAAATTGGAAATCAAATTTTAAAAATAATACATTTTATTTATGGAAGCATAATAAATAGTCATACAAAACTTATTATTTGTGGTGACTATTCAAATTTATGTGATGATAGTGGAGAAAATATGATTGAAAAATATGTAGATAATAAATTAGATATTTCAACAACTAAAATAGCAAATAATATGATATTAAAGCAATTATTTGAAGGAAGACAAGAATATATATCTAAAATGTATGATGAAAATGATTGGTATTTAATAAATGAAATTTTAAAAGGTTGTAGTCTAAGGTCTTTGCAAAAAATTATTGATGATTTAAACAACATAGAACCAATTTATTTATTAGATAATATTTTTGTTTTAATAATAAAATATGAACAAAAAATTAATATTCATAATTTTTTTGAAAAAATAGGTAATATTAACAATGAAATGAATAAATATTATAATAAATTAGGTATAACAAATGAGAGTAAAGATAATATTAAAGATAAAATACACAAATTAATAATCGACTATTTTGAAGAGGAATTAACAAAAAAACAAATTGATTATTTAAGAGAATCTTATATTATAAAATATAAATTAGATGATTACAAAAGAAATGATTATATCGATAAAAAGATAGTAAAAAAAGTAAATGATTATGAAACGTTAGAAATTATTCCATCTAAAAACTCGGTTACTGAATTATGTAATAATTGGAAAGAGGGATTTATAAATAACCCAAATGAGTATCTTCAAACAGAAAATTTAAAGATTATAAAAATAAATTCAACTATGGAAGAACGTTTGAAAATAGTTGAAAAAATGTACAAAAAAAATGTTCCTTACATATTTGGGAAAAACATAGTAGAAGTTATTTGTGAATTATATTTAAATAGTGAGGAAGAATTTCCAATAGAAAATTTAGCATTAGATTTAAAATATAACCTTTTAGATGGGGGAAATTATCTTGATAAAACTAAGTATAGAAAATTAGAAAATTTAGTAAGAAATAATTTGAATGAGTTGTCAGAAATTAATACATTAAATTTTTTGATTAGAGAAGGATTTATACAAACAGATTTTAATAATAGAGTATATTATAAAATGATTTTTGAGAATATAGAAAATTATAATATTTATTTGAAATTATTGCTAGCAGTTCAAAGAGAAATTAATTTTACTGGTTTATTTTCAGATGATAATATAATTAATAAACCAAATAAAAATGTAAATCAAGAATTAATTAATAAAAATCTTTATGGTGAATTAATTAATTTACTTTCATATCCTGATTCCTGGGAAAAAGGAGATTGGGATAAATCTACTGAAAAGTTAAAAAAAATCTTAGAAAAATTTTATACTAATCAAATTATTATTGAAAACAAAGAATTAATTCAAAATAGGATTAATCAAGAATTTATAAGTTGGAATGAGAAGGGGAATAAGGATTTTTTTAAAAATAAATTTTTAGAAACAAATGGAAAATATTCAGAAAGATCTTAAATGGTCTTTTTTTTATGAAGTTTTCAAAAAGTCCAACTAAAAATCAGGGGGGATTTCTCCTGATTTTATATTTATAATATTATTGTAAAGAAAAAACTTTATAAAAATAATGAGGAGACAAGAAAATGCAATTAAAAAAAAATATAGTATTAAATACTGAACAAGTTATAGAGAGCGTAGGTGATGAGTATGAAAGTAGAGATTCCAAAGCAGATTACACAAAAGCAAGTATTCTTTAAAACTTTTCACTATTTGATTTGGGAATAATATTATCCCCTGCATATGTAGGCATGCACGCATATCAAAATATTCATAATATAAAACTAGTAACGATACTATTAATACCGACAGTGGTTGTTGCAATATGGCTTATCGCTCCAAGTGGAAACGGTAAGAAAAGAAACTATGAAATATTTGATAAAATTGTTGAACATTTACTTAGATATAAAAAAAATGATCGTGATTATACATTATCAAGAAAAAAACTAAAGCAAATTGATAAAAAAGAGTATACGAGTAAATATAAAGCAGAAAATCGAAGAATTAAAAATTTAGAAAAGGAGAAAAAAGAAAATGCCAAAAGAATCAAAAAGCAAAAAAGAAAAAATAAATAAAACAGAATTAAGGCTTCGTCATTTTGAGCTTAAATATACAAGTAAAAAGTTAATGCAGCGTGTAAATAAGGCTATTATAAAAGAGAATAATATTGTAAGTAAAAGCAAATTAATTATATTATTAATACATATGAGAAAGTTAATTTAAATAATACAGTAATAACAGCTCTTTTAAATTTACTTGATGAAACAGAAGATGTTAGAGTACGTGAGGAAGTATTTTTAAAGATATTAAATAATAAGAAAACATCTCTTGAAGAAAAATTTTTAAAAATATATGATGAGTTTGAATACTATAATAAGCAATTAAAGGAATTTAATCGTAACTTTAAAATTAAAGAGATTGTTAATGATGAGGGCTTTAATTATATTAAAACAACTAATAAAAAATATATAACATATTTAAAGGTTGGAATAGATACATCACTCTCATACTTACGTGAAGAAGATAAAGAGGCTTATATATCATCGTTTTACTCACTTTCTTCAACACCTGAATACTTTACATATTATCAGGTTAATGTACCGTTATCATTTGAAGATAAACTAAAACAAGTAAGTGAGAGAATTGAATACTTTAAGCAAAATCCATATAACTTAACAAGTACGCAATTAAATAAATTAATGCTTGGTTTAATGAGTGATAAGCGAAAATTAGAATCTAAGCAAGAGGAAATAAAATATCAGAAACTCGGAGTAATTGCAGTAACTTGTGATACATTAAATGAGTTAATTGAAACTGTAAATCTAATGAGTATGTCAAGTGGTAAAATTGAAACAAGTATACTTGAAGAAGATTTGTTTAACTATGTACTTTATGAAACAGTTTATACAAATCAATTTACTAAATCAAGTACAGCTGGTACATACAGCTACGATGAATATAATAAAGAATATTCTAAAGTCTTAACAATTAATTATTATGAAACAACACAAAGTGAATTTTACTTAAGAAAAGTAGCAGATATTCAAAAAGATTTAAATGAATATGGAATAAAAACATTATTCAGTATGAATGTGAAACTATTAAATCATGAAAAAGCACGAGATATTGTTAAAAAAGGTCTTAGTGAATTAAAGGGTAGACATAACTTTGATAAAACAAGTACAGCAGAGTTTGAAATTTCAGAAAATGCCGAGTATCTTAAAAGTTTTGAATACTTGCTTCGTGAAAATTCTAACGAAACAATAGCAGAAGCAGAAGTTAAAATTAAAATTACAGGTAGTAATTATAAGCATGTAGATCAAGCATGTAAAAAAGCAACAAAATTAATTCGATCAATAGGAAGATTAAGTGTAAGAAAATTTGATATTCATAATGACTTACTTAAAATGAGTCATGTTCGAACACCAAATAATTTAAGCGGTGCAGTAGAAATGCCACTAAGTACATTTGCACATTCATTTCCATATAATTATGTAATTATAAATGATCCAATGGGAGACTTTAAAAATATTAGTTATGATGAAATACTTAATGTAAATTATTATTATAAACCGGATACAGAACGTGCTTCATCAAGTGGAGTATTTGTCGGACTCTCAGGAAGTGGTAAGTCAACAGAAATGAAAGAACAACTTAAAAATCAATTTTTAAGTGGTGGCTATTCATATTCAATAGATCAAGATAGCGAGTTTATTGAACTCACAAATATACTCGGAGGAGAAAATATAATCTTTGGTGAGGGTGGATATTACATTAATCCTTTTGAACTTGTAAAACCTGATAAGTATTCAGAATTATCATTTAATGATGTAAAGAAAAATCAAATACTATTTGTAAGTAGCTTAATGACAACATTATATGGCGACAAATATGTTCGAGTACAAGAGAAAGTCGAGAATATAGTTGGTAAAATGTATGATAAGTATAAATATGAGGAGTTTACATTCACTGATGTACTTAAAGAAGTAAAAACAAAATCAAAAAAAATTGAAATTGAAGCAATAAAAATAGAATACTTTAATATTATTGAAATGTTTGAAAACTTAATTATGAAGTTTGATTTATTCAATCATAAGACGAATATTGACTTATCAAGTAGATTAATTAATTTTGATATTGCTAACGTAAAAAATAGCGATATCCTTTTAAATACAATTATGCTTGTTATATTTGATTTTTTAAATAGAAAGATGACTAATAATAGAATCAATAAAAAAATTAGTGATGAAGAAGCTCAAAGAAATCATGTTATAAGTAAAATAAAAGAAGCATATGAAAATTATGAAGAACTTAATTTAGAGGAACAAACAACAGATCAGTTAATTAAAACTTTTGAAAAACATCAATCAAGAATACTAATAATGGTAGATGAAGCACATCGTATGTTTAATAACCCTATGGCATTACTATATCTAACAAGAACAGTAAGGGAGAGTCGAAAGTATGAAGCTGCAATATGGTTTGCAACTCAACGTTTTAAAGATTTCTTTTCATCAGGACTTGATAAGCAGGTAGAAACTTTATACGAAATGATGCCGTATAAAATCTTACTTTACCAGGATAAAGTTAATGCTGATTTTGCTAAAGAAAAAGTAGGCTTGACCCAAAGTCAAGTAGATGCACTTACTCAAAACAATGCAGTTGAACCACAAAAGGGACGAGGTTTATTTGTTGCAGGTAAGAAAGTATATAACTTTGAAAATACAATTGAACCAGAATGGTTAAATTTATTCTCTGGAGGTAAATAATGGATAAAAAGATAGTGTCAAAGAGTGATTTTAAGAAGTTGAAAAATGTAATTAGTAGAGATAATGACGATACAGTAGCCGATATATTTAGTGATATAAAGTATAGAATACTTGAGAATATAACAAACCGATACAATAAAGATATTATGATGATATTATCACCAATAATAATGGTTATAATGCTCGTGGGTAGTATATCAGGTTTATATTACTTATATGAAACACAACATCAAGATTATCAAAATAAAGCGGAAAATTATCAAAAAGATATTATATTTAATGAAAGTCAAGTACTTAAACTTACAGATAGTGAACTTAAAGATAATAAAGTATATTTAAGATATAAATATCAAGTTGTAGCGAGTGAAAATTTACTTAATCAAAAGAAAATATATGCAATTGTAACTGATAATGTAAACTCAAAAGAATTGTGGCAAGGTGAATTAAATGCAACAAGTAATCAGATAGAATTAAATATAAAAGATATAAAACCTCGATATGATAAACTTCAAGAAGACGAAAAAGGAAAAGTTGATTATGAGCTGTATATCAATTATTATGCAGTAGACGATTTGACAGAACTTTCGTATACTAATTCGCAAAGTTATAGTATGATTACGTACGATGACTTATACGTATATGATGACTTAAGTGATTATTTTGAAGAAAACAAATCAATTGAAGAGAAGGAAAGGGAATTGAATTATATTAGACGTAAATATCTTACTAATGACAGAATATCAGATATATTTGATAATGGTAGCAAGGATATTATCAAGGTATTCAAAAAGCCAATTGAACAGGGACACACAGAACTTGGAGAATTATATAAGGTATACACAGATCAATATAATAATTACATTTCAATTTTAAAATCGAAAGGAATTACAGAAGAAGAAATAAAAACTGCAATAAATCCAGAGCAAGAAATATCAACAATTAAAACAAATTTAAAAACGTTAAATCATAAAAGTGAAGAGCGAATAACACAAATTAATAGTGGGTATATGAAAGATTTAAATGCTACTTATAAATATACAAGTGAGCAAATAAAAACTTTAACTGAAGGAAAAACAAGCATCGAAATTAAGAAAATATTAGAAGAAGAAATTCAAAAAGCTAAAGAAAATTTAGTAAAAAAGAATGAAGAAGAATCTAAAAAGCTAAAAGAAAATATTAATAAAAAAGTATCAGAACTTAAAAAGAAAAAAGTTAGTAGTAAAGAAATAAATAAAATTTTAGATAACAAAAAATTAAGTGATAAGCAAAAATTAGAACAGCTAAATAAATTAAAATAAAATTCAATAAATAGCAAAATTTGTTATAATAATTTTATGAAATTATTACAAAAAAATTTAAATATATATAATCAAGAAATAAATTTAATAGATCTTAACATTAAATCAGTCCCTCAATCATTTATATATTTGGATTAATAGATGTAAGACTTAAGTAAAAACCGAAGGAGAAGAATATATCTATGAAAAAAAGAAACAACAGTAAATTAGAAAATGCATTTAGAAAAGTTAAATTTAAAATGTTTGGAATATTATTAATACTAGATTTTATTTTAATATCACCATATTTATCTAAATTGGAATTATTAATAGATAATAGTAACATAGCATTAATGATGCTACTATATTTAGTATTGTTACTTATTTCGACTGAAATTGTATTATTTATAATTGATAAATATAATCAAAAGCAGATACCACGTACACTATGTATTACAGTTGAAGTACTATTAAATTTAGTAATAATTGGATTAGGTCTAATAATTTTTGGTAGAATAAGTCATTTATACTTTAATTATTCAGCAAATTTAGAATTGAAGAATTATTTAATAGTAATAATTTCAATGGTATTTGGTATGAAAAAGTTAATTAAAAATAAAAAGAAAAGTATTAATTTATTGGAAGAATATGTAGATATATATCAAAAATTACTAAACTAATAATTAAGTGGGTTTATTATTATTATAAGTTTTAAAAAAAGACAAAATTTAATTTTGTCTTTTTTTTATGAAAAATTAAAAAATCTCAACTATAAATCAGGGGGGATTTCTCTAAATTATTTAAATATAATATATGTATAAAGGAAAAACTTTATAAAAAATAATATAAAAGGAAGTGTATAAATGGAGATGAAAAATAAAAAAGAACCTAGACCAAATAAAAGAAGTTATCGATTATCTAATGAGGAAAATGTATTGATTAAAAAATTAAAAGTAAAGCATGGCTATGGAAAAACAGTTCCAACAATAGAAATGATTCTAGATTTATTTGAAAAAATTGAGTTACTAGAACTAGAAAATTATCAATTGAAAAATGAACTTAAAAAAGCAGAAGAATTAGAAAAACAAAACAAAATAGTTAATTCAAAATTAAATTTAAATACAAAATTATTGCAAAAATTATTAAGTATTCCTGATAAAGAGTTAGAAGAAATAAGAATAGAACTGATTAGAAAAAATAATAATAAGTGATTGGTAAGAATTAAATTTTAATATTTAAAATTACCCACGTTAACGGACGCTGTTTCACGGACGGGTGAACGGACGTCAAAAATAGACAACGGACACAAAGTCTTATAAATTTCATTGATACTTAACGGACAGAAGATAAGACTTAGATTACTTGAATCCCAGCTTAACGGACGATAGTACTTAAATCCTATTGTTTATCATAGTTTGAGAAGTTATTACATATTTCACGGACGTGATAACGGACGTAGAATACTAAAAGTATTTTGAATAGTGCGTTTTTGCTTTGCAAAAACCGAAGGAAGCACAAAAGGAGAGTTCTTCTCCCCTTATCCTGTTTTCATTTAGGTAGTTTAGAGTAGTAAGAGTTAAAGAAAAAATATAGTAGAGGTGTAACAAATGAGTAATCAAAAATTAAAAATCAATGCAGGTGAGTTAGTAAAAAAGATATACAATAACAAAATTATCATGCAAGAGTTAGAAAAAATAGATTGCAGCACAGTAGATTATCTAGTTGATAATTTAGAATTAAGTTTAGAACGTAGAAAAAATATTTAAGTTATGACGAAGTCGTTAGGAATATGGAGATTATTCAAAAGCAATTTTCATATTTGAATAATTTTGTAACAGCCACAATGTTAGATGTTAATAAAAAATTTATGTCAGTGATTGACAAGAAAGATGAGATAGACGAAAATTTATATACACTTAAAAATATAAATTACATTTACTCGGACGATGTGTTTAAGCAAAATGAAATTACATCTCGAAAAAAAATTGAAGAATTTTATAAGTTTGCAACTAATGAAACAGTTCTACGAAAATATAAACTTAATAAAAAATTAGTTGATTACTTGGAAAAAAATAATTTGAATAATAGTGCAGCAATTAATAATTTACTTAGAGATGTAATTAGAAAAACTGACGGTGCAAGTGATGTAACTGAACTTCAACTTGCTTCATATGAAATTGCAAATTATCAATCACAATTAACAGACGCTATCCTCGAATATCTAGAAGTAATAAACGAAATATTGGGAGATTGATTTGGTAAAGAGTAATGTAAACTTTGGACTTAAATTTCATTTAGCGAGTGATAAGAAAACGAATAAGAAAAATGGAAAGCCACTTCGTTGGAAAGGAAAGATTAGTTATATCTCACGTGAAGAAATTACAATCAATCACGATCAAATATTTTCAGAGGGCGATAACTTTTTAATTAGTTCTGGTTACCTTGCACGAGATAATTCAAGAGTTCTGCATAAAGAAAAATTTAAAAATTATGATGAAGAAAATAAAACAATGTACTTTTCAGAGGGAAAGCAAGTAAGACAAAAAGATAAAGAATTAATTAAAACAAATGAAACGTTACTTGATGACTTACAAAAAAATAATCGTGGTTGTTACTACGAAAGTTTTATAAGTTTTGATAAAGACTACGCACAGAAAAATTTAATTTCTAAGTATTCAGAAGATGAATTTTACACTCGATTAAAACTGTATTGTTTATAATTAATGTGACAGTTTTTACATAGAAAATTGTTAAAATATAAACAAGGAGATACTATGAAAAAATATGAAGATGAATTTAAGTTAATGATTATTCAAAAAAATAAAGAAGGACAATCTGTTACAAGTTTGGCAAATGAATTTAATGTTGGTGTATCAACTATTCATAAATGGATTAATATGTACAACAATACTAAATCTTTCAGAGAAGCAGATCAACTTACTGAAGAACAAAAAGAAATTATCAAACTAAAAAAAGAATTAAAACAAAAAGACATGGAATTAGATATTTTAAAGCAAGCAGCACTGATAATGGGACAAAAGCGTTAATTATCAGTGCTAATTCTCATAAATATTCAATCAAAGCAATGTGTAAATTATTGAACATATCAAGACAAACGTATTATAGATATAAAAATTATAAGTATTTTGAATCAAAAATAAAAAAATCATACTCGTAAATTGACAATCTTGTTGTTAATGAATTTTATAAAAACTATAAGAGGTATGGTGCTGATAAGATTTCTTTGGTTCTTAAGAAAAAGAATTATAACTACTCCAAATATCAAGTATTAAAGTCAATGAAAAGACAAAATTTAGTTTGTCTTTATAATAAATCAAAAAAGTATAAACAATATCACTATAATAAAGCTGATATACCAAATATAGTAGATCGTAAGTTTAATACAAAGGGAATAATAAGCAGTGATTTGACTTATATTAAATTAGTTGTAAAATTCTATTATTTATGTTTTATAATTGATACAAATACTCGACAAATATTATCACACTCATTTAGTAAATCTAAAGACGCACAAATTGTTATCAAAGCATTAAAAAAGGTGGATTTACAAAAATATCAAATATTTCATACAGACAGAGGAAGTGAGTTTGTAAACTTTGATATCGATACAATATTAAAAGAAAATAATATAACAATATCTTTATCACAAGCAGGATGTCCTTATGATAACGCAATAAGTGAAAACATATTTAATATATTTAAACGTGAATTAGAATATTCAAAAGATGACAATGTTTTAGTTTTCAAGAAAAAAGTTAGCAAATATATTGATTGGTATAACAATGTTAGGATTCAAAAAAATCTGAATAACATGTCACCAGTTGAATACAGATACTCTATGTAAAATTTGTAACAAAATTACTTGACAATACAGAATCACTAATTATTAAAAAAGTTATTTGGTACATAATTATCTCCTTATTTTAAATAACAAGAGGAGAGTATTATGTATATTGATTCAATCAACTAAAAAAGCGGATTCAATCAATATACAATCATTTATATAGAACAAAAAGAAAAGGAACATCTTTACGATGTCCCTTTTCTTTCTTTTCTGTATTTTCGTACAAATTTAATCAGGATAAAAAATATCCCCAGAATTTAATCTGATTTGGCGGCTAAAAAGCCATATCATGGTGCGGATGAAGGGAGTCGAACCCCCACGCCCGAAGGCGCTAGATCCTAAGTCTAGTGCGTCTGCCAATTCCGCCACATCCGCGCACATATAGTATTATAACATATATTTTTCAATTGTCAATAAATTTATGATTTTCTAATATTGTTTATTAAACAAACACGATTATATCTTAAATATAGAAGTATAAAAATATTCCAATTCTTATATAATTAGATTTGGGAAGGGTTATTTAAAAATGTCACAAAATTATAAATATGAATCAATTAAAAGCTTGCTTGACATTTATATGTTCTAATTGAGTCAACTCGTTGAGCTTCATTATTATAAAGTTAAAGAATTTGTAAATTAAATTTTGTAGTGTATTCACGACGTTTTCTTCGATTCGACATATTTACTCTAAGGTTTTTGGGGATATATTTTATCATTTTAAGTGATCGTAATAAAACAGTTATGTTCACTATGTAAATAAAAATTTATTATCTTATATAATAATTGTATTCAAAATATGCTTAAGATTTATGTAAAAGTAAATAATGACGAGAAATAATTGGAATTTGAAAAAGTAATATATCAAATGGTGTAAAAGTATAATAATTATAAGTAGTTAGGAAATTTAGTAAATGTTAATTTGATTGTGTTTGTAAATAACACAATCAAAATGAAAGATAAGGATATTTAAATACAATAAAACAGAGTAGAAATTTTATTGATAAAAAGATAATAGAGCTAGTAAATATTTAAAGTATAGTTAATTAATGATAATATAAATATATCATAACTTGAAGTAATTGAAAGTAACTTACCTCTTAAATGAGCATCTAATAAGATAAGAACAAATAAAAAGTAACTCAAATTTAAGAGTTACTTTTTGGAATATCTTGAATAGTAATATTTCCAATATGTGTTGAAATAATTGTATTACGTTTTATATTATTTTTGAATAAATAATATTCTATAGAAAAATTAATTGTCATTTTTTCAAAATTATTATTTTCTTGGCAACAGAAATTAAAGTCAAAATAAGTCCCTTTATTTAGTACAATATTTACACATTTATTAATGTCGTTAAAATTTACTTTATTAATTAAAATTTCTTTATTAGAATTATTAGTAAGTCTAATTGTAGATTTGGTATTATTTTTTTTATTAAAATCCACTAGTTGTGCAATTGGAATATTTTTATTAAAAATAATATAATTTAAAACAAAAATAATTAATGTTATTATAAAACCCAAAATACTTATAATTGTTGCTGGATCAAGTGAAAGAAAATAAAAAATAAATGGGCCAAACATAAACCAAATGATAAAAATAATATAAAAAGTATGTATAATAGAAATATTTACTTTTTTAAAAAACTTATCAAATATAAAAATAATGAAAAGGTAGCAAAATATAATAATACCAGGAATGGTAAGAAAATTAACAATTCTGTATAAGAAATCATTAAAGGCATTAAGCATTTTAATATTGAAGTTAATAATATCTGAATTATTAATATTAAAGAATAAATTTACTAATAAAAAAACAAAAATAATTATTAAAAAAAAGAAAAATAATTTCCATGCTCCCTTGAAAAAAGAAAAAATATAATCTATCAAACCTTCAAAGGAACGAAGTTTGTATTGAATTGAAAAGATAGCAGTAAAAGTAAAGTACAAGGCAGAAAAACTAAAAGAAATAATAAATAGATATGAAAATAATATCAATAATAATCCAATTATTGATTCTTGGTTTAGAAAACGAACACAAAAAATAAGAATAAAACAAATAATAATGATGATGAATTTTAAAAATGTTTTTATAGAAAAATAATTCTTCATATGGCCTCCTAAAATAATTATATCAAAATGAAATTATCAAATGATTAAATATAAAAACTAAATAATATATTTAACATAACAGATTAAGTGTGTACTGCTAAGTGATTTGATGATATATTATTTAAATTCCTCCGAATAATAACGTTATTGTAGGATTAATATATTGTACTAACCTTTTTTGTATTTAATTTTTTATTCATAAATATTAAAAGATAAAAGTTATTCTAATTTAATATTTCTATGAGATTGTATTAAATTTCCAAAATCAAACATATAATTAATATATTTAATATAAATATTAATGCATTTGGTATAATATAAGTATTAGAAAAGAAATTAGGCATAAGAAGAAGAGGTAAAAATGAAAATTATAAAAATACTTGAATTAGAGAAATATAACGATACAGAGAATTTTAAAAAAATAGAAGATGGTATATTTCAAAATTTAAATGGAAATGATAAAGATTACTTTGAAATAAGTTTATTAGCAGAACTAGAAAATGTGGATGGTTGTGAAAATACTCAGTATCCATTAGAAGATTTATTGGATAATTTTTATTGTCATTCATCATATTCTGAATTAACTGATGACAATAAATTCAGTTTTAATATTGTAGGAGATGATATTGAAGATATAAAAAAAATTAAAGATATTGTAGGTAAACGAGTATATAATAAGGTAGAAGGACAATATATGGAGTTTGTTATAGAATAGAAATATATTTAAGATAATTAAAAAAATTGTAATAAATGCAATTATATAATAAATTATTGATAAAAAAGGAGCAATAATGGTTTTTTATACAAAATTGTCAATTGAAAAAGCTGAAGATACAACAGAATTAGAGTTAGTTAATGAAGTAAAGAATTATATACCATTGTTTTGGGTATTTTTATTTAATCAATCAGAACAGCAAGTTAATAAGGAAGAAGATTTATTCATTTATTCAAATACAATATCTGAAATTAAAAAAAATTTTAAAAGTATTTCAAATGAAATAATCAAATATTTCGAATATCCAGAAAATGCAAAGTTTTTTATTGAATATTTAAATGAATATTTATCTCATTTTAATAGTAATGATAATTTATTACTTGATTGTTCAGAGTGGCAATTCATGGGTTACCAAGATGTAGATTCGTTTGTAATGATGTTTGAAGATATCAATTATATATTAGATAATAATTTAATGGATGAGTTTGAATTATTTTATCCAAATACAAATTATATTGATGAAGATTTTGTACAAAAATTATTGAATAGTACAAATGAAGAAGAAATCTATATGAGTATGGAACCAATAATTGGGATGATAGATTATAAAGTATCAGCAGACATAAAAGAAAAATTAGAAGTATTGAAAGTACAAATACTAACAAAAAACAGAAAATAATAAAGATGTTATTTGGAAAATTCATTCATAAGTTCAATACATTGATGTGTAATATTTATAAAGGGATTTAACCTTATGATTGTGTCTATAAAAATATAATGAAATATTATTCGATTGTTAAAAACATTATAAATTTAATAAGAAAACACCCATTGGGTGTTTTTATTTGTTTATTATTGATAAGATTAATTCATAAAGTACAACATTGGTTAAAATAATTATTAAGAAATTAAAAATAAATAAATCTCCTTAAGTTTAAGGAGATTTTTTAAGGTGAAATGAAATTAAATGTGTTAAATCAACGGTTAAAATTAATGAATAAGGAAGTATTGTAGTACTACTTATTGTTGCAATTATTGTTCATCGATAAAATAAAGATCATTGGAAAAATCAAAATGATAATGAAAAGTATGGACTTTTTCTTTATAATCTTGCCAAATTATCTTTAAATTAAATTCTGGATTATGCGCAAGCTTATCATAAATAGGATATCCTTTATGTACTTCATAATCAATTTCTTCCATTGGATAAATTGGCTTACCAATTTTCTCACTGAAAAGATTTTTGTTATGTTTTTCAATAACTTGTTCTGGCGGAGTAACATCATTTAATGTTAAATCATAATCCCAAATAACATCAATAACAGTTGCTGCAGTTTCTCCTAAATTAGTCAATTCAATGTAATAATGATCATTATCACGTTTAAATCTAATAGTTAATTTAGCTTTTGTTCGTTCATAATCATTTTCTTGAATCTTATATAAATTAATTAGACCAAAAATAAATGCAATAATAAATGAGAACATTGTCATAATTGTTCGAATAAATGAAATTTGTTCCCAAATATTTATATGCTTAAAAGTACAAGTATGGATTTCTGAGGTTTGAACATAAGTAAACCAATTACAACTATCTCCCCAGAGCGAGATTAGAATAATTAAAATCATTAAGAAAATTAATGAAAATAAAATATTGTAAGATGATAATTCTGATAATTTTTTAAACAAAATAACTCCTTATTAAAATAACCACATAGTAAAAGAAAACATTAATTCTTTATTTATATTGTAGCATAAATTAAGGAGTCTACAATATTATCATCTAGTTAAATTAATAAAAATATTTTGAAATAGTTGATAAAAAAATGTAATTAATTACAAAGGGGATAAAAATGTTATAATAAAGTAAGAATAGATTTAAAAGGAGAGAAAATGGCTGGTAAGATAGTGTACGGAATGTGGCGAGTAGATGAAAAGCGTAATAGTCCTGAACAACAAGTGCAAATATTAAAAGAATTATTAAAAAATGGTATCAATATAATTGATACAGCGGATATATACGGGGAAAATGGCTATGATGATGCTCATCGAGTTTTAGCAGCGGCATTTGAATTAGCACCAGAACTAAAAGCAAAATTTCGAATTATAACCAAATGTGGAGTTGTAGCACGTGAGAAAAGTGAAGTACCATACTATAATAGTGACAAGGAGTATATAATTGGGCAAGTGGAAAGTAGTTTAAAAGCATTAAATGTTGAACAAGTTGATACTTTATTAATTCATCGACCTGATATTTTTTGTGATTTTGATCAAATTTATCGTGCGTTTAAAGAATTATTGGAACGAAAATTAGTAAAACAATTTGGTGTTTCAAATTTTACTCCAACGCAATTTTCAAGTTTACAACAATATTTAGCAAAACGCAATATTGAATTAGTTACAAACCAAATTGAAATTAACCCTTATACACTTGAACATTTTGTTAATGATAATATTTTTTATTTAAAAGGAATAGAAGTTCGTCCAATGATTTGGTCGCCGTTTGCCGGTGGAGAATTATTTAAAGATAATGAGATTAGTAGAGTTGTTGAAAAAATGGCACAAAAATATCAGTGTCAACGTTCAGATATTGTAATAGCTTATTTAAATAATCAGGGCTTGAATCCTGATATAATTGTTGGTACACAACAAATTGAGCGAATTATTGCTGCCCAAAAGGCTTTAGCAATTAAATTGTCAAAGCAAGATATGTATTTAATCTTAAAAGCATTAACAAAAGAAGATGTAAAATAAAACCTTTAATTTAAAAAGGTTTTTTTTTAGAAATTTTAATAAAGGAGTAAAATGGAAAACGAAAATATAATTCAGCATTTAAATAAAATAGCTAATAATGGAAGTGATATTGAACAAAAAATTATTAATTATATAATTAATTATCCAAAAAATTATTGGGATTTACAAGCTTCAGAAATTGCAACTGAATGTTACATTTCTAATTCGTCAATTACTAAATTTGTTAAAAAATTGGGTTTTAAAAACTTTAATAGTTTTAAAAGCAGTTTAATATCAAGTAAAAATCAAGAACAAGAACGAAAAAATTATGATAATTATTTATTAAATGAATATGCAAATGATGTATTAAATGCAATTATTGGTACAGTTGATTTTTTATGCGTTGAAGATTTAGACATTGTTGCTCAGAAAATTGTTAATGCTGAGCGGATTTTTATTTCAGGAATTGGCGGAAGTGGTATTGTTGCTAACGATTTACGATTAAAATTATTTAAATTGGGATTAAATGCTTATTATGAAACTGATGAACATTTACGATTTTTCCAAGAACAATTAGTAGAGCAACAAGATACAATCTATATTTATATTAGTTATTCCGGACCAAATCAAGAACAAATTGAATTGTTAAAGCGAATGCAAACAAAAGCAACTTCGGTGATTTTGATTACAGCAAATCAAACATTATTTCCTGTCGATAAGCAAATAATAGTTAAAGCTTCTGAAAGTTTTTTTCGTGATATGTCTGTAACAGCACGAGTTAGTTTAAATACAATTACTGATTTATTAGCGATAAAAATTAAAGCACTTGTAAAATGATTACACTCATCCGTGAATACTTTTACATTTTTTTGACTTATACTTTAAGTATAAAATAAAAAAAGGATGTTAAAAAATGAAAAAAGATAATTATCAAGAATGGGCTCAAATCATTTTAGATTTAGTCGGAGGCTCAGAAAATGTAAGTTCATGTGTAAATTGTATGACACGATTACGTATAACCCCAAAAGATGATAGTTTAATTAAATATTCAGAATTAGAAAAGCTTGATTTTGTAATTCAAGTTCAAAAAGTACAAGGCGTTTGTCAAGTTGTTATTGGACCGGGAAAAGTTGATCATGTTCGAAAATATTTTGATGAATTAATCGGTAATAATTCAAGTGAAGATTTAGCAAATGAAGAAGCTAATAATAAAACAAAATCCCAAAAGGCAGTCGCTTTTATGCAAGCGGTAATGATGCCGGCAATCAGTGCAATTATTTCGGCAGCTTTAATCAATGCAATTTTGAATATTATTCGTTTATTTGGTGTTGATATCGAAGGTAATCAAATTTTGAATGCCTTTAGCATTTTTGCCGGTGTTGCAATTAGTTCCTTAGGAGTAATATTTGCTGTTAATACTACCAAATACTTTAAAGGAAATGTTTATATTTCAATGTTAATTGCAATATTTATGGTTTCACCCTCAATTAGCCAAGTAAGTATTGGGTCGCAACAATTAATGCCGGGAATTGGTGGAATTTTTTCGGTAATGATTATGGGATATGTAGTTGCCGTTGTAGGGAATAAGATTAAAAAAATAATTCCAACAACATTACAACTATTAATTGTTCCCTTAGTTACAACAATAATTACCCTTATATTGTTATTTATAATTATTATTCCAATTAGTGGATTATTAATGAAATTATTAATGAACTTTTTTACTTTTGTAGTAACAGGTAATAAATTGATATTTGTAATTGCTAGTATGATTTTGGGTGCTATTTATCCAATTTTAGTATTAAGTGGTTTACATATTTCGGTAATAGCAGTATTAATGCCAATTTATATGGAAACAGGACATATGCCATTAATCGCAAGTGCATTTTTAGGTGGAGCAGCCCAATTAGGTACAGCATATGCTGTTTATATAAAAGAAAAAAATGATTATAAAATTAAAGAAGTATTTACAGCTGGAGCCCCAAGTGCATTACTTGGCGTAATTGAACCTCTAATGTATGGAATCAATTTACCTCGTGTAAAACCATTAATTGCGGCTTGTATCGCTGCCGGAATTGGTGGACTAATAGTTGGTTTATCAGGGATTACAATGAATTATGCAATATCAGGTTTAATTGGAGCTGTTAGTTTTGACTCTGTTTCAAGTATGGTTACTTATGCATTAATATGGATTGGAACAGCGATATTAGGTACGATTATTTGTATGATTATTTATCGTCCAAAACAAAAATAAGATAAGGAAAAAAATGAAAACAATATTAATATTATTAGATACTGTTCGCAAAGAAGAATTACGTTGTTATAATCCTTATTCAAATACAAAAACACCGAATATAGATGATTTAGCTACCGAATCAATAATTTTTAATAATCATTGTACGGGTTCATTACCATGTATGCCAGCTCGTCGTGATTTATTAACTGGAAGATTAGATTTTTTCGAGCGATTTTGGGGAGGGATTGAACCTTTTGATTGCTTGTTAACAACAATGTTGCAACAAAATAAAATACCAACTCATATTGAAACAGATCATCACCATTATTTTAATTATGGTGGTGAGGGATATATTCAAAGTTATGGCTCTTGGAACTTATATCGCGGTCAAGAAAGTGACAAATGGATTAATTATGTTGATGATTTTCAAAAACCATTTGCAACTCACGGACGATATAATCAACAATTTCTTTATAATGCTTCAACCTTCAAAACAGTTGAAGATTATCCAACAATGAAAACTTTTAATGGTGCAATTGAATATATTGAAAATCATGATAATGACCAATCGTTTTTCTTACAAGTTGAAGGTTTTGATCCTCATGAACCATTTTTCGCTCCTCAAGAATATTTAGATATGTATGAATTAAATGAAATTAATGAACATTATATATCACCAAAATATGGTCAATTAACCGATAATAAGGAACAATTAGAACATATAAGAAAAAGATATCAAGCAAATTTAAGTTTTGCTGATTATGCGGTTGGTAAATTAATTAATACACTAAAAATGAATGGTATCTATGAGGAATGTAATATTATCTTCACTTCAGATCATGGATTTCATTTGGGTAATCATGGAGTAATTGGTAAAGGGGTTAATCATTTATATAATGAAATAAGTGAAATTCCTTTATTAATTAAGCGACCAATGCAAAAAGCCCAAAAGATTATTAATCAGTTTACACAAAACATTGATTTAATGCCAACAATATTAAATGATTATGACATAGCAATTCCGAATAATTTACATGGTAAAAGTTTATTACCATTAATTAATGGAACAAAAGTTGAGTGGCGTAAAGCAATAGTTAGTGGCTATCATGGACAATCAGTAATGTTTAAAAATGAAAAGTATACTTATTATCAAGCCCCAAATATTGATAATGCACCATTAAATTTATATACAGCAATGCCTGTGTCGATGCGCGGATATTTAAATTTAGAGCATGATTTCTTAAAAATCGATCCTGAATTAATTACGATGGGAAGATTTCTCCAACATACAAATTATCCGGTATTTAAAATGCCAATAATTAAGGAAATTTCTGCAAATGAAAAGAGCAGTTATTTATATGAAAATAATGATGAAAAACAAGAAAATCCAATAAATGATCTAAAGATAATCCGAAAAATGCAAAAAGAATTAATTGAAATTATGGAAGAACTGAGTGTTCCCCAAGAACAGTTTATCCGTTTAAATTTAAAAGGAGTTAAAGATGAATAAAGATTTTTTATGGGGTGGTGCAGTTGCTGCCAACCAATGTGAAGGTGCATATTTACGAGATGGAAAAGGATTAAGTATTGTTGATGTCTTGCCTACAGTTAATGAAGGACGAATGGATGCACTTAGAAGTTTACAAACAGCAACACAAACAACATATGATTTTTACCCATCACATCAATCAATTAATTTCTACGATAATTATGAAGTCGATTTAGAACGCTTAGCAAAAATGGGCTTTAAAGTATTTCGAACATCAATTTCGTGGCCGCGCATTTTCCCTAACGGTTATGATCAAGAACCAAATCCAGCTGGTCTAGAATTCTATGATAAGATGTTTCAAAAAGCCCATGATTTGGGAATGGAACTGTTAGTTACAATTAATCATTTTGATACCCCACTTGCTTTATTTGAACACTGTAATGGTTGGGCTAGTCGCCAAACAATCGATGATTATGTTCGTTATGCAACAACAATAATTGAACGCTATCAACATTTAGTTAAATATTGGATTACGTTTAATGAAATAAATATGATGTTGCATTTACCAAGTTTAGGTGGTTGTATGGATCCAAAACTTAGTGATAATCCTGAATTATTGATATATCAAGCAATTCATCACCAATTAGTTGCTAGTGCCAAAGTTGTTAAATTGGCAAAAGCGATCAATCCACAAATCCAAATTGGTTGTATGATTGCTGGTGGCGAAACTTATCCATATACGCCTAATCCGGAAGATGTCTTAAAGGCAGATAAAATTAATAAGCAAAATTATTTGTTTATTGATGTTCAAGCAAAAGGGGAATATCCGTATTATTTTCAAAAACAATTAGCTCAACTAGAAATAGCAGAATCAGATTTAGAAATCTTAAAAAATGGAACAGTAGATTTTGTCGCATTTA
>JBLYTW010000001.1:281550-722189 GCA_049070185.1 Mollicutes bacterium SLUWU-24 | reverse complement strand
CAATTAATCGCTTATATGATCGTTATCAACTACCATTATTTGTCGTGGAAAACGGTCTTGGTGCAGTTGATGAGATTAATGAACAAGGAGAAATAATTGATGATTATCGAATTGATTATTTAAAAGCTCACATAGAACAAATGAAATTGGCAATTGAAGAAGATGATGTGGAAATGATTGGTTATACGCCATGGGGTTGTATTGATTTAGTTAGTGCAAGTACCGGAGAGATGAAGAAACGTTACGGATTTATTTATGTTGATCGTGATAATGCTGGGTGTGGAACAAACAAACGAATTAATAAAAAATCATATTATTGGTATCAACAAGTAATTGCCAGTAATGGCGAAGATTTAAGCAAATAAGATTGGAGCAAAGATGAAGAAATTGATATTTGGAATTGGATTTATAATTCTTGGTTTAACTGGATGTACAACTCAAACACAGACAACAATTGCTGATATTGAAATTCCACTTACAACAGGAGTTGATGCAGCTTTAGAACCTGAATTTTCACCAACAACATATGACTATACCTTAGATGTTCCTAATGATATAGCTAATGTTGAATTAATAACTAAAGCGAATAATCAAAATGATAAAATTTTAATTAATGGCAAAGAAAAAGTTGATATGTCAAAAGATAATCCAAGTTTAAGTGCAGATAGTACTCCGCTTGAACTTAATGAAGGAGAAAATAATGTTGTAGTTAGTGTAGAAACAGAAACTGGTAAAGCTGATTACAATATTACAATCAATCGTGACGACTATAGTCAAATTCGTGAAAAGTTTTTAAAGTTATCATATAAAAGTGAGGATTTAGGAATTGAAATGCCATATCGTTTATATGTTCCTGAGAGTTATGAGCAAAATTCAGATCAAGAATATCCGCTTGTTTTCTTTTTACATGGTTCAGGAGAACGTGGGGATGATAATGAATTACCATTAGCGAATAACATTGGTGGAACAGTATGGGCAACAGATGAAGTTCAGAGCAAAAACGAATCATTTGTTTTAGTTCCACAAGCCCGTAATGGTGATGAAACAACAGGATTTGGCTTAACTCGTGATGCTAATGGAATTAATTTAGACAATGTATACACACTTAGTGATGATACTAAGGTAGCAAAAGAAATTTTAGATCAAGTTATTAGTGAATATCGTATTGATGAAAATAGAATCTATTCAACTGGAGTTTCTCAAGGTGCATTTGGAACGTGGGCATTAAATTTAGAGTATCCTGATTTATTTGCCAAAATGGTTCCTGTAGCAGGTGGAGGTGATCCTAATAATCCTAATTTAGCAAAATTAGTTGATAAACCAATTTGGGAATTTCACGCAGCAAGTGATCCGGTAATTCCGGTCGAACAAGCAACAAATGTAACTGATAAGCTAACAGAATTAGGTGGAAACCCGAAAGTAACAATTTATGATGAGGATGAATATTTCTATCCGATAGCTCATTTTTCGTGGATTCCCGCATATCATAATCAAGAAATGTTAGAGTGGATGTTTAAAGAATAAAATCCTTGACTTTTCTTGATGTAAATGTTATCATTTATATATAGGGTGTTACTATTAAATTAGGCATAACCAGATTAGAACAAGACATAGTTCTAGTCTGGTTTTTTTAATTGTAATGGTAATTGAATATATTTGAAATAGATTCTGGTGGAGGAAAACCACATAATATAATTAAATAATAAAACAAATAATAGGGAGTAATAATGGACAATAAACAATTAGCCCAAAAATATATTGAATTAGTTGGAGGGAAAGAAAATATTAAATCAGTAGCACATTGTGTTACACGATTACGCTTAAAATTATATGATGAATCAAAAGCCGATGATAAAGCCGTAGAAGCAATTGATGAAACACAAGGTTTGATTAAAAAAGGAGGACAATATCAGATTGTTCTTGGACCTGGTTTTGTTGATAAAATTTATGATGAAGTAGTAAGTGAAGTAAATATTAAAAGTGGAAATAGTGAAAATCAAGAGGAAGAAGAAAACATTGGATTATTTAATAAATTTATTGATTTGATTTCAGGTATATTTACGCCAATATTAGGAATTTTAGCAGCTTCAGGGATGATTAAAGGATTTAATGTTTTATTTAGTGTTTTAGGTTTATATACAATGGATAGTAATACTTATAAAGTCTTAGAATCAATTGGTGATACCTTCTTTTACTTTTTACCAGTATTCTTAGGATTTTATGCAATGAAGAAATTTGGTGGAACACCAATGATTGGAGCAACATTAGGTGCTGTGTTGGTTTATCCATTTTTTGCTGGTTTAGCTGGAGCAGAACCAATATCAACATTTTTTGCTGGAACATCATATCAACTTAATGTTCAAAGTTCAATTTTTGGAATTCCATTAATTTTACCAATGTCTGGATATGCTTCTTCAGTAATTCCTATAATTGCAATTACTTATGTCGGTAGTAAAATTGAAAAATTTACTAAAAAATATTCACCTGATTCAATAGCACTATTTATGATTCCATTAACAGTAGTATTAATTACAGCAATTATTGGACTATTAGTAGTTGGACCAATTTTAACAGTACTAACATCATTAATAGCAATTGCATTTAAATCATTATTAGCATTTTCACCTGCATTATATGGAGCATTATTAGCAGGAACTTGGCAGTTGTTAGTAATGTTTGGTTTACACTGGGCAATTGTTCCGTTAGGATACATGGAATTTGGAGAATATGCAGCTGGAAATATTGATAAAATTCAAATTATGGCATCAGTAGCGGTTGTGTCATTCTCACAAGTGGGTGTACTTGGAGCAATAATTGTTAAAACACGTCAAGAAAAATTAAAAAAATTAGCAGTACCAGCATTTATTACTGCAATCTTCGGAATTACTGAACCAGCATTATATGGGGTTACTTTAAAACGTAAAAAATTATTTGCAATGACATGTGTTACAAGTGCAATATCTGGTGGATTTTTAGCAATGTTAGACGTTGGTAGTTATAATATGGGAGGACTTGGTGTTTTTGCTATTCCTAATTATCTAGATCCAAATATTTCTTCCCTTTCAGGACAAACAGATTTTATTATTGTTATAATTGCAATTATTTTAAATACAGTATTATCATTTACAGCAGCATACTTTATGTTTAATGATACAACTGATGTTGATAATCAACATCCAATTGGACTTGTTACACCAGTTGTAGGAACAATTGTTCCACTTGAAGATATTGATGATAAAGTATTTAGTTCACAAACAATGGGACAAACAACAGCGATTTATCCTCACCATAAAGAAATTTATGCTCCTTTTGATGGAGAAATTGGTGCTGTATATCCAACAAAACACGCAATTGGAATTAGAAGTACTGATGGTGTTGAAGTATTAATCCATATGGGAATTGATACAGTTGAGTTAGAAGGATTTGGATTCGAAGTATTTGTTGAAAAGGGACAACAAGTGAAAATGGATGAGAAAATTGCCACAATTGATTATCAAGCAATCGTTGAAAAAGGGTATGATCCAACAGTAATTATAATTGTTTTAGACAGTAATAATCAAAAATTTATCTTAGGAAGTGAACCAGGAGATAATATTGGTAAAATGGATGAATTATTAAAATTAGCGTAAATAAAGGAGTTAAAGATGAATAAAGATTTTTTATGGGGTGGTGCAGTTGCTGCCAACCAATGTGAAGGAGCATATTTACGTGATGGAAAAGGATTAAGTATTGTCGATGTGTTACCTTCAGTTAGTGAAGGAAGAAATGAAGCGGGAAATGATTTACTTAAAGCAATGGAAACAACATATGATTTTTACCCATCACATCAATCAATTAATTTCTATGATAATTATGAAGCCGATTTAGAACGCTTAGCAAAAATGGGCTTTAAAGTATTTCGAACATCAATTTCGTGGCCGCGTATTTTCCCTAACGGATATGATCAAGAACCAAATCCAACAGGACTGGAATTCTATGATAAAATGTTCCAAAAAGCTCGTGATTTGGGAATGGAACTCTTAGTTACAATTAATCACTTTGATACACCCCTTGCATTGCTAGAACATTGTAATGGTTGGGCAAGTCGCCAAACGATTGATTATTATGTTAATTATGCAAAGACAGTTATGGAACGCTATCAACATTTAGTTAAATATTGGATTACGTTTAACGAAATAAACATGATTTTACACCGTCCGACAATTACAGCTTGTATGGATGTTGCAAAAAGTAATAATCCGGAATTATTAAAATATCAGGCAATTCATCATCAATTAGTTGCTAGTGCCAAAGTTGTTAAGTTGGCAAAATCGATCAATCCACAAATGCAAATGGGTTGTATGATTGCTGGTGGTGAAACTTATCCATATTCAGCTAATCCGGAAGATGTCTTAAAGGCAGATAAAATTAATAAACAAAATTACTTGTTTATTGATGTTCAAGCAAAAGGTGAATATCCGTATTATTTTCAAAAGCAATTGGCACAATTAGAAATAACTGAATCAGATTTAGAGATATTAAAAGCGGGAACGGCTGATTTTGTCGCATTTAGTTATTATTCAAGTCATGTTACAAGTGGTTCAGCAACAAAGGGAGAGAAAATAACTGGAAATTTATTAGGAAGTCTTAGAAATGAATATTTAACGACAAGCGAATGGGGTTGGCAAATTGATCCAGTTGGTTTTCGCATAACAATTAATCGTTTATATGATCGTTATCAACTACCATTATTTGTCGTGGAAAATGGACTAGGTGCAGTTGATGAGATTAATGAACAAGGAGAAATAATTGATGATTATCGAATTGATTATTTAAAAGCTCACATAGAACAAATGAAATTGGCAATTGAAGAAGATGATGTGGAGATGATTGGTTATACGCCATGGGGTTGTATTGATTTAGTTAGTGCAAGCACCGGAGAGATGAAGAAACGTTACGGATTTATTTATGTTGATCGTGATAACGTTGGATGTGGAACTAATAAACGAATTAATAAAAAATCATATTATTGGTACCAACAAGTAATTGCCAGTAATGGTGAAGATTTGAGTAAATAAGAAAATCTAAAATAAAAAATGGGTTCTGTTAATTCAGAACTTATTTTTTTAAATACCACATATTTAATTAAAAACAAAAGGATAATTAATATAATATTGAAATTTTATTTAAAATCATATAGTTAAAATGTTATACTTTAATCAAATGTTGTTAGTGATAAATTAAAATAATGAATTATTAATTATTTTATTGTGCTATTAATTTAATTGTATAAATAATAGGAGGAAAAATGGGAAGTGAATTAAAAAAATGGAAACCACAAGCAGGTGGATATGGTCAAGAGTTTAGAAAGGAATTGCAGTTAAAGATTGATTTAATTGATGATGTATTAGATGATGTTAATGAAAAATTAAAAAGATTAGAGGATAGTATTGATAATACAAAAACAGAGGAATTGATTGAGGAAACATTGGAAAATATCAAAAATCAACTAAAAACAACAAAAAATAATTTAATAATTGCAAAGGCAAGGATAGTAGGTTAAGATGGGAATTAATATAAATACAGAAGAAATACTTAATGTAACTAATGCAAATATTAATACATTGATTGAAAGTGTTGAAGAGATAACAGCTTTATTAAATGAAGTTGAAGACATTGTTAAAGAAGATAATATAGTAGGAATTGAAAAGGTTATAATCGAAGAAATTGAATTAATGAATGAATTCATTGAAAATGAGTACTTAGAAGTTATTCAAGAAATTGAGCAAGCAATTAAGGAAACAACAAATGCATTTGTAGAATTAGATAATGAGACAAAAAGGAGCCTGTAATGGGAAAGATAATATATACTCAAGATGATTATGAAATAATTTTAAGAAATATTGAGAAAGCAATTGATGAAATTGAAAATAATCTTAAAGTACATCAACAGTTAATCGATGTGTTATCAAATCAAGATGCTAAAGTATATGAAGCTCATATATTAAAGTTAGAAGTGGTAGATAAAGAATTAGCAGTATACTTATCAGAAATTGAGTTGTTTCGTGAATATTTAGAAGCTTTTATTGAAGAAGCAGAAGCAGAATTAGAACCAAATAGTGTAATTTGTGCTGTTGAAATTGATGTTCCGGTTGTAAAGAAAAACATTATGGAATTAATAGAAAATATAAATAATACTTTAAGTTTAAAAAATGTAAAACCAACTGCACATTTTTCAAATTGGGAAAGAAAAACAGAAAATGAATTAAATAATTCATTTATTGATGCTGTAGTACATTACCAAAATGAACAAGAACAAAAAATGTATGAGGAGCAATTCAGAAATAATCAGCGAATAATGAATAATGTAATGGAAGATCTAATTGAAGATTTATCATTTACTGATGAGTTTGAAGAATTAGAGGATTACATAGAGAGAATAAGTGGATATCAAGATATCTTTGAAATTCATAAATCTAATTTTAATAGTCTAGAATTACAAAATAAAATAGAAAATATTAAAGAAACAATAAAGAACTCAATATTTATGACAAGTAATTTACTTAAACCGAATCAAAAATTAACATTAATTGGATTAAGTGAAATTTTTAAAAATCAAGAAAGTATTAATGTAAATATGGAACTATCACCAGAAACAAAAGAATATTTAAAAGCATTAAGAGATAATTTGATAAATAATGATAGTTATTATAAAATAGTTGGATCTTTGATTGATGGAACTGATAAAACATATGAAGAATTAGTAGAAAAAATAGTTTTAAGTGACGGAAGTATAGCATTAGAAAAAATTTTAAAAGGAGTAGGACCGTTTGGAATTATTGATATAGTTTATCTTTTTATACATTTTGAAAATTTTCAAGGAGAACAATTTGTAGGAGACATAGGTAGTGTTATAGGCAATTATGCCGGAACAGCTGGAGGTGGATTGGTAGGTACAGCAGTAGCGGGACCTGGTGGTACAGTTCCCGGGGCATATGCCGCTGGAGCATATGGAAGTGTTAAAGGAGAAGAATTATTTGAAAAATTTTATAGAAATTCCAAAGCAGCTTTTCAAAGCACAATAAATGATATTTACAATAACTTAAAATTAGATTTTGAAGAATCGGCACAAGAATACTTTAATGATTTGGAAAAATATAGTAAATTAAAAGATGAATATATGAAAAATTATGATATGTCAAAACTAAATGAATTTAATGAAAAAATATTGAACATATTAGAGGGGGATGGTTTCTGTGAGCAAATTAACTAAAAAGGAAGAAAGAAATAGAAAAATAGAAGAATTTAATAAACGAATAATAATAAGATCGAGAAATACTCTAATTTTTACATTTGGATTTGTAACGAGTGGCTTCCTAATCGTTCCAGTGTTGATATGGATAATGAAAAATGTTTCAATTGCAGCGATTGTTTCATTACTAATCTGTGTTTTAATAGCAAAATTGGTATTTAGAAATCGAGAAAATAAAAAAAAATATAAAATATATATGTTTGGTTTTCTAATGTCTCCCACATTACTTATCCTTGGAGTATGGGATGAAAATTCATCACTTTTTTTACATTTAATATGGGCGATTCTATGTCTATACATTGTTAAAAAAATATATGATAAATTATAATGATTTTCATTGATTAGAATTAACATACATAAATAGGTTAAAATTAAAGGATCTTAATGAAAAAAGGGGTGTTTCTGTGAGCAAATTAACTAAAAAGGAAGAAAGAAATAGAAAAACAGAAGAATTTAATAAACGAATAATAATAAGATCGAGAAATACTCTAATTTTTACATTGGGAGCTGTAACGAGTTACTTCCTAATCCTTTCAGTGTTGGTATGGATAATGAAAAATGTTTCAATCGCAGCGATTGTTTCGTTACTGATCTGTGTTTTAATAGCAAAATTGGTATTTAGAAATCGAGAAAATAAAAAAAAATATAAAATATATATGTTTGGTTTTCTTTTATCTCCAACATTACTTATTCTTGGGGTACAGGACGAAAATTCATCGAGGGTTCTTTCTCTAATATGGACTGTAGCGAGTTTCTACATTGTTAAAAAAATATATGATAAATTATAATGATTTTCATTGCTTAGAATTAACATACATAAATAGCTTGAAATTAAAGGATTTTAATGAAAAAAAATGGGGATTTCTGTGAGCAAATTAACTAAAAAGGAAGAAAGAAATAGAAAAATAGAAGAATTTAATAAACGAAGAATAATAAGATCGAGAAATACTCTATTTTTTGCATCTGGATTTGTAACGAGTAGCTTCCTAATCCTTTCAGTGTTAATATGGATAATGAAAAATGTTTCAATCGCAGCGATTGTTTCGTTACTGATCTGTGTTTTAATAGCAAAATTGGTATTTAGAAATCGAGAAAATAAAAAAAAATATAAAATATATATGTTTGGTTTTCTAATGTCTCCCACATTACTTCTACTAGGTCAATGGGATGAAAATTCATCACTTTTTTTATATTTAATATGGGCGATTCTATGTCTATACATTGTTAAAAAAATATATGATAAATTATAATGATTTTCATTGCTTGTAATTAACATACATAAATAGATTGAAATTAAAGAGTTTTAATGAAAAAATATTGAACATATTAGAGGGGGATGGTTTCTGTGAGCAAATTAACTAAAAAGGAAGAAAGAAATAGAAAAATAGAAGAATTTAATAAACGAAGAATAATAAGATCGAGAAATACTCTAATTTTTACATTTGGATTTGTAACGAGTGGCTTCCTAATCGTTCCAGTGTTGATATGGATAATGAAAAATGTTTCAATCGCAGCGATTGTTTCGTTACTAATCTGTGTTTTAATAGCAAAATTGGTATTTAGAAATCGAGAAAATAAAAAAAAATATAAAATATATATGTTCGGTTTTCTAATGTCTCCCACATCACTTATTCTTGGAGTATGGGATGAAAATTCATCACTTTTTTTAAGTTTAATATGGGTGATTCTGTGTCTATACATTGTTAAAAAAATATATGATAAATTATAATGATTTACATGAATATAAAATTAAAATGCAGGAAGTAATAATTTTTAGTGGGAATATAATAAAATGTTTTAAGTATGTTAATATATAAAAAATAATTATATGTTATAATCAGAGTAGAGGAGTATTATGAAGAGCGTTAAAATATTTGGATTTGCAATTTTGTATCTGATTTTGTGTTTAATAGTTATGCCAATTATTGTATTAATTATCCAAAAAATTACTGGATTAGAAACAATTAGTAATATGTTAGGTGTATTTGTTCGAATTATGTTGGCATTACAAATAAGTCGTCAAATTAATAAAGTTACGCAAGTATTTCCAAATTATTTGGAAAAATTAAATCCGACAATTAATCGACCAAATTTAATGCAATTATTAGCTTATGTTGTGTATTTTAGTTTAATTTTCTTGATGTCGTTTACATTAGGGCAATTAAATTTACAAGCTAATGTATTAGCATTAATTATAACAACATTAATTAAATTATTGATAACTTATATTATTGCCAATGTTGTTAGATACATTGTTCAACGAAAACCACGTAATTTAAACACTGAAATTGCTTATTAACAATTAACTAATTTAAAGAGAGATAACATTCCGACATAGGAGTGTTATTTTGTTTTGTAAGGAGAAAGATGAAAGTAAATAAATTTATTGCTGGTGTGGAAAAACTAGTTGATCCAATTACGGTAGGAACGCTTCATTTTATGCAAGGATTTAATAATAACATACCGGTTAAATTACAACGTAAAATGATTGAAAAGTCAAGTGCCGAAAATCCGTTAATGAGTTTTGTTGTTGATCCATATGGTTTTTATATAGGTTATCAAATAATTGATTTAGATTATTTTAAGCAATTAATTCCGGATGGATTTAAACTGATTAAAACCAAAATGTTTGAACAAGATGAAGAACAATATTATTTTATTTTAGGAGTTTTCAATGCCCGAACTAGTGGGTTTATGGGGGCAAGAGTTGAAGCTTATGTCATTTGTGAAGATGAAAGAACCGGACTTACAAGTTGGGTTATAATCGATTATGATACAAATACGATTAGTTACGATCCGAAAAATGGTCTAGTCGGAGCAAATTGTCCAAATGGTTATGTTACAACAACATATGAAGGGAAATTACAAGTTGAAATGGGGCATGAAAACAGAAATTTAAGGTTTACCAGTGATTTATTAAAGGGAAAATCACAAAAGTTAAACCAAAAGTTATGGATTGAAGGGAATCTATCAGTTGCATATGGGAAAAACTTAGCAGATGATATCCAAGTGTTTGCTTTACAGTTTGTTCCCGAAGAAATGCAAATGGCAAACGAAATAGCGCTTGATACAATTAATATAATTGAAAACAGTTGGTACCGTGACATGATTAGTGAAGAACCAATTAAAATTGCTTGTTTTCCTTATGCTCAACATTTTTTAAGTGATGCACCGTATCACCGAACAATTTTAACAAATGAATTAGAATTAAAACAACAAATTTCAAAAATTGATTTTAAGCAGATTAATGTATATTCTGTTAGTAAATTTCGACAAATAATAATTTTCGTTCCCCTTATTTTAGTGATAATAATTATTTTACTAATAATTATTTGAATTACAATCTAAAAATAAGTTATAATTATGATAAGAAAGAGAGAATTTGCGAGGAAAAATGAAAAAAAAAGGAATTATTAAATTAATAGTGGTTATAATTATTGTTGGTTTTTTTCTTAATTTTATTAATCAAGAAGTACAAGAAACAAAAGCATTAATAGAAATACCGGTAGAAAACAAGTAAATATTAGACATAGAAGTAAATTCGTGTTATAATAGAGTATAAATAATTTTTAGATTTGTGTGTAATGTCAAATTTCCACAGTTTTAAGAAGGAAAGGAGATAAACACATGAATGGTACAGTAAAATGGTTTAATGCTGAAAAAGGATTCGGATTCATTACTGGTGAAGATAACAACGATTATTTCGCTCACTTTAGTGAAATTCAAATCGATGGTTACAAATCACTAAACGAAAACGAAGAAGTAACGTTTGAAGTTAAACAAGGTGATCGAGGAGCTCAAGCAGCTAACATCGTAATCAGATAATTTAACACTCCCTTTAAAAGGGAGTTTTTTTAATGAATTAGTTTTTTTTATACATATCCTTGCATATGTTTAATTTTTATGATAAAATTTATTCGAAACCGAACAAAGGAGTTGTTAGTAATGAATTGTATAATTGGTAAATATCATGAATTAAGTAATCAAGCCGAAATATTTGCAAAAAAACGATTAGAAGAAGTAGGAATAGAGATAAATCCGAAATACTTTCCAATCTTTCACACATTAACAAATGGAAATTTATTATTCAATGAATTACAAGCACAAACAGAATTATCAAAATCGACATTATCAGATGTAATTAATAAATGGGTCAAATTAGGTTATGTTCAAAAATTTGAGTGTCCAGTTGATAAACGAAATGTTTATGTTGGATTGACAGAAAAAGGAATGTTAATGGTTCATAAGATTAATCAGATCGATATGGAGTTTCAACAAAAAGCTCTAAAAGGTTTTGGAGATACAGAAATAATTGATTTTAATCATAAAATAGAAAAAATAATTGAAAATCTTAGCAAGAGCTAAAATTTTTTTAAAATTAAAATCGTTCGGTTTCGAACAAAAGGAGCGATATGAAAAAATGGTTTCGAAAAAAAAGGAGAAAAATGAAAATACTATATATAAATGCTAATGCTAAACCAGAGGAACAATCAAGAACGTTGAAATTAGGAAGAACGTTTATTAATGAATATAAAAATACACATTCAGATGTGCAAATTGATGAAATTAATCTATATGATTTTGAAGTGGATTTCTTACGTGGAGAAGATTTAATGACAATCTTTTCTGGAGCTGATAATCGCATTAAAACAATTGCCGAGAATTTTGCTTCATATGATAAATATGTAATTGCAGCACCAATGTGGAATTTAAATGTTCCAGCAATTTTACATGCATTTATTGACTATGTTTCATATGTAAATGTAACGTTTAAATATACAGAAACAGGACCTGTTGGATTATTAACTGGTAAAAAAGGTATATTTATTTCAACAACAGGTGGAGTATATGATACACCAGAAACAATCGGTTATAATTTTGGTCGTTCTTATATTCACGGAATTTTCGGATTCTTCGGTGTAGAAATGGATCAAGACTTAATTTTATCTGGAACTAATCTTTATCCAGAAGCCGTTTTAAATGAAAATTATGCTAAATTAGAGGCCGAAGTAAAAGCAGCAGCAGAAAAATTCTAATTTAATATGTAGTACTTTAAACATTTATTTGTTATAATATTACATAGTAATAGAATGGAGCATAATGTTTAAAGAGATACTCGAGTTTAATGAACAGTTTGTAAAAGAAAAAAAATATATTGATTTTGCTACTGATAAGTTTCCAAGCAAAAATATTGCAATTTTAACATGTATGGATACACGCTTAACACAATTATTACCAGCAGCATTAAATCTTCATAATGGAGATGTTAAAATCATTAAAAATGCCGGAGGATTAATTACTCGTCCTTATGGAAGTGTAATGCGTAGTTTGATTATTGCAATTCATGAATTAGGAGTCAATGAAATCATTGTTATTGGTCATTATTCATGTGGAATGCATAATTTAAATTATCAATCAATGAAAGAACATATGTTAGCATCTGGTATTAGTAATGAGGTACTTGATGCAGTAAATGAAGAAATTGATTTAAGTAACTGGTTACAAGGTTTTAGTGATGAAAAAGCTCAAGTTAATGATACAGTTAATCAAATTAAGAATCATGAATTGGTTCCAGAAAACATTGAAATTCATGGATGTTTAATCGATCCAACAACTGGTGAATTAACTGTTGTTAGTGAATAAAAATACTACTATTAAATTAGTAGTATTTTATTTTTATTTATTTTTTGATAACTAATTTCTACAACTCATCATTTTATGGGTCTTTTTAATAGGAAAAATAAAAATATTTCGCTAATATAATGAAAAATCGTAAAGTTGTAAAAAATATTTACATTAATAATAAAAATAATATATAATAAATCTATATTTAAAAAATAATATTAGGAGAAAAATGGATTTAATTTTTAATTTACCAGATGTTTTTATTTTAACAGGTGTGGTAATTATAATTGTTGGTTTTTTATTAAAAATTGACACATTATTTACGGTAGTATTTGCCGGAATTGTTACAGGAATTATTAGTCAAATGTCAGTAAATGATATTTTGACAACTTTAGGTCAGTCATTTGTTGATAATCGTTATATGACAATTTTCATTCTATCACTTCCAGTAGTAGGAATGTTAGAGAAAAATGGTTTAAAACAAGTGGCAATTGATAAAATTTCACAACTTAAATCAGTATCGCAAGGAAAAATTTTATCAATGTATTTAGTTGTACGTACATTAGTTGCAGCAGGTGGACTACGTTTACAAGGTCACATTATATTTATTCGTCCATTAATTTTACCAATGGCAGAAGGGGCTGCAAAAGCTCAATATCCAAATATAAGTAAAAAGGATCAAGAACGTGTAAAAGGATTATCAGGGGCAGTTGAAAACTTTGCTAATTTCTTTGGTCAAAATGGGTTTATTGCTGGTTCAGGAGTATTATTAATTGTTGGGACGCTAAAAGCCCAAGGAATTGAAATTACAGCAGCAGCAGTAGCGGCATGGTCATGGATTGTTGTTGGACTTATTATTGTAATCGGAATTATCTATTTTATGTATCAAGATTACATTATTAAAAGAAATAATCAAAAAGGGGAAAAATAATGGAACAAATATTTTTAGAATTAATGTATATTACAATTGGTTTAATTTCCCTTTATAATGGTTATGGGATTTTAAAAAATGAAGAAAATGAAAACCGAATTACTAGTGCATTATTTTGGTCAATTTTAGGTTTACTATTTATCTTACCAAATTTACAAATTTTCACAGGTGGTACAGAACCATTTATTCCGTATAATATTGTTGGTTTATTAGTAATCTTATTGTCAGTTATCTCATTAATGAAAAAAGTTAGTTATGCTAAATATGAACATTACGATCAAGAATTGAGCATCAAAAAAGGTCGTGAAATTGGAACAAAAATTTTCATTCCAGCAGCATTAATTGGGGTTTTAGGATTTGCATTTTATGGAATTCAACAATTATCTTTCTTCCCAGAAAAGTTAAAAGTTGGTGACTTAGGTGGACTTGGTTTAGCAATTTTAACTGCAACAATTGTTGCCTTTATCATTACTAAAGAAAAACCGAAAAATGCTTTACATGAAGGACGTAATTTACTTGATCAAGTAGGACCAATGAGTATCTTACCACAAGTATTAGCAGCACTTGGAACATTATTTACAGTTGCCGGTGTAGGTGATTATATTGCGAGCAATGTAACATATATTATTCCTGATGGAAACTTATTGATTGCAACAGCAGTATATTGTATTGCAATGGCAGTATTTACAATTATTATGGGTAACGCTTTTGCAGCCTTTTCAGTAATTACAGTTGGGATTGCAATTCCTTTCTTAATTATCCCAGGTGGAAATCCTGCAGTAATTGGAGCACTTGGAATGACAGCAGGATTCTGTGGAACATTAGTTACACCTATGGGAGCTAACTTTAATATCGTACCAGCATCGATTTTAGAACTTGAAGATCGTAAATGGGGAGTTATTAAATATCAAGCACCAATAGCAGCTATTTTACTTGTAGCACACATTATTTTAATGTATACATTAGCTTTCTAGGAGGTAAAAATGAAAGTATTAATTACAGGTTTTGATCCCTTTGGTGATCAACCAATCAACCCCGCATACGAAGCGGTTAAAAAATTACCAGCAACAATTGCTGGAGCAGAAATAGTTAAATTAGAAATTCCAACAGTTGATCAAAAAGGATTAGCAAAAGTAATTGAACAAATCGAAATTGAACAACCAGATGTTGTAATTAATGTTGGTCAAGCTGGAGGACGTTTTAATATTTCACCAGAAAAAGTAGCAATTAACTTTAATAATTTCCGAATTAAAGACAATGAAGGAAATCAACCACTTAATCAAGCTATTTCTCAGACTGGTGAAACTGCATATTTTACAACATTGCCAGTAAATAAAATGGTAGAAGAGATGCAAAAAGCTGGGATTCCAAGCACTGTATCATATACTGCAGGTACATTTGTTTGTAACCAAGTGATGTATGGTGTTTTAGAACATGTTACTACAAATCAATTACCAATTCGTGCTGGATTTATTCATATTCCATATATGATGGAACAAGCGTGTAAAATTGGTAATGTTGCGAGTTTAAGTTTAGAAACATTAACAAAAGGATTGGAAATTTGTATCGAAGCCTGTGTAACAACAACAGAAGATGTTAAAGGAGCATTTGGTGAAATCGATTAAATCAATGTTTGTATATGGTACTTTAATGGAAAATCAACGTAACTTTAAGTATTTTAATGACAATGTTATTGAAATTAAACGGGGATATATTCGTGGAGATTTATATCATTTAATTGATTATAATTGTCCGGCAATTACAATGGGAAATGATAAAGTTTATGGAGAATTAATTACTTATGAAGATCCAACAGATACAATTGAACAAGAAATAGATGCATTAGAACGTGATTTTGGTTATGATGATAAACGAATTAGATATGATCGTTTTAATGTAGCTGTTTATGTCGAAAATGAAGAATATCAATCAAGTGCATATTTCTTAAATCGAATTGATACAGTTAAAACAAAAAAAATCGACCAATATTGGAAACCGGAAAATTAATGATTAATGGACTACAAAAGTAGTTCATTTTTTATTTTTAGTTGTATTAAAATAAAAAAAAATTATAATAATTGATTTTGAGAAATATTTATTAAATAATTCCAAAGATAATGGGATAAAGATGTTATAATCAATTTAAGGAGGTCGAAATGAAATCAATAAAGACAGCAAAATATTTAAATGTTTTTAATATTTTCTTTGTGATTGTTACAACAGTTTTATTATCAATTAATGTAATGACACAATCGATTTTTCACCAAATCAAACAATTTACTGCAAGTCAACAAGTGATAATTGAGAAAATAATTAACAGTTTAAATATTAAGGATTTAGTAGAACAACTAAACTTTATGTTTAATAATATTGAAACAATCAGTTTAATTGTCGCATTTATTGTAATCTTTTTAATGATGGGAATAATTTTTATCTTTTTATTAATAATTAATTCGACATACAAAAAGATTTTAAATAATCAAGAATTAACATATGGATTACCAATTGTTGCTGGTTTCTTTACATCAGTATTAATGATTTTTGTAGTTAAGCAGTTAACAATTAATCTTTTTAATTTTTTAATTTTTAACAATAGCACATTTAGTTTAATTACTTGGACATTATTGATTACAATAATTGCACAAATTGTATTAATTATTAAATATTTAATTACAGTGTATCAAGAACGTAAAATTGAATTATCAGCAAAATCGTTAGCAAAAATGTTTAAAGTTGTATTAATTATTACCTTTGTTAGCGTAGCAATTAATATTGCAATTAATTTAACATTGTACTTATTTGGAACAAGTGTGATTAATGGAATTAATTATGTTAATTTATTACAAATTAACACATTAATTGATTGGTTATTTAATCAAGGAATGGAAACACTTAAGGTAAGTGATATTCAAACGATTACATCAGGTGTTGATATTGCTAATGCATCATTACAAGTAACATTAAATCAATTTATTCAATCTTCATTAACTCAATTGTTTGGTTCTTTAGTATTACCACGAATGATTCCGGCAATGATTACATTAGTACTTGCAGGGATTGTTGCGTACTTTAATAATGTTGTTAAAGTAGTTGTAATTGCCAATAAAGAGATGATTACTTGGATGGTTGCAAGCTTAATTTTAGCACTTTATTTAATTATCAGTAGTGGAATTATTTTCGGTTCAATTATTGGAATTGCCATGATTGTAATAATAGTTTTAAGAATGGTTTTAATTTATCAAAATAATCCTGAAATAATTGAAGTAGCAAAAGAAAAATTTATAAAACATTAGATTATAAAGCATACTAAAAAGTATGCTTTTAATTTGAAAAATGGAGTAAAATGGAAATAAAGATTGATGAAAATACTTATAAATATATTGAGAAGATTAATCAAGCAGGGGGAAAAGTTTATATTGTCGGTGGCTTTGTCCGCGATAAGTTATTAGGAATCCCCAATAAAGATCTTGATCTTGAAGTCTATAATTTAACTTTTAAGCAATTGGAAAAACTATTTGGTGATGCTGCTAAAGTTCAAGGTAACTTTGGTGTTTTTCAATTACTTAATAGTGATAGTGAATTTGTAATTCCCCGATTAGAAAATAAAATTGGTAAAAAGCATCAAGATTTTACGATTAATATGGATCCTTTTTTAAGTATAGAAATGGCAACAATTCGTCGAGATTTTACAATTAATAGTTTAATGTACGATTTACAAACAAATGAATTAATTGATCTGCACCAAGGAGTTGAAGACTTAGAAAATAAAATTTTGCGTCATACTAGTAATAAATTTAATGAAGATGCTTTACGAATACTTAGAGCAGTTCGTTTTAGTTTTAAATTAGGTTTTAAAATTGCACCAGAAACAATTGATTTATGTTTAACAATGTTAGATGAATTAAAATTTGTATCAAGTGCACGTAAGTGTCAAGAATTTACGAAAATTTGGCAAGGGAATTATTATCATGAAGGACTTGTCGCTCTTGAACAAATTATGTTACCATATTGGGATTTATCAGCATTAACTACAACAATGCAATCGGCTAAGCATCATCCTGAAGGAAGTGTATGGGAGCATACGAAACAAGGGTTACTTATATTGAAGAGTTACGAAAAAGATTTAAATGAAACAGATTTTCAAACTCTTAGTTATGCTATTTTATTTCATGATATTGGTAAAATCAAAACGCAGCAATTAGGAGTAGATAATAAAATAACTTTCTACGGTCATGAGGCGGTATCTCACCAATTAGCAATCGAAATATTAGCTGATTTGATTATTAATAAAAAACAAAAAAGATTAATTTTGAATTTAATTAATGACCATATGATAATTCACCGAATTGATGAATTGAGAACAAAGAAATTAATAGATTTATATGATAAATATCATGAGGATTTTCGATTATTATTAATAATGAAAATGATTGATCAAAGTGCAAGAATGATTGAGTATAACCAAAATATAGTAGACGAAGAAATAACAAAGTTGTTGAAAAATTTCTATCAGCCTAAATGGCAAATGTATCAAAAGTATTTAGAATTAAAACAAATATACAATGGGAATTACTTTTTAGAACAAGGTTATAAAGGAGCCCAAATTAAAATTCAGCAACAAGAAAAATTAATTAAAGAATTAACAAAAATTCGAAAGAAAAGTCAAACATAATGTTTGACTTTTTAATTTGATTGTACAGTATTTTCATGAACAATAGCTAAACCAAATGAGTTTGGACCAAAATGGCAACCCATTAAAAACGATGCTTCTTTTGTATCGATTAATTCGATATTATGTTTAATGATTAATTGTTTAACTTGTTCGTATATTTCGGGTTTGACTCCAAGGTTACCTAAATAAATTCTTTGTACATCATCTTTTATAATAACTTCCTCAAGTGCTTTCATTAATGATTTTGTTCCTCGTGCTTTACGAAAAACATCAGCACTAGGCTCAACATGACGAATCATTAATTTTAAGTTTACCATTTTACCAATTAGTAATTGACCTAAATTGACACGTCCACTTTTGCGTAAAAAGTTTAAATCTCCAGGGAAAATAAAAGTTTCAATTCGTGGAGCTAATGCCTCTAATTCTTGAATTATTGCCTCTACATCTTTGCCTTGTTCAATTAAAGTTAAGGCATGGTCAGTAATAATTAATTCACTAAGAGCAAAAGAACGAGTTTGAATAATATGAATTCGTTCTTGTTGCTCAGCACTTAACATCTCAACAGTAGTAACAACATTTTGGTGAGTTCCACTAAGCATTGTTGTTGGAGTCATAATCAAAATTTCTTGATACTGTTCAAGCATTTCGGTAATTGCTAAATAAATTTCTCCTGTTGAAGGCTGACTTGTTCGAGGAATTTGTTTTTTTTGTTCAGCTACTTTATATAAATGATAAATATCATTATTTGTAATTTCTTCTTCCCCAACAAATGCGTGTAAATTAATAACTCTTGTATTTATTGCTTGTTGCATTTTCGGTGTTGTTGAAGCTGAATTGAAATAAATAATTCCAATATTTTTCATAATTTCTCCTAAGTATGTAATATTTTGGTAATAATGCCAATAATTTAATTATAACACTAAAAAATATAATTGTAAATGGTTTTAATTAATTAAAAATAGTTGCCAATTATTATGAACAAAACTTAAGGATTAACACTAAAATTATTAATAATTTCTTGTAATTCATTAATGAAGCGACATGTGTGAAAGCCATCGCATATTGCGTGGTGAACTTGAATTGAAAATGGTAAGATATATTTCCCTGCTTCTTCATAATATTTACCGATTGTGAAAATAGGTAATAAATAATTATAACCTTCTTTCAGATTTAAGTTAAAACCTTCAAAACTTGTCCAAGGAATCATTGAAATTGGAAAAGTATTTTCCGGTGGATTAGGTTTTGCTACCATTTTAGTTATTTGACCAAATTTTGCTAAATCTTTTTCGTAAGCAGTACAAAAGTCAGCATATTTTTCAAAATATTCTGTCCAAAGATTAGAAAAAGTTTCGGTATCTTGATTAAAAATAGTATATGATGGTATAAGTGTATCGTATACTCCCAAATTACCTTCGTTATTAAATGCAGTTCTAAATTCGGGGTGTTTATTAACAATTGTGGTGATGCAGTAGAGCATTGTCGGATATAATTTTTGCTTGTTTATTTTTGTAATATCTAATTTAACATTCATACTATAAGTACATGGGACATTTGAATAATAATGTTCGAAATATTCTTTGCGCTTCCATGTTTTAATATCGATAATTGTAAAGTTCATCTATCTCCTTTTATAACTAGTTATTTATATTTTAACACCAAAGATATTCCAAGTGCTAAAGAAATAAAATAGTTTGTAAATATTAAAATTTTGCTATTCATTATCCTTAATAGTTTTAAAATGAAATTGTTTATAAATTCTTGACACTTAAAGCTGATTATGATAAGATTAAATTGTAATTCTTCAGGGCAGAGTGAAATTCTCGACCGGCGGTAATAGTCCGCGAGCGCAAGCTGAATCAGTGTAATTCTGATACCGACAGTAAAGTCTGGATGAAAGAAGATAGATATAAAGAGAGATGTACGATATTTTTGTCGTACCTTATCTGCTATACCTACCTTAGGAAGCCACGAAGATTCGTGGCTTCTTTTCTATTTGAAGGAGGATTATGGATGAAAAATACATGTTGCAGGCAATCAAATTGGCAAAGCAAGGACAATATCGGGTAAAGAGTAATCCACTTGTTGGTTGTATAATTGTTAAAGATCAACAAATATTGGGTTTAGGTTATCATCAGTGTTTTGGACAAAATCATGCGGAAATCAATGCAATTAATGATGCAAAAATGAAAGGTAATGATTTAAAAGATAGTACTTTTTACATTACGCTTGAGCCTTGTTATCATTATGGAAAAACACCACCATGTGTTGATGCAGTAATTAAGGAACAACCTAAACGAGTAGTGATTGCCATGGCAGATGTTAACGAAAAAACAGCTGGTAAATCAATTATTAAATTGCAGGAAAATCAAATTCAAGTTGTAGTTGGTGTTTGCGAAGCTGAAGCTAAGTTGCTAAATCAAGCTTTTATCTTTGCCCATCAACAAAAACGAAGTTATCTGATTATGAAGAGTGCGATGAGTTTAGATGGAAAAATTGCTACTCATAGTGGAGAAAGTAAATGGATTACTAATGAACTTGCTCGTAATCGAGGACATCAATTGCGAAATGAAGTTCAGGCAATTATTACAACGGCACAAACGGTTATTTGTGATGATCCGCAATTAACAAGTCGAGTAGCACCATATAATCAAAGTATTAAAGTAATTATTGATTCGCATTTGCGATTAAATAAAAACTATCAGATATTTACTAATGAAGAAGTAATTGTTGCACATGGAAGTGATTATAATCAACAAAATTTCGAAGAATTACAACAATTGGAAAATGTAAAATTATTACAATTTTCTGGAGAAAAAGTTGATTTAAAAAAATTGCTAGAACAGTTATACCAATTAGGGGTTGTTAGTTGTATGAGTGAAGCTGGAGCACGCTTAAATGGATTATTATTAGAAAATAATTTGGTAAATGAGGCATATTTATTTTATGCACCAATTATTATTGGTAGTGATAAAGCTAAAGGAGCTTATAATACTGATGTAGTAAGTAAATTAAATGAAGCATTTAGATTGGAAAATATAACAATCGAAAAATTAGGAACAAATATGTTGGTAAGGGGGACAATTGTTTAGTGGAATAATTAGCGCTGTAAGTAAAGTGCAAAAGGTAAGAAAAACAAATAAACAAATGATTATTACAATTAAACGTCCAAAATCATATACTGATTTACATTTGGGTGATAGCATTGCTGTTAATGGAACTTGTTTGACTATTACTAACTTTAGTAGTGAAATTATTGATTTTGATGTAATGAATGAATCATTGAAAAAAACAACATTTATGAGCCTTACGAGTGGTTCAAAAGTTAATTTGGAACAAGCACTACAAGTAAATTCACGTTTAGATGGACACATTGTAAGTGGACATGTTGATGATCGAGCAACAGTAAAACAAATTAAGCGTGAAGGTAATAATTATTATTTAACAATTTTATTATCAAAGACCGGTTTAGTTGTCGATCGTGGATCGATTGCCATTGATGGTGTAAGTTTAACAATAACTAAAATTGAAGGAGAATTAATAACTGTTAGTGTCATTCCTCATACTTATGATGCGACAATTATTAAAGAATATCGCTTGAATACCAAAGTTCATGTTGAATATGATTTGGTTGGAAAGTATATTTTAAAAAATCAAGAAATAAAGGCAGAAAACCAAGGAGCAATTACAACAAGTTTTTTAACAGAAAATGGTTTTTGTTAGGGAGGAAAATATGTTTGATCAAGTTGAAGCAGCAATTGAAGATTTGAAAAATGGAAAAATGATTATCGTAACTGATAATGAAGATCGGGAAAATGAAGGTGATTTAGTCGCAACTATTGCTGATATAACACCAGAAAAAATTAATTTTATGACTAAATATGCAAGGGGGTTAATTTGTGCACCTATTGTTGAAGAGGATGCAAGTCGTCTAGGTTTAAAACCAATGGTTAGTAAAAATGAAGATGCATTTGGAACTAACTTTTTAACATCTGTGGATCACCAGCAAACATCAACTGGAATATCAGCGTTTGATCGTGCCTTAACGATTAAAAGTTTAATTGAACCGGAAACAAAAGCAACAGATTTAAATCGACCAGGGCATGTATTTCCGCTTTTAGCTCGTAACGGTGGAGTCTTAGAACGAACAGGACATACTGAGGCAGCAGTAGATTTATCAATTTTAGCGGGGAAAAAACCAGGAGGAGTAATTTGCGAAATCTTAAAGGAAGATGGAACAATGATGCGTCGTGATGATTTAATTCGTTTTAAAACCGAATTTAATTTGAAGATGATAAATATTGCTGATTTAATAACGTATCGTCAAAGTCAAATTAAAGCAGATTCGATTGTTAATTTACCAACAAAATTTGGTGAATTTATGCTTCATAACTATGTAATTGATGGTGAATCAATTCAAGTACTAGTTAAAGGAGGAATAACAAATAATAGTTTAGTGCGAATTCATTCTGAATGTTTAACAGGTGATGTTTTTCATTCGTTACGTTGTGATTGTGTTGGACAATTACATTTAGCAATGGCGATGATTAATGAACAAGGAGGAATGATTTTTTATCAACATGCAGAGGGACGCGGGATTGGCATCACCAATAAATTACGTGCCTATGCCCTTCAAGAACAAGGAATGGATACAATTGAAGCAAATGTTGCTCAAGGTCTACCAGTTGATAATCGGGAATATACAAAAATTATTAAAATATTAAAAGCAATGGAAGTTAATCAAGTTCAACTTTTAACAAATAACCCGCAAAAAATTAAAGAACTTGAACAAGCAAATATCAAGTGTACACAAATACCCCTTGAAATTAAAGCAAATAAATATAATCAAAAATATTTACAAACTAAAAAAATAAAAATGAATCATGATTTAAAAGGAGAATAAAATGAATACATACAGTATGGAATTAACAAGTACAGGGAAAAAATATGCAATTATCGTAGCAAGATTTAATGATTTTATTAATCAAAGATTATTAGCTGGAGCAAAAGATGGATTAATTCGTCATGGTGTTAAAGAAGAAGAAATTAGTGTTTATTATGTACCAGGAGCATTTGAAATTCCATTAATAGCCAAAAAAGTTGCTAAAAATTTTGATGCTGTTATCACTTTAGGGACAGTTATTAGAGGAGCAACAAGTCATTATGATACAGTTGTAAATGAAGTGTCAAAAGGAGTTGCATCAGTAAGTTTAGCAACCGAAACTCCAGTATTATTTGGTGTTTTAACAGTTGAATCAATTGAACAGGCAATTGAAAGAGCGGGTACAAAAGCTGGGAATAAAGGCTTTGATGTGGCAGTAAATGCCATTGAAATGGCAAATTTAGTTGCGGCAATTGATAGTAATAATTAATAAGATTTGTTATAATATCGTTACAATTTAAAAAGGAGTTATATGCGATATTATTACGCAGCATTATCAGTAGATGGATTCATTGCGGGAAGTGATTCCCAAAAACCAGTAGCATGGCTTGATCAATTTAATCAAATAATTAATGATTTACCAGCTGAAGACCGAATTAAGACAAGTTATGAGCGAATGATTAAAAATACAAAAATTATTGTAATGGGACGGAAAACTTATGATGATATATTAAGTTTTGGTGTACCTTGGCCTTATGAAATGTGTGAGTCTTATGTTGTTAGTCATAATCAACTAGAAGTTAAACATCCACAAATTAAGTTTGTTAATTATCAGGAAGTGACTAATTTATTAAAAACAACTAAACAACAAGTTTTAATTCTTGGAGGTGGAAATTTAGCTGGGCAATTAATTGATGACAATTTAGTTGATAAAATTGTATTAACCCAAATGCCAATTTTATTAGGTGAAGGAATTAGATTTTGGCAAAATCAAAAAAGTAAAAATTTATCTTTAGAGCGTATTGATCAATCAAATGATTTCATTGAACTTGAATATCGAATAAAAGAATCTAAAATATAGATTCTTTTTTTGTAAACTTTTGTAAATTGATTGAAATAAATTATAAACAACGTTATAATTAGATTATAAATAAGTTAGTTAAGAGGAGGAAATTATGCAACAAGTAGGATTAATTACAGGTGCAAGTAGTGGAATTGGTTACGAGCTTGCAAAAATTCATGCGAGTAAGGGTCGTGATTTGATTTTAATTGCTCGAAGAGAAACAAGATTAACAGAAATTAAATTAGAATTAGAAACAAAGTATGGAATTGAAGTAATGGTTATAGCAAAGGATTTAAGTTTAGAAAGTTCAGCTGATGAAATCTATCAAGAAACGTTAAAAGCAAATATTAAAGTAGAGTATTTATTTAATAATGCTGGATTTGGGGGAATGGGAACAGTAGCAGAACGAAAAATGCAAAGCGACATGGATATGATTAAAGTTAATGTTGTTGCTTTAACAAAATTAACAAAATTATACTTACCAGAAATGCTAAAGGAAAATAAGGGGAGAATTTTAAACACATCTTCAACAGCATCATTAATTCCTGGTCCTAATCAAGCAGTATATTATGCATCAAAAGCGTATGTTACTTCATTTACAAATGCCTTAGCATGTGAAGTTAATCAAAGTAATGTTCGAGTAACAGCATTACTACCGGGTCCAACCGAAACAGAATTTGGTCGAATAAGTCAAATGAATGAAACATCATTGTTTAACAAAACTTATTCAGCATATGAAGTTGCTCAAAAAGGTTATAAAGCAATGGAAGCCGGAAAATTAGAAGTAATAACCGGAACGAGTAAAATGCAGGCATTGTTATTAAAACTAAGTCCAATTGTTCCGAAAAAATTAGTTTTAAGTCAAGTAAAGAGAATGCAACAATTACCAAAACCGAAAAAAGAAATTAAATAATTAGAAAACAATTGCTGTGGGATGACCACGTAATTTGAACAAGAATAGAAAAGAGACATGAATCAAATAAGATTCATGTCTCTTTTTGTTACTAAATTGCTGGATTGTATTAAAAGCAGTTACTTTTAATAGATAAATTTATGATTATCAAGATTAATTTTGATTTGATTGTTTTGTTCATAAATTTCAATTTTAAGTGTTAAGTTATTAATTTTCTGATTTTTAAGCAATTTTGATTTAGATCCTTCAAGGTTATAAGTTAATACTAAGTACGAAAGATTATAATTATCTTTTTCTACTTGTTCAATATCAGTTTTTGTTAATTGTAAATCATCATAAGTAATGCCTTCACTTTTAATAAGTTCGGCAATTTCTGCTTGATAATCGTTGATATTGAATTCTCCATCGTCAAATTGCTCTTTAGTAATATTGTGTTTTAATAAAGTAACTTTTTTCGTAAAATGAGTATTTTTAATTTTGATTTTGTTTTCTTTGGCTTTTTTCTCATTATACGTTACATTAATTTCCACTTCATCATTATATTTTAGATTTTTAGTTGTTGATAGTTTAACGTTAATATCACTATTAATAATTCGTTTTTGTATATTTTTTGAATAATTTGGATAAATATCATCGATATTATTTAAATCATAATGAAGTTTTTGGGCTTCATTTTTCAAATCAGTATAAAAATAATTATTATCATAATAATTCCATGGAGCATAATAATCAACATTAGTTGAATATTGATTTGTATCATATTTCAACTTAATTATTTGTTCCATATTGAGAGTTGTAAATGATAAAAAGTTTATTCTGAAAAAGCCTAAAACTAAAAAACAAATTAATATAATTAAGAAAAAATTAAAATTTTTATTTTTGTGAACTTGTAAGTTAGTCGGGTGCTGATTTAAATTATTAGATGTTAATTCATCTTGGTGTACAAGTGAATTAGTTTGGATAAGGTATTTATCAGTAATTGCTTGATTTCTTGTAATATGTAGTTTATCGAGTGTATCAACAATTAGATAAATAGCTAAAATAAGTGAAAAATACTTATATATATTAAGAATATAGAAAAACTTTCGTAAATTAAAGTGAAGTAAATGATTAATAATTAAGAAACATAATACTAATCCGCAAAGTGATAATAATATTTCAAAGTAAAATTTATATGTACATGGATCACCACTTTTAAAATCTTTAATTAAATCGATTATTATTAAAATGATTGTTAACGTAGTTACTACATAAAAAGGAATGTTAAAAATTAATGATAAAAAGAAATAATTGGTAAATGAAAATAAAACAATTAAAATAATTGCCGAAAATATTCTGTTACGTTCATAAAGCCAAATATATATTGAACAGACAATCATACTAATATAGACAAATTGGTCAATTGAATCCCAAAGCATAAAAAACCTCCAAGTTAAATTATACTAAAAAATTATAAAATAATTTAATTTTTTTAAATGATAACGCCTTTATTATGTGGATTTTTAGTTAGTATATTAATTATTTTATAATTGTTATAATTTATTACCACAAGTTTGCCACATGCATTTGTTATGATAAAATTACATTAAAGGAGTAGGAAATTGAAAAGAAAATTTAAATTAAGTCAAAAAACTAAAGAGCAATTAATCAGTTTAATTATTTTAGGGAGTTTAGTGTTAGTGTTGGTGCAACCATTTGTAATTATTTCAAAATTGTTTAATTAAAAGTAGTAGTTAGAAAGGAGTAACATGAATATTTTATATCGAGCAAAACATGTTACAAAAAAATACCCTTCTGGTACGGATGTAATTAAAGCTTTAAATGATGTAAGTATTGAAATTACTAAAGGTGAGATTTATGTAATTTTAGGTCCGAGTGGTAGTGGAAAAACAACATTATTAAATATGCTTAGCGGTTTGGATTTTTTTGATGAAGGTGAAATATGGTTCCGTAACCAAGCATTAAGTAAACTTAAAAATAGTGAATTAATCAATTATCGTCGTGAAAACACTGGTTTTATTTTTCAGAATTATAATTTAATTTCAACTTTGACAGTATATGAAAATATTAAATTAGGTGAATATTTAAGTTATAATCCACTTGATATTGAAGAAATTATTGATAAAGTTTCTTTACGTGAACATATTAATAAGTATCCCCACCAATTAAGCGGTGGTCAACAACAACGGGTGGCAATTGCTCGAGTCCTTGTTAAAAATCCGAAAGTGATTTTTTGTGATGAGCCAACAGGAGCATTAGATGAAAAAAGTGGGCGTGAAGTGTTACATTTATTACAAACATTAAATCATGAATATAAAACAACATTAATTATGGTTACGCACAATCATAACATTGCGCAGATGGCAAATAAGGTTGTATATTTTAAAGATGGAAAAATTACGGAAATTGAAACGAATAGACAACAAGAATCAGCCTTTTCAATTAAATGGACATAATTAGGAGGTGAAGTATGGTTGATAAATTAATTAGACGTAGTTTAATGCAAGATAAATATACATTTTTAGCAATTAATCTAGTATTTTTAATTAGCATTATTTTTGCAACTATCTCGGTATATTCATTACAATATGGATTAAATAATTATAATCATTATATAAGTGAAACGAATACAGAAGATTTTCAAGCCCAAACAATTGAACCACTGACTAATTCCGAACGGCAAATGATTAGAGATAAGTATAATGTTACTTTGGAAACAAGTTCCCAGTATAAGTATCAAACAACAAATGATAAGCAAGAAAATGTTGAAATTGTAATTGAGCCATATGAACAAAGTCAGTTAATTACAGTTCCAATTTTAACCGCTGGAACATATCCTCTAGCAACCAATCAATTAGTTTTAAGTCAAGAATTTGCTGAAGCTAATGGAATTATAATTGGTGATACATACCAAATAATGGGTCATCAGTATACTGTTAGTGGTCTTGCTTCGTTTCCACAATTAATATACCCGATGCAAGATGGGTCTTTGATTCCGAATAATCAAACGATAGGTCGAGCATTAATCAATCCTGAAACGTATAAAAATGAAATTAATAGTAGCCAAAAAAATACTTTTTATCGTGGTAAATTTAATCAAGAGTTAAATAAAGATAAGCGAAAAGAACTTTATTATCAAATGCAAAGTGATTTAACAATTTCTGTGCCCAAACAAAATATTGTGGGAGTTAAAACTGCGGATGATATGCTTATGGAAGTACCGGAATTTAATGTTATTATTGATCGCGAAGATAATTTGAATTTTAAAGTATTAGAACTTGAATATCGCTTTTTAGGAATCATTGTTGCCGGTTTATCATTAGTAGTAGGGTTAATAACAATTGTGTTAGCAATATTCTTGTTTAAAAATATTGTGGACAATCAGCGACGAGAAATTGGAATTATGCAAGCCGAAGGAATTTCAACTACGGAAATTACAAAATCATATCAAAAATATTTTCTAATAACATTATTCATTAATTCGGTATTAGGGATTATTTTAGGTGGATTGTCGGTTGTGGCAATGGAAGATTTGTTTACCAACTTTTTCAATATTATTAAATATCCACCTTCAATGTGGTTGATAATAACAATAGTTATTGTAGTGATTATTATCGTTATTATTGTAATTAGTGCAGTACAAGTTTTTGCCATCCAGAAAAATATTAATCAAACGGTTTTAAATTTAGTTAATAAAAATGATGATAAGCAAAAAATTCGAAAACCAAATAACTTTTTAAAGAAACTTTCATTTACCAAACGGATGCAACTAACAACAATTCGTCGTAATTTAGGTAAAACATTATTATTAATTTATGGAATATTTTTCGTAACTTTCTTATTAGTATTTAGTTTGATGATGATGCGAGCAGTTGTTAATATGGAGGGAAATGTTCGTGGTGATAACTTTACATATGATTATATTGTGAATTTTACTCCTAATTTTGCAACTGATCCTGCTTTAAATGATGAAAATACTTTAATAACAATTAATGGGGAATTAATTAGTATTAATAAATATCGTCAAGATTATCAAAATATAACAATTATGGGATATAATCCACAAAATGAATACATTAATTTTGATTTATCTGAACCATTAAGTGGAAACCAAATTGCAATTAGTGAAAGTTTTGCTGAAGTGTATAATCTTGGTATCGGTGATACAATAAAAATTGGTAATCCGCTAAATAAAGAGGAAACATATCAATTTAAAGTTGTTGATATTGTTAATGTTTATCATGAACAAAGAATATATGCAGATAAAGCAAGTATCCAAAAAATGTTGCATTTAGATGCTGATTATTATAATAGTTTAGTTGGTAAAAATGAACCAAAACAAATTGCGACCCAAGGCGATGAAAATGCTTATTATTATTCGATTACTGATTTGATTACGGGAATGGATTCATATAGCAAAATAATGAATTTCATGATTATTTATATTGCAACATTAGCTGGAATATTAGCATTTATTGCTTTGACAATTATTTCAACAATTATTATTCGAGCAAACCGAAAAACAATATCGGTAATGAAAGTTTTAGGTTATTTACCTCAAGAGATAAATAATATTATTTTATCGGGTTATTTTGGCTTAATATTGGTTGTAACAATTTTGGTTTTTCCTTTAATAGTCAAACTTTGTAAATGGTATGTTGATTTTATTTTAAGTCTTGTACCAGAAATGAATTATCCAATATATGTAACAAGTGAGTGGTATGATTTAATTATTGTTTTAATATTTATTATTATAATCTATTTAGTAAGCGCTAAGTTTACAATCAATAAAATTAATAAAATAAATTTAAGTGAAAGTTTAAAAAATGATGAGTAAAATAAGATCCGTTAATGTAACGGGTCTTATTTCATTCAATAAAAGTAATAACTTTACGAGGTTACGGTTTAATTTTGCTATAATTAAAGTAAGACAAATGGGGAGCCATGGCTGAGAGGTTATTTAATAACGACCCACAAACTTGAACTAGATAATGCTAGCGTAAAGGATTTGTAAAACTAATTTGTCAGAAATGAAAAGGATGTAAATGAAAAAAATTAGTCAAATATTATTGTTTTTCGGAATTTGGGAATTAATTGTAATAGTTTTTGGAATTAGTAATTTTATTTTACCGCGACCAAGTGCAATTTTCCAAGCAATGTTTGTTAATCGTAATTTATTAATGTGGCATACAATTGTAACTTTAACGGAAGCATTAATTGGTTTAATAATTGCGACAATAATTAGTGTTTTGTTAGCGATTATTATTGATTTAAAACCAATTCGGGAACGATATATTGTTCCCTATTTTGCAATATATCAAACAATTCCCTTAATTGTTATTGCTCCTGTAATGTTATTATGGTTTGGTTTTGGAATGAGTGCGAAAATTATATTAGTAGTTTTATTATGTATTTATCCAATTTTAATTAACTTAATAAAAGGATTTAGCCATGTTGATCAAGAAATAATTGATTTTTTCCAAATAATTAATGGGACCAAGCGAGATTTATATTATCATGTAAAATTACCAATAGTATTACCATATTTTTTTGCTGGCTTAAAACTGGCTGCAACGTATGCAATAAGTGGTGCAATGTTTGCAGAATATGTTGGTGCTAAAAGTGGATTGGGAATTTATTTAAGTCGGGTATTAACGAATTTTAATTATGAATTAATTTTTGCGATTGTTATTATTGTAAGTAGTTTAACATTACTTTTATTGCAAATAATTAATATAATTGAACAAAAAGTCTTTCAACATTATGGATTCCAAGCGAAGGAGGTTTTAAATGATAACGATTAATAATCTTGATTTTGGTTATGAAACAAAAATTTTTGAAGACTTTAATTTAATGATTAAACCACAAACAAAAGTCGCAATAATTGGAACGAGTGGTTGTGGAAAAAGTACACTTTTAAAATTGTTATTAAAAATTAATCAACCTAAATCAGGAACAATAAAAATTGAAAATAATTCAAAAATGATAGGTTATATGCCACAAAATGATAGTTTATTAGCGTGGTATACAGTTGAACAAAATATTATGTTACCGCTTAAAATAAATAAAATCAAATTATCCAAGCCGTTAGCCGAGTTAGTAAAAGAATTTGGACTTGACCCGCAAATTTTAACTAAATATCCCCGAGAATTAAGTGGTGGAATGAAGTCGCGAGTTGCATTAATTAGGGCAAGTTTAATGGCAAATGATTTATTAATATTAGATGAACCATTATCACGCCTTGATTATTTAACTCATCAACAAATATTAAGTTGGTTAAAACACCAACTCGAACAAATGGCTACAACAATGTTACTTGTAACTCATAATATTGAGGAAGCAATTACTCTTTGTGAGCGGATAATTGTTTTAAAGGATAATCCGGTACAAATTGCGGCTGATTATGATGTGAAATTATGGGATGAATTCAAGTTAAAGCAACAAATAATTAATGACTTAATTGAGGAGGAAAAATGATAAGTATTGACATTGAACAATTAAAATACATAATAATTATGTTAGTGTTAATTATTTTTTGCAGTGGATTAGTTGGTTATAATCGTGGGCGTCATAATCAGTTTGCTGGTTTGAAAACGCATTTGATTGTTGGAATTGGTGCGGGATTGTCATTTCTGATTCCGGCATTATATTATCAAATTCATCCAAGCCAAATTGGAGATCCTTTTCGACTATCAGCTCAAGTTATTAGTGGAATTGGTTTTTTAGGAGCAGGGACAATAATTAAAAGTGGTCAATCAATTAAAGGCTTAACAACTGCAGCAAGTTTATGGACAACAGCAATAATTGCCATTACAATTGCAGCAGGTCAATTTAGTGTTGGGGTGCTTGCAACAATTATTATTGTTATTGTTTTACGTTTTAGTACTTTAATTGATCGAACACGTAAGTATGCATTGAAAAATTTATTGGTTATTATTGAAGATGAAGGCGAAAACTTAGAATTGTTAAATCATTTTATGGAAATAAATGCTGTATTAAATAAAGTTACAATTTTAGAACATAGTTATCATAATGGCGAAAATATTACAAAAATTAAATATGAAATTGCTCATCGACAAACCGATATGGCAACAAATGAGATTATTCGAAAAATATCAGATTTTCCATTTGTCATTAAAATTAAATCAATCACCGAAATTGATCAAACATAAAATTAAAAATGGATTAAATTAAGATACTTATTTAATTCATTTTTTGTTGAATTATGAAATATTATAAGATATGAAAATAATTTATTGAAAATAAGTAAATTTTATGTTAATAAAAAGCAATGTGATTGTTTTTTTTGGTATAATATGAGAGAATGATAATTTATAAGAGGAGTATGATGGTAGAAAGTATTAATACATTAAGAACATTAGCAATTGAAGCAGTAGAAAAAGCAAATTCGGGACATCCCGGAATTTGTATGGGTGCAGCTCCAATGGCATATACGTTATTTAATAAAAATTTAGTTGCAAATCCACAAAATCCAAATTGGATTTCTCGTGATCGTTTCGTCTTAAGTGCGGGACATGGATCAGCATTATTGTATTCATTATTACATTTAACTGGATATGATATTAGTTTAGAAGATTTACAGCAATTTCGTCAATTAGGAAGTAAAACACCAGGACATCCGGAAAGTTTTGAAACGGCTGGTGTTGATATTACAACAGGACCACTTGGACAAGGATTTGCTACAGCTGTTGGTTTAGCAATGGCAGAGCGTTATTTAAGTGCAAAATTAAATAAAGAAAATTACAACGTAGTTGATCATAATACATATGTAATTTGTGGTGATGGTGATTTAATGGAAGGAATTTCATATGAAGCTGCCTCACTTGCAGGACACTTAGGTTTAGGAAAATTAGTTGTTTTATATGATTCAAATGATATCTCACTTGATGGAGAATTAAATTTAAGTTTTAGTGAAAATGTTAAAGCTCGTTTTGAAGCGCAAAATTGGGAACATATTTTAGTAGCTGATGGAGAAGATACTAAGACAATTGATGCGGCAATTAAACAAGCTAAAACAAGTCCAAAACCAACAATTATCGAAGTTAAAACAACAATTGGATTTGGTGCGGATAAGAAAGCTGGTACTAGTGCAGCACACGGTGCCCCACTAGGAAGTGAAGAACTAGCACATGCGAAAAATACGTATAATTTAACAACAGAACCATTTACGGTTAGCGATGAAGTGTATGCTGATTTTGCTGCTGGATTCCAAACAACTGGAACAAAAGCATATGAAACATGGACAGCAATGGTTGAAGATTATAAAACTGCTTATCCAGAAGAAGCCAAATTATTAAATCGTTTAATTAGTGGTGAAAAAGTTGAATTAGATATGCAAGCAGTTACGGAAAATATTGCAACTCGTGTAGCATCACATAAAGCAATTAATCAAATAGCTGATCAAGATCAATTATTTATTGGTGGTAGTGCCGATTTATCATGTTCAAACAATACTACGATTACAAGTGATAAGAAATTCATCTTAGATGGAGATACAGAACGAAATATTTACTTTGGAGTTCGTGAGTTTGCGATGGGGGCAATCGCTAATGGGATTAGTGCGCATTCAGCTTTAAATCCATTTGTATCAACATTTATGGTCTTTTCTGATTATTTAAAACCAGCAATTCGTCTTGCTAGTTTAGTTGGATTACCAGTTACATATGTGTTTACACACGATTCAGTAATGGTTGGAGAAGATGGTCCAACACACCAACCAATTGAACAAATTGCAATGTTTAGAAGTATGCCAAATTTAAACTTAATGCGTCCTGCTGATGCCAATGAAACTCAAGCAGCGTGGCAAGTGGCATATGAAAGTGTTAAGACACCAACAGTTTTATCATTAACTCGTCAAGCATTAGCACCAATTAGTGGTGAAGATTATCAAACAGTATATGAAAATGTAAAAAAAGGTGGATATGTTATTTATGAAACAGCGAGCACATTTAGTAAAGTAATTGTTGCAACTGGTTCAGAAGTAAATTTAGCAGTTGATGCTGCTAAGAAATTAGCAGAAAATGGAATTGATGTCCGAGTTGTATCAATGCCATGTATGGAATTATTTGAAGAACAATCAGTGGAATATCGAAATACAATTTTACCTGATAATGTTGAAACATACGCGGTGGAAATGTTAAGCCCTTATGGTTGGGAACGTTATACAAAAGATAGTTCACGCATTTTTGGTTTAAATCGTTTTGGAATGAGTGCCCCAGGTGCCGAAGTATTAAATAAATTAGGATATACTCTTGACAAATTAGTTCAATTTGTTCAAGAAAATTAATGAAAAAAATTGTAGTTTTTGGAGGTGGTACAGGACTTTCGTACCTCCTTTCTGCACTAAAAGAACTTCCTGTTGAATTAACAGTTGTTGTCACAATTGCTGATAATGGTGGATCAACCGGAAAAATTCGTGAAGACTATAATATTCCTGCACCTGGAGATTTACGTCGTGCTGTGGTTGCTTTAAGCGATTATCGGAAGTTGGAAGAATTAATGAATTATCGATTTGATGAAAAATTATCAGGACATACAATTGGTAATTTAATTTTGACTGCCCTTGTAGATTTAAACGGATCAATGGATCGAGCAGTCGAAGAGTATTCAAAATTATTGCGGGTGAAACAAAAAATAATTCCAATTTCTAATCAATCATTACAATTATCAGCGGTAATGGAAGATGAGAAAAATATCGTGGGTGAAACTAATATTAGTGCTTATCCCTCTTGTATTAAAGAAATGGGATATAGTTCACAAGGTGAAATAAATCCGGAGGTCTTAAAAGTTGTTAAGGATTGTGATGCGATTATTTTAAGTAGTGGGAGTTTATATACATCTACAATACCTAATATTATTTTTCCTGAATTACAAGAAATAATTGCTAAGGAACAAAAAAAAGTTATTTATACAGCTAATATAATGACCCAATTAGGGGAAACTGATGGTTATACATTATCAGATCATATTAATGCAATTAATAATCATTTTGGAAATAATAAAATTGATGTTGTAATCGCAAATCGTAATTTTGTCTTACCAAAAGAAGTTCGCGAATCATACGAAAAAGAAGCATCTGATCTTGTTCGAGTTGATATTGAAAATATTGATTGCAAATTGATTTTAAATGACTTTTTAATCATTAGTGAGGATAATCATATCCGCCATAATGTTGAAGAATTAGCAAAAACAATATATAAGGAAGTAACATGAATAAAATACTAGTGATGGAAAAATCACTTGATGATGCAATTGCGGTAAGTTTTAATGCAATTGAAAAAAATGATTTTTCAAAAGTTATTAGATTATTGGAATATGTTAAAAAATATAAGAAAAATTATGATGAAGTAACAATTAATTATGCATTATTAATTTCTTATATGAATACACATAATTCAAAAGAAGCAATTAAAATAATTGCGGAATTGGATCAAATGGAAATTCAAAATCCGCAAATTGCCGAAGTCTTAAATAACATTAAAAAGGATTTAAAGGTCCATGTAATGAATAAAGCGGAATTAAGTTATGAACAAATAATTAAACAGTTGAAAATTACAGAAAAAATGCAATTATTAACTAATCTATATAATGAATATGGTGAAAATTCAATTTGGTCAAGTCTAATTAATCCCGAAGAAATTGATAATTTACGTTATTTATATCAAAATTATCAAGAAAAAATTACTAAATGGTACACATTAATTGTAGATTTTTCGGAATTTACGGATGAAGTGAAGCCGATTGATCTTTTTCAATTATTAAAGGAAATTGAAGCAGATGCATTCTTTTGGTTTAATTTCCCAATTCAAGATTTAGCAATCATTTTAAATAATCAAGAATTACCAACATATGTTAAAAACTTTGTATTGGCTTGTCTTGCTTATTATACAAATAAGAAAATAATTGCTAATATTAAAATTCAAATCCCAGAATTAGGGGGAGAAATAACAACATATGATTTACCAGTATTTACAAATCAAACAAATGAGATTACAGCAGAAGTAAGTGAAATTTATGATTTAGATACAGAAAATAGTGAAGAAACAATTCAAACCATGATTAAATCAGTAATTGATGTAATTGTAATAACAAATTATCCAAATGATGTTTTAAAAGAAAAAATAAAGATAAGTGCGGTTGTTGCATACATTGTAAATGACATTTTCATGGGGCGTGAATATGATGTCTTAGTTAATCAAAAATTTGGTTATGAATTTAAACAATTAAAAAGTGATATAAAGAACTATGAAAAGATTATTACTTTTTTAATAACATAAAAAAAATGAAAAAACGCCTAAAATATTTACTTGTATGTTATAATATCAAATGAGTAAAAAAAATGGAGGAATATATGAATTTACAAGCGGAAATTAATAAAATTAATGCAGATATTAAAATTGAGTTAACAAAAGAAGAATTAGCTCCTTATTTAGAAGCTGCATTAACAAAAAAAATCGCATCAATTGAAGTTGACGGATTTAGAAAAGGAAAAATGCCTAAGGCAATGTTTTTAAGTAAATATACAATTGCTGCGGTTTATCCTGATGCAATTGATGAGGTATTAAATGCGGTTTATCCAAAGGTTGTTGTAGAAAACAAATTAAATGTAATTGCAGCACCTGAATTTAACTGGGAAACATTAAAAATTGATGAAAACGAAGGGTTCTTTGTTGAAGGAACTGTAGATATCTTACCAGAATTTGAAGTTGAAGGATATAAAGAAGCAAAAAACAATTTTGAAATGGATAAAGTTAAAGTAACTAAAAAAGAAGTTGAAAATGAAATTAAAAAATTAGTTGAGCATAAAGCTACAATTGAGGTAAAAGAAGGTGCTGCTGAAGAAGGTGACATTGCTGTTATCGATTTTGAAGGTTTTGTTGACGGAGAAGCATTTGAAGGTGGAAAAGGTGAAAACTATCCATTAACATTAGGATCAAACTCATTTATTCCTGGTTTTGAAGAACAATTAATTGGATCTAAAGAAGGAGACCAAGTAGATGTTGTTGTTACATTCCCAGAAGAATATCATGCAGAAAACTTAAAAGGAAAAGAAGCTACATTCAAATGTACAATTCATGAAGTTAAAGTTAAAAAAGCAGTACGTTTAACAAAAGAAGTAATTTCAGAAATCAAACAATATGAAGCTACAAATAAAGAAGAATTATTAGAAGCTGTAGAAAAAGATATGTTAGCTAAACGTGAAGAAAGTGCTAAAAATGAATATCAAAATCAAGTAATTACAAGTTTAATTACTGCAGCTGGAATTGAAGCACCTGCTTCAATGATTAAACAAGAAACAGATTTTACAATTGAAAACTTTAAAAAACAAGTTACTGCTCAAGGAATTGAATTTGAAATGTATTTACAAATGATGGGTGCAACTGAGGAAGCTTTACGTGTTGATGTTGATCGTGAATCAAAACGTAAAATCGAAGAAATGTTACTAATGGATGCAGTTGTTAAAGCAGAAAAATTAGAAGTTTCAGATGAAGAAGTTTCAACTAAAGTAAAAGAACTTGCTGAAGGGGCAAATATGTCTGAAGAAGAAGTTGTTAAAGCTTTAGGTGATACTGATCGTTTAAAACGTGATATGGCATTCGATAAAGCATATAAATTAGTTTTAGGAGAGTAATATGCAAAAGAAAATGAAGTATTGTTCATTTTGTGGTCGTGATGAATCAGAAGTTCGTCATCTGATTGCAGGAGCTGATACTTACATTTGTGATTATTGTGTTGAAAATGCAACAAACATTTTAAAACTAGAAGATAATATAGAACAACAAGAGGTGTTAGCAGATATTAAATCGCTAACACCTAAAAAAATAAAAAAGGAATTGGATAAGTACGTAATTGGTCAAGATGAAGCTAAAAAAACTTTAGCAGTTGCGGTATACAATCACTATAAACGTTTAATATTATCAACAAATGTTACAAATGAAGTAGAAATTAATAAAAATAATGTTTTATTAGTTGGTCCAACTGGTACGGGTAAAACATTACTAGCAAAGTCGTTAGCAAAAATCCTGGATTTACCATTTGCCATTGCTGATGCAACTTCTTTGACCGAAGCTGGGTATGTTGGTGATGATGTTGAGACAATTATTACGCGCTTAATTGAAAATGCTGGTGGCGATATAGCTCTTGCTGAACGCGGTATAATATATATTGATGAAATTGATAAAGTTGCTCGTAAGGGGAACAATGTTTCAATTACTCGTGATGTATCAGGTGAAGGAGTGCAACAAGCATTACTTAAAATAATTGAAGGGACTGAGGCAGCAGTGCCAATGTCACTAGGACGAAAAAATCCAAATCAGGAAATGGTTAAAGTTGATACTTCAAATATTTTATTTATTGTTGGTGGGGCATTTCCGGGAATTGAATCAATTGTTAAGGCTCGTTTTAACCAACGTAAAATTGGTTTTATGGATGAGCAAAAGCAAGTTATTTTAAGTGAAAAAGAAGTTTATCAAAATATTAATAATGAAGATGTAACTAATTTTGGATTAATTCCTGAATTTGTTGGTCGTTTAAATAATATTGTTGCTTTAGAACCACTTGAAGTAAACGATATGGTTGATATTTTAGTTAAACCAAAAAATGCTTTAATTAAACAATACGTTAAATTATTTGAATTAGATGATGTAGAATTAGAATTTACTGATGATGCGCTAAATGCTTTAGCAAAAGAAGCGTTAAACCGAAAAATTGGTGCGCGTGGTTTGGCAGCAATGATTGAAAAACTAATTCGTGATGTAATGTTTGAAATTCCAAGCAGTAAAACAATTGGAAAAATTACAATTACTGAAGGTGTTGTAAAAGGAACGGAAAAACCAATTAAAACGAAAAAATCTCCGAAAAAGGATGATAAATGATAAAAGTAGATGACGCAAAATATACAATAAGTGCAGTTAAAAGTGAAGGGTATCCGGAACATGACCGCCAAGAAGTAGTGTTATTAGGTCGTAGTAATGTTGGTAAAAGTACTTTTATCAATCGTTTTACTCGTCGTAAGAAGTTAGCATTTACTTCAGCAAAACCTGGTAAAACACAAACATTAAACTTCTTTGATATTAATGAAAATTTATGTTTTGTTGATGTACCAGGTTATGGATATGCACGTGTTAGTAAAAAACAACGTGAAGAATTTGGAACAATGATTGAAGAGTATTTAACTCATCGTCAAGAGTTGACATTTGCGGTATTACTTGTTGATTTTAAAGTAGGACCAACGGAAGATGATATTTTAATGTATAAATTTTTAAAACATTACAATATTCCCGTTTTAGTAATTGCAACGAAAAAAGATAAAGTGAAAAATTCTTTACATCATAAACAAAAACAAGCAATTATTGCTAAACTTGAATTAGAAGCGGATGATATATTATATCCATATAGTAATCAAAATAATAAAGATGTAGAAAATATTCATCAGTTATTTACCGACTTACTAGCAAATTATAAATAGTAAACAAATACTTTTAGTATTTGTTTTTTCTTTTAAATAATATTTGACAACTAAATGACTAATTGTTATAATTAGTAGGAAAGAGACTTATTTGCTAGATATATTAGTATATGAGATAAAAGGAGGATTATGCAAGATATAAATTTAATGTTTTTTGCTTTCGGTAAAAAATATTGTTTTGATGCCGATAAAATTGAAATTGAAACAGGGATTATTAGTAAAAATCTAGATACAATATATTTTGTTGATGTAAAAGATATTACAGCAAAAACAAATATTTTTGGTTGGGGAACAATAACAATTTTAGAACGCGATGTAGAGCATGTTATTAAATATGTAAAATCAACACGTGAAGTACAACGTGAGTTAAATGAATACTTTATGCAATGTAAAAAACAAATGAAAAAAGTTGATATTTCGTAATAAACTAATAAAGAAATTTATTCTGTGTTGAATAAATTTTTTTATGTATAGAAAGGAAGAATGTGGAATTAATCAGATTAAATAAAGCAATTAGTGAATCAGGAAAGTTTTCAAGAAGAGAGGCCGATCGTTTAATTGCTGATGGTCGCGTTAAATTAGCAGGTGAAGTAGCACAAATGGGAGTTAAAGTAACACGTGATACTGATATTTATGTTGATGATGTCTTAATTAATAAACGAGATGAACTTGTCTATATCATGTTAAATAAACCACGAGGAATTACTTCAACAACCGATTTAAAAGATAAAACGAATATTATTGAATATATTAATCATCCAAAACGAATTTTCCCAATTGGTCGTTTGGATAAACCATCAACAGGTTTAATTTTATTGACTAATGATGGTGATATAGTTAATAAAATTTTACGTTCAGAAAATAATCATGAAAAAGAATACATTGTACGAGTTAATAAACCAATTACACGCCAATTTATTCGTGAAATGGGAAATGGTGTTCCAATTATGGGAACCGAAACAAAAGAGTGTTATGTCGAAAAATTAAGTACATTTAAATTTAAAATAATTTTAACTGAAGGTTTAAACCGCCAAATTAGAAGAATGTGTGCCTTTTTTGACTATGAAGTTTATGATTTACACCGAGTACGAATTATGAATATTGAACTTACTGATTTAGAACCGGGTAAATGGCGTAATTTAACAACTGATGAACTTACTGATTTAAAACAGTTAATTAAATAATAATGACAAATCTTGATTTAATTAATAAGTATGCAAATATTCCAATTAATACTAATCATTATCAATTAGCAAGTTTTTCCGAATTTTTAATCGTTATTAAGCCATTAATTGAAATTCATAAAATTGAATTTAAATATCAAAAACGTGGTTGTAAGCGGGCAGGTGCAGCCCAAATAAAAAAAAATAATAATTATCAAAAATGTACAATTTTTCTTGATCCGGAAATCGGTGAATTTGCAAAAATAAATGTATTTATTCATGAATTAATGCATATACTACTTGATCATTTAATTCAGAAAAAAGAAAATAATTATTATTTAACTGGACCACAAAAAGAATTTGTTGTTGATTATTTAGCTGAATACCATACTTACATGTTAACGGGAAATCATCTACAAGATTATGCTGCAGAATATAACCGCCATCGAATGATTTCTTATCGTAAAGATTGGTTAAAACGAGCCCGAATTAGCCAAAAACAAATTAATATTATCGAATTACAAATTAATTATGGTATAGAAATATTAACTGAATACTTTTGGGAAAACTTATAAGTGAAAAAAAATTCACTCTTTAAGATAAAAGAATAAATTTTTTATGCATATTTAAGTTGAAGTGAAATTTTTTTTGGTATCATAGAGATATAAAGTTATTTAGGAGGAATTATGAAAGCAGCAACACAACAAGAAAAGAATTTAGCTAATATGTTAGATGGGTATATGACAAAAGGTGGACATCATTTAAATATTAATGTTTTTAATCGTGAAACGTTATTAGATGCACAAAAACACCCAGAGGAGTATCCACAATTAACTGTTCGTGTATCAGGGTATGCAGTAAACTTCATTAAATTAACAAAAAAACAACAAGATGATGTAATCGCTCGTACTTTCCATAATCATATGTAAGTTATTAAAATAAAAAAGTCCAAATATTTGGACTTTTTTATTTTACTTGATTAATAAATTTAAAGCGAAAAAATTCCGGAATAAATACACAATAAGAATACTGAAAAATGACATTATTTTCTAACCAACCAATTTGTTCAAGCGTTCCTAGTGCTGTTGAATCTTTAAGATTAAGATAATATTTATCAATATCAGTAGCATTTTTACAACCAATTAAATCATGAGAATGTGAAATTTGTGGACCGTGTGCATTAATATATTCAAATAATGAATTTAATAAATCATCTGTTGATAAATTAGGATATAGTGATACGGGTATATAAGTTTTTTCATATTGAACATTAATTCCTTCAACAACTCGTAAGCGAATTATTTCAAAAACCTCATCATTAACACTTAAACCAAGGGTATCTGCTAAAAAACTAGTTGCTTTAATAATTTTAAAGGTAGCTACTTTATTCTCGTAGTCAAGATTACGTGCATTCCATTTGAAACCAGCCATCTTCATTTCGTATTTAGAACGTAAAATTGCTGCTTTATTTTCACTTATATAGATACCACTTCCATGTTTAACGGTAATTAGCTTTTCTTGTTCGAGTTCTTGTAGCGCTTTTTTAATTGTAATAATACTAACATTATAAATGTTGGCAAATTCTTTTGTACTGGGTAACTTTTTTCCAGGATACTTCCCCTTTAAAATATCTTCGCGGATATCGTCAATAATTTTTTGATACTTAAACATTTTACTCCATTCAATCAATATTATACCAAAAATTAACGCTTATTCACCGAGAAAATTAGATATATGTTAAAATATACTAAAAGGATGGAAGATAATGAAAAAAGTTAGAGATATAATAATAATAATATATTTAATAATTAGTTTTAATGAAGTAATTAAATCTTATAATATTATCAATTTTTACGATAGTTTATCGTTTGTTATTTTTTATTGGATTTGTGTAATCTTTTTTATTATCGCAATTTGTTACGAGTGGATTGTTCTTGGAGAAATGACAATTATTAATTTAGTTATTGCTACGATATTATTTGCAATAAACCCTTTGATTAGTTTATTTGATGGTAATCAATTTACAATTATTACGTATCCAATGTTTTTGAATATCTTTTTAATTATTTATAAATATATCGTAAATGGAGGAGGAAATCATGAAGAAAAAAATTATTTTTCTTGATATTGATGGTACATTGATTACCGATAAAGAAACCGTTAATCAATTAGTAATTGATAAAGTGAATTATTTAAAATCACTTGGGTGGACGATTGCTTTGGCAACAGGACGAACTATTGGTCAAGCAAAACAAGTTATTAGTGATTTAGCAATTACAAACGGAGTTTTTGCTAATGGTCAAACAGTAATGATTGATAATGAAATTATTTATGAACATGTTATACCAGCCCAAATTAGTAAAGAAATATATACAAAAGCGAGAAAACATAATTTAAATATTGGATATGTAACTCCAGATGGTATTTTTTTAAATCGTAATCTTAAAGGAATGGTCGTTAAATATAAGTTACGTAAATATCCTTTTGGGGGAATAAAATTGGCAAAACTTGCGATTGATAATGTACAAGGATATTGGTTTTTCGCACAAGAAAAAGATTTAAAACAATTTAATCCCCAACAAATTAGTGATTTTAAAGTTTATCAATATGGTGAAAATACATTGGAAGTTTTACCCCAAAAGTTTGATAAGCAAAAAGGAGTAGAACGCTTTTTAGCGCAATTAAATTCTCCAGTATATACGGTTGCAATTGGTGATGGAGCAAATGATTTAGAAATTTTTGATATTGTTGACACGAAAATAGCAATGGCAAATGCAATTGAGAAGTTACAAGAAAAAGCTGATTTTGTAACAAAAAGTAATATCGAAAATGGTGTTGCGCATGCAATTGATTATTTAATTGCTAATGGCTTGTAAAAAGAGGATTATCCTCTTTTTTTAATGAAAGGAAAATATGCGAATATTACATACAGCAGATTGGCATTTAGGAAAAATTGTCAACGAAATAAATATGATTGATCAACAAATTATAATATTAAAACAACTAGAACAAATAATAATTAATCAGCAAATTGACACTTTAATGATTAGTGGTGATATTTTTGATCGAAGTGTTGCTAGTGCAGTAGCAATTCAATTGTTTGACCAAGTATTGGAAAGGCTTGTTAACCAACAAATTAATGTAATAATTATTGGTGGTAATCACGATGGTTATGAGCGATTAGAATATGCGAAAAATTTATTAAAAACGAATAATGTTTATATTCAAGCCAATACTCAAGAACTATATCAAAAAATAACAATTGACCAGGTAAATTTTTATTTAGTTAATTATTTTGATCCAGTTACTATTAAGAAAATAACCGGAGATCAAAGTATCAAAACTCATAATCAAGCTTTTGTTAAGATTATCAATAACATAAATCAAGAGTTGAAAACAGATGAAACAAATATAATGTTAGCACATGGATATTTTGCAAATTTAAGCAATAGTGAAGTTACTAATAATTATGAGGCTGCTGGATTAGAAATTTCGGAAAGTGAACGAGCACTTGCAATTGGTGGAGCGGATTTAATTGATGTAAGTATTGCTGAAAATTTTAATTATATAGCTCTTGGTCATTTACATAAACCCCAAACAATTATTAAAGATAAGTGTTATTATAGCGGTTCGTTATATCCTTATTCGTTTTCGGAAGCTAATCATCAAAAAGGATGCTATGTAATTGATACTAATAACTTGGAAATTACTTTTGAACCATTTAATTTAAGTCGAAAATTTGTGGAAATAAATGGTAATTTTAATGAGATAATGGATAAATATCAAACTGAACAAATTACCGATTATGTTAAAATTAATTTAAGTGATCAAGTTCCCATTATTAATGTTGTTGAAAAGTTAAAACCAATTTTTCGCAATATCATGCAAATTACTTATCCAGAAATTAATTTTGTTAATAAAAAAAAGGTAAATAAAGTTAAGATTGATGTTAAAGCAGATCCAATTCAACTGTTTACTCAATTTTATGAAGAAGTTACTGACCAAGAATTGAATCAAGAACAAGAAAAGATTATTAAAAAATTTATTAATAAACAAAGTTTAAAGGAGAATAATGCGTCCGATTAAATTGAAGTTTGCTGCCTTTGGTCCATATGTTAAGGAACAAACAATTGATTTTCAACAATTAGAAAATGAAAAATTATTTATCATTTCTGGACCAACTGGAAGTGGAAAAAGTACGATTTTTGATGCGATAATATTTGCATTATATGGTGAAAGTGCACTCGAAGTTCGTGATGTTGGAACATTTTTTAGTGATTTTGCACCAGCCGGAACTAAGTCATATGTTGAGTTTAGTTTTGCAATTAATGATCAAACGTACCAAATAATCCGTTATCCACGCCAATTTCGGGAAAAATTACGAGGAACAGGCTTAGTTCAAGAAGAAGCAAAAGTCGAATTATATTTACCGAATAAACAAATATTACAAAAAACCAATGATGTTCGAACTGAAATTGAAACAATTATTGGTCTAAATGCTAAACAGTTTCGGCAAATAGTTTTACTCGCTCAAGGAGAATTTAAAAAGTTATTATTGGCAAATAGTCTTGAACGCGAGACAATCTTTCGCCGTTTATTTGCAACCGAAGCATTTCAAACTTTGCAAATTGATTTGAAAAATGAATCAACTATAATGGCAGAAGTTATAAAAGACATTGAAATTAAACAAAAAGCAATATTTGAGCAAGTGGGAATTGATTTAACGGAAAAAACAGTTGCTATTGCTACCGAAGAAGTAATAAGTTTAACTGCTGAGATAAATGATAAACTAATTGAAAATCAACAAGTGCATCAGAAATTAACAAATAAATTAAAAGAGTTAAAAGAAAAAGAAACCCAATATTATTTACAACAACAACAAATAAATAATCTTAATGTTAAAAAAGAGCAATTAGCTAAATTAAAACAAAATCAAGAGCAATTTACGAAAATCCAAGAACAGTTAGAGCAACAAAAAGCGGTTCAACAATTTCAAAAAGAACTTGATGCTGGTTACCAAATTATAATTTTAAAACAACAAATTGAGGAATTAGAAGCACAAATCAATAAATTAAAGTTTGAGAAAAATAGTATTAGTTTACTTTTGGACAAACAAGATAAAACTCAAATTTCTCAGCAAATTAACGAGTTGAAAACTAAAGTTATTAAAAATGAAGAAAAAATAATAAGTATTAAACATAAACAGCAACAAAAAATGAAATATAATCAAGCTATTGAAGTTAAATCAAATGCCAAAAAACAATATCAAAAACAAAATCAACGTCTAAAAGTGTTAGAAGAACAAAGTCTTGTTTTGGAACAGCAGTTAGAAATGGCAGAAAAGAATTTTGTAATTAAGGATCAGTTTGTTCAACAAATTGGTAATTTAGAAAAATATTATAATGAGTTAATCAAGGAACAGAAAATTGCAAAGCAATTAACGCGTTTAAATCAAAGTCATCAAAATTTAAATGACAGTTTTAAGGTTAAATTAAATCAACTTGAAAATATTAATCAATTATTGAGGGAGAGTGAACAAATTTATTATCAAGAACAAGCCGGTTTTTTAGCAACCGAACTTGTCAGTGGTAAAGCGTGTCCGGTTTGTGGAAGTAAAGAGCATCCACTTAAAGCGCAACTTAGTGATAAACACATTGATCGAGAAACAATTAATAATTATCAAAAACAAATTGAAAATTTACAACGAGAAAAAGATGTTTTAGGTGCAGAAATGGCAACAGTATATGGTGAAATTAAGCAATTAAAACAACAATTGGTAACAGTAGAACTAACAGAAACAATTGCAAACACTACAATACAATTACAAGATTTACAAACTCAATTAACAAAATTAAGTGAAAATGAGACAAAATTCAAGCAACTAAAGGTTGATTGGGAGCAACTAACGGAAAATAGAGTTAAAGTTGAGCAAGAAATCCAAAAGTTTGCTATTGAAATTTCCCAACAAGACGGAATAATTGAAACATTAATACAAGATGTTGAGATTATGGTAGATTATCAAGAGGTAATTAGTGATTTATATGATAATAATGACAATTGTAATTTAGAAATAAAAAAATTAGAAAAAGAATTATTAGAATATGAACAATTATTAGTAACTGATAGAGAATTGGAATTTAAAATTAATGATTTAAAAAATGTTAAGTTAAATCAAGTACGCCTTGATTTAAAAGCTAATGAACAAATTGCAATTAATTTAGATGAAATTTTAAGATCGTTAGCGATTGAAACATTAGAAGCTGCAAGAGTAATTTGTAGTGCTGATTTATCAAAAGATTGGCAAAAGTTAAATCAATTTCAAAATCAAGTTACAATGTTAGAGCATGAAATTAAGGAGTTAGAAGCGACAATCAATCAAAAATTAATTATCTTTAGTGATAATGAAAAAACCATGATTGCTGAATTAAATCAGCAAATTAATGATTTAATTACAACAAAAGCAACTTTAGAGCATCAAAAAAAGACATATATTGATACTTTAGATAAAAGTGAAACAATAATCAAATCGTTATCAACAAAGAGTAATGAATATCAAGAATTAGTAAATTTAAGTAATATTGCTAATGGTACTAATCAGCAATACCTTTCGTTTGAGCGATATATTATGCAAGTATTTTTTGCTCAGATGATTGAAGTTGCCAATATTCGTTTTCAGAAAATGACAAATAATCGTTATCTATTTGTTAATGATAGCGAATTACAAAAACGAACTAAAAATCGTGGATTAGATTTAGTGATTTTTGATTATTATACAGGTAAAAAACGCAATGTAACTACTTTAAGTGGTGGTGAAAGTTTTAAAGCGGCAATTTGCCTGGCGTTAGGTTTAAGTGATGTTATTCGAATGCAAAATGGGGGGATAGAATTAGAAACCTTATTTATTGATGAAGGCTTTGGGACATTAGATGCTAATTCACTAGCAAGTGCGATGGAAGTATTAAATCAACTACAACAAGATGGGCGTTTAATTGGAGTTATTTCCCACGTTCCAGAATTGAAAAAAGAAATTAGACAAAAGATAAATGTTGTACCAAGTGAACTTGGGAGTGAAATAAATTTATCATTGGACTAATTTTTACGTTATAATATTAAGGTTAGACTTATATAAAAGGAGAATTATGATTTATTTAGAGTTTTTATTTTTGGCAATATTAATTGTATGCGGTTCAATTATGTTGTCAAAACAAGCAGATGTGATTGAACACAATTCAAGGTTAAACGCAATTATTGTCGGGAGTATTTTAGCACTTGCAACATCACTTCCGGAGTTAGCAACTGGTATTACATCAACATTGATTGGGGAATCAGCGATGTCAATATCAAATGTTTTAGGAAGTAATATTTTTAATATAATGATTTTAGCAATTATGAATATTGTTTTTTTCAATCGAGTAGTTTATCGACAAATAAATGATGCAACCAATCGACTTAATTATTTTACGATGGCAATTTACTTATTATTAACAGCAGTAATTTTATGGGCGCCAAATGGATTATTTGTAATTGGAACAACAGATGTAACTTCAATTTTAATTATAATTATTTACGGTGCGGGAATGGTTTTATCAGGAACAGATCAAGAAACAGCGTCATCTGATATTGAACAAGATCCGAAAAAATTAAAAAAAGCAATTATCTTATTTATTGTTATTGCGGCGGTAATTTTAATTACAAGTATTCAATTAGCAAAAGTTGCTGAAGCAATTATGATTCAATCAGGATTAAGTGCCTCATTCGTTGGTGCTGTCTTTATTGGAGTTTCAACATCATTACCGGAATTAATTACCTGTACAACATTAGTTCGTCTTGGTTCATACGATATGGCAGCAACAGGAGTTTTAGGTAGTAATCTATTTAACTTTGTAATCTTAGCAATTGTTGATGTAATTGATCAGGGATCATTATATAGTAATGGGGAACAAGGAACAATTGTTTTATTATCATTAGGAATATTTTTCTTAATTTTAACAATGTCAGCAATTAGGTTGAATTTAAAAAATCGTTATACGAATTTATTAATTCCTTTTACAATTGTTGCTACATATTTATATGTATTACTTTAAATAAGGAGTAAATATGATAATTTTCACACCAACAAAAACAATGAAAAAAAACTATAATGTTATTGAAGGAACATTACCAACGTATCAAAATCAAAGTCAATACTTACGAAATCTTTTAAGTAATTTAAGTAAAGATGAATTAGGTAATGTTTTGAAAATTACGAATAAAACTTTAGACTTAACATATGATTATTATCAAAAAGATTACCAACATACGGTTGCGATTGATTTATATGATGGAATATCATATAAACAAATTACGACTTATGATGCTGAATATTTACAAAATAACGTAACAATAATCAGTGCATTATATGGTCCATTACGAGCGACTGATGTTATTAGTCCGTATCGTTTGGATTTTCATGCCAAAAAATTTATGGAACAAAATTTATATCAGTATTGGTATTTAGCATTAGATGAATATTTTAAGTCACACAAAATTAAAAAGATATTAAATTTAGCTTCAAATGAATATAGTAAGGCAGTTAAGCAATTAAACTCCGAAATGCAAATAATCGATTTAGAGTTTTCAACTAAAGTTAATTCAACAGCAATGAAGAAATATCGAGGAATGCTTTTAAATTATTGTATTGCTAATAAAATTACTGATTATCAAAAATTAGTAGGAGTAGAGTTTTTGGATTTTACAGTTGTTACATTAGAAAATAATAAATTAACAATTAAAATAAATTAATATTTAATAATAATTAAGATTAAATTTTCTCATTAATAAAAATATTTAGATATTTTGACAGAAGTTAATTTACTTGTTATAATAGGCAAGTACAAATTTTTGTACCTAAAAAGAAAGTGGATGATTATATGAAAAATAAAGTAATTGCTTTTGTATTATCTACACTATTAATATTAAATCCAACGATTACAGCTTATGCTGAATCATCAATAAATAGTTTACAAGAAGATGTAAATAAAGCTAATGATGAAATTGAAGAAAACAATTCTGAAATTAATGAACAATCAGAAAAAATTAAACAACTTTCATCAGAAATAGAGCAACTAGAAGGTGAATATGAATCAATTCGAACTGATTTTCAGAATAATGAAGATAAAATTGATGAATTAAACACTGATATTGAGAAGAAAACAAATGAGATTGCTGATTTAGAAGAAGAATATACTAAACGTAAAGAATTATCAGCACCTTTGTTGCAAATGTTACAAAGGAATAATAATATTAATTATTTAGTTGAAATATTATATAGTGATGATGTTTCAATGGTAGATAAAATTAATTCATTACATACACTTAATGTCTTATCTGATCGAACAATTGATAAATTAATTAAAACAGTTAAATTAAAAGAACAAGTGACAGCAGAAAAAAAGTCATTAGTGGCATCAAAAGATGAATTAAAACAAAAACAAGAAGAATTAAAAACGCAAGGTAGTGAACTGTTACAAAAAAGTAATGAGGAAACAGCAAAAAAGAATGAAGCCTTAAAATTAATTACTAGTTTAAAATCAGAAAATGAAACAACAAAAAATGATTTACTAGAAAAAAATGGTTTAATTGCTGATTATAAATTAGCAGGGTGTAAAGGTAATGATGTTTATGGAGTTGATTGTGGAATTGAACCAGAAAAAGGTTCGGTTTCAAGTGTTTTAAATGATTATGAAACAACAGATAAAGTAAACACAACCGGCGGGTCATATGTAAATAAATTAAAAAATGATCCTAATGCTAATTATATTATTAATCGTGAAAGTGGTTGGAATCCAACGGCGGTTAATGCAAGTAGTGGAGCATATGGAATATGTCAGTCATTACCAGGTAATAAGATGGAAAGTGCCGGAAGTGATTGGCGTACAAACATTGAAACTCAAGCTAAGTGGTGTGATAGTTATGTTCAAGGTCGTTACGGATCATGGGCAGGAGCTCGTGCTTTTTGGGATTCACATAATTGGTTTTAGAATTCTGCATTTGCAGGATTCTTTTTTATCTAATTGCTTTTTACCAGAAAAATATGGTACAATTAGAGTGAATGCGAGGTTGATATAAATGGGATTTCGATATCGAAAACAAATTAAAGTAATACCTGGAGTTAAATTAAATGTAACGAAAAATGGTTTATCAAGTATTAGTGTTGGAAAACGTGGTTCAAGTATAAATATTAATAAGCAAGGAACAAAGGCAACAGTTGGTATTCCTAACTCAGGGGTGAGTTATTCAACAAAAAGAAAAAAAGCCGTTAGTAATCAAACTCATCCAAATTATGATTATACTGATAACATTATGTTAGAACAAATTCTTGGTAAAAGAGAACATTGTATTAATATCTTAGCAATATCGGGTGTTCAATTAGCTCCGGAATTAACTAAAAAATATTTTTGGCAAGGGAAAAAACGTAAGCAACTTGAAAAATTAAATTTTTTAGTAAAAGAAACGGTTAGTACAAAAGTAACTAATAAACAAATGATTAGTCAAGTTGAACAAATTTTACGTAAATATAATTTAATTCGTTTTGCAAAGAATAATAATTTTAATTGTGATAATTTATCAGAATATCAATCTGCTTTAATTGTTTATATCGATGCAAATAACCATTTAAGCCAAAAATACCGTAAACAATTGATTAGTGAAACAATAATTGAATTAGGAAAAGAATATTATCAGTTATCGAATTGACGATAACTGTATTTTTTGTTATAATATATTTGAACAAATGTTCAAACGTTTGAAGGAGGAGAAATGAAAAAGTATCAAATAACTGGTTTATCTTGTGCGCATTGTGCTCAGAAACTAGAAAAAGCAGTTAATGAACGCGAAGAAGTAAATTCATTTGAGTTAAATTATGCAGCCCAAAAATTAAAGGTTGATTCTAATGATTTAGCTTCAACAATTGACTTTATTGAGAAGTTTGAAGATGGAATCAAATTAATTGATTTAGAACAGAAAAAACAACATAGTCATAGTCATGAGCATGGACACTCGCATGATCATGATGATTTAAATATTGCCATTTTAAAAGTAGTAATTAGTACATTATTATTTATTATAAGTTTCTTTGTCGATGGGCAATTACAAATAATTATTCGAATGATTGCATACATAATTGTAAGTTATAGTGTTATTATTAAAGCAGTTAAAAATTTATTACGTGGTAATTTATTTGATGAATTTTTCTTAATGAGTTTAGCAACTATTGCTGCAATTAGTATTGGAGAATTAGTAGAAGCGATTGCGGTAATGTTATTTTATAGCATTGGCGAAATTTTCCAAGAAAAAGCCCTTAATAATTCACGTAAATCAATTCAAGATTTACTAGAATTGAAAGTTGAAAATGTTCGTGTATTAGTAAATGAAAAAGAACAGATTTTTCAACCAGAAGACGTTGAAGTTGGTAGTATTGTTGAAGTACGTGTAGGGGAAAAAGTTCCGATTGATGGAATTCTGCTAAGCGATGAAGCATTATTAAATACTGCAGCTCTAACTGGAGAAGCAGTTCCTCGTGAATATGAAAAAGAACAACAACTTTTAGCAGGAATGATTGTTGAAAATAAACCTTTGCTAATGCAAACAACGGCAATTTTTTCTGATTCGGCAATTTCAAAAATGTTAGAAATGGTTGAGAGTGCTAGTTCTCGAAAAACAAAAACAGAGCGATTTATTTCTGAATTTTCCCGAATTTATACTCCAGCAGTAATATTATTAGCAGTATTATTAGTGATTTTCTTACCAATGTTTGGAATTCCGTATGATGAAGTTATTTATCGTGTTGTAATATTACTAGTAATTTCTTGTCCGTGTGCTCTTGTACTTTCTGTACCACTTGGTTACTTTGCCGGTATTGGACGTGCTGCTAAATCAGGAATATTAATTAAGGGAGCAAATTTTCTCGATCAATTAGCTAAAATCGATACAATTATGCTTGATAAAACAGGTACAATAACTCGTGGGAACTTTGTTGTTACAAATGTAGATGTATTTAACGAAGCTAATCAAGATGCGGTTAATCAAGCAATTTATTTAGGGGAAAGTAAAAGTAATCACCCAATTGCAAAATCAGTTGCCGCTCGATATGCTGAATATAAATCTGAACAAGAATTAATAGATTATCAAGAAATTAAAGGTTGTGGAATTGAGTTTAAGTTAAACGGAAAAGATTATTTGATTGGAAATCAAAAATTATTAAATAAGTATGGTGTTGAGTTTACAAAAACAAATTCTGAATCATCGATAGTATATGTTGCTGAAAATAATATTCATGTTCAGACAATTGAAATTAATGATGAATTGAAAGCTGATAGTAAAGAAGCGATTGGAAAATTTAAAAATATTGGAATAAACAATGTTATAATGTTAACAGGTGACCAACAAAAAACAGCAGTAGCTGTTGCTAATGAAGTTGGTATTGATAAATATTTTGCTGAATTATTACCAGAAGATAAAGTGGCTCATGTGGCAGAAGAATTAAGTAATGGTAAAGAAGTTGGTTTTATTGGTGATGGAATTAATGATGCTCCAGTAATTGCTCGTGCAAATGTAGGGATTGCAATGGGAGCTTTAGGTAGTGATATTGCAATTGAAACAGCTGATGTTGTAATTAATAATGATTCATTATTGAGTTTATTTGATGGAATTGAAATTTCACGTTTTAGCCGAAAAATTATTAAGCAAAATATTGCATTTGCATTAATTGTTAAGTTTTCGATTATTACATTAGGTGTATTTGGAGATGCAACGATGTGGGAAGCCGTATTTTCTGATGTTGGTGTAACATTAATTGCAATTTTAAATTCAATCCGTATAATGAAAAAATAAAGGGGTTTTATGGAATATAACTATGAAGAATTAGCAAGATTTTTTCAAATGTTTTCAGATGCAACGCGTTTGAAAATTATTGCACTATTATTTGAAGAAGAGGCTAATGTGACAACAATCGCCCAAAAGAGCGGAATAAGTATTTCAAATGTATCACACCAATTAAAGGATTTAAAACAACAAAAAATTGTTAAGTCTCGTAAAGCGGGGAAATACATTTATTATTCTTTAGATGATAGTCATGTCCAGAGAATTTTTCAATATGGTTTAGAACATATTACCGAATAAATATCGAAAAAAGTATCCGAAAGTGGATACTTTTTAATTTGATACAATTAATTGGTAATATTGTTTATTATATAAAAATTAAAAATAAAAAGACAGGTTAATCAAATAAGATTTATGTGTCCTTGTTGATTTATATGTAAGGAAGAAGATATGATATATTACAATTGACAAAAGATTCAAATTTAATCAAGTGAGAAAGCGACAAGTAAAATACAAATATCATCGATTTTTTCGTGATAAATTAAATATATTAATCATAAATTATGGGAATAACTTTATTAATAAAATTAAAATTTTAGTTTGAAAATATGTTATAATATTTATCAGATATTGCAAAAAGCGATTACATATTATATGCACTAAATTGAAATACTTTATATTTACAAATCTTCAAATAAGTATATTAAGGAAATTGAAAAAATATTAAATAACAAAAAGATATACAATGTTTTAAAGTACAAAATGAAAAATTGAAATAATTACTTCTAGATACAGTATGAAGTAAGATAGAGCGATTACTGTGGTTTGATAACCGATTATTATCCAGTGATTTTTGATGTATTATATCAATGGATGGAAATAAAAGAAGTAATTGCTAAAGTACTAATGAAATTTAAGATTAAAAATGTATATTCATTTTAAGATATTAAAAATTGTGAGAGAATTTTTAAAATAGTTGAAATATGGAATAGAGAGGAAAATATGGCAAAAGAAGTTACGGTTATAGTACCAGTTTATAATGTGGAAAATTATGTGGCAGAAACAATAAATTCATTGATTAATCAAAGTTTATTCGCTAATTTAGAAATTATTTTAGTAGAGGATTATTCAACTGATAATTCATTGGAAATTTGTAGAAAATACGAAAAAATATATGACAACATAAAAGTTGTTCAAACTAAAGGTAAAGGTTTGTCAGATGCAAGAAACACAGGAATGGATTTAGTGAAAACACCATATGTGATGTTCATTGATTCAGATGATTTATTTCCACATTATACATGTTTTAAAATGTGGAATGCAATTAGAAAAAATAAATTAGATATAGTAGTAGGTGATTTGAAATTATTTCCAAGGTCTACGCCAAAATATCGTTGGAAAAAATATTTTGGTAACGGAGATCAAATTTTGGATATCTATGGGGAAGGTAGTGATTTGATTTGGTATCCTTCTGCTTGTACTAAAATATATCGAACTAGTTTTTTAGAAAAAGAAAAGGTAAGGTTCAAATCGGGAATTCATTTTGAAGATGCTTATACTATTGTACCACTAATGATTAAAACTAGATATATTGGTATTGTAGATGCGGTGATATATAAATATCGTAAACGTGAAGAAAGTACATCAATTATGGATAATATGTATAAAAAACAAAATTTCTATGATCATTTACTAGTAAATGAAAATTTAATTAAATATCGTAAATTGAGTTCTAGTTTAAACAAATCGATTCAAACTTTTGTTGTCCAAACATATATTGGTTTTTTAAATAATTTTAATAATCCGAGTGTTGGATTAAGTGAACAAGAAAAAAAAGAATTATTTAATCGTCTAGTAATATTATTTAGAAATGTTAATCCGATTATGATTGCTCCTCTATTAAAACCAAATAATAAAGTGAATTTATATGCAATATTTGAAAATGATTATCAAACATTATTAGATGGATGTATTAAAGTTGAAGGATTAAAAATAATCGAAAAAAAATTATTACCATTAATCTATCGTAGTCGAACAGTTGTTAATTTTGAGCCAAACATTTGGAGTGTTTTAATTGACCGAATTGAAAATAATGATGGTGGGATAATTCTTAAAAGTAATTTTAATTACAATGGAGTTAAATTTAAAGATTTTCTTGACTTTAATATTAATTTAAAAGTACAAAATGAAGATGGAGAAAGTGAAATAATCACAGGTAAACAGTATTGGCGTTACGATGGGATTAGAAAAGACATTTCTGATCGTTTTATTGGGGTCGATTTCGAAATCCCAAAATTAGTAATTAAAAAACTAAAATCAATTGTTAAATATCAAATAATAATTGATGACAATTATAATAATATCGTGAAAAGGGCACCTCAATTTAATGGATTATTAACACAATATAATCAGTTGTATAAAGTTGATAAAGGTTTTATTAGTTCTAATTTTACTTTAGAGGAGCGAAAACTAGAATTGAAATATGTTACCAAAAAGGGATTAAAAGAAATTAATAAAGCTAAAATTGAAAAAATGAAAGAAAAATCAATTCCATATATGCCACGAATTGTTTATAATGTTGCAAAACCATTTTTAAGACATAAAAAAATTAATATTGTTGGTGAACGAGGAGATACATTTCAGGATAATAGTAGTGTATTTTTTAAATATTGTACTAGTCATGGGGAAAAAGCCAATACATACTTTTTAGCAGAAAAAAATAGTTTGGCATATAAAGAAGCAAAGAAATATGGTAAAGTTATTAAAATGAATTCATTAAAACATTGGTTATATCTTCTAAATGCCGACAATGTAATAACATCATATTCGATTAATGGTTATATGTTACCTAAAACAATCGATAAAGATGATTTTTTAGAATATTATAGTGATATTTGTAATTATCAAAAGATTAATTTACAACATGGCGTTACATATAATAATGTAATAAGTTCAATGTCAAGAAATCGTACAGGTTTTAATAAAATTGTTGTTACTAATAAGATGGAAGAAGAATATGTTAAAAAATCTGGTTATAGCGAAAAAGAATTATTAAAAGTTGGAATGCCTCGTTTTGATTTATTACCGAAAAAAAAAGATAAAATAATTAAGAGAATTTTATTTATTCCGACGTGGCGAACAGGTATTGTTAATAAATCTTATGATAGTGTTGGTAATCAAACGGCAGAAAAATTTATAGAAAGTGATTATTATCAAAGGATTAACAACTTATTAAATAATGAAAAACTTAATAAGTTAATTGAAAGTGAAGAAATTGAATTTGTATTTAAACCACATTATGAAATTAGTGAATTTGTTAATACTTTTACATTTAATGATAATATTAAGTTGAAACCAGAAATTAATGTTCAACAATCGTTAATTGATGCTGACTTAATTATTACTGATTATTCTTCAGTGTTTTGGGATGGTATTTTTATGAATAAACCAGTATTATATTATCAATTTGATAAAGAAGAATTTTATAGTACTCACTACTCAGAAGGATATATAAAATTTGATGATGATCGTTATGGAAAAGTATTAGAAGAAGAAAAAGAATTAGTAACAACAATTACTGATTATGTGAAAAATGGTTACGAAAATATTGATCAAAATATTAGAAAAGAATTATTTGAATATTATGATGGATCTAGTAATCAAAAAATAATCGATGAAATTCTTTAAATCAAGATTATATTGACATTTAACTTGAAAATATATTATAATGTAAAGGTAGATATAGTTTGAAAAAGTGATTTGAAAAAGAATTGAATAATAAAAGTGATTAACTTTTAATAAGGAGTAACAATGAAGGTTTTAATAACAGGTGGTGCCGGATATATTGGTAGTTTAGCAGTAAAAAAGGCATTGGCAAACAACCATGAAGTTGTAGTAGTTGATGATTTATCAACGGGATTTTTAGAAGCATTAACAGGATTGGATATAAAATTCTATAATGTTGATATTAGAGATAAAGAAAGTTTATTTGCAGTTTTTGCTAAAGAAAAAGTTGATTTTGTAATGGATTTTGCTGCAAGGTTAGTAGTGGAAGAAGGACAAGCAAAGCCAGATGAATATTATGATGTTAATGTAAATGGGCTTAAAAACGTATTAGATGCGATGGTTAAATATGATGTTAATAAAATCATTTTCTCATCAACAGCAGCTGTTTATGGACTTTTAGATAAAAAAACAGAGCTAATTGTTGAAACGGACCCAACGGTTCCATCAAATGTTTATGGAAACACAAAATTAGTTGGTGAATTAATGATTCAAGATTATGCTAACCGTTTTGGAATTGATTATTTAATTTTCCGTTACTTTAATGTAGTTGGTAATGTTAAATATGGAATAACAGTTGATCAGTTAACGACAATTGTTCCAGTAATAATTAATGCAATTAATACTGATACAAAAATGTATGTAAATGGTGGAGATTATGATACACGCGATGGTTCACCAATTCGCGACTTCATTCACCTTGAAGATTTAGTTGATGCTCACATTGTGGGGATGGAAAATTTAGAACCAAGTAAAAAGGGAATTTATAATCTATCAGTAGGTAATGGAACATCAATTCTAGAATTAATTACTTTAACAAATAAAGAATTAAATGCAAATATTAAATATGAAATTGGTCCACGTCGTGAAGGAGATCCTGTTGTATCAGCAGCTTCAAACCAAAAATTTATGAAAGAATTTTCATGGAAAATTAACTATCCAAATGTAGGATTAATGATTGAAGAAACATATAATGCATGGGATGAATATACTAAAAGTAAAGATTCTAATTAATGGTAATTGTTATTAAACTTAACAAAAAAGATATCAAGTAAAGCACTATTTTACTTGATATCTTTTTTAATAAAATTAAAACTTGAAATATAAAACATGAAAATGTCATTTACAAAGTTAAATAAACAAATAATATATTAATAGAATAAAGATTAAAAAGTTAAAAGTAGATTTTGGTTTGTTAATTCTAAACCTAATTTTAGACGTTAATAATTAAATTATTATAGATAGATTTTTGTTATAATAATAATGTTGCATATACTATGGGAAAAGAGGAAATGATGATTAATAATATATATATAAATATTATTGGCTTGAAACTTGAAATAAAAGATAAAGAAGATGATTTTATTTTAATTGGCAATGGAGTAAAAAGGATAGAAAATTTATTTTTCAAACAACCAAAAACTAATGAAGAAGTTTTTGCATATTTTTGGAATAATTTAAGTGAAATCCCAACCGTTAATAAAAATATTACTGTAGAAAAAATAAAACAAAATGTAATGGTTAAATGGATTAAAGATAATGTTAAAAATCCAAGTACATTAAATGAGGAACAAGAAAAATATTTAGTAAAATATCTTGTTGAAGAATTAACTATCGGTAATGATGTTAAATATGATATTCGATATTTAATCAGTAAAGATAAATCAACTTATCAAAATTTAATTTGGTTCTTACACGAAAAAGTTATATTCAATTTAGAAGAAACAAGAGTATATTATAAAAATGAGTTTGAAGATATTGCTGAATATCACGTTATAGGTAATAAAGAAGACATAATGATATTTGATAAAAATAATAATCAAATAAGTTATCAAAAATTTGAAATGAATACAATTGATTACACAATTGAAGGTAAATGTGTGGCAGAACGTCATATAATATATGTTGATAAAAAATACCGTGTGAATACTGTTAATAAGCTTCCTAATTACAAGAGTAAAAACAAATATATTTTATTTATGGATAGAATAGAAAAAGCTGATGATAATGCTGAATGGATGTTTGAGTATTGTATCGATAAAGGATATAAAGATTGTTATTTTGTAATTGGTGATAAAGAGCAATATAAAAAATATAAAAAAAAATATGGTAAAGTTTTATTATTAGGTAGTTGGAAATTTAAAAGATATTATAAGCGAGCAAAATTATTAGTTTCATCGAGTTTAATACCGGAATTTACGAATTATCATGGAATAAGAGATAAGTATCGAATAAAATATTTATTTTTACAACATGGTTACATTACTGATGACTTGTCAGATTGGTTAATGGGGAAAAAGTATGATTATATTATTGCATCTGATGAAGAGGAAAAAAACAGAATAGAAAAATTTTATAGTGTGCACGAAAAACAAATAAAGGTTACTGGTTTGGCAAGATATGACAATTTACAAACTGATAATCAATCAAAATATTTAATGATTGCTCCAACTTGGAGGTATTACTTAAAGTCGAATTTAAAAGAATCGGAATATGTTAAAAAATGGAACGAAATATTGGCGAGTAATGAGATTAAAAAATATGCAGAGGAAAATAATTTAGAAGTTATTTTAAAATTACATCCTGAATTTACAAAATATAGTGAATACTTTGTAATGGAAAATAGTAATATTGAGTATAAAGAATTAATAAATAATTCTGAAATATTAATTACGGATTATTCTTCTATTTTTATGGATATGCATTTACGTGAGAAGAAAGTGATATTTTATCAATTTGATATTGAAGAATTTTATAAAAATCATACATATAAACAGTTATTAGATTATAATAAGCTAGATTTGAATGATGTATGTTATAAATATGAAGATGTAATCAAAACATTAAATAAGCCATTACCAACAAGAACATTGTGGCGAAATGATCATGAAAATAGAAAAAGAATATTAAATGTTATTGACGAAATGATAAAATAATATAAACGAGGAGTAATTGGGATGAAGAATGTAATTATGTATTGTACTGAAACAGAATTAGAAGTTGCACTTTTAAATTTGTGTACATATGAAGCAGACAAAAAAAAGATATATGTAAAAAATATTGACCAAAAAAAGCAAAAATATGGAATAGAAATAATTCCATTAAAAAATATTAGTGATATAAAAAATGATTTTTCAAAAGATGAAATAATTCATGTAGTCCATAAAGATTCAATGATGATAAGTGAAAAAGAAGAAGAAGAAACGTATGGTGAGGATTTTCTAGAAGGTAAATTAGTTTATATAAATAGTGATAGTAATCATAAAAAAGTTTTAAAGAAAAATGAAACATTTGATAATTGTAATGTTCTTTTTATGGAATTTCATTCTTCGTTATTATTTAGTGATTATTTTACAGAATATATTACTGAATTTGAAAATTATGATGATTTATTTATTGAGAAAAATAATTTAATATATTATATTTTATTTTTATTAAAAGAAGAACAATGTTATTCAGCGAAAAAAAGTATATTATTTTCGAAAAATTACAAAAATCAAAAGAAAATAGATCATAGTATTGAATTTTATAATTACGTCTTTTTAGGTGAATATAAACCATGGATTAATTTAGAAAAATCAGCGTATGGAATGACTCATGATTCAATGTTAAATATATTATACTTTAAATTTTGGTATGAAAAAGTATTAGCATTAGACCTTGATCCAGAAATTAAACAAAAATATATTGAAATTCAAAAAAATAATGAAAAAATATCTTATAAATATATAGAAGATATGATTTATAAAAAAACTATTACTGAAAATAAATTAAGAAAAGTTGATAATTTTGTGGAAAAGATAACAACAGAAAAAACTTTTGTAAAAAATGGTAATAAGAAAATGAAAAAATCAAATTTCAACAATAAATTAATAAAATCAAAATTTACTGATAAATATTTATGGTTATATGTATCGTTAAAAGTAAATCAAAATTCTAAAATATTAATGGAATATGGTGGTTATGAGTTTAAACCATTTAAAAAAGTATCATTTTATAAAAAAAATAATAAAGAATACTTAATTGCATTATTTAAATTAGATATTGATACGATGAAATCAAGATCATCAATTAATACTCAATTTGTAATTAATATTAATGGAGAAAAGAAATATTTATTTGCGAAAAAATTTAAGCGATTAGATAATATAAACAATATTAGAACAATATTATATGAGGAAAATGAAATCTATTATTTACGTAATGGTTTTGATGGTAGAGTTATTATGCAGAAAAAACCACGTTTATATTTTGAAAATCCCGAAAATTTAAAATATAGTAAAAAAGTTTTTAAAAATCGTAATGTAAAATTACAAAAATATATTGTATTATATGAAAAAAATGGTGAGCATATGGAAGAGTCAGCCTATCAACTATTTAAACGTATTTATACAAACGAAAATGTGTTTTTTGTTTTACATAAATCTTCACCAAAATATGAAGAAGCAAAAAAAGAATATGGGGATAAAATAATTGAGCCATCGGAAAAAAGATTTTATGATATTGTTTTAAATACTAAATACTTTATCGGAACAGAATCACCTGTACATGTAATTGGAATTAGATCTTATAACAAATATGTTAGAACTAAAATTATGGATAAGTCAGCTAAATTTATCTTTTTACAACACGGTATCACATATTCATTAAGTCTTGAAGGAAATGCAAGAAGTTTATTTAAGAAAAACTCTTCATTGAATTTACAGCGAATTGTAGTATCTTCAGAAAAAGAAGCAGATCATTGGAAAACTTATGGTGGATTTAGTGATAATAATTTATATAAGACTGGTTTAGTAACATTTGATAATAAAAAAATTGATGATGATGCAAATAAAATTACGATATTTTTAACTTGGAGACCATGGGAAGAACAAATTGAAGCAATTGAAGAAACTACATATGGACAAGATATAATTAATATTATTACGGAAATTCAAAAAAATAAAAAATTAGAAGAAAATACACAAATTATCTTACATCCAAAGTTTAAAGATAAAAAAGTACCAAAAATACTTGAAAAATACGTAACTTTTGAATCAATTGATAAATTAATGAATAAGACAGATACGTTAATTACTGATTATTCTTCTATCTGTTATGATTCGTTTTATCGTGGAAGTAAAGTAATATTTTGGTGGAATCGAAACGAAGAAAATATGGAAAAATATCATAATAAAATAATGTTAACAGAAAATAATGTATTTGGTGATATTATTACAAATAATGATATGATTGTAAGCATTTTAGAAAAAAATTATAAAAATGATCAAACAAGTGATAATATTTTAAGATATCGAAAAATTAATGAATTTTCAGATGATAAAAATATGGAACGTTTATTATATTGTTTGAAAAAAGATAATATCATCTAATTATTTAGAAAAGGAGTATAATGGTAAAAAGAATAACAAGTATAAAAAATGTTCAATCTATCAATCAATTGGTAAGTTTTGAAGATTTTAAGGGAATGAATCGTACTATTTATTTAGAAAATAATGATACACTTTATTTAAACTCCAATATTAAACTTAATGATGAAGACTTATTCGATGTAAAGGAGGAAGATACTTTACACTTAGATGACATGTTATATATTGTTCCTTCACCATGTGAAACTAAAACATTAATAAATATCCCTCATCTAAACTTACCACAAAGAATTCAAAATATATTAGGTACTTTATATTGCGCAGATAAGATTAATTTGAACGAGTTAAAGAATTATGATTATGTAGTTACAAGTGAATTTACTAAGTTGTTTTCTGAATTTGGCGTTAAACAAATTATTGTAAATAAAGATAATGGTTTTTATTTGAAAAAAGAAAATGAAATTTATGTTAATAATATTAATAATTTGTCTTTAAAAGAATTAAATAAAAAACATGAAATAAATTACCGAGTTGTTGATTTCACTGAAAATACTCTTATATTTAAAACATTTTCCAAATTGTTCAGTAAAGATGTAATTGATGATTTTTATGTAAAAGAAATTGATGTTAATAATAATGTGGTTATTTATAAAGGGGTAGAATTTATTAATAATAAATTGAAAATAAATTTATATTTTGAAAAAATCAAAGAAATAGAATGTGTATTTTATCAAAATAATGTTCAGGTAGTTGGTAAAATAAGAGTAGTGGGTTCAGAAAGGTTATTTCAAAAATTATGAAAATCAAAGTAAAAGAAAAGTATTTTAATCTTAAAATTAATAATAAAATTGAAAACCCCAAAATTAATCCATTTGAAATTTACATGGTTGATGAACTAGGTAAAAAAGAACGACTTGTATTATACTCAGAATATTCAGGTGAAAATTATTATCGGAATATATTAATTCCCCCAGGGAAACAATATATTGAAATAAATCCAACGGTTGATATTCTTGATTATTCGTTTAGTGATTCAAGAAATAAAACATTACGAGAAGAAAAATTTATTAATGAAATTTTCTCTGATGTAAATTTTTCTTATCTTGAAAAACCAGGAACCAACAAATTGATTTTTACTTTTTCTGGTTTTGCTCAAAGCGGAAAATTAGAAAATATGTTTCCAGTCTCTTTTAATAAAGCAGTTGATGAAGCGTTTTATAAGAGTACGATTATATCAATAGTTGATGAATTTGATTTAAAAGGAACATATTTACAATATGATGATAATTATAAGGAAATTTTGGGCGTTGTTGAAAAATTCATCAAGGCAAAAATGGAAGAATATGGACGAACAGAAGACGAAGTAATGTTTTTTGGAGGTTCTAAAGGTGGATCAATAGCATCTTTATTTTTGGATAAATTTCCTAAAAGTAAATTTGTTTTGGTTGTTCCCCAAATGGATTTATTAGCATATAATAAAACAAAACCAAATCATATGTTTCCAATAATTAGTGCAGTTAAATCGCAAAACATCCATTTCATTAATGATATTGAATCATTAATAAAGGCTGGAATTGATTCAGGAGTGGATATTGATTTATATTTAGCCCAAAATGATGATTCAAATACAAAGACTACAATTGAAAACTTAACCACTAAAAATAATGCTATAGTTACAATTAGTGAAGGATTTCATGGTCAAGTGATGAAAATGAATTTAGGAACAATTTATCAAAAGATGAATCAGTGGTATGAGAAAATATAATTTATCAACAATAAAAAAGGAATCCAATGGATTCCTTTTATTTATCAAAAAAACTTACGATATATCGTAAGCTTTTAAAAAATTTATTATTGTTCTTTTTTTAATAAATCGCGAATTTCTTGTAATAATTCTGCTTCTTGTGAAGTAATAACTGTTTCTTCAGTTTCAGTTTCATTTTTGAAACGCTCTTTAAATGAAGCGTAAGCACGTAAAATTGAAAATGCCACAAACATAATAATTACAAATGAAACTAATGCTGTAATAAATGGTTGGATGTAGAAGTTAATTCCTAAAATTGTTGTTGCTTCATTAGCATTAGGATTAACTCCAACGAATGATAATAAGTAATTAATAATTGGTGTTACAAAACTTGATGTAAAAGTAGTTGCAACATCTTTAACAGCACCGGCGATTAATAAACCAATTGCCACATCAATAAATGTACTTCCTAATAAAAATTGCTTAAAATCATCAATAAATTTTTTAATTCCCTTCATACTATATTCTCTCCTTTTTATAAAATTTCAAAATAATTATATCATAAAAATTTATTTTTGATTAATTAAACTATATAATGTTCGAATTTCTTTCAATTTTAATTGACGATAATCACCTTCGGCAAGTTTTTCCGTTTTTAAATCGAAATTAGCATATTTAATTCGGCGTAATCGCAAAGTATCAGCACCAATTGCTTTAAACATCTTACGAACTTGTAAGTTTTTCCCTTCGGTAATTGTAATTTCAACAGTACCAATTCTTTTATTTTTATTATATGTTAATGGTTTTATTTTAGCAGGTCTAGTCTTAACACCATCAATCACAATACCTTGCTCTAATTTTTTCAAATCTAATAATGTATAATTTCCACTTAATTTTGCTACATATGTTTTGGGAATCTTTGATTTTGGCTGTGTTAAACCATTTGTTAAAGAACCATCATTTGTTACAAGTAAAAGTCCACTTGTATTGTAATCTAATCGCCCAACCGGATAAATCTTTAAATTTTCATGAATTAAATCGGTAACGATTGGACGATTAAAATTATCTTTACGTGAGCAAATATAACCAAGTGGCTTATTAATTAAATAATACACTTTTTCATGGTGGAATAAAACCGTGTTATCAACAACGATTTCATCACTTTCACTAACTTTAACCCCCATCTCAGTAACGACTTTACCATTGACAGTTACTTTACCAGCAGCAATTAATTTTTCAGCTGTTCGACGTGAATGTTCCGAATTTTCGGCAATCATTTTTTGTAAACGAATTTCCATTTTCTCTCCTTTGTTATTTTTTTTAAATAAATATATCTATCTATTTATAACAAAATATTGTAAGAATTTGTTAAAATAGTGAGATGTATGGGAGATTAAATGCTAAATTTAGGGAAATTTTGGTTAATTAATATCTATTATTATCTAAAGTTAAGAATTAAATATAAATTAATAACGGAAAGTGATGATAATGAATATTTGTATGAATTATTGAATAATTATGTGAAAAATACCTTAAAATTGTTAAAAATTGATATAATAATAAAGAACGAAGAAATTAAAGCAAACTTAAAAGATAATGCACTTTATATTGCAAATCATGAATCAATTTACGACTCACTTATATCATACCAAGCAATAGGTGGTATGACTGGTTACTTTACCGCTGGGGATAAGCGGGATGTTACTAAATTTAAACATTTATATAAGATATCACAATTACTTGGTATAGTGTTTGTTGATCGTAAATCAATTCGTGGAAGTGTAAAAGCAACGAGGCAAGGTACAGAGGTTTTAAAAAACGGTAAAAACTTAGTTATTTTTCCAGAAGGAGAAGTAAATGAGCATTTAGAAAAATCAAATCGACAAGTTGCTAATTTTCATGCTGGGAGTTTTCGACCAGCAATCGGAGCACAAAAAGTAATTGTACCAACAGTTATTATTGGTGCAGGGAAAATTCATAATGCTTTAAATATGAATCGAAAAATTAATAGTGGAACAGTTGAAGTTGTGTTTTTAGAACCAATTGATATTCATTTACACCAAAATGTTAAATCGGTAGTCCTTGCTAAAATGGTAGAAGAAAAAATTAATACATACTTAGAGGAGATCAATGGATAAATTATATCAAAAAATTGGGTTAATATTAGTCGGGATGATTTTAGGAATGTTTAGCTTATATGTGGCTAGTAGCACTGATTTTAATTTTAGTTTATCAAAGGATAAAGATCCTGTTGTAATCAAGGAAGATAATGATAATGGAACGTTTGCAACAGATATTTATAATAATTATGCTCAAAGTGTTGTAAGTGTTGTTAACTTAAAACAAATGAGTATTCGTGACTTTTTTGGTAATGTTTATACAAGTGATGAACAAGTCCAACAAGGAGTCGGAAGTGGGTTCATTTATAAAAAAGAAAATGGCTATTATTATGCAATAACAAATAATCATGTTGTTGCCGGTTCAGATTCAATAAATGTAGTATTAAATACAGGAAATGTTGATGAAAATAATGTTGACGATAATGTTCTAGATGCTTCAATTGTTGGTGTTGATTCAACGTATGATGTGGCAGTTGTTAAATTTAAGTCGAAAAAAGATTTAAAACCAATTGAAATTGGAACAAGTAGTAATTTATTGCCAGGTCAAAATGTTGTGGCAATTGGTTCACCATACGGAACAGATTTTCAAGGAACAATTACTAAGGGAATCATTTCATCACCAAACCGAACAATGGAAGATGAAAATAAAAATCAGTTAAATTATATCCAAACTGATGCAGCAATCAATCCTGGAAACAGTGGTGGTCCTTTATTTGATGCTGACGGAAAAGTAATTGGGATTAATACAATGAAAATTTCAGATTCGCAATCTGATAATATGGGATTTGCAATTCCAATCGATAAAGTAATGGAAATCGTTAAAGAAATTGAACAAAAAGCTTAAAAAAAGCAAGAGTAAAAACTCTTGCTTCTCTTAAGTTTAATGGAGGGAAAATGGCACGAATTAAATTAATGAATGAAAATTTAGCAAATAAAATTGCAGCGGGTGAGATAATTGAACGTCCTCTATCAGTTGTAAAGGAATTGGTTGAAAATGCAATTGATGCTGAAGCAACGATAATTGAAATAAATTTACGAGAATCAGGAATTAATACAATTGAAGTAATTGATAATGGTTATGGAATGAATAAAGCGGATTTAGAAATGTGTACAAAGCGTCATGCAACAAGTAAAATTTATTCGGATAAAGAATTATTTAAAATTGCAACACTTGGATTTCGTGGAGAAGCACTGGCAAGTATTTTTGCTGTTAGTAAGTTTAAAATTACTACAAGTTTAGATGGAACATTAGCATATTCTTTAATTAAGTCAGGTGATGAACTATTTGAAATTGAAGAGTGTATGAGAAATCAAGGTACAACAGTGGAAATAAAGAGTTTGTTTTATAATACTCCGGCCCGTTTTAAACATTTAAATAGTGTATATTATGAATTATCATTAATCATTAATTATGTTAATAAGCTAGCATTAACGCTACCACAAATTAGTTTTAAGTTGGTTAATGATGATAATGTCATAATTCATACCTTTGGTAATGGAGATGAATTAGGGGCAATCGCTAAAGTTTATAGTCCAAAGTTAGCAAATAATATGATAAAGTTAGAAGCTAATTCGGAAAATTTTCGGATAAATGGTTATACCTCACATCCAAATGATACTCGAAGTAAGAAAAGTTATATTACCTTAGCAATCAATGGTCGGATAATTCGTAATTATCAAATCGAAAATGCTTTAATAAATGGTTATGGTAAGTTTTTACATACAAATCAATATCCGATTACGATATTAAATATTGAACTTGATTATGCTTTGGTTGATGTAAATATTCACCCAACAAAACAACAAGTTAAGATATCATTAATTAGTGAACTTGAAGACTTAATTTCAGCAGTTGTTGATCAGAGTCTTAAAAGTTTAATGTATATTGCCCATAGTGATGATGATAGTAGTTTACCACCTGTGAACAATTACGTTGATGAACGAGTTTCTAGTACAAGAGAAAATTATTACTTTAACGAATTAGCGGATGCAACGGAAAACCCAATGACCAATGATGAGTTAATTGCAGATGATACATCAATTAAGAATGCACCAAAGATTGAGAAACTTGATTTATTTTCAAATGAAGATGATAAGTTTACAACGCCAAGATTACCACAATTAGAATACATAGGATCATTACAAAATACATATTTATTATTCCAAAATGAATCTGGATTATATTTACTAGATCAACACGCAGCCCAAGAACGAATTAACTATGAATTAATTTTTAATAAATTTAAAGCTAAAAAATTTAGTTTTCAACAATTACTTACACCAATTATTATTGAATTACCGGCTAATGAGTTTATTTTAGTGCAGCAAAAATTAGAGTTATTAGCAGATTTAGGAATAATAATTAGTGAATTTGGACCTAACACTTTGAAAATTACAGAAATTGATAATTTTTATTTGAAAGCTGGTAATTTAAAAGTTGATGTTGAAGTAATATTTGATAAAATAATTAAGCAAAAAAAATTATCGTTTGCTGATTTATACGAAGATGTTGCAATTATGATGGCGTGTAAAAGTTCAATTAAGGCAAATCAATATTTAAATAATACTGATGTTGATTCATTAATTAGAGATTTAAATACATGTGAACATCCATATACATGTCCGCATGGTCGCCCGGTAATTGTTAATGTTACATTTAAAGAAATTGAAAAAATGTTTAAAAGGATATTTAATTAAAATGATGATAGATAAAAATAGTGATGTAATCGTAATTGTTGGACCAACTAGTGTAGGTAAGACAAAGTTAGCAATTGAAATTGCTAAAGAATATAATGGAGAAGTAATAAGTGGAGATGCGTATCAAGTTTATCGAAAAATGGATATTGGAACAGCTAAAGTTACAGAAGCAGAAATGCAAGGGGTTGTTCATCATTTAATTGATATAATTGATTATCAAGACAAATACAATGTTCAAATCTTTCAAAAACAGGCACGTAAGTTGATTGAAGATATTAAAAGTCGTGGGAAATTACCAATAATTGCTGGGGGAACAGGTCTTTATGTTCAAGCAGTTTTATTTAATTATGAGTTTGGTGAAGATCCCCAATATCAAGAATTAAAAATCAAAAATGAAACAAAATCACTTGGAGAATTACAAGAAATAATAACAAGTAGTAATATTAAATTAAATTCAAGTGATTTTAATAATCATAAACGATTAGTTGTTGTTGCAACAAAAGTTATGTTAAATAAACCACTTAATTCTAACGCAAAGAAGCCTTTTTATGATAAAATGCAAATGATTGGTTTAACAACAGATCGTGAAGTTTTATATGAACGAATTAATAAACGAGTTGATTTAATGATTGAACAAGGATTATTTGCTGAAGTTCAACAGTTTAAACCTAATTATCAGTCGCAAGAAGCGATTGGCTATAAAGAAATACATCGATATTTTAATGGAGAATTGACTAAAGAGGCAACAATCGATTTAATTAAACAAAATTCACGTCGATTTGCGAAAAGACAATATACATGGTATCGAAATAAAATGCCAGAAATTGTGTGGTATCAATATCAGGAGGGAAAATGGCAATTAGTCAAGAATTAATTGATAAAATTAATGTTTTAGCAAAAAAGAAAAAAGAAGGTACAATTACCGCTGCTGAGTTACAAGAACAACAAGAACTTAGAGCCGAATATATGGAAGCATTTCGTGGTAATATGCGAACAATTTTAGATAATACTGATGTATTAAAAGAATTAAAGATTTCGAAATTTAATACAACAAAAGCAGAAATTAATAAGTTAATTGATAACGATGCAATTATGCGAATTGAAGATAAAGTAACAGAATATGTTATTACTTATAAAGTTAATGCAATTGATGAAATTGAAATTATGAAATTGTTAAAAGAGGAGTAAAGATGAGAGAAATTAGTACAGAAACAGATGAAACAGTTGAACGCTTTTTTGTTGAGGCTTTTAATTATATTTTAGCCCGTGAAGAAGTGGACTTGAAAAAATCAGGATTAGATGATTTGACGGTAGTAGAAATTCATGTTTTAGATGCAGTTAATAAAACATCAGTTGATCATCCAGCAACAATGAAAGAAGTAGCTGATTTTCTACATATTTCTAAAGGGAGCTTAACAGTTTCTTCAAATCGTTTAATTAAAAAGGGTTATTTAATTAAAGAAACAGATGATAAAGATCGTCGTCGTAAGTATTTAATATTAACTGATACTGGAAAAAATGTTTGTGATATCCATGATCAATGGCATAAACAATTAACGTTAAAAGCAGTTAATCAATTAGAAGCAGATGAAGAAAAAATATTGATTGCAGCACTTAAAAAAATAATTGGGATGATGGGTGAATAATCAGTTATCAATCGAATTATTTGGAGCAAGTCATAGTAAATACATCGGTTTAAAAGTAAGCCCAATGCCAGTTGGGTTTACTTTTAATGTCGAAGAAATTAATCAATATTTAACATATCGTCAAGGAATATCACAAATAAATACAAGTCGAAAAGAATTAGAAAATTTAATTTTTTTAAGTGGGGTTAATCAAGAAAATAAAATCACTGCTGAAACAGTTTGTTTTGTTTTAGAAAATACAAATTATCGTTCTAAAGATTATCAGTTTGGAATTGTCCGTCCAGCACATGCTGATTTAGTTGGTTATCAAATTGATGGGGAAAAATTTGAATATCAAGGTGGTGGTCGTTTCTCGGGTCGTTTAACAGCATTATATGTTGTTTTAGGAATAATTTGCAAACAAATTTTAAAAAAGCAGATAGACATAAAGGCTGCTGGACAAATAAAACAAGTAGCGACGTTTATTGATCAAGATATTATTAATTTAACTCCTCAAGAATTAAAAGAAATTGATTGGCGTTTTCCCGTTTTTGACCAAAATGTTAAAACAGAAATGATTAATTATTTAACAGAAGTTAAAAATTCGGGTGATTCTCACGGAGCAACTTTGAAATTTCGAATAGATGGGTTAGAAGCGGGAATTGGCGGAATGTATTTTTCGAGTTTTGAATCAATATTAAGTAAAAATTTATTTGCGATTGGTGCGATAAAAGGGATAAGTTTTGGTTGTGGTTTTGATTATCAAAATCAATTAGGATCACAAAGTAATGATCAGTTATATTATCAAAATAATAAGTTATTTAGTCCGACCAATTTTCAAGGGGGAATTAATGGCGGATTTACTAATGGAATTCAACCAGTTTATTTTGAAGTGGCAATTCGACCAACACCAACAATTTTTAAAGTCCAAGATACAGTGAAATTTACAACTAATGGTTGGGAAAATTACCAGTTAATACCAACCGGACGTCATGATAGTTTTATTGCAAATCGAATTAGTATAGTAATTTATGCGATGATTTTTATAACTATCTATGAAATAAAGCTAAAGCAGGGGGATTATGAACGTAATTGAATTAAAAGATATTAAAGTAAAATATAATAATAAAGAATTATTTTCAAAATTGAATATTAATTTTGAAGCAGGAAAATTTTATACTTTACTTGGTCCAAGTGGTTGTGGAAAGACAACTATTTTGAATTTAATTGCTGGTTTTAAACAACCAGAAAGTGGACAAGTACTAATCCAAGGTGATGATGTTACAAAAATTAGTCCAAATAAACGGGCAGTTAATACAGTTTTTCAAAATTATGCCTTATTTCCACATTTAAATATTTATGAAAATATTGCTTTTGGTTTAAAACTTAAAAAAGTGCCAGAACCAGAAATAAAAAAACGAGTTGAAGAATATTTAAAATTAGTAAATTTAAGTGGTTATGAAAAACGTCGTGTTAATGATTTATCAGGTGGACAAAAACAACGGGTAGCAATTGCACGTGCTTTAATTAATGAACCAGAAGTTTTGTTATTGGATGAACCATTAAGTGCATTGGATTTGAAATTACGTACGGAAATGCAATATGTTTTAAAGGCAATTCAAGAACGCTTGAAAATAACGTTTATTTTCGTTACTCATGATCAAGAAGAAGCATTAGCATTGTCTGATTATATATATGTAATGAATAATGGAAAAATTGAACAATTTGGTGATCCTAAAGCAATATATGACGAGCCAAATAATCGTTTTGTTGCTAATTTTATTGGTGAATCTAATATTTTTGCGGCAAATTACATTGAGCCAAAACAAATTAAATTAAATCAATTGATAGTACCATGTGTTGATAGTGGATTTACCAACAATGAAGTAGTAGAAATAGTTATCCGTCCAGAAGATATTGTAATTAGTGAAGAGACAGGAAAATTTAAAGTAACAATCGAATCAAGTATTTTTCGAGGAATGAATTACGAGATGGTTGCAACGGATAAGATGAATCATCAGTGGTTAATTCATACAATTAAAGATTATCCGGTAGGAACAACAATTTATATTGATTTTGGTCCAAATGATATTCATGTAATGCGAGTAGATAATGTTTAAAAATAAATTTATTAATTATTTATTTTATTTTTGGTTAACGTTATTTGTCCTTATTCCAATCGCCTTAGTTATTATTGATTCTTTTTTTGATATCTATGGTCATTTTACTTTAACAAACTATCAAACATTTTTAAGTCCAATTTATTTGAAAATGACAGTAAATTCATTTGTGATTGCCACTTTAATTACAATCATTAGTTTAATAATTGCATACTTGGCAGTTTTAGCATTAGCAGAATTTAAACATGCAAACTTATTATTAATCTTTTTGATTATTCCATCATGGATTAATATCTTGTTAAAAACATATGCATTTATGGGGATTTTCGGAACAAGCGGTTTAATTAATAATGTTTTATCATTACTAAATTTAGGACCAATCCAATTATTATTTAATTTAAGTGGATTTTTAATTGTTGCCGTATACATCTATGTCCCGTTTATGATTTTCCCGCTTTATAATTCACTAATGCAAATTGATCCGAGTTATCTTAATGCCGCTCGTGATTTGGGAGCTAATCGTTTAACTGTTTTTCGCAAAATAATTTTACCACTTTCTAAACCAGGAATTTTTACGGCATTTCAATTAGCATTTATTCCCTCGTTATCATTATTTATGATTACGCGATTAATTGCTGGTAACAAAATAGTTACATTAGGTACGGCAATCGAACAACACTTTATGGTTACGGGAAATTGGCCAATGGGATCAACAATTGGGACAATTTTAATTTTGATTTTAATTATCATTATGATTATTGCCGTTAAATTCCGCCAACCAATTGAGGAGCAAGATGAATAAAAAATTAGCAAAAATAATAATGTTTTTAATTTTCGCCTTTTTATATATTCCAATTATTTATTTAATTGTTTACTCATTTAATAGTGGTGATAGTATGAATCAGTTCACTGGTTTTTCTTTAAATTGGTATCGTGAATTAATTCATGATAAACACTTAATTACCATAATCATTAATACATTTATTATTGGACTTTTAAGTGCATTAATTGCAACAATATTTGGAATTGTTGGTGCTTTTTGTATTGATTCATTAAAAAACAAACGTTTTCGGGCAATGATTGAAGCAATTAACTCGATTTTTATTGTTTCTCCTGATGTAATAATTGGGATTTCGTTTTTATTAGCATTTACTTTTTTACGAATTCCTCTAGGATTTTGGAGTGTTTTAATTGCGCACATTGCCTTTGGAGTTCCAATTGTTGTAATAATGATTTTACCGAAATTAAGTGGGATTGATCAAAATGTAATTAATGCTGCTCACGATTTAGGTGCAAGTAATCGACAAATTGTTCAAGAAATAATTATACCATTGATTACACCAGCAATAATTGCCGGATTTCTAATTGCCTTTACGTATTCAATTGATGATTTTGCAGTTACTTTCTTTGTAACGGGTAACGGTTTTAGTACTTTATCTGTTGATATATATGCAATGGCTCGTCAAGGGATTAGTTTAAAGATTAATGCACTTAGTACGATAATTTTTATTTTAACAGTTAGTTTATCGTTAATCTATTACCAAATTACCATGAAACGAGTTGATAAAAATGCGTAAATTATTAAATAGCACAATGATAATAATTATTTTAATTATCGGATTATTTATTATTAAATATAATTTAAATCAATCAACAGAGAGTAATGAAAACGTAGTAAATGTATATAATTGGGGTGAATATATTGATCCTGATTTAATTACGGAATTTGAAAAAGAAACGGGATATCACGTTGTTTATGAAGTTTTTGATTCAAATGAAGCAATGTATACGAAAATAAAGAGTAATGCTGGGGGGTATGATGTAATCGTTCCTTCGGAATATATGTTAGAAAAAATGAAGCAAGAAGATTTATTAATTCCGCTTGACCATCAGCAAATCCCTAATTTTAAAAATGTTGATAATAATTATTTAAATCCAACTTTTGATCCAAATAATGTCTATTCAGCTCCATATTTTTGGGGAACAGTTGGAATTATTTATAATGAAACAAAGACCGATTTAACTTTTAATTCTTGGAACGACCTATGGGATGAAAGTCTTAGCAATCAAGTATTTCTAGTTGATGGAGCGCGAGAAATTATTGGAATGGCGTTAAATTCACTAGGTTATTCAGTTAATACTAAAGATGCAGAATCGTTACAAGCGGCTCTGAATAAGTTGTATACGTTAAAGCCAAATGTTAAAGCAATTATTGGTGATGAAATATTAACATTAATGCCTGCAGGTGAAGCAACTGCGGCTGTAACTTGGTCAGGAAGTGCAGCAGATATGATGAGTGAAAATTCTGACCTTAATTATTCGATTCCAAAAGAAGGATCAAATATTTGGGTTGATAGTATGGCAATTCCCAAAACGAGTGATAATATTAATGGAGCAAATGCATTTATTAATTTTATGCTGAAACCATCTTCAATGGCAAAAAATGCTGAATATGTTGGTTATTCAACACCAATGAAAAATCCGGAGCAATATTTAGATGCTGAAATAGTTAATGATAAGCGTTTTTATCCAGATAATCAAACGATTAATCGATTAGAATATTATGAAAATCTTAGTCCGGAATTACTCCAATATTATAATGATTTATTTTTAGAATTTAAAATGTATAAGTAAAAAAGAGCCATTTAGCTCTTTTTTATTTATAAAGGATCGAATTTGTAAAACGTTTTAATTTTCTTGTTTTTTTAGATGGGGCAATCACTAGTTGGTAATTTAAAAATTAATAATTAAATTTTAATTAAAAAATAATAATTAATTAAGGAAATTAACCTTATATGCCTAAAAAATCAATAAATGTGATTTAAATTAAAATAATTATTAAATCGTTGAAAATGTTAACAATATTGATGTTGTTTTCGGTTTGGGCAATTTGCCCCAAAAATAATGGAAAATTTCGCATTAAGATATAGTTTTTTTAATAATGCTGTGTTATAATATCAGTAGAACTTGACAGTTCGGAGGGAAAGAATGAGTGAAAAAAAGAAAAAAATTGACAAAATTTTTTTATGCATTACATTAATAAGTTTTTTAACTTTTATTATAATACCTAAGTATGCCCTTGATATTGTATCAGGGATAATCCTTGGGTTTGGAGGTACAAGCTTAATTTTTGGGCTTGGAATACGTCGTTTAGAACAAGATAAATTTAAACGAGTGTATTCAAATTTATTTAAAAATATTGTAATATATACAATTACAATGCTTATTGCAATGAAAATTAGCTTTAATGCATTTCTTGTATGTGTTGTAGTATTGACAATGTATCGAATTATATTACTTAATTCGATTCGTAAATAGAAAGGGGGAATAGATGGACAATGTTTTATCACCACCATTTTTTACCGCTGTCTTAGTATTTATTCTATTTGGAATATTTATTTGGTACATGGGGTATAAAATTAAAAAATATGATCCGCTAAATTGTTCTTCAACGTTTCAAGTATTAATTGAAATTATATTTGAATTTTTCGGTTCAGTAGTTGTAAGTACACTAGGAGAAAAATATCGTGAAAAGTTTACACCAGTAGCAATGACGATGTGGATTACAATTTTCTTATCAAATATTGCTGGATTATTTTTATTAAAAGAATCAGCAATTGATTTAAACTACACATTTGCAATGACATTATTTGCATTTTGTCTTTGGAATGGGTACGCAATTAAAGTTGCCGGAGTTAAGAACTTTATGGGACAATTTGGTGATCCTTTCAAAATAATGGCGCCACTTGATTTTATTGGTTTTTTAGCTAAACCAGTATCATTAATGATGCGTATTTTTGGTAACATCTTAAGTGGTGTTATCGTTATGGGGATGATTGTTGGCTTACCAGCAAAAATAATGGCAGCAAGTAGTGTTGCCGGAATTATTAGTGTTCCATTTTTTATGGTAATTGTTGGCGCATTATCTTTCTATTTTTCACTATTTGGACCTTTTATTCAATCAATGGTATTTACATATTTAACTTTAGTAAACTTATCATTATTAATTAACGAGGAGGAGTAATTATGGATATTACATCAGGATTAGTAGCAATCGGTGCAGGGATTGCAGTAGGAGCAGCCGGGATCGGATCAGGAATTGGAGAAGGGCACGCAGTACGTGGAGCATTAGAAGCAATGTCTCGTAACCCAGAAATGAAAGATGAATTAAGAACAAACATGTTTATCGGGATCGCAATGATCGAATCTGCGGTAATTTATGGTCTTGTTATTGCACTTATTTTAATTTTTACAAAAATGTAAAAATCTTAAATCAAGGAGGTTAAATGGATGCAGTAGTAGCAACTCCTAAGTTGTTGGAAATTATTATTACAATTGGAGCAACGATCCTATTAATTACGACTTTAGCAAAATATACGCAACCAGCGTTTAAAGAGTATATTGCGAAGCGTAAGGCGTACATTAATAGCAGTATTGAGAAAACAACAGCTGACCAAGCAGCAGCTGAATTAAAATTACGCAACATTAGCGCAGAAGAACAAGAAATTAAAGCACAAAAATCAATTATCTTTGATCGTGCTAAAGACGAAGCAGCAGCTGAGAAAACAGCAATTATTCAATCTTCAAAAGAAGAAGCACGTTTAATTATTGCTAAAGCAAATGCCGAAGTTGAGCAAGATAAAAATCGTGTTCAAAATGAACTTTCAGCAGAAATGATGGAACTTGTTAATGCAGTAAGCGCTAAATTTATTGCACAAAATATCACAGAAGAAGAAGAAATGAATTTAATTAACCAAGCAATCGGAAAAGTAAATGAAAACTAGTAGTGCAGCAGTTGATTATGCAACAGTCTTCTATGATGTGTGTGAGGAACGAGAAATAGTTGATAGTGTTTTATATGATATTAAAGCTTTGAAAAAAATGTCTAATGAAAATCTAGGACAATTATTTTCGATTCCAATTATTACTAAAAAAATGAAAAAAGAACTTTTAGATGATCTTGTTGCAGCAAACGTTCATCAAGAAGTAATTAATTTATTAAAAGTTTTAGTTGATAATAATGATTATGAGATTTTTAATGAAATTCTTGAAGAATATCAAAATATTTATCAAACTAAAAAGAATATTAAAATTGTTCATGTAACTACGGCTCGTAAGTTATCTTCAAATGCACTTGATCAAGTGCGTATTAAACTTGAAGCAAAATTAAATTCATATGTTGTTGTTATAACAACAGTTAATCCTGATTTAATTGGTGGGATTAAAATTGAATATGCGGGTAAAGAAGTAGATAACACAATTTTAAAACAACTAAATAATTTAAAAAAACAATTTAACTAGAGAGGTGAAATAATGGCTTTAAAAACAGAGCAAATCTCTTCAATTTTAAAAGAAAAAATTAAAGATTATAATCTTGATTTAGAATTAGAAGAAACCGGAGAAGTTGTCCAATTATCAGATGGTATTGCCGTTTGTTATGGACTTGACAATTGCTTTTACGGTGAGTTAGTTGAATTTGAAAGTTCAGTTAAAGGTATGGTTCTAAATCTAGAGGAAACTAGTGTTGGGGTAGTATTATTTGGAGACCAAACATTAGTTAATCAAGGTATGAAAGTAAAACGAACTGGAAAAATCATGCAAATTCCAGTTGGTGATGAAATGATCGGACGTGTTGTTAATCCACTTGGAGAAGCAATCGATGGAAAAGGTGAAATCAATAGTGATAAATCAAGTCCAGTTGAAAAAGTAGCATCAGGAGTTATGTCACGACATAGTGTTGACCGTCCACTTGAGACAGGAATTAAAGCAATTGATGCAGTTATTCCAATCGGAAAAGGACAACGTGAGTTAATCATCGGGGACCGTAAAAGTGGGAAAACACAAATCGCGATTGATTCAATTATTAACCAAAAAGGAAAAGATGTTTTATGTGTTTATGTTGCAATTGGACAAAAACAATCAACAGTTGCCAACATTGTACATAAATTAGAACAAGCTGGAGCAATGGAATATACAACAATTGTTTTAGCCGGAGCTAGTGATTTAGCACCAATTCAATATATTGCACCATATTCAGGAGTAACGATTGCTGAAGAATGGATGGGACAAGGAAAAGATGTATTAGTTGTATATGATGATTTATCTAAACATGCCTCAGCATATCGTACATTATCATTACTTCTTCGTCGTCCACCGGGTCGTGAAGCGTATCCTGGAGATGTATTTTACTTACACTCACGTTTACTTGAACGTGCAGCACAGTTAAATGCTGAATTAGGTTCAGGAAGTATCACGGCGTTACCAATCGTTGAAACGCAAGCGGGAGATATCTCAGCGTATATTCCAACAAATGTAATCTCAATTACTGATGGACAATTATTCTTAATGACTGATTTATTTAATGCTGGACAAAGACCAGCCGTTGATCCAGGACTTTCTGTATCACGTGTTGGTGGTAGTGCGCAACAACCAATTATTAAGAAGTTAAGTGGTTCAATTAAACTTGAACTTGCACAATTCCGTGAATTAGAAGCATTTACTAAATTTGGATCTGATTTAGATGATAATACAATGAAAGTAATTGAACACGGGAAACGTTTAATGGAAGTTTTAAAACAAGATGCAAACTCACCATTATCATTATCAGAAAAAGCAACAATCTTATATGCAGTAAATTATGGTCATTTAGTTGATGTTGCTGTTGAAGATGTTCGTACTTTTGAGATGAATATGTATCGTTATTTAAATAATCAAAATCAAGATTTAGTTGACCTAATTAATCAAGAACAAAAATTAACAGAACAAGTTGAAAAGCGCTTAGAAAAGTTTATTACTGACTTTAAAAGTGAGTTATAATGAGTTCATTAGTTAAAACTAAAACAAGGTTAGGTTCAACAAAATCAACCCAAAAAGTAATTAAAGCAATGGAACTTGTAGCATCAAGTAAAATTAAAAAAGCACGTGAACGTGCACAAAACATTGACTTTTATTACGAAACAACAATGGATGCAATGGCTAATTTATATCAATATCCAGAAATCAAACAGCGTTTAAGAAATGATAAAGCTGCTGATAAAACATTAGTTATTGCCATCACATCAGATATGGGTCTTTGTGGACCATATAATACAAATGTTCTAAAAGAAGTAATTCATTTAAATCAATCATTAAATAATGTTCAAAATATTATGATTGGTTCTAAAGGAGTAGGGAAATTAGAATATGAAAATATTGAAATGATTAAAAAAATTGTCAATTACAATGGTATTTCTGAGTTAACAGTGGCAAATGAAATTGTTGATATTATTATTGAAGAAAAAAATAAGTTAGCAATTAATGATGTTAAGATTGTGTATACTAAGTTTATTAACCCAATTCAACAAGAAGTGGAAGTTATTGATTTATTTAATATTGAAAGTAAATTAGAAGAACGTAAACTTAAACCAGAATTATTAATTGAGCCAAACGAAGAAATTATTTTCGACCAAGTATTACGTCAATATTTTGTGGCAATGGTTTATACTGGAATTTTAAACTCTTTTGCATCAGAACATTCATATCGTCGTAATTCAATGGAAGCAGCAAATAAAAACTCATTAGAATTAATTGATAATTTAAATTTAGAATTAAATAGAATTCGTCAAGCAATGATAACACAAGAAATATCAGAAATTATTGGCGGAAGTGAAGCACTTAAAAAATAAGGAGCAAGATGACAAAAACATACTATGGAACAACAAGACAGGTTATTGGTCCTGTTGTTGATTGTAAATTTGAAGATGGATATATTCCAAATTTAAAAACTGCAATTTACTTTGAATTAAACGGTAAAAAAGAAGTTGCTGAAGTTGCAGGTCACCTAGGTGATGGTATGGTTCGTTGTATTTCAATGGGCGCAACTGATGGACTTAGTCGTGGAATTAAAGTTGAATCGCAAAATTTACCAATTCAAACTCCAGTCGGAGAAGAAGTATTAGGTCGTATGTTTAACGTAACTGGAAACGCAATTGACGGAAAAAGTGAAGAGTTTTCAACATACGATTCAATCCATAAAGCTCCACCTAGTTATATGGATCAAAGTTCAGAACAAGAAATTTTAGAAACAGGAATTAAAGTTATTGATTTAATTTGTCCTTATTTAAAAGGTGGAAAAATTGGTTTATTTGGAGGAGCTGGAGTTGGTAAAACAGTACTAATTCAAGAGTTAATTACAAATATTGCCACACAACACGGTGGATATTCAGTATTTGCTGGAGTTGGAGAAAGAACTCGTGAAGGTAATGATTTATATCACGAAATGCAAGAAAGTGGTGTACTTGCAAAAACAGCATTAGTTTTCGGACAAATGAACGAACCACCTGGAGCACGTATGCGTGTTGCCTTAACAGGTCTTACAATGGCGGAATATTTCCGTGATGTAAACCACCAAGATGTATTATTATTCGTTGATAACATCTTTAGATTTACCCAAGCAGGATCAGAAGTTTCTGCATTATTAGGTCGTATCCCTTCAGCTGTAGGTTATCAACCAACACTACAAACCGAAATGGGTGAGTTACAAGAACGAATTACATCAACTAAAAAAGGATCAATCACTTCAGTACAAGCAGTTTATGTACCAGCTGATGATTTAACCGATCCAGCACCAGCTAATACATTTACGCACTTAGATGCGCAAACAGTATTATCACGTGATTTAGCAGCTTTAGGTATTTATCCTGCAGTAGATCCACTTGAGTCAAGTTCATCAATTTTATCTGTTGATGTAGTTGGTCAAGAACACTTTGATGTAACAAATCAAGTTTTACAAACGTTACAACGTTTTAAAGAATTACAAGATATTATTGCAATTTTAGGTATGGATGAACTTAGTGAAGAAGATAAAAAACTAGTAAACCGTGCCCGTAAAATTCGTAACTTCTTATCACAACCGTTCCACGTTGCTGAAACATTTAGTAATATTCCAGGAATCTATGTTCCGCGTGAAGAAACTATTCGTGGATTTAAAGAAATTTTAGAAGGTAAACATGATGATTTACCAGAACAAGCTTTCTTATTAACGGGAACAATTGATGATGTAATTGAAAAAGCATCACAGTTATAGAAAGGAGTTGTAATGTTAAAATTAAGAATTGCAACACCTGAAGGAAAATTATTTGATGATGAAGTCGCAAAAGTTGAAATTAAAACAATTGATGGGACAATAACTGTTTTACCAAATCATATTCCACTATTAACAATCATCAAAGATGGTTATGTAGTTATTAATGGGAAAAAAACAACAATTAAAAGTGCAACAGTTACTGTAAATCAGAATTCAAGCGTTGATATTATAATTGATCAAAAATAAATTTTATTATAAGTATAGTTAATAATTAACTATACTTATTTTTTAATTATTATGAATTATTATGAAACTGAAAAAAATCTTCTCATTTTTCGCTTTTAATGCTAAATATTGTTATAATAATTATGTACATTTTCCAAAATGAAAAAAAATTGAAAAAAAATCTTTAGAATTTTTGATATTGGAAGTAAATATGATAATTTATATTTATAAAAGATTTAATGGTTGGATAATAATAGAGGTGATATGATGAAGTATGATATTTTAGAAAAGTTAGAGGAAGTTTCTTTAGAAAGGAATTCTCAAGGTCGATTAGCTCGCTATTTAATTGAAAAAGAAGATGTAACAAATTTAAAAATTCATGATTTAATGGATGAATGTTATATATCGGTAGCTACTGCAACCCGTCTTGCAAAAAAAATTGGTTTAAAAGGTTTTGGCGAATTAAAAGTTTATTTAATTGAAGCAAAAATGAATGAAAAAAAGTTAGAAAATAATCCGATGACAATAACAACAAAAACATATAGTGATAGTTTAAGTGATTCAATTTTAACAACATTTACTAATTTAAATGAATTAATGTTAAATAAAATCGTTCAAAGTATTCATGCTAGTGATGTTGTTGATTTTTACGCTGTTGGTGGAACTAATTTGATTGCTCAGGATTTTGCGTTTAAACTTGGTCGTTTAAATAAACACGTTACTTATTATGCTGATTATCATATGCAATATATACGAGCAAAGAACTCAACAAAAAGTACTGTTGCTATTGCAATTAGTTATTCCGGAACAACTCCAGAAATTTTAAAGGCATTGTCAATTGCTAAAGAAAGTGGAGCAAAAACAATTTTAATAACTAAAGATTCCGCTGATGATTTACGATTTGTTGATTATTCATTAGTTGTTGAAACTAAAAAGACTGATTATCAATCATATGCAATTATTAGTCGAATAACGATATTATCAATTCTTGATTTAGCATTTTTAAAACTATTGGAACTTGATGATTCTTATAAAGCATTAATTGAAAAAACAAAATTTATTAAGTGATTTCAAATTTTGAAAAAAGTAAGCGTTTAAAAGGTGGTACAATAATTATGAAACAAAATGATAAAAGATGTTTAGAAGGAAATTTAGCTCACCGAATTTTAACATTTTTAAATGATAATTCGGCGAAAAATAATATCGAATGTGATATAAGTGAATATATTTTAAATAATCTTGAATTAGTTCAGCATATGGGAATTGAAGAATTAGCAGAATCTTGTTATACTTCAAGTGCTACGATTAGTCGTTATATTAAAAAAATTGGTTACAAAAATTATGCTACTTTCAAATGGGAAGTGGAAGGATTTATTGATTTTCGTAATCAAAAAATAATTAATGATGATGTAAGTGTTGATAATTTAATTACTGAGTACTTACAAATTAACTTAAATTTAATAAGTGAACTTAAAGCCAAGATTGATATTGAACACTTGAAAGTAATTGCAAATGAATTGGAAAAAGCAAATCGTGTTTACTTTTATGGAATTGATTATTCACAAATTGTTACTCAAGATGCTCAATTAAAATTAATTAACAATGATATTGTTACTTATACGTTTGTTCAAAGAAAGAAAATTAAAGAATCAGTAAATTCAATCCAACCTGGAGATGTCGCTTTTTTCATTAGTGCTTCTGGTGAAAGTGAGTATTTAGCAGAAATTAGTGGAATGATAAATCCAGATATTAAGAAAATAACTTTAACCCAATATGAAGATTCAACTTTGGCTAAAGTTGCTGATGAATTAATTTTAATTCCAAAGGCACCAACTAGTTTTGCAGTATGTGCAATGAGTTCTCGCATTATTCAATTATTGATTATCGATATATTATATTTATTAATTCGCGACTCTTTTAAGAAAGAAGGATAAGTATTATGATTAAGATTGTAACAATAGGTGGGGGAAGTAGTTATACACCAGAATTAATTGAAGGATTCATCAAAAGATATGAACGATTACCGATTGATGAATTATGGTTAGTTGATATTGAAGATGGTCAAGAAAAATTAGATATTGTTGGAAAATTAGCCCAAAGAATGTTTAAAAAAGCTGGATTACCAACAAAAGTATTCATGACGCTTAATCGTCAAGAAGCTTTAAAGGATGCAACATTTGTAACAACACAATTACGTGTTGGTCAATTAAATGCCCGTAAATTAGACGAAAGAATACCTAATTCGTATGGATTTTTAGGACAAGAAACAAATCACGCTGGCGGAATGTTTAAGGCATTACGAACAATTCCAGTTATTTTAGATATTGTTAAAGATGTAGAAACATATTGTCCCGATGCTTTTATTATTAACTTTACAAATCCAGCCGGAATTGTAAGTGAAGCAGTAAATCGCTATACTGATTTTAAACGCTTTATTGGGGTTTGTAATGTACCAATTCATATTAATATGGATTTGGCTAAAATGTTTGCAGTTGAACCTGAAGCAATTGTTACTGACTTTTTAGGACTAAATCATATGGTATTTGGTCAAAAAGTATTTGTAAATGGTGAAGATCGTACAGCAGAAGCGATTGATAAAATATTAGCTGCTAATGTTAGTATGAAAAATGTTCACGATATTCCATGGGAAGAAACATTTATTCGTGAATTAGGCTTAATTCCGTGTCCATATCATCGTTATTATTATAAACGAGATGCGATGATTGCCGGTCAATTAGAAGAATATCAAAAAAATATTACTCGTGCTGAACAAGTAATGGAATATGAAAAATCATTATTCGATAAATATAAAAACGAAGATTTAGCAGAGAAACCAGAAGAATTATCAAATCGTGGGGGAGCATATTATTCAGATGTTGCTTGTGATGTTATTGCCTCAATCTATAACGATGAAAATAAAATCCACACTGTCAATATTAAAAATAATGGTCATGTTCGTAACCTTGAAGTTGATGATACAATTGAAATCACTTGTCGTATTACGCGAAATGGAGCAATTCCATTAAAACGCATTAACTATATGCCACGTGAAGTAAAAGGCTTATATGAACTTTATAAATCATATGAATTAAAAGTTTGTGAAGCAGCAATTGAAGGTAGTTATGAAAAAGGGTTATTAGCATTAAACTTATCACCATTTACCCAAGATGATTTGAAAAATAAAGAAATGTATGATGAATTGTTAAAAGCACATGCAAAATATATTCCTTGGTATGACATTAAAGAATAAATTTTAAAAAGAATCTGAATTTCAGATTCTTTTTTCGCAATTAAAATTAAAATTTGTTACAATATTTGAGTATATTTTATAAAAGGAGTGATATTATTACTAAACAAATAATAAAACAAGAAATTATTGCTGGATTAACAACGGCATTTGCATTAGTTCCAGAATCAATTGCCTTTGCTTTTGTTTTAGGAGTTAATCCAATGATAGCTTTATATACATCATTTATAATTGGTGTTGTCTTAGCATTTATTGGAGGGCGTCCCGGATTAATTAGTGGTGCTGCTGGAAGCGTTGCCGTTGTATTTGTGCCATTAGTTTTACAATATGGTGTAGAATACCTTTTTTTAGGTGTCTTTGTCATGGGAATAATTCAAATTATCTTTGGTTTTTTAAATTTAGATCGCTTTGCAATGATAATTCCCAAAGCAGTAATGCTTGGGTTTGTCAATGGATTAGCAATTATTATTTTCAAATCGCAACTTGAATTATTTAAATATCAGGATCATTTTTTACAAGGTCAATTATTAATTATGACAATTGGATTAGTTATTTTAACAATAATGATAATTCATTTAGTTCCGAAAAAATTTCCAAAAATTCCTGTCCAATTAGCTGCAATTGTAACAATTACAATTTTAAGTATCATAATTCGTAATTTAGGAATCGATTTATTAACTGTCGAAGATTTTGCCGGTCAAAAATTAACAGGGGGATTACCACAGTTTCATTTACCAGCAGTAAATGATTTGAAAATGGCAATCATTACTGTCTTTCCATATTCATTAATGGCAGCACTTGTCGGAATAATCGAAACAATATTAACCGTTAATTTAGTTGATGAAACAACTAAAACTCCTTCAAACACAAGAAAAGAAACAATTGCTCAAGGTGTAGCAAATTTAACTTGTAGTTGCTTTTCAGGAATGGGAGGTTGTGCTATGGTTGGTCAAACAGTTGTTAATTTAAATGCGGGCGGACGTCATTATTTATCTAGTGGTGTTAGTGCAATAACAATCTTAATGTTTATTATTATTCTACCTAATGTTTTGGGGATTATTCCTTTAGCAGTATTAATCGGAATTATGTTTTGTGTTGTTTATGAAACTTTTGCGTGGGAAACAATCTATGCCCGTAAATTTATTAAACGTCAAGATATGATGGTTATATTAATTACGACTGGTTTAACAATCTTTACTAATTTAGGACTTGCAGTTATTGTTGGTATTATCATTTCAGCATTAATTTTTGTGTGGGAGAAAGCTAATAAATTAGTAGTTGTTAAAACAAAAGAAGATGATAAACTTGTTGAATATCAAGTAGTTGGTGTTTTATTTTTCGGAGCAATAACTAATTTGAAAAAAGCAATAGACTTAGAAAAAGAAACGGTTATTCTTGATTTAAAAGAATGTCGTTTGCAAGACTTTGCGGCAATCAATGCACTTGAGAATTTTGCCCAAGAATTAGAAGAACAAAACCATCATTTAATTTTAAATAATTTAAGTGTTGAAAATATTGATAAAATATCTGATCATAGTCAACATGATTTTCATATAAATATAGATTAAATTAACAAAGAAATTCTTTGTTAATTTTTTTTAAATAAACTAAAAAAGTTGTTTTCAAATTTGTTAGTGGTATAATCAAAACAAGGAGTATTATGAAACAAAAATTACATTTAGGGTACAAATTAGGTTTATATGGATCAATAATTATCATTATTATTTGCATTGCTGGTGCTTTTACAGAGTTGGAAATATTTAGCGAATTGGCTAAATCAAGTGCCGAAATAGGTGTATATGCACTAATTTTAATGTTGTTAAGTAAAAGTGGTTATTTAGTTTTAACTAAATATAAAATTAAAAATCAATTTTTACGAATTAATAATACTTTTCAACGGGAGCAAGGATTAATTGTTTTTAATTTAATTACAGCACATGTGTTATATAATATTATCAATTTATACCAACAACCTTCAATTTTAATTTCGGAATTATTATCAGCATTAATTCCAATTTTAGTTTTAATCTATTTAGAATTAACATCATTTAATAAATTTAAAAAATTAATTCCCAGTTGGAAAAAAACACATTCAATTGTTTGGATAATTGTTCCACTTTTAATAATTCATTTAATCGCTGTTGGAAGTGGTGGATTAAAAATGTTATTTTTAACTTTAGGATTATTTTTAGTAGCAATAATTGAGTTATTGTTTCAACAAAAAAAACGTGGGAAATTACATTTATTAATCTTGATTAGTGGAATAATTTTAATTATGTTAATAATTAATTTTTACTGATAAAATAGCGATTTTATATAAAAAGACACTATAAAAACATTTACTTGCCACACCTTTGACACACAAGTGTAGTATAATAGAAGTGTAAAATAAATGAAAATTATTTTATAGGAATTATTTAATTAACAATCATTATTCAGCAATTTTTGTTGATTTGATAATAATTAAATTAAGGGGGTATAAGATGGAATTAAAGATTGAAGAACAACAAATAAGTTTAACACCGGGAGAGAGAAGAGCACTTGTAAATACAATTAATGAATTAGAGTATCTCTTTACTCATGATGATTTTCAAATTAATGTAATCATTAAAAAATATGATGTCGGTTATAAAGTGAAAATGTTATTACAATTGGCAGATGATTTACAATTACGCCAGGAAATTATGTGTTCTGATTTATATCGAGGTATTGATTTGGCTGGGAAAAAACTTGAAGTCCAAATTCGTAAAACTCGTGAACGTTTAAAACGCTTAAATCAACTGAACCAATATCATGTTTTTAATCCTGAGAATGATGATATTCCAGAAATTGAAAATATTATTAGACGTAAGATGATTACAAATGAAATCCTTGATGAAGAAGAAGCAATGATTAAATTTGAAATGAGTGGACATGACTTTTTTGTTTATCGAGATGTAAACACTAATTTGACAAGCATTTTATACCAACGTAAAGATGGAGATTACGGTATAATTATTGTTGATTAAAAATAAATAAGTAAGAAGATTATACAAAGATATATGTATAGGCAAACAGGAGGAATTATGAGATACGAAATAATAGGAAAAAACATTGAAGTAACAGAAGGAATTAGAAGTGCGGCTACTGATTCTTTGGGAGAATTAGAAAAATATTTCAATGATAAAGATGTAACTGCAAGAGTGGTTGTTCGAACTTATCCAGTTGGACAAAAAGTTGAAGTTACATTAATACCGACAAAAGGACATGCAATCCGTCAAGAGGTAATTCATGAAAACCTATACGCTGCAATTGATATGGCAGGTAAAAAATTAGAAAATCAAATTCGTAAATTAAAAGAACGTGTAACATCTTCAAAAAAACGTAAGAAAAGTTTTGGGGAAGTTTATGTTGAAACTGAAATTGGTCAAAACCAAGAAAAGTTACGCGAAGTAACGAGACGTAAAAAATTAGAAAATAAACCAATGACTGAAGAAGAAGCAATTTTACAATTTGAAATGTCAGGACATGATTTTTATGTGTTTGAAGATTTCGAAGTTGAAATTACAAAAATAATTTACAAACGTAAAGATGGTCAATATGGTATAATTGAATTAGAAGCATAAAAACAAAGAGCCTTCGGGCTCTTTTTTTGGAGGAAAATAGAATGAATTTAAAATTTGCTGAAACATTAGTTAATACTGATGGGATACCAGGTAATGAACAAGCAATATTTGAAGTATTAGCAGCTGAATTATCAACTAACGTTGATCAAATAACTAAAGATAATTTAGGATCATTTGTAAGTCTTAAAAATGGGACAAGCGATTTAAAAGTAATGCTAGCAGCTCATATGGATGAAGTTGGTTTTGTTGTAAGCCGAATTGATGAAAAAGGTTTTATATTCTTTAAACCTGCAGGTGGTTGGTGGCCACACGTTTTACTTGCACAAAAATTACGTATAACAACAAGAACAGGTCAAAAGATTCATGGAGTTGTTGGATCAAAGCCACCACATATTATTAAAGGTGAAGAACGTAAATCAGTAGTTGAACTAGATGACTTATTTTTAGATTTAGGGGTAAATAATGCTCAAGAAGTTAAAGATTTAGGAATTAGAATTGGTGATATGATTACTCCTGATATTGATTTTATGGTAATGAATAATCCAGATTTTTTACTAGCTAAAGCATGGGATAATCGTATTGGTTGTTATATAATGGCTGAAGTTATGAAAAATATTACAAATGAGGATATTACAGCCGATATTTATGGTGTGGCAACTGTTCAAGAAGAAGTTGGATTACGTGGAGCAAAAACAGTAACAAATTTAGTTAATCCAGATTTAGCAATCGCAATTGATACAGGTATTGATGCAAATAATCCGAAAATTAAAGCTGGAACATTAAATGCTAAAGCTGGGAAAGGTCCTGTAATATTAGTTATGGATGCAACACTTGTTGCACACCCTGGATTACGAAACTATTTAACAGATTTAGCCGCTGAAATTGGTATTGATTTACAATTGGACTTTTTAACAGCAGGTGGTACTGATGGAGGAAATATTCATACAACCAAAAATGGGGTTCCAACCGTTACTTTAGTGATTGCAACTCGTTATATTCATAGTCATACATCAATTATCAATCAAAATGATGTTAAGCAAGCGATAAGTTTAATAACCGAATTTGTTAAAAGAATTAATCCCGAAGAATATCAAAAAATTTTAAATAGTTAAGATGAAATTTGATTTTCGCGCAGTATTAATGTTAATTTTTGTTTTAATTGGTACGATGTTGATTTCAACTAATCCAAATTTATATTTTGGACTACAAGCCAATGATATTGATGTTAACGTTGATTTAAATGATAATAGTCAAGTTAATGTAACTGAGGATTATCCTGATCAAAGTTATGATACCGAAAATAATAATCAAACATGGTGGAACAAAGTTACGGGGATTTTTGTTAAAAAAGAATTAGAAATATCAAGTGAAAAAGATCGTGTTGATTTATATAATACTGATAATCTAGAATTATCAGATGACGACTTAATTAAATTATTTGGTGTTACGGCAACTTTAAATCAAAAAGATGTACCAATTAATGTAACAAAAGAACAAATATCATATAATACAATTGATGTAACATTTACAACAAATTCGGGAGAAAATCCAGAAAAATCAATAACGGGGAAAATTAGTATTGTTTATAATCAAAAGCCAATTATAACAGTTAAAAAACCCAAAATATCAATTCGTAAAAATAAAATTGAAGACTTAAGTGATGAAGAGTTGACAGCGTTAATTATTAAGAAAACTGGCGCTCAAGCAACTGATAAAGAAGATGATAATAAAGATATTAAGATTAGTGTTGATTTAAAAAATATCAAACGTGATCAAAAGGGTGAATATCAAGCACAGATTATCGCAACTGATAGTGCTAAACAACAGTCAAATAAAATTATAACTGTTAATGTAAAGTAGGAGAATAACATAATGTATAAAACAAAATTTTTAATTGCAGCGATTGTTGTAGTATTAGTCATGGGATATTTATTTGTTGAACAAAAACAAGAAGTAATTGTCAGTAAAAATGAAAATATTCTTGCTAATCTTGGATTTGACGATGGGCAAATCATTGATTTACTAGATGACGAAAAGCCTGTTGTTGCCAAACAACAAGTTGAAGATATTAATGAATTATATAAGAAAATAACTGATGAAGTTGGATTAAAAGAAATTGCAATAAATCGACAAATTTCTAATACAAATTCATTAGTTGAAATAAAGTCAGTATTAGAAAAATATTATCAAGATAATAAAGAAAAATATACAGAATTAACTGATGAAAATGCTAAATTAATTGCTGAAAATAATATTGATTTTCAAGATAATACATATGAATCATTAGTTGAGAGTTATTTACGTCAACAATATGTATTAATTCTTAATGAAGTTCCTGATGTTGAAACAAATATTAAATATGAAGATATTTTAGTTGCCAATAAAAGTCATAGTCTTGATCAAGATTACATTTCACCAGATACTGAAAAACGAAAAGAAATGGAAGCAAAAATGTTAGCTGATGCGGCTACTGATGGCGTTATTATTACCGAATTAAGTTCTTATCGTTCATATGAATATCAAAGTCAATTATTTGATGGTTATGTTAATGAGATGGGACATGATGCTGCAGCATCGCTGAGTGCGATTCCAGGAACTAGTGAACACCAAACAGGATTAACTGTTGATTTTGGTGCAAGTGATGGACGTTGTACACTTGAATCATGTTATGCATCAACAAAAGAAGGAAAATGGCTAAAAGAAAATGCCCATAAATATGGTTTTATATTACGATATCAATTAGGTAAAGATCAAATTACTGGTTATGATTTTGAACCATGGCATTATCGTTATGTTGGAGTTGATATAGCAACAGAAATGTATAATACAGATCCAGAAATGACATTAGAAGAGTATTTAGGAATTGATTATCCAATTTATAATACAGACGAAAATAAATAAAATAAATTATGTTAAACTTAATGTTTAACATTTTTTTAATATATAATATAAATAGTAATTAATTTTCTAGTTTACATAATATATATTATAGCAAGTAAAAAATCATCCGTTAATTAATAGATGATTTTCTTTAATATTATAAATTATTATCTTTTTTTGTTAATTCAGACACTGAATTTAACCCATTGATATTTAAATAGTTCATAAAGTATTTAGAGTTATCAAGAATATTTATTAAACTTAAATCCTCATTATCAATAATATCGTTACTAATTTGGAGTGTATCTTCATCAATGTCTTTTGAAATAGATATTGTATTTCCTGTAGCATCTCTAATAGATAATACATCTTTTGCATAATTTTTAATTTTAGGTGTGTAGATAAATTCTAAATTAGAATCTTTCTCTAGATAATATAGTGAGTCATTTGCAACTCCGTTAATAAAAACTGCTCCTTTTTCTAACATACTTTTGGTTAATTCAATATTTAGATTTAGATCTTCTTCATTTAATATATTTGAATTGATATCATAAATATCATTAAGATTAAGCAAATCAAGTGTATTTAAGTAGATGTATTGATTATATGTACTTGCTTCTAAGTTAGCTTTAAAAAAATTATTATCATCATATTTATTATTATTTAATTTTATTGTTACAGAACCTATTCGATTATCATCACTTATGTCATCAATCGATAAATGAGAACTAAAAGAATTAGTTTTATCTTCGTATAATGAATTAAGTATAAATGTTCCTTCAGTTAAATTAACTGTAAATAAAGTCTCGTTTCCTTCAAGTGTATATAGATTATCTTCTTGTTCTACATATCCTAATTCTTCTAATTTATTAATTGTATTTTCTGATAAAGATGCATAATTAGTCTGTATTTTTATATAAGTGAATATTATTAATGTTAAAAGTAAGAATATTATTAATATTTTTTTCATTTTAACTCCTCTAAATTAATTATATCAATAAAATTTATTCATTGTATTATGTTTCTAATATTATTTAACTTTAATTATTTCTAGAACCATAAAAAGCAATTGGGATTATTTTCATTTTTTGAAAAGGTTATAAAAATTTTATTGTTATAATTATTATGTAGATGGTAATTGGTGTAAATTCGACAACTTCATAAATTAATTCAATCTACATTAAAAAAAATTACTGAAACCTCTTGTTCAGTAATCTTTTTTAATGTTATTTATACTATGTATATTAATTAATTATTATTTCATTATTAATTATTTGTTGTTTTAAATGCATCAATTTCAAATCAATAATTTCTGCTGTTAATTTAAAACATAATTTTTCGTGTCCACTTGGATCATCAAGTCCAAAGTCTTCACGATATTTACTTGGTAAATTGGGACAATCAACATTACATCCCATTGTAATAACAATATCTAATTCCGGTAATTCACTAATTAGCTTATTATATTGATTTACATTCATATCAATTCCGTAATTTTCTTTAATTGTTATTACAGCATCTTCGTTAATTGCTGATTTCAAGTGTGTTCCTGCTGAATATGCTTCGAAAAAATCCCCATACTTTAAATTACATATTGCTTCTGCCATTTGACTTCGACATGAATTATGAACACAAATAAATCCGATTTTATACATATTAATACTTCCTTTATTCAATAATATTTTTACGATTTTGATTACTTAATTGCATTGCACGTTCATGGGCATTAATAAATAAGAATGAACCGGCAATATTATAAGCATCAAATCCATGAGCCATTAAAGCACGAGTAACGTTGTATGAACGTTGTCCGGTTTGACAATGAACGTACACTGGCTTACTTTTATCAATTTCGTCTAGACGATTACGAACTTGTGACATTGGAATATTTTTAACACCACTTATATGAGCATTATTATATTCATTAGTTTCCCGAACATCGATAATTTGTGCATCATTTTCTAATAATTCATATACATCAGTAAATCGTACTTGCTTATATAAATTTTCATATAAATTAGTTGCAATATAACCTAATTTATTAACAACATCTTTACCAGTACCATATGAAGGGGCATAAGTTAATTCTAAATCAGTTAAATCATAGATATTCATATTAGCTTTAATTGCTGTTGCAATTACATCAATTCGCTTATCAGCAACCCCATAACTAACTGCTTGAGCTCCTAAAATTGTTCCATCTTGACGATTAAAGATTAATTTACTCATTACCGGTTTAACCCCTGGCATAATTCCAACACGATCAGTTGGTGCAGCATAAACGACTTCATAATCAATTTCTGTATTTTCTAACGCTTTTTCGTTTAATCCAGTAGCAGCTAAAGTTAAATCAAACACTTTAATAATACTTGAACCAATATAACCTTTATTTAAAACGTTTTTCCCACTAATATGATCAGCAATTAATCGTCCTTGTTTATTGGCTGGACCTGCTAACGCTAATGGTTGTTTTTGACCAGTAAGTTGATTAGTAATTAAAATTGCATCTCCACCAGCATGAATATTTTTAATATTTGTTTGATAATTATCATCAACAACAATAAAACCACGATCAGTTAATTCAACATTAGAACCATTAACAAATTTAGTTTCTGGTTTAACTCCGATTGCCATAATTACTAAGTCAGTTTTGATTGTTGCACCAGATTTTAAAACTATTTCGTTTTCATTAAAATGGTCTACTAAATCTCCCTTAATTAATTCAACCCCATGTTTATTAAGTTCTAAATCAGCATGATTAGCCATTTCATAATCAAAAGGAGCAAGTATTTGTTCTGATCCTTCAATTAATGTTACTTCATATCCTGCTTCTCGAAAATTTTCAGCGGTTTCAACCCCAATAAATCCACCACCAATTACAGATATATGCTTGATTTGATTATCCGCAATTGTTTGGATAATATTTTCCACATCAACAACTGTCTTTAAAACAAAATGACGTACTAAATCCAAACCAGCAAATGGAGGAACAATTGCACTTGTACCTGGTGCAATAACTAACTCATCATAAGTTTCTGTATATTCTTCATTTGTTAAATGATTTTTAATTGTAACTTGATTATTTGTATCATCAATTGCGATTACTTCATTAAAAACACGTACATCTAAATTGTATTGAGCACGTAATTTTTCTGGTGTCATTAATACTAATTTATCTGTTTGGTCAATTGTATTTGAAAAACGATATGGTAATCCACAATTAGAGAAAGATACATATTTACCTTTTTCTAGTACAATAATTTCAGCATCTTCATTTAAACGACGTAAACGGGCTGCAGTACTAGCTCCTGTGGCAACTCCACCAATAATTATATATTTTTTTTGCATTTTAATCTCCTTAAATTTTACCTTCTTAAATTATAGATTACCAAAGTAACCCATCATTCCACCACTTAAATTTGTTATATTGTTAAATCCTTTTTCGATTAACATTTGTGATGTCATTGTACTTCTTCCACCAGATAAACATAAGATATAATATTCATCTTCTTGATTTAAATAATTACTTGGATTACTAAGTAATTGTTGCATTGGAATATTAATTGCTCCTGGTACACTACCATTTGCATATTCATGCTCTTCACGGATGTCAATAATTTTTGCATCCTTAATTTCATTTACTAAATTTACATTGATTTCTTTCATAAAAACTCCTACTTCTTTTAATACATTTCAAGTATAACATAAAAAAAATACTAAAGTATTAGATACACGTAATACATCGATAAATATCGATGTATCTTTAAAGTGTTATTTATTTATTATTAAATCAGCCGTTTCAACTGTATTATTATAATCATCATCAGTTACTAAAAATTCAATTTTTTGCGTTCCAATTTTCGTAAAATCTAATTTTTTATAATTTTTAATTTGAACATCCTCTTTTGCCAAATCAGTTTTGTTATCACTTACTGATACTACATAATCAGTAATTAAAGTTTCAGGACTAAAATCAGCATTTAACTGATAAGTCTTTGTTGATTCGACTTTTAATTCTGGTGCTGTATGGTCACCAAAAATAAAGACATAACCAATAATTAAAACAATTCCTAAACCAATTGCAATTGCATATGGCATCAGTTCTTTTCGTAATTCATGATTACGATAAATTAAGTAAAATCCAAGTGGAAAAAAAACGATTAACATTATTAAAATAAAAAGCGTATTTTCATACCATTTTTTGTTCATATATCTCCTTTATTAACTGAAAAAAAGACTAAAGATTGTCTTTAGTCTTTTAAAACTTCTTCTATTAAGCTAATTGTGCTTTTAAGAACCAAATTTTAGTTGATAATTCAGTTGCAATAGTTGTTAATAAATCATCACATGCAATTGAAATATCTCCTTCTAATAATTCTTTTACGTCTGCTTCTAAAGTTTCGAAATCTTTTAAAACATCTTCAAGTATTTCTTTTGAACGGTAATCTTTTGATTCAACTTCCGTAATTGTAGCAATACTTAAATATTCTTTTAAACTACCCATTGGGTATTCTCCATCTTTTTTAATTTGCTCAGCTACTTCATCAATCCATTCATGCATTGTGTCGTATTCTTTTTCTAATGCAACGTGTGTTGGCATAAAATCTGCTCCAATTACATTATAGTGATAGTTATGTAATTTTACATAAAGTACATTTAAATTTGCTAATAATTTGTTCATAATTTCTCCTTTTGTTTACAATTATATTATACCATACCTAATGATAAAGTCAAATTAGATAAGTTATAAAATTCGATTTTCTAAATATAACTGGATAATCCCACTTGAAAATGAAATTTTAAGATTTTCATTACAAAATTCATTACTAATCGTTAAGGGATCATTGACATTTAGATAATAATTTTCTAATTCCCATTTTGCATTTTTAATTGTTAAATCTGCAACATTTTCCTTAGCAAATAACGAAAATTTATGTCCTTTTGGTGGAATTTCGTACATTCCTGGTTCTAATTGATAAATCAAGTTTTTTGGTAATACAAAAATCATTTGTTTAGTCATAACCTTTAAGTTGGCAATGAAATGTTCAATTCGTTCATTAGCAATCACTCCACAAACAATAATTTGCGTTTGCTCATTGTAATGTTCTTCGATGTATTCGATTGCTAAGTTAAAATCAGTATCATCTTTGATTGGATGATATTTAAGACTATTGTCTGGAATTTTTTGCTTTGTTGAATCAAAATCACCAATAACAATTTTTGGTTGAATATGAGCTTTTACTAAGTGATCGTAACCACCATCAACCGCAATCCATTCATCAATATTAAAATGATTAATAATTGGAGTTAATGCAAAGTCTAAATCACCAGCTAACATAACACCGATTGTTTTACTCTTCAAGTGCAGCCTCAATAATTCCTAAAATAACTTTTTGAGCTTTAATCATACTTTCAGCTGGTAAATATTCAAATCGACCGTGGAAGTTATGACCACCAGCAAAAATATTTGGACAAGGAAGTCCTTTAAATGATAAATTAGATCCATCTGTTCCCCCACGAATTGGACTAATTTTTGGTTCAATATCTGCAATTGCAAATCCACGTTTAGCAATTTCCATAATTTCTGGTTTTAAAACAACTTTTTCTGCCATGTTATAATATTGATCTTTTATTTCGATTGCAAATGTTGCACGCGGAAATTCGGTTTTAAGTTGAGCAACTAATTGTTCAAGTAAAGCTTTTTTCGCATTAAATTTTTCTTTATCATGATCACGAATAATCATTGAAATTTCCCCACTATCACAAGTACTAGCTAAGTTTGTAATATGAATAAATCCTTCATAATTCTCTGTATTTTCTGGGCGAGCATCAGGTAATAAATTAATAAATTGATTTAAAACGATACTTGCATTAATCATTTGACCCTTAGCAGTTCCTGGATGCACACTACGTCCTCCAACTTTAATAGTTGCTGAAGCCGCATTAAAGTTTTCATATTCTAATTCTCCAACTTCTCCCCCATCCATTGTAAAGGCAAAGTCAGCATCAAATTTAGCAACATCAAAATCAACTGTTCCACATCCGATTTCTTCATCAGTTGTAAATCCAAAACGTAATTCACCGTGTTTAAACTCTGGATTTTCAACTAAATATTTAATTACTTCCATAATTTCTGTTACTCCAGCTTTATCATCAGCTCCTAATAAAGTTGTTCCATCAGTTGTAATAATAGTTTGACCTTTATACATTAATAATTCTGGAAAATCTTCAGGATCAAGTGTAAATTCTTCATTTAAAACAATTTTTGATCCATCATAATTTTTATGGTATTGTGGTTTAACATCTTTCCCTGTCATTTCTGGTGCTGTATCAACATGCGCTAAAAAACCAATTTTTGGGGCATTTGTTTCAACATTTGCCGGAATAGTTACAAAAACATTTCCACTATCTTCTAAAGTAGCATTAACTCCCATTGCTAATAACTCTTCATGTAACATTTTCAGTAAATCCCATTGGTTTTCACTACTAGGTTTACATCCACTATTTTCTGGATTTGAATCAGTATATACTTTTGCATAACGCTCAAAGCGTTCAATTGAATTTTCTAATTTCATAATTTCTCCTCTAATGATTATATTAATAGTATACAATAATTTTACAGTTCTGCGTATATAATTAAAAATAGTACGAAGAATTTTCTTCGCACTATTAATTAAAATTATTTTTCTAATGTTTTATTTGTAAAACTTGATATTTGTTGATAATCGGCTGTACTTTCGACATACTTAAATGATACTTCATCATTTTCAGCCGTTAGATTAAGATATGGAGAAATATCTTCATTCGTAACAAATAGATTCTTATTATCAATCAATTTAATATAATATTGACCATTAATATAATTAATTCGTTCAATTTTCCCGTTTGCGGTTTTTAAAGTCTTCTCATCAATAACAGTATTTAATTCACCATTTGTTTTTAAAGCTTCTTGATAATTTGTTGCAGCACTAGCTTTTGAATTACCAACACCAACAATATTATAATTTTTAACTGATACATAAGCATATTGTTTAATTAAACCATCTTGATCTTTTAAAGTCATAAAGTACGTTGGTGTATTATTAATATTTAATAATATTGGGAACGATGCTTTATAATTGTATTGTTGAACTTGACCTTGAGCAGATTTTTGTGCTGCTGCTTCAGTAGCACCATTAATTTTATAGAAGGTACTTGCTTTAGTTCGCGTATTAATTAACATAAATCCGACAGTTGATTCATCAGACTTAATTGAAGTTAAACCAGTATAATAATATGATTCATTATCAATATACACATAGCCATGACCTTTTGTTGGCTGAATCATTTCATTTTGAGCAAAAACAGTATTTAACCAACCATTTTTATAAGCACCCCAATCAGTTAATTGCTCTTTTACAAGTGCTGTCGGTTGAATTCTCTCAGCCCACTCTGGAACTTGCGTAAGATCATTGTAATTTGTTACTTCTCCCGTTTGAGCATCAACAATAATTACACCACTTGTATCATAACCTTGAAAACCAATTGTTGGATCATAAGTAGTAATTACCCAATATGGTCGACCTTCATCATCAATTTCAAATGAAAAATCAGTCATTGCTTTAAACATATTTTTATTTAAATAAGCATGACGTTTAATGTCATTGAAAATAAATGATTTATTTGTGTATTTCAAATTAATCGCTGAACCATCAATATCTTTAACTAAACGAACATCATTAGGGTTTGTTGCCGAAACATAAACATATCCTGGTGCTCCTTGACGATTTTGTAACCATTTAAAAAATGACTGGGGTTCAAGTGGTGCAACCCATGCAATATCATCAGCCGTTGAAACAAAATAATATTCACCAATATCATATTGACTACCCAAACCTAAATCATTACCTAAAACTTTATCACCTAATTTTTGGGCTAGTTCTTCATCAACAACAGGAACTCGTGTTTCATCAATTTGTGGCGTATCTTTAACATAATCTTTTTCCGTCACATCACCAATTAAATTGTAATATGCATCAGCATGAAAAATCGGTGATGAATAAATTGAAATCCCAAATTGAATTACTGCAAATATTAAAATAATTGTTCCTATTTTTCGGATATCTTTAATCCAAATTGCTACATATAAAATAAAAATAATCATTAAATTTATTAATCCAGCACTAAAACGTGGGTTAAGTAGTGGGGTAGAAAAAAAGATAAAAATAAATAAAAAAATTGTTAATAATAAAGTTAATAAGATTCGATGTTTAAAATTTAAAGAATATTTAAATGGTTTTTGTTTTTTTTCATTTTCAAAATTAATTGTTTCTTCCGTATCATTATTCATAATTCCTCCATTTTAAAAAAAAAGAATAGTAGATATTACTATTCTTGAATATTTGTTAAAGCAATACGATTATTTTCCGTATCAATTTCTTTAATAATAAATGTAACTGTATCACCTGTTGTAACATTATCAAATTCTTCTAATAATGCTGTTGACATTTCATTTTTATGTAATAAACCTTTAATCTTAGCATCGATTTCAAAGAATAATCCATAATCTTTCTTTTGTTCAATTTCACGAGTTAACTCATCACCTTCATGGTAATTTTCTTGGATAAATTCCCATGGAGATTGTTGCGTTTTTTTAATCGAACAAATTAATGTTGGTTGATTTTTTTCTCGTTTTTCAATAATTACTGCTTCAAAGTTTACTAAATCAGTAGTTAAATCTTCATAAGCGGCATTACTATCTTTATAGAAATAATGAGAAACTTCACTTAATGGAATAAACCCATCAATCCCATCAATCATAAATTTTAATCCTCCACGATTTGGAGTTACACTTTCAATTGTAATGCGATCATTAATTTGATAATTAGCAAATAATTCTTCTTGTTTATTTTTTAATAATGAACTACGATTTAATTCTAAGCGTAAGTTATTTTTAACAACTTTTTTATTATTAATTACAAAATCATAATGATTATTAATATAATTATCAGAATTAGTTCCATCAACAAATATTAAATCGATTTTAGATTGGTGAACTTGTGCTTCTTGTCCATCTGTTAATACTACTTTAAAGAATGGTGCATTATAAGCAACAACTTGTCCATTCACTAATTGATCTTTTTGATATTTTGCTTCTAATTCAGCTAATTTTGCTTTTTGTTCAACACGTTTTTGTGAAACATAATACTCTTCAGCATAATATTTATAGACAACAACTGTTGTTTTATCACCAATTGCAAACTCTTTTGTTGTTTCTGTACGTGGCATAATCGCTTCTTGGTAATTACCTTCAACACGAACATAATAATTACTGTTGTCGATATTTAAAACTTCAACATCAACAATCATATGGTGTTTTAATAATTCTACTTCAAAACCAAATAAGTCTAATTTATTGTCTTCTTCTTGATTACTTTTAACAACAGTTTCAACTTTTGGCGTTTTTTTCGCAGCAATTGCCATTTTTTTAGCTTCACGTTCTTTACGCTTTTCTTCTTCTTCTAATTTAATCGCTTCAAGACGTTCTTTACGCTCAATTTCAGCTTGTTTTTCTTTAGCTTCACGTTCTGCTTGGGCTTTAGCACGACGCTTTTCTTTCTCTAAACGATATAATTCTTTACCATTTACTTCTGGCATCGTACGTTTTTTTTCTTTTTGTTCTACTACTTCATTAAATTCTTCTTGATTTTCCACTTCATTTTTATTAAATAAATTTTTTATAAATTTCATCTGACTACTCCTTCATTATAAGAATGGTACAACTTGTTTTTTTCGACTGACAACTCCTGGTAACCAAGCTATGTCATTCTCAACTTTTGTATTTAAACCTGTTTCAAAAACATTTACTTTATTTCCTAATACTATTGCTTTTGTATCATTAGTCATTATATTTGTAACTAATAAGACAAATAAATCTAAACCTTTAGTTTCAATTGTTTGATTCATTGCAATTTTTAATTCTGTTTCATTTTCTGCATAAAACGCTTCTAAATCAACAGTGTTAACTTGTGCTACTTCTAAATGACCATTTTCAGTGTTAAATTCTTTTGCATCAATTCCAATTAATTCTATAGCAGAATGATCACTTAAATCCGTACCAGCTTTTAACATATCAATTCCATATGCATTGATATCAATTTTTGTTAATTCTGCTAACAATAATGCTGCTTCCTTATCTTTGTTTGTGCACGTTGGTGATTTAAATAATAATGTATCAGAAATAATTGCACTCATCATTAAAATTGCAATTTCTCTCGTAATTGATACTTTATTTAACATGGCAATTTCATATAAAATTGTTGCCGTACATCCAACCGGTTGAATATTCATATAAATTGGGTCGTTTGTTTGAAAATTAGCAATACGGTGGTGATCGATTACTTCTTTAATTTTTGCATTTTCAATATTTGCACATGATTGATTAAACTCATTATGGTCAACTAAAATAACTGGTTGATCATCTTCTAGTTTATTAATTTCACGTGGAGCTTTCATTTCTAAATAATCTAACACAAATTGTGTTTCCTTATTTATTTTTCCTAAGCAAACTGCTTCTACCTCTTCATTTAATTGTTTTTTAATCTCAGCATACGCAATTGCAGAACAGATTGTATCTGTATCTGGATTTTTATGTCCAAAAATTAGTGTATTTTTCATTTTATCCTTTCAGCTTTTAAAATAATATTTTTAACATACTTGTCTTTATATATAATATCAAACTATGGGGAAGTTGTGCAATTTAATTGTTAATTAAATGTAAATCAGTTTCAAAAAAACGATTTCGAAAAAATATTTTAATTAACTTTTCTGCGAATAAAAATCAATAAAATCAGTAATATTAGAATTAAAAAACCATTTTTAATTAAAGCTAAACCAGTATTTGATAATTTGCTTAAACGATAATTTTTAATTGATATTTGTTGTTCAACATTATCAGTATGAACACTAAATTTTTGACATTTCTTTTCCCGACGATAACCATCTGGAGCTTTGCTCTCGCATACTTGATAATTACCATAATCAAGATTAAATACTTGTGCTTTAGCACTACTTTCCCATTCTTTAAGTAGTTGATTATTTTTATATAAACTTAATTTTGCTCCTTTTAGTTGTTGTAACGTGTCTCCATCAATTTTATCAATTGTAACTTTATTAGTAATTTTTTGGTTTTGTAGATTAATTGTTAGTGTTTGATTAGATGTAGCTTCTGACAATTTAAAAATATTAGCTTTTATTGGTTTTTGATAACCTTTTGGGGCTTTAGTTTCAGCAATAATATATGTTCCATTAATTAAATTTTTAATTTTACCTTTACCTTGATAATTTGTTTTAATTGTAGTTATTAGTTCTACCGGTAATTGTTGATTGTTAATTGTAATTTGATTATGCTCAATCAATTCTGAATTAATATTTAAAGTTTGTGGTAACAATGCATTTGCATCAATTACACGATAAATATTAAACTCTGCACCATTTAATGGCTGATTAGTTTTCATATCGGTTTTTAAAATCTCGAAATTATTTTTTACTAATTGATTAATGATTGGTTGATTATGATTTATGTAAGCAATTTCATTATTTTTAGTAACTTGAAACGAATAAACGCGATTATCAAGTTGATAATTTTCTAGTTGTTTACTTTCAACTAATAAATAATCACCATAAATTAAATTTTGTTCTCGAATTTTTCCATCTTTATTTGTATAATAAGTTTTTAATTTTTGATCTTTGCTATCTAAAGCTTGATTATGATTTAAATCACGATATAACTCGAAACCAACATTGGCAAGTTCAACATGTTCTTGATTAGCATTCATTCCTAATTTAGTCAATTCAAAGCCACCATGTAACGGTTGATTTTCAAATTGAAATGATGTTTGTTGAGCTAATTTATTGTCAATTGTTATTATTGGTGCATCTGGATTAAAATCAAATGGATAAACATTATCATCTAGTATATAACCCGGGGCTGAACTAGTCTCTTTAATAAAATATGTATCATGACTGCTATTTAATAGATTAGTTGTAGCAATTCCTTGACTATTAGTTGTAATCTTACTAATTGCTTGATCCTTCTTATCATATCGTTGATTATGATTAGTATCTTGATAAATGGTAAATTCAACGCCTTCTAAGCCGATTAATTCTGTTTCTTGATCTAAGTTAGAACCTTGTTTAACTACTTTGATTTGTTGCCAAATTGGTTGATTAATAATTGGTTGATTATTATTTAAATTAACAATTTGGTTATTTTGACTAATTATAAATTCTTCACTATAATTTGGCTGATAAAAATCTGGAGCATTTAATTCAACAATTCGATATGAACCTGGAGCTAACCAATCGGTTGCAAATGAACCGTTCTCATCGCTAATATAACTTTTTATTTGTTGTTCATAAATTCCATCACCATCACGATCTTGAAATAATCCAAATTCACAATTTGCTAAATTGATTTGCTCACCTTGATAGTTGACACCAATTTTTTGACCAAAAGCTCGACCTCTAATTAAATTATTAACAATCGGTTGTCCATTATTAATTTTCACAACTTGATTATCTTCAGATATTGTAAATTGATACTTAGTTTCATCTAAAATAAAATTAGGCAATGTTTTAGTTTCTTTTACATAATAATTACCTGCTTTTAGTTTTGAAGTTTGCCAAATACCCGATGCATCTGGATGAATTGTTTCTAATTGTTGATTATGTTCAGTAAAAACTGTATATTCAATTGCGGTTAAATCATTTTCTTGATCATCGGCATTAATTGTCTGATTGTAATCTAATTTTTTCTGACCAACCGCATTACCACTAATTCCCTCATTTATAATTGGTTGTCCATTATTAATTTTAACTATTTGGTTATGTTTAGTAATTGAAAATTCATAAATAGTTGAATCAATCACATATCCATCTGGAGCTTTTGTTTCAACTAAAGTGTAATTACCATAATTAATTTTTGGCGATTTGGCATAACCATTTTCAGCGGTAATCAATTTTGCAACTTCTTGATTATTCTTATCAAATATTGTAAATTCTGCTCCGGATAATTTCGGATTTTCTTGCCCATTAATGACATTATTATAAGAACCACTTTTTATTAATTCAACTTGCCCTTTAATTCGATAATTAATTATTGTTTGCCACGTTGTAGTTTGATTTGGACTAATAGTTACGGGATAAACTTTCTGATTACTAATATATCCCGGTGGCGTGGAAATTTCTTGAAGATAATATTGTCCCGGAATTAAATTATTAAATTGTACTTCACCTTCTTGATTACTAAGAGCTGTTTTAACTAAATTAGTTGTATTTACATCTTTAAATAACCCAAATTCTACTCCAGCAAGTGGTTGATTATCATCGGTTACTTTAATTAATCGCCCATTACCTGTTGCTGGTTTTATATCTACTTGCATTTGCATTAATACCGGTGGTGCATTTGTATTAATTACACTTTGTCCTCCTTGATAAAAATAACTCTTTTGTTCAGAAATCAAATCAAAACGCTCTTTAATAATTGGTGATAAACCAGCATTATGATTTTTAGTACTAATACGAATAGTTTTATTATTAATTTTCTCTATTGTGTATACCCCATGTTTTCCATATTGCTTAAAACGATTTAATGCATTATTCGTATCAGTTAAATAAATTTCATATTCTTTTTTGTTAGAGTTCCATTTTAAAGTATGTTTTTTCGCTGTATTTCTCCCCATAAAACTTGGGATATCATCAAAATGTTGAAGTTGATCTGCTAATTGATTAATTTCCAATTGAATTGGTGTTCGGTTGATTGAATCATTTAAATGAAGATTAAATGCTTGTGGATCAATTTGTTGATATATCAAAATTTGTCCAGCAAATAAATAATCCATATTATTAGTTTTTTGATAGTTACTTAAAGCTAATTCGGCAATTTTTTGTATTGCTCGCTGTTGCTTTTCCGATAATTTACTAAAAGTGTTATTTTGGTAATCACTTGCAGATACAGACGGACTTAAGGGAATGTATGGGTCAAGACAAAAAACAATTTGTTTGTTAACAGTAAATACAGTAATTGCCCCCCAAACTTTATTGCCATTATAATAATTACTAATATCAACATTACTATAATGAAATATTGGTTTAAATGTTTTTTTAAGATCATTATTCTTTGTTCCATTTTGCTTTAAATAATTTTTTTGATTAAGTTTATTTATAACAATTGGATCAGTAATTGTTTCTACTATTGCTTGTTCATTTTCAATTGGATTTTCGGCAATGACAGTAAATGAACCACATAGATAAATACTAATTATTCCAATAATAATAACAACAAGATAGATTGTAATTTTACTTATTTGTTTCACGTTTACTCCTTTCATTTTCGTTATATGAAAAAAGCATTAAAAAAATGAATCGGAAATTCGATTCATTTATTCCATTGTTGAAACTGTTACGTCAATTGGACCATTTTCAACAGTTAAAACAAAATAAGTTGGTTGAGTAATTGGCACTTCTAATGTACCATTAAATTCTTTACTGGTCATTTCGTCGATATTATCTATTTTCTGACTAGAACTATATAAACGATACGTTTTCGTATTATTTGGTGTAATCGTTAAAGTATTCGATAATTTATAATTTTCGGCTATTGACTCATCTACTTTATCTGTAACATAAAAACGATATTCTTCATTTTCTTTAACATCTTTTGCCGATGATAAACGAGTAATATCACTTACAGGTATCAAATCATTATTTGATAATTCTTGAACATCAGTATTTTTATTTGAGCATCCACTTAAAATAAAAATTAGCATTAAAACAATTAGTGGTATTTTAAAATTTATTGTTTTCAACATATTAATGATTAGTCCAATTTCTAATTACTCGTTGATAATCAAGAATTTCATTTTCCGTAAAATAAATATTAATTTCTTTTTCAGCATTCGTTATCGAATCAGATGTATGAATAATATTATTTTGAATATCGGCTGAAAAATCCCCACGTATTGTCCCACTTAATGCTTTTAATGGATCAGTATTACCTGCCATATTTCGAACAAGTTCAATTGCATTTTCTCCAGAAATCACAAGAACAAGTACCGGTCCTGACATAATATAATTAACTAAATCGTCATAAAAAGGTTTATCCCGATGAACGTAATAATGCTCTTTTGCTTGCGCTTCACTTACATTTATTAATTTAAGCCCCACAATGTTAAGTCCCCTTTGTTCAAAACGATTAATTATTAATCCAGCTAAACCACGATGAATAGCACCAGGTTTAATCATTGCAAATGTTTGATTGGTCATTTATGCTCCTTCAAATCTTTTCTTGAATATATTATAACAAATTATTGCATGGAGGACATTAATATATAGCATAAAGATTAAAAAAACAAATGAATTATTTTAAGTATAATTTATTTAAATAATTAGCAACCCCATTTTCACTAACATCATCAGTTACTTCAGTTGCTAAAACTTTCAATTCATCAACAGCATTAGCAACGCAAATTCGATTATTAGCAACCTTAAACATTTCGTAATCATTCATTGCATCACCAAAAACATAACAATCTTCGGAAGCAATTGCTAATTCCGCTTGTAATTTTAATAGTCCACTACCTTTATTTACTCCATTTTTCGTAATTTCAATAAAGAATGGAGTAGAATTAATTACTGTATAATCTGGTAATGCTTCTTGGACTAATAATAACATTTGATCCATTAGTTTTGGCTCAACTAAACCTAATACTTTTATACTCGGTATTAAGTTAGTCAATGGACTAAGAGGAATATTATTAAGCTCACTTTCAAAAATCGCCCATTCATTTTCCATATTTGTGGTAATAATTGATGTTTCATCATACAATAAATAATCAAGTTTTAATTGATTTAAAACTTCTGCTATTTCAGTTACTTGATTTAAGTCTAAACCATTTTGATAAATAATTTCTTGGCGATTAACATCATAAATACTACCACCATTAAATCCACAAACATAATTTAAATTAAGTTTATCCTCTTTTAATTGTTCTGCCAACCAAACTAAATTAGTTAATGGGCGACCAGAACACAAAACAAATTCATCACCAGCAGTTAAAACTTGTTTAATTGCTGCTTTTATTTCCGGACTAAATTCTTCTCCTTTTTTCACTAATGTATTATCCACATCACTAAAAAATAACTTCATGTTAACTCCTAAGAAAAGAAGGTATAATTACCTTCTCTTTCATTTTTATTTAATTTCTAAAACTTTAACTTCAACTTGTCCTTTTGGAATATCAATTACAAATTGATCATCAACTTTTTTTCCTAGTAATCCACGAGCAATTGCCGTAGCTGTTGAAATTGAAGGCTCTTCTTCATCTAAAGGATTTGCTCCAACTCCGACAATTTTATATTCAAATTCTTCATTTTTTTCTAAATTTAAATAGCGAACTGTTGTCCCTAAAGCAACAACATCACTATTGATATTTTCAGCAATAATTTTTGCATTTGCAACGATTGCTTCTAATTCTTTAATTTTAGCTTCAACGAAAGCTTGTTCTTCACGTGCAGAATCATACTCAGAGTTTTCTGATAAATCCCCGTAAGATTTTGCTTCTTTAATACGTTCAACTACTTCTGGACGTTTTACATGAATAAAATGTTCAAGTTCTTGTGTTGTTTTTTGTAATTGACTTTCTGTTAAATAAATTTCGTTCATTATTTTTCTCCTTGTTGTTTAATGTGGTTTTCAATAACATGCGTAATCATCTGAATTGCTACAGTATTATCAGCATGACTTTGAACAATCACATCAGCGTATTTTTTAGTTGGATCAATAAATTTTTCCTTCATCGGTTTAACGGTAGTTAAATATTGATCAATAACCGAATCAAATGTACGTCCACGCTCATTCATATCACGTTTTAAACGGCGAATAAAACACTCATCAGAATCAGCAGTTACATATAATTTCACATCTAATAAGTCACGTAATTGCTCCTCAAGTAATGTAAATAATCCTTCAACTAAAATGATATTTCCTGGTTCAATTCGTTCGGTTTTTGTACTACGGTTATGCTCCACAAAATCATAAATTGGTTTTTCAATTGCTTCCCCAGCTTTTAATTTCATTAAATCAGCAAGTAACAAATCAGTATCAAAAGCACTTGGATGATCATAATTTGTTTTTACTCGCTCAGCCATTGTTAGATCACTTTGATCTTTGTAGTAGTCATCATAGCGAATCATCGACACTTTATCATCAGCAAATTGTTTAAGAATTTCACTTGTTACTGTTGTTTTACCTCCAGCAGAAGGTCCAGCAATCCCAATAATTAATCCCTTTTTCTTCATAAATCACCTATCTATTTTTCTTTTCTTATCAACCAATTTTTGGCAATTGGCTCCTCTACTCGTACGTGTACGATCATCAGCGGGTGATTTGCTTTTTCAATTTCATCCCCGGCATCATTATAAATTATATCAACTTTTTGTTTGATTAGGGCATTATTTGGTCCGAAAAATTCAATTTCATCACCAACTTTAAAAAAGTTTCGTTGTTCGATTTTGGCAAGTTTTGTTTCTTGATCATAATCAAGGACATATCCACAATAATCATACTCTTTATTTTTTCGATATTGTTCATTAAAAATTTGTCCTTTTGCACTAAAATCACCAATTAATGCTCCTTCATACGTTTCTCGAGCTGCTGCTTTATGTAATTCATCAATCCACTCTTGTTTAACTTCATAATTTTGCGGATCAGCAAGGTAACTATCAATTGCAACACGATAAGTTTTAATAATTGTTGCTAAATAATGATATGATTTCATTCTTCCTTCAATTTTAAACGAATCAATATTTAATTCGCATAATTGTGGAATATATTCAAGCAGTGCCATATCTTTAGCACTCATTGTAAAGGCAGTTTCTTCATTTTCCTTAGTTACTGGATAAAATTCATCATTTTCACGATACATTAAATCATAATCCCAACGGCAACTTTGGGTACATCCACCACGATTTGAATCCCGACTTGTCATATGATTTGATAACGTACAACGACCGGAATAAGAAGAACAAACAGCACCATGAATAAATACTTCGATTTCCGTTTCCGTATTATCAGAAATTTCTTTAATCTCCGCAAATGAAAGTTCACGTGCTAAAACAACACGATCAACCCCTAAGTTTTCGTAAAACTTAACTGTTTCATAATTGGTAATTGATTGTTGAGTTGAAATATGAATTTCTAAATTTTTCGCATACTCACGCGTAATTGCAATATATCCGGGATCACTAACAATAATTCCAACAACCCCTGCTTGTTCTAAAGCAATCACAAATTCTTTAAATCCAGCATAATTTTCACTATGAGCATAAATATTTGTTGTTACATAAACATCAACGCCATATTCTTTGGCAAATTCAACTCCCTCAGCAATTTCCTCAATTGAGAAATTTCCTGCTTTAGAACGTAATCCGTATTGTTCTCCACCTAAAAATACCGCATCAGCTCCATAAATACAAGCCAATTTTAACTTTTCCAAATTTCCAGCAGGTGCTAATAATTCTGGTTTTTTCATTCTTCTCCTTAATATATTGTTTTTTTAAAGTAAAAACCTGTTCCCATTTTTTTATGTGGTACCAAAGTTTTAACTGAGGTAAGGTAATTACGCTTGTTATTTTTATATGCTTCTGCATCATTTTCATATTGCTTAATTGCTTCTAAATATAGGGTAATAATTTGATCAAAAATTGATTCACGGTAACCAAATCCATTCATTACTAAAAAATCAACGTCAAGATCAGCAACTTTATCCAAGTGATTAATTAAACATAAATCACTGCTTGAAAGTAAATGCGTACCTTGCATGTTTTCAATTAAAGGATAATAATTATTACGTTCTTCATCATATAAATAATATTCACGTTCTAAATTATATTCTTGATTTTGCACAGTTGCATAATTACTAATTAATTTACGTACTGACTGATACATATATATATGCGAATGTAAATTAATCATTACTTTACTTTGCTTATTTTCGGTAATTTCTTTAATTTCTTGATATGTAATTTCCTTAGCTAAATCTACTCCATTAATCCCTAAGTCATTAGCAAATTTAGTAAAAGAATTATTCGTAATAGTTGTCTCTGTACTATAAATTGTTTTTAACTTTAGATTGTTATTCTTAATAAGATTATAAACAGCAAAATCACTAAAGATAATATAATCAACTGCAAGTTGATCTAAAGCAATTAAATAATCCTTTAATTCCTCAAGTTCATGATTATGAATAATTTTAGTAACATTAACGATTACTTGCTTGTTTGTTTGTTGACATAATGTAGTAATTGCTGCTAAATCAAAATTAGCAATTTGACGTAATCCAAAACGATTTGATCCCACTAAGTAGCCACTAATCATCTGGTTATCTTCCCACTTTAATGCATGGTTAACATTATAAGGTGTTATTGTTATTTTCTGCATATTTCTCCTTTTTGTATCGCATTATTCCAATTCCATCACCTGATTCATACAATTCAAATGAAAATAATTCATGATTTTTGGCATAATCTAAAAAATTATTTATTTTTCGAATTAATTGGCGTAAATTTCGAGATGGGATTTCGGTAGCATCTTTATTTACATAACCATGAAATAATAAGTTATCAAAAATAAATATCCCATCATCAGCTAAATTCTCTTGATATTTTTCAACGAACTTAATATTTTGAGCTTTAGCTGCATCAACGTAAATAACATCAAATTTTCCCATATTTTGATTGTCAATCAAAAGTGCATCATCAAAAAAACGTGTAATTCGATTATCTATTTTTAATTGACGATGATTTTCACATGCTAATTGATACATTTCTTGATCACGTTCAATCGTATATATCTCTGCACCCGTTGCAAAATGCATTTTGGCTGAAGAATAACCAATTGCTGTTCCTAATTCTAAAATTCGTTGTGGTTGTTCTTTTTTAATAATTTCCAATAAGACTTTTAAACCACCAGCCTCAATTATCGGTACATTATGCTTATTGGCATAATTTTCCATTTCTGCCAAATATGTTAAGTTATCCATTTTTCTCCTTTATTACAACAAAATAAAAACTATTAGTTCCCTAATAGTTCACGTTTTAATTGTTTTCTACAGTATTTTTAATGTGCTTTAAATAACTTTCAACTGTTTGTGGTTTTTTAATGTAAAATAATAAATGTTGTATTAAATTTACTGGTTCACGTTCAATTACACATGTTATTTTTGTTTCCCGATCACCCATTTTTTCAAGTGTTATTATTTGATTTACATAATATTTTTTTGCATAGTAATATTCTAAACCGATTATTTTTTTCTTACCACGATTTTGATAATGAGTTATTTTAACATCATTTCGATACTCACATCCATCAACTTCATATCTTTGATGAAATGTTGAACCAACAACCGTTGATTTCAATTTTTCATCTTCTTTTGAAATAACATCCGGATTAATTTTCTTCATATTTCGTTCAGAAAAATTAAATAATTTCCAAACATTTTCGATATCTTCGCCAACACAAATATGGCCATATTTTCTTTGCATCTTAATCCCCTATATTTTAATCACTTATAGTGTATCATAAAGATTAAATTAGTTGTTATTTTGTATTGAAAAATCTAAATTTAACTTTAAAGTTTGATTTAAAGTTGTTAATTCTGCTTTTACTTTAATTTCATCTTCACTTAAAATCATGATATCTTGTAAAATCACTTCATTTTCAAGTTGTAAATCACGTAAAGCATTTTGATTAGTTTTAACTTGTTCAATCAATTGTTTACTTTTAATTTCAACTTTGTGTAAGTTTTCTTCATCTTCATTGGGATTTTGACTAATAAACTTAGTTATTTTCACTAACATTTGCTTATCAGCATCAATTTCTCTTAGTAAATTTTGTGCTGTAACATTTAAATTTTCACTTACTTCTTTTAAAGCTTGTAATTGTTTTTTAATTTTTTCATATTCATCATTTTTATCTTGAACCTCAAGCGCCAAGTCTTTTAAATAATTTGGTAACTTCTCAATTTCTGTTTGACGTTCTAAATCAGTCATTTATTACTCCTAAGTGTTTTAATGCATATTGAATACCATCTTCGCTAGCTTTTTTAGTAACAAAATCTGCAGCAGTTTTAACATTTTCTTTAGCATTTCCCATACTAATAGCTACGTCGGCAATTTTAAACATTTGAATATCATTATTATTATCACCAAAGGCATACACCATTGGTCGTTCTTCATACTTTTCTAGTAATTTTTCAATCCCTAACCCTTTATTAATGTCTTTAGGAATAACATCAAAATTACAATCATTCCATAAATACATATTATTTTTTTGGGCAATAATTGGATATTTGTCCTTTTGGTTATCGATAATGATTAAAGTTAATACATCATCTTTTAAAAAATCACTTTCACTACAATACTCATATTCCATCCATGGTTGAGTGAATACTTGTTTTTCTGTTCCTAGTTCATTACTAATTATTTTAACACTATCATTTGTCATGTAACCCCATGCAACATCAGTTAATTCACTTAAATACTCTAGTTTTTCGTTTTCAGATAAAAAGCGACTATAATATGGAACATTATCAATTTCAATATATTGTCCATTTGAACAAATAAATGAATTAATTTTTAATTTATCAATAATTTTCATCGTATCACGACGATTACGTCCAGTGCATAAAAACACATCATGACCGGCACTAATTAATTGTTCATATGCTTTAATGGTACTTGCGGGGATTTGATCATTTGTTTCTGATAAAAATGTACCATCAATATCAAAGAAAAATACTTTTTTCATTATTTACGCCAACGTTCTAAAGCATTTAATTGTTTTGGATAAACCTTTTTCAACATCCATTTTTTAAATTTATTCATGTTACTTTTATCCAATTCCGCCATTGTAATTGCAATTAATTGCTCTTTAGTTAAATTAGGATCAACATACTTTCCTTGTAAATAACAACGCGTACAATACTTTTCACTTCTTGTTCCATCAATTTCAGTCCCACGAAAATCCCCTTGTCCTTGTTTTAAAGGCATTCCACAACTTTGACATACTTTTTGCATTTTTAACTCCTTCATCTACTTTACTTTTATTATAACAAATAATCATTACTTAATAATTATTTTGTAAAGTAATCATTAATATCACAAGCCTCTATTTTCTCATCTGTATTTAAATTAATAATTGCGTTTACTGCATTATGTTCATCAAATTCAACAAACAATTCACTATTTATTGGTAAATCAAAAAAACTAACTACAAAAGGACAAATTTCTAAGGCATCATTTATATTAATAATTGTCCAATTTTCCGGATCATTAATAAATTCATCACTATCTTCTGCACCAATAATCCGCCAGCCATTATCAATTGCTGAACTTTTTTCATCTTTATACCAATAATTTGGCGTACTATATCGTTCTAAAGCAGTTTTTGTAATCATAAAAGCACCATATTTTTTTAAGTTCATATTGCCTCCAACTTATATATTATATTATAAAAATGATATAGATACATATAAATTTTCTTTTTTTTTAACAAAATAGAATAATTTAACTTTGTTTTATCAATACTATTTATTAAAATTATCTCCACCTTTGCCATTAATCATATTATAATATAGTGCAAGGAGGAAAATGCGTTTAGATAAATTTTTAAGCTTACGAGGTATTGCAACCCGTAAAGAAAGTAAAAAAGTATTAAAAAGAAAAGTAATCAAAATTAATAATCAAGTAGTTACATCACCAAATGTTAAATTAGAAATCGGTGATACCGTTAGTTATTATGATCTTGATTTTGTTTATCAAGAGTTTGTATATTTTTTATTAAACAAACCAGCAGATTATGTTTCAGCAACTAAAGATAATATGCATCCAACAGTAATCGAATTATTAGATGATGAAGATTATCAAACTGATTTATTTCCAGTTGGTCGTTTAGATATTGATACAACAGGCTTATTGTTAATTACTAATGATGGAAAATTATCACATCAATTATTACACCCAAAACACCATGTTGATAAAACATATATTGCAACATTAAAAAGTCCATTAACAGATTTACAAATTAAGCGTTTAGGTGAAGGGGTATATATTTTAGATGATTACTTTACAAAACCGGCAAAAGTTGTTCGTCAAGCCGAAAATATTGCAGAAATTACTATTTCTGAAGGAAAGTTCCATCAAGTAAAGAAAATGTTTGAAACAGTTGGCAATGAAGTTGTTACACTTAAACGAATTAAATTTGGTAATTTAGAATTACCTGAGGATTTACCACAAGGCGATTATGTTATTTTAGATCGTGAACAAATTGAAATTTAAAATTTTAAAAACAGTCAGATTTTGACTGTTTTTTTTTATTAATCCTAATTAAAGATAAATATTATAATTCTTTATTGATTTTATTAATTAAATTTTATATACTATATTTATAAAGTGAGGTCTAATGCAAATAAATACTAATATAATTATTAAAAACATTGAGCGTTCACCTAAATTTCGTTCTGAATATATTAATAATTCAATCGATTTATATCCAGAAATTTGTGATGAAATTTGTAATATTTACCAATTAGAGTTAATAAATCAAGTATATTTTGTAAAAGTACATGTTGAAAGTTTTAACAGTGCTAAACGTAAAAAACTAAAATCCGAAGAATTAATATTTATTAAAAAAATTTTAATTTATGTTGAACTTAGTACATATTTTGATAAAATGCTAAACTATTCTCAAGAATTGTCAACTATTTTTAATTTAAATATTAATAATCCATATGATTTTGATGATGACTTAATTATGGCAAGAATTATTATTGAAAATTATTTTGAACGCTTTAAAAAGAATCGTAAATCAACAGAAAAAAATCATAGAACTTAATGTTCTATGATTTTTTTTAATTATAAATTTAAATATTTCGTGCTAATTCATATCCTTCAAATACAGCATTCATAATATTTTTGATTTGTTTTGCATCACCAATAACTTTAACTTTTTGTGGAGCTTGTTGTTGCATTTCTCTAATAGCATCTGCTTGTTGATTACGATATCCAACAGCCATAATTACTTGTTCAGTAACGATTTCACGTTCTTCACCATCTACACTTACGACAACACCATTATCAGTTAATCTTAAAACTTTTGCGTTTAAAATTTGGTTAATATCATGGTAAGCAAATAATTCTTTTAACATAAAATAGTTTGCTGGACAAACACCGTGTGGTCCACCAACAATATCGCTTGCCATGTCAATGATATTTACTTGACGATTATTTTGTGCTAAGTGTAGTGCTAATTCACTACCTACTAACCCTGCACCAATAATTGTTACATTTTCTTTAGCATTAGTAATATCATTTAATACAGTTTCCGCTGTTAATGTAGGTACTGCATTTGTTGATTTACTAAAGTTTGGAACAATTGGTACCGAACCAGTTGCGACAATAATTTCATCAAATTGAGCTAATTGATCAGATTCAGTTATTGTTTGATTGAAATTAATTTTAATGTTTAGACGTTTCATTTGTTCTTCATACCAATTAATTAGTAAAACATCATCATGTTTAAAGCGTGGTTTTGAAGCAGGTTTAATATTTCCTCCGATTGCATCAGTTGCTTCAAAGATTTCAACTTGATGACCACGTAATGTTGCAATACGTGCAAATTCTAATCCCGCAGGTCCTGCACCAATTACTGCAATGTTCTTTTTAATTAAAGCAGGGAAAAGTTGATTTTTCTCACGACCAACTTCAGCATTAACCGCACAACTAATACGTCCAATTCCTGCTTGTTTAGCTAAACAACCATCATGACAAGATAAACACGGACGAATATCTTTATAATCCTTAATTGCCATTTTATTAATAAGATCTGCATCTGCTAATAATGGACGTCCAAAGGCAACAAAATCACAAACTTGATCTGTTAAAACTTGATCTGCTAAACCTGGCTCATCCATACGCCCAGACATAATAATTGGAATATTTACGATATCTTTAACTGGTTTTGTATATGGTATATACATTCCCCCTTTTTCAAAATACATTGGTGGGTGATTCCAATACCAAGAATCATAAGTACCCGCATCGACATTCAGAGCATCATATCCCATTTCTTCTAACATTTTAGCAGCTTTTAAACCTTCATCTAAATCACGACCTGCCTCTTCACTGGTAGCAACTTCTTGAGGTAAAATTCCTTGACCAAAACCTTTCATCATTGATTTTGAAGAATATCTAATTGATATTGGAAAGTTATCTCCACATGTTTTACGAATTTCATCATGAATTTCTTTAATTATACGGAAACGATTTTCTAAACTTCCTCCATATTCATCTGTACGTTTATTGTAGAAACCAATTGTAAATTGATCTAATAAATATCCTTCATGAACAGCATGAATTTCTACTCCATCATAACCAGCATCTTTACAAACTTTAGCACTTGTCCCAAAAGCAGTTACTAACGCTTTAATTTGGTCAACTGTTATTTCTGGTGTGATATTTGCCGGATTAAAACGATTAGGTTGTGCACTTGGTGCAACAGTACGTTTTGTTACACTTGGAATCGCACTTCTTCCCCATCCAGCTGTTAATTGTGCAAACATTTTTGTCCCATAAGCATGAACAGCCTCAATTGTTTCACGTACTTGCATAATATAACCTTCCGGATTTTCGTACGTATGTGGCATATTTGATTTTACTAATTCTTCATGAATATTTGTAACTGGTTGTACTCCAGTAATAATTAACCCAACTCCACCACGGGCACGGGCAACATAATATTCATGCCAACGATCTGTCGGAATCCCTTCACTATCAGCAAGTCCTAATGTTCCCATTGGTGCCATTACTGATCTATTTTTAATTTCTAGATTTCCGATTTTTCCAAATTCAAATAATTTATCTTTCATTTTACTCCTTTTACTGTTAATTCTATATTTCCAGTATAACAAGTAAAAATATAAACTATTAGCCTTTTTACTGACTTTGGATTTTTCAATGTGAAAATTAATTAATTAATTAATTAACAAATTCATAAGTATTCCAAACGACTTCTTGATTATTAATTATTCGCTTAAAAATTCCTCGCTTAATAAATCCCGCTTTTTCAATTGCCCTTTGCATTGGAATATTTTTCTGATTTGTATCAACTTGAATTGCTTGATACATATTAAAATTTTTTAAAATAATATTTAAAAAATCAGCCCCTTTAATCTTCCCTGCATTAGTGAACTTTAAAATTCGGTGAATATATAAAATATTATCAGTCTTTTTACTAAACTTAAATTGGTCATTCTCCTGGTAATAATGTGCTTCATAATCTGTTGTTAATGCACAAATACCAATTAAAATATTATCATTGAAAAAACCGTATAATTGTTGCTTACTAATATCAGCTACAAAGTCACTAACAAGTGGATAATTTTCATCCCATTGTGGATTTTCAGATGCCTTCATTGTTTTTTTAGCTGTTATTAATTGTTGTTCTAACATTTGTTCATCAATATTTATTAATTGTTTTACTTCTATCATTTGCTGTACTCCTCTATTGTTATTATTATATCAAAATATTAATTTTACTAACAAAAGAAAAAGACTTTCTAAATGAAAGTCTTTTTAAGTTATATTTTTTATCTATTATTCAGCATCAATTGTTAAAACATTGAAACGGTATAATAAACCAGCTAAAGCACCACCAATTATTGGCATAATAATGAAAATCCATAATTGGCTCATTGCTACTGCATCCATTGTTACTAATGCTGGAGCAATCGAACGTGCTGGGTTTACTGATGTACCATCAACAGGAATACCTACTAAGTGGATTGCTGTTAATGTTAAACCAATTGCTAAACCAGCAAATGCATTATCTGCTCCTTTTGATGTAACACCTAAAATTACAATTAAGAAAATAAATGTAAATACTACTTCAAAAATTGCTGCATTAGCAACTGTATATCCATCTTGAACAAAGTTAATTCCTAAACCTGAACTTGTTCCATTCATAATTAGTGCTAAAATAATTGTTCCAATAAATGCCCCAATTATTTGGAATACAATATACATTCCTGCTTCTTTTGCTTTCATTCTTCCAGCAACTAATACCCCAATTGTTACTGCTGGATTAATATGACATCCACTAATTGGTCCAATTGCATAAGCCATTGCTACAATTGATAAACCAAAGGCAATTGAAATTCCTAAAAATGTGATATCTGCTCCAGCAATTGCCGCAGCACCACAACCAAATAATACTAAAGTCATAGTTCCGATCATTTCCGCAACATATCTCTTCATAAAATCATCTCCTTTTATTCAAAGATTATTTTACTACATTTTATAACTTTTTTTCATTTTTTTCAAAAGATTGTAATAATGTAAATGATCCACATATGACATTTACCGGATAATTATTCGATTTTATTAATGAAAATGCTTCATTATTATTTTCAATAATTGTTGCCTTAATTCGCATTTTCTTTTGTAATTCTTCTGCTTTTAATCCACGTTCTTTATCAATCTTGTTCAAACTTGTTAAACAAATATTCGGAGAAATTGAAGGTAATATTTTTCCCATTGTTGTTAAATCTTTGTCTTTAAGAGCACTAAAAATTATTTGAATATCCTCTTTTTCATAACCAGACAAAGCATTTTTCAAAGCAAGTAATGATGCTTCATTATGGGCACCATCTAAAATAATTAATGGATTTTGCTGATAAATTTGAAAACGATAATCCCATTTAATAACCTTTGCCATTTGTTTAATAATCTCTGGCTCAATCTTTAATAATTGCGCTAATTGCCAAACAATTGCAAAATTAAATGCTTGATGTTCACCAAATAAATGCAAATCATATTCTTGATGATTAATGCTTACATTAGTAATTAAATTTTCATAATCTAGCTTAATCCAATTAATTAATGTTTCCGTAACAATTATTTGATTCGGAAAGTTTGCTAAAACTTTAGTAAATTCTGGAGTTGTTGCTCCAATTAAAACGGGAACACCCGGTTTGATAATCCCGGTTTTTTCTTTGGCAATTTCCGTAATTGTTTTTCCTAATAGATGAGTATGATCTAAACTTACATTTGTAATAATACTCACAATTGGTGTTACAACATTTGTTGCATCAAAACGCCCTCCTAACCCGACTTCTAAAATCAAATAATCAACTTGTTCTTGATATGCGTATAAAAACATAATCATCGTACACACTTCATAATGCGTTGCTTCAATTGCTAATTCCGTAATTTTATCTAAAACTGTTTTTGCCAATTCATCTAATTTTTTATTACTAATTTCTTGATTATTAATTCGGAAATTCTCATTAATTCGTTCGGTATAAGGAGATGTATACGTTGCAACTTTATAACCTGCTAACATCAGCATTTGTGCACTCATCATTGTTGTTGAACCTTTACCATTAGTTCCAGCAATATGAATAATCTTTACTTTTTGTTCAGGATGATTAAAACTCGCTGTTAATTTTTCCATATTTTCTAATCCAAGTTTGATTCCAAACTTATTTAAATCAATTAATTTTTCAATATTACTCATCAAATTCACCAGTCTTAATTGCCCAAGCAACATCTAATGCTTGTTTTTGTTTTTTAACATCATGAACTCGAAATATTTGGACATTATTTTCGGTACCATAAGCTGTTGTTACCGCCGTTCCAATTTCACGATTTCGTGGATTTTCTTCTTTATTAATAATTTTAAACATTGATTTTCGCGATGTTCCTAATAATATTGGTTGTTCTAAAATACTAATTTCATCAATTCGCTTAATTACTTCTAAGTTCTGCTTAACATCCTTAGCAAAACCAACACCAGGATCGAAAATTAAGCGTTCAATTTGGTAATTATTTGTAATTAAAGTATCTTTTAACTCTTTAAATTCATTAATCATTGTTTCAATAATATCATTTTCATATTGATTATTATCAGCATTATGCATCGCAATATAATATACTTGATGTTTACTAACTAAATCAAGCATTTGACCATCATATTTATTTGCCCAAACATCGTTAATCATATCCGCTTCAACCGCAATTGCCGCAGCAGCAACTTCAGTTTTATAAGTGTCAACCGAAACTAAAACGTCAAAATTAGTTTTAATCATTTTTATAATTGGAACAATTCGTTCAATTTCCGTTTTTGCATCAATAAATTCAGCTCCTGGACGCGTTGATTCACCACCAACATCAATAATTGTTGCTCCTTCAGCAATCATTTTCGCTACTTGTTCCTTTGCAGCTTCAATATTTACATATGATCCACCATCAGAAAATGAATCCGGTGTTACATTTAAAATCCCCATTATTACAGGTTTTTTTCCTTGTTTAAACATTATTCCTCACTTTATTAATCTATTTATTTTTTCGATAACTTGACATTCAACTTGATTTCCCCAATTTTCAACAATTACAATTGGATTTAATGCATTAGTAATAAAGACACAATCAACTTCGGCTAATTTGTTTAATTTCATGTTAGTAACTTGATTTACTGGGAAATTTTCGCAAATGAATTGCCGAATAGTTCCATTTAACAAACCACAGCTTAATGCTGGTGTATATAATTGTTCATCAATAACCCAAAAGATATTCGCTTTAGTTGTTTCGCAAATATCTCCATTTTGGTTGCAAATTATCACATCATCATAGCCATTTTTTTGGGCTTGCATTAATTGATGATGATTTGGTAAATAATTTCCAGTTTTATGTTTCAAGTATTGATTATGACTAAAATGTTGATAATCAGTAGTTGTTAATCTACATCTTGTCCTGACTTTGAACTCACGGCTAAGTAAATACCAACCCGACATTGTATTAATTATTTTAAAACATTCATTAATTGGTAAATCTTTTTGCGACTTAGTTATTAATTCCTCAAACGCTATTTCTGTTAAATTCCACGGAATATTTAAAAATTCACTACCACTTTTAATTCGCCAATAGTGTTTTTTTAATAATTCAGCTGAACAGTTTACTGGAAAAGTAGAGAAAACACCATAGCCAAAATGTAAAAATTGGTAATCATCTATTACTGTAACAACTTGATGGTTATGAATTAACATTATCACTCCCTAGAGCTTTAACAATTGCTTTGGCTTTAGTTTGACATTCACTAAATTCAGCATCAGCATTAGAATCCCAAACAACTGCTCCACCTACGCCAAATTCGTAATTAGTATTACTTGCAACAACAGTCCGAATTGCCACATTAAAACATGCATTTTGGTTATAAGCATAGTAACCAATTGCTCCGGTATAGAAATTACGATTTCGCTTTTCTAACTCTTGAATTACTTCCATTGTTCGTTTTTTCGGTGCTCCTGTAATCGAGCCACTCGGAAATAATGCCCGAAATATTTGTGCAAAACCAATATTTTCTTGCAAGATTCCACCAACATTAGCAACTTGTTGATATACAGTTGGATATTTCTTAATCAGAAAAGGATTTGTTACTTTAACACTATTTGGCTGAACAATTTTACTAATATCGTTTCGCATTAAATCAATAATCATTAACAATTCACTTTTATCTTTATCACTATTGACTAATTCTTGATAATTTATTAAATCTTGCTCTAAATTTAAACTACGTGGTGCAGTTCCTTTCATTGGTTGGGTTAAAATCGTATCTGCTTGTCGTTGAAAAAATAATTCCGGTGATGTTGAAATAATCTGAAAATCATTAAAATTCAAATATGCGGCATATGGTGCAGGATTAGTTGCCTTCAATTCTTTATACAACAACCAACTATCTAATTTTTTAACTTCTTCATATAAGATTGTATAATTCATTTCGTATAAATCACCAGCAGCAATATAATCTTTAATTTTGCCGATTGTATTTATATATTTTGTTTTATCAATTGTTAATTGTGGCTGATAATTTAATTGTTGAGTTATTTGGTGTTCTTCCGTTACTAAATATTTAAATAAATGGTCAACACTTCCACTACGATTAAATAATTTAGTTTGTTGATTAAGATGATCAAAAATAATTGCTTGATGATAAAATCCACCAATAATTTGTGGATATTGATCGTGATTTTCATTTACTAAATCTAATAATTCTAAACCATAATCATAACTAATTGCCCCAACAAAACCACCATCAAATTCAATTGCTTGATTAGCAGTAGTTTGATTAATTTCTCGAGTAATATAATCAAGCGGATCTTCATTAACAACCTTTTGATCAATTAATAATTGCTGATTTTGATAACAAATGGTTGAAATCGGATTTAAAACAATTATCGAAATTTTTGCCAATTCATGATCATCATTTTGACTTTCTAATAATAAGGGTTGTGCTGTTTGCTCAATTTGTTGATAAACAATTGTTGGATCAAATTCTTGGGCTAATACTTCAATCATTTTCCCTCCTTGATTAAAATTAAAAAATTGTGCAATAATTGTTTACCATATTCAGTCAAATACGCCTCGGGATGAAACTGAACCCCATATGTTAATTGATTTTTTACTTTTATTGCCATAATTATTCCATCATTTGTAGTTGCTAAAACATCTAAATTATCATTACCTTGTTCAATAATTAATGAATGATAACGTGTAACTTTAAATTGATTTGGTATATCGATAAATAAATTATCATTATTGTGGCTAATCATCGCGGTCTTTCCGTGAACTGGTACTGGTGCTTTAATAATATTTGCGTTATTTACATGACCAATTACTTGATGCCCTAAACAAATTCCTAATATCGGTACTTTCCCCCCCAATTCTCTGACAATATCCAAACAAACCCCACTTTCAGTTGGGGTTTTTGGTCCGGGCGATAAAATAATTGCTTTTGGTTTTAAGGCTATTAATTCGTCAACTTCTATCCCATCATTTTTAAAAACAACAATATTAACATTTAATTCAGTAAAATAACGAACTAAATTATAGGAAAACGAATCATAATTATCAATAAATGCAATCATTATTACTCCTTATCTATTAAATTATCATATAATTCTTGATGCGTTAATTTTAGTCGGGGATGAATAAAATTTGGACTTAATTCAATTAACGATTGTAATACAAATAAGCGTTTTTCAATAAATGGATGTGGAACAATTAATGTTTCTGTATTAATTTCTTGATTACCAAAATAAAGAATATCTAAATCAATTGTTCGTGGTCCCCATTTAACAATTCGTTCACGACCAAGTTCGATTTCGATTTGTTGTAACTTCAATAATAATTGTTCTGGTTTTAACGCTGTCTCAATTATTATTACTTGATTTAAAAAATCATCTTGAACAACCGGTCCAAATGGTGGTGTTGTAATTGTTTGACTTGCATTGACTAATTTTGTTACTGGTAATTGCGCAATTTTCTCCCTTGCATTTGCTAAATACTCAGCACTATCGCCAATATTTGAACCTAAACCAATATATACAAGATTTTTCGTTAAAGTAGTTGTAAAACTAACTGTTGCTAATGGTAGCGCAATTGGTGCTTCAGGTTTTTCGACCGTAATTGTAATTTCTTTAATTATTTCAGCATAATTTAACACTGACCATGCTACTTGATAAGCAGCGGTTTCAATTAAATCATAACTAGTTTTTTGAAATTCAGTTGTAATAAATTCAGCAAGTTCTCCATAATGCACTGACTTTGTTAAATCCTCTTGCCAAATACTTTGACTAAAATCGCCACTAATTGTAATCGTTAAAAAGAAATTTTGCCCTAAACTTTTTTCAGCGGCAAAAACACCATGATTAGCACGAATTTGTAATTTTTCAATTGTTAACTTATCCATATTTTCTCCTTACATTAAATTTAATGCTTCTTGTCGCAAGTTATAATCTTCATTAAATGCACCACGAGTAACAATTGTTTTCGTTACTGCATCAGGCTTTTTCACGCCACGAATACTCATACACATGTGATTTGCTTCAATTACAACCATAACCCCATGGGGATTTAAATTATCCATTAGGGCATCAGCAATTTGATCACTTAATTGTTCTTGTAATTGCGGACGATGCGCATATACTTCAACTGTACGTCCAAGTTTACTTAAACCAACAACTTTTTCATTTGGTAAATAAGCAATATGTACTTTACCGAAAAAAGGTAAAAAATGATGTTCACACATTGAATGAAATTCAATATCACTTTGAACAACCATTCCTTGATTATTACTAGTAAAAGTTTTAGCTAATATTTCTTGACTTGATTGTTCCATTCCCGAAAAAATTTCATTATAAGCTTTTGCTACTCGTTTTGGAGTATCAACTAACCCTTCACGTTTTGGGTCATCCCCAATTGCTTCAATTATCAGGCTAACAGCCTCAGCAATTTTATCTTGATTTATCATATTCCTCCAATTATATTAATTAATTTTTGCTGGCAAATATCCACCCAAGTATTACTTTACATTGGTTTTACGTTAACTGCTCTGCTACCATTTATTATAACATAAAACAATTCAAAAAAAAGAATAGTATTATAAAGTATCTCACTAATATCATCCACAACCAATTTTTATTATTAGCAAAATTAAAAAAGTGAGATAAGCCTTTAATTTTAAAGAAAATCAAAATATGAATAATAATTTAATCTTAATCTATTAATAATATTATTTTTCTACTATATTATTTTTAATACTATTTAGTAACAAATTTAAGGAGTTGGTATAATATGAAGTTGGAGGATAATCGATTTTAAAGGTTTCATTAACCAATTAATAATTATCTTATTCATTATTATGACTATTCTACTTTTAAACTAGATAATTAAACTTACAATATTAAATCAACTTTGATTAAATAATAAAAGACACCAGTTACAGCTGGTATCTTTTCCATACAATATTATATTCATATTTTAAAATAAATAATGTTAATTGTTAATATTTTAATAGTCTAATTTTCCAGAAAACTTTTGTTAATTCCCTGTTTCGACACTATGAACTTTATGAAATCAGTTCATCCAAAATTCTTGTATTTTTTCTTCTTTTTTAAATATAATTATGTTCTACTTAATTACAATCTATATCATCACACTCAATAAAATCTATATCACTACAATCAATTTCATCACATGTGTCAAATAATAATATATTTATCCAATCACATGTGCCATTACTATTTTTCGTTTTTCTTTTACTGTTTTTTATTAAATAATAATCGGAATATCCAAAAATAACAAACCCAACTATTCCTACTAATAAGAATAACATATTACCACTTAATATTCCGTACATTAAAATAAAACAACTTATCATTACTAAAACTGTTATTAAAAATGTCATATCCACTCCTTAAATATTTAATAATATTAATACAATATCAATTAATATTCCCAGACCTACTCCGGAAATAAATCCCGTAATACTACGTAGAAAATTATTACTAACTCTTTTTTTCATTTTTTGTGTATAACCATCTACTAACATTGGTACTTGCATGATAAAACAAATAAATAATAAAGATATTATTGATTTTTGAGTTATTATTCCAAACCAAATTGGAAATGAAAATATTCCAATATAGATAAATAAACAGCGTGAACATATTCGCCATGATTTATTCTGCATAAAACCTAAACATCGATCATTGATTCGATGACATCTTATATAATTATATTTTAATTTTATTAAAAACATAATTATAAATAATATATCAACACTTAACATTATAATGTATTTATTCACTGCACTTACCTCTTATATCCAGTATTATATCAATAATAAGTGCCCAATAAAGGCGAATATTTATCTTTCAAATCTAAATCATTCCTTAAGTTATTAATAAAATTTTTCATTATAAACAAAAAAAAGAATCACAAATGTGATTCTCCTTCATATTTTTAAAACCATCCTGCACTATCCCAATGCGCTCGAGCAGCTGACCATGATCCGTAACGACTATTTACATAACCATCACACCACTTTGATTGGGTTTCAATATTAGTTGCCCAATCACTTCCAGCACTTGCCATTTTACTACCTGGTAATGCTTGACAAATTCCATATGCTCCACTATTTGGATTTGTTGCATACGGATTCCAACCACTTTCCTTATTAATAATATAATTAGCATCCGGATTAGATTTTAATTTTGCATAATAACTACCACCAGAATTATTACTACCAGAGTTATTATTTGAATTGTTGTTATTACTTGAATTGTTGTTACTACTTGAATTGTTATTATCATTCGAATTATTATTTGTATCTGGTTTCTTTTCTGTTTCTGATTGTTTAACTTCAACCTCATCTTGAGCTTTTTCTCGCTCTTGATCAATTTTTGGTTGTGGAACTGCACAATCAACTCCATAAACATCATCACCTGTACAACCAGCACTTTCATATTTATCTAATAAATTAGTTTGTGTAAGTAATTGATTTTTTAAATCACTTGATGTATTTTCTAATGATGTAACATCTGTTAAAATTTGTTCTTTTTTCTGCGCTTGTTCTTGACTTTGAGCAACTAAATCAGCACTTTGATTAGCAAGTGTTTGTTGCTCTGTTTCTAAATCCGCTTTCTGAGATTTTAGGTTATCACGTTCTACATTAACTTTATCACTTAAAGCAATTGTTTGATTAATTGTTGTCATTGAACTACCAGACAATTTATTTAAACCTTGGACTGCACGAATTTTATTAACACCATCTATTGAATCATCAGCCATAACACTTAACATAATATTTATATTTGCATTATGTTGTAAATTAATTAAAATTTGACTTGCTTCATTTTTTTTGACTGCTAATTTTTCATTTAAGTCTTCGATTTCTGTTTCTTTTGTTGTTATTTTTTCATTAATTGAATCAATTTTATCTTGATTTTCCTCAATTTGCTCTCTAAGATTGTTTAATTCTGCTTCTGAGGATTCTACTTCTTGATTTAACTTTTCAATTTCCGCCTTTTTAGCTTCAATTGTACTATTGTTTTCCTCAATTTTATTATTAACATCAGCAACATCACCTTCAATACTGTCTACTGTTGTTGCAATCAAAGGAGCCTTGAATGTCGAAATTAAACTTAGCGTTAATATGACACTAGTTGCAATCTTTCTATTCATTTATATCAACTCTTTCTATACATATGTACTTTGATATTATACCATATCTAATTATATCAACTTATTTTTCTTCTGATTTAGTATTTAATTCTGTTATTTTTTCAATTACAAAATGTTCTTTATCAGTAATGATACCATTAACGTATTCATCAACTTCTACTAATTTAGTAATAAATTTAACTTTAAATTGCTGATGCAAATTTGTTTCAATTGTATTTATTAACTCCGCACCATTTTTAATAACTTCTTGATTAAAAGTTAAATTAATAATTTCCCCTTTTGGTGCTTTTATTGCAAAATTTTTATATTTAGTTTCATCTTTTGAATGAGCAGTTCTAATTGTAACTGTTCCATAAAAAATCTTCCATATTTCAAAATCATCAGCACTTAAATAACGTTCAATATTGCGACGGGGAATTTGTTTTTCACCATTATTTTTAAATTTAAATAAATCTTTTAAAGCAACTGGATCATTAATTACCTTTTTAATATCACGTTGCGATAAATGCGGATTATAATAATCACACCAAGGATGGTGATCTTGTTCGTTTGAAGTTATTCTCTCAAAAAATTCATCAATTTTAATCTTAACAACTTTTTTCCGACAGTGAGGACAACAAAGTCGTCGCGAAACATAACTATAGTTTACCGGTTCATCCTCATACATTTCAATCATTTCTTCAAGTGAATAAAGATTATCATCCTTACTATCACGTACTTCATTCATTTTAATCATTAATTACCTCGCTTTATTTTAACAACTTTAAATAAACGTAAATCGGTTAATTTACTTGATAAATAAGTTGCATCTGCACTTTTTTCCATAAAAGTACCAGCATAAAACAATTGGTATTTATCTTGATTTTCCGTTTTTCCATCTAATTTAAAATAATAGTGGTATTTATCTTCAATTGCTTCAATTTGACGGGGACTTGCCGCAATTTCTAAAACTAATTCTTTACTTTGATAACATTTAATAAAACTTTTATTGTTTTTCCCATGACTAATGCGAATTACAAAGCGATCTGCAATTGCTTGAGAAGCAAAATGTTTAGTTGGCATTGTTTTTAAAAAACGAAATTTTTTCAAACGATAATATTCTTCCTCATCAATTGGTAATTTAAAATCATTTGTGTATTCTTGATTTTTCTCAGTAAAATCATTAATTCCTTTTTCACAAACTTTAGCAAAAATATCACTTTTTTCTGGAGTCATCTTTGCTTCAACACTTGATTTTGTAAATATTTCTTTCATCATATCCTCTTTCCATCAGTAATTAAAAAAAGCCTTGGTTTTAAACCAAAACTTTTGCTTTGTTTTTTATCTTGTAATAGTATAACATAAATATTATTTAATTACTTTAAATTGATATTCTTTTCCTTTAACTTTAATCATCCCAGTGTCAACATCAAATTCATCAATTTTTTGTTTAAACGAAACATCATCAATAAATGTTCGTAAATACATTTCTCCTTCTAATTCAATAACCTCATAATGATATTCGTCATTTAGACTATATCCTGCTGCGGTTGGATTAGCACTAAATGAAAATAATGTATACCAAAAGTTTTTCGGTTTATTTAAAATTTTTATTTCCATTTCTCCTCCTCATACTTATTATACCACGAATAGTTACTTTATCCGATTAATAGTATTTTCAATATATGTATGTAAATCAATATCCATAATTCCTTTTGTTTTTAAAACTTCCATCACTTTTTGCGTTGTAACCTCTTCGTTATATTGTAAATTAGAAACATAAATATCAATAATTGCTTCAATTAAATCAATTAAATTCGGATCATTAACACTATTATTTTTACTTGAGTAAAAATGATGACGATTTTGGGCATGTGACATATGAGCATCCCAAAAATAATCATCTTCAAATTGTAAATATTCAGGAGTTCCAAACGGAATTTGCTTAAGTTCGGTAAAATATTGATTATAAGTAGCAAATGTTGCTTTATTATATATTTTATCCATATCGTGAGTTTGACTACGAGTAATCATTTCATTAATTACTAAATTAAAATGATTGTTAAATAAACGTTTATGTTCAGCAAGGAGTGTTACAAAATCAGTTTCGGACTTCATCCAAACTCCAATCTTGGATTAATTTTCCATCAGTAAATACTGTTGTTAATTGTGAATTTTCTGGGTATTCACCGATTGGATAATCATTAATTTGAATTGTTTTAAACGTATTTTCCTCACTAATTAAATCTAAACGACCTTGTTTTGACTTTTTAAAACTTGAACCGGCTGGATCTTTATACACCATTTTCAACTCGTCATCAATTTTAATTGCACTACATTTAATTGCAAATTTATGAGTATCACGATTTAAACTTGAATCTTCATTTCCTTGTAATAATGCTCCTCCCATTCCAAAGGCAATATTCTCAGCACTATAACCCATTTCCATCATCATTGTTAAAATTTGTTCGATTTTCTGCTCGCATACACCATCACCTTGAATTAAGGCAACATTATTTAACACCTTATAACCTTTTGTGTTTAGCTGATAACCAAATTTTTCACTTAAATTTTCTAAAGCAAAAGCAATATTTTCTAAAGCATCTCCACTGTCTGGACGAATTACTAAATTAGCATTCATCGCAACAACTTCATCATGTAACTTTGTTCCCCATAAATCAGTTACTGCTTTTTCAAAATTCCAAGAATCGCTTACACATGCAAATAATGGTTGCTTACCAAATTTTTCGATCATATTTCTATAAGCTTTGACTTCGTTTTCACGACCCCAAGCCGTCATTGTTGAATGTTCACTTGCTGGAATACTAAATCCAGCCATTGGTTCATTGTAATATTGAGTACCACAAACAATTGCGGCAATCGTATCTGTTCCTTGAAAGTTAACAAGATGTGCCAAGCCACCAATCGCTGCACTTTCTTCACTACTTGCACCACGATAACCAAAATCATGTAACATAAATGGTAATTTTTCGTTTGTATCAGCTGTTTTTTCTAAAAACTCCATAATAGTTTTCTTAATATTATGTGATAATGTACAAACTGTTGTTGGATACCAAACTTTCATTAATAAGGTTTCAACAAAACCAACAACCCATGGTACAGCAGAATCTGTACTTTCAATTGTCATTAATACATTATGTCCTTCAACAATTGTTCCTTCTTTAACTGCCCGAATTTTAATTGGTAAATAACCGTCATGTTTATCTAATATATGTTGCCAACCGGCTTCATCAAACATTAAACCATGAGCTGTAATAATTGCTTTTGCCTGTTCAATATCAGCCTGAGTAATTGGCTTTGTTAAATACTCCTTTAAATAATATTGTAATCCGAAAAAACGGACTGGTTCATCTCCACGTGCTTCTAAATAACTGTGCATATAAGTAATGTTTTCGGGGAATTGTAAAAAGTGCGAATACTTATATGAATCAGCACGTAAAATTAAATTCTTATTCATTAGTTCTCCTTTAATTAAAAATAAATTGATGAAATATAATCCGTTTCATCAAAACGATATAACTTTGCTGGGCGACGAGCACCAGTACGTAATTTCTTCTTTTGTTTATTGTTATCATCTAAAACCGGACGTATAAACGGCATTGATTTAACTTTTGTAAAAAAATGAGTTCTTGATATTTCCGATACATTACGCGCACAAAGTAGTAGCGATTGTAATTCACTAATTGTAAATTCATGATTTAAAAAATACTTTGCAATTGTTGTTTCATATAAATCCTTTTTAACATTTGCAATGGTTTTTTCAATAATTTCTTGATGGTCATATGCTAATTGATATGCTTCCAATTTATCAACATCATAGAAATTATCTTTATTTTCCAAATCTTCCCAATTAATTATTACATAAAAAATATTTGAAATTATCCGACCACGATAATCGCGAGTTGGTTCATCAAATACAGCAATGTGTCTTAAAAATAACTGTTCTTCTGTGATTTGAAAATGATTTTCAATTTTAGCTAATACCATATCACGAGCAGTATGATCACTTGTAATAATATTTCCAGGTAAACATAAACTATTATCACTTTTCGGAATTAAAAAAACTTTTAATTGATTTTCTGCAAATGTAAAAATTGCATATTCTGTATTATAACCGATTTTTTGCTGCATATCCTACCTCCTTAAGCCTATTATAACACATTAATTTTAAATATTGAAATTTAAAATTAGTCAGAATTAAATTTTTTTCACACAACTTTTTTTTATATGCTATAATTATCTTGTTGTTAAACGGAGCATTACTCAAGTTGGCTGAAGAGGTGCCCCTGCTAAGGGTATAGGTCGGGTGACCGGCGCGAGAGTTCGAATCTCTCATGCTCCGCCATAAAAATAATTAACTGACAATTTAAGTTGTCTTTTTTTTAAGCAGTTCTACATACAATAAAGGATACTTGATTTTCAAGTATCTTTTCTTATAAAATTTATCGTTAAAATTAATAATTTTAAAAAATAACATTTTTTCTCACATCATTTTTTAAAATGTGTTATAATTATCTTGTTGTTAAACGGAGCATTACTCAAGTTGGCTGAAGAGGTGCCCCTGCTAAGGGTATAGGTCGGGTGACCGGCGCGAGAGTTCGAATCTCTCATGCTCCGCCATTTATTATTAAAAAGATTAGATGAACAAATTGTTGATTTAATCTTTTTTTTATTTAAAATCATAATTAAAAAAGATTCCACTTTACGGAATCTTATTTTTCATATTTTTTAATTAACCAAGCTGGAGCCCCAATTGTCTGACGACGTAACATTGTTGTTTCTAAATCAATAAATGAATATACATCTTCTGTAATTAATTCACTAAATGACTGATATGTTTTAAGATCAATTTGTTCTAATTGTAATTGTTGTTCTTCGGCGTATGCAACAATTTGCCCAACTACACTATGTGCCTGACGAAATGGTAAGCCTTTAGTAACTAAATAATCAGCTAAATCAGTTGCATTTAAAAAAGCTTTTTGACAATCATTTAACATTTTCTGACGATTAAACTTAGCCGTTAATAACATTGGTCGAAATACTTGAAGCGTTAAAAGAATTGTATCAACACTATCAAATAGTTGCTCTTTATCTTCTTGGAAATCTTTATTATAAGCAAGTGGTGTCCCTTTAATTAACGTTAAGATTTGGACTAAATTACCAATCAACCTTGCACTTTTCCCACGAGTAAGTTCGGCAATATCGGGATTTTTCTTTTGTGGCATAATACTACTACCAGTTGCAAATTCATCAGCTAATTCTACATATTGATAAACACTAGAATTGAATAAAATAATTTCTTCGGCAAACTTCGACATATGAACGCCAATTAAAGCAATTGCTCCAATTAATTCAATTACATAATCACGATCACTAACTCCATCCATGGCATTTTGACAAATATCATGAAATTGTAAATAATCGGCAGCGATTTCACGATTAAGTTGATATGTTGTTCCGGCTAAAGCCCCACTCCCTAAAGGTGATACATTAACGCGTTCATTAATTTGTTCTAGTCGATCAATATCACGATCAAACATTTGCATGTACGCATCAAAATAGTAACCAAGGGTAATTACTTGTGCCCCTTGTAAATGAGTTGTTCCCGGCATTAAAGTACGTAAATGCTCTTGGCGTAACTCACTTAATGCACTATTAAATAATTCTAACTCCGTAATTATTTCCGTAACCATCTGACGGCAATAAAGACGAGTTGCACAAGCGACTTGATCATTACGTGATCTTCCCGTATGAATCTTCGCCCCTAAATCACCTAATTCATTAGTTAAATAACGTTCAATTAACATATGGACATCTTCATCACTTTCGCTAACGATTATTTCATTATCCTCATATTGTTGTTTTAATTTCATTAATGCTTCAGTGATTAAGGTTAATTCTGATTCACTTAAAATTTGACAATCAACAAGAGCCGTCGCATGAGCAATTGTTCCTTCAATATCGTAAGGTAATAAACGAATATCAAAATTAATTGACTTGTTATATAAATCAGTTAAATAATTTGTATCTTGATTAAATCTTCCACTCCATAATTTCATAATTACTCCTTCTTTTCCCAATAATTTATTGTAAATAAACTAATAAGTGCTAAAGCAAAACCAATCACAATCCAAATATATGATGGGTATAGTCCCGCACCAATAAAACAAACAAACGCAATTGTTGCATTGATTAAACCATAAGGTAATTGCGTTTTAACGTGATCGAGTAAACTAATTTCACAGGCTGTTGCACTTAAAATTGTTGTATCACTAATTGGTGAAATATGATCACCAAACAATCCTCCTGATAATACTGCTCCCATCAATAATGCCGGATCAATTTGACTTACATCACTAAAACCAAACGCAAATGGTGTTAGAATCGCAAAAGTTCCCCATGAACTTCCTGTTGCTGCTGATAGAATTGCGGCAATCACAAAGATTAATGCTGGGTATAAAAAGGCAGGAACACTTCCGTTTAAAAGAGAAACAATAACATCTGCTGTATGCAAACTATCAATAACTGCACTTAAACTCCAAGCACCAATTAAAACAATAATCATTGTCATTGTCTTTGACATCCCTTTAATATAAACGCGATATATTTCCATAAACTTAAAACGATGACTAATTAATAATAAAATCATTAAACTTGCCGCACTTAAAATGTAAGCACTTGTTAAAACAATTCTAAATTCGCTTCCATTTAATGGTTGAAAGGGAAAGCCCAATTTAATTAATCCACCAATTAATACAGTAAATAAAACAATTAATGGAATGATAATAAAATTAGCTTGACCATTTTCATGTTTTACTGCATTTGTTTGATCCTGAACTTGTTCCCAGTTATTTTGAGCGTTTTTCATTGCTTTAATATCCAAATTGAACTTAATAACAAATGGTACAGTTAATAATGCTAATAATGAATAAAATTGAAAACCAATCGCCGTAATAAAAATATTAAAAGCATCACCACTTGAACTTTGTGCTTCAATTAATGACATAATGTAGACACCCCAACCAGTAAATGGTACTAAAATTGCCATTGGTGAAGCAGTTGAGTCAATAATATAGGCTAATTTAGCACGACAAATTTTCATTTTATCAAAAATTGGACTAAAAACAGGTCCTAAGATTAATGGTGTCCCTAAATCCGAAAAGAAAATTAAGATTCCAAATAAATAAGCACTCATTTGTGTTTTAACTTTTGTATTTAAATACTTTTTAACTTTAGTGGCAAAGGCATTAGCACCTTCTGAAAATTCCATCAGTGTAATAAAACCACCGATAAACATTATTAAAATTATTACACCCGCATTATACGAATCTGTTACTTGAACAATTAAATAATCGGCAACAAAACTATGTAGTGCCTTAAATAAGTGTCCGTTTGTCAAAATTAAAATTCCCGAAAAAATCCCAACATAGATTGCTAAAATCACATCTTTTACTTTAATTGCAATAATAATGGTAATAATAATCGGTAAAATTGATAATAAATCTGTTAACATTTTACTCCTTAATACCAAAAAAAGACAGCCTTTATGGCTGCCTTAATAGTTGAAAATACCCCAGAAATACCTAGAATCATTTTGAGATATTGATGTATTGTTATGGCAGCTTCACAATACTTAAATTAAGAAAAGATATAATCATCGCACTTCGGCCTTTGGCTCCAATATCTAGTTTAATTTATCAACTTATATTCATTATAACACTAATTGATAATAAATGTAAATTTTTTCAAGCATTCTGTTTTTAAAATAATTAAAATTGTGGATAATCGGTTTAAATAATGGTATAATCTTTATATAAGGAGCAGAAATGGAAAAAAAAATTGGGATTGGATTAATTTTTATTTTAATATTTAGTGGTTTATATTATTATCATTCAATCAATAAAGTTAATTGTCAACAAGGATCGGTAAATGCTAATGCTATTTTTATGGATGATAATTATGCAAGTTGTGGGAAAGACTTTAAATTATATAATCGTTCAGAAAATACTATTACTTTAAATAAAATGCAGTTTAATGGTTCAACAAACGGATCTAATTCAACCGAGTTACTTGATACATACACATTAAAACCTGATCAAGGAATTAATGTTGAGGCAAATAATCGAATTTACTATGAATTTGTTCCTCCTCAAGGTAATGATTTAGCAGCAACACAATTACAATTAACAAATAAAACACCAATTAACTCAACAGATGAATAAGAAGGATAAAACACTAGTTTTATCCTTCTTCTTTATTGATAGTTTTAAATATTTATTATTTAATTACTTCTTTTTGCTGTAATTTATCCAACAACGATTTTGTGTCAATTTTATTAATATTAGATTGATTTAAACTTTTTTGAATAATTAAAGCCAGCTTAGCTTCTTCTTTATTTTGTAATCCTACATGCTTAACATGATTAATAACAATATAATTGTATTTAATCATTCCTTCTGGATAAATAACTCCTAAATAATCAGTATAACCACCTAGTTGAGGTTGCCAATCCTTTAATTCACTCATTTTTACTTATATATTTAGTATATTACTATTATAAATTTCAAATATAATTATTCGATATTTATTTTATGTAATGTTACAACTGTTCCTAATCCTTCCATTAATTCTTACCTCCATCTTAATACTGATTTTCTACTGAATTTATTCTTTCTTTTTTCTTTAAATGTAAACTTTGTTCTTTCTAAATTTGTATCAATAAATTCATTGTTTTTATACTCTTCATCTAACTCTCTAATTATTCCAGCAAAAGCTGAATTAATAAATTTGTTCGCAATTAAATCACTTCCCGTTAAATCAACATATATTAATCCGACGTTATTAAATTCATTGTTTTCTAATAAACCTCTTGTAATTGCCGCTTCATACATCTCCATGTCTTTAAATATATTTTCATATAATCGACAATCAAAGAATTTTAAATACATTCCATCAGTATTTTTAAATTTACATTTTTCTAATTTTGAATCTTCAATTATTACAGTTGCTAAATTTGTTCCGGTAAAATCACAATTAATCATTTCTACATTTATAAATTTTGCACCCTCTAAATTTGCACCCCTAAAGGAAACACCTTCTATTTTCATGTTTTCAAATGAATAACCGTGTAAATCAGCATTACCAAATTCTGGTAGTTCGTAATCATTTGTTTTAAAAACAAATTTTTTCCCATCTAATATTAATTCTTTTTCTACCATTACATTATTTTTAACACTTACTTTTTCGCCAGTTGAGTAATATAGTAAATCTGTTGGAAAATATTTGATATCTTTAAATTTACTATAATCTAATGCTTTTAATTTCACTATTGCTGCCACTTCATATGCAAATGCGCCTGTATAAACGTTTATATTCTTTTCATCTCTAAATTCATACATTCCCGTACAATTCCACCAATCATTTTTCATGAAATCAACTAGCATTGTTTCTGCTTTTTCTTTATCTTGTTCTTCAATCACTTGAAGTAATTGCGGATAGGCATTTGATCGCATTACATTTTTTGACACTTCAGTTTCGACCATTCCACTTAATAAATAATCTAATAAGAAATCTCTCCCTTTTATTACATGAATTGCTTCTTTTAAAATTTCAATATCTTCTTTTTGATACCCTAGGAGAATTGATAATGATAATAATCTTAAATATTCAACATACAATATTCCTCCATGAAATTCACTATTTAAGTATTCATCAGTTGAGTTTTTTTCTTCTTCTAGTTCTAATTTTTCTACTTTCATAATAACATTTAGAACTGTTTTTATCTTTTCAATATCTTCATCCATTATGTAGTATCTTAATGCTAATCTTGTAAATCTTCCTATTAACATTGAAGGAATACCTATTTCTGATATTTCACTTTCATTTGCTACTTTTTGAATTTCATATAACTCTTCTTCATACATTTTTTTATTTACTTTATCTAATTCCTCATATGTATATACATCTGTTTTCATTTTTCTCCTCTAAGTTTTCTAGAAAATATTGAACACATTGCTATTTATTTTAATACCGAATTCGATTCTTCACCTGTTGTTTCTTTAATTTTTTAATTAATTCTTCTTTCTCTTTCAACTTAAAAATTCATTATATAAACTATTATACTACAAAATACAAACTAATTCACTAGTTTGTATTTTATTTACTTACACAAACACAAACTTTTAAAAATTGTTGAAAAATACTTAGTAAAACATCCTGTGGATAATCCCTTTTATTTTCTTCTATAACACCAAGAAAAATACAATAGTCTACCACCAGAATTTCACAAATTATCTTATTCAAATTCCTCGAAAACTTAAGTACTATTAAATGCTATATTACTTTCCATTACTTTAAAAACAAAGACACCAACTCTAAACTGGTGTCTTTCCTTATATCATTTTACAATTATAGTATATCAATGATATTTACATTTTTAAATGCTTTCCTTTAATGGATTATTAATTTTTTGAAATTTTATAAATTCCTTTTTCTTCTAATTTTGATTTCATCACTTCGATAAAATCAATATCCAATTCGTCTTGATATCCTAAATGGATTAGTTCTTCAATATCTTCATCGTTAAAGAAAAATCCTTTTCCATTTTCACTCCCAAATGGGTAGACAACACCTTTATAATCATAGTATTCTTTTGCATCTTTATCTTTTAATATAAATCTTTCAACTATTACTAACTTTAAATCTGGTTGCTTTTCATTTCTTTTATGTAATGTTACAACTGTTCCTAATCCTTCCATTAATTCTTACCTCCATCTTAATACTGATTTTCTACTGAATTTATTCTTTCTTTTTTCTTTAAATGTAAACTTTGTTCTTTCTAAATTTGTATCAATAAATTCATTGTTTTTATATTCTTCATCTAACTCTCTAATTATTCCAGCAAAAGCTGAATTAATAAATTTGTTCGCAATTAAATCACTTTCCGTTAAATCAACATATATTAATCCGACGTTATTAAATTCATTGTTTTCTAATAAACCTCTTGTAATTGCCGCTTCATACATCTCCATGTCTTTAAATACATTTTCATATAATCTACAATCAAAGAATTTTAAATACATTCCATCAGTATTTTTAAATCTACATTTTTCTAACTTTGAATCTTCTATTATTACAGTTGCTAAATTTGTTCCGGTAAAATCACAATTAATCATTTCTACATTTATAAATTTTGCTCCCTCTAAATTTGCACCCCTAAAGGAAACACCTTCTATTTTCATGTTTTCAAATGAATAACCTTGTAAATCAGCATTACCAAACTCTGCTAATTCATAATCATTTGTTTTAAAAACAAATTTTTTCCCATCTAATATTAATTCTTTTTCTACCATTACATTATTTTTAACACTTACTTTTTCTCCAGTTGAGTAATATAGTAAATCTGTTGGAAAATATTTAATATCTTTAAATTTACTGTAATCTAATGCTTTTAACTTCACTATTGCTGCCACTTCATATGCAAATGCACCCGTATATGTATTTATATTCTTTTCATCTCTAAATTCATACATTCCCGTACAATTCCACCAGTCATTTTTCATGAAATCAACTAGCATTGTTTCTGCTTTTTCTTTATCTTGTTCTTCAATCACTTGAAGTAATTGCGGATAAGCATTTGATCGCATTACATTTTTTGACACTTCAGTTTCAACCATTCCACTTAATAAATAATCTAATAAGAAATCTCTTCCTTTTATTATGTGAATAAGTTCTTTTAAAATTTCAATGTCTTCCTTTTGATAACCAAGAAGAATCGATAATGATAATAAATTTAAATACTTTACAAATTTTAGTCCTCCATAAAATTCACTATTAAAATATTCACTACTTGAATTTTTCTCTTCTTCTAGTTGTAATTTTTCTAATTTCATAATAACATTTAAAACTGCTTTTATCTTTTCAATATCTTCATCCATTATGTAGTACCTTAATGCTAATATTACTAATCTTCCTATTAGCATTGAGGGATTTTTAATTTCTGCTTCATTACCTTCACCTAGTATTTTTTGAGTATTATATAATTTTTTCTCATTTATTTTTTTATTTACTTTATCTAATTCCTCATATGTATATACATCTGTTTTCATTTTTCTCCTCTAAGTATTTTAATCTTTTCGTTTAATATTTTCTTCTATAACACCAAGAAAAATACAATAGTCTACCACCAGAATTTCACAAATTATCTTATTCAAATTCCTCGAAAACTTAAGTACTATTAAATGCTATATTACTTTCCATTACTTTAAAAACAAAGACACCAACTCTAAACTGGTGTCTTTCCTTATATCATTTTACAATTATAGTATATCAATGATATTTACATTTTTAAATGCTTTCCTTTAATGGATTATTAATTTTTTGAAATTTTATAAATTCCTTTTTCTTCTAATTTTGATTTCATCACTTCGATAAAATTAATATCCAATTCATCCTGATATCCTAAATGGATTAGTTCTTCAATATCTTCATCGTTAAAGAAAAATCCTTTTCCATTTTCACTCCCAAATGGGTAGACACCACCTTTATAATCATAGTATTCTTTTGCATCTTTATCTTTCAATATAAATCTTTCAACTATTACTAACTTTAAATCTGGTTGCTTTTCATTTCTTTTATGTAATGTTACAACTGTTCCTAATCCTTCCATCAATTCTTACCTCCATCTTAATACTGATTTTCTACTGAATTTATTCTTTCTTTTTTCTTTAAATGTAAACTTTGTTCGTTCTAAATTTGTATCAATAAATTCATTGTTTTTATACTCTTCATCTAACTCTCTAATTATTCCAGCAAAAGCTGAATTAATAAACTTGTTCGCAATTAAATCACTTCCCGTTAAATCAACATATATTAATCCGACATTATTAAATTCATTATTTTCCACTAAACCTCTTGTAATTGCCGCTTCATACATCTCCATGTCTTTAAATACATTTTCATATAATCGACAATCAAAGAATTTTAAATACATTCCATCAGTATTTTTAAATTTACATTTTTCTAACTTTGAATCTTCAATTATTACAGTTGCTAAATTTGTTCCGGTAAAATCACAATTAATCATTTCTACATTTATAAATTTTGCACCCTCTAAATTTGCACCCCTAAAGGAAACACCTTCTATTTTCATGTTTTCAAATGAATAACCTTGTAAATCAGCATTACCAAACTCTGCTAATTCATAATCATTTGTTTTAAAAACAAATTTTTTCCCATCTAATATTAATTCTTTTTCTACCATTACATTATTTTTAACACTTACTTTTTCGCCAGTTGAGTAATATAGTAAATCTGTTGGAAAATATTTGATATCTTTAAATTTACTGTAATCTAATGCTTTTAATTTCACTATTGCTGCCACTTCATATGCAAATGCACCTGTATAAACATTTATATTCTTTTCATCTCTAAATTCATACATTCCCGTACAATTCCACCAGTCATTTTTCATGAAATCAACTAGCATATTTTCGGCTTTTTCTTTATCTTGTTCTGCAATTACTTGAAGTAATTGTGGATAGGCATTTGATCGCATTACATTTTTTGACACTTCAGTTTCAACCATTCCACTTAGTAAATAATCGAGTAAGAAATCTCTCCCTTTTATTATGTGAATAAGTTCTTTTAAAATTTCAATATCTTCCTTTTGATACCCTAGGAGAATCGATAATGATAATAAATTTAAATATTCGATATACTGTAGTCCTCCATGAAATTCACTATTTAAATATTCACTACTTGAGTTTTTCTTTTTTTCTAGTTGTAATTTTTCTACTTTCATAATAGCATTTAAAACTATTTTTATCTTTTCTATATCCTCATCCATTATGTAATATCTTAATGCTAATTCAATAAATCCTCCAATCAGCATTGAAGGAATTCCTATTTCTGAAATTTTATCTTCATTACCTTCATTTAGTACTTTTTGAATTTTATGTAATTCTACTTCGTACATTTCTTTATTTACTTTATCTAATTCCTCATATGTATATAAATCTGTTTTCATTTTTCTCCTCTAAGTTTTCTAGAAAATATTGAGCACATTGCTATTTACTTTAATACCGAATTCAATTCTTCACTTGTTGTTTCTTTAATTTTTTAGTTAATTCTTCTTTCTCTTTCAACTTAAAAATTCATTATATAAACTATTATACTACAAAATACAAACTAATTCACTAGTTTGTATTTTAATGCACAGATATGTATTTTATTTGCTTACACGAACTTTTAAAAATTGTTGAAAAATACTTAGTAAAACTTCTTGTGGATAATCCCTTTTATTTCCTTCTATAACACCAAGAAAAATACAATAGTCTACCACCAGAATTTCACAAATTATCTTATTCAAATTCCTCGAAAACTTAAGTACTATTAAATGCTATATTACTTTCCATTACTTTAAAAACAAAGACACCAACTCTAAACTGGTGTCTTTCCTTATATCATTTTACAATTATAGTATATCAATGATATTTACATTTTTAAATGCTTTCCTTCAATGGATTATTAATTTTTTGAAATTTTATAAATTCCTTTTTCTTCTAATTTTGATTTCATCACTTCGATAAAATCAATATCCAATTCGTCTTGATATCCTAAATGGATCAGTTCTTCTATATCTTCATCGTTAAAGAAAAATCCTTTGCCATTTTCACTCCCAAATGGGTAAACAACACCTTTATAATCATAGTATTCTTTTGCATCTTTTTCTTTCAATATAAATCTTTCAACTATTACTAACTTTAAATCTGGTTGCTTTTCATTTCTTTTATGTAATGTTACAACTGTTCCTAATCCTTCCATTAATTCTTACCTCCATCTTAATACTGATTTTCTACTGAATTTATTCTTTCTTTTTTCTTTAAATGTAAACTTTGTTCTTTCTAAATTTGTATCAATAAATTCATTGTTTTTATACTCTTCATCTAACTCTCTAATTATTCCAGCAAAAGCTGAATTAATAAATTTGTTCGCAATTAAATTACTTCCCGTTAAATCAACATATATTAATCCGACGTTATTAAATTCATTGTTTTCTAATAAACCTCTTGTAATTGCCGCTTCATACATCTCCATGTCTTTAAATACATTTTCATATAATCTACAATCAAAGAATTTTAAATACATTCCATCAGTATTTTTAAATCTACATTTTTCTAACTTTGAATCTACGATTGTTACAGTTGCTAAATTTGTTCCGGTAAAATCACAATTAATCATTTCTACATTTGTAAATTTTGCACCCTCTAAATTTGCACCCCTAAATGAAACACCTTTTATTTTCATGTTTTCAAATGAATAACCGTGTAAATCAGCATTCCCAAATTCTGGTAGTTCGTAATCATTTGTTTTAAAAACAAATTTTTTCCCATCTAATATTAATTCTTTTTCTACCATTACATTATTTTTAACCCTTACTTTTTCTCCAGTTGAGTAATATAGTAAATCTGTTGGAAAATATTTGATATCTTTAAATTTACTATAATCTAATGCTTTTAATTTCACTATTGCTGCCACTTCATATGCAAATGCACCCGTATATGTATTTATATTCTTCTTATCTCTAAATTCATACATTCCCGTACAATTCCACCAATCATTTTTCATGAAATCAACTAGCATATTTTCGGCTTTTTCTTTATCTTGTTCCTCAATTATCTCAAGTAATTGCGGATAGGCATTTGATCGCATCACATCTTTTGACACTTCAGTTTCAACCATTCCACTTAGTAAATAATCAAGTAAGAAATCTCTCCCTTTTATTACATGAATTGCTTCTTTTAAAATTTTAATCTCTTCTTTTTGATAACCAAGAAGAATCGATAATGATAATAAATTTAAATATTTTACAAATTTTATCCCTCCATAAAATTCACTGTTTAAATATTCACTACTTGAATTTTTCTCTTCTACTAGTTGTAATCTTTCTACTTTCATTATAACATTTAAAACTGTTTTTATCTTTTCTATATCTTCATCCATTATGTAGTACCTTAATGCTAATCTTGTAAATATTCCTATTAACATTGAAGGAATTCCTATTTCTAATATTTCACTTTCATTTACTACTTTTTGTGTATTATATAACTTTATTTCATACATTTTTTTATTTACTTTATCTAATTCCTCATATGTATATAAATCTGTTTTCATTTTTCTCCTCTAAGTTTTCTAGAAAATATTGAACACATTGCTATTTACTTTAATACCGAATTCGATTCTTCATCTGTTGTTTCTTTAATTTTTTAATTAATTCTTCTTTCTCTTTCAACTTAAAAATTCATTATATAAACTATTATACTACAAAATACAAACTAATTCACTAGTTTGTATTTTATTTACTTACACAAACACAAACTTTTAAAAATTGTTAAAAAATACTTAGTAAAACATCCTGTGGATAATGTATTGTCAAGTAATTTTGTTACAAATTTTACATAGAGTATCTGTATTCAACTGGTGACATGTTATTCAGATTTTTTGGATCCTAACATTGTTATACCAATCAATATATTTGCTAACTTTTTTCTTGAAAACTAAAACATTGTCATCTTTTGAATATTCTAATTCACGTTTAAATATATTAAATATGTTTTCACTTATTGCGTTATCATAAGGACATCCTGCTTGTGATAAAGATCTTGTTATATTATTTTCTTTTAATATTGTATCGATATCAAAGTTTACAAACTCACTTCCTCTGTCTGTATGAAATATTTGATATTTTTGTAAATCCACCTTTTTTAATGCTTTGATAACAATTTGTGCGTCTTTAGATTTACTAAATGAGTGTGATAATATTTGTCGAGTATTTGTATCAATTATAAAACATAAATAATAGAATTTTACACCTAATTTAATATAAGTCAAATCACTGCTTATTATTCCCTTTGTATTAAACTTACGATCTACTATATTTGGTATATCAGCTTTATTATAGTGATATTGTTTATACTTTTTTGATTTATTATAAAGACAAACTAAATTTTGTCTTTTCATTGACTTTAATACTTGATATTTGGAGTAGTTATAATTCTTTTTCTTAAGAACCAAAGAAATCTTATCAGCACCATACCTCTTATAGTTTTTATAAAATTCATTAACAACAAGATTGTCAATTTGCGAGTATGATTTTTTTATTTTTGATTCAAAATACTTATAATTTTTATATCTATAATACGTTTGTCTTGATATGTTCAATAATTTACACATTGCTTTGATTGAATATTTATGAGAATTAGCACTGATAATTAACGCTTTTGTCCCATCAGTGGGAAATTTCCATTTCCATGCCCAAAATATCTAATTCCATGTCTTTTTGTTTTAATTCTTTTTTTAGTTTGATAATTTCTTTTTGTTCTTCAGTAAGCTGATCTGCTTCTCTGAAAGATTTAGTATTGTTGTACATATTAATCCATTTATGAATAGTTGATACACCAACATTAAATTCATTTGCCAAACTTGTAACAGATTGTCCTTCTTTATTTTTTTGAATAATCATTAACTTAAATTCATCTTCATATTTTTTCATAGTATCTCCTTGTTTATATTTTAACAATTTTCTATGTAAAAACTGTCACATTAATTATAAACAATACACAATAAAAATACAATAGTCTACCACCAGAATTTCACAAATTATCTTATTCAAATTCCTCGAAAACTTAAGTACAATTAAATACTATATTACTTTCCATTACTTTAAAAACAAAGACACCAACTCTAAACTGGTGTCTTTCCTTATATCATTTTACAATTATAGTATATCAATGATATTTACATTTTTAAATGCTTTCCTTTAATGGATTACAATTATAGTATATCAATGATATTTACATTTTTAAATGCTTTCCTTTAATCGATTATTAATTTTTTGAAATTTTATAAATTCCTTTTTCTTCTAATTTTGATTTCATCACTTCGATAAAATCAATATCCAATTCGTCTTGATATCCTAAATGGATCAGTTCTTCTATATCTTCATCGTTAAAGAAAAATCCTTTTCCATTTTCACTCCCAAATGGGTAAACAACACCTTTATAATCATAATATTCTTTCGCATCTTTATCTTTCAATATAAATCTTTCAACTATTACTAACTTTAAATCTGGCTGTTTTTCATTTCTTTTATGTAATGTTACAACTGTTCCTAATCCTTCCATTAATTCTTACCTCCATCTTAATACTGATTTTCTACTGAATTTATTCTTTCTTTTTTCTTTAAATGTAAACTTTGTTCGTTCTAAATTTGTATCAATAAATTCATTATTTTTATACTCTTCATCTAACTCTCTAATTATTCCAGCAAAAGCTGAATTAATAAATTTGTTCGCAATTAAATCACTTTCCGTTAAATCAACATATATTAATCCGACATTATTAAATTCATTATTTTCCACTAAACCTCTTGTAATTGCCGCTTCATACATCTCCATGTCTTTAAATATATTTTCATATAATCGACAATCAAAGAATTTTAAATACATTCCATCAGTATTTTTAAATTTACATTTTTCTAATTTTGAATCTTCAATTATTACAGTTGCTAAATTTGTTCCGGTAAAATCACAATTAATCATTTCTACATTTATAAATTTTGCTCCCTCTAAATTTGCACCCCTAAAGGAAACACCTTCTATTTTCATGTTTTCAAATGAATAACCTTGTAAATCAGCATTACCAAACTCTGCTAATTCATAATCATTTGTTTTAAAAACAAATTTTTTCCCATCTAATATTAATTCTTTTTCTACCATTACATTATTTTTAACACTTACTTTTTCGCCAGTTGAGTAATATAGTAAATCTGTTGGAAAATATTTAATATCTTTAAATTTACTGTAATCCAATTCTTTTAATTTCACTATTGCTGCTACTTCATATGCAAATGCACCTGTATAAACATTTATATTCTTTTCATCTCTAAATTCATACATTCCCGTACAATTCCACCAGTCATTTTTCATGAAATCAACTAGCATTGTTTCTGCTTTTTCTTTATCTTGTTCTTCAATCACTTGAAGTAATTGCGGATAAGCATTTGATCGCATTACATTTTTTGACACTTCAGTTTCAACCATTCCACTTAATAAATAATCTAATAAGAAATCTCTTCCTTTTATTATGTGAATAAGTTCTTTTAAAATTTCAATGTCTTCCTTTTGATAACCAAGAAGAATCGATAATGATAATAAATTTAAATACTTTACAAATTTTAGTCCTCCATAAAATTCACTATTAAAATATTCACTACTTGAATTTTTCTCTTTTTCTAGTTGTAATTTTTCTACTTTCATTATAACTTCTAATACTGTTTTTATCTTTTCTATATCCTCATCCATTATGTAGTACCTTAATGCTAATCTTGTAAACCTTCCTATTAACATTGAAGGAATTCCTATTTCTGAAATTTTATCTTCATTACCTTCATTTACTACTTTTTGAATTTCATATAATTTTTTCTCATTTTTTTTTTTATTTACTTTATCCAATTCCTCATATGTATATACATCTGTTTTCATTTTTCTCCTTACTACTTTATCTTCTTGGCATTTTCATCTAATTTTATTACTGATACATTTCCATCTAAACTAATTTGAGCTAAATAACTATCATATGAATCTACTTCAATACCTAAATCATACAATCTTTTATCTATCCATTTTTTAAGAATTTAAAAAAATATATATAAATCCCATCATAAAAAAAATAGCTATTTCTAATATTATATATTTTTTTTTGCAACAAATCCTTTATTTCTTTATTGAGAGTATCAATTTTTATACTTACTTCTTCACCTTTTCTTGGTCCCCACTTAAAACCGTAAAGCGATGATGCTATTATATTTCCCCAAATAATATAAAGTATATACTTTATTATTTTCATTATTAATTTCATTTTCCCTTTTACTTTTTTAAGAATTGAAAAAAACATATAAAAATCCTATCATTAGAAAAATGACTATTTCTAATACTATATATTTTTTTTAGACAGTGAATCCTTTATTTCCTTCTCGAGAATATCAATTTTTCCATTTACCTCTTCTGCTTTTTTTTCTCCCCACTTGAATCCAAAAAGTTGAGACATAATAAAATTTATATAAATAGCATAAAATATATACTTTATTATTTTTATTATTAATTTCATTCTATTCTCCCTCTAAAATTATTTTTATTATTAAATTATAATGTGAAAGTAATATAAATCATTTCAAAATCATATGAATTTATACTACATTTACTATTTAATTTATATTTACTATTTAATTTATTCTAATACAAATATTAAAGCCAGCGTCCATCATTCCATTTAAAATCAAAATTAAAAAATCTCTCAAATCTATCAATCCATTTTTCAAATTCATTATACTCCTCTCCATTAGCATCAAGTAATTCATTATCTATTAAATCCAGCTTATCAAATGGCATAGTAAATATATCTTCAAAAAATTTTTGATATTCTCTTATATATATCTGATCCTAATTCCCATACCAACGCATATTTAGAAATTCTTTTCATATTCAAAATATCATTCCATGCTTTTCTTCCTAATCTACTTTCAAACAATTGATCAACTACTACCGTTACTATTAAATCAGCTGCTGTTGTAAGTTCCGATAACCAAATAGCTCCTTGTTCTATTAATAACTCTCCAGATAATATTATGCCATCAATTAAAGTTCCTTCGACAATACCTGAAAAAATCAATTCTCCAGCTCCCCATAAAATAGAACCTGCCTCAAATAGTACTTCTCCAGCTATTGCAACAACTCCTGCATCTAATGCAAAAAATGCTACTCCGATTTCTAAACCAATTGTCGCAATAGTTCTTCTTATATTATGCTTTTGCTCTTGTATATATTTTTTTCAAAATCATCTTTTGATACTCCTGTTACTTCATTAAAAAATACATCATACAAATCATTTGCTTCAAACTTTGTTTTACTTTCGCTAAATATGTCTTCAAATTCTGCTATTGACTCAATAAAAATCGCCGATTTCGTCAAGTTCTTCCTTAAATGTCAAATCTTCCGTTAAACCATCAATAACATTACTCATTATCACTTTATTACTTCGAAAATCATTTTCTGCTTTTCTTTGTTTCCACTCACTCCTTGGATGAAACATTCCATCAATAAAACTACTATTAAGTTCATCATCTGTTTTTCTAACCCAATTTAAAAAACTTTCACTAACTTCCAGATTTTGTGGAGTTAATGTTACAGGTACAAATTCACTTTGGGGCTTTAATGTTTCTTCTGCCACTTCAATAAATTCTTTTACATTTTCTTGAAAACTTTCTAATTCATTTATGTATGAATTTCTTTTCTAAATTCTTCACCATAACCACCTGGCTAAGGTTCCCAATCCTTTAATTCACTCATTTTTACTCTTCTAATTTAATAATTCATTCTTTTAACTTATTATACTACAAAATACAAATTAATTCTTTGCTTTCAATTTCAAAAATTGATTATTTGTTCTATCAAAATACGTTTAGAAATCAAATTTATATAAATTATATAAGTATTATTTTATATTAAATAATAATTTTAACATGATTTATCTTTTCTTTATGACATAACAAAGAAGAACCGCAATTTGCGATTCTTCTTTTTTCATGTCACTCTAAGTACTGGTTTATCGTTTAAATATTTTATCCTTTTTGTTTTACCAAGTTATTAGTTTTAAAGTTTAAAATTAATAAATAAATTGTTATTGCATATTGTGCAATAAATTGTAAGATATGTGGTTTAGCTGTCCAACCAAAGAATCCATTTAATAATATTCCAACTATTGATGTTTTCTGATCTAATATTGTTCCACTTAAATCATATAATCGACCATGAATTAAATTAACATTTAATAAAACTGATTTTAATTCTAATAATTCAATAAATTCATGAACTGCATATCCGAATAAGAATCCAACTTGAAGGATTAAGTAAATTAACGTAATATTAAAGATTTTCTTTAAATTAACTTCAATTAATGATAAATAAATCAATGCTCCAAAGATGATACCAACACCAATACCAAATAATGTTGTCATAACACCATTACCTGTTTCGGCATTTGCGACCATAAATAAAACAATCTCAACTCCTTCACGTCCAATTAAGAATAATGTTAAAATAAAGATTTTCATTGGACTAAGAGCAGCAATTGTTTGCTCTTTAATTGAATCCGAAATATTTTCTTTATTTTTAACCATCATATAAACAAGTGTTAAAATTAAAAAACTAGCACCTAAAGTTACCGAAACTTCCCAGATTTTGGAAATAACCTCTCCTGTTTCAGCTGCCATTGTGTTGATAATACTAATAATCATTGCCACAACAATTGAACTTGTAATTCCGGCAAAAATTCCAAAATTAATATACTTTAAAAGTCGATGTTCATTAACACTAATTACTAATTTATACATAATAATTATTATTAAAATTGCTTCTAGTGTTTCACGAAAACCCATAATAATATTCGCCATACTTCTCCTTATTTATATTTAATATAAATAAATTATAACATACATTAAAATGAATATGTGTATATTTGATTTAATTTTAATCCCAATCTAAAATAATTGTCTTAACTAAAGCAAATGGTTCACGATAATATGAACGTAGTGGTAAGAAATAAGGATTTGAAGCAACCACACGATCCCAATTTAAATGTTGGCGATTTAATAATAATTGGATTCGCAATTGATGAAATTGTTGCGAAACAATAACAACATTACCACTTGCCAACGCCTTACTAAATTTAATATTCTCAAAAGTACTTGTTGCTTGATCCTCAAGGATAATTTGTTCCTTACTAACATTATTTTCAATTAAATAATTAGCCATTGCACTAGCTTCCGAAACAATTTCATCACTACCCTGACCACCACTAACAATAATCTTAGTTGTATCAGGTTGTTGCTTAATTATCTTTAACGTTTCATCTAAACGTTGCTTTAACATTAAATCAGGCTTACCATCTTCGGTTACAACCGCACCAGGAACAATAATATAATCATAATCTTTATTAACATCATAAGTCGGTTTAATAACAGCCATTGCAATATAAACTACAATCAAGACAATAATCCCCATAATTATTAAACTTAACATAAGCCTCCTTAATTTAATCATAAAATTCCTCCATCAATTATCTATAACAAGTATAACATATTAACAATAGTAGTTAAAATAAAGAAAAAACTAATTTAAAAATTAGTTTCTTCTTTGATGAATTATTAAAAAATTATTTTCAAGTCTTACTTTTCAGAATTATCACTTAAATATTTAAAAATTTTTTTATATTTTAGATTATCAATTTCTTCATCATTAATATATTTTAAGAATTGTTGATAAGCTTCTGTATTATTTTTATAATAAATATTTTTGTATTTCACAATTGTTTTTATCTTACCTTTTTCTTCATAATTATTAGATTCCAATAATTCGTATACTCGATAATTTGATAATTTAATCCACTTATCTTCTAATAGTTTTAATAATATTTCTTTATTATCCATCAAATATTTATAATCCATTTTCAGAAAATATTCAAATAATTCATTAACATTATTATTATCTAAATTTTCTTCATACTGACTTAATTTAATCGTAAATGTGGATACATTTTTAATATAATTTAAATATTTATCTACTATGCTAACAGGCAATAAAAAATCATTTATCGTTTTATTTTCATCAAATAAACATTTAATTAATTTAAAATGAATATTAATATAAAGACCATTATACATCTTAGGTAATGTTATATTTGAAGAATTTTTGAAAAACTTTTGGATAAATTCAGCTGAAAAATTATCGTTATTTTCAAAAAATACATTATATAAATATTTAAATAACACTTCCGAACCATTATTCATATTTTTAAGTCGTGTTCTTAATTCCATTTTCCTATCGGAAATATTTATAGATTCAATATTTTTTTTGATTATTTTTACTTCTTCTGCTAATTTAATCATTCTATTTTTGATTTCAGTCTGTAATTCTAGTTCTTCACTTGTTTTCAAATTATCAAAATTAATATTATCAAAATTTACTTTTCTATCAAAAAAACCATTTGTAGTAACACTATCATTCTGATAATTAATATTATATTCGCTAAAATACTCAAAATTATGTCTTTTAATCAGTCTATTTACTTCTTTTTTCATTGTAGAAAACTTTTCTTCAAATTTGTTTATATCGATAGGTAAAAAATTTTCTTGGAGAATTAATAAATCATTTAAATTTTTTCTATAATTATTTAATTTACTTTCATTAATTTTACCCTTTTTATCATCTTCACTAATGCTTAAATATTCGGTCATAATTTTTTTTGCATTACTTGTATTTATGTCTTCTAAATTTATTTTTTCTTCAAAGAAATTTACGTATGATTCTTTTAATCTAATTGTTAACATTTCATTATTTTGCTCTGAACATTTAACTAACATATCTTCTTCAATTCTATACAATTGATTTTTAGATATATAATTAAACATATTAAAAATGAATGGTTCAAATTCTCCTGTTTTCAATATTAAATCGAATAAAATAAAAATGAATTTCTCACTGCAAACCTGCTCACCATTTACTAAATAATCAATAAAATTTATGATTTCTTTATTATTTATTTCAATTAAAGCTTTGGATAATATTACCATTTCTTCTTCTGCAAAATTGGTGAAATTTATTTTTTTATTAATATATTCATAAAATTCCCGTATATTATAAACTTTTATCTTTCTCTTTAAAACTATTTCTTTTAATTCATCATTCAAATCTTCATATAATTCTAGTTTCCTAATTTCATCATCAGTTTTTAATTTTATACCATTTTTCAAATTTTGTTCATCAAATTTTTTTATGAATAGATCAAAGAATAAGTTTAAATCTTTTCTGTCTACAGTATTTATTCTACTAATGTATTCATACAATATATCTATATTACCATTATACTTTTCTAATATTTTTATTACTAATTCCTCATTTTTATTATTATTTAAAATATTTATTATTATATAAAATGATAATATATCAACATCTAAATTTTTAATTAACTTATCAACATTAATTTTATCTTTTTTTATAATTTTAGCAACAATATTATAATAGGTACTATCTAAATTATTTTTATCTAATAAATATATTGTTTCTGGATTATTTTTAACAAATTTCAAATATTTTTTAATTGCTTTTTCTTCATCATTCATATCAATTGTAAATTTCATTCATTATTTCATAATTTAATTTCAATGTTCTCCTTGTTTTTAATCTTATTATTGAAAAATTTTATTTAAATAATACTTCTTTTTCTGTTTTAATTGTTCTAATTTTTGTTCTTGAAGTTCAATTTTATCATCTAAAGTCGATAAGAAATTACCAATTTTTTGTTGTTCTTCGTATTTTGGTAATTTGAATATAAAGTTTTCGACATCGGCTTTAGATAGATTTTTTTGATTAGAACCTTGACCGCGTAATTTAAAATACCCTTGATTATTATTAAGTTGATATCTTACATATTCAGGAACAATATTTTCATTTACTCGTAGTCTTGCAATTCTTTGATTTAAATAATATTTATTATCCTTATCTATTATCGCTGTTTTACCTAAAAAATCCCCTGTTGCAACATCACTTAATACCATTACCAAATCCCCCTTGATTAATGGATTTGTTACATCTACCAATTGTTTTAAATTATTTTTTAATTTACCTAATATAGAAATACTGTTTAGGGAAATCATATTCTTATCTGTACAATAGTTTACTACCTTTTTTTCTAATGTATCTCCATTACCATATTGTGCAATATCCTTTATACGTGTATTCTGTAATTTTACATTATACTTGTTAAATCTCAGTTTAAAATCCAAGACTTTATGACTATATCCTTTTTTTTGAACTTTTAATTCTTCAATATATTCTTCTTGTTTTTGGATTAATTCATCAAGAGATGTTAAAAAGTTCGCTATTTTAGTTCTATGTATTTTATTAATATGTCTATTATAGTTAAAATTCTTTAAATTATTTTTTGTAATTTGATTTATTGTAGCACCCAAATCTTTATCAATTTCTTTTTTTATAACACTGGAATTTAATAAAGAATAAATATATTTATATTCATCACTTCTTATTACTGTCATAAATGCTCCATGTGTAAAATTATATAATTTCTTATTAATTAAAGTATTTTTTCCTATTAAGTTTTTACTCCCATTACGAACACAAAGAAGTATATCATTTTCTTTAGAATAAGATTCTTTTTTCAATTCTTTAATATTAACTCTAACTAAATCATCCAAATTTAATGAATTATTTTTAATATTAGATGATCTTAATACTCCCAATCCAGTAGAATTATTTACAACATCTTTAGGACTATATGTCAATCCATCAATTATTTCAATATTATTCCCTAATTTATCATTTATTGTATAATTCGTTAATTTTTCAAACGCTTCTTCTTGTCTTTTAACATCTATCACTTTATTCATCTAATTCACCTTGTCTTATTTCATTAAGACCTTTCCAATACTCATAACCATTAACAGAATATCCTGTAACTAATTTTCCCGCTCCTGACGGACTTTTAAAAGCAATATCTGAAGTTAACAGTAATTTACCATTTTCTTCAATGATTTTTCCTGCTTCAATATAATTATCTATTTTTTTATTTCCATTTTTATGAAAATTACTAGATTGCCAATCTTTACTTGACTCTACTGGTCTTTTAATTTCACTATTCTTAAGTAAAATAAATTCTCCATTATAATATGCTATTTTTGCAGTTTTAGTAGGATTATTGTATTTTTTATTATATTTTTTTTCTATTATAGTATTTTCACTTTCTATTCCATTACTCGCTAATAGAAAAAGAATTTCTCCAACTAAGTCCTTCATTTTTGCTTGTTGAAAAATATCTAACACTGGTTCTTTCATTCTTAAATCTTTATTAATTAATGTATATTTTGACTCATTAAATATATTTATTAATTTGTATTCTAAATAATCAATAACTGTTTTATCCCAACTATTATTTTCAGTTATGAATAATAAACCTTCTGTCCAAAATAATTTTTCTTTATGCCCATCAATTCGATTAAATCCATTCGTTGATTGTCCTATATAAAGATTTAACTCATCATCTGTATCAGACTTCAAAACATAGATACCATAGTTTGTGGCAAAATCATTTAAGTTATTTTTAATGTATGTTGAAACCTCATTATTTCGCTTAAAGTTTATTCCTCTAATTTTAGAATTTGATCCTTGAAATACTTTTAATTGATTTGGATTATCCATTGGATATAAATAATTTAAAACTTTCATTATTCTCCCTCAGTTTCAATTGTTTCAATTAACTCTTTTAACATTGATTCAATTTCTGCTTCTTTTGCTTTAATTTCTTGTTCTAACTTTTCTAATTTAGCATTTACCACATTTAAATCAATTGGCTCTTCTGGTTCAAACGTATCTACATATCTTGGAATATTTAAATTATAATCATTTTCCTTAATCTCATCTAAAGTTACTAATTTTGAATACTCAGTTTTATTATCATTCATTACTACATCTTTACGCTCTTTATATGTTTTAATGATTTTATCTAAGTGTTTATCCTCTAAAATATTTTGGGTTTTAACTTTCGTAAATTCTTTACTTGCATCAATAAACAATACTTTATCATCTTGCTTACACTTTTTAAGTACTAAAATAATTGTTGGGATTCCCGTTCCAAAGAAAATATTTTGTGGTAAACCAATAATCGTATCAATTTGATTATTATTTAACATTTGTTCACGAATAACCTTTTCGGCTGCACCTCTAAATAACGGACCATGGGGAAGAACTGTTGCAACTATTCCCTCATCATTTATTTGGTGTAACATATGTTCAACAAAAGCAAAATCCGCTTTTGTTTTTGGTGCTAATTTTCCAAATGCTTTAAAACGGGGATCTTCTAAAAAGTGAGCATCTGCTGACCACTTAGCTGAAAATGGTGGATTTGCTACAACTGCATCAAATCTATCCTCAATAAATGTTGGTTTTTCTAATGTATTTGTATTATGAATTTTAAAACGATCATATTTTACTTTATGAATTAACATATTCATTCGTGCTAAGTTGTATGTTGAAGTATTTAATTCTTCACCATAAATATGCATTTTATCTAAATCAAATTCACGAGCAACACGTAATAATAATGAACCTGAACCACATGTAGGATCATAAACTGTTTTAATATTTGATTTTTCATTAGAAATAATCTTTGTTAATAATTTAGCAACACTTTGTGGAGTATAGAACTCACCTGCTTTTTTCCCAGCATCTGATGCAAACATCGAAATCATGTATTCATAGGCATCACCTAAAACATCAATTTCACTATTGTCAAATTGAAAGTCAACATCTGAAAGCTTAACTAAGATTTCCCCAATTGTTTTATTTTTGGCAGTTGCATCAATACCTAAATCTTGTGAAGTTAAATTTAAATCCGTAAATAATCCTTCAAAATCACCTTGTGAATCAGTACCATATGTTGAGTTTTCAATTTGTTTTAATGTTTGTGAAAGTTCTTCAATAATATTTTCTCCAGCTTGGTATTTCTCAACAAAAACATCAAATAATTTTGATGGTTCAATGAAATATCCAAGTACTTCTAAACATTCAGCTTTTACTTCCTCTGGTTCTTCTGCATATATTTCTGCACCAGTCATTCCTTCTTCTAAGTTTTCTAATAATTCATCAATATTATAAGATAGGAAACGATAAAAGATTAAACCTAAAATATAATCTTTAAATCGTGAAGCATCCATATTCCCACGTAAATCATTGGAAATATCCCATAATACTTTATCTAATTGTTGTTTTTCGTTCATTTATTATCCTTTTCAAAATTACATATTTTTTAATTTTAAATAAAACTTATTGTTTTATTTGTTTTAGTTTTAAATTCTGCTCTTATTTTATTTTTTATTACATCATTTATTTCATCTTTTAGATATACTCTTGTTTCAGTACTTTTTGAATTATCAATTAACACAATATAATTATCCCTATTAGCCTTTTTACCTTCATATTGAATAATAATATTTAAACTATCTAATTGATTTTCATCTTTTATAGCATCTGATATTAATTTTTCAACTAATATACCATCATTTGCTAAGGAAATAATCATTTTTTTACTATCTTCTTTTACGAATTTGATTTTTTCACGAATAATATCTCGATAAAAATAGTTATAATCATCTCCTACTTCATAAGTAGATTTATCTATCATGTGGCTAGGAACATATAATTTACTATATTTAAATTTTATATAAAGTTCTTTCTTTTTTTCTAATGCATATTTAAATAATGTTTTCATAAAAGCCTCAACCTCTGTATCGCTTTTATTTGGAAATAATATTTTATATTTGTCTACATTATTTATTCTTATATCTACATTATTTAAAACCTCTTTTACAATTTTAATATTTGGAATTTCAATTTTCTTAAATTGAATCCTTCCCTCAATATTCATTTTATATGATATTTTCTTCCCTGAATAATTTTCATATTCTTCTAATAATTTATATAAATTTTCTTTAACTACTTTTTCATTTGATTTAGATTCATTTTTATCTCTATTAGTCCAATAATTATAATAATAAGCAACTATCGTAATTTTGGGATTTTCTTCAAGGATCGAAAAAAAGTAATTATAATCTTGAGGCGAAAATGAATGACCTATAACACTTAATTCATCAATATTATCATTTTTAAAATTATAATTTTTTCGTACTGCATTTAATTCCATCAATTGAAACATCTTTGTATATTGAAAATATGTATTTTTTAAAAATGGTTCTATCTTATTATCTGCATACTGTTTTATATTCCCACCGAATACTATCATTTTCTCATTTTCTAAATTTCCATGAATTTTATTTACATTTAATCTTTTTCCCCATTCCAAGGTTTTTGTATAATTATAATTTAAAATAGTATATTCATTTAAATTGATAAAACCATCAACATAAGTATGTAAATTCAAAAAGTTTCCTAATTCTGGATTAAGTTTATAATGTATATTTGATAAATATATTGTTAATAACCTCTTCATTTCCAAAAACTCTTCTAATAATATTTCTTCTGCATTTTCTTGTGTAACATTATACTTTATTCGCAATATAAAATATAATAAGCCACTACCATTCATAATAATATATTCGATAATCTGTTCAATGTCTACCCATAGACCATCTTCACCAATAAAATCTAAAATTTCATACGACTCCTCTAATGATTGATTTTTTTTTATATCAATTAAATAATTGAAAAACACTATCCATGTGTTTTCAATTATTTTTATATTAGAATCATACACATACATCTTATCTAAAGAATCTAAATCTATTATTTCACTTAATATATTATCTAATTTATACTTTCTACCTAACAATTTTTGGAAACTGATTGTGTTTTTAACTGATGAACTTTCATCTTCCTCATTTTCTAAAATATCATTTATAGTTTTTATATCTTTATTAATATTAGGATAACTAGTTAACCAACTTATATAGTCTGTATCTAGACCTAAAGCTCGATCCAATCCATTACCTATTTTTGCAACATATTGTCCCATTACTCCCCTTTAATATTTTTAATATTTAATTTTCCCATCAATTTTGGTTTTTTACTTACAACACTTACTTGTTCTTCAATATCAGCATTTTCAATAATTTTAATTAAATTATCTTCTAAATAATCAAATACTTGATTATACTTTTTATATAAATCAAGTCCCGAATCAATTCGACATTTACCTTTATTACGATTATCTACTGTTATCTTTATCATATCATTTTCAACAAATAATTTAAAGACAATATTACCATTAATAAAATAATAAAATTGCTTAACAGTTTCAATAAGTGATTCGATTTGCATCTTATTAAATTCTTCTTGATCATACAAGTTATATTGAATTAATTTTGTATTACTATCAATATCAATATTTTCTTCAAGATTCCAATTATATAATTGTTCAAAATTATCAGAGATTTCTGGATTCTTCTCATACTTAACTACATAATAAGAACCAGTTAATGACTGTTTCTTGTCTGACTCTAATATCCTTGTATATGGTTTAGTAATATTCGATTTTTTCTCTAGTAAATCAAAACACTGATTATTTATCATTGTTTCAACACAAGTCTGATAATTAAAATAATCTTTATCAATTATTTTATTTTTAATCATATCACTCGTAATTTCACATAATTCATCATCATTATAATAAATTATTTGGTGAATAATTCTACTATAATCCATATGATTATATGTAAAAAACGCTTCAAGTGAAACTTCTTCAATATTTATATGTTGTTTTTGTTCAATTTTATTTAAATCAATTTCAAGAATTTCATTTTTAATTTCAATTCCCTCTTTACATAAATAGTTTGTTGCTTTAATTGCTTCTAAGTTTTTTGTCAGTTCTAAGATTGCATGTTCTTCAATATCAACTAGAACATCATTTATTACATTTATATCCTGATTTTCAATATTTATTAATTGTGTATTTTGATTAAAATTAGCAAGTTCATATTTAATATCTTCAATATTTGCTTTTAAAAACTCTTTATATAATTTGATTTCATCATGACATAAGACGATAATATAACTTAATACACTTAAGTCATCACTAAATCCCATTATTGGTAAGAAATCAGATATTAAATCAATCGGTTCAACTAAATAAAAAATCCCAAACCCTAAAGTCATTATTGTTGTTGGTTTAACATCACGATATTTTCCTTTAAAGTAATCGGTAACAAAAGAAAGAACTACTTTAATTTCTTCTTTTGAATTATTTAAGCCTTCTTTAACATTAATATCTTTAAATTCATTCTCATTTAAAATCTTAAAAGCACCATTAAAAAGCAAGTTTAATTGTCTTGAATTTTTTAATGTCTTCTTGTATTTTTTCTTCATATTCTTTTCAATAAGTTTTTTTAATTTCTTTTCACTAAATTCAATTTTCATTTTCCCTCTTATCTTAATTTAAAATAATTCTTTCAATGGATTATACCCACCATATAAATAATATTCAATCGTTTGCTTCGTATTTATAAAATACTCATCAATATTAACTCCATCATATTCATCACGAATCAAATAGTTTTCAACTCTACTTTCAGTTTCAATAGGCTTTATTAAACCATTTTTCCATTGTTGATATATTTGTTTTTGACCATAACTATTATCATTCATTTCATGAGCGATATGATAATGATAGAATAATTGTTTGTAATCAACAGCTGTTTTTTGCTTGAAATTTGTTTGATAATATTTAGCATCAAAAATGATTTTATTTACACTATCAAAATGATCAATTACAATTTTATGATTTGCTTTTGATATATTAAATATTGTTTTCTGAAAATTACTACCTAATAAACAAGCAACCATATCTTCCCATACTAATTCATAATTTGTCGTACATAATAATAACTCTGATGCTTGGTTTACTAAATTGTTTTTTAAATAATCAAGCATATTTACAATCAAATATTTTACTTGATCATTGAAAGTATATTGATATATTTCTTCTAATCTTTTAATAACATATTGTTTATCTGTAAATATTTGATTATCGTATTCATATTCAATTTGATAATGAGGAAAATAAAAATCATATTGTTTAGTTTCTTCATTTATAAAATAAACTAAACAATCCGTAATAAATGTATAATTATACGTTTTTTGCTGATTAATAAATTGATTATAAATAAAATTTTCTTCGATAACAAATGGCGTTATTTTTTTGATTGTTTTTTGAAAGTTGATTTTTTTCGGATTTCCTTTTACTGTAACTTTATCTACTTTATGATATAAACCAAATTGTAAATAATAATCAACAATATTATTTAAATATAATAAACGATTAGATATCAATGTATTATCATTATTATTTAAACCTGTAGCATTTTTATTTGCCTTAATAATACTTGTAACAACATTTTGGAAATCAGTTTCAATATCTAACTGATCAAAATTAAAATGCTTCGGAAATGAATATAATTGATATATTGTATTATTATTACTTACCTCTGCATAACCAACAAAATTAACTATCCAGTTACTATTTTTAACAAACAATTGATTTGTCGAATTGATCAAGCAATCACTTAATTCATTAATTTGATAATCATTTAAACACTGCCCATCAATTAATAATAATTTTTGCTGTCTTTGCATTTACATTCCTGATTTCAAATAATTAATAAAATTCTCGTTAAATAACGCTTCAATTGTTTTACATGACAATGCTTTAGTTAATGTATTAACATTTGGATGAAATAATTGATTAGCATTACGAAAACTACCTATTACATCTTGCCATAAATACATAATTATTTTCGCATCATTTTCTGAACTTTCAATAAAGAATGGTCCCAATTGTTTATCTTCACTAATATGAAGATTATTTAGTAAATATTCATTTAATCGTAAATAAAATGTTGACCACTTTTGATTTAAAAACATTAAATCCGGATTAATTTGTTCTTGATTATCATATACACTTAAATATTCAAATTTAAAACGACGTTTAAATGCAGTATCCATTGGATAAACATTTTGATCTGATGTATTTATTGTTCCATAAATACTTAAATTGCTTGGAATAAAAACTTTATCGGTAATTAAATTTCCTAAAAATGTTTGTAATTGCAAATTGGTAATTGGATATTGACTCTTGCCAGTATCATCACGGTCAAGTAATTGGAAAATATCACCAAAAATTGCTGCACAATTTCCACGGGTCATTTCTTCTATAACTAAATAATAATTTTGCTGAGGATTTAATAATGCCTCTTTTAAAATCATTGTAAAAGGTCCAGGGACAAACTGATATTCAATTTTTCCCATTATTGTTACCGGCAAAATTGATCCAATAAAATCATGGTATTCGTAATCGGGATAAAAAGTTACTCGATTAACATTTACTGCTTGACCTTTTAAATTTTGATTAATTAAATAACTTTTACCAGTACCTGGCGCACCAGCCCAAATTTTATTTTCACCTTTTAAGACTGGTTGAGGATTTAAAATTGCTTTAATCTTTTCAATATATTCATGTTTATTAATTTTATTTAACGTACTCATATAAGTCATATTTAATTCAACATCTTCAACTAAAATATTAATATTATAACGATTTTGTAACTGTGGTTGTTGGTTAGCTTCAAAATACATTTTTCCATTAATTTGAGCAATTGTTACAATATTAGTCTTAGTTTGCTTTAATACAACAATATCACCATCATTAATGTCATTAACAAAATTAAGAAATGTTCTATAAGTACTTGTTATTTCTTTTTCCGGATAATTTTGCTCAACATATATTTTAATTTCCTCATCACTAATTCCCGAAAAATCACTTGTTTTTCCCCAAGTAAGGGCAATAAACTTTTCTTGTTTAAACAAATCATAATATTGATTCTTTTTTCCGGTAAACATTGACCAATAATTTTGCTGTTTAGTCTTTAAATAAGGATTGAAATATGGCTTTATTCCTCCATATGAGGTATTAAGTAAGTGTAATAACCTTGTATCTTTAATTTGTTGATACACACCAAGTAAATCATCAAATGATTTAAATTGAGTATCTGAGCATAATTTACAAATAAAAGTAATTTCCTCACTATAATCAATATTTTTATTAAACTCTCGCTCTAGCATCCCTAATCTTGAACTTGAATCAAACGATTCTTGAACTTCTTTTTTTGTTTCAACTTCTTGTTTTAATTCCATTATCTTTTGTTTGACATTTTCTTCACCACTTAAAATTAATTTGAAAAAACTTTTTACTCCCCAATGATAATTTGCATTTCCATGTGAAGTTATCAATTGTTCTATATCCATTTATCCTCTTTCCACTTATTACATTTTTTCTTTTAAATCATAACGTTTCATAACATCTTCAACATATTCATATGTTTGTCTTCTAAACTTTCTTTTTGCTCCCAATCCGGCAACTTTTTTGGCTTTATCATACTCATTTGCTTGTGATTTTGATAAATTATCTTTTTCTTGCTTATCAACAACTTGATAAAACATTTCTGTATCCTCTATCCCATTTGCCTTTGCATACTCTTCATATTTATCTAATTGTTGTTGACGCATGATTTGGTATAAATAATCAACAATTTGTTGCGATTGGTTTTCTTGATAAGCATCTACTGATTTAATCATTCCCCCACGTAATTCTCCTGATAAATCTGAATGTTCAATAATCGTAATTGCCTTTTTATAATCTTTTTCATCGGCTGCTTTTTGTGTTAAATTAAGCAAATACTTTAAATTAATTTGGTCTTCATCAAAAGCATTAATTTCAAAATCAAATAATAATTGTTCTACTTCTGGTGTATCAACTTCGGATTGTTCTGGATTATCAATCTTACCATTAAATGCTCGATAAACTTCCCGATAAACATCTTTTAAATCATTTAATTCTTTTTTTGAAATATTCATATCTTCTTCATTAAAATCAGGATTTATTTTTAAAAATGAATATTGTTTTTGTAATTCTTTAATTGCTTTAAGTGAATTTTCAATTTGTCTAACATCACCATTACGAAGTTGACTTCGCAATTCATCACCATTTTGACAAAAACTGGTCGTTACTGCCAATTGATAATTAAAGTTTTCAATTAATTCTGAATATGGTTTTATTTCAAAGTCAGTATACGTACCACCAGCTGAAAATAATTTTAATGCTAAATCACGATCGTTCTTTTGTTCAATGAACGTTACTACATTACCAAAACGCTTATTTGGTGATAAGCGATTCACTCGTGAATATGCTTGCAATAACCCATGATATCTTAGGGGCTTATCAACATATAATGTTTTAGTTAGTGGCGAATCAAATCCCGTTAATAACATATTAACAACAATGATTAAATCTAATTCTTTTTTTCGGACATTTTCGTAGATTTTATTTTTAAAACCATCAATATCATTTACTTGGAGATTGCTATTAAACATTTGATTGTAATCATTAATTACAGTATTAATAAATTGTTTATTTTCAATATTTCCTACATATTCATCAGCATCATCAGCATTTGTTGAAAAGATACAACTAAATTTAATTTGTTGGTCTAATGCTAAACTATCATTATATTTTTTTAATTCTTGATAATATATTTGCAATTGCTCTTTTGAAGTAGTTGCTAAAATAGCATTAAATTGACGATTATCATTATAGTTATTATAACTATCAATAATGTATTTACTAATAGCGGCAATCCGATCTTGATTTAAATGGTCTTGATCTAATTCTTCAATATTTTGTGGTTGCGAAATATTAAATTGCAATACATTTTCATCCGCAACAGCATTAGTTATCGAATAACGATGTAATTCTTTATCAAATACTGATTCGGTTGTTTCATAATTAGTAATTCCTGATTTAGCATTTTCGTCAAATATTGGGGTACCAGTAAATCCAAAGTATTGGGCATTTTGATTTTTTATAAATACTTTACGTAAAGTATTTACTGTTGTATCTGATTGTGAACGATGGCATTCATCAATAATTAAAACTGTTCGCTTTTGTTGTAATATTGCCTGTTCTTCAGCACTTAACTCATTAATAACTCTTGTTAGTTTTTGTACTGTTGCAACAATAATTTGATTACTATTATTAAATAATGCTTTTTTAAGTTGATATGAATTATTTGCCCCTTCATATGAACCTTCTTCAAATTCTTTATATGAATTTTTAGTTTGCGTATCCAAATCTTTACGATCTACAAGAAAGATTACTTTATCAATATCTTTATTTTGAGATAATAAACGACATGTTTTAAATGAGGTAATTGTCTTACCACTTCCTGTCGTATGAAAAATAAAGCCACCACCATTATTAGCTTTAACTTTTTCTAAAATTTTCTTTGTTGCATATACTTGATAAGGTCTTAGAATAATATTAATCTTATCACTTTCTTTTTGAACCATGTATCTAACAATCATTTCAGCAACAAAACAGCGACTTAAGAAAGTATCATAGAATGTTTTGTTTCCATCAATTAATGCGGAAATATCTTCATTGTTTTCATCAGTCCATTTGAAAATAAAATCCCGATTAATCTTATTATTATTGGCAAAATATCTTGTTGATGCAAATGATGAAACAACAAAAATTTGACAATATAAGAATAAATCGTGAAATTTACCATGTTGTTGATAACCAATAATTTGTTCAATTCCTTGTTTTAATCCAACTCGACTTTGTTTAAATTCCATTATTACAAGTGGTAAACCATTAATAAAAATAATGCTGTCAAATCTTGCACTACCATCTTCAGTTTTAACTTCTTCGGCAATTTGAAAGTTGTTTGCACACCACTTTTCTTTATTCATCAATTCCAGAACTTTTACATCTCCATTATCCAAAATAATATCTTCTTCTCGTAATAATTTGTTTGATCGTTCAAACACTGATCCTTGATTAATTTTTTGATAAAATCGCATAAATTCAGCATCGGTTAATTTAATATTATTAATGTTCTCTAATTGTTTTTTAAAGTTTACTTTTATATCCTCATAATTTTTCGGTTCAAATAATTGATAACCATTAGCAACCATCTTCTCAATAAATTCTTTTTGTCGTTCTCGTTCCAAGTGTTCTTTTTTCATTTGTTCTATTCCTTACAATAATTTTCATTATAAAATGCCTTTTTTACGCACTTTTCTCATTATAATTATACCATATAATCAACTTAATATTTAATATTCAATAGTTTAAGTAAAAAAATAAATACTTATTTATTAAGTACTTATTTTACTAATTCAAATCACTATTATTAGTTTTTACTATTTCTTATCAAATGCTTCACTCATCTAAGCAGTTTAATTAATTCTTACTGATACAATAAAAAAAGAGCCAATACTAATGTATTAGCTCTAAAATTAAATTGTCTCTCACCTCAATTTAAAATGTAATAAAAATCTCTTACTCTTAACTACCTCTATAATATAACATATTTATAATTACATTTCAAGCATTTACTTAAAAAAGTTCCAATTGTTGGCGTTTGTTAAAAACTGATAAAATAGACACTTTTTTCAATATTCTTAATAACTTTTTGTAATAATTTAGTTTTTTACATTTCTATTACATTAATACTGATAAAATATCATATTCAATTCATATTTTTAAATTTTTATATGATAATTATAAAATTTCATAATAAAAAAAAACTAGTTATAAACTAGTTTTTATTCCCATTCAATTGTTGAAGGCGGTTTTGAAGTTATATCATAAACAACACGATTAATTCCACGAACATTATTTGTAATTGTTGTTGAAATGTCTGTTAAGATATCATATGGAATTGGATAATATTTTGCAGTCATTCCATCTATTGATGAAATTGCACGAATTCCTAAAACATATTCATAACTACGTTCATCACCTTTAACTCCAACTGTCATTGTATTTGTTAATACAGTAAAATATTGCCATATATCACGATCTAAATTCGCTTCTTTAATTTTCTGACGTAAAATAGCATCACTTTCTTTAACGATTGTCAATTTTTCTTCCGTAATATCACCAATAATTCTAATTGCTAAACCTGGACCTGGGAAAGGTTGACGATAAACTAAATCTGCTGATAAGTCTAACTCTAATCCTAATTTTCGAACTTCATCTTTAAATAACCATTTTAAAGGTTCAACTAATTCAAATTCCATTTCTTCTGGTAAGCCCCCAACATTATGGTGTGATTTAATTGTTTGCGCTTGACTTGTTCCACTCTCAACAATATCAGTATATAATGTTCCTTGAGCTAAGAATTTAGCATCTGTTAATTTTTGTTTTTCTGCTTCAAATGTCTCAATAAATAAATTTCCAATGATTTTACGTTTAGTTTCTGGATCACTTACTCCAGCAAGGGCATTCATAAATGTTTCTTTTGCATTTACAACTACTAAGTTTAAATCTAAATCTTTTAATGATTCTACTACTTGTTCAACTTCATTTTTACGTAATAAACCATGATCAACCATAATACAAGTTACTTGACCCGGAATTGCTTGACCTAAAAGTGCAGCAACTACTGTTGAATCAACTCCTCCAGAAAGAGCACAAATAACGTGGTCTGTTCCAACTTGTTCTTTAATTTCATTTTTTAATTGCTCAACATAGTTGTGCATTGTCCATGAACGTTCAACCCCACAAATATTCAAGAAGTTATCAATCATTACTGTACCATGAACTGTATTTGTTACTTCTGGGTGAAATTGTACTCCATATTGTTGTTTTGATTGATGTTTAACCATTGCTAAAATTCCATTTACACTTTCAGCTAAGTTAATTAATGAATCATTTGTTAATTCAACGTGATAACCATGACTCATCCATACTGTTTCTTTTTCTGTTAATTTTTCGGTAAATTCATTTGCTTCTGTAACTGTAATTTCGTTTAAACCAAACTCTTTTACATCACTGGCAATTACATCATGATTATAATAATTTGCCATATATTGCATTCCGTAACAAATTCCAAATACTGGAATATCAAGTTCAAATACTTGAGGATCACATTTTAAAGAATCATTATCTGTAATAACATCAGGTCCTCCTGATAAAATAATTCCTTTTAATTCACCGCTGTCAATCTGAGCTTGAATATCTTCAATTTTAAAATCAGGTCTGATTAATTCTGAATATACACCTGCTTCACGTACTTTACGGACAATCAATTGATTATATTGACTTCCAAAGTCAACTACTAATACTTTTTGCATAAATTTTCTCCTATTTTTGGTAATTTGGTTGTTCATTTGTAATTGTAATTGAATGTGGGTGATTTTCAATTAACGTTGAACCTGAAATCTTTTGGAAACGAGTATTTGTATGGAATTCATCCATATTTCTTGCACCACAATAACCAAATGAACTTTTCACCCCACCAATTAATTGGTATAACACATCTTCTACAAGCCCTTTATACATTACTTGTCCTGATACACCTTCTGAAATTAATTTTTTCTCACGTTTATCTTTTTGGAAATAACGATCACTACTACCACGTTTCATTGCTTCAATTGATCCCATTCCAACATATTTTTTATATTTTTTACCGTTTAATAAAATTTCTTCACCTGGTGATTCTTTACAACCAGCTAACATACTTCCTAACATAACTGCATCTGCTCCAGCAGCTAAGGCTTTAGCAATATCTCCTGAATATTTGATTCCACCATCAGCGATAACTTTTTTTCCAATTGAATGAGCGTACTCACTAACTTCCATAATTGCTGTAATTTGTGGGCGACCAACACCAGTAATAATTCTTGTTGTACAAATACTTCCTGGTCCGATTCCTACTTTTACAACATCAGCACCAGCTGCATATAAATCACGTGCTGCTTCTTTAGTAACAATGTTTCCAGCAACTAATGTAACTTCAGGTGCCATTTCACGTACTTTACGAACTGCATCAACAATTCCTTTTGAATGACCGTGCGCTGAATCTAAAACAAGCATATCTGCTCCAGCTTCAATTAAAGCTTCAACACGTTCTTCCATTCCTTGGCTAACTCCGATTGCTGCTGCACAACATAAACGACCTTGCTCATCTTTTGTTGCTTCTGTATATTCAATATAGTTATCAATATCACGACTAGTAATATATCCTGTTAATTCATTATCTTTTGTTACAATTGGTAACTTTTCAATGCGATTTTCTTGTAATAATTGACGTACATATTCCGTAGTTACTTCATTTTCAAAAATAACTTTTGGATTTTTAGTCATTTTACTTTCAACTGTTTGTTCAAAGTCATCAACATACTTAATATCTCTTTTTGATAAGATACCAATTAATTTATTTTCATCATCTACAATTGGTAAACCAGAAATATTGTTTTGGTACATGATTTCTTTGGCTTCTTTTAATGTCATTGTTGCCATTGCAGTAATTGGCTGCGTTATATATCCATTAACATATTTTTTAACTCGCTTGACTTCTTTTGCTTGGTCTTCAATACTTAAATTTTTATGAATTACCCCAATTCCCCCGCTTAAAGCCATTTTAATTGCCATTTCACTTTCAGTAACTGTGTCCATTGCTGCTGAAAGAATTGGCGTTGTTAAACGAATTTTATCTGATAAAGATGATGATACATCAGCTGTTGTTGGTAACACCTCACTAGCTTCTGGTAATAATAATACATCATCAAATGTTAAACCTTCTACTTCAATAATTTTTGCCATTTTATTTTCCTCCATAACATTAAAAAAACTTCTGTCATACCTTCCATGTAATTATGAAAGTATCTGACAGAAGCTTATCCATTAATTTGAATAGTATTATCACTTCTGTCATAGTCTCCAAATTTACGGTAAGGAGGTAGATACTTGTTGTCCATATTACAACGGATATATGACCTTTTTTTCTAATTTTGTTTTAATTAGTATATCACAAAATGATAATATTATTATTTTTTTTCTAATCTTTTTACTTATTTAAATTCAATGTAAAAACAAGGTAAATATAAAGTAAATTAACTAGCTTGACGCACTAGTTTACGTAATTGACTTACGACAATTTCCATTCCATATTCATCCCCATTAAATGTAATCACATTATTCCCTTTAATGTCATTACAATCTGTAATATAAATTTTCTCTTCATTTTGATGATCAGTTAATTTATATTCACGATGCGAAAACATTTTTAAAGCTAATGCATTCCCAAATTCGTGTTTAATTACCGCCTTAATACTTAATAAATTCGTTGCATCATCAAATACAAGTGCTACTGTTGGTAGTTTTTGTTTTTGATCGGCTTCTAATAATGTTTGTGCGTACACAAGCATTAAAAATTGTTCTTCTTTCGAAATTTCAATTGTAAATTCCTCTTCTAAACTCGCTACTAATTTTTCAACCACATCGTTTGCTCGACTTAAATCACTTCGATTAAACTCAACTGGTTTTACCTTATACATTGCGTCCCCTGTTACTAAATCGTTTAAATGTGCTAAAAAAGCACGATAGATAAAACTATCCTCTGTAAAACTTATTTCCTCGTTATTTAAAATTGTATTTACCTTATCTTTTAATATTGTTTCTATCTTTGGCATAATTCCTCCCTATATCTATATGATAACATTTACATGGTATCAATTGTATTTTTTTTGAAAAAATTTACATTAATAAAGATAACTAACTTTTATAAGTTAGTTATCTTCTGCATTATTAATAAATCGACTTGTTGTTCCCCGTTAATAAAATAGTTATTTAAAATACCAACTTGTTTAAAACCACATTTATGATATAAATTAATCGCCGGATAATTATCCGCTTTAACTTTAATTTGTAAATTTGTTTTTCCAAGAGCGTTGGCGTAAACAATTGCTTCGTTTAATAAAAGATTTCCAACTCCTTGACCCCAAAATTTACTTTTAATAACTAATGCTAATTCAGCATTATGTTTTACCCGTTTATAACTTTCTCCCTCAATTGTTATCAGAGCAATTATTTGGCAATCTACTTCAGCAACTAACATTTCACTATTAGGATTTGTTGCAAACCACTTAATAATCTTTTGCTCTTGTTCGATACTAACTGCCAACTCATCACCTGAATAAATCATATTATCAGAAGCAGTCTTTAATTCTTCCAATAAACTGATTATTGTGTGAGCATCGGTAATTTTCGCAACTCTAATTTTTAATCTATTAATTAATGGTGATTTCATAAAACTCCTTGCAATATATTATAACAATTTTACGTTTATATCGGTGTTTTTGCCTTCAAAAATTTTATTATGCATTTACATTTTATTTACATTTAAGCTATGTTATACTGAAAATATAAACAAAAATTAGGAGTTAAGATGAAATATTTAATCGGAGAACAATTTCCAACATTAGAATTATCAACAACAGCAGGAAAAATTACTTTACCAGGAGATTATGCAAATAGTTGGTTTGTATTTTTCTCACACCCAGCAGATTTCACCCCAATTTGTACAACTGAATTTGTTGGCTTTAATACTCGTGTCGATGAGTTTGAAGCTCTAAATACCAAATTAATTGGTTTAAGTATCGACTCAATTACTGAACATGAAGAGTGGAAAAAATGGATTAAAGAAAACTTAGGACAAGAAATTAATTTTCCTATTATTGAAGATTTAGATTGTCAAATTGCTAAAGGCTTAGGAATTATCCGTGAAGATCAGGAAAATACTACAACTGCACGTAGTGTCATTGTTACTGATGGAACAGGAAAAATTCGTTTAATCTTAGAATATCCAATGGAACTTGGACGTAACGTTGATGAAGTAATTCGTGCAATCAAAGGCTTACAAATGTTTGATGAATCAAAAGTGATGGCACCAGCTAACTGGCCAAAAAATGAAATCATTGGTGATAAAGTTATGGTCTCACCAAGTCGTGAGTTAACTGATGCTGAAAAAGCTGAATTATCATTAGAACAAAAATCTGATTGGTTCCGTTATGGTACTTTAAAAAAATAAATAACTTTTAACTTAAATAAAAAATGATTTACATTAAAGTAAATCATTTTTTTTATAATTCAACTGTTGTTACAACATCAGTAATTGCTCGACGATTACGAACTTTTAATTGATCAGTTTTTGGAATTCCAAAATCAACTAATAAACCAACTTCATAATAACGTTGATCAATTCCTAAAATGTTTGCCATTTCTTCCTTATCATATCCACCAACGATTACACTACCAATTCCATGTTCCGTTGCTTGTAAACACATTTGACTCGCTGCAAACATTAATTGTTCCCGATAATATTGTGTTCCTAATTGTCTTGTATAAGTTAAGTATAAATTAATTCTTTCTTCATCAAAACCATTTGCTTGCCATTTATCAACAAATACTTCGGGATTTGCTTCAATTAATTCCTGCTTATAATTAACTAAAGCAACAACAAAACCAGCACTTTGAATGTGGGGTTGATTATTTGTTGCAGTTGCTAACTTTGTTAAATCTCCTTTGATTACAAAAAACTTCCATGGTTCACAACCTAAGCCATTTGGAGCAAAGCGACCCGCATCGATAATATCATCAATTATTGCTTGTTCAATATTTTGTTCTGCTTGATAATCGCGAGTTGAAAATCGCTTGTTTATTGCCGTTTTTACATTCATGTTTCCTCCTAATTAATAAAATGATTATATCATTTCTCAATTTTATGCTATATCAATAAACATAAAAAAGTACAATTATGTACTTTTTAATTTATTGGAAAATTTTCATATAGATTACGAGGGTTAGCGCGTTTATGTTCAGTACGTTTATGCCAACCTTCAATTATTTGTTTTTCTTCATCCGTAACGCTTTTTCCTTCAAGGTAATCATCAATTGCTAGATAACTAACTCCAAGTGCTACTTCATCAGCAAGTCCCGGACGACCATCTTCTAAATCAGCTGTTGGTACTTTTAAATATAATGATTGCGGAATGTTTAAATATTGACATAAAGCTTTACCTTGACGTTTATTTAAACCAAATAACGGTATTACATCCGCACCTGAATCTCCCCATTTTGTAAAGAAACCACAAATTGCTTCGGCAGCATGATCGGTTCCAACAACAAGTCCATTTGTTGAGGCAACAATGTACTGAGCAACCATTCGCTCACGGGCTTTAATATTACCTTTATCATGATCTGATATGGTAATTCCTTGCTTTGCATATTCATTTACATGAGCATCAACACTTGGCTTAATATCGTATGTTATCACTTGGTCTGGTTGAATAACTTGTAAGGCTTTTTGGCAATCATCTTCATCTAGTTGCATACCGTACGGTAAACGCATTGCAATAAACTGATATTCTGAATCATTAGTTGCTTCACGCAATTCATTGATTGCCATTTGACATAAAGTTCCTGCTAAAGTTGAATCTTGTCCACCACTAATTCCTAAAATTAGTCGTTTAAATCCACGTTCATTTAAAGCATCTTTTATTAATTGAACTCGACGATTAATTTCAAATTCAGGATCTACCATTGGTAATACTTTTAATTCATTGATTATTTCACTTTGTTTACGCATTATTTCTCCTCTAAAATTTCAAACTTATATCTAATCCATTAACTGAATGGGTTAATTCACCAACACTTATTCGATCGATATTTAAATCAGCAACTGCCTTAATCCGCTCAACAGTCATATTTCCACTTGCTTCAGTTAATTTTTGCTTATCAATTAATTTAACCGCCTGCTCCATTTGCTCATAATTCATATTATCAAGCATTATTACATCACATGTTGTCGTTAATGCGGCTTCAACCTGCTCAAAAGTTTCACATTCTAAAATAATAAATACATCCGGATTATTTTTTCGAACAAGACTTACAGCCTTCTCAATACTACCAGCTGCCTTAATATGATTATCTTTTATCATTGCTTGATCACTTAAACTAAAACGATGATTTTCACCACCACCAATTACCACTGCTTGTTTTTGTAATTGACGATAAAGTGGTAATGTTTTACGAGTATCATAAATTTTTGTTACATCATTATCAATTTCTTTAACAAATAAATTTGTTTTCGTGGCAATTCCACTTAAATGTTGAAGAAAATTAAGACCAATTCTTTCTGCCTTTAAAATTGACTTAACATTACCAGTAATTGTAGCTAATAACTGTTTATTTGTAACACTATCTCCATCTTTAACTTGCCAATCCACTTGGACACTAGCATCAATTTTCGTAAATACTTTAGTAAAAATATCACATCCTGCAATGATTCCATCCGCTTTAGCAATTAAATTAGCACAAATTACCTCATCACTAAAAATTGCCTCAGTTGTAATATCACCATTTGGCATATCTTCTTTAATTGCCAAATCGATAAATTGTTCAATATCCATTATTTTCCTTCCATATAATGACAACCAATTGATTGTGGTTGTGCTTTTATTTGTTTAATAATTGTTAATCCTAATTGTAACTGATTATAATGATTATACCAATTTAAATCAAGTGTTTGCTGTTCTAATAATTTATTTAAATCTGTTTGTAATTCAACTTCTAAATCATTAATTGCTTGTTGATTACGTTCAACTGCCAAATTATTATTGAACTTTTGTTTTAAGCCTTTTTCATCATAGTGATAACCATTCGTTACTTGATTTAATAATTTTGTTGGATAACTTAACGTATCTTGATTATTAATTGCATTAGCAACATTCATTCCCATTACAACACATTCTAATAAAGAATTACTTGCTAAGCGATTGGCACCATGAACACCTGTTGAGGCACATTCCCCACAAGCATAGATATGTTCATTTGCTGTTTTTCCCGCTAAATCAGTTTTAATTCCACCAACAGTATAATGGGCTGCTGGAAATACCGGAATTAAATCATTAGCTAAATCTAAACCAACTTCTTGACAGTATTTAACAACTAGTGGAAAACGATCAGTTAAAAATTCAGAATTTTGACTACGGAAATCCAAATAAACACATTCATCATCTAAACGTTTTGTTTCACTTAAAATTGCTCGTGATACTACATCTCTTGGTGCTAAATTACTCATTTCATGGTACTTTGGCATAAATTCTTCACCTAAACTATTACGTAAAATTGCACCTTCACCCCGTAATGCTTCGGAAAGTAAAAAGATTTCTTGACCTGCTTTGGGATAATATACCGTTGGATGAAATTGTTGAAAGTGTAAATTTTCTAATTCTAAGTTAGCACTTTGTGCAAGAGTAATAAAATCTCCACGATTTTCATCAACACTTGTTGTTGTTAAAAAAGCACTACCAATTCCACCAGTAGCAATAACAAAAGCATCACTAGTAATTGTATATAACTCTTCTTGTTGACTATATACTAATTGTTTGTCTTTAAAGTATAATGCTTGGGCATGTTCGTAAACTGTAATATTACTTTGTTTTTGGACTTGTTCAATTAGATTTTCCATAATAACTTTACCACTATAATCACCGCCAGCATGTAAAATACGAAAATCATTATGTCCACCTTCACGCGTAAAGTGATATTGTTCTTTAGCATTACGATCAAATTCAACCCCTTGAGTTTCTAAAAAGTTAATTGCTAATTGCGATTTACAAACTAACTCACTAATTGTTTGTAAATTACCGACATTAGCTCCTGTTTTATAAGTATCAGCAATATGTTCATTAATTTTATTGAGATCACTACTCATTGTTACCGCAATTCCGCCTTGAGCATGATATGAATTACAAGCAGTAATTTCGCCTTTAGTTAACATTAACACTTTTTTTGTTGGCTCAATATTAAGTGCTGTTGTACAAGCAGCTAAACCTGAACCAATTATTACTACATCGTACATTAGCTTAACTCCAACATTAAATCAAGAGCTTTATATGCTTTTTTTGCAATTTCTGGTTCAACAATAATTTCATTAGTTTCATTTTTTAAAACATCATATACTTTATCAATTGTTGTTAATTTCATTGTTCGACATGTTAAACGCTCAGTTAATAAATAAAATTGCTTATCGGGATTTTGCTTACGCATTGCGTATAAAATCCCACGTTCAGTTCCAACAATAAACTCTTTTTGCTCACTAGCTGTTACATAATCAAGTAACGCTTTTGTACTTCCAACAAAATCAGCCATCTTCACAACATCCGGATTTGCTTCGGGATGAATAACAACTTCTGCCTCTGGATGTGCTGCTTTTAATTCATCTACTTGTTTAACTTTTAAATTATTATGAATACAACAATGACCTGGCCATAAATCCATATTTAAACCTGGTATTTGTTCATTTAAATAATTACCTAAATTTTGATCAGGTACATATAATAATTTTTCACCAACAAAATTTTGAGCAATTTTCTTCGCATTAGTACTTGTTACACAAACATCACTAAGTGCTTTAACTGCTGCTGTTGAATTTACATAGCAAATAATTTTTGCTTCTGGGTTTTGTTCTTTATAATCACGTAACGCTTGGTCATTAACCATATCAGCCATTGGACAACCCGCATCTAAATCTGGCAATAAAACCTTTTTTTCTGGCGATAATATTTTCGCTGTTTCAGCCATAAAGTGTACACCACAAAAAATTAATAATTTATTATCTAATTTTTTAGCTACTTGTGATAAGTAAAGTGAATCACCAATATAATCAGCAACTTCTTGAATTTCATCACGTTGATAATAGTGCGCTAAAATTACGGCATCTTTTTGCGCTTTCAATTCCATAATTGCCGTTTGATAATCTGTCATTTAATCTCCCTTTTTTAAATTTTAAAAATTAAAATTTATTTCCCTTTGCTAATATTGTAGCATATTTTTAAATTTTAAAAATTAAAATTTATTTTTATTGACTAGATAAAACGCTTTACTTAATCCAAATATAAACATTTAATAAAAAAAAGACATTAAATGTCTTTTTAACCAAATATATTTTTTGTTTCAGCTACAATTAAATTAATATCAGGATGACGAATTTCTCCTTCATTATCTAAAAGATAATGTCCCTCTTTATATTCTTTAATTGTTAAATCTTCATCATTAACGCGAATTACTGTTCCGGCTTTAAATGGTTCAAGAAACTTCAAACCAACATTTTGACCATCTTCATCAATAAACATGTCATTGATAATTTCAAAATCAGCACCTACTGGAGCATTATATACTTCTACTACACGAGGATTTAGATTTGCTAATACATTAAATTCTAAGGGAATGATATTTCCACTTGTATTAATGAATTCTTCTGTATCTTGATCAGCAAAAATTCGCCATCCTGAATCAAATTCACCAATTGGTTCTTCACGATACATCCATTTAATTGCTTGTAAATTATGCGTAATATTACGAGATACTAAACATTGTTTACCATCAATCAAATCGATTAATTCATCACCAATAATATTCATACTTCCTCCTATAACCAAAAATAACTACTAAAAATTATGATTAAACTAATTATTAAAATTTTCTGGTATTTCTTTTTAATTTGCTGTTGTTTTCTTATTTGTTCTGTATTAAACTTTTGATAATCTGGTTTAGTTAATTCTTGATATATCAAAAGTGGATCATTTAAATGCCGAAAATTTAAAATCTTAGCAATTAAAAGTGGATCAAGAGCAACATGACTTTTAATATAATTAAGTGGTTGCTCTTGATATTGTAAAACTAACATTATTTGTTCAAGTAATTGTTCACGCTGCATTTTTTGATGTAGACGTTGTAAATCACGATTTTTTGTTACACGAATTTCAATTTCAGTTATTAAATACACCGCTACAATCACAAAAACAATTATTATTAATAACATTAAAACTTATCTTTCTACTTTTACTAATTCTGGAATTTCACAATTATTACGATCAATTTTAATTGATTCAATAATAACATTTTCACTTGGATGACCAGAATTACTTCCAATTTGCTCAAACATTGTTAAAAATTCTTCACCTTCAATAATTTTTCCAAATACTGCATACTCTCCATCTAAAAACGGAGTTGGGGCAAGGGTAATGAAAAACTGACTTCCAGCAGAATTTCTCGCCATACTACGTGCCCATGATAAGACCCCTTGTTCATGTAAGTGCGGATTTTCAAAACCATTATTAGCAAATTCCCCATCAATAGTATAACCAGGTCCTCCAGTTCCTGTCCCTTGAGGACATCCTCCCTGAGCGACAAAACCAGGAATTACACGATGGAAATTTAAACCATTATAAAAACCTGATTCAGCAAGGGAAATAAAATTTGCTGTTGAAATTGGTGTATCTAAGAACAATTCAAATTTCATTTCTCCTTTACCTTTTAAATTAATTGTTGCGATTGGATTATTCATATTCTCTCCTTTTAATATAATTATTATAATTTTATTTTATCAAAAACTTATGCAAAAATTTATTTAAAACTAATTGTATAAGCCATTTTTGTCGTTTCATTTGCTGCTAATTGATTAATATAATCTTTATTTTCTAAATCAAATTCTTGACGATTAGCAAAATCAGCAACTCCATTCCATGGTTCTAAACATAAAAACGGAGCATTTTGTCCTTCAGGAGTCCAAACTCCCATTAAACCAAAATCATTATATTCCATTTCAATATATGGTTCTCCATCTTCTAATAATGTGATTTTATTTTCTGTTGTTTGTGGTTTGAAAATTAAAGCCCCATTAGCAAACGTTGGTACATCAACCGGATATGTTGTTGGTACATCAGCTTGTAACTGATCAATGTAAGCACCTTGAAGGGTATAAAAATCTTGTTTACCCGTTAATGTAATTGTATATTGGTGATTTGGATCCAAATTAAAAGCTGGATGACCACCAATTTGATAATACATTCGCTTATCATCTTTATTGCGAATTTCATAACCAATTTTTAAATCTTTATTAATAATTTCATAACTAATTAATAGTTCAAAAGCAAATGGATAACGTTTTAATGTTGACTCATCACTTTTTAAACTTAAAACAGCTTTCGTTTGCTCATGGCTTTTAACTGTAAAGCGCATATCACGAGCAAATCCATGTTGACCCATTGGGTACTCTTGATTCTCATATGTATATTTATCTTGATTTAAACGACCAACAAATGGAAATAATACTGGAGCTGTTCGCCCCCAATATTTGGCATTTGCTTGCCACATATATTCATAAGCATTGCTTTTTACACTTACCAACTCTGCTCCATCTAAAGCAATGACTGCTTCCATTTGTCCATTCATATCACTAATTGTTATCATGTTGACTCACCCATTTCTGTATTTCATTATCCACTTTTACAAGTGGTGTATAGTTTGTAATAATTGCTAAATGTTGTCCATCAGCATTTAAAGCTGTTTGAACACCACTTTCAATTTCATCTAAAACGTTAATATTTGTAAATCCTTCATATTCAAAACGTAAAGCCATATCATAACGACGTTCACCGACAATATAAATATTATCAACCTGTTCTTTAACAACTCCCATATTTGCATCCCAAATCCAAGATACATCTAAACCATCGGCATGATTGTCATTAAAAGCAATACATAAATCAAATTTGTTATTTTGATAATATTTAAGCATATATTCTAAACTCTCTTCCATCCCCACAACATTTTTCGTTAAATTGAAATAAATATCTTTATTTGATAAATGGAAGTGTTGACTACGTCCACGTGGGAAAACAAAGTTAGCAAAGATATCTTTAATTGCTTGTTCATATTCAAAACCAACAGCCTTAACAATCGAAATTGCTCCTAATAAATTATAAAAATAATAAATTGGGTATTCACTAACATTTAAACTAATTTCTTTATCGTCAATTATAATTTTTTTATTTTGATAATCAAGCATTAAATTTGTTTGCGCTGGATTCATCGTGAAATCACAATTAATACAACTATAATCACCAATATGCGCATAATGGTAAAAATTATAATGAAGTTTTGTCTTACACTTTGGACAATACTTCAATTCCACGATTTTATTTTGTTCATATACAACATGATCATGTTTACCAATCGCAAAATAGACTTTTTCATTATCAATTGTCATAAACTTGGCAACATTTAAAGGATCATTTGCATTTAAGTGAATTCGTGCATTAGTTTTTCCAAGGGTTTCGATAATTTCAGCTACAATTGTATCAATCTCCCCATAACGATCCAATTGATCCCTAAAGAAATTGGTAATCAACACCTCATCCGGTTCAATAAACTTAACAACGTGTTTTAAGGTTTTTTCATCAACTTCCAATACTAACACATCACTTGTTAATTTTTTATTCATTGTCGTATTTTTAATTAATGTTGTTAAAATCCCATTTACTAAATTTGCCCCTTCACGATTATTAACAACTGGACTTTGACTAGCAATAATATCACTAATTAAATTTGCACTTGTTGTTTTACCATTTGTTCCCATTACAAAAATAACTTTTGTTTGACTCAAATCTAAATCATCAACAATATTAAAGTGCATTTTTTGATCTAACATCCCAATTGCACTTGTACCGCGACCCATTTTTTCTAGTGCCGCTGCTAATGTTTTTAACGTTATTAGTTTTACTTTAAACATATATACTTCCCCTTACTCTGTATTTTCATACTCTCATGGCTATTATACCATAGTTAACTATTGATTTTAAACATTTTACTTCGTTGAACCATTGTACTTGAAATAATTCTTTTTTGTTCTAAACGATTTAAAATTTTTAAAACTCCCGCCTTTGTTGTTTGTGCTCCAAGTTTTGCTAATTCATCATTAAGCATTTCCCAATTAAAGTAATCAGTACGAAAATGACTAGTCAAAATAATAAACAAATAATCACGTTCACGATTAGTTAAAATATCTAAATCACTAACTAAAATATCACTAGCATTCTTAATATAAATATAAGCTGTTAAATAGTTATTAATTACTTCTAACATCCCACTCATTAACAAACTAATATCTTGCTCCCGATAACTAAAACGATTATCACAAATTGCTCGACTAAGTAGTTGCGAATTAAAACTTAAAAGATAATTTGTTGGAAAATAATAAAATTTATATTTTTGCTTTTGTAAAAACCATAAAGCAACTAAATCTGCTAATTGTTCATTAAAGCGATAAAAAGGTGCAAGTTTTAATAAATGAATTTTAATTAAAGTAGCAATTAATAAATTAGCATATTCATCACGTTCATTTTTAAATGTACACAATTTAACTAATGCTTCAATTTGTTTGGTAATTTGTTCAGACGTTATACATGGCGTCAGTAATCGTTGATGGTGATTATAAATTTCCAAATCAACTGCCCGATACATCAATGCTCCTTGAACCGGATGAAAATCAATTATTTTCTGCCCTAAAATTTGCCACAATTTAGTTATGTTAAATACCGATATTTCTTCATTACTTATAAAAGTTAATGCCTCTTCATAATTTAGCTTATATTGATCTTTATAATCGGACAAATCAGTAATATCATTACCATTTTCTTTGTATACCAAATTTATATTTAATTGATTGTTATTAGTATTCCATAACTCATGAATATTAGGTAATATTCCTTCAACCTGGGAAATATTCTTTTTTAGGGCAACAATTTGAAAATTAACCATCATTTCATTAGCAACATAATTATAACCAAGATTATTTTTTAAAACTGGAAAATTTATATATTGTTGATATATTTTCAACCAATCAACTTCCGACAAACTATATTTCAAATTAATTTCTTCAACAATTTCATTATCGATTGCAATATCATTAGCTAACTGTTTATAGTTCATGTATACTCCTTTGTATACTATTATTATAACAAATTCTTTTGTTTTGTCTACTTTTTCGTATACTTATGCCAAAAGATTATGTATACTTTTCTGTATACTAACTTATATTATTGTAATATACTTTTTTGTATACTAATTTTAGTGAGAAATTCATGTTTTTTATATATTAAATAAATGTGGTTATTTAGTTCATAACCACATTTATTTTTTCAAACTTATTTTTTCTTAATTGTATACTATATATTTTATGGATTTTTCATTTAACTTTTCCCTAAATTCATCCATTAAACTTGCAATTTAACACCATATTTTCTTTATTACTCTGAATATTTTTGATAAAAAAAACAGATAAATTATAATAATTTACCTGTTTTTAAATCATGTATTTTTTGATTACTACTCCCACGAAACTGCAGACTTAAGTCTTTATTTTCTAACTCAAAACGTCCATCAACTAACACATCAATTAGTGTTAATATTTCCGGATTTAACTGTTGTACTTCTTCATATGTATAGCCTGTATATAACCAAATGTCGAACCCTTCTTCCTTTAATTTACGTGTTAATCCATTGATATTTTGTGCCAATGGATCACCACCAGAAAGTGTTATTTTTTGCGAAAAATTAGCTTTTTTTACGGCGGCAATTATTTCATCCTCACTCATTAAATTACAAGGGGCAAACGACCACGTCTTGGGATTATGACACCCCGGACAATGATGTTTACATCCTTGAAAAAAAATAACGGTCCTAATTCCGGGACCGTCCACGATTGAATCATGAATAATTGCATTTACATTAAGCTTTTCCATTATGTTTCACTCGTCTTTGTTCTTCTTTTTTCTTCGCTGTATTCCACTTTTCCATATCTCCAACAATATATCCTGTAATTCGACGAATTCTCGAAATACGCTTACTTTTACACTTTGGACATTCATCATCAATAACCGCCACAAATCCACAATCTTTACAACGATCTACTGGGTGATTAATCGAACCATATCCAATATCATGTTTAGCCATCAGTTTAACAACATCATCTAGTGCATCAACATTCTTAGCCGCTGCTCCATCTAATTCAACATATGCAATATGCCCTGCATTTGTTAAAGCATGATATGGTGCTTCAATTGCAATTTTATCTTGAACACTTATTTCAAAATCAACTGGTACGTGATTTGAATTAGTAAAGAATTCTTTATCCGTTACTCGTTCAACCTCTCCATACATATCAATAAATTTTTTATATGCTTTACCAGCATAACTTTCTGCCGGTGTTGCTAATAACGAATAATTTTGCCCTAGCTTTTCAGCATATTCATCCATACGTTTACGCATGTGTGAAATAATTTCTAAACCTAATTTTTGCGACTCAGCACTTTCACCATGATGTTTATCATTTAAAATAATTAACGCCTCGGCAAGTCCAACAAAACCAACACTTTGTGTTCCTTGATTTAAAATTTCACCAACTTTACCTTCCAAATCATATTCTTCTGGTGTTTGCCAAACTTTTTCTCCATATAAAAATTTAAATGAAGCTTTTAAACGATCTTTTTGATAAGCTAAACGATCTTCTAATTGAACAACTGCCAAATCAATATATTTATCTAAATTTTCAAAGAATAATTCTTTATCCCCTTTACTTAACATCGCTAACATTGGTAAATTCAATGTTGAGAATGAGTTGTTACCACGCCCAACTACTGTTTGTTCTCCATTTACATTACTAAATACACGAGTACGACATCCCATTGTTGCTATATGCGTACGAGGATCATCTAATTTAAAACCAACGCTATTAAATGGTGTATCTACAAATTGAAAATTTGGGAATAAACGCTTAGATAGACATTCTAAACCTAAACGATATAAATCATAATTTGGATCTTCTGGTGCAAAGTTAACTCCTGTTTTAACTTTAAATACTAAAATCGGAAATAAAGGGGTTGCCCCATCACCAAGACCTGCAATTTGGGCTTTTAATGTTTGCTCCGAAACTATTCGTCCAAATTTACTACAATCTAATCCAAAGTTAATTGAGACAAATGGAACTTGCATCCCATTACGACAAAGCATACTATTTGCATTATGAACAAATGCTTCTGCTGCCTGAAAAGTATCAACTTCTGTACGTTTCATTGCCGCATAGTCTAATTCTTCTTCTGATAAATGTGGTAACATTTCTGATAATTGTTCCTTATTATTATTATAAGTCATTTCTACGTATGGTGCTAAATCAAAATCCCAGTTTGGATAACTTTGTCCACCATGTTGTTGATTTTGATTTGATTGAATCACAATTGATGCCAACGCCATTGCACTTCCAATCGATTTTGGTGGACGCATAAAACATTCACCAACACGAAAACCACGCTTTAAAATATCCCCTAATGGGATTTGCGAACATGTTGTTGTCCCAGTTGCATAATAATCAAAATCATGGATATGTAAATACCCAGCATCAAACGCTTCTAGTACGTCTTTATTTAGCAAACTACGGCTATACTCCTTTGATAATTCTGAAGCAAAAAGACCCATCATCCCCATTGGTGAAGAACCATCAGTATTTGCATTTTCTTGTGTTAAGTCCTGATTTGAAGACGCTAAAATATCTTCAACGCTATCAGTTAAACGTTTTGCATTCAATTCCATTAATACTCCTTTTTCGATGTTTCTAGTTTACCACAAATAAAGCAAAACTAATTTCTTTTTAAAGTATCAAAAAGACCAATAATTTGCGACTAGGAATTTTTTTCGCTCTCATTCCACTTATTTCACTTACTTTTTTAAAAGAAAAACAAGTGAAATATTTTTCACTTGTTCTTTTTTATTAATAAATTTTACACTATTTTTACTTTATTGGTTATTTTCGGTTAATTTCATTCAATCTTTTTTAACTTTTTAATTTTATGTAAATATTTTTTACACAAAGGCGATGACCTAATTTTTAAAAGACTTTATCACTTTATCTACTTGATTTGGTTCGATATTCATAATATTTATCCCTGTTATTTCCTTACCAACACAAAAACCACTTTGGGCATTAGTTAATAATTCTAAATCATTAACATCATTACCAAAGGCAATGTAATTAGTTATTTTAAATTCGTTAACAAGTGCTTGATATTTATTCATATTACTCGGAATTATATCTAATAAACATTCTTGTTCATAATTATTAACTTGATATTTTTTAGTAATTTCTCTAACGATTGCTTTTACATCATCGTTTTTCTGATATATAACTACAATTTTGATAATTGATTCTAAATCTTCAATACTAATATTTTTAGCTAATTGTAATTGATCCACTTGCTTTATTAATTTATTATCTTCGATACCATTATAATGATAATTCCACGGTCCATCAATTAATACATGCCAACCTTGTTCATCAGCAATCCTTTTTATTACTCTAACATCTTCTCTTACTATTTCCTGATTTGTTATCTTGTTATTCTTTCTAACAATTGATCCATTACCACCAATTAAATCAATCTCTTTTAAGATTGAATCTGCTATTATTAATGGCATAATATCACGAATTGGTCGTGCTGATGCAAATATTACTTGATTTCCATCTGTAATTAATTGCTTAATTGCTAATTTTATCTCATTATTAATCCTTTGTCCATCAAAACAAATTGTTCCATCTAAATCAAATACAAACGTTTATTTTTTAATTTTATCCATTTCTCCACCTTTATCCTATTATAGCAATTTAAAAAGTCCTGATAATTTAATATCAGAACTTTTTAATCTAATTTAACTTGATCAATAATATGAGCACGCAAGGGAACAGCAACCACATGGAAAATAAAAAAGATTAGTACTAATAAATATAATCCATTTATTTGATTAATAAAAAAGACACCTAGCGAAATTATTCCCATGATAATTAAAGTAATTAAATCTAGAATATAGAAATCCTTAGCAACTTTATTATTATTCTTTAATACTTTTATATTTAAATGCATATGACTAATCACTATATATTGAAGTAAACCAAATAATAATACTTTATATTGCATAGGTAAGTAGTTATATTCATGAATTATATCAGGTAATGATCCGAGAATTGTAAAGAGGAACAATAAAAAGAAATTTAAAATAAAATGGTTATAATTCTTTTCTTTTTCTTCTAAGCAATCAATAAACATGAATTCTTCATACACTCGAATATAAAAGAAAAAGGCAATTGAAAACAATAATAATGGTGATAACATCCCTTCAATTCCATAACTTAAATCAGTTGTTCCAATCGCTTGAACTATCCCTTCACCAAAAACAATTATAACAAATAATAAATAACGTTCTATCAGTAATTCTTCATCCATTGGTACTTTAAAATATAATGTTTTGGTAATTTTCTTACGATGCAAGGGCATGATGATTGCTTCAATAAATAAATTTATTAACAATATTGGAATTAGTAACTTTGGAATAATTAATGGAATTATAAATAAACATCCCGATAAAATTAAGTATTTAGCGACTACAATATATACTTTACTTAATGATATATTATTTAAAGGGGCGTTGACAACCGCATCACGCCAAATAAATCCCATTAACAATCGTGATGATACTAAAGATAAGACAAGTAAGCGAATTTCTAAATTATTGGTTAATTCTGTAATTCCGGTCATGAAAACCATTGGTATCATTACTAAGAAAATCATTAATCGCGAAAAGTAATTAGTTTTTGAACTTGTAAACATAACACTATATTCCGTAATTGAATACCAAACACTATATACTGTTACATATAATAATAATGCCGTTATAATTGATATTGAGGAAACATGTTCTAATTGTAGAGCAATATTAGCCAAAGCTATTACAAATACTAAATCAAAAAATAATTCCAAAGGATGAGCCGATCGTTTTTCAAACTCCCCATTAATTCCGTTTAAGGTTGGTCGTTGAAATACATATTTTAAGTTTTCACGATAATTATTTAACATTTTCCTCCATAAATAACTTTATTAATTCAATATCAAGCAATTTAATTAAATCATCTTTATTCCTTTTTCCAAACATTTCTCGTTGAATTTTCATTGGAAAATTAGAAACAATTAAATTGTATGATATTTCAATTTGTTCTAATAAAATTTCTAGTTTTAAATCAGTTGTTACATCCCAACTATTCCAATGTTGTTTATTCAAATGATAACCAGGTGTTACTTCTGCAAACACATCTCTTAATACTTCATTAGCCAAAGGAGTATTTTTTAAACTAATAAAAGAATCATCAGTTGCACAAATCGCGAAAATTCTACCATTAACCTTAAATACTTTTGTAACAAAATCAAATGGATATTCTAAAGTTACATTTGGTAACATCCCCATAATTTTAACCATTTTATCTAATTTAGTCATAATTCTCCTCCTTAAAATCCCATATATTATAGCATATTAATAAATCTACAAAATTAAAATACTTAATATTAAAAGATTATATTTTAAAACACAAAATAAAAATATGTGTTATAATACTATATGTGCGCGGATGTGGCGGAATTGGCAGACGCACTAGACTTAGGATCTAGCGCCTTCGGGCGTGGGGGTTCGACTCCCTTCATCCGCACCATTTTAAAAGACTTAGTTAAGCATTGTTTAACTAAGTCTTTTTCTTCATATATTTGTTAAAAAGAAGATTCAAACGAACCTTCTACTTTATTATTTATTAATTTTCATTACCGTTATCTTCAAGTTCTTTTACACCATTTTTTATTTTTTCGTGTATATATTTAAATTCTTTATCAAATACTTCTTGCTCTTTACTTGGTGTATCTATCTGATTACCATAATCTTTAAAGTAAAAATCTCGTTCATATTCAGTATAATTTTCATTTGTATACCATGAATTCGATTCAAAATCATAAACATATATATATAATGTATCTCTAGATTCACAAGTGTACTCTATTTTATTTGGTGAACCATCATATACTATACTTTCTTTATATTCAGTACATATACTATTTTCTTCATTGTACTCTTTACGTAGAAAATTACTAAATTGATAACCTGCATCATGTTCAACATATTCAAATCCTTCTTGAATAGCATATCTCTGCAAATCAGATACATCTCTTTTTTCAAATCCTAGGACATTGATTTGATTACTCCCAATTTTTTGTTCTATTGTCAAATTATTATTATATATTACCACCATTACAATTACTATAGATATTATTATACATATAATCCGAATAAGCTTTCGCATGCTCCTATCGCCTCCCATATTATTGTTTATTACTATACACCTACAATTTCAATATTTACAATCTATTATATAGTTTTTTACAAAATATAAACATATCACAGCCCATATTAAAACTAAATTCTTCGATATATCCCCTTCCCATTTACCTAGTAGAAGTAATGTTCTAGACATAAGAAAAACATATATAAATTCTTTACATTTTCTTTATTTTCTATAATTTATCGTATATTTTAGGGGTAATAAATATACACATTACTAACCAAACTATTAGAATAATAAGAGGTAATATTTTTATATAAGGAGCTATTAAAGATAACATTGCTATAAAAATAAATGAATTAATTGTTATTCGATGATTCTTTATCATATTACTATTTTTTTTAATAATTATTACAATTAATATAGATAATAGTAATAATTGATGCATAAATTGTATTTCCTAGTATTAAAACCAATGGAATCTGAATTAAAAAACCATTCAAAGCAAAACCCAGCATAATTTTCGCATTATTATTTTGGATTTTTTTTCTTTGAGGAGGTCTTTTATCTAAATTTTTAATTTTTAATTTTCCCACAATAATCATCCCTTTCATATATTTTCAGAAGTCTTTCATTATATTCATTTAGTTTAGTAATATCATTATTTTTTAAGTAGTCCTTCTTTAGTTTTTCATACTGCTTTATATCAATTTTCCAATCTCTAATTGCCTCTTCTGATTCTAATTTCATATCATTGTATATATGACTTGCTCCACTCTTTATATCTTCCCTTATATAGGTAAATCCAGATTCAAACATTTCTTCTCCTTTTAGACTGCCAGCTGCTCCTACTGCCATACAGTTGCTGGACCACCTCCGAAAAATCCAATTACATGTCCAAGAAATCCTCCAACATCACCTACCATTTGAGTCACGATGTAGATAATTTTATACGTTGGTACAATAATATCCGTGTCCATTCAAAGTTAAATTATCAAAGTCCTGTTGAATACAGATACTCTATGTAAAATTTGTAACAAAATTACTTGACAATACACATTAAATACATTCCAAAATATATTGCATTAAATATAAAAATTACATAGTTGAAAATAATATAATGCAATAGTCATAAATTTCGTTTTAATCTTAATTCCCGACTTATACTTATCAAAAAGTACGTTTTTTTAAAGTTTTAATTTAAAAAACTATGTTTTTTCTAATCATTTTAACATTTTTAAATTGTCATTAATTTTTGTTATAGTGTTTTTAAAAGTTTATCTGTAACTAATACTTATTGCTTCAACTATAATATTACATTTATTAAATCATTCAAAATAAAATTATTAAATATGTTATTTTACTTTTATTAGCTTTAACAATTATCAATTTATTATCAGCATTACTTATTAGTATTGTCTATTATATTGATTCTAGTGGTTGGGATGAAATTAGTATTGTCACAAATTACTTAATAATTACGAATAACTTTTTAAAAAGATTAGTATTTTTAATTTAATATTATCAGTAAAAGTGGACAAAATTAAAATTTTTGTCCGCCTTTACTTTGTTTATTATATTTGATTAATTTTCAAATTTTTCTGCTAATTTAATTTTTAAAAATTCAACATATTCACTTTCTAATAAATCTTGGTATCCCATAAATATAACTTTTTCAATTTGATTTTCATTAAAATAAACTACATTATCCATTCCTTGAAAACCAAAAGGATGAACAAATCCTACATAATCAATTATTCCTTTAATATTTTCATGTTTAAATAACCTACCAAAAATCATAACGAAAATTTCTTCATTTGTTTCTGGGTTTTTAACCGCTACTATTGTTCCATTTGGATAAAATTTTTCCATTATTACTCCTTTTATTTTATATTATTTGCCATTTCTTTATCTGCCTCTTGTAATGCTTTTTGAATCGCTGCAATATGATCTTTAAAATCTTCTAATTGTTCTTCCTGAAAGTCTTTTATTGTCGAAATCATCTCATTTATTTCTATATTCTCTAAAAATCCATTAGTTGAATTTTGATTAATTAATTTCTCTACTTCCTCTAAATATTCAATTATTTCATCAAAATCTTTGCTTTGTTCTTCTATATCACTTATTAAAAAATCCATTTCTTCATAATTAAACTTCATACCTATCCTTCCTAATCTCTTTCTAAATTATTTTTAGCTGCTTCACATTCTTCTTTTAAGTCTTCTAGATTTTTTATTAATTTACCTATTGTTGTTTGTAACTCACTTGCTTTTTCTGACCCAGATAAATTTTCACTACTAAATTGATTACTTTGGTATCGCTTTACTAATGATATAAGATCATTAATTTCATTTTCAAATTTCGAAATATGATGTTTATAATGGTCGTAACTACTCATTTTTCTCCTTTCTTTATTTAATTATTAGCACATTAATATTTGCTATGCCAAATCAATATCTAATCCCAATTTATTTTGCCATTGACAAAGTGTTTAAACATAACTGTTCCAGTTATTCCAGTTATTGGTGAGAAAATTGAAAAATTAATACAAAAATCATATTCTTTATATTTATTTAATTGATTAGTATCTAATCTTTCAAAATAATGCTTTACCCATTTTTCAGTCCCCATTGCGTAAGGAATTTTGTCAAGTTTCTCTAAATAAACTTCCCCTTCAGCAAGTTTATTTTCCGAAAAATATTTGTTTATTTCTTCTAACTCTAAATATTTATCTTTTGGCCAATACTTATCATTTATTGTTATTAATTCACCCAATCCAATGATAAACATATCATCTGTTTGATAATAATCATATGTATAATCTGTTATTAAAATATTAATCTTTTTCCTTCTTTCATCTCTATAAACCGTAATTGGACTTTGATATGTTGATAATTCCGAAAATAATGCTGTTAATTCATTATCTATTTCTCCTTTTATTTCCCTATTTACTTTTTTAAAATGATTTTTAAAATTAGTTATGTAATCAATATTTTTATTTTTTTCAATTTCTTTATTACGTTCTTCTACTTTATTTCGCCATTTTTCTTCTAGTAACATACCTTCTTCATCAAAATATTCAGCACGCTCTTTATAAAACATTTGATAATTTCTTTCAATATTATTTTGTAGTTTTAGCTTATTCTTCTCACATAAATATTGAGCCTTAATAAAGCTTCCATTTTTTAATTGATCAAAATCATGTCCCGTATTTTTTAAAAAATCATCTTTAAAATCCTCCCATTGGTACGGATCTTTTGGATCACTATCCTTTTTAAAGTTTCTTTCAATATTATTTAAAAATATTTTTGTTAGTGGATTTTTCATTTTTCTCCTTTCTTTATTTAAGATTTACTATGCCAAATCAATATCTAATCCCAATTTATTTTTCCATTTACAAAATGATCAAACATAAGTCCATCACAACATGCCGTTATTGGTGAGAAAATTGTAAAATTAATACAAAAATTATATTCTTTATATTTATCTAATTGATTAGTATTTAATCTTTCAAAGTAATATTTTACCCATTTTTCTGTTCCCATAGCAAAAGGAAAATTTTCAATTTCATCAACATATAATTTACCTTTTTCTAGTTTATTTTTTGAATAATAATTAACTATTTCTTCCAATTCGATATTTTTATCTTTTGGCCAATATTTTTCATTTATTGTTATTAGATCACATTGACCGCGCAACATCAAATCATCGCTATTATAATAATTATATGTATAATCTATTATTAAGATATTAATCTTTTTCCTTCTTTCATCTCTATAAACCGTAATTGGACTTTGATATGTTGATAATTCTGAAAATAATGCTGTTAATTCATTATCTATTTCACCTTTTATTGGATCTTTTGTATCATTAAATTTTATTTTAAAGTTAGTTATACGATCAATATTTTTTTTCTTCTATTTCTCTATTTACCGCTTCTACTTTATTCTTCCATTTTTCTTCTAGCAAATTGCCATCTTCATCAAAGTATTCAGCACGATCATTAAAAAACATTTGATAATTTCTTTCAATATTATTTTGTAGTTTTAACTTATTCTTCTCACATAAATATTGAGCTTTAATTAAACTTCCATTTTTTAATTGATCAAAATCATGTCCCGTATTTTTTAAAAAATCAGCTTTAAAATCCTCCCATTGGTACGGATCTTTTGGATCACTATTCTTTTTAAAATTTCTTTCAATATTATTTAAAAATATTTTTGTTAATGGATTTTTCATTTTCTCCTTTCATTATTTAAGATTTACTATGCAAAGTCAATATTTATCCCAATTTATTTTACCATTGACAAAATGATTACACATAATTCCTTTACTAAATCCAGTTATTGGTGAGAAAATTGAAAAATTAATATAAAAATCATATTCTTTATACTCTTCTAATTGATCATTATCTAATCTTTCAAAATAATGTTTTACCCATTTTTCTGTTCCCATAGCAAAAGGAAAATTTTCAATTTCATCAACATATAATTTTCCTTCTGCTAGTTTATTTTTTGAATAATAGTTAATTACTTTTTCCAATTCTGAATACTTATCTCTAGGCCAATATTTTTCATTTATTGTTATTACATCAGCTCGTCCACGTATTAGAAAATCATCACCATTATAATAATCATACGTATAATCTGTTATTAATATATTAATCTTTTTCCTTCTTTCATCCCTATAAACGATAATTGGACTTTGATATGTTGATAATTCTAAAAATAATGTTGTTAATTCTTTATCTATTTCACCTTTAATTGGATATTTAGTATTATTGAACTCATTTTTAAAACTACTAATATAATCTATACTATCCTTTTCTTCTATTTCTCTATTTACCGCTTCTACTTTATTCTGCCATTTTTCTTCTAGCAAATTACCATCTTCATCAAAGTATTCAGCACGATTATTAAAAAACATTTGATAATTTCTTTCAATATTATTTTGTAGTTTTAGCTTATTCTTCTCACATAAATATTGAGCCTTAATCAAGCTTCCATTTTTTAATTGATCAAAATCATGTCCCGTATTTTTTAAAAAATCAGCTTTAAAATCCTTCCATTGGTACGGATCTTTTGGATTACTATCCTTTTTAAAATTTCTTTCAATATTATTTAAAAATATTTTTGTTAATGGATTTTTCATTTTCTCCTTTCATTATTTAAGAATTGCTGTGTTAAGTCAATATCTAATCCCAATTGATTTTCCCACTTACAAAATGATTACATTTAAGTCCCTCACTGCATCCGGTTATTGGTGAGAAAATTGTAAAATTAATATAGAAATTATAATCTTTATACTTTTCTAATTGCTCAGTATCTAACTTTTCAAAATAATGTTTTACCCATTTTTCTGTTCCCACAGCAAAAGGAAAATTTTCAATTTCATCGACATATAATTTACCTTTTGCCAGTTTATTCTTTGAATAATAGTTAACTATTTTTTCTAATTCTGAATATTTATCTTTTGGCCAATATTTCTCATTTATTGTTAGTACATCAGCTTGTCCACGTACCCGAAGATCAATACCATCATAATAATCGTACGTATAATCTATTATTAAGATGTTAATTCTTTTATTTCTTTCATCTCTATAAACCGTAATTGGACTTTGATATGTTGATAATTCCGAAAATAATGATGTTAATTCATTATCTATCTCACCTTTTATTGAGTTTGCTGTATTATTAAAATCATTTTTAAAACTATTAATATAATCCACACCATCCTTAGCTTCAATTTCTCTATTTACCGCTTCTACTTTATTTTGCCATTTTTCTTCTAGTAGATTATCATCTTCGTCAAAGTATTCAGCACGATCATTAAAAAACATTTGATAATTTCTTTCAATATTATTTTGTAGTTTTAACTTATTCTTCTCACATAAATATTGAGCCTTAATCAAGCTTCCATTTTTTAATTGATCAAAATCATGTCCCGTATTTTTTAAAAAATCAGCTTTAAAATCCTCCCATTGGTACGGATCTTTTGGATCACTATCCTTTTTAAAATTTCTTTCAATATTATTTAAATATATTTTTGTTAATGGATTTTTCATTTTAGTCCTTTCATTATTTAAAATTTGATAACATGATATTAATTGTTGATATTGGCAATCCCAAAAATATATCCATACTATCAATAGCGGTATAATTTCCACTAGATAAAGAAGATAAAGTTCCAACAAGTGGTTTAACGGTTATCTCTATAGCATTATCATAGGTTTGATTTGCTACTTTAATCTGATTCCATGACATATTATCATATTTTGTTGTTATTTTTCCACTATTATGCCATGATTCCATTGATTTTGAAAGCGTGTTCCCCACTTCATCAACTGCTCCAGTCGGGAACTTTATTTTTGATGTTATATTATTTACCTTATTTAAAACTTTGACCCCTTCTTTACTGACCCAACCAGAAACAGCAAAGACTGGAGTAGCACTAAAGAAGGAAAATGCTGCTGAAGTATATTCTCCTTCTGCACTATAAAGGACTCCATTTATACCAGCTGCAGCAACACTAACAGTTGCAGCTAGGGGAAATACAAGAGCTATACCTGCTAACATCTAATGTACCACGCACTATATTACTTATTTTATCATGCTTCTGCTATTCTTCTGTACGGATATCTAGATCATTTAATTCTGGATTATCTTAATTACGACACCAATTCCCCGACAATTCATTAAAACAACTAGTTATAATTCATCATTTAACGTTATATATTCAACTGTGTGTTTTAAATCTGTCAAATGGTTCAATCCACTATTTCCTAAATAAAAAATAAATAATTTTAAATTACTTGAATTATTTTTATTGGTTGATTTTAAAACCATCGTTAAAATAATACTTGTTTTCCCGATTGTTGAGTTGCGAAAATAGCAAATTCTCCATTATTAATAAGATCTATTTCGTAATTTATTTGACTTTGTTGATTTGGTATATCAATTAACCCTAATGTAACTTTTACATCCAACGCTGCCGAAGTCTTTTCATCATAATTAGCTGCCGAAAAATCTGGTAATGGTGCAAGCCATGGTTTCGGAATTTCAATGAATTCATTTTCAACGTATACATCTTTAATTGCCTTTAAAACGGCATCTAGTTTTGTAATTGATTCTTTTACTTCCAATTCTTCACTATCCTCTTCTTGATTCAATAATTGTCTTTGACCAACTTCATCAATCAAATAAAGACGATTATCAACCTGTGTACTTTCATCATTACCATATTCAGTACCTGAATAACCACTTTTAAATAATTCGTATAATTTATTAGTACTTACTTTTAAATAACCACGTCCGGTTTTTTTAATATAAACAGAATCAGGAGTTCGTAATAATTCTTTTGAATCGCTTTCCTCAGCAACTTTAAGTGATAACTTAAATTTTGAATTCGACCAAATTTACTCATCAACAACTTCACTAATTTTATTAACTCAAGAATTTTAATATCAACTAAATTATATAGTTAAAATATTAACCTTTATCTTATTATAAATATTATAGCATCAAATTGATTTAGAATTACTAAAATCAATTTCTTTTTTTAAATTAGTAACAAAAAACACTAATAACAACAAAACATAAGCCTTGCCTTATGAACTTTTCTCATAATTTCTGGTTGAAAATCTTTAGTTTCAAATCTAATGTATAAGCTTTTTGCTTTTTCATAAGAAAATACCCTTCCGATATTTAGACATAATATTATAATTGCAACTAATTAAAGTTTTATGGCAAATCAAATAAAAACCAGAATGAAAAAATATTCGAAAAGGATTAAATCCCTTTCGAATATCTACTATAATTATTTACATAAACTATTTTCTATTTGTGGTGGTATCTTTTTTCGTAATAATACTATATAAATATTACAGCTTAATTTCTATCGCTTTTTATCAAGCATTATAATTATTTTATTTTTAAAATACTTTCAAATTACCATTGAAATAAGCATATACTATCTCATTACTTTCAACATTGTGTATTATTGTTTCCAATTTGCTACCAACTTTAAATAAGCAAATAATTTTTTTATTCTCACTTAATTTACCAAATACCTTAACATTATCAGACATACTAAGCCAATATCTAATCCCAATTTATTTTGCCATTTTTCTTCTAATAGATTATCAACTTCACAAAGTATTCAGCATGATTATTAAAAAACATTTGATAATTTCTTTCAATATTATTTTGTAGTTTCAGCTTCTTCTTCTCACATAAATAATGAGTTATCCCAACAATTTACGTTCCTTTTCTAAATTAATAACGTCCTTTAAAACGAACGTTATTAATCAATATAATTTCACTTCCCGTGACTAGATTAACCTTACTTGTTAATTTGGTTACTTCATGTTGATCAATAAATACATAGTAATCTTGATGTTCAAAAGCAATTAATGCCGTTTCGATTGCTTTTTGTTTATTTACTGATTTATAATAATGTTTATCAACACTTCCACCTACTTTTCCTAATTTAATTCCCGCACGTAATTCTTCTTCTGAATTTATTGTAAAATTATTATAAGCTTCATGACGTTTTATTTCAAATAAAACTAATTCGCAAATTAAATCCTTTAGTACTTCAATAGTTGCAGGCAGTTTTATTTCTGTTGAGTTTAGATTTGTTGTATCACTAATTTGTTTTTCAATTATTTTTACTGTAATCTCACCTTTTGATTTCATCTAATACTCCTTGATCTTTAATCATATTATCACGAGCTAAAAGGATAATTAATGACATTATTTCTTGTGTCTTTCCATTTTTATCAATAAATGGTAAATAAACATCTTTATTTCGTTTTACATTTACTGGAAATAGCATCAATACACCACTTCCTTCTTTTTGAGCATCTCCACTTTTTAAATTAACTAAATAATTACCTAAATGACCTTTAATATATACACGATGCTTATCAATCGTAATATTATCTAATTTAAATAACTTTTGATTCACTTTCAGAATATCTTTACGAATATCAACTGTACTTAACCCGAGTTCTTTATTTTCCTCACCAATATGAGCTGTTGATACTGCCATGTCAAAATCACGCATAATTTCCGAAAAGATTATATCATCAACATTTTCAATTTTTTGCGGTAGATTAGTTTCAGTATCAATAAATCTAATTTCTTCAAAGCAATTTTCATCTTCACCTTCCATATACATATATGGATTATATATCCACATTTCAACACGAGTTTTAGCATGTGAATATAATTTGAAGATTGAATCATAATCAACTTTCCAATCAACACTTTGTAATAAAGTAATTGCCATTTTAAGTTTAATTAAGTATGAAGAATATCGATATGTTTTTGTATCATTAATTTCATCATTATTTTTAAAATAAGTCTCACGAAATAATTGTTTAAACGGTTGAGTAATTTGTTGCTGTAAAATAACTTCTTTCCATTTGAAATATTTTTCCGCCTTAATAATATTAAGTGGATGAGCAATTTTCAATGCTCCAGAAAACTCAACTTCATTTAAATCATCATCATAGAACTTATTATCTTTATATAACACAAATTGTTCCTTTTCCGTTTCATAAATTAAATTTTGTAAAAATCCCTTTAAAACTTGATTATTAGCATATGTTTTAAATCCATCTTGACTAATAAATACTTGATTAACCATCATTTTTTCAAAACTATCTTTTAATTGCTTATAAGCTGCTTGCAAGTCTTTGACTACATCATCATATACTTGAATTTTCTTTTTAATTTTTTGTGGTTTACTTTTAAGTTTTTTCCCATTACGCTCATAACTTAACTTTAATTTCCCTTGATGATGTTCAAGTTTAATTAAATAATCCTCAATTTGGATTCCAGTAAATAATTCTTGATTTTGTTTCATTTCTAAATCAAAGGTATAAAGCATAAACAAGTTTTCATCGCCAAAGTTAAAAGTTCCTGCTAAATTTTTAATTGCTATTTGAACAAGTTCTTTTTCGTTTGTCCGACGTTGAGCACCGAATTGTTTACTTTCTTTAATAAACTTCCGATAATTTTTCATTCGCTGAACTAAATCTTTATCGGCATCTTTTCCCGGCTTAATTAAACTATATGCTACTAACATATCTTTATTTCGACTATCATTAATTTTTCTTAATGCTTCTCTTTTACTTATTTTCCCCGTTAAAGCATCAAAAATTTTTGCATTACGATTATTATAAATTCTTTGACGCAATTCAAGAAATAATTTTGGTCCTAATTCTCGATAAATAATTTGATACCAATCTCGGTCTACATATCCTTTTTCCAATTCTTCACACGATATATTTGAGTATTTAGCAATTTTTTGTCTTGCCTCTTTACCACTATGATAAATCTCCGTAATATCTAAAAAGTAAATTGCTGATTCTAATAATGGCATCTTTAAATAATTTGAAATCTGAGGAATCAATTCTTTGTTTGTTATTGCAACATCAATTAATTCTTCTTTTGTTAGTCCTAAAGGTTTTATATTATTATTGAACACTTCATTACTTTCAGATTCAGGAATTTGTACATTTTTAATTGTTTCTTTTAACCACGAATTTTTAAGTCCTTTATCAATTTTTGAAGCCTTTAATAATATTGCTAGATTTTCACTACCAATTACCCGATATTTTCTTAGCTGTGCCATTCTCACTGTCAGTTTCTTTGATGTATATTCAATTATATTAATATCAATTAATAACAATTTAATAATTTCTGTTTGAAAAAGTTGATTATATTCACGATCAGCTTCGGTAGCGTCTCTTGAATCATCAATAAAAATATCTAGCTTACTTGTATTATAAATATTAACAATTTCCTTAATTGTTAAATTTCCATTACTAAATTCAATACGTAAATAACTATCAACCAATCGATCTAATATAATTGTTAATTGATAGTCCTCCATCATATCACATGAATTTTTCTCAAGTATTTTAACTATCGTAGTAATTAACTCCAAATTAGTATTTTGATTATATTCAGAATAATCGATTTCTTTAGTAATAATTATATCTCTACATCTCATACTCAGATTATGTGCACATCTAGTTATTTTAAAAATCAAATCATCTTTTGTTGGATGGCAAATTGTCCCATATTTAAAGATTAATGGAATAATAAAATTCCAGTATATAAAGTAGTGTTGAGTATTTTCTTTAAGTGTTTGGTATAATTTATTTCTTGTAGGCAATTCTGCAAGCGTTACTATTTGTTTAGATGAAATCTTTTTTTTTTTTATAAATTGTTCAGTAAATTCAAATAATTCTGTAAATTCCCCTTCATCAATATCATTACCTTTTAATCCATTAGTATCCATAATTACATCTGTTTTAGTACGTTCAGTAATTTTTTCTAAATGTTGATAAACTGTCGTCCAAAATTCAATAATCAAATCTTCAGGAAGTTCTATTTGCTTTAATATAGTTTCCTTACTACTTAATTTAAGTGGTTTTGTATTTTTAATCAGATCATCAAATGTAATTAAGTTTGTTGTTTTCTCCGTTATTAACGCATCAACATATGTTGTTATTGTACGATTAATCCCGCGAATTTCAAATAATTCTGCTTTAAATACTTCACCATTTAATCCTAAACCTTCAATTAATTTCAAAGTATTTTCAAGATTGTTTACATTTTTAGTGTTTAATGATTGTTTTAATAATATTATTTGTTTATCTTTAGATAAAAGCTTTAGTAAAAACAAACGACGTACATACAGGTGCTTTGATTTTAAACCAATGGTCGCCTGAAATAAGTTAATTAATTCTTCATCAATTAATATATTTGCTGTTTGATATAAATAGGCAACAAAAACTTCAAAATTACAATAATCATCTTTCATTACTTCTCGAAGCGACTTTTCAAAGTATTTATCAATAGTTTTCAGACGTTTCAACAATTGCAATCTCTGTTTAAAATCGCGGGTATTTAACCAATAAACATTATTAAGGTCATTACTCATACCCTTATTTAACAATTGATATATTAGTATCTTCTTTTGTTTTTTAACATATTCCATTAATTCTTTATCTGATAATAAATCATTATATTTAATAATAAATTGTAGTTCATAAGTTACATCTTCACCCTTTTTAAGTTCTTGTTGGTAAAAATCATATTGTTTTTCGGGAGCAACTAAACTAGCATATTTTAAAAAACTAAAATTATACTTTGCTGCCATTTGTTCAATATTATCAGCAGTTACAATTCTATCATTTGTTTCAATCAATTTTGCTAAAGGCACAGATGAGGGAATAATCTTTGATTCAATTTGAGGAATGATTATTTCAATTTCAAGTAATTGCAAATAACATAAATCAATTGGATTTTCTGCCTGATTTAAAACCTTAATTATATATTCTTTTCCTTCACTTAATAAAGCTTTGAATTGATTTAAAGCATATACGCTATCTGACTCAGTTATTAAATGTATAAACCAAGGAATCTTCAATAAATCATGAACCATGTCCTGATTTAAATAATACTTTTTACTAAGGTAAATATCAATAAGTTTTTGAAAAAACTGATTCAACTCATCATCATTAATAATTTCTTGATACGTCTGAATTTCTAAATTTAATTTACGTTCAAGTGTATCACCCTCCTCTACTAATTGTAAAATTTCCGCTAATACTCTTGGATTTTTAGCTTTAATAAATTGATTATAATTTAAAATATTTAAACTAGTACAAGTTCTTAAATTTTCAACTTTTTGATAATACAAAGGATCTGTAAGTATTTCAAGCATATTTTTAAAATATGTAGCATTAAAATGAACATGATTTTTTTGCTCTAAATATTCTAAATATTGTTTATTTGTAAAATCATTTTTCTCCAAAAAGTATTGACAACATTCAATCATTACTGCTTTGGAGTTTCCAATCATTTTTGTTGGATTTAATTCATATTCTTCATAAGCTATTAAAACATATTGATCATTATTATTAATCAAATAATTAATAATTTCTTGCTTCAACTTATCATTAGTACTTTTTAAAATAGCTGCAACTTGACAATAACATATTGAAAGCTGCGAATATTTTCCCTTAATAACTTTTTTAATAAATTTAATAAATTCGCTATCATTAATATTAATTAAAAATATCATCGCATCTTCATTGTGATTTTCAATCAATTTAGTATATACTTTAACTGATACTGATGATTTAATTAATCGTTTAACTTTTTCTGAAGGTTTAAGAAATATATTTAAATTATTTCTTATCAATAAATCATAAATTTCTGATGATGACAGTTTTGGTAATTCAACAATTAAATTTGTAATAACCATTTCAGTTAATTCTTCATGATTACCACCAAGTTCTGTATATCCACTTAAATCTAAATTATCACTCGTATATCTATTTACCATTTCATTGTAACTTACATTTTCTAATTCATCTTTGGTTGCATAAGCAGTAAGCTTCTGACTAATTAATTTTTTCACATCTCTGTGAACATTTTTACTTATATGATAATAGAGTGATTTATTTATAATTTCATAATTACTTCCTACCCTTAAACTTTCTGGTTCCTTTTCCAATTTGATATTTTCATCGATGATTGCTAATAATTCATCCATACTTAATAAATTATCTATATCATATTTTTTATTATTTTTTTCAATATAGCTTTTAAATTTCCCAATCACAATTCCTCCTCTAACTCTTAATTGATATTATAACAAATATTTAATTAATATTAGTAATTATTAGATTTGTGATTTATTGATTCTCGAGTAAAAATTATAGAAGAATTTACGTAATCTTTTTTATATTTTTATTTTTAATTAAATAATATTTCATTGGTAAGCTTGTACTCCGAAAGTAACTAGTTTAAGAACTCTAATACAAAACTCAACTTACGAATATAAACCAACATTTATTCCAACTTCCACCAATTATTTTTACTTTATCCCACTCTTTTACCCTTTCAAAACATTTGACTTTTTCACATCTTTAATACTTACACTTATCACTTTGGTACTATTTGTAATGTTTTGCTATTTTCTTTTATTTTTTATTGAACAATAATAACACTTTACTCAAAATAATCTTTTGAATTTTTCATACTTTGATTATGGTATACTATATCAGGAGGTTCTTATGCTACTTATAATAGTTACTTTAATTATAATCTTATTTTTGATAAATTATTCTAGAAAAAACAAAATCCTTACATATACTATTTGGATTTTATTAACTTTAACTATCGTTCATTTATTAGCACCAATAATTATTGGTATTGGTTATTATATTGATCCTACAGGCTGGGGAGAAAATAATGTAATTGCAAATTTCTTTATCACCACTGGTTACTTTTTACTTAATTTAACAAGTTGGCTATAATTTTAAAATTATATAACAATCGCAAGTGTTTTCTTTAATTTTTAGCTTATTTATCTCTTTACTCTTTATATTCTTAAAAAGAACACAAAACATTTTGTTTTGTGTTCTTTTATTTATTGATATTTAAATTATTTAAACTCTTCTTTACTTTTCAATGCCTTCTTCGCCTTGATCACCATCACCATTTTTTAAATATTCTTCATCTTGTTTTTTATTATTTTCAATTTCTTCAGGAGTTAAATCTCCACTGTCTACTGAATTAGTAGCCTCACCTTTACCTGATGTTGCTCCTTTATTGTCAAGCGTTATCCCTTTTTGGGTACTTTTTTGATAGCTTTTATATCCGGTAAATCCAACAAACACGATTGTTACTACTGCTATTAAGTAAATTATTTTTTTCATTTTATGCTCCTTTTATCTTCGCTTCAATATCTTTATTTTTTACAAGTCCAAAATCTCTACTATCTTTGCTAATCTCAGCATTATCTCCTAATACATAATATTCATTATTGGTTAATTTCAACTTATAAACTCCATTACAATAATACTTAGATCGAATAACTTCATTTATAATTAATTTATTATCACTACACGCTATTGTCATTCCCTTTACAGCAGCAATCCTTTTAATGTATTTATCGTTTCCACTGTTTACTACAACAATATCATTTACTTCGAAATTTTCAACCTTCTTATCTCCTAGTACTATTTGATAACTATATAGTGTTGGTTCCATCGAGTCGCCACTTACAATATATAATTGGTATTTTGTCACCATTAAAATAATTACAATTACAATTAACGCGATGGCAAAATAATTATAATTGATAGATTTTATCACTATACTCTTTAAATTTCGGATCATGTGAAACAACAATAATCGTTTTTCCTTCACTTTGTAATGATTGCAGTATTTTAATAATATCATCTCTAGTTTCTTCATCTAAACTTCCGGTTGGCTCATCAGCCAAGATTATCTCACAATTTTTCAACATTGTTCTGGCAATTGCCACTCGTTGTTGTTGTCCACCGCTTAATTGATAAATCTTTTTCTGACCCATATCTTCTAAACCTACTTTTATTAAAACAGCTTCAATTTTCATGATTTTTTCTTTTTTACTTAATTTTTCAAATTCTAATGCAATCATTAAATTTTCAACTACATCTTTATTATCAATTAAAGCAAAATTTTGAAAAATATATGCTATTTTATCCCGAAGTAATTGCCTGCCAATTCGTCCATTTATCTTCGGATTTTTCTCATTACAAACAAATATATCTCCTTCATATTTATTATCAAGTAAGCCAATTATATTTAAAATTGTTGACTTACCACAACCACTTGGTCCAAATATTGTTACAAATTGACCACTTTTAATTTCTAAATTCAAATTTGAAAATACATTTTTTCCTTTATATTTTTTTGTTAAATTTTCGGTTGCTACTATCATTAACCCTCCTTCAAGACTTTTATAATATTTTTATTTTCTAAAATTCGGAAATAAATCACTGATATCAAGATTTCAATCACAAACGATAATCCGATTAAAATTAATAACACCTTCACATTTTCCTTCGGAATTAATTGCATCTTTGTTCCAAAGAAATACATGATTAATGAACCAATCCAAGAATAGCCAATTTCCGTAAAATATTTGGAATATATTTTTAATGACCTGTAACCAAACATTTTTTTAATTGAATACAACTTTTTATTCTTCTCATAGAATATTACGATGTTATTCATTATTAAAATTGCATATGTAAATAATAATAAAATTATTTTCATAAATGCTTCAACTACTTCCTTTTTGTATTTTTGAATATTCTGAGCATATCGACTAAATACCGTAGGAGTTGTTTTTATTTCATTTTCTAAATCATACTTTTTAGTATATTCTTTTAATGTATTATAGGGATTATTTGCATCTTTAACTTTAAAATAAATTTCACCCTGAGAAAAAGAATTTAGTAAATTATTACCAGTCATCTTATTACTTACTACAACTATTGGATTTGTTATAATCCCATTTGATGATATATCTGGATTTCGGGTAAATATTGATATATCTTTAGTCCAGATAATATTTACTTTTTCTTGATTCATTTGCTCTTTTGAATAATTTTCGTCAAACTCATCAATGAGATTATTATTATTAAGATAAAAATATTCTTGGTATTCTTTGATAATCTCGGCTTCATGCTCTCGGTATTTTTCCGGAACAAATACAATATTCTTAAGATTTGAATTTTCATTAATATAATTTGAAAATTGCTTATTATTTTTAATATAATTTTGGTTAACCGTTATCCCTGCACATTCACTACTAAAATAGTTATCTTTACAAAATGGATCATTTTTTAACATTTGATACGAACTAGCATCAATTAATTCAGCTTGTAAATTTTTTTCAATATCCAAGTACAGATTTGACAATGATTTCATAAATACTTCAATATCTTCATTGGCTTCTACTGTGTCATACAGTCTAGTATAAGCAATATTACTTGTATCTTTCCATAGCTTGTAATCCGCTAAATACTTTGTTAGATTTTGAGCATTCATTATAAATCCGATTAAAATTATTACAATTGATAATTGTAATATACATTTTAATAAAAAATAAATTACATCAATAAAACCATCTTTAGTTTTATTTTTCAAAGCTAATAAATTATTATTTAACTTAAAGATATATGCTTGGGTAATTCCAATAACCATAACTATTATCATAATAACTATCGCTTCAAATTTAAACACATCAACCATTATATCCTGTGGATATTGATAATAAACTATCCATATAAATGTTATTAGTATTAAAAGTAAAATAATTAAAAATATTTCGCTAATTTTCCTTTTCATATTTTTAATTATTACTTTACTTGGTGAATAACCATTCATTTTATAGATTGCATATTCTTTTTGATTAGTTGTAATAATTAACATATTTAAGATTAAAAGAATTATTACTAAAAATAAAATAACTCCTTTATACATCTGGAAAATGGTAGTTGATTCAATTTTCCCACTATCAACAGTTGATACTTTTAAATCCTTTTGCTTATTTAAAGTTTCTTGGTATTTTTTCCGTGCTTCACTTGATTTCCCATATATATAATATTGACCCGTTGCCTCTTCATTATTAATTAATTCCTTAGCACTTTTAATCATGTAGACATTATTTTTTGTATATAGTTTTTGACTAAATTCTTTTGCTTTATTTACATCATTAACGTATACATTATAATAACTTCGATTATTTACATCTTTTTTGTATTCCATTCTAAATACACCCACGTCATAATCTTTTGCATTTTTAAATAGTTCCTCAATATCCTTTTCAATATTCATTTCATTTTTAAATGATATATTCACTTGTTCCGAAAAATTCAAAATATCATCAAATTGATGTACTTCATAATATTGGACTGCTGATATAATTCCAAATAAACCTAATATAATAATCAGTATTTTGTTTAATCCTTTCATCTAACTCCTAATTTTATCAATTATGATAATCCGTTATTTTTACTTATTTCCCATTAAACTTTACTTACAATTTATTCATAACGCGAAAATTGTCCTTTCCATCTCGATGATGATGGAGTGTCTGTATATACTTTTTTACCACTTTTTGTTGTTGATTCAAATTCATAACTTCCATCACGGAGATCTTTTACTTTGGCAGCATGAAAGCCATAGGTAGAATAATAATCAGAAAATAATCCTCTTTTACTCGTATAACCATATGTCCACTTTGCTCCTGCAAATACTGGCGACACTAGTATGACTAATGCTAATAAAAATATTAATTTTTTCATTTAAAAACCGTCCTTTCTTTTGTCAATAATATATTGACATGGAAATTATAACACAAACGGAAAGGTTTGCTTACTAACGAAGAACAAATTCAAATAATTGTTATAAATGGACAAACTTTAATTTAAATATTAAAATATAATTAAATATTATTATAGAAATAATTTTTTATTTAAATTATATTAAACATAAAAAAATGATTCTGGTCTTAACCAAAATCAGTTTTTTTATTTTAAAATATTCGCTTTTCTGTATCTACATCAAAGAAATGACATTTATTAAGATCAAGAATAAATTCGATTTCATCTCCTACTTTCATCTCTTGTTGACTATTTGCTTTAATTACAAATTCTACTCCTAGAAAATCAATATATACATGATTTTCACTTCCCATTTTTTCAATATTAATTATTTTTTTCTTAATGATTTTCTCCGGATATGTTTCTAGAATTAGTCGTTCTTGTCTTGCATTTTCTGGACGAATACCAACTATCACATTTTTAATATTATTTAATTTTTTACTTAAACCGTCATCTAAGTTTAATCTCAATTCTTCACCGATAATCAATTCATTTTCGACAATTTCAGCATTAAGGAAATTCATTTGTGGCGTTCCAATAAAACTTCCTACAAATTTATTAATTTGACTAACATATTTTTACACTGTGCAATAAAACTAGATTAAATAAATTGATAAGCACTTACACTTATATCTATAACAAAAGACACATGAAATAAAACTTCATGTGTCTTTTGCTATTTTAAATATAAATCATAGTTATTGCTTAATTTATTTTAAGTAAAAATCTTAAATATAATTGGTATTGTAATTAAAGAATACAACGTTGTAACTAAAACTATTTCTGATGCATATACATAATCTTGTTTAAATTGCTCAGCAATAATTGCTACAATTGTTGCTGTTGGTAAACCAATAAATAATACAATAATACTTAAAATTGATTTATCTTCAACAAATAGCCCAAAAATTAAATAACCAATAATTGGTGCTACTATTAACTTTAAAAAAGAATAAATATGCAAACGATAATCTGAAAATACTTTTTTAAAATTAGTATGACTTAATCCTGCACCTACAATAATCATTGCTAATGGAGCCGTTATTGCTCCTACCATTGAAACAGTTTGACTTAAGAATGATGGTAGTCTTGTAATATGTCCATTTGTTTCAAACGTAAATGGTACTACTAATTGTGATATTAAAATAAATAAACCAATCCAAATTCCAACCATCGATGGCGTCGTTAATAATTTCTTTACCGAAATATGATTTTCTCCTTCAGGTTGCATTATATATATACCAAGTGTAAATGTAAAGACATTAAGTGGTATTGATAATAATGTTGCATACAATAAAGCGGTAGCTCCTAGTACTGAAGCAACTAATGGTATCCCGATAAACCCAGCATTAGTTATGAAAAAACCTGTTACTAATATTTTCTTCGTGTCTTTCTTAACTTTAATAAATTTAACAATAAATAAAATCATTGCTAATAAAAATAAATTGTATAAAATTCCATATAAAAACATTTCTGGTATTATTTTTTGAATTGCCGGAGTAAATTCAATATTAAATGCTGCTATCATCATACTCGGTAAAGTTATATTTAATATCAAACTATTTAATCCATCAATATCATTTTCTTTAATAAATCCTTTTTTAACTCCAAAATATCCAATCGCAATACACACAAATAGTGCTGCCATTGTATTAAAAGCTAATATAAACATATTCCTCCCATATAATAATAATATACCACGTTTTGAAAATAAAAACTGAATTTAAATGTTTTTTAATTCTTAAAAAAATTGGATTTATTGAAACCAAAAAAAATTCATGCATTTAAGCATGGACTTTTCCCCATTAATAATTAGTGTAAGTTCAAATATTTCATATATTTTATTTTAAAGAATTCTTGTTTATCATTTTTAAATATATTATTATACTTATATATGACAATATATAGGCTAAAATATCTTTTAAGTCAAATGTTCCTGAAAAAAACAAAGACAATATATTATTATCATAATTCATATAACTTGGTATTAATAATTGCAAAAATTCTTCTCCTATACAAAAAAACAATAAGTAAATTAATATTTTTTTATTTACTCCTAATATACTTACTATTAATAAACCTGTTCCAAAAAACCACATAAAATCTGTAATATTATAAAATAGAGGTACATTCCAAAATATTCTTAATATTGTTATAAAATAACTTATAAAATAACTTATTGATACTATTATAAAATTATTTTCTTGTTGCATATATTAATCTTATTGCATCTATTTTCGCCTGTTTATTTGCTTCTTTAATCCAAGTATTTATTAATATTGCAGACCAGATCCAACTTATAGGTAATAAAATCAAACTTATTCCTGCTGTTATATATGATAAACCTAATATAATCATAGTAAAGATGAATAAACCTTTAGAGTATTTTTTATCCAATCCAACATATAACATTTGTGCTCCAAATCCTCCAGCAAAAAACCATAATATCCATGCAATAGCACCGTTTTTTGAATTTTCTTTATACCAGTTATTATATTGTAAACTTTCTGTAGGACTCATTTCACTTTCCACAGCAATTATATCTGTATCTTCTATTATTCCTAAAACCGCTTTTTTATTAAATTCTTCATAATTCATATTTTCTCCTTTTTCAAATATTATTATAACATAACTATTATTTATGATTTTTAATTTATTTTTTTTATTTTCAATAATTTTCTATTTATTCTTTTTTAGATTTCTTCTAATTATTATTTTGTTACAATTTAATTAATTTTAACGATTTAAACTTTATCATACAACAACCCAATAGCATGTCTTTTATTTAATTTCTCTACTTTGTTTAAACATAGAAAAAACATGCATTTAAGCATGTTTTTCTATTTCCTTTTATTTTTAACTTACAAAATTAATGTTTGGAATATAGAAATGATTTTTAACTGGCATTGATTGCCCATTTTTTCTTACTTCGAAGTGTAAGTGTGGACCACTTGTATTTCCGCTTGTTCCAATATAACCAATAACATCACCTTTTTTAACTTGTTGTCCTTGATTTACTGTCATACTACCTGGACGCATATGTGCGTATTGTGTTTGGTATCCTTGTCCATGATCAATTACAACATTATTACCATATCCACCATTACAACTATTTCCGATGTAACCATTATCATCACATCCTCTTTGAGCAGTCGTAACCGTTCCATCTTTAACAGCATAAATTGGTTGACCATATGTTGACCACCCTTTAGTTAAATCAAGAGCACCGGCACCAACATGACCTGCATACGTTGCTGCATCAAAATCACCTTCTAAAGGATAAATAGCATCTTTGAAAAATCCTGTATTCATTTGATTTTCATTAATACCATTACCAAATCCTTGACTATATGTTGAAACTTCAGCAGCACTAATTGATGGTGCAAATGCTGTAAGTGACATCATAAAAATTGTTACAAATAAAAATATTCTTTTACTTAACTTTGTCATAACTTTTCCTCCTTTGTGTTACAAACCTAGTGTAGCACTTTGAAGAAAAGTGAAAATGAAAATATTTTGTTTTTTTTGTGAAGATTTTAATATTAAATTTTATTTTTAAAGATTAGCATTCAACATCAATAATAGCTAAATTCTCAGCAAATTCATTTTGTAATCTACCAGCTACTTTTAAATGATTTTCATCAACTAAATAAGATTCCATTTCGGTAATCGATTCAAAATACACATTATAAATAACATCATAATTTGTTTCACGTTTTAAATAAATATTTTGCTCACATTCAAGTTTTTTAATAACCTTAATCTTTGTTTTTAATTCTCCAAATAAGTCAGTTAATTCTTTAACTTTTGATTGGTCTTTTAATTTTACTGCTACTATATGTTTTATCATTTTTCCTCCATATTAATATTCTAACACTTTAAAACTTAACATCGCAAAAATAACATAATTAATTACAAAAGCACCTAATTTTTAGATAATCAGGTACTTTTTAATATTATTTAAATAATATATTCTTACTCTCTTTATTTTACCGCTTACTTTTTTGAACGGAAAAATTGAACAATATTTAAAATAATTAAAATTACAGCAATAATATTAACGATTGTTCCAATTCCTGGAATAATCATAGCAATTATAAATGCTACAACCATAATTACTAAAATACTAATTACTAATTGTAAAATACTCATAACTTTATCTCCTTATCTCTCTATACCTCTGTATTTTAACATAAAAAGCTTTGAAGTTGAAACTTTTTATAACATTTTTTCATAAAAAGTCATTTTACTTAATAATTATTCTTTTGATAAATCAATTATATAACATCAATTCATATAATCAATCATTTAAAAACTCTGAAACTATTTTATTAAAATTATTCCATTCATTAATCTTTTCTTTTAACATTTGTTCACCAGCAACAGTAATTTTATAATATTTTCGAGCCGGTCCTGATTTTGATTCCTGTAAATATGATGTAATTAACTCATCATTATTTAGACGTTTTAATATTGGATAAATTGTACTTTCTTTTACTTCAAAAATTGATGATAAATTTTTAACAATTTCATATCCATATACGTCTTCTTTATTTATAATCTTTAAAACACAAATTTCAATTATTCCTTTTTTAAATTGTTGATTCATTATAATCCCTTTAACTTTTTTAATAATAATAGATTGATTTTCAAAATACTGATTGTTAAAATGACTATTGCTAATATAAACAATGAACCAATCAAAATTAAATTCCAACCAACTTGAATTTGAAATAATACAATGAACATAATAATTCCAATAATTTCACCAATTATAGCCATACCATTTATAAAAATTATAAAACTTAAAAATATAATTAAGATAATAATGCCAATTTGTTTTAATAATAATAATATTTGCTTTATTTTTTTTATTATTTTGATACCTAAATCCTCAAACGAATTTACTTTAATTGATTTATCTTTTGTTTTTTTCGTCTTATTTAATGTTTCATCTGTAAATTTTTCTGTTTGTTTCTTAATTTTACTTGCTGATTCAGCCGTTGTTTTTACAACTTTCTCTTTAGAATTAACATAATATTTATTATACGTATTAATTTTAATATTTTCTTGTTCCGCATATTCAGCAGCTACTTTTTTCGGATCATCAATTGCTGCAATTGCTTTTTCTTCATCACCAATTTCATTTATTTTTTCAATTATATAACTTTCAAATTCATCAATAATTTGTTGGCGTTCATTTGCCTCAAAAAAATATAATTCCTTACTTAATTTTGTTAAATATTCTTGTTTATTCATTTTCACCACCTACAATCATACAATCATTTTCATATTTTGTACCTGATAAATCAAGACTAATAGAATTATCATTTAAAATAAAACTCCCATGATCAACAATAAAATTAATATCTGATTGTTTTTTTATTAACTCCAATTGTTTTTCTTCATTAACTTTAATACTCCAAAATGGATTATTCTTTGCAAAACCATTATCACAAATATAAACTTTTTGCTCACCTTGATAAGTAATCTCTAGATTATTCTTTGCATCAGAACTAATTTTTTGATAATCCGTTTTTAAATTACTATCATATTGATATGTTTCAACTTTAATTATTGGTAATATATTTGATGTATCAATTGTTACTGCAAATATATTGGTTATCATACTTAGAAATAATAAAATTCCTGTTATTATTAAAGTACTCAAAGCCCCAACAATTATCATTAAATATTTTTTCATTTTCTTTACCTCCGCACTACTATGCATTACACAATACAATTATAACAGTAGTATTAGAAATTGTCAAATGTTTTTCTAAATTAGCAATTAATAAAAAAAAGAGCATTAATTGCTCTTTTAAATATCTTATATTTGTTCTGCTAATTGTTGCATGATTGCTACTTGATATCCTAAGTTATCATCTGATGCTTCATTATTTGATCCTTGTTTAACGATAACAACATTTTTCGCAATATTTACATAGATTACTTGACCATATACACCAATAAAAGCAAAATCTTGATTTTCTGTGTTCATAACCCAAATTTGATCTTTATAATACCAATTGCTTTTTCCAGGTTGTTTTGCTTGTAAACTTGATTGATAACGTTCTTTGTATGATTCATCAGCATTTACTAAATCATCAACAACACCATCTTCTAAAAATTTAAATCCATTATATTCACCTTTATGTGCCATTAATTGACCAACACGTGCTGCATCACGAAGTGAAATATTAAGTCCTCCAGAAGCAACTTCAACTCCTGACTTATCAACAATTATTTGTCCATCACGTTCAAATCCATATTTACTATATAAATTTTCACGTAAGTTTTCTGTGAATGATTTACCTGTAACACGCTCTAAAATCCAGTTAACAACATCTGTAATTGGTGTTGTATATAAAAAACTTTGTTCTTCATCTGCCAATTCTAATTTACTTAAAGCTTCTCTTAATGAAAAAACTCCGGTATATCCTTTTGGTGCAGCCATTAATCCTGCTGCAATTGAATATTCCCAAATGTCAGCTGCTAAATCAGCATAATTTTCTGAAAAATCTAAACGTAATTGCATATCAAGTAATTGTCCAACTGTTGTATTACCAAATCCACTTGTTTTTAATTCTGAAATATAAGTTGATAACTTATCTTCTCTTGATACATTCCCACGCTTAATTTCATTTACAAGCATTAATCCGGCAAAACTTTTTGTTGCACTCATCATAATATGAATACTTTCTTCATTATAATAATCATTATATTCTTCGTGAATTACTTGATCATCTTTCATAATTATTAAACCATCTGTATTTACACCAGCAAAATAGTCTGCTGCTGATATTTCTTGCCCTTGATAATCAGTTACATTGATTTTTGTTAAATCAATTTGTTCTCCATAAGCTAATTCTGCTACTGGAACCTTTAAATTTCTTTGAATGATTCTTGTCTTCTTAAATTCACTTATATGACTAAACCCATAACGATTAAATCCTGGTAATAAATAATTATCCTCTGTTATTTTACCTTCAAATCCAACTACATCTTTGTTAAAACGTTTCATATATACTCCTTTTCTATACATAATTATTTTACCACAATTACCCAAAAAGTAATAATATGTTTCATATTAAAATTTTTTTTAACGAATAATTAACAAAATTTATTTATAACTTTAGATTGTTATTACCCCAAAATCAATTATTAGTTTTATTATTTAATTAATATCTATTCTAAATTATCAATTGCATATTGTGCTTCTTGAGCTGTAAATCCCTCTCCATAATCAGAAATTAATTGATCATATATTGCTGATTTTGACATATTCATTGAACTTGAATAACTTTGGGCTTTTTTCAAAGCATTTTGGTTATAATCAATATCAATATTATCAATTGCATACTGAGCTTCTTCAGGAGTAAATTGCTCTCCGTATTCAGAAATTAACTGATCATAAATTCCTGTTTCCGACATATTCATCCGATTTCCATATTGTTCAGCTTTTTTAACAGCATTTTCTTTATAATCAATATCAGCATTATCAATTGCATATTGGGCTGCATCTGCTCCAAAACCTTCACCATATTCTGAAGTTAATTGATCGTAAATACCTGCCTTAGACATATTCATTCGATTTCCATATTGTTCAGCCTTAAGTAAAGCGTTTTTTCCTTCTAATCCAACTTTATCCGCCTCTTTTTGTGCCTTTTCTTTCTCAGCTTGTTCTTTGGCTTCTTTTTCTTTTTCCTTTTTTTCTTTCTCAGCTTGTTCCTTGGCTTCTTTTTCTCTCTTAGCCTCTTCTTTAGCTGCTTTTTCGGCCTCAGCTTTTTTGTCAGCCTCATTTGGCTCTACATTTAAAACAACATCTTCTGAAGCAACATTTCCAGCGTCATCTGTAACTTCAAATAATAGATTATATTTTCCAATTTCGTTTACATTAATTTTATCTAAGCCAATAACATTAATATCTGTTTTACTCAATTCACTTCGATTGTCTGAAACTTCAGTAACTAATTCATTAACTATTGTTGTTTTATTAACCTCATTACCACGCTCAATTGTATAATCATTAGTTGTTAAATCAATTATTGGTGCTTCTTCATCTGCAAATACCATTGCCATAAAAAATAATGCTGCAAATATTGCAATTACCAATTTTACATTTTTTTGCCAATTTGTATGCTTATACATTAAATAAATTCCAACTGGGGCAAAGAAAATTAAAAATAATCCAATTACCCACGTTTTTTGATACCACTTTTTTTCCATTATTAATCTCCTATTCTTCTTCCCTCCACTTAAATTTTCGCCTATATCTCATTTATAGATTATAACATTTTTTTATTTTCACCTAAAAAAATCATGATCAAAAAACCACGACTTTTCTAAAAAATCTTTTTTTACTTATCAATTTCTTTTGTTTTTCCACAACTTTAAAAGAAAACTATTCAATTATGTTATTTTTTTGAAACTTTACTTATTTATAAGTAATGATCCTCCTTTTACAAATAGAATATCAATTATTATATAAATCCATACATTTAACCAACTAATAATATCTTGACTTGCTGCTAATAATATTATCCCCAATAGAAAACTAAATACATAATAACTCTTTTTACGTTCATTAATCATCCCAAATAATGATGGAATAATTATAAAAAATGTCCACCACCCAGCAAAAAATATAGTAATATTTGTTACTCCTACAACATTTAATAACATTATTAATCCAAGGAGGATTAATAAGATTCCGCTTATTTTTTCTTTCTTCATTGTACTCCTTTGTTTAATTTCTTTTTAGCCACTGATAACATTAAAATAATTCGGGACTCTTGATTAACTTCACTAGCTCCTGGATCATAATCAATTGCAATAATATTAGCTTGAGGATATTTTTCACGAATTGCTTTAAACATCCCTTTTCCCATAATGTGATTTGGAAGACAACCAAATGGTTGGGTACAAACAATATTATCAACTCCATCTTCAATTAAATTAACCATTTCCCCTGTTAAAAACCATCCTTCTCCTGTTTGGTTAGCAAGTGATAATAGCTTATTAGCATTTTTAGCAGTATCTTTTATTCCATGTACACTTGCAAAATGCTGACTTTTTGCCATTGATTTTTTTAAAATATTTCGATATCGTTCTAATCCTTGAATTGCTAATTTATTTTTAATAACTGTACTTTTATTATACACTAAATCTTTTGCAACATAACGACGTCCTTCTAAACCATATAAAAAGAAATCAATAAAATCGGGAATTATTACTTCCGCACCATTTTTCTCTAGTAATTCAACAAGTTGGTTATTTGCTGTTGGATGATACTTTACTAATATTTCTCCAACTATTCCAACTTGTGGTTTTTTTAAGCTCTCATTAATTGCTAAATTATCAAACTCATTAATCATTACTTGCAGGTTTTTACGATATTTAAAATACTTACCATCATTTAATTCTTGCTTAATGATTTTACGCCATTTATCATGTAATCTGTTTGTTGCTCCGGCTTCTAATTCATATGGACGCATTCGGTGAACACAACGCAGTAGTGCATCTCCATATAATACTCCAATTGCTGCCTTAGTTATAAACTTAGGACTTACTTTAAAATTATTAACATCCTTAACATTACCATTATTCAGTGATAAGACTGGAATGTTTTCATATCCTGCTTCATAAAGAGCTTTTCTTAATAAAGCAATATAATTTGTTGCTCGACATCCTCCACCAGTTTGTGTAATTATTAGTGCTACCTTTTCTCGTTCTAAGTCCATATCTGCCAATGCTTTAATCATTTGTCCAATTACAACAACTGCCGGATAACACGAGTCATTATGAACATATTTTATTCCATAATTAATTGCATTAGCATCAACTTCTGGTAAAATTCTAACATTCAATCCTTCACTTTGAGCTGCCGTTTCAATAAATTCAAAATGAAAAGGTGACATTTGTGGAGCTATTAATGTATAATCTTTAATATCACCATCAATTTTTACTGGTTCGTATTGATAACTTTGATCATTAATTAGTTTTTGCCGTTTATCCAAAGTTGCTTTTAACGAACGAATTCGAATTTTGGCAGCTCCTAAATTTTCACCTTCATCAATTTTGATTCCGGTATAAACCTTATGATAATGTTCAATTATTTCTTTTACTTGATCTGATGTAATTGCATCAATTCCACAACCAAATGAATTTAATTGCAATAACTCTAAATTATCACTTTTACCAACTACATTTGCCGCTTGGTATAAACGAGAATGATATTTCCATTGATCAATAACTCGTAAATTTAACTCTTCATCATTTAAACGAGCAATTGTATCTTCACTAAATACATGCATACCTTGTGCAATTACTAAATCAGCAATTCCATGATTAATTTCGGGATCTAAATGATAAGGACGTCCACTAATTACAATACCCGTTTCTTTTTTCACTTTTAATTCATTTAAAACAGCTAATGTTTTGGCATCTAAATCAGCTTGATATTTATTTAACTCCATAAATGCTTTCTTAATTGCTAATTTTAATTCTTGGCTTGTTATTTGATAATCTTGTTGAAGAAATTTCAAATTTTGATACATTGTTTTTTCATCAATAAATGAAACAAATGGATGCATAAAATTAATATTCTCATTTTTAATACTATCCATGTTTGCCTTAATAACCTCCGGATAAGAAGTAATTATTGGACAAGCAAATTTTGTATCATTTTTTACTTTTTTCCCTAAGTTTTCATCACTATTTTCATACAATACCGATGGATAAAAAATTGTTTTAATTCCATCATCAATTAATTGTTGAATATGACCATTTGCTAATTTAGCCGGATAACAAAGACTTTCTGAAGGAATTGTTTGCATTCCACGTTCGTATGTTAATTTTGAAGAACGTTCTGAAATAATAACTTGAAATTTAAGTTCCGTAAATAACGTAAACCAAAATGGATAATGTTCATACATATTTAAAATTCGTGGTATCCCGATTTGTCCTCTAATTGCGCTCTGATCATCAAGAGGAACATAATCAAATAAGCGTTCATACTTGTAATTATACATATTGAAATACTGACCTGTTTGTTTTTTTCTTAATGGACGATCACAACGATTACCACTAATATATCTTTTACCAGAAAAATTATAAATATTTAACTGGCAGTTATTTGAGCAAAGACGACAACGACTGTTTTTTGTTTTAATTTCTAAATTTTCAATTTCTTCTAACTTAAGCATTTTCTTCCTTTAACTGATTTTGATAATTTTCTTGGGCAAGTAAAGCACAACCAAATGCTCCCATTAATCCCGCAATGTTGGGGCGAACAACTTCTTTATTTGTTAATAATTCAAATGCTCTTAAAACAGCATCATTATAAAAAGTTCCTCCTTGAACTACAATGTTATTTCCTAATTTAGAAAAATCGGTTATTTTAATGACTTTATATAAAGCATTTTTAACTACCGCATATGCTAATCCTGCTGAAATATCAGCTATCGTTGCCGACTCTTTTTGTGCTTGTTTTACTCTTGAATTCATAAATACTGTACATCTTGAACCTAAATCAACTGGTGATGTTGAACTTAATGCTGTTTTAGCAAAGTCTTTAATATCTAAATTTAAATTTACCGCAAAAGTTTCAATAAATGATCCACATCCGGCTGAACATGCTTCATTTAATGTTATATCTGCAATTGCTTCATTAGCTATTTTAATTGATTTCATATCTTGACCACCAATATCTAAAATAAAATCAACTTGTGGATTAAAATATTTAGCTGCAGTATAATGAGCTATTGTTTCAACTTCTCCATAATCAATATTTAATGCTGTTTTAATTAAATCTTCTCCGTATCCCGTAACACAACTTGCTTTAATTCTTTGTTCATCTATTTGTTTTAATAATTCTTTAACTAACCTAATTGCTTCATTTAAAGGTTCACCATCATTAGATTTATATTTTTGATAAACAATCTTTTTCGTTTCATCAATTACTATTAATTTAATTGTTGTTGAACCTGAATCAATTCCAAGAAATAAATCACCTTGAGCTTTTTGTAAATCAGTAATTACAACTTCATTTTGTAAATGACGTTGACGAAATTGTACTAATTCTGCTTCTGATTTAAATAATGGTTCTAATCGTCCCACTTCATGGACAATATTTGCGTTTAAATTACTTACTTTTTCCCTTAAAATTGCTATTTTTTGCTTTTCACTAGCTAATATTGCTGTTCCAATTGCCACATAATTCTCACTATCATCTGGTAAAATTACTTGTTCTGGTTCTAACTTTAACTTTTCAATAAAAGCAGCTCTAAGTTCACTTGCAAAAGTTAAAGGTCCACCTAAAAATGCAACATTTCCTGAAATAATCCGTCCTTGAGATAAACCTGATAACGTTTGATTAACTACTGCCATATAAATTGATTTAGCAATATTAGCTTTACTTACCCCTTGATTTATTAATGGTTGGACATCGGTTTTGGCAAAAACACCACAACGACCTGCTACTGGATAAACATGGTCTGCTGATTTTGCTAAATTATTTAATTCACTTGGACTAACATTCAGTAAACTTGCCATTTGATCAATAAATGCTCCTGTTCCCCCAGCACAAATTCCATTCATCCGTTGATCGATATTTTCACCGGAAAAGAACGTTACTTTTGCATCTTCACCTCCAAGTTCAATAATTGCATCCGTTTGCGGATAATATACTTTTATTGCCTCACAACCAGCAACAACTTCCTGTACATAATTTATTCCTAACCAATTGGCAATCCCTAATCCGCCACTACCAGTTACGGCAATTTCCACTTCTGCTTCTTGATAATTATTTAGTGCTTCAACTATTAATTTTTGTACTGTTTCTCGTTGTTTTGAATAATGACGTAAATATTTTGTTGTCAAAATATCGTTTTTTTCATTTAATATTGCAATTTTAACTGTTGTACTTCCAACATCTAATCCTATTTTTACCATTTCTTTTCTCCCTAATATTTGTTGACAATTATCCGCTTTTCTTTTCGATATGTAAAGGGTTGCTCTAAATTATTTATATAATCTGCTACAACATCACAATCAATTTCTTTCGTTTTTTCGATAATATTATTTTCATTAAAACCAACATAATTATCATTTCCCATTGCTACATAATTATTTGTTGCTATTTGATATTTTCCATCAGCTCCAGCTTGACAAATTAAACAACTTTGATTATTCGTTTGTTCAATTAATTTTGGTTTTTCCAATTTACTATGGCTATGTCCACCAAAAATCACATCTGTTGTCAACCATTATCAAACTCGTGATTTCCCAGTGTTATATAGTCATAACCAATCGCATTTAAACACTCTGCCTCAACTTTCCCCTTAAAGAAACTCCCATAAATTGAACCGGAAATTATATCACCACTATCGATTGTTAATATTGGTAATTGCTTATTTTCTTGCTTAATTTTTTTAATAATTGTTGCTTGACATGCTAATTGCTCAAGTTGTGAATGAATATCATTTGTATGTAAAACTGTTACCAGTTTTCTCATCACTCCCCCAATTCTTTATATTTTATTTCGAATGTTTTTAATATTATTATATCACTTTTTTCAATTTTATTAAAGCATTCTCTACGATGAATATAAATTTACAAATTAAAAAGTACATAAAGAATTAATCTTTATGTACTTTTAATTATTTTTCATTATGAAATCGACGTCTCATTAACATATTAGCAATTAATGCCGTAACAAATGCACCAATTATTATTGCAATTACAAAAATTAATGGACTATTAATTCCTCCAGTAAAGGCAATTACAATTCCTCCGTGAGGAACAACATTTGTGATACCAAAAAATGCGGCAATCATTCCTCCGACCATTGCTCCAATAATGTTAGCTGGAAACATTTCTTTTGGGTATGCGGCGGCAAAGGGAATTGCTCCTTCGGTAATCCCAACTGTTCCCATAATAAGTGATGCTAAACCAGCACTCTTCTCATCGTCTGAATAATATTTTGGGCGTAACATTGTTGCAAGACCTACTCCAATTGATGGCGTTGCTACTGCTACCCCATTAATTCCCATAAATTCTGGTTGACCATTAGCAATCATTCCTATTGCAAATAACATTGCTGTTTTATTAATTGGTCCTCCCATATCAACAGCAATCATTGCCCCTAAAATTGCACCAATAATTACCATTTGTTCAGTTGGTAAACTTGCTAAAAAGTTTGAAAGGGCTAAGAAGAAAACGGCAATTGGTTTACCAATTACAAAAATAAAGATAATTGATGTAACAAAAGTTGTTACAAGGGGAATAATTAAAATCGGCATAATTGCTTGGAGATTTTTTGGTAATTTAATACGGGCAAAATAACGAACAAAATATCCAACTAATAATCCACCGATTATTGCTCCAAGAAATCCAGCTCCCGCTTCCGAATTATAAAAACTACCATTATTTGCAATCCACCCAATAATTAAACCTGGTGCTAAAGCGGGACGTCCACCAAGTGCATGGGCTATATAACCTGCTAAAATTGGTATCATCAACGTAAAGCCAACTAATCCAACGTTTTGAACAGTATACCAAAAACTATCTTCTGGTATTACTAAACCATCTGCTGTTGCTTGACCACCAAAAGCAAGTGAAAGTCCTAAGAATAATCCTCCAATTACAACAAGTGGTAGCATATATGAAACCCCATTCATTAAGGCTTTCATAATTTCATTTCCTTCTTTTTCTTGTTTATTTGGTTGGCTTCCAGCTTGACAAATTGGTGCTGAATCAACTTTTTTAAATATTCCTTCAACATCATTAATTGCTGTTTTAGTTGAAACCTCAATAATTTTCTTTCCGTAAAAACGTTCTAAATCAACTTGACGATCTGCAGCAATAATTACAAAATCAGCTTGTTCTATTTCCGCATTAGTAAGTTCATTTTCAGTTCCGACACTTCCTTGGGTTTCTACTTTAGCCTGATAGTTTTCATTCTTTGCATAATTTTCTAAACTTTCTGCTGCCATATAAGTATGAGCAACTCCCATTGGACATGAAGTTATTGCAACAAATGACCCTTTAATTTCCATTTTATTATCTATTGTTTGTGGTTTATCAGTTGCTTCAATTTCATTAATTATTTCAATTAATTCCGAATTAGAAGCACCTTTTATCTGCTCAATAAACTCTTTATTAACAAGTTTACGTGTTAAGCTTGCTAAAATTCTTAAATGCTCACCTCCTTGATCTTCTGGTACTAAAATATTAATAATAAAATCTGTTGGTTTTTGATCAAAACTTGGCCAATCAATTGCCTTAGCACGAATAATCGTAATTATCGGTTCATTAATCCCTGTAATCTTTGCATGAGGAATAGCAATTCCTTCTTCAAAACCAGTACTAACTTGTGCCTCACGCTCTTTTAAACGTTCAACAACTTCTTCTTTATTAATTGCAAAGCCATTTGCAATTAAATTATCAGTTATTAAATCAAATACATCATTTTTATGTGTTAATGTCGTATCTAAAATTAAATTCTCGTTAAATTTCATTTTAACTCCTTTACAATAATAGTATATAATTTCTGCCAAAATAATAAACCTACAAATTTACCACAAAAATGGAAAACTCGTAGGTTTATCTTTATAATTGATAATTTCGCTTTAAATACCAATTGATTTTTGGTAAACTCATATCACTTGACATTGCTTTAGCAAAATCATAATGATAAATTAAACGATAAATATTTTTGGAAATATCACTAAAATATTCAATACTATTTTGATTTAAAATTAATAAGATAATTACTTTAACCTCTGAATCTCCGTACTTAAATGCTTCTTTTAAGTTATAAACAATAATTTGATTTTTATAAACTTTGTTAGCATCACCATGTAATACAATAATATTATTAACAACTGCTAATTGTTGTTGATAACGCTTAACTACTGTCGCTAAATAATCAGGAGCTGCTAAATGATAAGTTGTTAAATCTTCTTTAATTTGGGTTAATAATAAGTTTTTACTCACCGTTCGCTTAATGTTCAATTTAAATAGTTCATCAAATTGTTGGAAAATTTCGCGGTTTTTAATAAATTTGATACTGCGAAAAATATCTTCATCACTTGGAAGCGGATTAATTTGAAGATAATTGATATCTTCAATGTTTTTCAATGTTGAAATAACGATTTCATTAGTAATTTTATAAGATTTAAAATCGACTAAAGGCATTGCTTTAACAATGTATTTATTGCTCAATTGCTCTTGAATTCGGACTTCTAAATAATTAGATATACTATCACTATATTCACTAACAATAATTACTTGTGGTCGCACCATCACTAAATCTTTATTAATAATCGTTTGAATATATATTGTTACATATAAAATTTCAATTTCATTAATATTAATTTGCATTTGTACTTCAAACTCTTTTAATAAATTGAGTGCTAAAATATATGCATAATTAAAGCGAAATTTAATTTCTTCAAGCTTACTTGATAATTGTTGATTATTTGTTATATAATCACGTTTTAACATCATTAATAAATGATTTACTAATAAATTATAGGTTTGTTTATCAACATTATTAATATTATTGCTTTTAAAAAATGATTTAATTACCATTTCAATTTTTTCTTTAGTTTTTTCTTCTGAATTAATTGTAAAAATCAATATTTCTTGTTCAGCACCTAACATAAAGTATTCATTGTGCTGTGCTAGTAATGTAATTAAAAAATGTAGCATTATTTGTCGATTATTTTTAATTTGATATTTACCGATAAATTGATTATGTTTAACTAAAGATTTTTGATATTTTTCATTTTCAATTTTAATGCATTTATTTAAAATAATTTTTGTTGTTATTTGATAATTTAATGGATCAATATAACGATAAAATAAATCCCATAACTCTTGAATTTTCTGCCAATTTGTTCCTTCTATTATATATCCCCGATTTCGAACTGGTTTTAATTGACAAAATTTCCATGATAAACCATTAATTGTTTTCTCAACATTTGATTTTGAAGTATAACATATACATGCCAAATCATAAGATGTTAAAAAATCATTACTTAATAATAATTCTGATTTTAATCGTTCGGCTGTTGATAATTGTTTATTCAATGTTAATACATTCAGCCAATAACTCTGGGGATGATCAGTTTGAAAGTAAACATTATTCTTTTTAATTAATATAGTTGTTAAAAATGGTTCTAATAAATTGTTCATTTCTTTAATATCATTTTTAAGGGTTTTTATACTTACTTCCAACTCACTACAAATTGTTGCTACTGCTAATGTATTTTCATTATCGATTAACATTTTGATAATTTCTTGATATCTTTGTTTCATATTCACCATTTATCCTCTTAATACATTTATTATAACACATTAAAATTTATCACTTGATTTTCAGATGAACTTCATTTACCAACCGCTTCTACTTATTAGTCAAAATACCTATTTTTCTAACAAGTTTGTTTTTCTTCCTATCAATTACATGGATTTTTAAATGTTTTTAAACCATTTTTATTGAATTTAATCTAAAAGCTAATAATTTTTCAAATCTAAAAAACTTAGATAATTTTCATTACCTAAGTCTTTTTTTTAATTATTTTATCCCAAAACTTAAAAATTCTGTGATTATTTCTGGTGTTAAATCATTTAATAAGTGTGTTACTAATGCTAATGTATCATCATAATCTTGTTCACTAATCATACTATTATTGGCATGAATATAACGACTCGGTACACCAATGCTAATTACTGCTGAACCACCTGCCATTACATTGTATCGTCCTCCGTCTGTTGCTCCAGTTTGTAAAGTATAATATTGTATTGGTACATTATATTTAGCTGCTACTTCTTTTACATAACTAACTAATTTTTGATTGGGAATAGTTCGTTTATCAAATAAACAAATTGATGGTCCTTGATTCATATTAGTTTGAAATTTCTTACTTTCAACGTTTGGTGTATCTCCACAAATTGTTACATCTAAAACAATTGCTACATCACTCTCTAACATCGTGCTTGATGTTTGCGCTCCGCGAAGTCCCACTTCTTCTTGAACAGTTGCTACATAATTTAAATTCAATTGTTCATTCTTAACTTGTTTACTTAAATCTAATAATAATGCACAAGCAACGCGATTATCTAATGCTTTACTAACAATTTTGTTTCCCATTTTTGTATATTCACCTACTGGTGCAACAAAATTTCCTAATTCAATTCCTAGTGCTTCAACTTCAGCTTTAGAATCACAACCAATATCAATAAACATTTCATCAATTCTAAATCTAGTATCCATTCCATCACGTAGTGCATGAGGTGAGGCACTACCGATTAATCCGGGAATTATCTCATCAGTATTTGTTTTAATCATTACACGATGATTTAACATTGATTGACTAAACCATGATCCAATTGGATTAAAGTACAATAACCCACTCTCATCAATATATGAAACAATCATTCCGACTTCATCCATATGTGCAACAACACTAACTGTTTTTGTTCCCTTATTTTGATTTGCAATAATACTTCCTAATTTATCAGCTTTTAACGTAAATTTCTCCTTAGAAAAATTATCAATTAAATAGTTAGCAACTTGCGTCTCATCACCACTTACCCCATGTAACTGGCTTAAATTTTCTAAATGCTTAGTTTCCATGTTTTTCCTCTCTTTTTCTAAATGCATATGATCTAAAAACAATAATTAAAAATACATTTAATGCAATTCCCGCAAATAATACTGGATAATAATAATACCATGGACTCATTAATCCTAATAATGGATCAAAAATTCCTAATCCCGGTGCTAAACGTTCAATTCCTAGCATAATTGAAGCTACGGCAGTAACTCCCCCGGCAATTACATTGGCACTAATCATTGCAACTGGTGCAGATAATGCATACGGAATTGCTGGTTCTGTTGCAACTGTTGCCCCTACAATAATTGCTGATAATGCTGATTCTTTTTCTGATTCTGAAAATAAACTTGGGCGTAAGTATGTACTGATTCCTGCTGCAACTGGTGGAATTAATGTTACTACCCCAACAATTCCGTACCAAGTATATACCCCTTGATCTAACAATGAAAAACAGAATAACCATGCTGTTTTATTAATTGGTCCTCCCATGTCAAACGCTAACATTGCCCCAACTAAAAAGGCTGTTGGAATTTGATATTGAGGTGGCATGTTATTTAAAAATCCTAACATTGATGCCATTAATTGACCCATAATTGGTCCTAAAATATAATAAGTTAAAATTCCAAAGACTAATAATGTAATAAAAGGAATTATTGTAAATGTTAATAATGGTTGTACAGGTTTTGGTAATTTAACTTTTTTAAAATAACGAACAAAATAACCAATACTTAAACCAATAACAATTGCCCCTAAAAATCCGGCTCCGGCTTCTGTTTGTAATAAATCTTTATCATTTGCTAAAAAACTAATGATAAATGCTGGAGCAAATGCCGGCTTATCAGCAATTGAATAAGCAATATATGCTCCCATTATTGGAATCATAAACGTGAATCCCATATACCCGATTTGTTCAATAACCCATGAAAAACTTGCTCCTTGCGATAAATCTGTATATGGCATACCAAGTTGCATTAAAATATTTGCCAATGCAACTAATAAACCACCACCTACTACAAATGGTAAAGCAGCACTTACTCCTGCCATTAAGTGTTGCATTACGCTATCTTCTTCATGTTCTTGTGCTCCTAGTTTAACATTTCCAACGTTTGCATCAACTATTACTGCTTTATCCTCTAAATCATCAAATAAAGTATCCATTGTTTTTAATGCTTCACTTATTTTAACATGAACAACTTTTTTCCCCACAAATCTTGCTTTTTCACTATCTGTTAATGTTTTACCTAATGCTAATATTACATAATCAGCTTTTTTAATATCAGCTGGTGATAATTTATTCTCTACTCCACTTGCTCCTTGGGTTTCAACTTTAATTGCATGACCTAATTCGCTTGCTTTTTTTTCTAATCCTTCTGCCACCATATATGTATGAGCAATACCAGCTGGACAATTAGAAATTGCAACAATATTTAAACCAGCATTAGTATTAGCTGTTACTTGCTTTTCATTTTGTTCTTCTTCATCACTAAGCATTGATAAAACTAACTTTTCAACTGCTAATTGATCATTTTCACCTTTTAATTGTGTTTGAATTTGCTCATTCATTAAATTACGAGCTAATTTTTGTAATATTTTTAAATGTTCATCCCCTGCTGCTTTAGGAACCGCAATTAAAAAATAACATGTTGTTGGTAAACCGTCAATACTATTCCACTCTACTTCTTGACTACGTCCAAATACAATTGTTGGTTCTTTTACATATTCACTCTGTGTATGTGGGATTCCAAAACCACTTCCCATTCCAGTACTTGTTTCTTCCTCACGTTTAAAAACGTCAGCACGAAATTTTTCTAAATCACTGATTGCTCCCAGTTCGTAAGCATCTTTTGTTAATTCATTGATTACTTCTGTTTTTGAATTTGCTAACAAATTTAAATTAATTTTTACTTTATCAATCATTTAATTCCTTTCTATAAATCACTACTGCTTGTTTTAGACGGTTTAGTCCTTCTTGAAGTTTTGGTTGTGGGCAACCAATGTTAATTCGTAAATACCCTTTTACTCCATACACTTCTCCTGACATTATTCCGACTTTTGTTTGCTTATACATTATGTCTAGTAAGCGATCAATATCATATTTTTGGGCATTAATCCAAACTAAATATGTTCCATCTTGATCCGTTACATCCATTTCTAGTTCATTTTCACTTATAAATTGTTTAATTAGTTGATAATTTGCTTTTACATATTGATTTAATTGATCTAACCAATCAGCTAAATTGTTGTATACATAAGCCGTTGCTTTCATTCCAAGAATTGTACACGAAGATAAGCCATTCTTTTGCTTTAATCCCCGTTCAAATTCACGGATATCCAATTCATTTTCAAAGATAATATATGAAAACATTAATCCTGGAAAATTAAAAGCTTTGGTTGCACTTGTAATTATACAAACATGCTCCTCATATCCTAACGTTCTTGCAACTTTATTAATTGGGATATGTTGTTTACCAAAACTAATATCCATATGAATTTCATCACTAATTATGTATACGTTATGTTTTTGGCAAATAGTAATTATCTTTTCCAGTTCTGTTTCTGACCAAAACTTACCAATTGGATTATGCGGAGAACATAATACTAATACCGCAACCCCTTGAATTTTTTGTTCAAATTCGGCAAAATCAATTGTATAATAATTATCTTTTGCAACTAATTCACTCGTAATAAGCTCACAATCATTTTCTTTTACTACATTAAAAAATGCGTCATATGCTGGTGTAAACATCATTACTTTTTTATTAGTTTTTGTTTTCATCCTAATTATTTCACTAAGTGAATAAATAACTGTTGGTGAATACATAATCATTTTTGAAGTAATTGATAAATTAAATCGTTCTTCATACCATTTAATTATTGCTCCTTGTAATAATTCGTTTCGCCATCTTGTATAACCATAAATCCCACTACTTAATTCATTTTGTAAATATTCAATGCATTCTTGAGGTAAAGGAAAGTCCATATCGGAAATTGAAAATGGTAAAACATCTTCGCTGCCAAAGCGATCTTTTGTGTAATCCCATTGTGTACAATATGTTCCCCTTCTTTCTACTATCTCATCAAAATTATATTTCACTTTTCCTCCAGTAATTAATTACACTTTAATGATAGCACAAAAACATTCTAAACATTTTCATACTCTGTGAAAAAGTTCACAAAAAAAGTTAGTATTTTTATACTAACTTCTCATTAATTATTTTTCCATTACAAACTTGTACTCCACTCATAATTTCTGGACTTGCATTAATTGTTCCCTTTTTATTCAAAGTAATAATTAACTCAATAACACCTTGGATTGAGTTTGTTGCCGTTCGAGGTACACTCGCCGGCATATTTGGTACTGCATAATGAATTACTCCATCAATTATTTTAATTGGATCAGTTTGACTTGTTGCACAATCTAATGTTTCACATGTTCCACCTTGATCACTTGAAACATCAATAATTACAGAACCATTTTTCATTGCTTTAACTAATTCTTTAGTAATTAATTTAGGAGGTTTTCCGCCTGGAATTAATACCGTTGAAATAATTACATCACTCATTTTTCCGTATGTAAAAATATTTTCTGCTGTTGATTTAACAATTGTTACTGCTTGATTTTTATATTTTGTTGTCAAGTTTTGAATTTGGTTTTCATTTAATTCAATAATTATCACGTTAGCCCCAATTGCTAAAGCCATATCACAAGCATTTTGGGCTACAACTCCACCACCTAAAATACAAACTGTCCCGGCTTTTGCAACTGAAGTTCCTGAAAGTAAAATTCCCATCCCTTCATTTTGTTTTTCTAAATAATGTAATGCTGTAAATAACGCTTTACGACCGGCAATTTCACTTACTGGTTTTAATAATTTAAATTCATTATCAATTATTATATTTTCAGAAGCAATTGCTGTTACTTTTTTCTCTAACATTACTTTTACACATTCTGGATTAGCTGCCAAATGTAAAAAACCCCAAATAATTTGATTTTCTTTAAATAAATGATATTCATTTGGCATTGGTTCTTTAACTTTTAAGATTAAATCAGCTTCCCAGACTGCTGATTGACTAACAATTTGCGCACCAGCATTTTTATATTCTTCATTTGTATATCCTGATAAAATTCCGGCATTCTCTTCAATCAATACTTTAATTTCTGGAACTAATTGCATAACACTATCAGGAGTAATTGCTACACGGCACTCTCCTGCTTTCTGTTCTTTAGGAATTCCAACTACCATTAGTTCTCCTTAGCAACAATAGCTGCAATTTCAATTTCTGCACCTAATGGTAAATTTGCCACTTCATACGCTACACGAGCTGGATATGGTTCTGTAAAATTAGTAGCATAAATTTCATTTACTGTTTTAAAATCATTAATATCAGCTAATAATACTGTAACTTTTACTGCATTTTCTAATTTTACACCTGCCTCATCACATATATACTTTAAATTTTGAAAACACATTTTTGTTTGTTCAACAATTCCGTTTTTCATTGAACCATCTGTTTTATCAATTGGTAATTGCCCCGAAATAAACACTAATTCACTCGTTTCGATTGCTTGGGAAAATGGACCAACCGCTGCTGGTGCTTGATTACTATTAACTACTTTTCTCATTGTTTCTCCTCTTAATTTACTTTTTATACCTTTATTATACTTTAATTATAATTATATTATTTTTACGTTCTATGAATTTTTTCACAAATTTGATTATTAATTAATTCAAAATATAAAAAATATAAAGTACGATCTCGTAATGTATGGTAATCATACTCAACTTCAATATCAGATAATTTTATCCCATTATTATAATTAACATCTAAATTATCATTTTCATAAATTAAATAATAATTATCCCCTGTTTTTTCCATATGTTTAATTTTATCAATAATTAGTGATGTTTTTAAACTTGCTGATAGCATAATTACTAATCGCTCAGGATGACTTTGTTCAATCTCTAATTCCATAATTTGTTCATCACTTTGGACGATAATTGGCTTTTTACTTGCTACACTTAATTTACTTGCAAAATAATTTGCCACTCCTAAACTTGGTCCCTGACCATAAAAGACAACGTATTTAGCTTTTAAAATTGCCTCACTAAGTTTTGTTAATAATTGTGGATTTTCCGTAATATAATTAAAGAAATTTTGTACCTTTTCTTGTTGAAATTGTAAATAATCATTATTAATTACAACTGTTTTTATTCGATTATTAATAACATAATACTTTAATTCTTTATATCCACTAAAACCACAATTTTTAGCATATTTTACAATCATTGCACAAGAAACACGAGCATGATTGGCAAATTCTTCAATACTTAAATTATCAAATTCTTTTCCTAAATTAGTAATTTCTTTAGCAATATGCTTTTCTGTTTTGGTTTGTTTATCATTAAATAATAATTTCATTTGCATCCTTTTCTTTTTAATTATAACAATTTTTCAAAATTAATAATAGAAACAATAATTTTTATATTATTAAAAAAAATCAGACAAATTGTCTGACTTTTATATTTTACGTTTAATTATCAATATCACTACTAATAAGATAACTAAAGGTGTCACTCTTATTAAACTTACTCCAAAATTGCTACCTGTATTTGCTAATTTTGATTCATTTTGATCTTTTTTATTATCAGTATTTGGGTTCTCTGGTAATACCGGATTCTCTGGTAATACTGGGTTTTCCGGTAATACTGGGTTTTCCGGTAATACTGGGTTTTCTGGTAATACTGGGCTTTCTGGTAATATTGGTTTTTCTGGTAATATTGGTTTTTCTGGTAATATTGGTTTTTCTGGTAATATTGGTTTTTCTGGTAATACTGGGTTTTCTGGTAATATTGGTTTTTCTGGTGTTATTGTTGAGGTTTTATGATTTACAATTGCTGTTCCACCGTTTACGTGTGCTATTTCGCCAGTTTCATTAATTACGACTGGATATTCTTGACGATTTAATTCATAACCATTTGGGGCTTTTGTTTCTTTTATTGTATATGACCCTAATGGTAAGGCATCACTTATTGCATATCCATTTGTATCTGTTACTAATGTTGCTACTGCTTTATTATTAGCATCATAAATTGTAAACTCCGCTCCCGCTAATGGTTTATTATCTTGATCGACTTTTAATAAATCAATTAAACCTTCACGCGGTTCCACCGTTGGAATATCTATTCCTGGTATTAATGGCTTTTCTGGTGATATTGTTGTTATTTTATGATTTACAATTGCTGTTCCACCATTTACGTGAGCTATTTCACCAGTTTCATTAATTGCCACCGAATATTCTTGGTAATTTAATTCATAGCCACTTGGTGCTTTTGTTTCTTTTATTGTATATGACCCTAATGGTAAAGCCTCACTTATTGCATATCCATTTGTATCTGTTACTAATGTTGCTACTGCTTTATTATTAGCATCATAAATTGTAAACTCCGCTCCCGCTAGTGGTTTATTATCTTGATCGACTTTTAATAAATCAATTAAACCCTCACGCGGTTCCACCGTTGGAATATCTATTCCTGGTATTAATGGTTTTTCTGGTGTTATTGTTGTTAATTCTTTGTTGATAATCCCTTTTCCATTATTTAATGTTATTATTTGCCCATCTTGATTTATTGTAATTACTTGGGAAAATGCTGGACTTGATAATTGATATCCTTGTGGTGCTTTCGTTTCTTTAACTGTATATGTTCCTAATGGTAAATCCTCACTTATTGCATAACCATTTGCATCTGTTACTACTGTCGCCACCACTTTATTATCAGCATCATAAATCGTAAACTCCGCTCCTGCTAATGGCTTATTATCTTCATCAACTTTCAATAAATCTATTTGCCCGGTTTTGATTTTATTATTAACGATTCCGTTTCCTCCATTTAAAGTTACTTCTTGTCCACTATAAGTAATTGACACGGTTTCGGAATAAGGAGGATTTGTTAATTCATATCCGCTTGGAGCCTCAACTTCTGTTATTTGATATGTTCCTTCTTTATCGACAACAATTGAACCCTCACCATTTGCATCTGTTACAATTCCTGGATCAATAATCTTTCCATCTTGATCTTTAACTTCAAACTTAGCACCTGCTAATGGATTTCCATTTTCGTCCGTTTTTAATAATTTTATTTCCGCACGAATAGTTAATTCATCGATAATTTCAATAGATGTATATTCATTTGTTGTTTGTCCTCCGGATTCTACTTGAAAATATACATGTTTCAATCCTGTTGTATATCCATCTAACTCTGAAGTTTCTGAAATATGAGTTATTGGAATTTCCTCAACCTTACCATTTACAAAATGATAAGCATGAGCACCATAAATTTCTTTTAAATTATTACCTACATAATTTCCCTTTTTAAATCTGGTATGCGAATAATCAAAGGTCATAAATGGATTAGTCCCCACCGATAACGTAGCTGTAATTCCATTATCACTTCCATCAAAGAAATAATTCTGATCAGGTGTTATATATAATATGTTCATTGTTATTTCAATTGTATTTGGTGCTCCTTTAGCTATTGAAAATGAAGTTGGTGTTAAAATTAAATTTTCAATATTATACGCTGAATCCTTTACATAAATTTTTACTCCATCTTTTATATAATATGGATTTAATTCTGGTACTAAATTTATCAATTTATTGATAGTGTTTGGATCATTATCTGTTACTCGATTGTTTTCAACATATAGTTGTTCATAATCAAGTGATGTATTATGATCATATTGCTGCCTTGTCATTTCTGTAGCATCTACTCTAATCGGATTTAAAATTCCGACAAGCAAACATAATAGTTGCAAAAGCACTATCTTTTCTCTCATTATTTTCATGTTAATTTCTCCTAAATCTAATAAATAATCTTCTTTACCGACTAATTATAGCACAAAAGAAATTAACTTCATAACAAGAAACTCAGGAAACCCGTTTTTTTAGCCAAAAGTTGGCTAAAAGATTAATTTTTTTAATTTTATTACTTGTTTATTTTAAAAATTCATTTGTAAAATACTGTAATTTAGTATTTAAAACAAACTTATTTTCAATCATAAATTGTTGATAATTTTCCCAAACAATGGGACTTTGATAACCATATACAGGTTGATTTTTATTTTGATAATATTTGCTTAATTTTTGTTGCGATTTTTTAACTACTTTTTCATCATCTGCCAATTCAGGGCTGTACTTTATTAACGTATTTGTGGCTAATTCTGGGTTTTCTATTGCTTTTTGATAACCTTTTTGTGTTGCAGATACAAACTTTTGAACTAATTCTGGATTTTTTTCAATATATTCTTGATTTGTAATTAAAATTGGTGCATATTGTTCTGGTAAGTAATCATTAAAATAAATCATATTATAATCAATCCCAGCTTCATCGGCAATTATGGCTTCCCAGCCATCATAAATCCACATAAAATCACATGTACTTGGTGCATTTAAAAAATTGATATTTGTTGTTTGATAATTTACTAATTGTGGATTTGCTCCAACTTCTTTCATCATCGAATTTATAATTGCAATTTCAACATCTGATCCACTCCCACAATAAGTTTTATTTTCAAAATCTTTTGGAGTTTTTATTTTTTTATTTTTACGCGATGCAAAGCCGCTTCCATCTGTCCCTACAAGAGCCATAATTGATTGTAAATCAGTTCCATTATTTTCATTACTTAATATTAAGTTTGGCATAAAACTAACTCCAAACTGAACTTTATTTGTACTAACTAAACTTTCTGTTTCCATTTGAGCCGGTTGAATTATTTCCACATCTAATCCGGCATTTTGGTAATACCCTTGATCTTTAGCGACATAAATACCACTGTGATTTGTATTTGGTGTCCAATCTAATGCGATTTTTACTTGTTCCGATTGATCTTTTGGTTGTACTTTTATAAAACTAATTAGTACTACCACTATAAAAATGATAATTAATAATAAATATTTACTTTTTTTACTCATCATTACTTTCGATTAATAAATTATTATATTCTTGAACTTGGTGTTTTGGATTTGAATTTGCTAAAATGTCACTAATAATTGCAACCATCTTAATTTCTTCATTTATTAACTGCTGAATATTTGATAATGTAATACCTCCAATACAAACAATTGGAATTGAAACGGCTTTTTGTATTGCTCTTAATGTTGCTAATGATACTACTTTAGCATCTTTTTTAGTAGCAGTTGGAAACATTGCTCCAACACCTAAGTAATCGGCACCATTTGCTTGGGCTTTTTGGGCTTCAATAACTGTAGTTACCGAAACGCCAATAATTTTATTTGGTAATAATTCGCGACACTTTTTAAGTTCTAAATCATCTTGTCCAATGTGGACACCATCAACATCTAATAACTTTGCTATGTTAACACGATCATTTACAATTAGTGGAATACCTTTTTCTTTAGTGAGTGTTTGATACATTTTTACTTCTTCAATAAAATCTTTTTCGCTTGCATCTTTATTTCGAATTTGTAATACTTTTACTCCACCACTTAATGCTGATATAACTTGCTTTTTCGAATATGCAGGATCCGTTATTAAATATAAACCATTAGTTTGCATTAGTTATCCTTGCTATTTCTTGAAATAAATTCGTTTTAAAATCAACAATTGTTTCACTTGATTTTTGGGCTTTTTCACTTGCTTGAAGCATTAAACCTAACCCCTTTTCACATGCAACAATCGGTTGATAACAACTAACATACGCACCAATAATTGCACTTAACATACAACCAGTCCCACTAATTTTCGGAAGCCAATCACTACCACCAGTAATTACTTTTGTTTGCTTTCCATCACTAATGTAATCAACAACTCCACTTGCTAAGACTGTTGTTTGGAATTTATCAGCAAATTGTTCGGCTATTTGACACGAAAACTCTGAATCACTATCTACCCCTTTACTAACAATTTCACCACCGTTTAAACACGTTATTTCACCATAATTACCACGAACAATTGTAATTTTATATTCCTTTAATAATTTTAAGCAAAAGTCTGTTCGAAACTTACTTGCTCCCGCTCCAACGGGATCAAGGACAACTGGAATCTTAAATTTATTGGCACATGATACTGCACTTAACATTTGTTGGGCTTGTACTTGGCTAAGAGTACCAATATTTACTACTAATACTCCTTGTTGCAATTTGGCTAACTTCATTAAGTCCTCTATCTCCATAATGTCATTTGTCATTATGGGAGAAGCATTTATCATCGTTAATACGTTAGCAATATCGTTAATCGTTACTTGATTAGTTATATTTATTATAAGGGGATTAACTTCGATTAATTTATTCATAAGCCCCTCCACATTTTTGATGAAAATGATTAATTGGACTACATCCAGACCCAATTTGATAATTTAAAACAATTCCATCATACACATAATTTATTGCTTTTTCAACTGCACATTCAAGTTTATAACCTTTAGCTAGATTTGTTGCAATTGCACTTGATAAACTGCATCCAGTTCCATGGGTATCCTTTGTTTCAATTCTTGTTTTCGCAAATAAATAAAATTGGTCTTTTGTATAAAGGACATCTACTAATTGTTTTGATGTCAAATGTCCACCTTTTAATAAAACATTTTTACACCCTAATTTTGTTAATTCAATACAAGCTTCTTGCATTGATTCAACATCAACTATTTCTTTATCTAATAATACTTGAGCCTCTTCAATATTTGGAGTAATTAAATCAGCCTTTGATATTAAATAATGCTGTAATTCATTTATCGCCTCTTTAGTAATAAGCAATGTCTTATCTTTAGCAACCATAACTGGATCTAACACTACTGGTATATCACTTGGTAACTCTTTACTAATGAGTTGCATTATTTCTTTATTTGCAATCATTCCAATTTTAATTACCTTAATGGATAAATCGTTAAATATTGCCTTTAATTGGGTTTGGATTATTTCTGGTTCTAATTCATAGATTGCACTTACACCTTGTGTATTTTGGGCTGTTATTGCCGTTATTACACTAGCTGCATATCCCCCATTAGCACTTATTGATTTAATATCGGCTTGAATTCCCGCTCCACCAGAGCAGTCACTTCCAGCAATTGTTAACACTTGTGGTTTTGCTATTGCTAATGCTTGATTAAAAAAAGCAATTTCTAATTGACATACATTATCAAATATTTGTTGTAACTTTATCAATTCAACTTCTGTTACTTGATAATTGTTAATAATCGCAATTAAATCTTTAACTGCCCAATTAAATTCTGTACTTTGATATACTTCAATCCATGGAATAAAATAACTATTTATTTCTTGCATATTAATTTCTGCTATTTTCTGACCAATCATTCCATAACCAATAATACACGGTGCTATTGCAATTAATTTTGCCAAATGATCTTGATTAACCATTATTTGATTTAAATAATTAATATAATTCATTGTTGTTGTACTTGGTTGTAATTTCGTTAATTCAATTTCGTATCTATGATACATTGATAATTCACTTTCAACTGCAATACTTTTTTTAAAATATTCTTGTTCAAATTGATTTGTACATTGATTTTCAAGCACTTTAAAACATTTATTATATGCTTCTAAATATTGAAAATCTTGTTCTACATAGTGTTTAAATTTATATGGACTCAAAGTCCCATTCATTAGTTCATGCACAAAATGATGATTAATATAACCATCCCATTTACCGTTACTTCCCGTAACTAGTTGTTTAAATAACATTTTTCTCCTTAAGAGACAAAAAAGTTGGGTCCAAATCCTTTACGCTAGCATTACCTAGATCAAGTTTGTGGGTCGTTAACTTAATAACTTCTCAGCCGAAAAGCTCCCCATTTGTCTCACTTATATTATAACATTAAATATCATTGAAAAAACAAGTCATCAAAATTTCTTTTAACGACTTGTTTTTATATTTATTTTTCTTGTAACATTACAATATTATTTATATCATTACTTTTACACGGAGTAACAGCAAATGTCATCTCACATGTTGGGCAATGTACTAAATGTTGATCCATTTCAACAACAGTACCACAACTACATACTAATTCGTAACTAAATCCATCAAACTTAACATCTTCTACTTGTTTTTCACGTACACGATTAATTACACCGCTTGCACTATCTGTTTTGCATCCACAACTCATTTTTTTCCTTTCTTGCTACCTCTTCATTTTTATTATACACCAATTTGTATATTATTGTTCAAAATCAAGAATTTTTTGCTTTAATTTTTCATTATTATTAAAACCACCAATTTTATCTTTATTACCTACACGATATGTTGGAATAAAAAAAGCAATTTTATTTTTCTTAAGTGCTGTACCTACTGCACGATACGCATGAGAATTTATTTGGTGTGCAATATCCTTATATGTAAAATAATCACCAAATTTACTATTTATTAACACATCATAAACTTGAGCTTGAAAGGGAGTAAGTTTTTGTGAAAATCTTAACTTAAACTGACTTAATTGACAATTTTGATATTGTATTAATTGACGAGCAATTACATAAGCAAAGGCATCATTAATTATACTAACATTTCTAGACTCATCAATAAACGTTGAACTAGTAATAGCAAAATTTTGATAACAAATATCTAAAAAGCCAAACTTTGTCTTAATTATTATTTGCTTTTCAACTAATTCTTGATTATTTTGACATGATGATTCATGAGCATTTAATAATCCAATACTTTCTAAAAAACTTGTAATCACTGATGGACCAATAAATTTAAAACCTGCTTTTTTTAAATCTTTAACAACATTATTAATCATTTCTTTTAATTCTAAACGATAATCAAGTAAATCAACAAAATAATCAATTAATGATTTATTTTTAATAATTTCATGAACTACATTTGCATTATTAATAACTGCTCTTATTTTCTTTTCATTACGAATGATGTTAGGATTATTAATTAATCTTTGAACATCTTGTTCACCATAATTCATTAATTTTTCAATATTATAATTAGCAAATGCCTCTTTTAACGCTTCATGTTTCAATAATACAATATTAAAACTCAATCCTGGTTGCATAATTTCAAGTGTTAAACGTTCAAACAAATTTTCATTATCAACAATTAATTTTCCATGTTCGAGATCATGATATTCTTGGAGCCTTTTATTTGTTATCCATTGACAATAATTATCCATTTATCCTCCAATTATAAAAAAAGATTTGCATTTGCAAACCTTCATTTTTATTATTTTAAAATATTTTCTTTCATTTGATTTACATCAATATTTTTAAACATTTCTTTTACTTTATTAACTTGTTCTTTTGCACTTTCAATTTGTTGATTATCTGATAAAATTTCTTTCATATCATCAACTCTTTCTTGAAGTACTTCTTTAGCTTCAGCTTTCCCACCTGCTTTAGTAATTTTTGCTTCTAAATTAGTATCAATAGATGATTTAAATTTATCAAATTCTGCTTTTGCATCCTCTTGACTTAAATCACTAATTCCAGATTGTTCAAAAGCTTTATCAGCTAAATCAGTAATTTTTTGATTGAAGTTTTCTAACCCAATTGCCTTAAAAAGTTCACCCGTTGTTTTTAAATATTCATCATTTAAACTATTGATTTGTTCAGTAAAATAATCTACATACACTTGTTTATCTGTATAATCAACTTGTTTTGAACAACCTGTTAATCCTATTACCATTACAAATACAAAAATCATTTTAATTTTTTTCATAAATACTCCTTTTTCCTATTTATTATACCATATTTCATAATATATAATTTTAAAAATTAATCATTATGAGATTGAAACTCAGCATGAATAGGTTTATTTTTATAATTAATTTAAAAAGTCATCAAAATATGCTTCCTTGATATCTAAAATAATTTGATTTAAAAATTCTTCATCCACTTCACTATGAAAATTATCATTAAATTGCTTAGTAAATGTGTAATCCGTTTCATGAATTTTATCACGGACTTTAATCAGAGAGGATAAAACATTATGATAAATAATAATTTTTTTTATAAACATTATTTCTTGAAACTTAAGTTGTTTACGCTTTTTACTATTAAATGTATCTTTGTAAATACCACAATAATAAATATCATATACTAAATTTAACTCAAATATTCGACAAACTTTTTTAGCTAATACACCATTACGCTTAATTTGTTCTTCAATGTATTTAGTACGGAATTTTGGAGAATTATCAATTGTATCTAAAAATACATTTTTGGCCATTTTCATATTACTCCCTTAAATTAATAATTTTCAATTAAATAATCCTCATTGAATCTTCATTAGGATCTACTTTTATTTTTTAATTTTATTCACGTTACCACACGTGAAAACATTTATATTTTTTATTGTTTTTGGCTATATTTTACCATATTTTACATATAAATGTAACTTATAATTTGAAAATTAATATTTTATAAATAAAATAGCCCCAATGGGGCTATTCTTTATATTAAAACATAAATTAAATAAACTCTCAAATACTTAAGTATAATTATTCCTACTATCATTATAATTAGTTTAGAAAATCATTAAAATATGCTTCCTGGATATCTAAAACAATCTGGCTAAAAAATTCTTCGTCTACTTCACTATGGAAATTATTATTAAATTGCTTGGTAAACTCACGGTCAGTTTCATATACTTTATCACGAATCTCGATCAGGGAGGACAAAAAATCTTGATAAATAATAATTTTTTTAATAAACATTATCTCTTGAAATTTAAGTTGTTTACGCTTTTTGCTGTTAAATGTATCTTTATATATACCACAATAATAAATATCGTGTACTAAATTTAATTTAAATATTCGACAAACTTTTTCGGCTAGTACGTTATTGCACTTAATTTGTTCTTCTATATATTTAGCACGAAATTTTGGGGACTTATCAATCGTGTCAAGGAATACATCCTTAGCTATTTCCATATTATTCTCCTTACTTGATTTGTTTACCAACTTTCAAATTAGCAATTTCTTCAGCTGAATAGCCAAGACCTGCTAAAACTTCATCAGTATCTGCTCCTATACCTTTTGTTGGGGCAAAATCAATTTTTGGTACTGAATTAAAATCAACTGGGGTACTAACAAGGGTACTTTTATTTCCATTTTCATACTCAACATCATAAATATAACCATTTGCAATTGCTTGTTCATCAGTTAAAACATCACTCCAGTGTAAGATTTTTTCATTGGCAATATCATTTGCATTTAATAATTCTTCCCACTCATCACGAGGTTTTGTTTTAAATTTCTCATCTAAAATTGCTATCATTTCTTGATTATATTTTATCATATTTTGTACACCATGGTATTTCTCATTATTAGCTAATTCTTCATCACCTAAAACATTACGTGCCATACGATCCCAATACAAATCATAACTTGTTCCAGCTAATAATAACCATTCACCATCTTGACATTTATAAGAATTAACAAGTGGTGACATTGCTTCTGTACGTTTAATTGGATAATTAACTCCATATTTTGTTCCAGCAATCATTGAACCACATAAGAATAAACTATTTTGGTATAATCCTGAAACAACTTTTTCACCTTCACCCGTTAAAGCTTGTTTAGTAAAACCGGCACACATCCCAGCAGCAAGTGATACACCAGTTGCGTGATCACCAACAGCAACTAATGTTGACATTGGTGATGTACCACGTTCTACAGTGTCAAGCATAATACCTGAACGAGCAAAGAAAGATGTTAAATCAAAACCTGCTTTGTCTCTATCTGGTCCTTGTAAACCATATCCAATTACGTGTCCATAAACAATACTTGGATTAATTTCACATAAGTCTTCATACGTTAAATTTAATTTACTTAATGCCTCTGGACGATAGTTAGTAATAATTCCGTTTACTTCTCCAATTAATTTTTTAAATACTTCATATCCTTCGGCTGTTTTTAAATTTAAAGAAATAAATTTTTTATGAGTATTTTCTAAATCAAAACACGGATTTTGTTCTTCTTTAGTTGGCATTCCTAATGTTGCACCAATTACACGATATTCATCACCAAAATGAGGTTCAATTTTGATTACTTCCGCTCCCCACTCTGCTAACATTTTTGCAGCTACTGGAGCTGCAACATATGTTGATAATTCTACTACTTTAATTCCTGCTAATGGCTTTCCCATTTTTCCTCCTAAGATTGTTTGTTTTTTTAATAATAACTTTTATTACTATTTTTAACGATTATACTAGTTCAAAGATACCGGCTGCTCCCATTCCTCCACCGATACACATACTTACTAAACCATATTTTTGATTACGTTTTTTTAATTCATTTAATACTTTAATTGTTAAAAATGCTCCTGTACATCCAAGTGGGTGTCCAAGTGAAATTGCCCCACCATTTACATTTACTTTTTCTGCATCCATATCTAATTCACGAATACATGCTAATGATTGTGAAGCGAATGCTTCATTTAATTCAATTAAATCCATATCTGCTAGTTCTAAACCGGCAATATCAAGTGCTTTAGGAATAGCATTAATTGGTCCTAATCCCATATATTCTGCTGCTACTCCGGCAGTAGCAAAACTAACAAAACGAGCAATTGGTTCAAGATTTAATTCTTTTGCTAAGCTTTCAGCCATTACTACAACAAATGCAGCACCATCAGTCATTTGTGAAGCATTTGCTGCTGTTACAGATCCACCATTTTTAAATACTGGACGTAATTTTGCTAATGATTCAACTGTTGTACCTGGACGAATTCCTTCATCTTCGGTAACTACCATTTGTTCCATTTGACGTGTTTTTGGATTAAATACATCGGCTTTAACTGGAATAATTTCTTTAGCAAATGTTCCATTTTCACGAGCTGCTAATGATTTACGATGAGATGCTTCTGCAAATGCATCTTGTTCAGTACGCGAAATTTCATACTTAGTTGCAACATTTTCTGCTGTCATTCCCATTGTTGTTAATTCTTTAACATTTTCATTCATTAAGCGTGGATCTGGAGTAATTTGATTACCACCCATTGGAATTGTTGACATTGATTCAACACCACCTGCCACAATTACTTTTGCTTGGTTAGCCATAATTGCATTAGCTGCCGTTGCAATTGTTTGTAAACCTGAAGAACAGAAACGATTTACCGTTTGACCTGATACTGATTCATCTAAACCTGCTTTTGCTGCAATGACTTTAGCCATATTCATCCCTTGTTCAGCTTCGGGAAAGGCACAACCTACGATAACATCATCAATTAGTTTTGAATCTAAACTTGGTACCTGTTCAAGTACTCCTGTAAGTACTTGTGCTCCTAGATCCTCTGGACGAGTATGTTTGAAACTTCCTTTAGTAGCACGTCCCATTGCAGAACGTCCCATTGCTACAATAACCGCTTTTTCCATTTTTCCTCCTAATTTCTTAATGGTTTATTTTTCATAACCATATGTTTAATTCTTGCTTGTGTTTTTTCATCTTTAATTAATTCCATAACATTTTTATGTTCAAGTGCTAAGATTTCTTTTTCTGTAACTAAAGTATTTTTTGGAACATTTCCTCCAGTAATTGTTTCAGCTACTGCAAGTGAAATTTTAAAATCATGTTCACTAATAAAATTACCTTCATACATTGCTTCAGCAACATATTTTAATGCTGCAAATCCTGTAATACCTGTTACACGAATTGGTTCAGAAACATTTGGTACAAATCCACTTTCTAACATATTGATTACCGCTTTTTTCGCAACATCAAGTTGAGAACTACGATCTGCAACAATAATATCACGATCTGATACGAATCCTAATTTACCAGCATCATAAGCATTTTTTGAAACTTTAGCCATTGCGATAAGTTCCCAAATCTGACGATCTCTTGGTCCTAAATCAGGGAATTTATATTTTGCTAACTCTTGGTGCGAACGTCTTAACATTTCAACAAATCCGGCACCGGCTGGGACAATTCCCACACCAACTTCAACAAATCCACGATATGTCTCTTGGTGCATTACTGTTTTATGACAATGAACAGCAATTTCATTTCCGCCACCTAATGTCATGTTGTGAATTGATGCAACAACTGGCACTGAAGCATAACGAATTCGCATTGATGTTTCTTGGAATAATGAAATTAATTTTTCGATTGCATCATAATCATTGTTTTCAATCAGTTTTGCAACATTTGCTAAGTTTGCTCCGGCACTAAAGTTTTTACCATTATTAGCAATAACGATACCACGATACTTATCACTATTTTCAGCATATTCAATTGCACTTTGAATAAACTCACACATATTTCCACTAATTGCATTTCCTGGACTAACAAATTCAATTCCTAAAATACCATCACCTAAATCTAAAGCGTTAATTTCATTATTTGAACTTGATTTTACTGGATAAATTTCGTGTAATTCTGTATGCTCTGGTTCTGCATAGAATAAATCATCAATTTGGTGATGTTTTTTAACCCATGCCGGTACTTCTAAACCATCATTTTCCATGCGGTTAATTACATATTCTACACCTAAAGCATCCCAAATTTGGAATGGTCCCATTGACCAGTTATAACCCCAACGCATTGCTTTATCAATTGCTTTAAAGTCTTCTGTAATTTCTGGCACTAAATTTGCTGAATATAACATTACATTACGTGTAATCTCCCAAGCAAAATGATTTTCTGGTAAATCACCTTTAATAATTGAACATAAACGATCAACAGCTGTTTTTTCTTTACTTGCTGCAGCAACACCAGCTAATACTGTTTTTTCCATTGGTTCATATTCACCTGTTGTTGGATTCCAAAGTAAAATTGCTTTTTTACCATCAATTTTTGTACGTTTATAGAATCCACCACGTGTTTTATTACCTAATTGTTTATTTTCTAACATTGATTTAATGTATTCAGGTAATTCAAAAATACTTAAATCTTCTGTGCTCGGATCAATATTGTCAATTGATGTTTTAGCAGTATGTGCTAAAATATCTAATCCAACTAAATCAACTGTACGGAAACTTGCACTTCCTGGACGCATTAATAATGGTCCCGTGATTTGATCAATTTCGGCAAAATTAAAATCATAGTTTTCAGCGATTTTAATAACATCACATTGTGAATATACCCCAATACGGTTACCAATAAAGTTTGGAGTATCTTTAGTAATTACAACTCCTTTACCTAATCGTTTAGTACAAACACGATCCATGAATTCTACTACTTCTGGGCTTGTATCTTCTGTCGGAATTAATTCAATTAAATGCATAAAACGAACTGGATTGAAAAAGTGTGTACCTAAGAAATTATGTTTAATATCTTCTGGTAAACCAGCAGCAATTTTATTTACACTTAATCCTGATGTATTTGTTGATACAATTGCCCCTTCTTTTAAGTGTGGATAAAGCTTCATAAATAAATCTTGTTTAATATCAAGGCGTTCAACAACAACCTCAATTACCCAATCACTTTTGCTAATTTCATCAATATTATCTTCTAAATTACCAATTGTTAAATTATTAGCAAATTTTTGATCATATAATAAACCTTTTTTGCGATCACAAATTGCTGCTTGTGCTCCTAAAACAAACTTGTTTCTAAATTGAAAACTATCTGTCGTTAAATTTAACTTTTCATCTTCTTCAGTAAGTTTATTTGGTACTATGTCTAAAAGTAATACTTTTAAACCACAATTTAATAAATGTGAGGCAATTCCTGAACCCATTACACCAGCACCAATAACTGTTACTTGTTCCATTTTATGTTCCATTTTTATCCTTTCCTTACAGCAAGAGAAATTATTCTCCTGCTATTTCATCTAATACTTCTTTTACTGTTTTAATTTCTGTAATTTGACCTGCTACTTGTCCAGCCATGAAACTACCTTCTTCACGATTTCCAGCAAATACTGCTTTTCCCAGTGATCCTAAAGTGATTTGTTCCATTTCTGCATGACTAGCATTTGATTTTTCTAATTCTAAATACTTTTGAGTCATTGGACTTTTAATACATCTAACTGGTGCTCCACTTGTTCTACCAGTTACAACTGTATCTCCCGGTTTTGCTTCAATAATTACTTGTTTATAATTTTCATGAATTGGACACTCTTCAGTTGCTAATAATACAGTACCAATTTGCACACCGATTGCTCCTAATCCTCTTACTGCCTTATATTGATTTGAATTAGCAACTCCCCCTGCTGCAATAATTGGTGCATTACATAATTCAATTGCTTGACTTACAGCAACTAAAGTTGATTCTTCCCCTACGTGTCCTCCACTTTCAGTTCCTTCAACAATAATTGCGTCCGCTCCTAAAGCATCCATTTTCATTGCTAAACTTGCATTTGGTACAACTGGAAATACCATTGTTCCGTTTGCCTGTAATTGTTTAATAAATGCTTTCGGTGTTCCAGCACCTGTTGTTACTACTGGTACTTTATATTCAAAACAAAGTTCTACTATATCCTTAGCGTGTGGGCTCATTAACATAACGTTAACCCCATATGGCTCACCATCTAATAATTCTTTTATTTTTTTAATTTCACCTTCAACTTTTTCACGGTCCCATCCTCCGGCACCGATTAATCCAAGTCCTCCGGCTTTTGATACACTAGCTGCCAATTCAGCAGTTGCAATATTAGCCATTCCTCCTTGAATAATTGGATATTTTAAATTTAATTTATCCGTTAAAATGTTCATACTACATCATTCCTTTCTCTTTCACAATTAAAGTATAGCAATTTCCACCTGTCCATTAATAGGTTTAAATGTTTACAAGTGTTTTTCTGATTGAAAAACACTTATTTTAAAAGTCATTTTTAAAACTTTCTCAAAAATTTAAATTAATTGATTTTTACTAAATTTTAGAAATTAATCCATAAAATTCAATATTTTTACTTAGTTTTATAAAGAAATAATGAAAAATTTCTGCAATTATAATTTTTCAACAATCTAAACTAACTATTATAATTTTTTTTTATAATTATTTTTTCATATTTTTATATCTTATCTTCCTAAACCCTTTATTTCAGAACATTTTTCGACTTTTAATTTTTTTTTAGAAAAAGTCCTTGTAATGGACTAAGAAAACAACTTAACGTTTACATTAAAAAAACAACAAAATTTAATTTGTTGTTTTAATCTTTTATCTAATTTAATATTCCATTATTAGCTATTACTTGTTGATACCAATAAAAACTATCTTTTTTATAACGTTTAAGTTCACTTTCATCATCAACATCACGATCAATATACACAAATCCATAACGTTTTTGATAACCATTTAACCAACTAAACAAATCTTGGAATGACCAAGTAAAATAACCGATTACATTGCTTCCTTGGCTTACTGCCAATTCAACTTCTTTAATATGGGCTTCTAGATAAGCAATTCGATAAGGATCATTGATTGTTCCATCAGCATTTAATTGATCAATTGCTCCTAAACCATTTTCAGTAATCATGATTGGAACATCATAACGTGAAGTGATTCGACGTAATAAAATTCGTAATCCTACCGGATCAATCGACCAATTCCATTCGGTAGTTGGCAAAAATTCATTATTTGATTTTAAATATAATTTATCGGTTGCAAATGAACTTACTGTACTGTTTACAGTTCGTTTTGTATATTCAACTTGTTCTTTTTCGCCATCTGGTGCTTTAATAGTTTGCGTACGATAATAATTGATCCCGATAAAATCACACTTTCCATTATTTAAAATTTCTTTATCCGCATCATTATAATCTAATTCAACTCCTAAATCCGTAATTAATTGTAAAGTAATTGGATTATATTTTCCTTTAATGTATACATCTAACCATAGCCAATTCGTTAATTCTTGTGCATCTTCCATTGCTAAAACATCTTGGGGATTATTAGTTTTGGCATAAACACCTTTGTATGCAAAACTTGGACCAATTTTTCCTTTATATCCTAGATCACGATATAATTTAATCGCCTTGGCATTTGCAAGTGAAGCATAATGATTTGCATTAAAATATAATTGATAATCATTTTTTTGCGGGGGAAATGTCGCATCTAAATAACCTGATTCCATAAATACATTTTGTTCATTTAATGTAATCCAATAATTAACTTTATTTCCGTATTCATTAAATAATATTTGACAGTACTCCGTAAAATCATCGATTATTTCACGATTAGCAAATCCGCCATATTCATCTTCTAAAGCTTGAGGTAAATCCCAATGATAGATAGTAACTACTGGTTCAATCTCGTTTTCAAGTAATAAATCAATTACTTGGTGATAAAAATCGATTCCCATTTGATTTATTTGTCCTTTACCGTTTGGTAAAATTCGGGGCCAAGAAATTGAAAATCGATATGATTTAAGTCCCATTTCTTTCATTAATGCAATATCCTCAGCAAAGCGGTGATAAAAATCAATTGTTACCGCTCCTGTTGTATTTGCATACGTATTTCCGGCAATTGCACTAAAGTTATCCCAAATTGATGGTCCTTTTCCATCCAGGGCAGCTGCACCTTCAATCTGATATGCTGCACTTGCACTCCCCCATAAAAAATCTGATTTCATTTTTCTCCTTATTTATAATACAAAAGTGAAATCAATTCATTAATAATCAATAAAATATGTAATTGTTGTTCCGTTTGAATTTTATCCAATTGATTAATTGCTACTTCATGCGTAATTGCTAAAGGAATAACTGCATTTAAAGTGGAATTTGCTCGCGTAATTCCCATTAATTTTATTTGGTGATTATTTTGAATTCTTTTCACAGTTGTTATAATTTTTTTTGTTTCTCCTGAATTTGAAATTATAATTATTGTACAATCTTTTAATGAATATAAAAATTCACGATCAGTTAAATTTATAACGATATAACCTAATTTAAATAATTGTCGATATAAATATAAACAACTAACTTTTGATGCTCCCTCACCATATATATATATTGGTATTTTCAATGATAAATTATTTTTAAATTCCATAATCTGCTCAACATCCAATCCAGCAATTTCATTATGTTGAACCAAAGTTGGTACATGATTTAATTTATATTTGACACTTGTTTGTAATTCGCGATAACCATTAAAATTCAACTTTTTACAAACTCGATTTACCGAAGTTGTTGAACAATAGCATGCTTGTGCCACTTCACGTGCTGTTAAATTAGGTATTTTCTCATAATTGTATTTTAAATATAAAAATATTTCACGTTCTCTCTTTGTTGCTGTATATATTAGTTGATAATCAATTTCTTTTAACATATCATCCTCCAACTAAATTATACTTAAATTTTAATATTTATTCTTCGATTTTTGCGCGATTTGCTGCAATTACAAATGGTAAATAAATTAATGTTGCGATTGCTAGCTGAATAATTGCAATAATTACTGCAATAAAACTACCACCAAATGCTAAAAAGGCACTTAATCCAAATGGCGTAACCCATGGTACTAATACTGCTCCCAGGGGCATTAATTGCAAGGCACTAGCCATTCCAATCATTACATATGCACTAAATAATAAAATCGGAGTTGTAATTAAAAATGGAATAAATAATATTGGATTTAATACAATTGGTAGTCCAAAAATTAATGGTTCATTAATGTTAAAAATCGATGGTACTAAAGAAAATTTTGCCATTGCTCGATAATCTTCACGTCTTGACCCAATAAATATTGCACTTATTAACCCTAATGTTGCTCCACTTCCTCCAAGCATAATCATACTTACACTCATACCATCTGATAAAAATAACGTTGGTTCTAAGTTTTGGGCAACTTGTAGTCCATTTTGAACCGCAGCTGGTGTTAAAATTGTCGCATCAAAGAATTTAAGTGTACTTGGTCCATGGATTCCAAAAAACCATAATAAGTTAACAAAGAAGTAATATATTTCACCTAAAAATATCCCTTCTTGACCGATTTTTTGTAATGGTGTTGCGATAAAGTAACTAATAATTGCTGAAAATTCAGTATTAAAGTAAGTCATTAAAATATAACTTATTATTCCTGCACCAAATAAAATTACTGTACCAGGAATTAAAGCGATAAATGAATCAGCCACTCCCTTAGGAACACTTTCGGGCATTTTAATTACAATGTTTTTATTTACAAAATATTTAAAAATTCGGGGTACAATTAGACCAATAATCATTGCTGTTATAATATTTCCCGTTCCAAGCCATTCTGGATTTACGGCATTTACAACTACATCTGTTTCGGTTGGAACTTGCCAAACTTGTAAAACAAAAAAAGTTGCTAATGCTAAAATACCAGAATTTATTTCATTCACTTCAATTTCACGCGCTAAATAATAGGCAATTGTAAACACACTTACAAGGGCTAAAATACTGTTTGCTCCTTGAATTACAAAATTACCAATTGTTTGGAATGAAGCTAACTGATCAATGGCTGATTGACTAATTACAATTCCTAAACTTTGCCATAAAGATCCTTCACCCCAATCTAAAATTACCGAGTTTAGTAATACCGCAAATGCTCCAACTAATAAGATTGGCATTGTCGCTATAAAACCATGCTTAATTGCTGTTAATGATTTATTTCTTTCAATCTTTTGAGCTAAGGGCAAAATACGAGTACTTATTTTTTCAATTATTTTGTTCATCATTTCTCCTCTACAAATTAGATTATACCAATTTTTTTTACTCCCAATAATACAAAAAATGTATCGTCATACTTTTTACGGATTTTAAAACAAATATTAAATTTCATAAAAAAAACTAATGCACTAATGCACTAGTTTAATTTATTTTTTGATTATGATTGTTTTCAAAATAATCAGTAGATACTTGTTCTAGTAATCGTTCTACTAAAACTTGATCTTTTTCGGTATAAAAGCTCTGATGAAATTGATGAGAAAATTGATTATCAATTTCATTTGTTTCATTTACGAACTTAACAATTAACCTTAAAAAATTTTGACAAATTAATGTTTTTTTGATGAAAAATATTTCTTGAGATTTTAATTGTGTTCTTTTTTTACTATTAAACGTTTCTTTCATAATACCTAAGTAATAAACATCATTAATCAAATTCAAATCGTATAATTCAGCAATTTCTTTTGATAACGCACTATCATCACGCATTTGTGTTTCTATAAATTTTGTTCTAAATTTTGGTGAATTATCGATTGTTTCTAAAAATACATCCTTTGCTACTTCCATTTTTCTCCCTATTTAAATAAAGATATTATACTTAATTCTTTATTTATCTTGGTCACTCTACTCTATATTAACATTTAAAACAGATTTTCTATTCTTTATTTCTAATAATACATTTTTGGGATACAATATTCCTTTAATAAGACTATTTAGTCTTTTTTTAAACTATCTAACCCGCATTAAATGTTACTAATATTATAACATCATTAAAATATTTATCATAATTATTTATTATAATTTTTTAATCGTTTTTATTTTATGCGTTTGGAAATTAATTTTTATTTCCATATGGTATACTGAATTTGACATGTCAGATAACTATTAAGGAGATTATATGAAAGAAAAATTAACAACAGCCACTGGTATTCCAGTTGGTGATAACCAAAATTCGCGTACAGTAACTAATCGCGGTCCAGTAACATTCGAAGATGCACATTTAATGGAAAAATTAGCAACCTTTAATCGTGAACGTGTACCAGAGAGAGTTGTACATGCTAAAGGTTCAGGAGCATACGGTAAATTTACTTTAACAAATTCAATGAGTAAATATACTAAAGCTTGTTTCTTACAAGAACCACAAACTGAAACAAAGGTATTTGTCCGTTTTTCAACAGTTGCTGGTGAGAGAGGTTCAGCTGATACTGTTCGTGACCCTCGTGGTTTTGCAACTAGATTTTACACTGAAGAAGGAAATTATGATTTAGTTGGAAATAATACTCCAGTATTCTTCATTCGTGATGCCATTAAATTTCCTGATTTTATTCATACACAAAAACGTAATCCCCAAACAGGTGTAGCAAATCCAATTGCTCATTGGGATTTCATTAGTCTTTCGCCAGAATCACTTCACCAAATTACAACTTTATTCTCAGACCGCGGAATTCCTGCATCATATCGAAATATGAATGGATATGGTAGTCATACTTTCAAATGGGTTAATGCTCAAAATGAAGCTTATTTTGTTAAATACCATATTAAAACTAATCAAGGAATCAAAAATATCTTAACTGATGAAGAAGCTGCTAAAATTGCTGGTGATGCACCTGATTATCACCGCCAAGATTTATTTAATGCCATTGAAAATGGAGATTATCCTTCATGGACAATGTATGTTCAAATTATGCCATTTGCTGATGCTGCTAATTATGCAATTAATCCATTTGATGTTACAAAAGTTTGGCCACATGCTGATTATCCACTACAAGAAGTTGGTCAATTAGAATTAAATACAAACGTTGAAAACTTCCACCAAGACGTTGAACAAGTAACATTTGCTCCAAGTAATTTCATTCCGGGAATTGAAGCATCACCTGATAAATTATTGCAAGGTCGTCTTTTTGCCTATCAAGATGCTGCTCGTTATCGTGTTGGTGTAAATCATAATCAAATTCCGGTTAATCAAGCACATGCTAAAATCAACAATCACCAACGTGATGGACAAATGCGTGTTGATGGTAATAGTGGCTCACAAGTAAATTATGAACCAAATAGTTTCTCAAATATTGCAGAAAGTCCAGAAGATCGCCAATCAACTTATGAATTACACGGAATGGTTGATAGTTTTAGTTATAGCAATGATGATGACTTTACTCAAGCTGGTAATTTATATCGTATCTTTGATGAGGGCGAAAAAGATCGTCTTACAACAAATATTGCTAATACAATGAACGGTGTACCAGAAGAAATTATTATTCGTCAAATTAATCATTTCTTAAAAGCTGATCCTGATTATGGTAAACGTGTTGCTACCAAAGTTGGAATTAGTTTCGATAAATTAGATATTAACGCTTAGATTTATATACTCATCATTTCACTTTTTTACATTAGAAACAAAAATAGATACCAAATTGGTATCTATTTCTTTTTTATTTTTAGCTGTAGTTGTTCTTCAATTTCCTTTAAACTTTCATTTGTATGATTTATTTGTAAATACAATTGTTCGACTAAATCATTTAATTGATTTAAACTATGTACTACTTCATCAACTTTTTGGTTTAAATCATTTGTCGTTAATTCTTGACGAAATCCTTGTTCAACACTTTTTTCTAAATTATCATTTATATCTAATAATATATTAGTTATTTGTTCCAATTATTCCTCCTAAGTGTTCTTGTTGATAACGTTTTGCATAATATGCATAACCTAATTTATTAGGATGAATATTAACCGGATTATCTAAGAAACTTTCGGCATTTATTTTAAAACCTTCCATTACACGTATATATTTTAAGTGCGGGTATTTCTTAATTAAGGCTTGCGAAATATTAAGTTCCAAATGATTAAAGGTATCAAATAGAGCATTTTGAATTGCTTGTGATTTATTTGGTACATAACTACCTAAAATTACAATCTGTACTTTTGAATTTAAAGCATAAATAATATCAATTAATTTATAATAATTATTCAAAACTTCATTTACTGTTCGCTCCATAATTGTTTCTTCTTTGTTACTCTGAATAATACTACCAATTCGATCATAATAACGATCAAAAAATTTTAAAAAATCATTACTTCCTAAAGTCATTATTATTTCATCAGCTTCTTTAATTAAATCAACAATTTTAATATCATGCTTTAATAATTTAGCCGTATGATGATAATCTTTCAATCCTTTTTTATAACAATGTTCATCAACAATATTATAAGCAATGTTTTCATTATAAGTCATATTATTCATTATTTGTTTAAATACATCTGATATTGTAAAACCACTTACCGCAACATTATAGTATGAGGCTAATTCTCCTCGTTTTTCTAAAATCGTTGCTATCATTTGTGGATAATTTACCCGATCATAACGTAAACGTCCATCACTATATACTCCGGCAGTTAATGAATCTCCCATGAATAGTACTTTCTTTTTCATATTTCTCCTACTTATTACTTATCATTTTAAACTTTTAAATTTTATCTGTTGCAATTTGATATTTCGTACGACAGAAATTACAAACACATTCTACTGTTGGCTCTGTTTTAATTTCACTAATTTCCTTTGGATCTAATAAACGAATTCCTTCAATATATTTTTCCTCACTACATGTACATTTATATTCCACATTTTTAGTTTCTAAAATTCGATAATCTTCCGCAAAGGTTGTTTTTAAAATTTCTTCTAAACTCATATCAAGTAACATTGTTGTCATCGGCTTTAATGCAGTAAAGTTTGCTTCTAACTTGTTAATTGTTGCTTCACTTGCATGTGGTAATAATTGAATTACTAATGCACCTGCTGTCTTAATTGTATAATCAACATCAACAAGGACACCTGCACTAATTGCTGTTGGTACTTGCTCAGAAACACTAAAGTAATATGTATAATCTTCCGCAATTTCCCCAGAAATTATTGCACTTGAACCAACAAATGGTTCTTTCATATTTAAATCTTTAATTACTCGCAGTGATCCATTTTTCCCAACAGCTCCACTTACATCAAGTTTACCATTAGCCTTTAATGGGATATCAACATGTGGATTATTCATTGTCGCCCGAACTTCACCCTCACTATTAGCAATACTGATTATTTGTCCAGCTGGACCATCGCCTTCTAAAATTGTTGTTACATTTTGCTTTCCTTTTAACATTAATCCCATAATCGCGGTAATTGTTGCACTTCGACCAATTACAGCACTACATACTGGCGTTGTTTGATTTTTTTGTCTTAATTCCTCAACTAATTCTTTTGAATCAATAATAAAAAAACGTACTTCATCATTAAAAGCTAAGCCATTTAATACTTTATTATTCATGTTTCTCCTTTTTAGCAATTTGAATTGCCTTAATTTTTTTCACTTCAATTAAATGGTTAATCTCACTTAATTGTTCCGTTAATTCCAAATATTCATTTTCATCAACTTGTAATTCATAATTAACATCTAAACCATACTCACTATTTAAGATTTGATAATTATTAGTTTTCATCATATATTCAACTGCTCTTGTATCTTGATAAGTTGTCTTAATTTTCAGATGATACCCTGCTACTAATGTTTTAATTTCTGTAATTTTTAGCGTTTCACTTACCGCTTTTGCGTAGGCTCTTATCAATCCACCAGCTCCAAGTTTCACTCCCCCAAAATAACGAGTTACAACACAACATACATAATCTAATTGATGATGATTTAATACTTCTAACATTGGTAAACCTGCTGTTTTATTTGGTTCTCCATCATCATCAATTCGTGTGATAATTCCACATTTGTAAGCTGTACAATTATGAGTTGCTTGAGGATGTAAACTACGTATTTTCTCAATATATGCTCGTGCCTGTTCTTCGTTTTCGACATACTGTAAATGAGTAATAAATCGAGATTTTTTGATATCAATTTCATGAATTTGCTCTTTACTAATCGTTCGCATTTATTCCCCTTTTATTATAGTATATCAATTATATCTTTTTTAACAATTTTTTTATTATCAATAATTAATTCACTATTCGTTTGTCCTGTAATTAATCCACTAATTGATTGTTCTTGTTTATTTTCATAAAAAATAACCATTACTTCTTCTTTAGTATTTACTTGAGATAAAGAATAATCAAGATATTCCCAAAATTGATTAGTACGAGTTTGTTTTTCAAATTGATCTAATGCTTGATCTAGCTCACTTACTTGACTTTGAAAATCACTAAGTGCACTAAATGGTGACCACTTGATTATTCCTCGGGGATTAAACTCATGCATGATGACCTCCAATTAAATCTTTTCGTTTTTTACTAATTGCTTTTGCATCCGATGCTACACTAATATTTGCAGCATCATTTCCGTATTTTTGGCGAATTGAATATAATGTTTTTTCTAAATCATTTGACTTTTTCTCACGTTTTGGCTGAAATAAATCAAATTGTTCACGCTCTAATGTTGTTAAACCTGATAAACTAATCATTATTTTTCGTACTCCGACATCCTTTAAATAGTATCGTTTATATAAATCATTAATATATTCATTGGTAACTGTAAATTGATCAGTCGGATTAATTTTCAAAGTCTTATTAAAACTTTTTTGATGTGCACGAAAATCGTAACTCCAACCAATTGTAATCTGACTACATTTTTTGTTTATCCTTTGTAATTCTAACATTACTTCATAATTTAATTCCCACATGATTGATAATAATTGTTCATTATAATAACTTTCTTTCATCGTATGACCACGACCAATACTCTTTCGTTTACGACTTTGAGCTTCTTGCAGTTTACTAATATCAATTCCATTAGCATGCAAATATAATTCTTCACCTAAAATTCCAAATTCTTTTATTAATAGTTTAATATCAGCCTTTGCAATATCACCAATTGTATATAAACCTAATCGATTTAAACGAATTTGTTTCTTTTTACCAATCGACCAAACATTGGTCATATCCATAATTGGCCATAATTTTTGTGGTAAATCTTTATAATCCCACTTGGCAATCATTTCTTTTGTATGTTTAGATTCAATATCTAAAGCAAACTTTGCCAACAACATATTCGGACCAATTCCACACGTACTTAATATTTGAGTTCGTTCATATACTGTTTGCATAATTTTTTTAGCAAATTGATAAGCACTTAATTGATATAAATTTAAGTATTTAGTGACATCAATAAATACTTCATCAATCGAATAAATAAAGATATCTTCACGAGCTACAAATTCTAAATAAATTTTTAAAATCTCCAAACTCATGTCAATATATTTTTGCATTCGGGGAGGAACAACGATTAATTCTGGTTCATCAATTATTTCCCGAAGCCGAGGACGCCCACCATATCCGAGTTTTTTCAAGGCTGGACTCAGGGCTAAAGCAATCGCTCCAGCACCTCCTTTAGGATTGGCAACAACTAACTTAACTTTGTTTGGATCAAGTCCACGCCTAATGCATTCAACTGTTGCATAATAACTCTTAAAATCAATACAAATAATATTGTCATGTAACTGATATTGTTCTAACATTTATCTTAACGAGTTTTACCAGGTAATTTAATTTTAGTATAAAAGAAATCACGAAAGTTAATATCATAAGCTAAATGGGGTTCGTTAATAAGTTTATTACGAAAATTCCAAAACATCCGAGTACGGTTTAACATTTCTTGTTCTTTTTCCTGATTATGATAAATCATTGTTTGACAAAGACAATTTGGATCTACTTGATATGTTGGATGTAAATAACGATCAACGTTTTTTTCCCGTTGTAATAATACAAGAGCTGCTTGATCTAATTCTGTTAAATACATATACGTACGAATTTGATATTCATATGTTTTTAATACTTTTTCCATGTTTCCACTCGATACCTTAATTTCATATAATAACTTTTCATCTTGACTTAGTCCATCAATATGACCGGCAAATGGTACTTCAAAATATTGTTTTTCGTATGTTATTTCATCAACATTTTTAATATCTAAAGCATTTTGAATTTTCGGTTCTAAAACATTACCAACTTCTGTATATTTATTGCCTTTAAAATTATTTGGATTAATTCGCGCTTTTTCTAATAGTAATTGCCATGGTGTTTTAAATGGGGAAGATCCCATTATAATTGCCACATCACTTCCGCCAATATATTCACTACGATTTTCTAATTGTTCTGGTGTTAACATTTTTCTCCTAATATTCAGGTGGTTGGTTTAAATCGGGGGTGAAACAATCCCAATGTTCAACAAATTCTTCATTTTCTACACAATATAAATCGGCAATTGTTCCATAAATACCATCGATTTTCGCATCACAAAGCATAACAATAAAATTATTAACAACGTGAAACTCAATTATTCTTTGATATTCAATTTCAGTTGTAAAACTACTATGTTCTAAATAATTTTTAGCATAATCAACAGGTTTTCCTTCCCAAAATCGAACCAAAAAGTCCTTAGTTAATTTTGCACAAATGCAGGTTTTCCTTTGGCTTTTAAGCATCAATTCGTCTTTATTTGTTACTTCTTGAATAATTAAATAGTGATCTTTAATTATTTGTTTTTCTAAAATTATTAAATCCATTCCCTTATATAATTTATCATTGCTTGTAAAATAATAAAAGTGAAAATAATAATCTTCATCACTATACTTAATGATCGATGTAATATCTTTGGCTTCTGCCAGGGGATTTATTTTTTGGAAATCTATTTTATTATATCCTTCTCCTTGATAATCAAAATATATATCATTATCAAGACTAGTCAAATCATTATTATTTAAGATTTGATAATACTTATCTATTTTCATTTTCAACTCCTCATACATCTTATTATAACATACTTTAATTTGCTTATTTTGTCTTTATAATTAAAAAAAGGTTTTAGTAGACACTCCTACCAAAACCTTTCACAAATCACCAAGTTGAACGAAGAAATAGCAAATTTGTTATAGCTGCTTGATGACATTATTATTAAACCATTTCTAATGTTAAATATACGTTAAAATTAAATTAACGAAGTAATATTATTCATTCCCACAATTGCCAATTGGATTAATATCCATAAGATAATTGGTGAGAAATCCAATCCTCCCATTGTCGGAATAATACTACGGATCGTATTTAAAAATGGCTCAATTATTTTTCGTAACGTTATTCCAAATCCAGAACGCATAATACTTGGAAATAACGATATTATGACATAAATATAGACTAAGAATGATAAAAACTCTAAAAGATGCACAATTAATTGCATATTAACTCCTTTATTTTATCATATCATAGATTTTATTTGATTAACGATTAATTCCACTTATAATTAATTTTGCTGTCGGTTTAACAACTACTGATTGCCCTTTTAGTAAAATGATTCCTGTTTCACTTTTAATCTGTTGACCATCAACTTCCATATCTCCATCTAGTGCAATTAACATTTTAAATTCTGATGTTGCATTTACGGTTATTTCTGAAATATTTTCGTATAAGTCAACATAAAAATATTTACTTGTACATAATTCAGTATATTTAATTCCAGCTTTTTCTTTGACAATTGGTTGATGATTGTTTTGATAATCATAATCAATAACATCTAGTGATTTATTTATATGTAACTCACGTAAATTTCCTTCCTTATCACGACGATCATAATCATATAAACGATAAGTAATGTCTGAAGATTGTTGTATTTCTAATAATTTAGTATTTTTTCGAATTGCGTGAACACATCCAGCTGGAATATAAAAAAAATCACCTGGTTCAATTGCTTGAACATTTAATACATCTAAAATTTCATTATTTTCAATTTTACTTTTCACTTCATTACGACTTGTTGGATTTTGACCGGCAATAATATCACTATCATTAGTTTCTAAAATATACCAACACTCTGTTTTTCCAAGTGAATTTTCATTTTGCTTTGCATACTCATCACCTGGATGAACTTGAATCGATAAATCATCATTACTCATAATTATTTTAACTAATAACGGAAACTCTTCTGGTAGATTTTCTCCAAATAGTTCTCGATTTTCTTGATAAAAATGACGAAACTCTTGATTAGTCCCCTTAATTTTTGCCACTCCATTTTCGTGTGCTGAAATAATCCAATCTTCAGTTCCCCAAATTTTCTCTTGATTTACATAATCAAATTGTATAAACTTCATTTTTCCTCCTAAATATATACTAATTATACTTCACTTTTATTAATTCGTGGATATATCAATTAATAATATACATATTCATTATTATTTAATAAAAGATAGTATATTTTACTAAATAATTTTATATTCACTTCAACAATTCTTTACAATATAATCGCTTACAAATCAACATTTATCATTGCCCATGTTGCAAATATTCGCTTTTTTTTTAAATCTATGTTATAATAATGATGTTACCAAGTTAAAAATTTAAATATGAAGTAACTATTCTTAGTAATTTAAAATTGAGTTTAGATATGTCACTTAAGAAACTTTAATTGATAGATTTAAATAAGGTTTTAGTCAAAAATGAAATTAATAGTGAAAAATATAATTTTTAGAACTGGGGTTTGCTTAAGATCTATAGTTTATCTTATCGGTCTTGACCATACTACATTTTGTGGTATGATGTGAGGTGTAATCCATCGAAACATAAACACTCTAACTCTAAGCGTAAAAGCTTAATGTTAGAGTGTTTTTTTATTATAAAGGAGATTTTTTATGAGCGAAAAAAAAAGAATAAATCAGTTGAAAGAGCTACATGAACGGAATTATCGAAAACATGGATTAAGTATGAATCTAACTGTTTCACTAACCGCAGCTATTACAATATTTTTATTAGTTACGATTATGGTTTTGTTTCCAACAAGTACTCAAGAGTTTTTTAATAATTTATTAGTTACTATTACAAGTGACTTCAGTAATTTCTTTGCTTTTATCGTTAACTTGTTTGTTATTGCTTTAATTATTTTAGCATGTAGTTCTGCCGGAAAAATTCGCATTGGAGGAAAAGAAGCTAAACCCGAATTTTCATTTGCTTCTTGGACTGCCATGCTCTTTGCAGCAGGAATGGGAATCGGACTTGTCTTCTGGTCAATGGCTGAACCAATGACTCATTACATCGAAGGATCACCGATGTATCAAAGTTCCAATTATCTTAATGGGGTTTTTGCCACCACAATGTTTAACTGGGGAGTTCATGCTTGGGCTATTTATGGTGTAATTGCAATTAGTTTAGCTTTTTATACATACAATATGAAATTACCATTAGCACCACGATCATTTTTCTATCCATTATTAAAAGAACGAATTTATGGTACATTTGGTGATATTATTGATGGAATCAGTATTATTGTAACCTTATCAGGTCTTTCAACATCTCTTGGTTTAGGAGCAAAACAAATTAATGCCGGATTAAGTTATGTCTTTAATATCCCTTTTAATAATGATATTCAAATAATTTTAATAATTTTAATTACTTTAGTTGCTACTTATTCTGTTATGTCTGGTTTAGATAAAGGGGTTAAAACTCTTTCTAATTTCAACTTAAGATTAGCTTTTTTATTCGTAATCATTATTTTTATCCTTGGTCCAACTTTATTAAATGTTACTTCATTATTTACATCGGGATTTGATTATATAATTCACCTTCCAGTTGAATCATTACATTTATTTACAATTAAAGATCAATCTTGGTTAGCAGCATGGCCTATCTTCTTTATGGCTTGGTGGATTTCCTTTTCACCATCGGTTGGAATATTTATTGCCAAAATATCACGTGGACGTACAATTCGGGAAATGGTATTTGCAATTTTAATTGTACCCACATTAATTACTTTATTATGGATTGTTGTTTTTGGAAATTTCGGAATTGAATTACTACAACAATTTCCAGATAAAGCCAATCTTTTATTAGAGGATCCAGCAACAACATTCTTTGTCGGTCTTGGATTATTAGATTATAGTAATGTTTTAAAAATCATTTTAGCGCTCTTATTTATTTTATTAATGATTATCTTCTTTGTTACTTCTTCTGATTCTGGATCACTTATTGTTGATTCTCTTGCAAGTGGTGGTGAAGTAAATTCACCGAAGAACCAACGTATTTTTTGGGCATTAACTGAAGGAGCTTTAGCAGCTAGTATTTTATATATTGGTGGTGAAAATGCCTTAAATACACTCCAAACATTAGTTATTTCAACTGGACTTATATTTGGTGTTATAATTTTAATTGCTCTTGTCTTATTCTTCTCATATTTAATTAAGCATTACTTCCGTGGGGATGCTAATAAAAATACTGATATTACGCTTGATAAAAATCAATAAACATTAAATACTTTGTAAATGACACCGATATTGTAACGGTGCCATTTTTTCAATTTCGATTGTGATCTTTTTTGATTGAAGTATAACAAGATTTAATAATAAATGCTAAAACTAATAAAGTTATTTATTTTATCAAAAAACTTAATAAAAATCCCGATAATACTAATGTAAGTAGTAACTCATAATTTATTATTCTCGACAAAACAATAAAGAACACCTGTTGTCATAGGTGTTCTTTTCTCATAATTTATTATTAATTATACTCTAAGATTAAAAATTATATTTTGTTAAGTTGAATTTTCTTTTAATTTTCGACAATAAAAGTTAAAGGTCCATCATTGACTGATTCTATTTGCATATCAGCTTGAAAGACTCCAGATTTAACCGTAAAACCAATCTTTTTTAATTCTTCATTAAATAACTGGTATAATTCTTTCGCACTTTCTGGCCTCATTACACGCGTAAAACTTGGACGATTACCTTTGATAGTATCTGCATATAATGTAAATTGGGAAATTGATAAAATTTCTCATTTCATTTCTAAACCATTAATATTTATTTTTCCATTTTCGTCAGGATTAATTCTTAATTTAGCAATTTTATTTACCATCTTTATAACATTTTCACTTGTATCATCGTGATTAAAGCTAACATATAACAAGTATCCATCAGTAATCTCATTATAAATTTCATTAGCAATTCTAACTTTTGCTGAATTGACTACTTGTAATATTACCTTCATATTTTTCTCCCTCATATAAACCATGAATATGTCGATACAATTGATAGTCCGGTTGATATAATATTACTTCTTTATTAGTTTGGTGATAATCATACGCAATTGAACTATAATCTGTTATTACCGCATCAGTTATTAAAATAATTTCTTGCACATCGGCAACATCTTTTAAAATTATCGCTTCGCCATCAATTGAACTTACTTTAATTAATGGATGTAAATGTAATAATAACTGATATCCTTCAGGTACATATTTTTTTACTTCTTCCAAATTAATTTTCAACATGTATGGACGATATGTTGGCGCATATACAACATACTTTTTATTTAAATCCAAATTATATTTTTCTTTAAAATCGATAATTAATTGTTGATTTGTTTGGTTTTCAATTAACCACTCTGTTTTCGGATATTCTTTTTCAATAATTTCACTGTTTGGAAATAACTTTTGAAAAATGTTTGTATTGTATTTATTTACCGACCACACATAATCCCAATTGGCAATTGAGCGTTCTTTATTTTTAATTTTATACGGAACCGTTGTTTGTTCAAATGTCTCAATATCTTTATAGACTTTTTTATATGGTATTCCATGCCACAATTGTGTCCATACTTGTTGCTTGCGCTTTTTTAATTCCGGATCATACCAAGTGTTAAAATAAATTTCCTTAGCTGTATAATGGTGGAAATAATACAACCATTTATTATTAAAATCAATAAAATCTGAGTTTGTTAATAATGTTTTATCTTTGACCGCAAAGATAAATTTTTTATCTTTATATTGTGGATTTGCTTTTAATTGCAAATAAAAATATTTACTATTATCATTGTATTCTCCATATTGACTTGTCAAGAAAATTTTATTATTATTAATTGGTAACAATGTTAAGAGTTTTAATAATTGTTTTTTAATAGCTGTTTTTTTCTTCTTAACATTATGTAATAATTGAATTGAACGCACAATTAGATAACTATCTGTTAATGGGTAGTTACGTAAACGATAATAAAAATCAATATCTCCATCAGCCTTTTCTTTAATTGATTTAATTAATTTTTGGTTTTTTGTTGTTATTTTATTTAATGCTTTAAAATATTTACGGTATTGACTTTGACTTAGAACCGGATAGTTCCGAAGAATATTACTATATGTTTGATTCCAAACTGAAAACAGTACATACGGAGCAGCAAAATGATTTTGATTTTCTGCTATCTTTCTTAACGTTTCTTCATACAAATAAAGACGATTTTCAATCACGTGATTTTTATCAGCATTACTAAAACTTGCTAAATTTGTTCGCCATCCATAATATTTTGTTTTAACTCTTCCGTATCGAGTTTGCGGATTTAAAATTAAATTAGTCATTAATAAATTATCCTCATAACGCTTACCTAACGGATAATATAAATTGTTTTCTCGTAAAAATTCTGTACGGTAAATTGACCAAATTCCGGTTTGATGGACAACATACTTATAATAATTTTCTTTAAATTCTGCATCAGAACAATTAAATAATTTATTTGTATAAATAAATGGACTTTCTTGCTGAATTCCATCATTTGTTATTTTAACTACTTCTGATACTAATACATCTTTATCCTTAATTTCCGTTAACTCTTCTACTAATCCAGAAATTGGAGTGATAAAATTATCATCTCCATCCATAAATAATATATATTCACCCTTTGCCAAATTAATAATTTGATTTCTCCCAACTGCTGGTGTATTATGACTTTTATCATAATACACTAATTCACAAAAATCCTTATTTGCTTCTAATATTTCACGAGTCTTTCGATTACTACCCAAATCGTTTGTTATAATAATTTCTACTTTTTCACTTAAGTTACCACCGATAAGCTCTTGTCTTAAAACAAATAATAATTCCTCTAAAAACACATCTTCTTCAAAAGTTGTAATCCCTATTGTTAATTTCATTTTTTTCCTATTCATCTAATAATTTCCATAAATATTATGCAATTAATTATGTCCATTTCGATTAATTTTTTTTATTTTTTTAAGAGTGTTTGTTCAACAACCCTTTTAGTAGCTTTTCCATCTGCTAAATAATTAAATTTCTGATTAAATTCATTAATTTCTTTTAACCAAAATTCTTGATATTGTTCAAAATTATCTAATAATTCACCTAATTCTTTTTCATTTTCAATACTTGTTGCTGGAATATCATTATGATAATCCAAATAAAAGCCTCTTAATTCTTCTGAATATTCAGCTAAATCATATGCATATTTTATTATTGGTCGATTAAGGATTGTATAATCAAACATTGTTGATGAATAATCTGTTAATAAACAATCACTTATAATAAATAAATCATTCAAATCTTGATATTGACTAACATCAATTATATTTGGGTGTTTAAAACGACTGTATTTATTAATCAAATAATGACTACGTACTAAAATAATCCAATCAGGATTTTGCTTAACAATTTGTGCTAAATTCAATTTTTGTTCTTCAACATATTTTCCTTTTTCCGTAACTTTATTCTCTCTAAATGTTGGAGTGTATAATAATACCTTTTTAGTCTCGGAAATTTTCAAATGTTCTTTTATTTTTATTACTTCATTTGGATGAAAATTCACCAAACGATCATTTCGCGGATATCCAACTTCTAACACTTCACCTTCGTAAGCAAAACAACGACGAAAAATATCAGTTGAATATCGATTAGGACTTATTAAAAAATCCCATTTCTTAACATCATTTAAAAATTCAATTAAATAATCAATTTTTACTATATTTGGAAAATGATTATTCTCGATATCCAATACCAATTTTTTAAGTGGTGTCCCGTGCCACGTTTGAATAATTACTTGCCCCTCACGTTTTTCAAATTCTTTAGGTAAACGGCTATTTGTAATAATATATTTTGCTGTCGCTAAATGATATAGATAACGCAAACTAAAACGCTTAGCAATTCGAATATCAGCATAATCAACCTTTTCAATCAACTTATTATCTAATCCCCACACTAAATCATATTCAAGTTCTTTATCGGATAAATACTCACTTATTGCGTATGGATTATCATTATAACCACGACCAATAAATGATTCAAACATTACTTTTTTCTTTTTTAAAGGTAAGTTTTGAAAATTTTTAAAAATAATATTCCAGGCAATTTTCTTTTTACTCATTTTCACCTCCAAAGATTATTTTAATAACTTTTTGTGCAACATGCCCATTATCCATTGAACAATAAGTTTCACAAAATTGTTTTAACTCATCGGCATGTTGTCGTTGATAATTAGTCATGTTTTTTAAAATCTTGATTAATTCTTCTGTTTTTAAAACGTTTTTCCCCGGAATCATTCGTAAATATGGTTGATATAAGCCACGAGTTTTATCTTCATACTTTTCTAAATCATAAGCATTAAAAATAATTGGTCGTTGTAGATTTGAATAATCAAACATTACTGAAGAATAATCTGTTAATAAGGCATCACTGATTAACATTAGATTGTTTATATCCTCATTTTCATCCGGAATAATAATTCGTTCATTATTTAAAATTTCTGTACTATGCTCAATCAAATAATGATCTCGAACAATTATTTTCCAATCTGGACAACGTTTTAACACTTGATTAAAATCTAATTTCACTACACTTTTGTATTGATTATTTTCATGCAAATAATCACGATATGTTGGTGCATACAACAAAACTTTATCATGATTATTAATTCGATACTTTTCATGAATTGATTCAATTTGATAGTTGTCCCATTTAATTAATTTATCATTTCGCGGATATCCTGCTTCAATAATCGTGCCAGAATATTTAAATGCTCGTTTAAATATTGATGTCGAATAAGCATTTGGTGAAAGTAAATAATCCCAATTATCAACATCTTTTTGAAACTCCCTCAAGTATTCTTCTCTTGTTGTATTTGGACTTGTTATTTTTTTAATATCATATCCTAATTTTTTTAATGGAGTTCCGTGCCACGTTTGAATTAATATTTGATTTTTCCGCTTTTTAAAACCAACCGGCATCCGACTATTAGTAATAATATATTTAGCCGTTACTAAATGATAAAAATAACTTAAACGTAATCGCTTAACTTGTTTTGCACTACCAGGAATAAACTGTTTATTTTTAACACTCCAAATCAATTCAAAATCTTCTCCTATTTGTTCCTTTATCATTTCTTCATATAATGCCTTAGGATTATCCGAATATGATTTACCTAAAAACGATTCAAAAAATATTTTGTTTTCATTAATCGGTAATTTACATAATCCTTCGAATAATCCAAACAAAATTTTATTTTGAATATTTTTTCTAATTCTTTGTTTCATTCTTACTCCTTTCTGTTAATTTATCTTATTTAATCACCTCTAAACCAACAGAAAACATTACTTATATTTTAACATATTTAATACTTAACGTTTATTTTATTATTACCATTATTATAAATAATATTTTCATAAATTTAGTTTAATCATTTTCACTAAAAAAGAGCATTATAATGCTCTTTTTCGATTGTTTAACGTCAATTAAACAACTACTTAGCGACGTCCCTGATAAATATTATATTTATCATTTAAGCTTTTTCGGACACGATTTTCATATTTATAATTACCATAATCGTAGAACTTTTCAACAAATCCATTTCTAGCAACTTCTTCTTGAAGTAACTTACGTTCCCCTTTATTATTAGTATACCAAATCCATCCTAATAAACGATTATGACGATCAATTCGTTCAAAATCAAATTCTATTTCAACTTTTTTCGCATTCATTAATGTCCGATAAACAAATTTTGCTGCTTCTGGTCCATACTTTTCAACTGATTTTGTTGCTTCTGGTGTATCAATAAATAAAAAACGAACTTTATGTTCTTGACCATCATTAAATTTAATCCATGCCGTATCTCCATCAATTACTTTTTTAACTTTAACAGTTTCAATTTCACGATAATGACTTACTTTATTTGACTGTTGTTTTTTTGTATATGAACGTTGAACTTGTGAATATTTCCCCCTAGTCTTACGATTTAACCACTTTCTTATTAACTCTTTTAAAAAATTCTTCATATCTCTCCTCCGGAAAATTATACCATAAAGTTATATTGTTCCGGATGTAAATAAAAAAAAATCCTGATAACAGGATTTTATTTATCTTCTTTAACAACTTCTTTAATTGATGCTGCTAATGTTGTAATATTCTTCATATCTTGTGGAATAATTAACTTACTTGCTTTTCCATCAGCCATTTTCTCAAATGCTTCATATTGTTTTAACATTAATACTTCTGAAGATGGTTTAGCTTCATTTAAACGCTCTAATGCTTCTGCATATGCTTTTTGAACTTTAAGAATTGCTTCTGCTTCCCCTTCGGCATTTAAAATTTGTTCTTGTTTTTCCGCTTCTGCTTTTAAAATTTTTGATTCTTTATAACCTTCAGCTTCTGTAATTTGCGCAATTTTATTCCCTTCAGCTGTTAATACTTTTTCCCTTTTTTCACGTTCAGCACGCATTTGTTTTTCCATTGCATCTTGAATATCGCGAGGTGGGATAATATTTTTAACTTCAACTCTTGTTACTTTAATTCCCCATGCATCTGTTGCTTCATCAAGTGTCGCACGAATTTTTGAATTAATAATATCACGTGATGTTAATGTTTGGTCTAATTCTAAATCACCAATAATATTACGTAATGTTGTCGCACTTAAATTTTCAAGTGCTGTAATTGGATTAGCAACTCCATACATATATCGTTCTGGATCAGTTACATAAATATATACAACTGTATCAATTTGAATTGTTACATTGTCTGATGTAATAACTGGTTGTGGATCAAAGTTCAATACAATTTCTCTAATATCAATTCGTGCTGAAATTCGATCAAATACTGGTGTAATTAAATGAATACCTGGTTGTAATGTTTCTTTAAATTTTCCAAATCTTTCAACTACTGCTACCTCTGATTGTTTAACAATTTTAAATGATGATATTATTGTAACTAATACTAAAATTAGAATTACAATAATCAAAATGAATCCAATATTCATATTTCCTCCTACTTACTTAACAATAACATGTGAACCATTTATTGCTGTTACTGTTACTTCTTCTCCCACTTGGTGCGTATTTTCACTACGAGCACTCCAAATTTGCCCATTAATTTTTATTGTACCAGGATTTGTTTTGGTAATTTCTGTTTCAACAATTCCTTGCGCATTAATTAATTTTTCATATGATGTTTCAACACCTGTTTTTTTTAAATTTTTTTGAATTTTCGAACGTAAAATTACCATCAATCCAATTGAACTTAATGCAAAAACAAATGTTAAAACAAAAATATTTTTTGTTGCTACACTAACTATTGCTGTTATAAATCCGCCAAGAGCAAACCAAATAAAAAATGTTGATGCTGTAAATAATTCAATTACTAGCAAAATAACACTTATTATTATTATTTCGATTGTCATAATTACCATTCCTTAACTAATTATTTAACATTGTAAAATGTTACAATTATTATACCATATTTACAATAATTCTTGTCTAATTTTCTCGATTGCTACTAGCAATTCTTGTTCTTTAACTATTTGTTTAATGTTGTAACCGATATAGTATGGTGATACGGGATGACGCGGAGTATATTTCAATACATATTGGTCATTAAGTTCATATAAAAACAAATTATAACCATACTCACGATGTTCATTTGCTTTTAATTGTCCTTTAACAAAACGTTGTAATAATTTTGTCATTGAACCGATTTCTGTCTTATTAAAGTGAAAATTATATTCAGCAAAATTTATTATCGGTTCTTCACTAACGTCAATTCGAATCGGATTTTCAATTATCGGATAACCGGTCAAATTCTTTTTTGTTATTTCATTTTTTGCATCAATTGAACGAAAGCCTATTATTTGCATATGCGGGTGTGATAAACTACCACCTGATAAAAAACCATAATTTTTAAATAAAATCACGGATTTATATTGGGGATCTGCTTTCATTTCTTCGTATTTTTCAATTGTAAATTCCCATAGTCTTTTTACATAATCTTCTGAATAATATCCTAAATCATGACCACATTTTTCGGTTTCAATAATAAGTGTCATATCCGTATCGGTTAATGTTTGATATTTGTTTACAATCCATTTATACGGACCACGTTCTTCAATAATTTTTGCCATTTGCTCACGATCGCAAAACGGGCAACTTGTACCATTTTTATTAATTGTTACGGGTTTTTGTTGATTTGCCTGAAAACTAAATTCTACTTGCATTTATTTCCTCCCATTATATATTATATAGTAACATTTTTCCCTTAATAATTCCATCATTATGATTATTTTACATTTTTTTTACTTTTATTTTTTATTGTGTTATAATAAGGACATGAAAACAAATCAATATACACATCATCATTTATATAAGTAAAATTAAACAGTACATTATGTACTGACTTATGTAATGAATTTATCACGAAAAGGGACTGAATTTATTAAATTCAGTCCTTTTTCTTTGTACATTAGGTTTTTTCAAGGAGGAATAATGCCAAAATATGGTTTTTTAACAACAACAAATATTATTTTTAGTTTAGTTGTCGGTTCGGGAATTTTCTTTAAAATTGATGATATTATTTTAGCAAGTGCCAATCAATTAATTCCCACTTTAATTATTTTTCTAGTCGTAATGGTCAGTGTCATTTCCGGAGTAATTATTTTAAGTATTTACCCACAAGTTGATAAAAATAATCATGGGTTAACTACTTATTTTAATTTATCTGGTTCACCCAAATTAAATTATTTATTCAATTATTTCTTAATTGCTATTTATTTTCCAACTTTAGTTGTTGTTTTAGCATTAAGTGCTAGTCAATATTTCTTCACTGCTCTTAATTTAACTAATCCAACAATTATTTTAATTGGTAGCTTAACTTTAAGTATTCTTTCATATACGATTAGTAAAAACAAATTAAATTTAAGTGTTTTTATCCAAAATATTTCAACTATTTTAAAATACCTTGCCCTTATATTATTAATTACTTTTGGTTTTAACTATGCAGCATCAACTTCTGCTCCCCACACCGAATTAACATCAACAAATATTAATGCGGGAATCATTGCTTTAACTTTTGCTTTTGATGGGTGGATTATGGTCATGGGGTTTTCTAATCGGATTAAAAACTTTACTCGAACTTTACCGCTAGCACTAATTACAGCTGTATCATTAATTTCATTATTCTATTTTAGTTTTATTTGGAGTATGGGTTCTGTAATTAATACCAGTTTTATTATTGATGATACCTTAATTTATCAAATTGCTGAATTATTATTTAATGATGTTGCAGCAATTTTAATTAATTTAATTATTGCCATTTGTATTTTCGGTGCTTTACACGCTACAATCTTAACTTACGTTAACTTTGTCCAAACTTACAAAGCTGAACAACCGCAAACTAATCAAAATACTGAACGCAATATTTTTATTTTGATTTTATTTTACTTCTTTTTACAAAGTTTAACTTACTATACTAATACAATCAACATTGATGTTTCTGAACTTTGTATCGTTGGTGCTTATTTATTTTATTTATTATTATACATTAAAACAGTCAAAATAATTAAAATCAATAATTTTAATAAAAGTTATTATTTAAGTTTAATTGTAGCTATTATTACCGGGCTAATTATCCTTCTTGCTTCACTTTTAGGTGGAGGACAAATTTATTTTATAATTACTTTATTAATTTTATCTTACAGTTATTATCAACAATATTGCCGTTAAATTTACTATCACTTTAAATAAGTGCGGAGTTTTTTATAAAAAAGATTGACAAATTTAAAATTAGGGATATAATAAAAATGTAATTTAAAAAAAATTTATTAAGGAGTTTTATGAAACAAGAATTTAAAGCTGAATCAAAAGAATTACTTAATTTAATGATTCACTCAATTTATTCAAACAAAGACATTTTTTTAAGAGAACTTATCTCTAATGCATCTGATGCATTAGATAAACAACATTTTGCTCAAATCCAAGGAGAAGCAAAAACAAACAATGACCTTGAAATTAAAATAACAGCTGATGAAAAAGCACGTACAATTACTATTAGTGATAATGGAATTGGGATGAATGAAGCAGATTTAATTAATAATTTAGGGACAATTGCTCATAGTGGAACTAAACAATTTATTGAAAATTTAGCTGAAAGCGAAAACATTGAATCAATTGGTCAATTTGGTGTTGGTTTTTATGCAAGTTTCATTGTTGCTGATAAAGTAACAGTTTTAAGTAAAAAAGCGGATGATGATGCTTATTTATGGGAAAGTGATGGAACTGATAGTTTTGAAATTACCAAAGCTGACAAGCAAACAACGGGAACAATCATTACATTACATTTAAAAACTGGTGAAGAGTTTGATCAATATGCTAATACTGCAGCAATTGAATCAATTATTAAAACTCATTCTGATTATGTCAAATATCCAATTTTATTAGAAAAAATGATTTCAACACCTGTTGAAAATCCGGATGGTGATCAAGAAGACACGGAAATTGAAACAATTGAAGCCCTTGAATATGTTCAAGTTAACTCGCAAGTGGCACTTTGGAAAAAAGATAAAAGTTCAATTACTGATGAAGAATATAATGAATTTTTCCAAACTCAATACATGCAATTTGCAGCCCCACTTAAAACAATTCATAAAGTTACCGAAGGAATGAGTAGTAATAATCTATTATTATTTATTCCAAGTACTAAGCCATTTGATTATAATACACCAAATTACAAAAATGGAATTGATTTATATTCAAAAGGAATTTTAATTGATAACAATGTTGATTATTTAATTCCTGAATACTTTAACTTTGTTCGTGGTTTAATTGATAGTAACGACTTAGATTTAAATATTTCACGAGAAATTCTGCAAAAAGATCAAAAGGTAACAAGAATTCAAAAATTAATTGAAAAAACAATCAATAAAACATTAAGTTCAATGTTAAAAAAACAACGTGAAGATTATAATTCATTCTATGATAATTTTGGTCGCACTTTAATGTTTGGTGTTTATAATAATTATGGACAAAATGCTGATAAACTTAAAGATTTAATTATGTTTAAAACTAATAAAGCTGATGGATATGTAACTTTAAGTGAATATATCGAAAATAATCCTGATAACGAGCAAATTTATTATTTAGCTGGAGCTTCAATTGAAGCAATAAACGCAATGCCAATTATGGAAACTGTTAGTGAAAAAGATATTGAAATTCTTTATTTAACTAATGACATTGATGAATTTGCTTTACAAATTTTAAATTCTTATGATGGGAAAAACATTGTATCAGTGTTAAATGCTGATTTACAAACTGATAGTGAAAAAGCTGATTTAGAAAACCTAAATAATGAAAACGAAACTATTTTAACAAAAATTAAAGATAGCTTACAAAATGAAGTTAGTGATGTTCGTTTAACAAACCGTTTAAAAACCAGTGCAGCAAGTATTGTTAATGCTGAAAATATTTCAATTGAACAAGAAAAACTATTAATGCAAATGCCTGATGCTAATTTACAATTAAATAAAGTATTAGAAATTAATCCGCATCATCCATTCTTTGATCAAATCAAAGCTAGTGATGATATTGCTGATTATGCGAAAATTTTATATAACCAAGCCCGTTTAGTTGAAGGCTTAGAAATTGCTAATCCAAAAGAATATAGTGAATTATTATTTAAATTACTAAGTTCAAAATAAATTTAACAAAAAAGATACATGAATTTTCATGTATCTTTTTATATAAGATAATCAATATGCATTTGTCCTTCATGAAAGTGGATTTCAGCATTAATCCCAAAAACTGTATTAATATTTTCTTTAGTAATACATTTATCACTTGGTCCTTCAATAAAAATTTTACCGTCTTTGATTAAAACTAAACGATCTGAAAATTTTATTGCTTGGTTAATATCATGCAAGATACAAATAACACTAACCTTTTTTTCTTTATTTATTTCTCGAATTAGTTTTAATAAATCATATTGGTATTTAATATCTAAATGATTTGTTGGTTCATCTAAAATAATTACTTCTGGTTCTCGGGCTAAACACATAGCTAAATAAACTCGCTGTTTTTCCCCACCACTTAAAGTATTTAAACGGCGGTCTTTTAACGCTAATAAGTGTGTTTGTTCAAGAGCTTGATTAATAATCGCATAATCGGTATTTGACAAACTTTGAAATAAAGTTTTATATGGTAATCTTCCATATGCTACATAATCAATTACTTTTATTTGTTCAACATCTTGATTGAATTGAAACAAATAACTTATTTTTTGAGCGATTTCTTTTTTCAAACTCTTTTTAATTTCTTCGTTAAATAAGATTACTTTTCCACGAGTCAATTGACACTCTTGACTAATCGTTTTAATAATTGTGCTTTTTCCACAGCCATTACGGCCAAGAATTGTAACAAATTCGCCTTTTTTAATATCTAAATTAATCCCTTTAAGGATTTTTTGCTCATCGTATGATACGGCAATATCATTTAATTCAATTTGCTTCATCGTTTCTCCTTAGTATAATTAAAAATAGCGGTGCACAACCTAAACCAATAATTAAGCCAACCGGAATTTCCGTTGGTGCAAATAATACTCGTTGCATTAAGTCAGAACCAATTACTAAAATACTTCCTAACAGAATTGTTGTTATTAACTCATCTTTAATCGTATTATTAGTCAGACGTTGGGCAAGCGTTGGAATAATAATCCCGACAAAAGCAATTACCCCAACATAAGCAACGGTAATTGAAGCTAGTAATACTGCAAAGATTGCGGTTATTAAACGATAACGATTTGGTGACTTTCCTAAACTTAAAATTGTTCGATCATCAAGTAACAATACTTTTAATAACGGAATTAAAATAAAACTTAAGATTACTAAAACAATTGTTAATCCTAACATTACTACTGCATCACTTGTACTTACGCCGGTTAGTGAACCATTTAAGTAATTTAAGGCTCCTTGTAATTTAATTGGATTTAAGATTGTTAAGATTCCAATTAAAGCACTAAAAAAAGAATTAACAATTACTCCGGATAAAATTAATGAATTAGAATTAAGTTTTTTCAACCCAGTTATAATAATTGTTAGACCAAGGGCAATAATTCCACCAAGAAAAGCGACTATTGGAATCAAGTAATACATTAACGGAAAGTACAAAAGAACAACAAGGGTTAATGTTGTTGCTCCAGTTTGAACTCCTAAAATTGAACTATCAGCTAAAGGGTTACGTAAAGCATAACGCATATAATAACCACTTAAAGCTAATGTTGTACCAACGGTAATTGCACCAATTGTTCGGGGAAGACGAACGTTTAAAATAATATTAATGTCTTGTTGCGACCCCTGATTAAATAATGCTTTCACGGAACTTTCAAAACTAATTTCATATTCACCTAAACTTAAATTTAAAATTATCAATATCAGAAGCGTAATGGTTAATAACAGCCAAATTTGTTTTTTATTCATTTGTTAAATCCATAATTGTTTTTATTTGTGCTTCTAATGATAAAATATCATTATTATAAAATAAATCAGACTTTACATAATATAAATTACCTTTTTTATATGCATTTGTATCTTTGAACGCTTTACTATTAATTATTGGATTATTATCTGGTTTCCCATCTGCTGTTGCAACAAGAACTACATCACCAATATAATCGTTAATTAACTCTTCTGTTAAAGCTAAATACGTTTCTCCAGCAGGATCATCACTCATTAATTTTCCTTCGGCTTTTTGCGGCATTTTTAAACCAAGTTTATCATACATTACATAGCCAAAACGTGACCAAGTATTTCCGTATACATAAGCATCTTCTCCCCATGATTCAATTGTTGAAAAAGTTGTTGTATCTAAATCATACTTATTAGCAATGACTTTTTTTAATTCAGCAACGTTTTGGTTAAAATTGCTTAATAATTGCTTAGCCTTATCTTCTGTTCCAGTAATTATTGCTAATTCATTTAATAAATCTTCTTCATTATATGAACCATATGGAATTAAAATTGTTGGTGCCATTGTTTTATATACTTCATAATTATCAGCATTAAATGTAATTATTAAATCTGGATTTAAACTCGCAACTTTTTCAGTTGATTGACCAATATCTGTCACACCATCTAAATCCCATACTGGTGATTTATAAGATAAATCACAACCAACAACATTTGTATTAAGTGCTAAAAGATCACCACAATAGTAATCGCTAACTATTCGTTGGGGATTTTCCGGAATTTCAACATTACCTGATAACGATTGATAATTTTTCATTCCATCACTTGGTTGCGTTGCTTGACAACCTGCTAAAACCATAACTGTTGTCACCACTAATGTAATTAATTTATTCATATAACCTAACCTCCATAATTATAATTTTTATAAATAACATTGTTAGTATACGCTATTAAGTATGAAAAGTCAAGTTATTTATAAAGATTATAATTATCTTTTAACAACTTATTGTTTAATTTAGATATCAATTTTCTCAAAATATTGTAATTAATTTAAAAATGACATCTCAATTTAAGATGTCATTTTATTGCTTCATTTGGTTAGTTATTGCTAACCTTACTATTATTCCATGTTCTGAATTATTTTCGATTGTAATTTTTCCATTAAGTTTCTTCATAATCATTTTTACATAATATAATCCGTAACCACTTGCAACAATATTTGTCTTAGCATTACTTCCCCGATATCCTTGATCAAAAATATTTTTCAAATCATGTGGTTCGATTCCAATCCCGTTATCACTAAATTCAATAACTGTATATTCTTTATTACTTGTAATATTAACATTAATTGTTAGTTGACGTTCACTACGATACTTAATTGCATTAGTTGTTAATTGCTCTAAAACAAATAAGAACCAAAACTTATCCGTTAAAATTGCGATATCATCATCACAATTAATATTAATCTTCGCATCTAAATCAATTAATTCATAAGTAAAATTACGAAAATTTTCATTAATTAAAGTATTTACATTTTCCCAAGCAAAATTTAAATCATTACCAATATTATTAATTCTTTCTTGATATAATATTTGATTTAAATTTTTATTAATCCGACTTAATGCTTTTTGTCGCATAAATGGACTAATATCTTGATTATTTAATATTGATAGGGGTTGTTTCATTTCATGAACCCACATTGTTTTAGCTGTTCTTTCATCCATTAATTGCTGTTTTAATTTTTTATTATCAGCATATTGACTTTTACTAATTTGTTCAATTACATCAAATATCAATTCACCCTCATAACTTAAATCCGTTTGTACTTCTTTAATTAAAAACTTTTGGTCTAAGGTTGTTGCCGTATTATTTAAACGAGTTATTATTTGCTTAAAGTGCCAATAATAACTTAATAAATAAACAATAAACATTAAATTTATTATGATTAATATTTCAAAACCAACAATTAAATCAAGTTTTATTAAAAGCATCCCGTAAACAAATATTAAATTTAAAAGTACTTGTATTAAAATTATAATCTTTTTATTTTCTACAAATTTACGAAAGTTCATTTAACTGATATCCTTGATTTTTTTGCGAATCAATTACAACATTTAATTCATATTTTCGCAGTTTTTCACGCAATCGTTTAATTGCAACAAATAGGGTATTCTTTTCAATAAAAACATTATCATTCCAAAGTTCAAGCATTAACGTTTCACTTGTTACATAAATACCTAAATTCTGAATTAAAATTCGTAATATTTTATACTCATTATCTGTAAGCTTGAAATTTCCATTAATTGTTTTTGTTTCAACATCAAGAGTATTACCAAAAAAGTCATAATTTAGTTTAGGTATTTCCATGTGTTTTTTTATTTTTTGTAAGATTACGGCAAAAGGTTTTAATTTATCAATATAATCTGATACTCCGGCTTTTAAAAGTAATAACTCATCATTACTATTAGTATTACTTGTTAAATAAATTATCGGAATTTGGTATTTTTTTAAATGCAAATACATTTCAATTGAGTTATCACAACCAAAGAAGAAGTCCAAAATAATAACTTTGGGCTTCTTCTTTATTGCTTCATCAATCATCTGATAATCTAAACTTGCAACATGATTAACAGCAAACTGTTGTTGTTGCATATATGCTTGGAAACTCTGAGCATAATCGTGATCATCTTCAATTAATAAAAGGTTATTCATTATTCTCCTATCACCTTGAAATAAAGGTTCTTTACAAGTTCAATATAAACTATATATATTATAACTAAGATAATTATGATAATGGTAATATTTTGATTTTGTTGCATTGATATTAAATGATTACCCGTTGTAATTTTAACAAAGTGATCAACACTAACTAAAGCAAACAAACTACTGATAATCGCTAAAAATAATGGATAAATAAAATAAACATTGGTATTTTTACGAACAATTTTACGTACTTCTTTTTTACTCATTCCTAAAAGTTTAACCTTCTTATATTCATCTTGATTATCAACAGCATCCATTATTTGCTGAATTGCTAAAATGGCTAAACAAATAATTACTAAGAAAAAGGCAATATACATTGTTATAAATAGAATTGATATTTTAAAGACTAAAGACGTTTTTAAAATTTGTTGATTAGTCATTACATTTACTTCATTTATTTTATAATCTTCTGTTATTTGTTCTAACTTCTTCTCATCATTTGGGTTTTTGTATTTAATTGCCATATCTTCAATTGCAAATCCTGTATCAATTTTGTCGTTATCCTTGATGAATTGTTCATACTTATTATCATTAACAACTAATACTCCATATGTAAATAATTTTTGAACATCATCACTATTCGTAACTTTTATAGTTTCAGGTGTTTTGATATCCTTTAAAGTATCAACATTGTTTACGGTTTTACCAGTATTATTTCCACTTTCATCATAGACATTAATATCATTTCCTTGGTAGAATTGATAATCTGCTGTTTCAATTCCATTAATCCCTTTAAGTTTAGTTAATTGTTGAAACTGACTTTGCTTAATTATCGGAAAGTAATAACGGTCATTTATATACGATACGGTACTATATACTACTGTTTGATCCTTATCTAAATCATATTTAGTAAAATCAAATTCATTTAAACTATACGTTTCTGGATTATACGATGTTATTTGTGCGTCAAATGGTAAGGTATTTCCATCTAAATCGAACATATTAATTAAGGCATTACCACCAAAGATACTTGTTAAAATAAAAACAAATGCTACCGATATTAAACTGATTGCCATTTTATTTTTCATTAAACGATTATTAAATAAGGCACGACGGAAACGATTTTTTTGATTATTTTGTTTTTTAAAGCGATAATTTTGAAAATTAATCACCCCAAAATAACAACTAGTTGTTCCGATAAATCCACCAATAATTGCTAATATAAACGCTGGGTTCCCCGGATTTAATTCTGAGATATACGCTAAAAAATAACTAAATCCTAAAATAATCAATCCGATTAAAATCAAAATCCAACTTATTATTGGCTTTTGAACTTTCTTCACAATTGTTGATTTAAAGTTACGTAATTCAATAATTGTTTTACGATTAATTTTAATTGCACTTATTATACTGATAATTAATAAGATTAAAACAAAATAAACAATTGTTTTCATAATTGCAGTACCACTAATTATTAGTTGGATACTACTATCTAAATCAATATAACTCATTAACACTTGACTTAATAATTGATTAATAAAGATTCCAATAATAATTCCGAATCCACAACTTATTGTTCCAATTATCATATTCTCTAAAAAGATTAATTTTATTAATTCTTTTTTACTCATTCCTAGTGTTTTATAAATAAAATATTCTTTGGCACGAACTTTAAAGAAAAAGTTACTGGCATATACCATTAAAAACACAACAAAGAAACTAATAAAATACGAAGTTATTTTGATTAAATTTAAAAATACTTGTGTATATTTAGCATTTTCTTTTGCTAATGTGGTAACTGCCGGTGTCGCATCTAATGCGTTAAAACCGTAAAATAAAGCGATGGTTAAAGTTAAAGTAAAAATATAAATAAAATATATTTTATATGTTTTTTTCAAGTTATTGAATGCTAATTTTCCAATCATTATTGCTCCTCACAAATTAAAATGAAGATATCATTAATTCGTTTTTGGAATTCTTCTTTACTTTCAGCTTCTAAACGATGAATTTTATTATAAATTTCTCCATCCTTTAAAAAGATTACTTCATTAGCATAACTTGCACTTTGTAAATCATGTGTTACCATTACAATTGTTGTCATTAATTCTTGATTAATCTTAACAAATTTTTCTAATAACGTTCGACTTGATTTAGTATCTAACGCTCCTGTCGGTTCATCAGCAAATAAAATTTTCGGATTTTTAATTAAAGCACGGGCTGCAGCAACTCGTTGCTTTTGTCCACCACTTAATTCATCATCGTATTTATTTAAATGATCACCAATTCCTAGTAAATTTGCTACCTTTACAATTTCTTCACGCTTAACTTTTTGGTTTGCTAATGTTTGGGCTAAAGCAATATTATCATAAGCATTTAAAGTATTAATTAAACTAAAATCTTGAAAAATAAATCCAATATCCGTTTTTCTAATTTTATCAATCTCTTTAGTTTTCATTGTACTTAATTGTTGTTCTCCTAAATAGATATCACCACTTGATACTTTATCAATTGTTGACATACAATTAAGTAAGGTACTTTTTCCTCCACCACTAGGACCCATAATTGCCACAAAGTCCCCTTCATTTATTGTTAGTGAAACATTATTTAATACTTTTGTTACTTGGGTATTTGTCCCATAGTATTTTTCGATATTCTCAACAGTTAAAATTTTCTGCATAATTCCTCCTCACTCATAGTATAACAAATAACAAAAATAACAAAAATGACAATTATGTCACTTAACATTAAAAAAACCATCAAAAGATGGTTTTTAATACGTTATTAATATCTAGTTATTTAATAAATTTACAATCTCTTTTTCAAAACTTTCAGGTGTTGTTTGTGGTGCGTAACGTTTAACAACATTTCCCTGACGATCAACTAAAAACTTGGTAAAATTCCATTTAATATCATCTGTTATTAAACCATGTTTTGCTGATTTTAAATATGTAAACAATTGATCTGCATTTTCTCCATTTACATCAACTTTTGCCATAATCGGAAAAGTTACACCATAATTCATTTGGCAAAATTCAACTGTTTCATTTATATCTCCAAATTCCTGATTTTTAAATTGATCACAAGGAAAACCAATTATCGCTAAACCTTGGTCTTGGTACTTCTGATACAATTTTTCTAAACCAGCAAATTGGTCGGTAAATCCGCATTTTGATGCAGTGTTTACAACTAATAATACCTTGTTACGATATACCTCTAAATTCATCTCTTGATTAAATCGATCTTTTACTGTTACTTCATAAATGCTCATCCTTACCTCCAATTTCATTATAACATTATTTTAAACTTTGCCAATTACAGATGCTTATATTAAGAAAAAATGGAATATAAATTCCATTTTAATCTTTCAAATTATTTAATTTTAATTGGTCGTTTTAATAACATTATCATTCCAATTGCAACAACACTTAATCCTACCATATTTAAAACCATCGATTTATTTTGCTCAACTTTTAAATTTTCTGCGTTAACAATTTTGGCTGTTGGCACAATTTTAGTAATATCATCACTTACTTGATCAACTGTTTGTTTATCTGACAGGGTAATTCTTGCTCCAGTATATAATACATCTCCATATTCTTGTTTTACCGTTTTCGGATTAATTAAACCTGTTACCCCATTATCAACACTCTTTTGATAATCAACAACATCCCCATAACCGTTTTCTGGTGTTGGATTATCCATCCAAACTATTTTATCTTCATCATACCAGCCATTATTATTCCAATAAAAAACGGCTTCCTCAATATCTTGAGTATCTTCTGACAATTTTAGTGGTCGAGAATAATAAGCCTTATCAAAACCATTATAATATTGGCTTTTATAATGATCAGGCTTATTAGTACTTGTTTCTTGATAAACACCAACAAATTTATAATTATCATTATCTACTTTATATTGATTTTCTTTTGGATTATTAATTTCAGCCAGATTTTTAAAGCCCATTTGCTTTAAGATTTTTTCATTAATTACAGCATCTCCTGGTTTTTCCGGGGCATGTCCTTCGACATACGTAAAATTCTCAACTAATTTTACATCTTGACTATCAGTATATCCATTATAATTAATTGCATTATCAGTTGGTGGTACCATAAACAGTCCACTTGAATTATTTGTTGTAAATTCAACATTATCTTTACCATATTTATCCGTTAATTGTTTTTGTTGCTTCTTTGTTAAACCAAATTCTTTTTGCTCGGCAAAAAAACTTCGTGTAATTTGAAAATTAACACTTTGTTGATTGTAATTATTCGTATAATTTTCTGTTAATTGTTTATTGAACTTATTTGTTTGAAAAATTGGATTAAATAAACCTATTAGTAAAATTACCAAAATTACTGTTTCTATTACTTTCTTCATCTTACTCCTTAAATTCCTACTTTATTTTTACTTACTTGATAAAAACCATAATTTATCAGTAAATTACTAATTATAAATACATATAGCATTTGAATATAACCAATTCCCATTAGTAATTCTACTTGCTGCGTTTGTTCGACAATGTTATACACATTACCTTCAGCATCAGTTATTCCAAAGCCCCAAACAAATGAGACAATAGCTATTATCATAATTAAGATACAATAACTAATCCATGGTATTACAAGCTTTAACTTCTTACTAAAAGGAAAATATTTAGCATTTGAATATTTCAAGATATTAAAGCAGCCATACAAACTTTGACTAAAACAAAATACGATACTTAAAATTTGAAAGTAAGCACTAAGCGTTAAAATACTTACACTATATGTCAAGATTAAACTAAAAACTATTACGTTTATTAGTGAGAAGATAATTTGACCTAAGATAACTTTTTGTTGACCATACAACATAAACATTGTGCGTCGACGTTTACCAATAAAACTATAATAACTTAGTAATAATGCTAACATTATGAAAATCCCTTGTGATAATGTAATAATTATTTTTAAGATATTTTTAGCAGTATAATAGTTAGATACTGCTTCTTGACCAAATTTATCACTAACTATTGAAATCTGAACATCTAAATAATTAATTCCACTCTTTGCAAAAAGCATCATAATTATTAATACGATAATTGCAATAATTATTTTTTTATTAATTTTTAATAAATAATTTAACATAACTCTCCCCCTTCAGTGAATGTTGTTTTTAAAAAACTAATTAACGATTCATTTTCACTTAAGATTGCTTCCACTTCACAATCAATTACAATATTTGCTTCATGTAAATAAATTAGACGATTAATAATTGGTTCAATTTCATCAATTAAATGACTTGTAATAATAATTACTCGTTCATCTGTAATTCGCTCAACAATCATTTCTAAGATAATTTCACGACGGAAAATATCAATTGCTGAAAATGGTTCATCTAAGACAATTACGCTTGCTTCAATTGCTATTAAAATAATTAATTGTAACATTTCCTGATTTCCTTTTGATAATGCCGCAATTTCATCATTCATTTCTAACTTCATTCGACGTAAGTACTTATTGATAAATGTTTGATCAAGTTCATAACATTTTTCGTACAATTTAATTTGTTCTTTAATTTTAAAGCTCTGATTTAGTTCAATTACATCTGGTATATAAATAACATCTTTACGATATTTATTAATATTATTAACTTTACCATTAATAATAATTTCTCCTGCTTGTGATGCTTCAATGTTTGCGATTTTTCGTAACATTGTACTTTTACCCGCACCATTGTGTCCAAGTAAACCAATAATTTCGCCACCTGACGCTTCAAAATTTATATTGCGATAAACATAGCGTTTTTTACTAATACTTGATAAATCTTTTATTTCTAAAATTTTATTCATTTTCTTTCCCTTCTATTAACCTTTTTTCAATTAAAGTAATTATTTCTTGGTTCGTTAATTGATATTTTTCAATGCTACTAACGAATAAATCAATTTCTTCAGCGAGAAGATGGTTTTTAACCTTTGAAATTTGTTCTGGGTCTGCTGATACAAATCGCCCTTCACCTTTTATTGAAGTAAAGATATTTTGTTCATCTAACAGTTCAAAAGAACGCTGGATTGTTTTCGGATTGACTTTCATATTAACAGCCATTTCCCGAACACTTAAAACTTTGTCTCCAGGTTTAAGTTTTCCTTCAATAATATCTTGCATAATTGATTCTGCTATTTTTTGATATAATAATTTTTTCACTTCTCCTCCTGACCCCCTTTTATGGTACACTTAAAATAATCAAAAAAAAAGTGTATCACTTTCTTGGTACACTAAGTATATCATACTTCATTACGTGTGTCAATAGTGGGGTACACTTTTTATTTTATTTATTCTACTGTTACTGATTTAGCTAAATTACGTGGTTTATCAACATCACGTTCTAATTCTAAAGCTGTGTAATATGCTAGTAATTGACCAATTACTACGGTAACTAATGCATTCAAATTAGTATTTGTACCGTATTCAACAACAATATCATCGGCATTTACGGCTGCAGTATTATTACCTATTGTGATTACTTTACCACCTCTTGTTCGTACTTCTTCAACATTTGAACGGGTTTGCATACTTAAATGTTCCATTGAACTTAATGTTAAAACTATTTTTTGTTCATCAATTAAAGCAATTGGACCATGTTTTAACTCTCCTGCTGGATATTCATTAATGTTGATATACGTTATTTCTTTCATTTTTAATGCAACTTCTTTAGCAACATCAAAATCAATTAAACGTCCTAAGATAAATGCTTGATCATATTTGGCAAATACTTTTGCTAATCGTTGAATATTTTCTTGATTATGAATAATTGTACTTTGCTTTTGAGCAATATCACTTAATAAAGTAAATATTGAATCATCTTCAGCTAATTTGTAAATTAAAATTGCCAGTACTGCTACTTGTGCTGTATACGCTTTAGTTGACGCTACTGCTACTTCAATTCCGGCATGTAACTGATATGAAAACTGACAACCACTATCTAATTGACTATGTTCAACATTCGTTACTGCTAGTGTTGGATGTGTATCCTTATATTTATTAAAGACAATCATTGAATCCGCCGTTTCTCCTGATTGTGATACGAAAATAAACATGGCATTTTCACTAACAATATTTTCGTCATATCCAAATTCAGAACCAATAACAACCTCAACTTTTTTTTGTAATTTTTCGGCAAAAATTCGTTTAGCAATCAATCCCGCATACGAACTTGTTCCAGAAGCAACAAGATAAATTTCATCACTTTGCATTATTTGTTTTTTTAATGCTGGATCAATTTCTAAATCACGATACTTTTCAATAATATTAGCAATTACTGCTGGTTGTTCTTCAATTTCTTTTAACATAAAGTGTTCATAATCACCTAAGTCAATTGCAGTATTTGCTAAATTAATTTTTTCAAATATTACTGGAACTTCTTCATTATCTTTAACAATATTAACAATTAATGTTGTTTTATTAATAATTGCATATTCATAATTGTCTAAACGATAAAAATGGCTTGTATAATTACTTACTGCTCCTGGATCTGAAGCAATCGTAATCATTTCATCACTTTTTCCAATAACAATCGGTGTTTTATGCTTTAACACATAAACATTATCATCGTTCTCAACATATACAATTAAAGCATATGAACCATGTACTTCTTGCATAAAACGCTTAATAGCTGCTTGCATATTTCCAGTTTCTGATAGAAAAATTGCCAATACATTTGTAATAATTTCACTATCAGTTTGTGAATAGCATTCACAATTTGTTAAATACTTTGTTTTTAATTCAGCAAAGTTTTCGATTACTCCATTGTGTACTGTTGTCAAATGTTTATTATTAGAATAATGAGGATGCGCATTTTCTAAGTTTACGCCTCCGTGGGTTGCCCAACGCGTGTGTCCAAATGCTAAATCACTACTTGCATCTACCTGTGATTTTAAATCACTAATTCGTTTAATACTTTTTTGAATATTTAATTTTTCTGCTTCTTTATATGCGATACCGCATGAATCATAGCCACGGTATTCTAATTTTTCTAATCCTTCTAATACTACTTTAATACTTTCATTATTTCCGATTGCGCCTACTATTCCGCACATATTTCCTCCTGTAAACCGGTTTCAGTTATTTATTTATAAAAAAAGTTCATTGAACTTTTTTTCTTATAGTGCTGCCGTATCTGGCGTTTCACTTGCTAATGTTTCAGCTAATGATTCTCTTGACTTTTCAACTTTAACTTCTCCACCTTCAAGGGCACTATTTAAATCTGTTTCTTTTGTTTTTTTTGTATATTTTGCTTTATTTTTTTCATATAATTCAGTACCACGTTCACGATACTCATCAGTTTTAGCTTTTGCTTCCCTACGAATTTCCTCAGTTTTAGCTTTTGCTTCCTTACGGATTTCATCAGTTTTAGCCATCGCTTCTTTACGAATCTCTTCTGATTTAGTACGTGCATCTTTTGTTAATTCATCTGCTTGATTTAATAATTTTTCACTCTCTTTTTTGATATCTTCGCGTAATTCTTCACCTTTTTTCGGAGTTGTTAATGCTACTGCTGCTCCAGCTGCGACTGCACCAACTACAGCTCCTGTTATAAAACTTCCTAACTTCATATTTGCCTCCACAATTCTTTGTTTACTCATATTATATCACATTTACTTAAAATAGATTTCTTTTCTTCATGAATAGATAAACTATCCCTGTTAATAACACTGTAATAATAATAATAACAAGAGCATAATAGGTATGACTTGTTTCACCTAAATATACATTCATTCCATAAAAACTAAAAATCATTGTTGGGATTGTCAAAATAATGGTTATTCCCGCCAAAGTTTTCATTGTTTCATTCAATTTATTTGACATTAAAGATGCAACACCATCACGTACACTACGGATAATTGAACTACTCGTATCAGCCATTTCCATTGCTTGTTGTAATTCAATTGCCGCATCTTCAAGTAAATCTTCATCTTCTTCATAACGTTTTAAATAACTCGTTCGAAATAATTTTTTTAACACTTTACCATTACCACGTAATGAATTACGGAAATATACTAATGTTTTTTCGATTTTTAATAAATCTAAAAATAAATCATCTTCCATTTTTGCATATAATCTTGTTTCAATTTCATCAGTTTTTCGATCAATTGCTTTTAAATCATTTAAATATGATGTTGCCATTTGGTACATTACTTGTAAAGTAAAACGAGTTTTCTTTTCTGTTTTTACAATATGGTTTCCAATTCGTTTAAATGGTTCTAAACACGGCAAAGGTGCTAATGTAATTGTTATTACATGTTCGGGCATAACAATTATACCAATTGGAATTGTTGTATATTGCATAATATCACCAGTTGCTTCATCTTCTTGAATTGATGCATTAACAATTACTAATATTTGGTCATCTTCCACTTCAATCCTTGAACTTTCTTCTGAATCGAGGGCTGCAGCCATAAAATCAATTAATGCTCCTGTTTTTTGTTGAACAAAATTCAACTCCTCACGGGTTGGATTGGTTAGAGAAATCCACGTATCAGTTGCTTCAATTGTACTACGTTTTAATGTATTTTCAACAGTTTTAAATACTTCTAACATCCTGATTCCCCCTTTTAAATTTAAATTGTGTAACCACCTTGAGCCATTGTTGGTTTTCCACCACCACGACCCCCTTTTGGATCAATAATTGCTTTTAAAATTGCATTTGCTGGATGAGTTTTTGCTAAATCATCACTTACTTTAACAATAACTGCTACTTTTTCATCAGTTTTTGCTTCAATAACAATTATCCCGCTACCAATTCGATTAAGTAAATCATCACTTAAAGTACGTACTTCTTTCATTGGTACATCTTCTAAATTAACATTTAATTTCTTAATTCCATCAGTTTCGATAATATCATCCATTAATTTTGCAGCTAGATCTTTATTTTGATTAGCAGCTTTTGCTTTTAATTCCTGCTTTAATGTTTCGTTTGCTTTTATTTGCATTTCAAGTTCATTAACAACTGCTGATAATTCTCCCGCATATGTTGGAATTAATCGATTAATTTTGGCAATTAAACTTTCAACTGCTTTAACATTAATTAATTGTTCTTTATCAAGAGTTATTTGATTTTCATTAATTAAAGTTTTCGCACTTAGTGTTAATTCTTCTGCATACTTAACTACTAAATCACCACTAATTGCTTCAATTCGACGAATTCCTGAACCTATTCCACTTTCACTAATAATATGGAATAATTCAATGTCTTGGGCATTATTTACGTGTGTACCTCCACACAATTCAATTGAATCACCAATCGTTACAACGCGAACAACATCACCATATTTTTCACCAAATAAAGCATTTGCACCTAGTGCAACTGCCTCATCCATTGACATTTCTTTGATTACAACGGGATTTGCTGCTTTAATTTGGGCATTAACATTTGCTTCAACTGCTAATAACGTCTCATTATCTAAACCTTTTAGGTTACTAAAATCAAAACGTGTTTTTTCTGCATCTTGTAATGATCCTGCTTGTTTCGCGTGTGTTCCAACCAACTGATGTAATGCTAAGTGTAATAAATGCGTTACACTATGGTTTTGCGTAATTTGTTGACGACGTTTTTGATCTACTTGAGCATAAACAGGACTTCCAACTGTTAATTCTCCAGCAACTTGCATTGCATGTTGACCATTTGGTAATTTTTGTGTATCAATTACAGCTACACCAGCGATTGTTCCAAGATCACCAACTTGCCCACCACTTTCAGCGTAAAATGGTGTTTGTTCTAACACAACCCAATCATTTGCTTTTGTTGTTTGTAATTCGCTTGCAAAATCAGTTGCAAATACTATTTTAGTTTCGACTTCTAATGTATCATAACCAATAAAAGTACTTGCTACTTCAATTGTTTTAGCGAAAGTATTTTGTTTATTCATCCCGTTATTGTCACCTTGAGCATTACGAGCACGTGTACGTTGTGCTTCTAATTCTTGGTTAAATCCTTCAATATCAACTTGATATCCAGCTTCAACACTTAATTCTTCAGTTAATTCAATTGGAAAACCAAATGTATCATACAATTTAAATGCTACTGCTCCAGATAATGTTTTATTTTCGGCTTCATTAAAGGCTTTTTCTAATAAAACAATTCCTTCACTAATTGTTTGGAAAAATTTTGCTTCTTCTAGTTCAATTACTTCTTTAATAAAATCAGCATTTTCAACTAAGTATGGATAAAAACCTTTCATTACGCTAATTACTTGATCAACTAATTTATACATAAATGGCTTAGTTAAATTTAAATCTTTATATCCATATTTTACACCACGACGTAAAATACGACGAATTACATATCCACGTCCTTCATTTGCAGGTAATACTCCATCAGCAATTGCAAACGTTAATGCACGTACGTGATCAGCAATTACACGATATGCCATTTTATTATCGACATAAGCAATATTAGTAACTTTAACTAACTCATCAATAATAATTTGGAAATTATCTGTTTCAAAATTTGTTTCTACTTCTTGCATGACACAAGCCATTCGCTCAAGACCCATTCCCGTATCGATATTCTTTTGTGGTAATTCTTCATAATCTTCTTGCTTGATTTCCGGATCACAATTATATTGTGAGAATACAATATTCCAGATTTCAATAATTCGGTCATTTTCTAAATCTTCTGCAAGTAATCCGATCACATCACGTTCATCATACTTTTCACCACGATCATAGAATATTTCCGTATTTGGTCCTCCTGGACCCTTTCCAATTTCCCAAAAGTTTTCTTCTAATTTAACAATATGAGTCGGGTCCACACCAATTGCTACCCATTTATTAAATGTTTGTTGATCATTTGGGTGAACTGTAATGTATAATTTTTCTGGTTCAAAAGCAAACCATTTTGGATCAGTTAAGATTTCCCATGCCATTTCAATTGCTTCATCTTTAAAATAATCACCAATTGAAAAATTTCCTAGCATTTCAAATAACGTATGGTGACGTGAAGTTAAACCAACATTGTCAATATCGTTTGTTCTAATTGATTTTTGGGAATTGACAATTCGATTTGCTGGCGGATTTTCTGTTCCATCAAAATATTTTTTAAGTGTTGCCACACCTGAATTAATAAATAATAATGATTTATCATTTACTGGTACAAGTGATTTACTTGTTTCTTGGTAATGATTTTTTTCATTAAAAAATTCTAACCACATTGTTCTAATCTCATTTGTTGATAAGTTTTTCATTTTACTCCTCTTCTGTTAAAAAGTCAAACGGACTTATTTCTATTTTATCATGTTTAAATAAACTTTGTAATGCTGTTTTTCGTTGATAATCTTGTTCCTTAACTCCATAATCAAAATGTTCAAGTTCTCCAACAATTATCAATTTATCTTTTGTTCTTGTTACAGCAGTATATAATAATTTTTTCGTTAACATTTTTTTACTCTCATTTGATACGGGGATAATTACTACGCCAAATTCACTTCCTTGCGATTTGTGAATTGAAATTGCATATGCATGGGTTAATTCTTCTAAGTCTTCACGAATTAAATCAACCTTTTCTCCCCGAAAATCAACTTCCATCGCTAATTGTTTCCGCTTTGGATTACTACTATATATTTTGGAAATAAAGCCGATATCACCATTATATATTTCTTTTTCGTGATTATTTTTCAGTTGCATTACTTTATCGCCAACTTGATATACTCGTTCTTTATATTCTAAATGCATTTCTCCAGCTTTTAATTCTGGTTTTAAACGATCATTTAATTTATCAATTCCGTTTCGACCTTTATATTTTGGATATAACACTTGAACATCAATCGGTTCATATCCTGCTTGATAACTACGTTCTTGAATTTGATAAACAGTTTCAATCAAATCACCATATTTATTAACAAAGCCCATATCAGCTGTTTTAACAAATTCAATTTGGGCATTTTTTTCAATTCCTTGTGCAAGTTTTGCAATTGAACTTCCTTCACCTTGACGGAATATTACATCTAATCGTACATGTGATATTTGGGGTGTTGCTAGTAAATCAGCCATTACATTACCAGGATTAACTGATTCTAATTGTGCCTGATCTCCAACTATAACAATCATTGTTCCTGGACGGATTGCTTTTAATAAAGCTTCACATAAAAAGATATCAACCATTGAAAACTCATCAATAATAATTAATTCTTGACTTAATGGCTCATCTAAGCCTTTAATAAATTTGTTTTTATGTGGATCCCATCCTAATAATGAGTGAATTGTTCGTGCTGGATAACCAGTAGCTTCTTTCATTCGTTGTGCAGCACGTCCCGTTGGTGCACAAAGCATAATCTTTTGACTTATATCACTAATACTATATTTTTGATAACGTAATTGTTCAAAAATTGTCGCAACAGCTTTAATAATTGTTGTTTTTCCGGTACCAGGTCCACCAGTAATAATTGAAAAGTTATTAGTTAATGCATTAATAATTGCTTTTTTCTGAACCTCAGAATAATTAATATTATATTCATTTTCTAAAATATTTATTTGACTAATAATTGCTTGTTCATCTAATGTTTTAATTAAATCGCTTAAACGTAATTTAATATTTGCTTCAATTGCCTGTTCACACTCATAGAATTCTTTAATCGCATAATCATTTTCTAGTTGATACAACTTTTTTTCTTCAATTAATTGCATTAATAAACTATTTAATGTTTCTAAATCTAAATTAAATTTAGTTCGAATCATTTGCGTTAAGTAATTAGCATCAATTACAGTATCACCACTACGATAACAATGATTTCTAATCACATTAATAATATAAGCTTCTACTCGTAATAAATCACTATTAGCACCACCAAAATGTAAAAATAATTCATCCGCTTTTTCATATGTAAATCCATATACATCTTTTACAAAGAAGTAGGGATTTTGACGTAATCGTCCTTGAGGATTACTAATCTTTTTTTGTAATACATATTGGTATATATTACTAATTACATATTCACTTACATTTAGTGGAATTAATAATTGATATAAATCACTTAATACTTCATCTTTACCGTGTTTTTCTTTAATTTCATTACGAACACTATCACTAATATCAACATCATCTAAGCAACTTGAATCGGCTTTAATTTTGTTTAGTGCATCTTCACCAAGTGCTGCCACTATTTTTTGTGCACTCCGTTTTCCGACACCACTAAATTTGCTTGAAGACAAATATTTAATTACATCTTCTCCGGATTTGATTTCTGGCTTTTCATAACTATAAACATGAAGATAATCGCCAAAACGATCATCTTCTTTAATTTCCCCATTAAAATAATATTCTTCACCAACTTCAATTTCCATTATTCCTTTTGCACTCATTGGCTCAAATTCATTTTCGGCTTTAATTAAGGCAATTGTAAATCCCCCATCACCTTTAAATATTTCACGTTCAACCCGTGCTTTAATTTTTGTTTCCATTATTTAATCTGCTTTAAAGTTGCTTGGAATTCAGGTGGTAATTCTGAATCAAATTCCATATACTTTTCTGTTCGCGGGTGAATGAAACCTAATGTTTTTGCATGTAATGCTTGTCCTTTAGTATCAATAGTACGTTTTGGACCATACATTGGATCACCAACAATTGGATATCCAATATACTTCATGTGTACTCTAATTTGGTGAGTACGTCCTGTCATTAATGTACATTCAATTAATGTGTAATGTTCAAAACGTTCAATGACACGGAAATGCGTTTCTGCTTCTTTGGAATTTTTCACTGTAATTGCCATTCGCTTACGATCATAAGCATCACGACCAATCGGTGCATGAATTTCTCCTTCATCCTCGATAATATTTCCATGAACTAAGGCAATATATTTACGAGTTGTTGTTTTAGCTTTTAATTGTGCAGCCAACTTTTCATGAGCATTATTATTTTTCGCAACCATTAATAATCCACTTGTATCTTTATCAATACGGTGAACAATTCCCGGACGAACTTCATCATTAATACTTGATAATTTATTTGTATGATACATTAATCCATTTACTAATGTACCCGTATAATTTCCAACTGCTGGGTGAACCACCATGTGTGATGGTTTATTCACAACAATTACATCTTCATCTTCGAAGATAATATCTAAATCCATTTGTTCTGCTTGGATTGTTGGTTGCTCTTGTTTAACTTCAATTATATTTATTTCATCATTTAATTGTAATTTATAATTGGCTTTAATTGCTTCATTATTTACAAGTACTTTTTCTTCTTTAATTAATTTTTGAATTACTGCTCGACTAAGTGGTAATTTATCAACTAAGAATTTATCAAGTCGCATAAATTTTTCAGCTTCTGTTACTGTATATTTATCCATTTTTCCTCATTTCTTCATATATTGTTTGGACAATAATTATTATCGCTCCACAAACTAAGATGCTATCGGCAAAGTTAAATACCGGAAAATCATAATTAAAAATCATTACATCAATATAATCAACAACAAACCCGTAAAAAATACGATCAATTAGATTTCCAATTCCACCGGCAAAAATTAATAATAACGCAAAATTATAACTTTTAAATTCTGGGCTTTTTAACATTCGATAAATTCCATACATTAATCCGGCAGTTAAAAGTAAAATCAAAATTCGATTCCCATTTAATAAACTAAATCCAATTCCATAGTTTTGTAAATAATTAAATGTTAGAAAACCAGGAATAACTGTAATTGTTGATGTTAGAAAATTCATTACTATCCATTTAATGACTTGGTCAATTACGACTAAAGTACTTACAAGTAATACTTGTTGTTGTTTATTCATTTTGCTCCTTTTGTAAATGACGGCGATAACGACGACGCTGACGACGATAAGCGACATTAACTCCACCATAGAATATTATTAAAACGAATAGCCATACAATTACTTGCCAATCAATTAAATCCATTTTATTAATTCCATGGGGATTAAATTCTTCAACATTACGAATTGTATAATTTTGTTTTTCTGGATTCAATTCTACTTCAAAATAATTATCAACTGTCTGATTGCTTTGATTTATGTATTGTTCATGAAATTGAATAATATTATATTCTGGTACTAGTGTTTTGGCTGATACATCATCACGAAAACGTAACTTTTTCATATGAATCTTATCATCTTTAATGTATTGATATTCTAACTGGTAATCACTTATGCTTTTTTGTGGTTTGATTTTCAATTCATTTCCATCATATTCAATCTGTGATCCATAATTTGTTCGTTGATATTCATCTGTTGGTTCAATTGTTTGAATACTAACTTCTCCTGTAAGATCATTAACTATTGTTTCGGTCTGTTCTCCACAATCTATAACTTCTAAATTAAATGATTGTTGCTCGGAACTGTCAATTTTACTATTTCCATCGTAACTATTAATTCTTAATGTAACATCTCCAGCATTCACTGGAAACATTAATGTTTGATTTTCTTCACTTAAATTAAAAACATCTAAAATTTCTTTGCTTGTTTGATCTAAAATTAACACTTCTGAATCACGATCAGCATTTACAAGATTTAAAGGTTGATTTGCACAGACTGCTTGACCATCTCCATAATGATTTTCATTATCATCTATTAAATACATCACACGAGATGCACTCAATGGAGTTATGCTAGTAGCAATAAGCACTGCTACTAGACAAATTGATTGCTTTTTCATTAAAAAACTCCTATCGGTATGTTTCAACAATTTTCTGACATTTTGCACATAAATTATATTCTTCATCACCTAATGTTACTTGATTAAATTCTATTTCCTCATAATATTTACGACAACGTGGACATTCAACATGGTCATATTTTTCAACAGCAATTGTTCCAAATTCAGCTTCATAACCTACAATATCATTATTTGTTATTTCGACTTTTGATACAATAAATAAAATATCTAAATCTTCAATAGTAGTTAAAACCTCTTGATATTCAGCATTTAAATTTAATGTTATTTTTGCTTCTAATGATTTTCCAATAACTTTTTCATTACGTTTCAACTCAATTGCTTTATTAACTTCTTGACGAATTTCCATGAATTTTGCAAATTTTGTTTCAATTGCATCATCTTGATAATTCATAACTGTTGGGAATTCTTGCATAAACACATTTTCTGAACTTATATAAGTATAAGCTTCATAAGTTGTGTGTGGTAAGATTGGACTTAACATTTTTAATAAACTATCTAAATGATAATATAATACACTTTGTACTTGACGACGACGAGCATTATCTTTAGTTTCAATGTAAATAATGTCTTTAATAAAGTCCATATAGAATGAACTTAATTCTAAAGTAATATAATTATTAATAATATCAACTACACGTTTAAATTCATAATTATCAAATGCCTTTTGCACATCATTTGTAATTTGATCTAAACGAATTAACATATATTTATCAATTTCTGGTAATTCATTGTAACCAATTAAATTTTCTTTTGCATCAAAGTCATTTAAATTACCGATCATAAAACGAGTTGTATTACGAATACGACGATAAATTTCTGAGACTTGAGTTAAGATTTCTTCACTAATACGCACATCATTTTGGTAATCACTTGAAGCAACCCATAGACGTAAAATGTCTGCCCCTTTTGTTCCAGTAATTTCTTTTGGTACAATTGTATTTCCTAATGATTTAGACATTTTATTTCCTTTACCATCTAAAACAAATCCATGTGATAATACAGCTTTATATGGTGCTTGTTTTTCGGCAATATATCCAGTAATAAGTGAAGAGTTAAACCAACCACGATATTGATCTGAACCTTCTAAGTATAAATCAGCTTGGTATTGATCTAAACGATTTTTACTAACTGCTGAATGTGAAGTTCCTGAATCAAACCATACATCCATGATATCTTCTTCTTTTGTAAATAAACCGTTTGGTGAATCAGGATGTGTATATCCTTCAGGTAATAATTCAACAGCTGTTTTTTCAAACCAAATATTTGAACCATGTTCTTTAAATAAATTTGCAACATGTTCAATTAAAGTTTTATCAAAAATTGGTTCTTCATTTTCTGTATAGAAAATTGGAATTGGTACTCCCCATTTACGTTGACGTGAAATACACCATTCGTTACGACCTTCAATCATATTATATAAACGAACACGTCCCCACTCATTAATCCAATCAGCATCATTAATTGCTGTTAATAATTCTGATTTAACCGGATCAATATGTGCAAACCATTGTGGTGTTGCTCTAAACATTACTGGTTTTTTTGTACGCCAATCATGAGGATATGAGTGCTTAATAAAACTTAATTTTAATAAATGCCCACTAGCCTCTAAATCTTCACCAATTGCTTTATTTGCATCTTCATAAAACATTCCGGCATATTTCCCAGCAGCATCATTCATTTTTCCATAAGCATTAACAACTGAAATAACATCTAAACCATATTTTTTCCCAACAATAAAATCATCCTCACCATGTCCGGGAGCTGTATGAACACAACCAGTACCACTATCAACAGTAACATGATCAGCCAACATCATAATTGTTTGACGTTCAGCAAACAATGGGTGTTGAATTTTAATATTTTCTAATTCTCGCCCTTGATATTCACTAATAACTTCATAATCTGTAAACTCTAATGATGTTGTAAAGTCCTCAACTAATTCGCTGGCAACTAAGTAACGTTTATCATTTACTGTAATTTGTGAGTACATGAAATCGGCACCAATTGCAACTCCTAAATTTGCTGGAATTGTCCATGGCGTTGTTGTCCAAATAACAACTTGAGTATTTTCAAAACGTTCATCTTCAATCATATCCATTCCAACATAAATTGCTGGTGATACTTTATCTTGATACTCAATTTCTGCCTCAGCAAGTGCTGATTGTGATGTCGGTGACCAATAAACAGGTTTTAAACCTTTAAAAATCAATCCGGCTTCTACCATCTTACCAAAAACACGAATTTGTTCTGCTTCGTATTCTTGATCTAATGTTACATAAAAATCATCTTTATGTGCCATTAACCCTAAAGTAAAGAACTGTTCTTTTTGGTTTGCAACTTGTTTTAACGCATAATCTTTACATGCATCACGAAATTCATTAACTGATAAACGATCTCGTTTTACTTTTCCTTTTTTTAATAATGCACTTTCGATTGGTAAACCATGTGTATCCCATCCCATAATCATTGGTGCATAAAAACCATTCATATTTTTGTAACGAATAATAAAATCCTTTAAAATTTTATTAAGTGCATGTCCTGCATGTAAGTCACCATTTGCATATGGAGGTCCATCATGCAATAAGAATTGAGGCTTACCAGCATTTTTAGCTAATACTTTACGGTATACATCTGCTTCTTCCCACTCTTTTTGAAACATTGGTTCACGTGTTGATAATTTTGCACGCATATCAAATTTTGTCTTTGGCATTAATAATGTGTCTTTTAATTTCATAACTACTCCTTTTACCCTCTATTTACGTAACAATTGGTTCAGCTCCTGTTGAGTTGAACCAATTTTCATCTGTTATTCTGAAATATCACTATCAACTAAGAAATTAGTTGGCGCACAGATCATGATGTTTGAATCAATCATTTTCAAAGCACCATCTAATGAATAAATTGATCCTGATAATGTTGAATATATAACTTTTGCTTCCTCATCAGAAACTTTTGAAAAGTTAACAATACATAATTCACCACGTTTAATTGAATCGATAATTGTACTTGTAGCACTTTTTGTTACAGGCTCATAAATTTTAACAATCGATTTCCCCACCTTTGGTTTAATTGATTGTGGTTCATCAACCTTAAATGAATCATCAATTTCATCATTATCGTTTTGAATATCAATATCCTTTGGATCTATAACTTCTGTCTCATCTGAAAATATATCTTTAAATGTTTTTAACATAATTCCTCCTTATTATCTTCTTTTAAAGAAGTCTGGCATTTTAATTGTTGATTCTTTTTCAACCGGCTCAACTTTTGGTTCAATTACCGGTTCCTTAGCTGCATCAGCTTTCGGTTCAACTTTTTCTTCTTCACGTTTAACTTTACTAAAAATATCAATTGTGTCACTTGCTTTTTTTGGTTTTCCTGGAGAGAAAAGTGGTTTTTTAGTTTCACTTTGCACTTGTCCTTGGTTACCAAATTGTTTACGCCCAAATTTATCGGCTAATGATTGAGTTGGACGTTGTGGATTATAAACTGGCTCAATTATTGTTCCGGTAGCAATAAAAGTAACTTTTACTTGATCATTCAAGCTTTCATCATATGAATAACCGAATAATAAATGTTCAATATTATCATCTTCATCAAACGAATAAATAAATTCACTACCAGCTGTGGCTTGTGATACTGTTACCGTACGTTCTGGACATGTGATATTGAAAATAATTGTTTTGGCATTTTTAATGCTATCTTGGTTAACAATTTCAGAATGGATTGCTTTTTTAATTGCATCACTAACGGCATTTTCACCAGTTCCATAACCAATTCCCATAATACATGAACCTTGATTTGAAAATGCTGTTTTAATATCGGCATAATCGAGATTAATTTTACCTGGTTTAGTAATAAGTTCAAAAATCCCTTTAATTCCATCAACTAACATTGAATCAGCAACTTTCATTGCTTCAAAAATTGGTAATTCACGAGCAATTTGTCCTACCTTTTCGTTTTCTACAATGACGTTAGAATCAACAGAGTCTACAAATGCTGGATAATATTTAGAAATTATTTCTACATTTGCTTCAATTCGACGTGGTAATGTTGCAAAACCAATTGTTAAAATTCCCATTTCACGTGCAATTTTCCCCACTTCAACAAGTCCAACTGAACCTGTACCACGACCAATACCTCCAGCAATAAATACCATATCTACTCCTGTTAGTATTTTCTTAATTTGATCGCGAGAATTTAAAAATGCTTCTTGTGACTTATTAACATCACCACCAGAACCATGTCCTTGAAGTGAACTTTCACCAATTAATAATTTAAAGTCAGCCGAAATATTTTCAAGTGTTTGTTCTGAAGTATCCATTGCAACTAGTTTGATTGCCTCAATTTTGTCTTCATACATTCGGTTTACGGCATTACAACCACATCCACCAACACCAATTACCATGATATTAACTTTACCGAATTCGCCTTCTTTCATTATTCCAGTTTCTTCTTCGATTTTAATAGCGATTTCTTCTAATTTTTCATTTTCAATTACTTTCATTTCTTCAAAAGCAATATTCAATTCTTTAGTACTATCATCATTTAAAGGTTCAAAATTAGTAAATTCCTCAATTTCAATACTGCTATTTTCTTCATCTAAATCATTTTCAATTTGAATTGTCGCATTTTCAAAATCAAGTGCCTCCGTATTAATTGTCAAATCATTAAAGATTTCACTTGACTCATTTAAATCAAAAATTGTCTGCTCTTCTAATTCAACTAATTTATCTGTTTTTTGATTATTAAATAAATCTACTTCTGTTTTATCTTTCATGTTTACTCCCTTCTATTACATCATTGTATTAATCTTTTCAAAACTATTAATTGCCAACTTAACTTTTAAGTTATCATTGTTTTCAATTGCATTTTTATCAGATGTTTGGATTTTTTCAATTACTGGTTTTAATGTTTCGTTCAGTAATTCAATAACCTCGTTCTCTGCATATTCATGAACTAATACTTTATACTCATTAACGTTAATCTTTTGTTGCTTTAATTCTTCAAAAATATATGTAAAATAATCAACAATTGTTGCAACAAAACGTTTTATTACTTCATTTACCGTAATACCTTCACTTAACTCTGTATCATATTTATATTCTTTTAATGGAAAATAACGCATTAAAAATACAACTGCTTGTTCACTTAACTCCGGACTATAAGTTTTTTGTAATGATTCATATACTGATTCGAAAATCTTTCTAAAGCCCCATTTAATACTAAACTGCTTAATATTTTCATCTTGATTAACAACGAAACTAATTTTTTCCGTTCCAATCTCCATAATTCCTTGACCAACTGCTAATTCAGTATTTTCTTTTAAAACATATCCACCAATTCTCGATTCAATTACGCGGAATTCACTTCCTTGAATTAAATTTATTAAATTATAATAGGTTTCTGAATCAGCATAAATAATTTCACCAGTTACTGTTAATTTGTCGACAACTTCACCAACTGGCTTTTTAACTTCTTTTTCTCCATTTTTAACTAAACTTTTGATATTAAAATTAATTACACGATAATTATTACGAGCCACCTCATCATTTAATATGTGGTCGTATATTTTCTTCATATCTTTACGTTCAATTGTATGACCTTTTGGAAAATCAAACGTATAAGATTTTCGCGTATAATAATATTGTTCTGGATCAAAAACCAAGTACAATTCATTTGCTGTTTTACCGGTAATTTGTTTTGTTTGTTCTAAAACTTCTTTAACATGCAAAGCGATTTTATCCTTTTGTAAATCAGATGTTATCGTATTTAAATTGACTTTATCAATTAAACGTTCAAACAATAAAAAGGATTTCTTTTCTTCAACAGCATAAACCATAATTTTAATTTCATAGTTGTTATAACTAAAAACTGTATACATTTTTTTGTTCATTATACCTCTTTATATTTATTCTACTATATTTTTGTTATTTTTTTCGAAAAATTCAACAATTTCTTTAATAAAATCTTGATAATTTTCTAAATACGCATAATGTGTTGCTCCAGGAATTACTTTTAGTTCACTATTAGCAATTAGTTTATTCATTTTTTGTCCATCTTTGACAGGAGTTGCGTCATCATTTTCACCCCAATATAAATAACTTGGAACTTCAATTTGTTGTAATAAATATGTTAAATCTTCATTAACAACTTTAATTAACGTATCTTTCATTACTTGAGAGGCATTTTTATAATCGGCAGAACCAGATGTATTTAATAAATCATCACGATATTGAGCGTAAAACGGAGTACGTGTTAATAATTTCATCCATTTATAATGGATAACTTTTGCATGATAACCAATTGTTCGTTGTGGTTTGATTCCAGCGGCTCCCGTTAAAACAATTTGTTTAATATTTTCATTTTTTGCTGCATATATTATCGAAATACGTCCACCAAAAGAGTGGCCGACTAATGTTGGGTTACTAATATTATTTTCTTGAATAAATTTACTTACTACTTCTTCATAAGCATAAATATCCATACCTTCTTCTGGCTCATCACTTTGACCAAATCCCGGTAAATCTAAAGCCCAAACCGTATAATCTTCCTGTAAAATATTAAAAATTGGTTCAAATGCTTCAGCACTTTGTCCCCAACCATGAAGCATAACAATATTTTCTCCAGACCCAGCTTTTGCATAACTAATATTTAGTCCATTTATTGATTTTGTATATTTATTCATATCTTCACTCTTTCTTGTGTTTAATTACTACGATATTATATCAAATTTTATTTACATCTACTGATAAAGATATCAAAAAAATAAAAAAATTTTACAAACTATTAATTTATCTCTTTTTTTGATACTCATTTCCTCTTATTAGTTTTATTTTCAAATCAAAATCATGTTTTAATATAAAAAAGTAATTAACTATAATTAATTACTTTTCTAAAATTTATGCTTTATTTGTTTTTTAATAAATAATCTATATGCATTGAAGCACTTGTTACATTTAAATGAATATCTTCCGGACGTTGAATATTATTTTGATTACATAATGATGTTAGAAAATCATTTTGCTTTTCACTCATTTTGCGTTGCCCATCATGATTAATTAATTCATAAATATATGTACTATTTAACATTTGTAGTTGTTTAACAAAAACAGCAGTTGTAATCTCAACATCATAATCTGCTCGGTGATGACTATCCTGACTGTATTCAACATCAAACATTTCAGTTAACACTGCTAATTTATAACTTTTTTGTTCAGGATAAATTGTTTTTGCTAAATTTATCGTATCTAAATATACAGGTCCATAAACACTTTTTTTCGTTGTTAAATAATAATTAACTAAAAAACCAATATCAAATTTAGCATTTTGTGCTACTAATACACAATCATCACTAAATTCAAAAAAGTCATCCATGACATCAGCAACATCTTCACCTTTTTGTTCTAAAAGTCCTTCAGTAATTGATGTTAAATTAACAATAAATGGATCTAAACTATCTTTTTTGTATAATTTAACAAAACGATGAAAACGCTCAACTTCTTCCCCAGTACTCGTTATTTTTTGGGCAGCGATTTCAATAATTTGATCTTCACTTGAACTAAGTCCCGTTGTTTCTAAATCAAATATTACATAATGATTTTTTGCTACTTCTAAATTTACCATTTACTCTCCTAATAATTCCGTATATAATTGTTCTAATTGTTCATTCTTAGCTGCTAACTCATTTTGAACATCAGCTAATTTTTGCCAATCACTATATACTTCTTCTTTTAATACCGTTTGCTCTAAATTAATTATTTCTGTTTCAATCTCAGCAATTGTTTTTTCAAGTTTCTTCGTGTTAGTTTTTTTAACCTTTTTTTGTTTAACTTTAGCTTTCACTTCTTTAACTTGGGTTGCTTTAACATCAGTTTTATATTGCAAATAATCTTCATAGTTTCCTTCGTACACATGATAATGGTTTTGATCAATATAAAAAATCTTATCAACAACTTCATTAATAAAGTAACGATCATGGGAAATAACAACTAAGGTTCCACTATATTGCTTTAACACTGATTCCAATTCTTCTTTAGCACTTAAATCTAAATGGTTGGTTGGCTCATCCATTATAATTAAATCATAACGCTTTAAAACAAATTTTGCAAAAATTAAACGTACTTTTTCGCCCCCACTTAAAACACCAATTTTCTTATATACATCTTCACGCTTAAATAAAAACTTTGCTAAATGCTTACGAATTTGTGTTTGACTTTCCTCAGGCATTAATTTTTGAATTTCATCAAAGATTACTGCATCTGGATCTAAATCTGTTTGTTCTTGTTCAAAATAACCAATTTTTATTTTCGGATGGACAACAACTCGTCCAGCAAGTGGTTTGATTTCTTTAGTCATTGTTTTAATTAAGGTTGATTTACCCGCACCATTTTCACCAATAATTCCAATGCGATCACCACCTTGAATTGTAAAATCAATGTGGCTAACAATTGGTGTCTCATAACCAATTGCAGCATCTAATAAATCAATATACGGAGCTTTTTTTAAACGAAAACCTTCAATTTCAAATTGAACTCGTTCCGTATTTTTCAGTGGCATCTTAATTAATTCCATATTTTCTAATTTCTTTTTTCGGTCTTTAACTTGACCAATTTTCGAATCACGTTTTTTATTTTTATCAATAAATGCTTCTAACTCTTTAATTTCTTGTTGTTGATTTAAATAACTATTCATTTGGTATTCAAAACGACGTTCTTTTTCATCAACATATTTTGAATATTTCATATTATAAACATGACTTGTTTGATGTTCAATTTCAATAATTCGGTTACAAACTCGTTCTAAGAAAAAGCGATCGTGTGATACTACAATAACTCCACGTGCTTTTAAACGTAAGTAATCCTCTAACCATTCAATCGTTGCTGTATCCAAATGGTTAGTTGGTTCATCTAAAATTAAATAGTCTGGATCTTCTAAAATTAATTTTACTAAAGCAATTCGCGTTTTCTCTCCACCAGAAAAATCACTAATTAATTTATGATAATCTTGCTCATTAAAGCCGAAAATTGAAAACATCTTTTGAATTTTATTATCAATTTCATAACCACCCATTTGGACATATTTTTCTTCTAGCTTTCCGTATTCAGCTAATAAGTCTAAGTTAGTTGCAAAATCATCTGCCATTAAAATATCTTGCATTTGTGTTTCAATTTTTACAAATTCTTTTTTAACTTCGTCCATTTCCATTTTTAACGTATTCGTTAACGTTAATTGCTTTTCTTGTTCTAAAACCGCAATTCGTTTTTTCCCAGTTTTAACCTTACCATCAGTTGCATTTTCATCATTTTCAATAATTTTTAATAATGTACTTTTTCCAACACCATTAGCACCAACAATTGCTAACTTATCATTTGGATTAATTGTAAAATTAATATTTTCTAATAAATATTCACTTCCAATTATTTTACTAATATTTTCTACTGTAATCATCTAATCCCTTGTCTCCGTATAATAAGTATTACGATATTTTTTAACCGCATATTGATAAACTGCTTCCGCATCTTCTTCTGTTTCACTAAAAATCAAAATTGTTGGTCCCGAACCAGAAACTAAAATCTTATTATCAAATTTTTGTTGAATATAATCAATCATTTGTTCAATCTTTGGTTCTATTTTCTTAGCTGTTACTTCTAAATCATTATGTAAATTAGTAACAAATTCTTGATATGTTGTAGCACTTAAAAGTTCATTTATATCTTTATTAGTATTTTCAATTACGTGATTTTTATACACAACCGGTGTACTTAAAGCAACTCCTGGATTAACTACAGTAATATATGCTTTCGGTAATTTTTGCTTAATCAGCTCAATTTTCTCACCACGTCCAGTTGCACGTGCTAGTCGTGAATAAATACAAAATGGTACATCACTTCCTAATTCTGCTCCAATTTCTGCCATTTGTGCTTCACTAAGTTTAAGGTTATACATGCGATTCAATCCACGGATAACTGCTGCCGCATCACTACTTCCTCCAGCCATACCCGCTGAAACCGGAATTAATTTATGAATTGAAATTCGGATATTATCTGGTAATGAAAATTTTTTCTTCATTAGTTTATACGCTAAATATGCTAAATTAGTTTCTTTATTAATAAATGGTGCTCGGGGACAAATCACATCATCTTTTTCAGCTTTTTCTAAAAAGATTTTATCATGTAAATTAACTGAATTCATTAAAAAATCAACTTCATGATAACCATCTTCCCGTTTATTTACAACATTTAATACTAAATTAATTTTCGCATATGCATTTTCAACAATCATTCTTCCTCCAATGTAAAAATAAGCCTGGTGTTCCATTATAATAATTTTTAATTACCCGAACTTGTTTAAAACCATGACTTTGATAAAATTTCTGTGCCACTTCATTCTCACTACTTACTTCTAAAACGATATCTTTTGTTTGAATTGTTTTTAATAATTCTGTCCCAATTTTTTGTCCTCGCCACTTTGGACTAACTGCTAACATGTAGATATCATAGCTTATTTCATTATCCTTATAAGTTAAATAACCAACTATTTCATCATCATATTTTAAATAAGTTACATTAATCAACTTATCATTTTGATAAATGGTTGCCAAATCCCGCTTAAATACGCTTTGTTCTAAATCAATTATTGCTGCTTGTTCTGAACATTCACTAAACCGACAATTAAATTGCTGTTTTAACATAATTTATTGTCAACTCATTAAATGGCACACTTGAAATTTCGGCTAAATAGTTACTGGCATACAATGCTTCTAAATCAATTAATGGATCAATCAAACCACCTTGAACTTCGGCTGCTGGAATTACAGATATTTCTCCCCCATTATAACAATAATATTTTTTACCTTTTGCATCTACATATACTTGCTCGCAATTATTACTATAATATAATGCTGGCATTAAGCCAACTGGATAAACATTAATATTCAATTGCATTGCTAAAGTTTTAGCAAATATAACTCCTACTCGTAAACCCGTATATGAACCTGGTCCATTAACTACATATACTGATTCTATTTTTGTTAAATCGATTGCCAGTTCATTAATTTGTTCATACAATTTCTCAGTATGATTATTTTTCCCTTGATATACACTTGTTTTAATTATTTGTTTTTGATCAAATAACATTAAATATATTTTATCTGTTGCTGTTGAAATAAATAAATTCATTATTTCCTCCTTTCCTTATTATAACATGGTTCCACTTAAGAATTAAAAAAAAGGAATTCTCAATTGAATTCCTTACTTCTATGTTATTATTAACATTATATTATATGTAATCCATGCTAATAAATAACCAATTGACAATGATAATAACACTGCATACATTACATATTTCTTTTGTTTAAGTTCACTATAAATTGCTCCTAAAGTTGAAAAACAAGGAATATAAAGTAATGTAAAGACCATAAAAGCCATTGCACTTGCTGGACTAAAATGACTTTGTAATACAACACTCAAACTATCAATTGATACAGTATTATACATTACTAACATTGAACTTATAGCTAATTCTTTTGCTAAAAATGCACTCATTAATGACGCTGTTGCCTCAGTTGTTCCAAAGCCAAGTGGTGCGAAAATAAATTTAATATGACTTGCAATTATACCAAGAAAACTCTCATTAATATCTGTAGTATAACCACTAAATCCTAAATTTGTTACAACCCAAATTAAAATTGTCCCAATTAAAATAAACTTTCCGGCATTATTAATGAAACTAATAACTTTTCCTTTAACAATTCGTAATAAGTATTTACGCTCAATTTTTTTATATTTTGGTAAATTGATTAACAACATTTCCTTTTCACTTTTATAAATAAATCGATCTAAAACAAAAGCGATTAATATTGCAACTACTATTCCCAGTAAATACAAGAATAATAAAATTAAACTTTTATACTGATCAAAGAAAATATCAACAAAAATTATGTAAACAGGTAAGCGGGCTGAACAGGAAATAAATGGTGCAGTTAAAATTGTAGCAATTCGTTTTTTCTCATCTTTAATTGTTCGCGTTGACATAATTCCAATTACATTACAACCAAGTCCGGAAATATAAGGAATCATTGAATGGGATGATAACCCTAATTTGTCAAAAATGTTTTCAAATAACACTGTTATTCGTGAAAAATAACCAACTGCTTCAAGTATTGTTAATAAGGTAAACATAATTATTATTTGTGGTAAAAAGACTAATACTCCACCGACACCAGCTATTACTCCATCGATTAAAAAGCTTTGAATTATCACTGGTGTATTAATTGCTACCAGACCTTGATTAATTAATGTACTAAAACTTGTAACCCAGCCATCAACAATATCTTGTAAAATTCCCCCTTGATAGGTAATTAAAAATACAATGTACATTAAAGCAATAAATAATACATATCCCCAAAAATGATGTAAAGCAATTTTATCAAAATATTTATTCATCCATTTAAGTTCATTTTTATCTGCTGTTTTTTCATAAAATCCGGTTAAATGTTGATCAATAAATTGTTTACGCTTAATGAAAAACAATCCAGTTATTGAACGTGCTAAATTTTTTTCTTTAATTTTAACACTAAGTGCTTCACAAATTGTCAATGCTGCTGTTAAGTCATTAAAATATGCATGACTATATTCATTATTTTTCAATAATTGAATGGCGATAAAACGTTGATTAACATTAAGGTTTGTTTTAATTAATGGTATTAACTGACTAATTGCTTGCTCAATTTCCTCACCATAATCAATTACAAAACAATTATTTTTAGTTGCCAAAATTTGATTAATTGGTATTTCTAACTCTTTTTTACTTGTTGTAATTGTGTTACAACAGAATTTTTCACTAAATATTGTTTTATCGAATTTTCCACCAAAAATATCCATCATATTAACAATTACACTTACATCTCTTCCTGTTTCTAACAAATCAATTAATAAATATAAATTTTTCTTAATGTTTGTAACATCAATTACATCAATAATTCGTTCATAATCTTCATTCATTAGTGAGCGAAAAGCAATTTCATCAACAATTGACTTTCCACCAATCGTATTTGTTCCTGGGATATCAATTAATTCATAATCCATCCCTTTAATTGTTGCAACCTTCTTTTCTAAAGTTGCCCCTTCAAAATTACTAACACGGTCATTTGAATGTGTCAGTTTATTATAAATTGTTGTTTTTCCGACATTTGGTGTTCCAAATAATAATAAGTTTTCCACTAAATCTCCTCAATCTCAATTTCTTTAATATATTTACTATTGATTGAGTAAATTGTATTTTCAATACTAAACATACAAACTTGTTTAGTACAATTAACCTTTGTTCCAAGTGAGATTACTTCACCTAAAATAAAGCCAATTTCATTTAATTCTGTAATCTCTTTGGGATTTAAATTACCATAATCTGTTACTGTATAATACTTGTTTTCTTCCATTTCCGTCAGTTGCATACTTCCTCCACTATTAATTATATCACGTATTTATAATAATTATAAATAATTTTAATGTTTAATCAGATAATTTTACTTTATGAAAATTATAATAATCCATAAATGTATAATAGTCTTCTTGTTCAACGTAATAAATATAATATTTCTTTGTACATTTACGACATTTTGTTGTTACTAAATCTCCTGGAAACAAATGATTTATTACCAAATTTTTTGTTAATAATCCACAGTTTGGACATGCTGGTTTTTTTAAATGTTTCATCCCTCCACCATCATATAGTCTTCCATTAATATATTAAATCCTAGTTTTTGATAAATTTTCTCTGCTTTTGGATTGTCTGTAAATAATAGCGGAATTATTTTGTTATTTAACAATTCTTCAACCACAGCACTAATCACTTGTGAAGCAAAACCATTATTTTCATATTTTTTATTTGTTGTTACACCGGTAATCATTGATAAAACATTGGGGTTACTATACGATACTGCGCTAACTATTTCATCATTCAACTCACCAATAAAAGTTGTTCCTACCCGAAATTGTAAATCAGTTATTGGATTATTTTGATTAAAACCGGCATCAATCAATTTTTTATAAGCTTCCAAATCAGCATTCGTTAACTTTCTAATTTTCAATTGATTTTCCCATTTCAATTGTTTAAGTTGCTCCAAGACCATAATCTTTGTTTGCTTTTTTTCAAAAGGTCGATTAATTCGTTTTATCAAAGGCTCAACATATAATTGACGCCCGGTCATTTTCCCATTAATTTCTTGATTAGTTCTTAATTTTTCGTATAAGTCAGCTACATCTTGATATTCTTCAAATTCATCACTTGCAACAAAATGACTATTTCTTCCCATTGTTGTAAAACATGCAATAATTTTTCCATCATTATTAACATACGGATAAATTTTTGTTTTTGAACAATCAAATTGTGAAATTACAAAGGCATTACTATATTTTTCTTGGTTTAAAAAAGTTAATATCTGTGCTTTTCTCATATAACTCCTTTTCAAATCTAATTATCCTATATTATACCATAATATCCCTATCCATAATGTAATATTATTTTGATTTTAAATTAAAAAATTGACTCCGTTTATTAACGAAATCAATTTTAATAATTATTTTTTTAAAGCAAACTTAAATAATGCTCCATTTATTCCCCATTGAATTAAATTAAATAATGGATAGATTGACATTATTAATTTAAAGTATTCTGCAGAAGTAATCCACGTAAAATATGGTTGTGGTAATCCTCCATATGCATATGTATAAATTGGTGTTATTGCAATATAATTAAAGATTGTTAAAACAACCATTGTTATTAATACCGCAATTGTTATATTTTTTTGCTTGTATGAAGCATAAAAACATAATAAAGCAATTATGTATGTTATTTGACCAATATAAAATGGTGTTGGTTTAACTACTCCATTTAAAAACATTGTTATAAATAATGCAATAAATCCTGATTTTGAACCTTGACGATAGAATAATAACAAAATAAAGATTGGTGATAAATCAATTTTTAATCCTAAACTAGCCATTGCGGGAATTGGCATTGGAATACTAATAAATGTTAACAATACCGCAATTGCTGTAAATAATGCTGTTTCAATAATTTGACGATTAGTCATCGCTCCTCCTTATATCATACCTTCATAAAAATAACCCATGTAATCAAACATGGGTAGACATAACAATATTGTTATTATCTTCTTTCATCCAGACTATACTGTCGGTTTTGGAATTTCACCAAATCAGCTTACGCTCGTGGACTATAACCACCGGTTGAGAATTGCACTCTACCCTGAAGATATTCATTATTAGTATAGCACAATTTTTTAATCATGTTCGTAAAAACGTTAATACATCATTTATTACAACATCACTTCCTGCTTCAAAAAACAAATCATGACGTAATTTCGGATATACTTTAACTCGAAGTGGATTAAAACGTTTTTTCTCACGTCCCAAATTTGCCACTGGATCATCACCACCAATTAAAATTAAATAATCATTCGATTTTAATTCCGCACGATTTTCCGGAGTATGAGCACGTTTTATCAATTCAATAATTGTTTTAGCATAATAATTTGTTAAGGGAAAATGATAATATTGAGTATTTTTAATTTGTTCATATTCTTTTATATTACTATTCAACCAATTATTTGAATAAAATTTCAAACGGGCATAATTCCGATTTTTAATATGATATAAATGATTATAAATTTTTGATACCCCTTCTTTTTTCCCCCATTTATTAATTAAATTTACAAAAAAATGTTCAAGTTTAATTTGACTTTGATGTTTACTTATCGGATTAGTCAAAATTAACTTATTAAAATTTACTTCTTGTTGGATAATATTTCTAATAATAATTCCACCAAATTCATGAGTTAACACATTTTGCTTTAATTCTGGATACTTACTTTTCAATTCATGATGTAATTCAATTAATTGATTAGTTAAATCATTTTTATTACTTATTGTTAATTTATTATCTGCTGTACGCTTTGAATAATTAAACTGAGCAACACCATAGCCTTCATCATTTAATTTTCTCACTACACTTTCATAGCGATTATAATCTTCAAAAATTCCGCAAATCATAATTACAATTGCTTCAGCTTTTTCGGGCATTAACAAGTTAACATTGTTTAATTTTATTTGTTGCAAATTATCCTCCCACACTCTTAAATTTACTTTAATATTATAACATTTTCTACTTAATTCATGGCTCATTTAACATTAATTAATTGTTTATTGTTTAATTGGATTTAAATAACCATTATTTAAACCTAAAATGACTTCACAATTATTTGCCACATAATTTGAGTTTGTTAAAATAATTAGCGTTTTTTTTTCTTTTTCTACAATACTTTTTAATAATTGCATTATTTCATTTTCATCTTCTGAATTGAGATTAATCGTTGGCTCATCAGCAATAATCACACTAGTATTTTTCGCAAGTGAACATGCAATCGCTATCCGCTGTTGATCTATTTTCGATAATTGGTTAACTTTATTATTTAATACATCACTTGTCAATCCTACTCTAATCATTAATTGTTCAAGAACATTGTTATTTATAGTTTTATTACTAAGCTTTAAAGCAATTTGTAAATTAGTTTTTACCGTATCATTTTTTAAAATCCCATTATCTTGTAAAATCAATCCAACTTGTTTTGCACGATACATATCCGAATTTAATTCATTAATGTTAGTTTTAAAATATTTTATTTCACCACAAGTTACTTTTTCCAAGCCTCCTAGTAATGATATAAGGGCGTTTTTATCTGCTCCCCCCTTACCAAGAATTGCATACATTTTTCCTAATAAAAATTGATAATTAATATCAACCAAAATTTCTTGATTGTGATAATAATAATCTAAATTCTTAATCGTTAATATCTTCATTATAATCCTTCCAAATAAAGTCTTTTGGTTGATAACTCAATACATAATTTATTGAAATACATACTGAAATTAAAATTAATATTACATTTATAATCAATACTTTTAATATTGAAAAGAATCCTATTGAAACTTCTAAACCAACTTGTACATGCCTTTGATTAAATAATGTAAATGTATTTAAAATATTATGGTTACGACTCATGTTTAAAAGTAACAGATTAACTGTAGGTTGTACTAAAATTACTCCAATTAATATACCAATAATTGTTGCTAGTGATACAACAATCATTATTTCTAAAAACATTGAAATAATTAATTGTTTTTTACTTTGACCAGATACCCTTAAGATTGCGATTTTTTGTTTCCGGTTTGTTAAAATTAAATAATTTACAAAAGCTAATGTTGCTCCACCAAAAACAACGACAATAATCATAAATGCTTTTACAAATGTTTTCATATTTTTTAATGGACCAATAATTTGATTTAATTGTTCTTCGTTCTTATCAATATACATTGATTTGGGAATGCCAATTTGCTCAATTTCTTCACTAAATGCTGTTGCATCACGATAATCTTTTAAAAAATATGTTACCAATAAATTACTAAACGTTGGGTCTAAATTAGCCGTTGTTTCAAATGTTGTATAAATTAAATTATCTCCTGAATTACTTATTTCATTAAATTTATTTTTGGCATTAAATGTTCCTACTATTTTTAAAGTTACTGGTGTTTTTTGATCAGCTTTAATGAATTCTAATTCTTGATTTATCGCTAAATTGTTTGTTTTTCGTAAATTTTCCGAAATCATAATTTCATTTTTAGCAGTTGGAAACTGCCCTTTAACTAATACTTTAGCTTTATTTTTAAAATCATTATTCGCTTGTACATTTTCACTTCCGGTAACTAAAAAAGTTGCCACCATCGGTTTATTCTTTATTAATGAGCGTTGTTCAACTGATTGCTTTGAATAATCTGTTACATTTTTAATTGTTCTTGAATATATTTGGGTCATTTGTTCATATTTAACTGACTTAACATATTTAGAATTGGCAAATTGTTGATATTGATTATACGATAATTTATTTTTAGGATCTGGTCGCTCTCCGTGTTGGAGCATATTTTGATAATATTCCGGATCTTGACTAATCTTAATTTTCGATCCATATTTTTGTGATTCACTAGCAATTTTATCATTTGCTGAATTATTAATTGTAATGCTAATAATACTGACTAAACTCATTAATATAACTAAAAGCATCACAATTAAATACTTCGACTGATTTTGCCTTATATTGTTTATAGCATTTTTTAAATAATACATTTTGCTCCTAATTTTCTTTATTATTAATTTGTCGGAATGATAAGTAAAATTCTGTTTTATTATTATCACTTTCAACATATATTGAACCATAATGAAGATCAACAATATTTTTCACAAGGGCTAAACCAATTCCACTTCCATTTTTATTTAACGGATTAATCCGATATTCAAAATTAAAAATATGATCAATATGCTTAGCCGAAATTGGTGGTCCATCATTTCTAATAATACAAACAATATTATTTAATTCCTGTTTAAATTCTACTTCAACATTTTGAGCACCATATTTATATGCATTTTCAATTATATTATAAAATGCACGTTCTAATAATAAATTAGAACCCATTATTTCCGGATTTTTAAGACCAGTTACAATGAATGATTGCGGAATTTGCTTTTGAACTTCGACAAATACATTATTAAGATTTACTGGATTATATTTAGTTAATTCCTGTAAAGTTAAGGCATTAATGTCATCAATTTGTCGACTCATTTGACCAACAAATGATAATACATCATCACTATCTAAATAAATTTTCCCTTGTAATACAGCTAAAGAATTTTTTAATTCATGGCTTAAATAACGATTTATCAAGTAAATATCACGTTTATTATGGTAAATTTTAGATTCGTTTATTCGTTTGGTTTGTTCTAATTTAAATGTTCTTTCTTTTTCTGCATGATTTGTATATTTCAAAATCATTAAATATATACTGATTATCACTACTAATGTTAATGAAAATAAGCCAATCATCGAATAACGTAAACTTTTAATTTGATATTCATGTTGATTTATCATCCCTTGACCTTCAAGGGACAATAACTCTGAATCATAATATTCTAATTTACTAATTTCTTCATAAGTTAATTCATCATTTATATAATACACTAGTCGTGATTTTTGATCTGTTGTTTGAGTAATTTGGGTAATCCAAATTAACCCAAATGTAAAAACAATTATCCCAAAAACAATTGGGATAATTGAAGTTATCACGGTTTTTTTATTTAATTTTGGAAACATAAACTATATCCTTTTGATTTTTCACTTACAATAATCTCATCATAATTGTAATTTGCTAATTTCTTTTTCAAATTATAAACATGAACTCGTAACGAAGAAGAACTTTCACTAACATATTCATCATATACTGCCTTTAATAATTCATCAGAACTAACAAATCCAGGATATGATCTTGCTAACTTAGCAAAGATTAAATATTGTTTTTTTGTTAAATTGATAATTTGTTCATCAATTGTCAAAATTTGTTTATCAAAATCTAAAATTAAATTTTCATAAATAAATTGTTCTGGTTGTTCAACATTTTTCCGACGATATACCATATTGATTCGAGCAATAAGTTCATCAAAATCAACTGGTTTTCGTAAATAATCATCAGCTCCAGCATTTAATCCTGCAATCACTACATCAGACTCATTACGTGCTGAAATCATTATAACTGAGATTTTACGATTATTTTTACGAATTTTTTTTAATGCACTAATTCCATCTCCATCAGGTAAATTAACATCAAGTAAAACTAAATCATATTGTTTTAATTCTTTTTTTGCCAATTGTTTTAAATCCAACGCAATATCAGCGATAATATTATTTTTGTTTAACACTGCACGATAAATATTTGCCAACTCAAAATTATCTTCCACAATTAATACCTTCATCTAAACTCCTTAATTTAAGTTTATCATGTTTTTATAATTGAACTGATTATTTTTCCTAAATTTAACGACAATTTAACCAATACTTAACATACTATTTATTATCAAAACTCTCTGTAAATTTTCGTCCATTAATTTTATATGTAAATTGATAATGACTTGGTGTTTGGCTTTTCATATTTGGATATGTTATAATTGCATGAAAATTTGTTACTTCTTTCCCTGATGCTAAAGCCTCACGTAATTGTTCTTCCATATCTGCTTGTAAACCATGACGGTTTAATTCACTTGCTTGAGGTGTTATATTATAAGCATTACTTACTCCCCCAAGACTATCCGCAATTACATGTCCTTGATCATATTGACTCGACTCTGTTCCTTCAACTCGTGCTTCATCATTACAATAACGTCCATTTGCTTTAACATCTTCTTTTTTATCATTTTGTAAACTTAATTCATTAGCATATACTTCAACTAATTGTTTATTTTCATTAGTTTTAGCATAATATTCACGATCACCTGCACCGATATTTACAATTGCATTTGCATCACGATTACCAGTTAAATTACAAGCTTCCACAGTTTCAACCTTTAAATTTCCTGCTTCAATTTCTGCCTGAATTTGACTATCATTAATTTTTTCATCTTCACTTTCACTAAAGAAACTTACAATTTTTTGTCCAAAATCAAACGTATTTTCAATATCCTCAACACTAGGAATTGTACATCCGCTTAACGTTATTAAACTTATTACAAATAATAAATACTTCTTCATTTTCTCTCCTTCATAACAAAAAGGGAAGCTATCCCTTTTTAATCTAACCAAATAAATGCTTTATTTAATTGTTTTTTACTTCTAATCATTTGATTTATTAACATCACAATAATAATAATTGTTGCTATTACAAATATTACATAATTTACCAAACTATATTTAATTGGTAAGATATAAATTTGAATCGTTAAAAATATTGTTGCTATCAAACTGACTTGTCGTGATTTTTTTAAAATTTCAATCTTTAAATCGTATTCAGAATTTCGATATTTAAATAAAAAATAACAACTATATCCAAATACATAAATCAATAAGATATTGATTAAAACATAATATCCGATAAATGCCTCAGGATTAAAATTATTATTTAAATTTTTCTTTAATGTTACAACATATGTTATTAGCAATAATATATAAAATATCTTAACCATTAGTTCACCAAAATTTAATTTAATTTTATGCATAAGGCTCCTTTATTTTTGTTTTAATTTTTTAAAATGTTCACGTGCTTTTTGCGGATTATATTTAATTGCTTTTAATTCAGCTAATCGAACATAATATTTATCCATTTTAATTTTTGTTTTTTCACGATTTAGCGTTGTATTTCGAAAATCACTAATTCCGATAATTTTCGGACCCATTTCCTGATTTTCGACAATAATACCCTTTAACTTAAAATCATGATAACGAGTATTTGTTTTGTCATATTCAAATAATACCCATTTTTCTTTACAAGCTTTTTTCGCAGCTTCTCGTAATTTTCGACTTTTAGTTTCATACACAATCTTATTATCATAATCAATTATATCTGCTTCCATTTTGATATTTTTTAAAGTAATTACTTGATTGGTACGATAATTGTCACTTAAAAGGTTTTTTTGTTTTAAATATTCAACAGCCATTTTTTCGGCAACATCACCTTCTTTTGCCATACGGTTGATTGAACGTTCAAAGACATTATACGACTTTTCAAATCCGAAAATTTCAACAAATTTCGGATCCATCGCTTCAACAATTGTTTTTCGGTATTTCTTCACATAATGCTTTTTTTTATTAGTTTGTTTCATGTTCTAATTCTCCATTTTTAATTGCTTGAAATTCATTATCTACTTCGATTGTTGTATGATTTAAATGATGCTTTTCTAGTTCTAATTTTATTTCCTCTTTTAAATTCATAATTGCAATTATATCCATTTTATTGTCAACTACTAAATGAAAAGATGTAATATAATCCTCACCATCTAATGTCCAAATATGTAAATCATGACAGTCTACAACACCTTCAAAATTCATTATTATCGCATTGATTTGCTTAATATCAATATTATCTGGTACAGATTGCATTATAATATGAAAAATTTCTTTAAATTGCTTAATAACTGAAATCATCATAATTATTGCAATAATAATTGATAATACTGCGTCAATTGCCCCAATATTAAAGACTGTCATGATAATTGCGGCAATAAATAAGGTTAACCAGTTATATACATCCATTTGTAAATTAGTTTTCAAAGAACGATTAACCGGACTATCACTACGTTTTAAATAATTTACACCGATTAAATTCACAAAAATTCCAATTATTCCAACATAAATCAAAATATCCATCTTAATTACTTCAGGATGTATTAATCGATTGATTGCACTATCAATTATAACGATACTTCCGACTAATAAAATTATCGTGTTTACAATTGCTCCAATTAAACTAAAACGACGATATCCATAAGTATATCGCTCATTACGTCCCCGGAATGAAAACTGTTCAATAAATATTGTAGTTAGTAAAATAATACTATCACCAAAATCATGAATCATATTAGAATATAAAGCAATACTATTTGTATATAGTGCAAGAATCAGCTCCAAGATTGCAAAACTTAAATTAATATATAATGTGTAACGAATTAATTTAGTATCAATTATTTGAAAATGGTTATGGCTATGGTCATAATTATGAGATTCTTTTAAATTTCTCATTATAAATTAGCAATAAAAGGATTTAATAAATCCTTTTATTTGTTACGACGGCGTGAGTTACCACGTCCGCGTTTAAAATTATTTTCTTCACGATTACGACCACCATCACGACGACCACCATCACGACGACCACCATCACGACGACCACCATTACGGCTACGTCCTCCACGGTTACGACCACCATCATGATTACGTCCATTTTCACGACGCTCTTTTTCACGTTTTTCTTCACGTAATTTTGCTTCTTCTTGAATTTTATCAAATGATAATTCAGGATATAATTGTTGTAATAAGTATGGTACTAAAATATATTCTGAAGTTTCAGCAAGTAACATTGCACTCATATTTAAGTATGTATCATCAATATCTTCAGTTGTTACTTCAGTTTGAATTTTTTCTAAATATTGGTGTTGTAATTTTTCAATTACTTGTTTATATGTAGGACGTTCCATCTCTGTAATATCACATTTTAAACGTTTTGGATAAGTACGGAATTCTTTTTTATAAACAGCTGGTGTTACTAAAGTAATTGCGTCACCTTTTTCACTATTTCCACGTCCTGTACGACCAATACGGTGAATATAATATTCAATATCTTGTGGTAATTCATAGTTTACTACTAATTCAATTCCATCGATATCAATCCCACGTGCAACTACATCTGTTGCCACTAAGATTTCAAATTGACCATCACGGAATTGTTCAATTGTTTTTGTACGTTGTTTTTGGACAATATCCCCATGGATTTTATTAACACGGTAACGTTTTTCTTTTAAGAAATCATATAATTCGTCACAATCACGTTTCGTTTGCGTAAAGACGATTACTTTTTGTTTTCCACCTAATAATAATAAGTTATCTAAAACTTCATTTTTAAGTTTCTTTTTTACAACAATAAAACGTTGACGTACTTTATCAACTGTTAATGATTTAGCATCAACTTTAATATGAACTGGATCTTCTAAATAAGTATCACAAATCTTTTTAATTTCTTTTGGTAAAGTTGCTGAGAATAATAAAGTTTGTTTATGTTTTGGCATTGCTTTAGTAATTGCCTCTACATCTTCAATAAACCCCATGTTTAACATTTCATCTACTTCATCTAAAACAAAGTATTTAATGTTATTTAATTTAAGTTTACGACGTTTTAATAAATCTAAACAACGTCCTGGTGTTGCCGCAACAATATGCGGATTATTTTTTAATAATTTCATTTGACGATCAATTGGTTCTCCACCATATACTGATAAAGTTTTCACATTTAAGTGTTTACCAATTTTATCGATTTCATGACAAATTTGAATTGCCAACTCACGAGTAGGCGCTAAAATGATTGCTTGTAAATCATTTGCTTCTAAATCAATTTGTTCTAATATAGGAATGACAAACGCTGCTGTTTTCCCCGTTCCAGTTTGTGCTTGTCCTAATACATCACGTCCAGAAATTGCTGGTGGAATTGCTTCACTTTGAATTTCAGTAAAGTTTGTAAATTCCATTCCCTCCAGTGCAGTAATAATTTCTGGTTTAATATTTAATTCATTAAGTTTCATTCTATCCTTTCAAAAAAAAAAGATGGTCTAAGCAATTTAGACACTATCTAATTACATTTTATTATAACACATTAATCCTCATAATGCTTATTTTCTAAGTATTCACGTGCATTTTTGATCACTTCACGAAAATTTATTTCTTGATCACGGGCAGCATAAATACAACCACAATAACATTGGCGATAAACATTATATTCTTCGCATAAGTTACGTGAGCGTACATTGCCATTATTTTTTTTAAAATCACTTGGTAAATAATACACATTAAATTGTTCTTCAATATTAAAGCCAATTTTGTTAATCACTTGTGAATTCTTCATTGGTGATAAGGTTAAAGCAGTTGCAAAATAATCAGCATTTACTTCTAATGCTTTATCAGCTGCAAACTCCATCCGTAATGAGTAACATACTTTACATCGATTTCCTGTTCCCTCTTTATCTAATTCCATTCCTTTTGTTCGTGCAAAAAAGTCATCAGTTGAATATGGAGCTGCTAAAAACTCAATATTCGTATTATTTTTCTGATTAAAATCATTAATAAAACGCTTTTGTGCTTCTTCACGACGTTGATATTCAATTTTGGGATGGATATTTGGGTTATAAAAGTAAACTATTATGTCCATAAACTCTACTAATACATCTAGTGCTACTGTTGTACATACCGCACAACATGAATGGATTAACAGTTTTGGACGTTCACCATTCTTTTTATGATTTTCACAGATTTTTAGTAAAATATTTTGGTAATTTGCTTTTTGTTCAGGTTGTAATTTTGCCAACTCGGCATCTACAATCGGATGTCTTGTCATATTTTCTCCCCACTGTATTATAACACAATATTCAATGTCGTGTTACTTACTGTTAAATTTAATCCAAAGAATTAATTTAATGCTAAATTTTTATAAAAATAAGGCTACAAAATATTGTAACCTTATTTTATGTTAATTAAATTTTTGAATTTTATTGATTAAAGATTTACGATAAAAAACAATTACTAATATTGAACCAATTATAACTCCAATTTGTAATGCAACTAATGGTGAGAACTCACCAATAACCGGAGGTAAAATAATTACCATTAATAAAAATGGATATAATTGACGTAATAATACAATATTAATTGCTTTTTTCCCTTGATCCATTGCTTGAAATAAAACTTGAAATACAAAAGAAACCGGCATTACTGCTAACATTAATGCTAATGCATAAGTACCCATTTTTGTATATTCTAATATTTGTGGATTGACTGTAAATAATGTACCTAAACTATTAGGAAAAATAATTAATAATATCATTACAATAATTGACACAAATATTGATGCTTTTACGTACAATTTTTTAGCAATCTCAAAACGTTTTTTATCTTTTGCACCATAACTATAAGCAAATATTGGTTGTACTCCACTACTTGCTGCTTGTGTTAACATTAAAAACATAATAACTATTTTAATAATAATTCCTACTGCAGCTTTTAATTCTGTTTCACCAAATTGATTAGCTTGAACTTGTAAGACAATTGATGCCACAAGTGTTAATAAAAATGCAATAGTTGATGGTAAACCTAAAATGGCAATTTCTTTTAATTGGGAAAAACTAAAGGTAATTCGATGATAATCTAATTTAAAAATTAGTTTTTCACGTAAAGAATAAATTATGTATATTATTACTTGAACCGCTTGAGAAATTACCGTTCCTAATGCGGCTCCTGTTGTTGCCATCCCCATTGGAACAATAAAAATATAATTTAAAATCACGTTAACAACAATTTGAATAAAGATTGTTACTAATACAATTGTTGCACGACCTTCAGCACGTAAAAACATTGCAAAATACATTGTTAATAAAATAACAAATGAATAATTATTAATAATTGTAGCATAGTCCATTGAGTATTGTAATAGTTCTGGAGTTGTAGCTCCTAATGATATTAAAATTGGTTTTAAAAAAATACCAAAAACTATTGTCATTATTATTACTGTTATCAAACCAAAAGTTAATGAATTCATTGCAACTTCATTAGCTTTTTTCAAATCACCTGTACCAAAAATTCTGGCTCCTAAAATACTTCCACCAATTGCAAATAAGTTAACAACTGACATATAAATAAGTAAAATAGGTAATGCAATTGCCGTTGCTGCTAAGCAAATTGTTGCTAAATTTGGTTCTAAAAATCTTCCTAAAAAAAACGAATCAATTAAAAAATTCACTTGGGCAATAATTGAGCCTAGAATTGCTGGAATTGCCAATTTTAACATTACACTACTAACTTTACCTGTTGCAATAAAATTGTCAGATTTAGTCATTTAATGCCCCTTTAACATCATTGATATTAATAACTTGACGATCTTTATCACCACGTTTTTTAAATTCAACATTACCTTCTACAAAACTACGACCGACAACAATTTGATTTGGTAAACCAATTAAATCAGCTTGGGCAAATTTAACTCCTGGACGTTCTTTTGTGTCATCTAATAATACTTTATATCCCGCTGTAACTAAATCATTATATAATTTATCAGTAAATTCACGTTGTTCAGCGTTTTTTAAATAATCTAAGGCGATTAAGTGCACATCAAATGGAGCAACTGAATTAGGGAATATAATTCCATTCTCGTCATTATTTTGCTCTAAAATTGCACTTAATAAACGTGAAACCCCAATTCCATAACATCCCATTGTTGGAGTAGCTTTTTGTTGTTTTTCTGTTAAAAACTCAACATTTAAACTTTCAGTATATTTTTTACCTAAAGCAAAAATATGACCAATTTCAATACCACGTGCAAACTTAACTGGTTCTGAATCAGCACTTAATTTTTCTCCAACTTCAATATTACGAATATCTGCAAGTGGATAAATACTTAAATCACGTGAATAATTTACATTATCAAAGTGATAATCAATTTCGTTTGCACCAACAAAGATTGTTGGCATATTAGCAACTTCATTATCAATTACAACTTTAATGTTTTCTACTAATCCTTTTGGTCCAATAAATCCTTCTACAATACCATTTGCTTCTAATAAAGCACTATCAGCAAATTCAATTTCTTGTCCACCAAAGTGTTTTAAAACTTTGATTTCGTTAACTTCACGATCACCACGAGTACAAGCCATAACAAGTTCACCATCGATATTAAAACAAATAGTTTTTAATGTTTGGTTTATGTTAATATTTTGCTTTTCAACAAGATCTGTAATTGATTTTAAGTTTGGTGTATGTACCTTAGTAATTTCAGCTGTTGCTCTTACATTCATAATTTCTGTATATACTGGAGCAATTTCTAAATTATATGCCATTTCATTTTTTTCTTCATAAACAATTGTATCTTCACCAATTTCGGCTAAAGCCATAAATTCGTGTGATTTACTTCCACCCATTTGACCATTATCAGCTGTTACCACTTTAAATTCTAATCCTAAACGGGTAAAGATATTTATATACGCTTGATAATATTGCATATATGTATTATCTAAATCAGCATCATCACTATGGAATGAATATCCATCCATCATTACAAATTCACGTCCACGTAATAAACCAAAACGTGGTCGAGCTTCATCACGCATTTTTGTTCCAATTTGGAATAAGTTAATTGGTAATTTTTTGTATGAATTTAAATAATTTTTAATTAATTCTGTTACAACTTCTTCATGAGTTGGTGCTAGAGCAAACTCCGTATTTTTACGATCTGTTACACGAAATAATTCTGCTCCATATCCTTGCCATCTTCCAGTCTTTTCCCATAATTCAGCAGGTTCTAAAAGTGGTAAAATAACTTCATTTGCATCGATTTTTTCCAATTCTTCACGAATAATTTTTTCGATATTTTGTAATGTTTTTGTTGCCATTGGTAAATAAGAATAAATTCCCGCTGCTGTTTGATGAATCATTCCTGCTTTTAATGCTAATTGATGTGATTTAGCTACCGCTTGCGTATTTACATCTTTAGTCATTGGCATATATAATTTCGATTGTTTCATATTTTCTCCTAATTAAATATTCTAAAAATATCATTATATGTTACATATAAGAATAATCCCATTAATAATAAAAAGCTAAATAAAATTAAATAATTTTCAACTTTTTTATTAACTTTCTTTCGCGTAATTACTTCGTATATAACAAATATAATTCTTCCACCATCTAATGCTGGAATCGGTAATAAGTTCATTATTCCTATATTAATACTTAAGTATGCAATCCACGACACTGCTGCTGTTATTCCATATGTTAAAACTTGACTTGATGCTTGATAAATCCCTACCGGACCTGCCAAATCATCAACTCCATATTGAGGACTAAATAGCGTCATTATCATCTGAATCATTGCAATGAATAATAACCATGTATTGATAAATCCAGCCTTAATACTGGCAAATAAATGATATTTTTTTGTTGTTTGTTTTATTCCAATTTTATTATCTTGATCTTTTTTTACTGTTACTTCACCATTATCTTTTGTAGTTAAAACTATTTCTTCATTCTCACTATTATTAATTGCTGTCGTAATATCAGTAAAACTACTAACCTTTATGTCATTTACTGCAACAATTTCAATTTCTGGTTCACTAATTTGTTGAGCTAAATTACCACCTTCAACTACTAAAGCATCAGTTGAATTACTAGCAATTCCACCAAAAAAACTAATTCCAATTAATAACAATAATGTCAGAATTATATTCATAACACTACCGGCAATTAAAATTTTAAATTTTTGCCATGGTTTTTTATTATTTAATAATTGGTCCTTCGGAATTTCTTGATCATTTACATTATCATTCTCTTCCCCAGCCATCATTACATATCCACCAAGGGGAATTAGACGTATATTATAAATCGTTCCTGTTTTATCTTTTGTTATTTGCTTAATTTTTGGTCCCATTCCAATTGAGAATTCATGACAATATACTCCGTTACGTTTTGCAACAATTAAATGTCCTAACTCATGTACTAAAACGATAATTCCTAAAGCAAATAAAAAATATATTAAATTAATCATTTTTAAACCTCTTATTTATTTTTTGACGAACATGTTGATCGACTTCAATTATTTCAACAACGGTTGGATTACTAATTACTTCATGTTCATCCATTGCTGTTTTAACAATTGTTTCAATTTCAATAAACTTAATTTTTTCTGCTAAAAATAAAGCAACTGCCACTTCATTAGCAGCATTCAATACCGTTGGCATACTACCACCAATTTTCCCTGCTTCATATGCTAATTTTACAGCAGGATAACGTTCATAATCAATCGCCTTAAAATCTAATTTGCTAACTTCTGCTAAATTTAAGCGTTCTGAATTTTTAATCGGTAATCGCTTTGGATAAGTTAATGCATATTGGATTGGTAAGCGCATATCCGGTGTTCCTAATTGCGCAATAACTGAATAATCATTATATTCAACCATTGAATGGATAATACTTTGACGATGTACTAATACTTCAATATCATCATAATCAATTCCAAACAAATGATATGCTTCAATAACTTCTAAACCTTTATTAAACATTGTTGCACTATCAATTGTTATTTTTGCTCCCATTGACCAATTAGGGTGATTTAATGCTTCATCTACTGTTACATTTGCTAATTCATCACGGGTCTTATCACGAAATGATCCACCTGATGCTGTTAAAATTAATTTATTTACTTCCTTTTTATTTTCGCCATTAAGCGCTTGGAATATCGCACTATGTTCACTATCTACCGGATATAAATTAACATTGTATTCTTTAACAAGTGGCATAATAATATGCCCGGCTGTTACAAGGGTTTCTTTATTAGCTAAACCAATATTTTTCCCTGCTTTAATTGCGTCAATTGTCGGTACTAAACCAACAGAACCTACTACAGCTGTTATAACAATATCAGCACTTGGTTCAGTCGCTACAGCACTCATTCCAACTGTACCACAACTAATATTCCCCGAAAATTCTTTAATATTTTGTAAATCTGCTTCCGATTTAACACTTACAGTTTTTAACGTTGGAAACTCATCAATCAATTGGTTTAAATACTCAATATTACTCCCAACACTTGCACTTACTAATTCAAACTGATCAGGATTATTTCTAATTACATCAATCGTTTGGGTTCCAATTGAACCACTAACTCCTAAGACTGCAACTTTACGCATACTTCCTCCTAAATTGTAATTATTGCGACAAAAATCATCGCTAATAATAATGAATCTACACGATCAAGAATACCACCATGACCATATATTATTTTTCCACTATCTTTTTGATTTGCCATTCGTTTTAACTTTGATTCTAATAAATCACCAATTTGACCTAACATTGTAATAATCATAGCAAATACAATCATTAATAATATATTATCACCAAAAATTTTAGTCCCACTTAATAAATCACCAATTTGACTTAAGCCGATAAAGTTTGCTAGCATTGATCCATAATAACTGATCAGTAACGCACTAATACTACCACCAATAATTCCACCAATTGATCCTTCAATTGTTTTATTAGGAGAAATACTACTTAACTTATGTTTTCCCCATAATTTTCCAAATAATAATGCCATTGTATCATTAAGCATAATTATTAATGCGACTAAAAACGTTAACGTATTGTTTGTTGCCGAGGAATATATTAAAAACAACATTCCGGCAATAAAGATCATACTATAAAAAATAACATAATTTTTATTTTTAATTTGTTTTTGCAAACGATAAATTTCTCCTAATCCAATCATTAAAAATAATGGAAAAAGAATTAAATGAAATTTTGTCATTAAGGCACCGACAAAAATTAAAAAATATAATGTCCCACCAATTACTCGTTTTCTCATCGTCCCCCAAATCTACGATTACGTTTTTGGTAATCAATTAAAGATTTTGTAAATTCTTTTTTTCCATAATCAGGCCATAATGTTGTTGGAAAACTAAACTCTGAATATGATAACTGCCAAATTAAAAAGTTAGAAATTCGCATTTCACCACTAGTTCGTATTACTAAATCAACATCTGGTTGTCCTGCAGTGTATAAATTATCATTAATTAATTCTTCACTTACTTCACTATTTCCTTCTTCAATTAAATTGTTAACTGTTTCCACAATTTCTAATCTTCCACCATAATTAAAAGCAATATTAACAATCATATTCTGATTATTACTACTTTCTGATTCCATTGTATTAATTGCTGCTAATAAATCAACTGGTAAATTTTTACGTGACCCAATAAATTTTAAACAAATCCCTTGTTTCATTAATTTTGGAAACTTTTTTTCGTGAAAAGTATGAATCAAACCAAATAAATGATCGACTTCTTCTTTATCACGTTTCCAATTTTCGGTTGAAAATGCATAAAAAGACATGTATTTAACGCCGAAATCAATTCCAGCTTCAATCATGTCTTCTACGCGTTCAACCCCTTTATTATGACCCATTGAAACCGGCAATTTACGCTTTTTTGCCCAACGCCCGTTTCCATCCATAATAAACGCAATGTGTTCTGGAATATTGGTCATATCAAGGTGATTTACTTCTTTTTTCTTAAAAAAATTCATTAGATAGTCATTACTTCTTGTTCTTTATTGGCAATTAATCCATCAATTTCTTTGTTAAATTTATTAGTTAAATCTTGAACAGTTGATTCTGCTTGTTTTTTCTCATCATCAGTTAAATCAGCAGATTTTTTAATTTCATTATTAGCATCTTGACGAGCATTACGAATACGAACTTTATGATCTTCACCAATTGCTTTAACATCTTTTGCATATTTTTTACGTGTTTCTTCAGTTAATGCTGGAATATTTAAACGGATTTGTGTTCCATCACTTGAAGGATTAAGTCCTAAGTTAGCATTATTAATTCCTTTTTCAATTTCCGTAATTAATGATGGATCGAATGGTTTAATTAATAATTGACGTGCTTCTGGTACTGAAACCATTGCTACTTGATTAATTGGTGTAGGTTGACCATATGCTTCAACAAATACCCCATCTAACATTGAAGGATTAGCACGACCTGTACGGACTTTAGCTAATTCTGTATTTAAACTTTCAATTGCTTTTTGCATTTTTTCTTCGACTAATTTGATTTCCATAATAACTCCTTATTTATTAATAATTGTTCCAATTTCTTCACCTTGTAATACTTTTTTAATATTACCTGATTGATTTAAATTGAATACAATTGATTCAATATTGTTTTCTTCTGCCATTGATGAAGCAGTTAAATCCATAACTCTTAACTCTTTCGTTAAAATATCTTTATATGTTAAATGTGTATATTTAACAGCATCATCAAACTTATTTGGATCTTTATCGTATACACCATCAACTCCATTTTTTGCCATTAAAACTGTATCACATTTAAGTTCAGCAGCTTTAATCATTGAATTTGTATCAGTAGAGAAGTACGGCATTCCTGTCCCACCAGCTAAAATAATAACACGACCTTTTTCCATGTGACGAATTGCACGACGACGTATATACGGTTCAGCAACAGCATTTACTTGTAAAGATGATTGCACACGTGCCGAACATCCAATGCTCTCTAATGCATCTTGAAGTGCTAAACTATTCATTAATGTTGCAAGCATTCCCATATAGTCAGCTTGTGAACGATCCATCCCCATTTCGGCAGCACCAGCACCACGCCAAATGTTACCTCCACCTGTTACAACTGCAACTTCTGTTCCAATTTCGACAATTGATTTAATTTCTTTTGCCATTTCTAAAACAACTGTTGGATCAATTCCAAATCCATTTTCTCCTGCCATTGCTTCACCAGACAATTTTAGTAAAATTCTTTTTGTCATATTTCTCCTTTTAAAATAAGGAATACACGTATGTATTCCTTTTGAAATTTGTTATAAATTACATTTTTGCTTGTGCGGCAACTTCTGCAGCGAAATCTACTTCTTCTTTTTCGATTCCTTCTCCTACTTCGAAACGAGCATATTCAACTAATTCAACATTTCCATCTGCTAATACTTGTTTAACTTTTTTATCAGTATCAACAACGAAATCTTGTTCTAGTAAACAAATTTCTTGGAAGTATTTGTTTAAACGACCTTCAACCATTTTAGCAACGATATTTTCAGGTTTACCTTCTGATAATGCTTCTTTTGTTAAAATATCTCTTTCTTTTGCAACTGTTTCTTCTGAAATTTGATCAGTTGATAAGTATTGTGGATTTGCAGCAGCAATGTGCATACAAACTTGTTTAGTAACCTCGGCATTATCTCCATTAGTTAAGGCTAATACTGAAATACGCCCTCCCATGTGAGAATAATTAGCAAACGCTTGATCATCTGATTTAGTAATGATTTTAAAACGACGTAAATCAATTTTTTCACCGATTGATGCAGTTCCGTTTGTTACTAATTCACTAATTGAAGTTCCTTCACTATCTGTAACAGCAAGTCCTTCTTCTAATGTAGTTGCTTCAGAATCAATTAATAATCCTGAAATTGTTGATAATAAATCTAAGAATTGATCATTTTTAGCAACAAAATCTGTTTCTGAATTTAATTCTAAAATGATTGCTTTATTTCCTTTAATTTCAACTTTTGTTAACCCTTCAGCAGCAACACGATCACCTTTTTTCGCTGCTTTAGCGATTCCGTTTTCACGTAACCAGTCAATTGCAGCATCGATATCTTGGTTTGAAGCTTCTAAAGCTTTTTTACAATCCATCATTCCTGCACCAGTACGTTCTCTTAATTCTTTTACTAACTTAGCTAATGACATTTGTCCTCCTATTTATTAAAATTATGCTTCTTGGTTTGTACCGTTTTTAGCTTCTAAAACAGCATCTCCCATACGATTTAAAATTAATTCGATTGCTTTGATTGCATCATCATTTGCTGGAATGAATGAATCAAATTCATCTGGATTAGAGTTTGTATCAGCGATACCTAAAACTTTGATTCCTAATTTACGTGCTTCTTTAATTGCATTGTGTTCTTTTTCACTATCAACAACAAAGATTGCTTTTGGTAAACGGTTCATATTACGAACTCCACCTAAGAAACGTTCTAATTTTTCCATTTCTTTACGCATTAAAACTTGCTCTTTTTTTGGATAAGCTTTAATCCCTTCGTTTTCGAATAATTCTTCTAATTCAAATAAACGATTAATACGGATTTGAATTGTTTTTAAGTTTGTTAAAGTTCCACCTAACCAACGGTTATCAACATAAGGTTGACCTGTTTTGATTGCTACGTTACGGATTGCTTCACTTGCTTGTTTTTTAGTTCCTACGAATAAAATATCTCCACGTGATGCATAGTGACGTACATCATCATATAAAACTTTTGATAATTCTGATGATTTTTGTAAATCAATAATGTGTGTTCCTTTTCTTTCTGTATAGATATATTGTTTCATTTTTGGATTCCAACGTTTTCTTTGGTGACCAAAATGTGCTCCTGATTCTACTAATTCTTTTACTGTAATTGCCATATTTCCTCCTATTTGTTAAACACCTGTTTGCAAGTTATTTCCACTATTCATTAGCACTCGGAAATAATCGTATGGCCAAACATGTTTTCTTTTTTTTATAAATCTGTGCCGTATATATAATATCACATTATTAAACTTTCGTGGTATTTATTTGCTTTTAATAAAAATAAAAGTTAAAACTAAATTTTAACTTTTACTTTTGCTAATATATTAAATTGAAACATCAGCATCAATATCTAATTCACCCTTAAAAAAACTTTCTAAAATTACTACTGTTAATTTTTGTAAAAAACGAATATTTTCATTATAAGACTTTGGTTCTGATTCAATCATAAAATCATCTAAAATCAAACGTTGTGTTCGTTCAAATTTACGAATTTTCTTTAACCAGATAACATATTCAATTATTTTTTTAATTAAAAATGATTCTTCTTCTTTTAACTTTCGTTTTTTATATGATGATTCATTAACAAACGAAATATTACGATCATATTTATCAATACAAAATTTTAAATTAAAATTATGAATAATATAAAATACTAATTGTGAACATTCTTTTATGTATTCATAAACAATCTTTTCACGAACAACAGCATTTTCTAAAATTTCATCCATTAAATCAAAACGAATTTTATTATTTTTTTTAATATATAATTGAATGTTATCATTTATTTCAAAACGTTCATTAGCAAAAATTGTTGTTTGCAAATAAAAACGATAATCACGTTCTGCATTAGCGAATTTTGATTGTTCACTATATAATTCTTGTGTTAATAACCATTGGCGTTCAAAATAAAAACGTAACGGTTGAAATAAAAAACTCTTACGTAAAAAAATTGTTTCTTCTTCTTTTATTTTTTTTTTACTATATGAATTTTCGTCATACAGTCGTTCTTTTGTCAAATATTTTTTAGTGATTCGATTTAAATCCCAATATTCAATAATCATTGGACTTAAAATTGGATTTTCACTTAAATAATTACGACAAAAGCTCTCACGGCATTTTTTATTATCAATTAGTTCCATCACTAATTTAATGTTATTTACTATCTCCATTTTTTCTCCATATTTACAAAAATAATCCAGTTTTAATTAACTAGACACTTTTTGACTCTATTCTTCCTATATATAGTATATCTTAAATATTTGTTATTGTCATTCAAATATTTACTTCTAAAATTTTTTTTAACATTACGGGCAATATTAGTCTTAATTATTATCATTTATCCCTAGTATTATTTACGTTTTAGGCAATTCATTATTGTTAAAATGTAAATATAGTAATGTACATTATTATACGATTACTAATTCAGGAGGAATATTATGCATATTATTGAAAATTTAATTACAACATTGTCTTCGACAATTTGGTTATTTTTCTTACCAATCTTAGTTGTAATGGCTATTTTTATTAGTTTAAAGTTTTTTGGAAAAATTCAAAAAAATACAACTAAAAAAAGTAAAATTCATTTTAAAGATGTAATTGGTCCTGCTTCGATTTCAATGGGAGCAATGATCGGTACCGGTGCCATTATTGGTGTACTTGGTAGTATGGCTACATTAGCTAGTGATGGTCAAGTATATTTTGAATCAATTGCTGGATGGGCTGTAATTGGGGCAATTGTTTTAATCCCATTAAACTATATTGAAACTTTAGTGTGTAAAATTACAAATTCTACACCAAAAGATTATATTTCAAAGTTTATTTCGCCTCAATTTGGAGCAATTTATGCTTACGCATTTATCTTATTATATGTTTTTGGATTTGGTGGTTTCCAAGTACAAGGAATCAACTCAGCACTAACAATTATTGCTGAAATGAGTTTTAATTTAACATTCTCACCACTTGTTCGTTACGTTATAATTGTTATTCCATTAATTGCAATTATTTCAGCAATCGTTTTAGCTAAAAAGCACGATGTATTTATTAATGCAATGGCTTCAATGATTGGACTTGCTGTATTTATGTATCTAATTATGGTTATTATCTTTGTTTCACAAACATTTGATTATATCCCACAATACGTATCAAGAATTATTCAAGGAATGCAAAATCCTGTAACAATGGGAATTGGATTACCAATTGGTTTAACTGTTGCGGTTCAAAGAATTACCCAAACATCAGAACCAGGACTTGGTGCACTTGGAATGGCATCACTTGATAGTAATAGTAAACCTCGTGCTGCTGGTTTAATTTCATTAATTCCAGCAATCACAACTGTATTTTTAGCTATTTTTGTTACAAGTTATATTACATCATATGGTGCTTCAATTGGATTAATCGATATTAATTCTGGTGATCCATTATTATTATTAGAAGGATTCTTCCAAACTTGTTTAGAAGTTGCTGGTATTTACGGATTAATTACTATTACAATCTTTACAATTTTATCAGGGATTACTTCATTATTAGGATCATTCTATTTCCTTAATGTATTATTAACATACTCTGAAGATACAAATATTAAAATTTATATTGCTTTAATTTTCACTGCTGGTACTTTAGCTATTTTTGGTGCAAGCATTATTTTCGAAGCAGTTGATTTATTACTATTCTTCGTAACTGGGATTAACGTTTTTGCTATTTTACGTTTCTCAACAAAAGGATGGAAAGAATATCGTTTAACAAATAAATAATAACTTAAAACATTGGTTTATCCAATGTTTTTTATTTTTAATGACACAAAAAACACATGAACTTATTTTCATGTGTTTTTTATTTAATTATTAATAATATAACTTATTTTACTTCTCTACCATAATATGCATCTTCTAAAATTTGTTCCATGTCATCAACCATTGCTAATCGCGGATTAACTGGTGTACATTGATCTTCGTATGCTAATAATGCTAAATTATGTTTTTCTGCTAAGAATGCTGTTTCATCTACCCCAATTTCTTTAAATGAACCTTCAACATTACATGCTTTACGTAATTTAATTATTGCTTTAATTAATGATTCTACTCCCTCTTGTGGTGTTTTTGCTGGTAATCCAATATGTTTAGCAATTTCTTGGTAACGAACATCAGCATTGAACGTTTCATATTTTGGCCAAAGTCCTAGTTTACCTGGTTTTGTTGCATTATATCGAATAACGTATGGCATTAAAATCGCATTTGTAAGTCCATGAATTGTATGGAATTTTCCTCCCATTTTGTGTGCAAGTGAATGATTTATCCCCAAAAATGCATTTGCAAAACTCATCCCCGCAAGTAATGATGCATTATGCATTTTTTCACGTGCAACTTCATCTGCTTCATTTACTGATTTTTCTAAATTTTCAAATACTAATTTAATTGCATGAAGTGATAAACCATCAGTGATATCATTTGCTAAAATTGATACATAACTTTCAATTGCATGTGTTAATACATCTAATCCGGTATGGGCAGCAACTGTTTTTGGTAATGCTTCAACAAATTGTGGATCTAAAATCGCAATTGTTGGTGTTAAAGCATAATCAGCAAGTGGGTATTTCTTATCGTTTTCTTTATCCGAAATTACCGCAAATGGTGTTACTTCACTACCTGTTCCTGATGTTGTTGGAATTGCAACAAATTTAGCTTTTTCCCCTAATTCTCCATATTTAAAAGCACGTTTACGAATATCGATAAATTTTTGATATAAATCTTTAAAATCAATATCTGGACGTTCATAGAATAACCACATGATTTTGGCAGCATCCATAGGACTTCCCCCACCAAGTGCAATAATTGTATCTGGCTTAAATTGTTTCATTAATTCAGCACCACGTTCAACTGTTGAAATATCAGGATCTGGTTCAACATCAGTAAACGCTTGAATTCTTACATCATTATGACGCATACGTAATTGTTCCATTACTTTTTCAACATATCCTAATTCTTCCATCATCTTATCAGCTACTACTACTACTCGATTTACATCTTTCATTGTTTGTAAGTATTCAATTGAATATTTTTCAAAGTAAACCTTACTTGGAATCTTAAACCATTGCATGTTTTTTCTCCTTTTAGCTAAACGCTTAACATTAATTAAGTTCAGTGGTCCAACATTATCACTAACTGAGTTATTACCATATGAACCACAACCAAGTGTCATCGATGGTTTAATACTATTATATACATCACCAATTCCCCCAAATGTTGATGGTGCATTATTAATAACACGAACTGCTGGAACTACATCTGCAAATTCTCGAGCAATTTCATCATTTGTTGTATGAATTGCTGCTGAATGCCCAAGACCATTAAATTCAACCATCTGACGAGCTTTGTTAATTCCATCTTTTGCATCTTTTGCATTTAAAATTGCTAATATTGGAGATAATTTTTCACGTGTAAGTGGTTCTTTTTCCCCAACCTCTTTACACTCAGCTGCTAAAATAACAGTATCTTCTGGTACTTCAAATCCCGCTGCTTTAGCAATTGAAGGTGCTGATTGTCCAACAACTCCAGCATTTAATTTTGCTCCCGAACATGATTTATCATTAGCATGACAACCAAATACGTATTCTTCTAATAATTTTTTTTCTTGATCATTAACAAAATATACATGATACTCTTCAAATAACTCAATTGCTTTTTTATAAATTGGTTTTTCAATAATTGCTGCTTGTTCTGATGCACAAATCATTCCATTATCAAATGATTTTGATAATACAATATCATAAACGGCACGTTCTAATTTTGCACTTTTTTCAATAAATGCTGGAACATTTCCGGCTCCAACCCCTAGTGCTGGTTTTCCTGAAGAATATGCTGATTTTACCATTGCATTTCCACCTGTTGCTAAAATTGTTGCAATATCATCATGTTTCATTAGTGCATTTGTTGCTTCAATACTTGGAACTTTAACCCATTGAATTACATCTTTAGGTGCTCCTGCTTTAACTGCTGCCTCTAAAACAACTTGAGCTGCGTGAGCTGAACACTCTTGAGCTGATGGGTGAAAAGCAAATATAATTGGATTACGTGTTTTTAACGCAATTAATGATTTGAAAATTGTTGTACTTGTTGGATTAGTAACTGGCGTTACACCACAAACAACCCCTACTGGTTCTGCGATTTCAACAATTCCTTTTGTTTCATCTTCAGCAATAACCCCAACTGTTTTTAAATCACGCATGTAATTTTGAACATTTTCTGCTGCAAACATATTCTTTGTTGCTTTATCTTCAAATACTCCCCTTTTTGTTTCCTTTACTGCATGCATTGCTAATTCACCATGAGCGTCAATTGCCGCAACAGTTGCTTTTTTAACAATAAAATCTACTTCTTCTTGATTTAATTTTTTAAATTCAGCTAGTGCCCCTACTCCCTTTTGAACTAACTGATCAATTGTCTTATTTATATCAATTTCTTTTGACATGTATCCTCCATTTCTTTCTTAACACTTTTAGTATACAAGAAATCTTCGATTTATTGAAAATAATTACATTGGTGGTATTAACTCTTTTATCCTTTTTTTCATTAGTGAAAAAAAATATAAATACAAATGCCTTTATCCATCAATAAAAGAAAACAATTTCTTGGGATATTTACTTTTTTTCATTTTTTTATCAAAGTGATATTTATTAATCCGCATTAAAAAAAGTTCTCACAATTGAGAACTTTTAAAATGGAAATGTTGCTAGTAAATATCCAGTCATCACTAAATAGATAACAGCTGCACTCCAATTCGTAATAATAAATAATTTCTTTTGATTTTTATGTCGTATCTGATACATCGCAATTAATGCGCCAAATGCCCCTCCAATTAAACTTAATGTTAATAACACTTTTTCTGGTGTTCGATAAACATTTGCCTTTGCTTGTAATTTATCAACAGCATATACAACAAATGTTATTACATTAATTATTAATAAATACCATAAAAAAATATGCATTTTTCTCCTTTTATTCGTTTATTTTTTCAATTATTGTTGCAAACTCTAGCTTTTGCTCATTAATTGTAATGTCTTCATATTGAGGAATCAAATGAAAATGAACATGAAATACTTCTTGTCCTGCAATCGATCCGCAATTATTAATAATATTTAAACCTTGAGCTCCTAACTTATTAGTTAGTAGTTTACTAATTTCGGTAATGTCTTGTAAATAATTTTCATTACTATTATTTAAATCAATTATATCACGATAATGTTTTTTGGGGATTACTAATGTGTGTCCATATGTTTTAGCATTTATATCTAAAAATGCCAATACTCTTTCGTTTTCATATACTTTATATGCTGGAATCTCACCAGCAATTATTTTACAAAAAATACAATCCATATTACTCCTTTATTTTATATAGTTATAAATTACTAAAAAATGGCAAATTGCAGCGATTACTACTAGTATATGCCACAAACCATGATGATATTTAAACTTTGATAGTGCATAGATTATTGCACCGACTGTATAAATAACTCCACCTGCTACAAGATAAAACAATTCGGTTGGGCTTAAAATTGTAACTAAGGCATTAATTTCAAATACTGCTGCCCAACCAATTGCAATATAAATTAATGTTGAGATAATCGTAAAACGACCAGCATAAAATATTTTTAAAATAATTCCTGCAATACTTAAAACATAAACAAATGTTAAAATTACATAAGCTATTTGTGTATCTAACATTACACTAATTGGAGCGTAAGTTCCACTAATCATTAGAAAGATTGAAGCATGATCAAGGCGTTTAAATATTGATCGAGTTGTATCATGAAATATTGCATGATATAACGTACTCATTAAAAACATTAATAACATTGATGTTCCATATACTGCTATTGCGATAATCAATTTGGTATCAAAACCATTTTGACTTGCTAAACTAATTAAATATAATGTTCCAATGTATGCAAATAATACCCCAATTCCATGCGTTATCGCATTGACAACATCTTCTTTAATTGAATATTTATATAATAATTCTGGTGGTAATTTAACCATTTTTCCTCGCTTTATAAATCAAACATAATTTGATTACTATCTTCAAGTTCACTAAAAACGTCATAGTATTCTAATTGTTCAAAACTTTTCTTTTTAACACGTGTTCGTTTTTTAAAATCTTCAATTGTTGTGAACTCTTTTTCTTTACGTTCTGAAATAATTCTTAGTGCCTCTTTTTCCCCTAAACCATCTAATGTCGAAAATGGTAAAATCAAACTTTCTTGATCTTCACTAATTACAAATTCATTTGCCTCTGAATGATTTAAATCAAATTTTCGGAAACTAAAACCACGTTCACACATCTCTAATGACATTTTTAATGAATTTAATAATGATTTTCGCTTCACTTCTGACATTTCTTCAATATTTTGTTCAATATGCTCAATTCTTTTCTTTAATACTTCGGCACCACCAATCATACTATGAGCATCAAAATCATCAACACGTGATGAGAAATATGCAGCATAATAGTGAATTGGATAATATACTTTATAATACGCAATTCGTAAAGCCATTAGTACATAAGCAGCTGCGTGGGCTTTCGGGAACATGTACTTAATCTTCTGACATGATTCAATATACCATTCCGGAACATTATTTTCACGCATGATTTTAATTTCATCATCCGTAACCCCTTTTCCTTTACGGACTTTTTCCATAATATTAAAGGCAACTGCGGCATCTAATCCTTGATACATTAAATAAACCATAATGTCATCACGACACCCAATTACTTCTTTAAGTACACACGTACCATCATCAATCAAATCTTTGGCATTTCCTAACCATACGTCTGTTCCATGAGAAAGACCTGATATTTGAACTAATTCGGCATATGTTTTTGGTTTTGTATCTTTTAACATTTCCATTACGAAGTTTGTTCCAAATTCTGGTACTCCCATTGTTCCTAACTGGGGTAATCCATCATTACTTTCTAAATTAAGCGAAGCTGTTGAAGTAAATAATTCCATTACTTTTTCATCTGTAATATTAACATATTTAGGATCAACTCCTGTTAAATCCTTTAATTTTTTTAACATCGTTGGATCATCGTGTCCCAAGATATCTAATTTTAATAAGTTATCATGAATTGAATGGAAATCAAAATGGGTTGTACGCCATGGTTGCTTAGCATCATCCGCTGGATATTGAATTGCTGTAAATTCATATATTTCATGATGAGATGGTACAACAATTATCCCTCCAGGATGTTGTCCCGTTGTTCGTTTAATTCCTTCTAAATCACGTAAATAATAATTAATATCTGTATTTCTAATTGGACGACCAATTAATTCAAAGTAATTACGAACATAGGCATAAGCGGTTTTTGTTGCAATTGTACCAATTGTTCCGGCACGAAAGGCATGATCAAAATCAAATAATTCTTCATCATCTAATTGTTCTTTTGCACGGACATAATTGTGAGCTTCCGCTTGAAAATCACCAGAGAAGTTTAAATCGATATCGGGTACTTTATCCCCTTCAAATCCTAAGAATGTTTCAAAAGGAATATCTTGACCATCACGAATCATTAATGTGTCTTCACCACAATCAGGACAATGTTTAAGCGGTAAATCATACCCACTACCAACAGAACCATCTTCAATCCATTCACTTTTCTGACATTTAGGACATACATAGTGTGGTACAAGAGGATTTATTTCCGTAATATCCATAAATGTTGCCACTAATGATGAACCAACAGATCCCCTTGAACCTACTAAGTAGTCATTATCAAGTGAATGCTTAACTAATTTATGCGAAATATAATAAATTACACTAAACCCATAACCAATTATACTTTTAAGTTCTTTTTCAATTCGTTTAGTAACTATTTCTGGTAGTTCTTCACCATAAATACTCTTTGCTTTATCATACACCATTTTCTCTAATTTTTCTTCAACACCATCAATGTTTGGCGTAAATAATTCATCCGGAATGATTTTTAAAGTATCAGTACTTTCAGCAAGCAGATTTGGATTTGTTATAACAATTTCTTCGGCTACTTCCTCACTAAAATAACTAAATTCTTCTAACATTTCATCAGTCGACTTAAAGTATTGATCACTATTTTTAATTTCATTATCACTACACCATTTATTAAATTTAATTTTATCAATAAATTCTTCAATACCATCACTGTTTTTCTTAACTTTATCTGCTTTAAAGTCTTTACCATATAAAATTTCTTTCATCATTTTTTGCTCTGGCTCTAAATAGTGAACATTACCGTTTGCTAAAACTTTAATTTGGTTATCTGTTGCAATTTGATAAATCTCTTTTAACATTGTAATAATTTCACTACGATCTTTAAATGTTCCCTCATTTAATAGCCCTTGGTATTGTGATAATGGTAATAATTCAATATAATCAAACTGTTTAATTGTTTGTTCTATATCATGCTGATTTTGATTTAAATACGCATCAATAATTTCTGATTTTGCACATCCTCCTCCAACATAAATTAAATTCTCACGTAATTGATTAATTTTCGCTTTTAATAAACGAGGTTCTTGATGAAAATCAGTTGTACTTGCTTCACTAACTAAATAATAAATATCACGTAATCCTTCCATGTTTTTAACATAAATTAAATTATGTTTCCCACGAGTCTTATTAATATTATTTTTTTCATTTAATTCGTTAATCGTATTAACTTCTAAATCTTTTAATGTTGGTATCATTTGTACAAAAACTTCAGTTAATTTCTCAGCATCATAATCCGCACGGTGATGCGATTTACTATCCATTGGCACTTTATATCGCTTAGTAATAATTTTCAAACTATGATACATATTTTCTGGGTGTAAAAAACGTGATAATTCTAATGTATCAATAACCGGTTGCGTTAAACTTCGACCTAATACTCGTTCGTAATTACGTGCTAAAAACTGGTAATCGAATATTGCATTATGAGCAACTAAAATCCCATCTTTACTCCAATCATAAAATGATTGTAAGGCTGCTTTTAAATCAATTCCACTCATTATATCATCATCCGTAATCCCGGTTAAGCTTGTTGTAAATTCACTAAGTGGTTCATCAATTTTTACAAAGCACTGAAAGCGATCAACGATTTGGTTTGCTCGGACCTTAACTGCTCCAATTTCAATAATCTTGTTGTAATTAGCACTTAATCCGGTTGTTTCTAAGTCAAATACAATATATTCTGCTGTTTCTAAAACCGTATCATCAGCATTAAATGCTAACTTAGGTTGATCAACTACCGTTGCTTCCATCCCGTATAAAACTTTAATCCCAAAAGCTTTAGCCGCACGTTCAGCCTCAACAAATCCTTGTACAACATTATGATCAGTAATCGCAATTGCTTTATGACCAAAATGACTTGCCATTTTAGCATAATCCATAAAATTACTAATTCCGTTATTTCGACTCATTTTACCATGTGTATGTAATTCCACACGTTTATTTTCGGCAGTATCAATTCGCTCAGTAAATGGCACCGCTGTTTCTAAAATTGTAACACTTTGAACCATTAAAGTTTCATCATTAGCATAACGATCAAATTCTTTTTTACCACGTGCTTTAATTCGCATTCCCACCTTTAATTGCTTAAAATCTTCAATTCGTGGTGGTTGATTATTAAATCCCGGAAATGCTTTTAAAGTCATTGTTGCTGTCCCATCAAAAATCATTAATGTTAATAGCGAAGTTTTTTTAAGTTCGCGAATTTCCAAGTCAAAAATAACCCCTTCAACAGTACAATTAACAAGTAACATGTTTGGATCTAATACTTGACTAATTGTTTGCGATTTTTTATCAATTAAATCTTCACCAAAAACTTTAATATTTTTCGTTGGTTTCTTTACAATTTTAACTTCATTTTTTTTGATTTCTTCTTCAATTCGTTCTTCTACTTCACGCTTTTTATTATTTCCAATTACTATTGTTTCAAAACTATATTTCTCAATTCCCAATTTTGTTAATTCGGGAATTAATAGTTGACTTAAATTATCTGCTCGACTTGTTTCAAAATTTGAAGCAACTTCGAAAATTATTTGATTTTGATCAATCCGTACATTAATTGCCTTTGCTGCTATTTTTAAGTCTTGATTTATTTTTAATAATCGGCGATAATGTCCTTGTAAAACACTTGGAGATTGTTCATTTAAACTTCCATTTTCCAAATCAAGAATTAAAAAGATTTGGACATCTCTTTCATAATAATCGCGAAATTTTCGTTCAATTTCACTATAATAATCTTCAGAAATTAAACTCGACGTATGTAATTTTATTTGCCATGATTTTTTAATAATATCAACCTCAACTTGTTTGATCGTAACAATTTGATTTTGATCATAGTTAATACCAATTCGCTTAAATATTTCTTGGGTATTTTTCACATTATCTCCTAAAGTTTATTTTTAATTTCTTCAAGACTAATATTAATTTGATACTTATTAATTAACGATTCACAAAGTTCAAATGCTTCTTGATTTTGAAATGTTTCAACATTAATTTTATCAACCAAAATAATAAATGTGATAATTGTCAAAGCATTTTTTTGTACAATTTGATTAGCACTTTCTAAACGATAGCACATTAATTCAAAAAATTCCTCATCATTTAAAACTAACATTAATTCTGCTCGTACTTTTTCTAAATTAAAATCCGGATCCAATAAATAAGTTTGGATTGATTTATATAATTCTTGTTTTCGATTAGTCTTTAAAGCCATGTTCTTCCTTCCATACTGCAATTTTCTTTTTAATATAATCTTGTTCCAGTTCTAGTTGATATTTAATTTGTTGTAATTCAATTAACTTTTCATTTGTATCAATCTGGAAATCAATTTGATCTAACTCACATTTATACTTATCAACTAACGGTTTTTGGCGCAAAGGAGTTAGATTCATAATTATTTTTTGTAATTCTTTTTGGCGTTCTATTTGTTGATTTAATTGTTTATCATTTTTTATTGATATTATTAAGTTTTGATAATCCGCATATATTGTACCGGTAAAAGGAATTTGATCAAATCCTTGATCAAATTCCCTAATTAATTTATCTAATTCTTTATTCAACTAACTCTCCAATTAAATTAAATTGACGTGCTTCGTTTACTTTTACCGTTACAATCTTACCAATTAATTCTTCAGTTCCTGGGAATAATGCTAATTTTCCATCTTCTGTATAACCAGCAAGTATTTCTTCATTACGATTTGATTTTCCTTCAACTAAAACTTTAACTTCGCAATCTTGATAACGTAAGTTATTTAATTTTTGATATTTTGTCACAACCTCATTTAAACGTGCTAATCGTTCTTGTTTAACTGCTGTTGGAATATTATCATCCATTTTTGCAGCTGGAGTCCCTTCACGTGGAGAATAAATAAATGTATAAGCTGTATCGTATTTAACAATTTCATATAATGATAACGTTTCAGCAAATTGCTCTTCTGTTTCATTTGGATATCCGACAATAATGTCCGTTGTAAAGATAATATCATCACGACAACTTCTTAACTTTTCAACTAATTCTAAATAACTTTCACGATTATAGCTACGACCCATTATTTTTAAAATCTCATTATTACCTGATTGAACTGGTAGATGAATATTAGGCATAATGTTTTTATATTTCCCAATAATTTCAATCATATGATCATCAAAATCCCAAGGGTGTGAAGTTGTAAAACGAATTCGTTCAATTCCCATTTGGGCAACATCTTCTAATAAATGCCCCATTGTATATCCATTATTTAAGTCCTTACCATAAGCATTAACATTTTGCCCAAGTAACGTAACTTCTTGGTATCCTTGTTCTTTTAATTCACGAATTTCTTTTAAGATATCTTCATGATTACGGCTTCGTTCTTTACCTCGAGTAAAAGGAACAATACAATATGTACAAAATTTATCACAACCGTAAATGATGTTTACCCATGCTTTATTTTTTGAAGCACGAACACGTGGTAAATCTTCAATAATTTCTCCTTCTTGCGACCAAACTTCAACTACTCGTTCTTTATCAAACATTGCTCCTTTTAATAATTGAGGTAATCGGTGAATATTATGCGTTCCGAAAATCATATCAATAAATTGATGTTTTTCTAATAAACGATTAACTACTCCTTCTTCTTGTGACATACAACCACAAACAGCAAATATTTTATCAGGATTTTCAATTTTAAGTGGTTTTAAACGACCAATTTCACCAAAAACTTTATTTTCTGCGTTTTCACGAATTGCGCATGTATTTAAAATTACGACATCAGCACTATTAACATCTTCATTTTTCGTAAATCCTAGACGTTCTAAAATCCCAGCCATTACTTCAGTATCGTGGTCATTCATTTGGCAACCATAAGTACGAATATAATAACTTTTATTTTTTCCAATCCCGATCATTTCATCATCAATTTTGGCAGCATTATATACTACTTCTGCTTGATTTCTTGTTCGTTTTTTTCCTGCTTTCATATCAGGTTGTTGAAAATATTTTTCAAATTTTTTAGTTTTTTCTGTCATTTTTCTCCCTTAATTAATATTTGATTTAATTGCCTCAACACTATGACGCATTTCCCTAATTACATTTACCTTAATAATTCCTGGGAAGATTAAATCCGCTTCGATTTTTTGTTTAATTTCGTCAGCAATTAATTCCATCTGTGTATCTGTCACATCTTTTGCTTCAACGATTACTCTTAGTTCACGACCACCTTGAAGCGCATATGCTTTTGCTACTCCTTTTACTTCAAGGGCAACTTTTTCTAATGTTTCAATCCGTTCAACAAAAATATCAAACGTATCACGACGTGCACCACTACGTCCTGCTGACATCTTATCCGCAATAATTGTAATTAATGCATATACACTAGTTGGTTCAACATCACCATGGTGTGCTTCAATTGCATTAATAACAACATCACTTTCGTTAAATTTATTTGCAACTAATACTCCTAATTCAACGTGCGATTTTCCGGTTACTTGTGAATCTACTTTACCGATATCATGTAATAATAAGCAACGTGCAGCTAAATTCGGATCTAATTTTAATTCTGAAGCAATTTTCTGAGCAATTTCAGCAGCTTCAATTGAATGTTCTAATACATTTTGCCCATAACTTGCACGGAAATGTAATTTCCCTAACATTCGAATAAGCTCCAAATCAAAATCCTGAATATTGAAATGATAAATTGCTTCTTTACCTTTTTCTAAAATAATTTCTTCAACATTTTTCTCTGCTTTTTTAACTTCTTCTTCAATTGATACTTGATTTATTTTTCCGCTTTCAATTAAACGGTTTAATGTTTGTGTGGCAATTTCTTTACGAATTGGATTAAATGTAGATACCGAAATAATTCCTGGAGTATCATCAATAATAATATTAACTCCTAGAAGCGTTTCAATTGCCTTAATATTTCGTCCCTCACGACCTATTAATCGTCCCTTCATTTCTTCACTTGGAATTTTAATTGCTTTTGTAACATTATTATTAGTTGTATCAACAACAACGTTTTCCATCGCCCCCAATAAGATCCGTTGGGCAATTTTATTTTTTTCTAACTCTAAATTTGATTTATAATCTTTAATCAGATTAACATATTCATTTTCATTACGTTCTTTTAACATCATGAATAATTTTTCTTGAGCTTCTTTTTCACTTAAATTTGCAACTTCAATTAGTTTATTACTTAGTTCCATTTCCATCATTTCTGATTTAGTTTTCATCTCATCACGTTGAAATTCTAAAGCTTCACGACGTGTTTCTAAGCGCTCACGTTCCTGCTCAAGTTTTGTTTCTTTCTCATTATTCTTGATTTCTATTCGTTCTTTACGATCTTCAAATTGTTTTTTTTCTTCTTCGAACTTAATTGTTTTTTCTTTTATTTCAATTAATTCTTGTTCTAATTTTTGATCTTTAATTTTTAATGATTCAGCTTCAACCTTATTTTTTAATTTTTCAGCATTTAAATTTTGTTCTAAATTAACGTTTTCCGTTAACAATTCTTCAACTTTATTTGTTGACTTAAATAAATTTATCATTACTGATAATAATATAATTACTGATATAAATAAGATTGCAAGTTGGAAAATCAACATACTCATACGATACCTCACTTTAACTATTATAGTATAACAAAAATATCATAATTTTAGTAACTTTTGTATATGAAGCAAAATAAAAAATTACGATAAATTCGTAACTTTTTATTTACTCTTCTTCATTTTTTATTGTACCAATTCGATTAACTTTATTCCACCCTCCTGGTTTGAAAAAGTATTCAACCGATGCATATAAAATTATCATTATCATTCGAAAACGATAATAAAAAAATTCATATGCTAAAACCTTAACTACAGACCCAAATTTTATATCGTCAAATTTAAGCGTATCACTAGTACGCATAATTTTATATGTTGCTGCATCATACATAATAAATGATATTGCTCCGATTATTAACAAGATATAGAAAATCAGACCAACTGATTTGGCAGTAAACAAATCGACTATTACAACGCCCATAAATAACATTGTAATAATTGTCGAATAATAAACAATAAAGAAATTTTCAATAAACATAAAAAATGCCAATTTATTACGCCAAAAGTTCTTTAATAAAAAATCTGCATTATGTTTTAAAGCATCAATAAATGCCTTTTGCCAACGGATTCGTTGTTTTTGAATATCACTCCAGTTATTTGGTGCTTCGGTAAAACACATTGCCCGATCTTCATATTTAATTCGCATATCATACTCTAAAGCATAACGATTAAATTTAATTGTTATATCAATATCTTCACCAACAGTATCAATAAATCCTCCAACTTTAAACATCACGTCTTTATTGAATGTTCCAAATGCTCCGGAAATAATTGCCAATGCATTAAAATGGGCATAAGAATTTTTCAATACATAAAACCCACGAAAATACTCAATTGCTTGCGTATTTTCTAAAATATTATCACTCATTTTCAATTTGATATCATTACCAATATATTTATCAACACATTGAGCTACGACAACATTACCACCAACAGCAATCGTTCGTCGATCTTGAAATGCGGCATTAATATAAAGTAATGCATCTTCACGTAAAACTGAATCAGCATCCAAAGTTATTACATTTTCACACGATGTAAAATTAATTCCGGCATTTAAAGAATCTGATTTTCCACCATTTTCTTTATCAATTACAAACACATTAGCATATTTTTGTGATTGATATACTGCTTTAACTAATTTGGTTTTAATCTGTTCTTTATATGTATCAACTTTTACTAAATCTAATTTATTAAATAAAATCTCCATTGTTCGATCCGAAGAACCATCATTTATGTAAATAATCTCAAAATTTTCATAATCGATTTGTTCAATATTTTTCAGTGATGCTTCGAGAACAACCTCTTCATTGTAACATGGTATTAATAAACCATAACTATACATTATATCTATCTCTTTTTTATAGACATTAATTTTTGTATTTCTATAACGTACTGCAACATACAAATGTACCATTAAAAATATTATAATAATCAAAAATACTATCATTTTTCCTCAACTTTTACAATTATTATAACAAAAATTGATAAAATATCTTTGTAAATTGAAAAAAATTATGTTTTGTATAAAAAAAATAAATATATTTTTACACAATTACACAAGGGGAATAACATGAAAAGAATTTTATTTATCTTATTCGGAGCTGTTTTTATAACATCTTATTTCCGAATTGCTGCACCTTTTGACTTTAATCAACAAAATCAAAGTACCGTATCTTATACAAATAATGAGCGAATATTCTTTGACGACTTTAATCACCATAAATTAAATTCAAAATGGTATGTTTATGATCAACAAGCAAAAAATGGCAGAATTGGAACTTTTAATAATGATAATGTTAAAATTGTTCATAATCAATTACGTCTTAGTACTACATTTAATCAAGATGGTTCAGTTCAAAGTGGTTACATTAATGTCCAAAATGATGATAATGGTAATCCATTTAATTATGGTTATTATGAAGCACGAATAAAATTTACAAACAATAACAACATCGGTGATGATGAAAGCGAAATTGCTCCTGGATATCTAAAACCATGGGGAGCTTTTTGGCTTTACCCATTGGAAAACAACCAACATCTTGCTACTGAAGTTGATATTGTTGAAAATCAAAGTGCTAATTATGCCTCAGCTTCAATTCATCCAATGAATAATCAACAAGTTGTTGAGAACATAAGAGATCAGATTGATCTTAAAAATCATTTATTGACTACTGATGCTACCAAATTTCATACATATGGAGTTGCAATTTTACCAAATGATCACCCTGATGCTGCTGATTATCAATTTTATGTTGATAATCAATTAATTGCTGAAGCATCAAGTAATATTCCACTTAGTCAACAAGTACTACATTTAACAATGGAATTTGCAACTACTGATTATCAATCTTTAGATATAATAGATCCTAACATCGCTAAGAATTTTAAAAATGAGGCAATGTATACTGATTATGTAGCCGTTTATAGTATTGATTAATTTAATAATTAAAAAAAATGAGATATAAAATATCTCATTTTTTATTCACTAAACATCGCTTCATTTAATTTAGTACTAATTTCTGCATAAATTTCTGGATTTGCTTCTAAGAAAATTTTAACATTTTCTCGACCTTGACCAATTTTTTCTTCATTATAACTGTACCATGCTCCAGCCTTACGCACAATTCCATATTCAACACTTAAGTCAATTACTTCTCCAATTTTTGAAATTCCTTTTCCGTAAATAATATCAACTTCTACTTGTTTAAATGGTGGTGCTACTTTATTTTTAATTACTTTAACACGTGATTTTGTTCCAATAATTTCCGTACCATTTTTAATTACATCAGCTTTACGAATTTCTAATCGGACTGAAGAATAAAATTTCAATGCTCGTCCACCAGTTGTTGTCTCCGGATTACCAAACATAATCCCAACTTTTTCTCGTAATTGATTAATAAAGATGACAATTACATCCGAATGATTGATTACTCCGGCCATTTTTCGTAACGCTTTTGACATTAATCGTGCTTGCACACCAATTGTTTGATCAGTCATTTCTCCATCTAATTCGACCTGTGGTACTAATGCGGCAACTGAATCAATTACAATAATATCTACTGCACGTGAACGAACAAGTGTATCAGTAATTTCTAATGCTTGTTCTCCACTATCTGGCTGTGAAAGAATTAGATTTTCAACTTGAACTCCTAAATTCTTTGCATAATTTATATCAATTGCATTTTCAGCATCAATAAATGCGGCAACCCCTCCAGCTTTTTGAGCCTCAGCAATCGCATGTAATGCTAAAGTTGTTTTCCCTGATGATTCTGGTCCATATATTTCAACAATTCGACCAACAGGATATCCACCAATTCCTAATGCTTTATCAACTAATAATGAACCTGAAGATATTGAATTAATTTTCTTTGGTTCTTCTTGTCCTAAAACCATGATTGATTCATCACCAAATTGACGTTTAATATTTTTAAGTGCCATTTCTAACGCTTTTGTCTTATCACTCATTTAACTCCTTAATTCTAAAGATAAAGATTGCAATTGCAACCTTTATTTAACTTCGTTTTTAATTGTAACAAATATTTGATCTTTTGGATAATCACTTGCATCAATTTTTTTACCATCAATACTAATTGTTGCAGCTGCTGCGTATCCTAAATTAATCTTAATATCATTTTTATTTTTAACAGTAATACTTAATTTATCACCTTTTTTATATAATTTTCCTGGTGATAAAGCTTTATTTGTTTTCATGTCTGTAATATCAACATATGAATCAGCTTTAAAGGTAATATCTAATTTATAATTATCTTTATTAGCTAACTCTTTAATTGTAATTGTTTGGGCATTATTCTCAATTTTACTTGCTTTAATACTAGTTTCTTTTTTTTCTGGTGCCTTAGCCGCAACAACTTTTTCCGGACTTAATGTCGTACTTTCTAATAATGCGGTTGGATTTTCTGTTGCTTCTTCGGTTCTAGATTGTAACATTTTTGTTGTATAAAATGCTGATACACCAATGATAATTAAAATTAAAATCAATGCCAACATATTTAAAATACGATTTTTATTACTTTTCACTTTACTTTTTTTACTTGAATTATAAACATTTGCTGATCCAATTGCATAATCTAAAGAGGAAGACTTACGAATTGATTCCTCTACATTATTTGGATATGCTGCTTCTAATAATGCTTTATTTTCATCATTATATTCATCAACTCGTTTTAAAAAGCGAATAATATACAAACGACTATAATACCCTGTTTTACTTTTATCTTTTTTTCCCTCTTCAATTTTTGTTAAAGAATATTCAGTAATATGAAATAATTCCGAAACTTCCTGAATTGTCCAATTATTTGCTTCACGAATTGCTTTCAAGCGACTACCCATTTTTTCTTGTGGTGTTTTGTTTGTTTCCGTATTTTCCATTTTAACTCCTCGCAATTTTACTTTAAAAAGATTGTGAATTTTTCTTGATTATTTAATAATCTTTTCAAATTATTAATGATTTCATCTTCAGTAAGTGAAAATAAAACATTGTAATATTCACTCATTGTAATACTATCTAATTGACAACTAATTATGCTCTCAACGAAGTCAATTTTGTCGTCAGCAATTCTTATTTCAGTTGCTATTAGCTTTCTTAATCCTAATTTTATCATTTTTTTATCAATATTTTCAAATTTAATGATTGAATTTATAAATTCTTGACTGGAATTAATAAATTCTTCACCAACAATCTGCACACCAAAATATGCAATGTCAGTAGTAAAATTCATAAAATGACCTAAATTACGATTAATTAATCCTTTTTCAATTGCCTCATTGTACTTTGGATTTAATGCTGAAATATAAGCATTCAAAAAACTTGCCACACTGAAATATTTTTTTAAATTTGTAATTGGATCAGTTTCTGGTGCAAATTTATAAACAATATTTGCATAATGCATTTGATTATTTTCCATTGTAAATGTTACTTGATGTTCTTGGTTTTTCTTAATATATTCTTGATTTTTCTTAATTGATTTTAATTGACTATTTTTAATAATTTGCATTTTTTCTAATTCATCTTGTAAATTATAATTAGCAAAATTTCCACTTAAAACCAAAATTTGATTTTCGGGAATATAAAACTTAGCAAAAATATCATCTAACATTTCTGGGGTGATTTGGTTAATTGTTGCTTCTGTTCCGGCAATATCAATTTTATAATTAGTTGTGTTACAAATTGTTTCATACATATGATTACGTAAACGCCACTCCGGCATTTGATGATACATATTAATCTCTTCAGTAATTATTCCGCGTTCTTTTTCAACAACTTCTTTTGTGAAATAACTTGTTTGTACCATCGTAATTAACAATTTTAAATTTTCTAATAAATTTGTTGCAGTTGAGAATAAATATGATGTTTGATTATATGATGTATAAGCATTTGCACTTGCACTATTTAAGGCAAATTCATTAAATACATCACCATCTTCACTTGCAAACATTACGTGTTCAAAGAAATGAGCAATTCCATCTGGTAAACGAACAAGTTCATTTTCATCATTATAATATTCTAAGTCATTTGATCCAAAAAATGTAGTATAATTTGCATAAAATTTTGTCAAATTAGGATTATCATAGACCTTTACATTTAAACCATTTTTCAAAGTAAATTCAATTATATTTTCATTTAATTCTTTTATTTTCACATACGCTCCCATGTTTGATATCTTATTTGCGGATCAATTCCACTCTTTTCTTCAATCAAACTAAAACCATTTAAATCTAAATTTTGATAATATATATCACCTTGATGCGATTTATCAATCCGTGTTAAATAAATTGTATCAACGTATTGATTAAATTGTTCATAAACACTTACCCCACCACAAATTATTACCTCTTCTTGTTGTGCAAGTTTTAATACCGCTTCAACACTATTTACAAGTTCACACCCAGGAATTATTAATTCTTGATTACGACTTAAAATCATTGTTGTTCTTCCCGGTAGTGGTCGTCCAATTGCTTTAAATGTATTATGACCCATAATATTAATTTTTCCTAATGTTTGTTCTTTATAATATTTTAAATCTTCAGCATAATGCCATGCTAAACCATTTTTACTTGTTGTTGAACCGACTAAATTATCTTGGTCCATTGCTAAAATCATTTTAAGCATTACACACTCACCGCACCTTTAATTGCTGGATGGGATTTATAATCAATTAATTCAATATCAGCAAAAGTAAAATCATCGATATTTTTAATTGCTGGATTTAATTTTAAAGTTGGAAGTGCTAATGGTTCACGTTCTAATTGTAACTCGATTTGTTCAAGATGATTTTTGTAAATATGTAAATCACCAAATGTATGAACAAAATCACCAACTTCTAAATCACAAACATGAGCAATCATATGCGTTAATAAGGCATACGAAGCAATATTAAATGGTACTCCTAAAAATAAATCTGCACTACGTTGATATAACTGACAACTTAATTTATTATTTACTACATAAAATTGGAAAAATGAATGACAAGGAGGCAATGCCTGATTATCAACTTCACCCGGATTATAAGCAACCACTAAATGACGACGTGAGTCTGGATTATTTTTAATTTGCTCAATAACATTTTTTAATTGGTCAATATGACGCCCATCTTTAGTTTGCCAATCACGCCATTGTTCACCATAAACAGATCCTAAATCACCATTTTCATCAGCCCATTCATCCCAAATATGAACATCATTATCTAATAAATATTTAATATTTGTCTCACCACTAATAAACCATAATAATTCATGAACAATTCCACGCCAAAATGTTTTTTTAGTTGTTACTAAGGGAAATCCTGCATTTAAATCGTAACGATTTTGATAACCAAAACAACTAATAGTTCCGGTATTAGTACGATCATCTTTTTCAATTCCATTTTTCATTACATAATCTAAACATTCTAAATACTGTTTCATTATCTCACCACTACCTTTTTTATTTTTTCAATATTATTAGCCATTTCAATAATATCTTTTTTTGTTACTGCCTCAATTGCCTCAGTAATTTCCTTAATATCAGCCGAAAGACCATACAAAATTTGATTTTCTGTTAAACTTTTACGCATATGATAATCATTTTCCATTCCGTAATAAGTACTAATTAGTTTTTGTTTAGCAATTGCCAATTCATCAATATTTCCGGCTTGCATTGCAGTTATTTGTTCATCAATTAATTTTTCTGCCAACTCGATATTATCAACATTAACTCCGGTTTCAACTTGAACAACTTTGCGATTAATTATTTTACTATTAACATAATAGCAAATTGAATGTGCTTCACGAACATTAACAAATAATTTTGAATAAGCATCACCACCAAAAATAGCATTAAATACGTTTAACTTTTCACGTGAATAATTTTCTTTGAATCGATACATTAAATTTAATTTTGCTTGATCAATATTTTTAACAACTTCAACCTCATTATACTTAAAATCTTCTTGATAACGCTTAATTTCTAATTGGTTATTTAACAATGATTGTTGATATACTTCTGTACTATTGGTTTTATGAAAAATATATTGATGTTCCTTTTTAAGATTTTGGTAATACTGTTTTAAGCTTTCAACATTAATTGTTTCTAATAATGTAAGTTCATCATCAAGGGTTAAATAATTTTCATTTTCTTGATAAATACTATCAATTGCTAATCGTCTTGTATATCGAGTATAATCGTTTAAAAGTAAATCATAATTAACTCGAAATGCGGCAAGTTCAACTTCTAATTCCGCTTCGCTAATATAATCATTATTAATATAATCATTAAATAATGCTGTTTGTTTTTGAAAATCACTTCCAGCAGTAAACTTTTCACTAATGTATTGCATTTGTTGTTCCAGCAATAAATAATTATGTAAATCACTTTGCGTATTACTAAAGCGTAAATCGTAATTTTCACTTTTAGCTAACTCAAACTCATATTTATCTAACTTTTTTGTTCTTCTTTTTAATAACTGATTAATTATTCTTAATTTTAAAAAATCTTCTTTATTATTCTTAGTAATAATTGTTATTAAACTTATACTATTATTATTAGAAATATTATCTTGAAAACGATAATAATTATCTTCTTTATTGATTTTCATCTAACTCCTCAATTAATACTTTTCGTGGCTTAGTCCCTTCACTCGCCGATATAACACCATTTGCTTCTAATTGTTCAATAATTCGCATTGCCCGATTGAATCCAACTTTATAACGACGTTGAATATGTGATGCTGATGCTTTTTGCATTTGGATAAAATCATGCTTAACATCTTCATAATATTCATCCAATTCTAATTCTTCATCACTTTTTTCCGTAACAGAAGTTAATTCTGCATCATAATTATCTTCAGCATTTATATCACTAAATTGCTCAGTAATTTCATCAACAATTTTCATTACTTCTTCATCACTTATAAATGCCCCTTGAATTCTTGTTAATGTATTTGAACCTTGTTCCGAAACTAGCATGTCACCTTTACCTAATAATTTTTCAGCTCCTGTTGTATCAAGAATAGTTCGTGAATCAATGCTTGATGAAACAGAAAAAGCAATACGAGTTGGAATATTTGCTTTAATTAATCCGGTAATAACATCAGTTGACGGACGTTGTGTGGCAATAATTAAGTGAATCCCAGCAGCACGAGCCATTTGCGCTAATCGTGCAATGCTCTCTTCAACATCATTAGAAGCAACCATCATTAAATCAGCAAGTTCATCAACTATAATTACAATATACGGTAGTTTCTTAAAATTATAAATATTTTCTGTTTCAATTTTTTTATTAAAACCTTCAATGTTTCGGGTATTAGTTTGCGAAAACAGTTCATAACGATGTTCCATTTCTGCTACCATTTTCTTTAAGATAACCGCTGCTTTCTTTGGCTCAGTTACAACCGGTGTTAATAAATGAGGAATTCCATTAAAAGGAGTTAATTCAACTTTTTTCGGATCAATCATAATCATTTTTACATCTTGAGGACTTGTTTTAGTTAAAAGTGAAATAATAATGCCATTAATACAAACACTTTTCCCACTTCCTGTTGCACCAGCAACTAACATATGCGGAGTTTTATTAATTTCAATAAAACGTGATTCTCCAGAAATATCTTTTCCAAGTCCAACTTGTAGCTTACGTTCATAATCATTTGTTTTTGCTTTTAATACTTCTTTTAATCCAACCATCATCGTTTTGTCATTAGGAATTTCAATTCCAATTGCCTGTTTTCCAGGAATTGGAGCCTCAATTCGGACTGCTTTTGCCGCAAGAGCAAGAGCTATATCATTAGAGAGTGAACTAAATTTACTAATTTTCACTCCTAATTCTGGTTGTAATTCATATTTTGTTACATTTGGACCAATCAATATATTACTAATTTCTACACGTAAATTAAAACTTGCTAGAGTTGCAATTAATGCTTTAGCTTTTTCAGCAGCAATTTGTTCCAAATCTTTAATGATTTTCTGATTATTTTCTCCATATTCTTCCAACAACTCAACACTTGGAATCGTATAGTCACGGTCAGCAAACTGCGTTACAATCGGCTCATTTGTAACTGTCGGTTCTGTAACTTGTTCTTGAACCATAAACTTTGGTTCTTGTTCCTTATTTAACGGAACAGGTTTTTCTTCTACTTTGTCATTTACTTTTTTCAGACTTTTTACTTTGACTTTTTTTTCATTACTTACTTCTTTAGTATTCCACTGTTCAAACTTTTTACGAACATAATCAATAACATCTTCTAAATCAATCAACAACAATGTTGTTAAAATCCATAAAGCAACAATAATTGTTTTAATTCCAAATTCACCAAATAAAACAATTAATGTATTAACAATTAAATAACCAATTAATCCAACATCATTCGTTACATTTGTGTTAAATAAATTTTTAAAATATTCAAGCATTGTTGCATTATTATCAAGTAAAATATCTTTTCCAACCATTAACAATACGTTGAAAAATACTAAATTAACAAAAATTCCTTTTTTATCAGTATAAAACCATTTTAAACGGTTTATAAAAATTAAGAATCCAAATATTAAGAAATATATATATATTGCCATTCGGTAATTACCAAATAAAAAATCAACGAAAATATTAACAATATTTCCAATCAATCCACTATTTAAGATTGCTAAAATGGATAGTAACATAATTACTATCCCTTTTATCTGATTATTTTGCAAAATTGTTTGAAACATGCTATCTTTTTTTTTATTTTGCTTTTTTCGGCTCATTTTTCTTCCTTTTAATGCGTTTAGGATCTACTTCCATTCTCACTGGTAAAACAATTGGTGTTTTACCAATATTATTTTGTAAATAACGACTTACTTTTGTTTTTAACTTTGTTACTAATTCACGATTACTATAATCTTTTTCTAATTCATTTTTAATAATTTTCTTACATCCAGCAATCAAATCCTCATCATCATCAAATTGAATTAATCCACCTGAAATAACTTCTGGTTCCTGAATTATTTCTTGCTTCCCTTTTAAGAAGGTTAAAACTAATAACACATAACCATTATCTGATAATATTTCACGATCACGTAATACAATTGGATTTATTGGCTCATCTTCGTCATCAGAAATTAAAGTTGGTTCTAATGGAAACTCATTATTAACAATTGCAAATTCATCATGAATTTCTAATTGCTCACCATTTTTTAATATTTTAACACGTTCAGCACCAATTCCAACATTCATAACTAATTCTTGCATAATTTTAAACTTACGATATTCACCTTTAATTGGAATAATTGTTTCTGGTTCAAATAAGTTAATTAACATTTTGATATCTTCTTGATATGCGTGTGATGCAACATTAATTTTTTGTGATTTAATTTCACATTCAGTACGAGCAATTACATCTAAAATATCCTGTGCATTAGCTTCGATTTCATCATATGGTTTTGAAGCAATTAAAATTGTATCACGTTCATTAATTTTAATAATATTATGACGATTAGTTGACATTTTTGCTAATGTTGTAAATGGTTCTAAGTATAAACCAGCAACAACAATAATCAATTGATTTTCATCATACTTATTAATATCAGAAATTCGGATAAATAATTCTTTCTTGTGAGAAATATAATTAGCATTACGAGCAATATTTACATAATTTAATAAATCACGTCCAATAATTACTATCTTCTTATCATATTCTTCGGCCATTCGAATAATATTTGTCATTCCAGCTAAATTTGAAGAATATAAACTAACAATCAATCTACCTGGTGCACTTTCAACTGTACGGGCAAACTGCGCATGATACGATTGATCTCCTGCTGCCATTCCAATGCAATCTGCTGATACTGATTCAACCATTAATCCTTTTACTTGGTATTTTTTTGACAATTCAACGATTTTACGAATATCTGTACGACCAAAACGGTTTGCCGTTTGATCAAAATTGAAGTCTGTTGCATAAACAATCGCTTCTTTATTTTCATTTGCAATAACAAAACCAAAGTTTCCATAAATTGCATGTGATAAACTAAACGGTTCAATTTTTAATTGTCCAATACGTAAAATTCCACTATATTTAAGTTCTTTTAACATTTTATATTTTTTCTTATTTACGTAATGTTTTAAAAATTCAATTGTATATGAACTTGCGTAAACAGGTACATTAAGTTGTTCAATTAAATACGTTATTGCTCCCATTTGATCAAAATGCCCATGTGAAATTAAAATTGCACGTACTTTATCTTTATTCTTAATTAAGTAATTAAAATCAGGTATCACAATATCAATTCCTAATAATTTGTTATTAAAATTAGTACTTCCTGCTTCAATTACAATAATATCTTCTGCTGTTTCTATGACATAACAGTTCTTTCCGTTTTCATCTAGACCACCTAGGGCCATTATTTTGAATTTACTTTCCATTTTACTCCTATCAACGTTATTAATATATTTTAATATTAACTATAAAATATTATATCATAAATGCTACAAGACACGAGTTTATATTTATAAAAACTTTGATTTAATTTAAAATAAGTATATCTATTCTTTTAATCAAATTCATTATTAAAAAAATTTACTTTCCAAAAAAAACATCGTATTATTTACGATGTTTTACTTTATTTTATTTTGAGTTTTCAAACCAATTTTTCTCATATTTTTCTAATTTAACAATTCCTAGTGGGACTGTTAAAATTACCGATACTGCTGCTAATAGATACATAAAATTAAGCATTATATCCAGTCCAACACTTTGAAAAGCTGGACCAAATAATACAGACATATTAATTATGATAATTCCTTTTAGAGCAAATCCAGTTTCGGCATAACCAATTTCGTTTTGATCATATCCACGTTTTTGTAAATACATCTTTGTTACGATTGCTTTAATTATTGGTCCTAAAATCGCAATAAATAAAATTGCAATTAACATTATTGGATTAAATAATTTGTTAATTTGGGTTTGTGTTCCAACGTAAACAAAGACAATTGGAAACATAAATAAACCAAATAATAACTGTGATTTTTGTAATATTGCAGTATTTAATTCCGGAAGGGTAAACTTATTAAAACCAATTCCCATTCCTACTGCAGTTATTATTCCAAATCCAGCAAGTGGTCCTGTTAGGGCAATAACTACAAAGTTTAATATATTAAAGATTATAGCAATTGCAAATACTAAATTTTTTTGTTCCGGTTTAACGATTTTCGCTACTATTTTTGCAAAAATCATTCCGATTACATAACCTAAAATTCCCACAACTATTAACGCAATAATTAATAATACAACTGCAATAAGTGGTGAAATACTACTATTTCCACTTGCACCAATCATTAAAAAGATTAATAATACAATCATAATTGGAAATGGGGTAAATGGATCACAAATACTTGCAATTATCATATTATCAAGAATTTTTGATTTTGCCCCTTGCATTTTAATTTTCATTGCTGAGGGAATAATTAAAACAGGTGAACAAATTGCATATGTTAACATGATTAATAAAAATCCAATTAACGGAATTTCGGTAAATCCTAATTGCGGAAATACATTAACCATTACCAAATAGGTAATGAATCCCATAATGATTCCTTCGACATGAACTGGAACAATTGATAAAAATGCTGCATCTTTACCCGAACTTTTAATTGCTCCTAAATCTAAACCCATTCCACTATTTAAAAACAATGCCAGAATTGCTAAATTTGATACATATGCTAATGCTGGTTGTAATGTTAAATTTAATAAATTATCATTACCAAGTAAGTTAATTAAACCATATTCGCTAAATATTATTCCAAATAATAAGAAGAAAATCACCATTGGTATTTTAGTTTTCCCACTTACTGGTTTTAATAACATTACAAGAACAATTGATAATACTAGAACTAATATTATATTCATAATTTTTTATCATAATACATTCTTATGATATTCTCCTCCCACATAGATTCCTTTAGCATTTGTCGTTAATAAATCTTCTGGATTAATATCAAAAATATCAACATCTAAAACCGTTAAATCAGCATATTTTCCTGGTTCAATTGAACCAATATAATTATCTAATTGATTATTTTTAGCTGCATTAATTGTAATACCTTTTAATGCATCTTCTAAAGTTATTGCTTGATTGTTATAGATTTCTTCTGTATCACGATTAATTTTGTTAGTTGCAAAATATAGACAAGCAATTGGATCTGTTGGGAAATTCATAAAATCAGAGTGTAATGATAATGTTGCTCCACATTCAAGGGCACGTTTAAATGAAGAAAGTGAATTTACTATTTCTTCTGGTACATGTCCTGAATTTTTCCATGACTCATAGAAATAATAACCATAATGTGGTAATCCTGAAATATAAACACCACCTGTTTTTTCTAGTAATTCAAATACTTTTTCATTACTAAATGCAAAGTGTTCAATTGAATATTTATTGTGTTCTTTACCATATTTTTCTTGTAAATTACAAATCATTTCTAGCATTAATTCATTGGCTTTATCACCTTGAGTATGCACATGGATCATATAATCATTTTTAAAGAATAATTCCATATCTTCTTGCATTGTTGCTAATCCGTGATGATGTTCTCCAGCACGGAAATCATGATTCCATTCTGGTGTTTTTCCACTAATTAAATCAGGAACTGAATTGATTACTTCTAAATCAATAATCGCACCATCAGCAAAGTATTTTACCCCTTTAGTTGTAAAACGTTTATTGTTAATTTCAATACTATTTTCTTCATAGTCTTTTTTTATATAATCAAAAATAATTTGACGATTTTCTGCTTTTGATAATTGGGGATTATAAAGATCTTTTGCCATACCAATCCAGTGATCAACTCGTCCAATTCTCTGCGGAAAATTACTCATTGCATTTAATGACATATTATCTAATTCTGGACTTAATCCCCATGCCATATCAACTAAAGTTGTAACCCCTTTTTTCATATTTGAATCGTGTTGCATTTTAATACCACGAGCAAAAACTTCTGGAGTAACTAAATATTTAGTAATAATTGGTACACTTAATTGGACAGCAACTTCTTTTACTACACCAGCAAATTTACCATTTTCATCACATTCAAATCCATATGTACCTTGAGGTAAAGCAGCCTCTAAATCTGGACCAATCAATTCGGTTGCTTCGTTATTAAAATACCAAGCATGTGTTGAATTAGTTACAAGTACTACCGGAACTCCAAAGTTTTGTTCATTTAAATCATGTTGTGTTACTACTCCATGAATTGGTTCATATAATCCAAGGGCAAAATAACATTTACGATTTGGATCAGCTTTAATTTCTTTACGAATACGATCAAATATTTCCGCTTTTGTTGATGTTGCTTTAAAGATACGTCCATCAACTTCCCAATCCATAACATCAACAATAATCATTCCTCCAGGTAAAATACCTCCCATTAAATGAGTATGTGGTTCAATAAATCCTGGATAAATCACTTGGTCTTCGTGATCTAAAACTATTTCTGCTTGAGGATATTTTTCACATAGTGTTTCATAATTACCTGCTTCAACAATTTTATCTTCTTCGATTACAATCCCAGTTGCATTTGAAAATTCTTTATCAACTAAATATACTTTTTTTGCTTTTAATAGTTTCATTTTTTTCCTTTCTTAATCAACGGATTATTTAACGTATTTTTTCCATCCTTTTCGTGTAAAACATAAAAGTGCAAATACATTTAAACCAGTAACGACAAACATTAATAAGTCGATTAATTCAAAAATAATTGCAAATCCAAATACTGCTAGAGTTCCCGCTACGAATATTAAACTCATGTATAATGCAATTTTTTGGTTTTCAGTATATGTCATTAATAAATCAACAAAATAAAATGATCCAATCAGTGTTGTTAATCCACTTAATACTGTAAACATTATTAAAATAACTACTCCAAACATTCCAGTTACATTATAAGCTGTTAAAAAGAATGTTTCTAATGAGGTTGCACCGATTTGCATAATACCCATAGTAATACCATATGAAGCAATATAAGTAGTTCCTAAAATTGCAATTATAATTGTAATTGTTGATGGAATAATTGCAATTATTGCTGCCGCACGTGCTTTAGAATCTGCTTCTAAAGAAGACATTGCTAATCCACCTAAACCTGCTTCTGATGTTTGAATAATTCGCTGTAAACCAAACAATAACCCAATTGGTAACCCAATTGCCATTGATACTGGATCTAATAACTCTTGTTTTAAATTCATTAAGTACATTCCAGCAAAATCACTTGTTTTGATTACAAATGCAAGTAAAAAAACAATATATGCTCCGACTGCAATTGTAATCATTATCGTTAAAACATTGATAAATAAATCATGTTTTTTTGTCAAGATTATTGCACTTGAAAACATAAATAATGGAATTACGACAAAGATATATAATTGCATTGAATTCATTTCAAATCCGTAAAATTGATTTGTTAATGTATTTACAACATCACTAATTCCACTAAATTGAAATCCACCAAAACCAAATACATATAAAATCATAAAGCTAAATGCATATACTAGACCTGCTCGTGGACTAATAAAGTATGAAATATATTCTTTTGGTGATTTATTCATTACTTTAGTAACAATAACTTCTGAATAAATTAATGGTAACATTATTACCATTCCGACTAAAGACCAAATCGCAATTGCTTCTGGCTTTACTCCTACTGGTAATTTATTAATTGCTCCTAATACCCCAACAATTGCACCCGTTCCAACCATTGCACCAAGTGAGATTGAAATTGGTCCCACTGCTTGTTTTAATGTTGGCTTTGACGATTCTGTAATTTTATTTTTAATTTTAAAAATTAATTTTGGCCAAATTAAAAATGAAAAAATTACTAAAATCGGCAAAAACACATTCCAAATTATAGCTGAAAAGCTACTTAAAAAATGTTCAAAATCCATTAAATTTCCTCCTTTACTAGCATCAATTTTAATTTTCCCAACCAATTGCTACTAGTACATTTCGATTTTAACAGAAAAAAATTGCCCCAAATGTACAAAGATTAACATCTGGGGCAATTTTTTATTTATTTTTTGTATAATATTCTTTGATAAATGCAATGTTTTCTGGATCATTAAAATCCATTTCACGATATAATATATATTCCATTCTCCGTTTATAATGCATAAATTCTTGTGCTTCACGCTGAAACTCACGTGCCATTAACACTTTAATTTGAAAAATTTTTTCCTCGCGTTTTAATGCCATTCGACTATAATAATTTTCATTAAAATCACGAAATTTATCAATATGCTTTTCTTTTACTCGTTTTAAATTATAAATTTTAATGATTGTTAAAGCTAATTCCAAATCATCTTCAATATATTCTGCGATAATCATTTCTCTAATTTCTTTAATTTCCATTGTCCGCTTGATGTAATCGTAACGTAATTCTTTATTTTTTCTATACATCTGACATCAACAACGCTTCCCATTTATCAAAAATCTGACTATATAATTCTTCAGTTTCAATATCATATTCTGGTTCATTAAGTAATGACTCTAATTGCTTTTCAATATTTTTTTGATTTTCCATTAAATTGATATACGTTTGAAACAAATGGATTTTATATATAAATTGTTTTTCTTCTAAACGCATCATTCGCTTACTATATGAATTTTCTGTATACATTCGTGTTTTATCAATATATTTATCTTTTATCCGCTTAAAATTCCAATGGCTAATTACTGCATTTGCCAAGTCAAAATCTTCTTTAATATAAGTTTCACATACCATTTCCCGATATTTTTTTATTTCAAAACCGCGAACAAATAAATCTATTTCTTCACTATCTGCTACTGGTACTGTCATTTCAACTCCCAAATCTAATTTTAACTTTCCCGTGCCAATAAAATAATTTTTCGTGCACGAATTGCTTCTTCTTCTGTTGCCGGACGTACTCCTTCAAGAGGATACTTCATTTTCATTGACTCGTACTTTGGTAAAGCCATTGTATGATATGGTAGTACTTCAATCCCGGCAATATTATTAAGTTGTTTTAAGAATAAACCTAATTGATATAAATATTTATCATTCATTGTAATTCCCGGTACAAGTACGTGTCTTATCCATACTGGAACTTGTTTTTCCGATAAATACTTTGCAAAACCTAAAACAGGTACATTACTAATTCCCGTTAAAATTTTATGTTCCGCATCATCAATATGTTTAATATCTAATAAAATTAAATCTACATATTGACATAACTGATCTAATAATTCCATTCTAGTTTTATTTAAAGGATTATATATTCCTCCCGAAGTATCAATACACATATGAATATCTCGCTCTTTAGCTGCTTTTGCAAATTCAACTAAAAATGGTAATTGAAGCAGTGGATCACCTCCGGAAACTGTAATTCCCGCTGGCACAAATTCTTTTACTTTTTCATATTTTTCTAATAATTCATTAACTGTCATTTCTTTTCCATCATTCATTTTCCATGTATCTGGATTATGACAGTATTTACATCTTAAATTACATCCACTCAAAAAAATTACAAATCTTGTTCCCGGTCCATCAACCGTTCCAAATGATTCAATCGAGTGAACAAATGCTTTTTCATTCATCTTAAATCTCCTTTTTCGCTAAGAAAAGAGGTTAAAACCTCTTTTTCTTACATATGATTATGGAAAGTACGTGCAATTACATCGTCTTGTTGTTTTTTAGTTAATTTAATAAAGTTAACTGCATATCCTGATACACGTACTGTTAATTGTGGATATTCTTCTGGGTGTTTTTGAGCATCTAATAATGTTTCGCGATTGAAAACATTAATATTTAAGTGATGTCCTCCCTTAGTCATATATCCATCTAGCATATTTGCTAAGTTTTTTTCTTGTTGAGTAGCTATTTTCATTATTCTCCTCGATTATTTATTTTTTATCTTCAACGTTTTCAAAATTTGGAACTGCACATGGCTGATTGCCGCAATCATTTGCTAACGCTTGTAATTCCTCTAAAGACATTCCTAAATCTTCAGCACTAACTTCAGCAACCATATTTTCGGCAGCTAATTCACTATCTTTTCCAAGGGCATTTGGGATAATACTAAATGTATTTGAAATTCCATCAGCAGCATTTTTAAATGGGATTTTTGCAACTGATGCTAATGATGCAACAGCACCTTCTTTATCACGTCCGTGCATTGGGTTTGCTCCTGGAGCAAATGGAGCACCAGCACGACGTCCATCAGGTGTGTTACCTGTTTTTGTACCATAAACTACGTTTGATGTAATTGTTAAAATTGACATTGTTGGTTCTGAATCACGATATGTATGGTGTTTTCTAATTTTATTCATAAATGTTTCTACTAATTTAGCAGCGATTTCATCAACACGATCGTCATTATTTCCGTATGCAGGATATTCTCCTTCAATTTCATAATCTTCAACGATTCCATTTTCATCACGAATTGTTTTAACTTTTGCATATTTAATTGCTGATAATGAGTCAGCTGCAACTGAAAGACCAGCAATACCTGTTGCAAAGAAACGGTGGACATGGTGATCATGAAGAGCCATTTCACTACGCTCATAAGCATATTTATCGTGCATATAGTGAATGATATTTAATGTATTAACATATAATTCTGCTAACCATTCCATAGTTTGGTCAAATCTTTCAAGAACTTCATCATATTCTAAGTATTCGCTTGTAATTGGTAAGAATTTTGGTGCAACTTGTGCTTTTGATTTTTCATCAACACCACCGTTGATTGCATACAATAATGCTTTTGCTAAGTTAGCACGAGCACCAAAGAATTGCATTTGTTTACCAACTTTCATTGGTGATACACAACAAGCGATTGCATAATCATCACCATGTGTTTGACGCATCATGTCATCATTTTCATATTGAATTGAAGATGTTTTAATTGACATACGTGCACAATATTCTTTAAATCCTTCTGGTAATTTAGTTGACCATAATACTGTCATGTTTGGTTCTGGTGCAGTACCTAAGTTTACTAATGTCCATAAATAACGGAATGAAGTTTTAGTAACTAAAGGACGACCATCTAAACCAACTCCCCCTAAACTTTCTGTTACCCAAGTTGGATCTCCACTGAATAATTCATTATATTCTGGAGTACGAGCAAATTTAACTAAACGTAATTTCATAATGAAGTGATCAACGATTTCTTGTGCTTCTTCTTCTGTAATTACTCCGTTTTCTAAATCTCTTTGCATATAAATATCAACAAATGTTGAAGTACGTCCAAGTGACATTGCTGCCCCATTTTGTTCTTTAATTGCTGCTAAATATCCAAAGTATAACCATTGAACTGCTTCTTTAGCTGTTAATGCTGGACGTGAAATATCAAAACCATGCATTGCTGCCATTTCTTTAATTTCACCTAAAGCACGAATTTGTTCTGAAATTTCTTCACGTAAACGAATAACATCTTCAGTCATAGTTGTACTACTGTTATCTAAGAAATGTTTTTTATCAGCAACTAAAGCATCAATACCGTATAAAGCAATACGACGGTAATCACCGATAATACGACCACGTCCATATGCATCTGGTAAACCAGTAATGATTCCACTACGACGAGCCATACGCATTTCTGCAGTATAAGCATCAAATACCCCTTGGTTATGTGTTTTACGGTATTTAGTAAAGATTTCAACTACTTCATCATCAACTTTAAAACCATAGCTTTCAGCTGATACTTCTGCCATTCTAATTCCACCAAATGGTTGTAAAGAACGTTTAAATGGTTTATCTGTTTGAAAACCAACAATTTGTTCTAAATCTTTATTTAAATATCCAGGTTCATGTGAAACAATTGTTGAAACAATTTTTTCATCTAAATCTAAAACCCCACCTGCTTCACGTTCTTGCTTATAAAGATCCATACATTGATCCCATAATTTTAACGTTGCATCTGTTGGTCCTGCCAAAAATGAGTCGTCTCCTTCATACAAATCATAGTTTTTTTGAATAAAGTCTCGTACATTAATGTCTTTTTGCCAGTTCCCTGCTGAAAAACCAGCCCATTCTTCTGTAAATTTGTCTTTCATTTTTCTCCTACTTGTCATTTTCTATTAACTATACCTTAAGTATACCTTATTTCAAAAAAAAATGCAATTTTTTTCCGTTTTTTTATTGTTTTTTCCATATTAAACCCTTTTAATCTCTTTTTTAGTCTGTACCAATTTTAAAAACATGGAATTTTTTTCACTTATTCATAATCAAACCAATATACTTAATTGACTTTTTTCCTTAAATATCTCAAAAAACGCTATAATAATTAGGTTAGGAGGAATATGAAAGCTAATTTAACCAAAAAAAATACTATCGAATTCATTAAATTAGTGATGGAAAAAGTAGCAACATTTGACCCGTTTGGAATTGCGGCTCAAAGTGCTTATTATTTATTATTTTCAATTTTTCCATTATTAATGTTTTTAGTTACATTATTACCATATTTTAATATTGAAGTTGCACAATTAACAACGCAATTACAAAATTCATTCATTCCTGCAGATCTTGCCAATACAATTCAGCAATTTTTAACAATGGTTCTTGAAGAAAAAGACAGTTCATTATCAATTGTTGCCTTGCTTTTAACAATTTGGTCATCATCGACGGCAATGAATTCAATTATCAAATCAATTAACCGAATTTACGAAGATAAATTTTCTCGTAATGGTTTAATCTTTCGTTTAATGAGTATTGGATTTACCATTTCATTTGTTGGAATTATAATTGCCAACTTTGTTATCTTTACCTTTGGTAACGACTTTTTTAAATTTTTCCATATCGAGCAGTTTAGCTTTATATTAAATATTTTAAAATTCTTTGCTTTACCACTTTTATTATTTGGTAGCATGTATTCATTATATTTATTTAGCCCAAGTGAGAAACTTAAAAAAATTGATGTTTTACCAGGTTCAATTTTCTCAACAGCAACTTTTGTTTTATTTTCTGTGATATTTTCTAAATACATTGGAGTATTTTCTAAAAGTTTTACTAAATACGGAATCTTTTCATCATTAATGTTAATGATGTTATGGTTCTTCTCAATTGGTTTAATAATAATGTTTGGGGCCATTATTAATTCATCAATTCGTGATTTACGAGCAAACAATCAACAACAACAAAAAGAATTAAACTAAAATGTTTAATTCTTTTTTATTTAACTAACCAACGATATTTTATATTTTTCTCATCATATAACGTTATTATTTGTTTACCAATTATCAACCGGTACTCATATGTATTTTCTTGTTCGTGTTGATTTAACTTTTTAAAATCATTTAATAATTTATCAGGAGAACTAATATAATAACGATTATATTTATCTAATAATGTTTCGATTTTTCCTCCAGTCGTATTTATTGAAGTTGCTTTAGTCTGACATTTTTTCAAATCTAAACACCTTAACTGTTCAATATTCTCTTTAGTAAACTTGATTTGTGTTTGATATTTAAGGATTATTTCCCGATTAGTTATTGCTGTTATTTCATACCTAATTACCAATTGGCCAATTAGTACAAATACTATTAGCAATAATAAATTTACCATTCCCCGATTATTCATTCTTTACTCCAATATCAATTGCATATTGTTCTTTTTCTGTCTCAATTTCCCACTTAATTATTCCACCAATATCGTTTACTTTATATTTAATTAATTTTGGAAAAATTATTTCATAACCACGCCCATTGATTTGACGAATTAATTTTTGCGAATTAATTTTGTAACTTATTATTTCCTTTTGATATGTTTGACAACTAAAAGGATTTAAAGTTTTAATTGTTTTGCAAAATACTAAATCTTCTTCTAATTGTTTTGTCACTAAACTTAAAGCAACTTGTGATCCATTTATTTGATTTAAATATTTCATTTCAATTGTAATTACATTTATACACTGAATTGTAACCGTAATTATTAACAGCGCTACTAAACACTCAATTATTGTAAACCCTAATTTGTTCACTTCGCTCCGCAACTACTTTTTGATATTTTTGTTCCTGCAAATTACTTTCTTTTAACATTGTTGGTACTATTAATAATAACGCTTTTATAACAATTACAGTCATTAGTAAACTCCATAAACTAACTAATAAGACGAACCCTTTATGATTCATAACCAAATCCAATATTAATTATAATTTCTTCACTTAATTGATGATAATCCAATCTAATTGTTCCGGCTCGATGGACTTTTGCTTTATCGTTAAATTTAATTATTCCTCCTTGATAATTACTCGTAATTTCACTTGCTAAATTACGCTTAATTTGTTTATTTGGACAAAACAAAATTAATTGCTTGCCCATTAATTTAATTGTTGCTTCTTGATAAAGACTACATTCACGTGCTTGTTCTATTGTTAATAAAACTATTTGCTTATCATTATTTAATTTCACTTTCTTTTCCATTTCCGTAATTGGTTGAAGCAATATTAGCATTAATGTTGTAATCATGCTAACAACAAGCAGTGTTTCTAATAATGTAAAACCATTATTTTTCAACACTTACTTCACTTCCATTTAAAACAAGTGCAGTTCCATCACTACAAGTTGTTGACGTAATATAACCTGCTGCTTTTAATTCTTCTAAACTAGACACTTCTTTATTTTCACTTAATTCATAAGCAGCAACTTGTGTTTCAACTACGTCAGCATATGCTTCACATCCGGTTTTTTCGACCGATTTTTTTTGCTTAGTAATATTCGGAATTGTCAATAACAATAATACTGTTATAATAAACATTACCAATAACATTTCTAACAATGTAAAACCTTCTTTATTCATTTACCTCCTTTTTAATTCATCACACCATATACGATATTAAAAATCATACTATAAATTACAATTATTATTACAGCAATTAAACTATAAATAAGTGGTTGTAACCAAAATAAAATTTGCTTTTGCCGTTTTTTTCTTTTTTGATTTTCTTGAATTAAATCCATCTGTAAATAACGTAATAAGTTTTCATTTTCTAAACCTTGAGCAAAGACAATTTGACATCTTTTAGTATAATAGCGATAATTTAATGCTTCATCAAGCATTATTCCTTGATGTAATAGTCCTAAAATTCTTTGAGCTTCAATTTGTAATAATTTATTTTTATCTTGTTTTTTTAAAATTAATAATATCTGTTCAATACTTAATTTCATTTCCAACATTGATACAAAATAAGTTTTAAAAGTATGATTATAAATTTCCAAATAAATTTGCCCTAAATGAACTCGACTTAATAATTTTAATTTTGTTTCTAATTTAAGACGTTGATGAAATAATAAACACATTCCGATTAGCCATAAAACAAATAATAAGACAAAAGGAATTATTTTTAATAAGTTAAAAATTATTAAAGTTAATCTTGTTATTGGTTGATTAAACGCCTGATATAAACTCAATACTTGGGGAATAATTAAATTTCCAATCACAAATAATACAGCAATTAATACAATAATTAAAAATAAAGGATAACGAATTTTAGCTTGCAAATCGTTTTGTAAATTTTGATTTAATTTTGCTAAAGTTACTGCTCTTTCTAATCCTTTAATCAATTCCCCTTGTTCTTCATTAATTTCTATCAACAATTGAATATCTGTCGCCAATTTTAAAGATTCAATACTCTTACAAAAGGACAAACCTGTTTCTAATTTTGTTTTAATTAACATAGTATCATAATCATTTTCTAAAAATTGTAATGTTTCGTTTAATGAATAACCTGCTTTTAAGAATATTAATAAGTTTTCCAATAATAAATAATTATCATTTTTATGGAAATAATTGTTCCATTTTAGTTTCCAAGTTAACTTCGGAATTCTTGTCATATAAGTTATCTAACTCCTTTTTTATTGCTGTATCTAAGAAGACTTTTCGCTCATTATTTTTTATTAGTAACCGTTGATTACATACACCAACTAATACACTAATTATTTCTGATTTTTTAAAACCAAAATCAAGTAGTCGTTCGTAGACACCTCGCTTATTTTTAGTATGCATTGTTGTAATGATTAAATGACCTGTCATTGCTGCTCGCATAACAATTTTTGCCGTTTCATTGTCACGTATTTCACCAATCATGATAATATCTGGATCTTGACGTAAAATTGCCCTCAATGCTTTAACATATGTAAAGCCTTTTTGCGAATCAATTTGCATTTGGACAAACAAATTATTTTGAATTTCAATTGGATCTTCAACAGTTATTACTTTTTTATGCTTATTTATTACTAAGTCATTCAATAATTTATACATACTTGTTGTTTTTCCACATCCAGTTGGACCAGTAAAGACAAATAACCCTACTTCTTTATTTAACAACTGATATATTTCTTGATATTGCTTTGGATTAAAAAATAATTCTGAATAATTACTAATCATTTGTGGGGGAATTATTCTAATAACAATACTTTCATTTTTAATTAATGGAATAAATGATAAACGCATATTAATATCTCCCCAACACAATGATCCATCTTGTGGTAGCTTTTTTAAACTTATATCTAAATTTGCTTTAAATTTTAAATAATTTATCAATTTTTGGTAATCATTTAATTCAATATGATTAATCAATATCAATTCTGGAGTTTTCCGAAAATATACTTCAACATTTTTATCGGCGGGTTTAAAATGGATATCCGTAATCTTTATTGCATTTGCTTCTGTTATTAACTCCGTAAAATATTTATTAATATTCATTTTTCCTCCTAATACTATTATTACTATTTACTAGCATATTGCTGATTAAATACCAATTAACTTTTATACTTATTTATCATAATTTGCGGATATCATATAATTAACATTAAAAAACACCAGTTTGGCTTAACCAAACTGATGTCTTTTCTATTTTAACTTAATAATTATTTTTCATAATCCCAAGCATTTTCTTCACTTACTTTTAAATGTTCTTCATACGTTTTTGAATAAATTGTTTTTCCGGTATCTTGTGTATTAAAATAATATAAATACTCAGATTTTTCCGGTTTCAATACTGCATCAATTGCTGTAAGTGATGGTGATGCAATTGGTCCCGGTGGTAATCCTTTATGCTTATATGTATTATATGGCGAATCAACTTCCAAATCTTTATATGTTACAAGTTCTTTATGCTCACCTAAAGCATATAATACAGTTATATCTGCTTGTAATGGCATATCTTTGTCAATTCGATTATAATAAACACCAGCAACTTTATATTTATCCGGATCATTATTAGTTTCACGTTCAATAATTGAAGCAAACGTTAAAATTTGATTAAATGAGTATCCTTTAGGATATTTAATATCTTTATATTGCTCAAAATTTTGTTCACTATTGTTTAATAATTGATAAGTAATCTCTTTAACTGATTTATTAGTAGTTATATCATATGTTGCAGGAGTAAAGTACCCCTCTAATGGATAGCGAACATCTTTTTGTAATACATCATCAGTGATAAACCAATAATTTCCAATCAATTCTTCAATAAATGATTTATCATCCCAAACTTTTAAAATTTCCTCTTTATCAGTTTCAAGAATTGTTGCTAATTTTGTCGCAATACTATCTAAATTATCCCCTTCAATAATTACAAGTTTATTTTGTTCCGTTCCTTGATTAGGCGTTGGATTTGCTAAAACATCAATTAATTCAATTGGAGTTTTTGAATAATTTAAAATATAATCATTAGCATAAAATTGTTTGTCTGTTAATTTAACATATACTTTTAATATTTGGGGATTATTGATATACCCTTCACTTTGTAATTGGTCAATAATTTCTGCCGGTTGTTGACCAGAACTAACTGTAAATGAATAATCAGCTAAATTCATTGGATCAATTGCTGTTGTTAAACTCTTTTTAATTTGTCCAAAACTATATAAACCTAAACTAATAATTATAATTACTATAATTACTATCCATTTAAATTTATTCACGTGTAAACTCAACCTCTTTTTCCGTTTCATCTAAAATTTTCACAACTGCTTCATCAGCCTTTGCTAAAATTTCTTGACAATAATTTTTAAGTTCAATTGCCTGCTTAAAATATTTAATTGCCTCATCAATGTTAGTATTTTCATCTTCTAATTTTTGGACTAATAATTCTAATTCTCGAAATGCTTCTTCATAAGATTTATTTTTCATATAACTCCTTTTCGGTTACAAGTGATTTAATAACTCCATCATGCATTTGAATTTCTAATTCCTGGTTTTCTTCAATATCTTTAGCACTATTAATATAATTATTTGCTTGTTTAGTTGTCGCATAACCACGGGATAAAATTGCTAAAGGGTTTAAACCATCAATTTGTTTATGGATTAAATCAACTTTTTGTTGTTCAACTTGAATTTTCTGTTTAACCAAATTATCTAATTGTAACTCTTTCAATTGATAATTTGCTTGATTTAAACGATTTTTCAATTGATGAGCATTAGTGATTAATTGCCAATTTAAATTATCAAAAACAATTTTTTTACTCATTAATGGTTCAATCAAACTTCGACTTTGAGCAAGATAATTTAAACTTTCCTTAGCTCTTTTAACTTTTAATTGAACTGTATTTTTAATAAATTGATAATTTTTTAGATTAATTTTTTGCGCTTGCATCAAATCACAAGCAGCAAGTTCTGCTGCTGCTGTCGGTGTTGCTGCTCGTACATCAGCAACAAAATCACTTAATGTTGTATCAGATTCATGACCAACTGAACTAATTACTGGTGTTTGCATTTTGTAAATTGTTCGAACAACTGCTTCTTCATTAAAGCACCATAAGTCTTCAATACTTCCGCCACCACGACCAGTAATAATTACATCAAAGTTACTATTATCTGCTAGTTCCAACTTTTTAACAATATCATTTGTTGCACTTTTTCCTTGTACAAGACAGGGAACAATTACAATCTCGGCAATTGGATGACGACGTTTTAGAGTTGTAATCATGTCTTGAATTGCAGCACCTGTTGGCGATGTAACAATTCCAATTCGTTTTGGAAACATTACAAGTTGCTGTTTATGTGCTTGTGAAAATAAGCCTTCTTGTTGTAATTGTTCTTGCAACTGACGATAAAGTTCATATAATTTACCTTGACCACTTAATTTTATTTTCCGAACATTAAGCGAATATTTCCCCATTTTAACTATCGTACTTAAATTAACTAATGCTTCAATCTGTTGACCTTCGGCTAATTTAAAATCATTATTACGAGCATAACTTGCAAACATTGTTGCATCAATTTGGGCTTCACTATCTTTAATTCGAAAATAGATATTACCATTTGAATGATATTTAACATTTGATACTTCACCACTAATCATAAATTCTCTTAAATATTTATCACGGTCTAAAATCGATTTAATATATTTATTAATCGCTGCTGGTGTTAAAATCATCTTAACCCTTAATAATCTTATCTAACACACCGTGAATAAATTTTTTCGATTTTTCATCACTATAAATTTTACTTAATTCAAGTGCTTCATTAACAACAATATTTTTTGGTGTATCTTCAAATAATATCTCATATGTTGCTAATCGTAATATTGCTAAATTCACTTGATTCAATTCAGTAATTGACCATTTACGTAATCTTGCACTAATTTCTTGATCAATTTCAGCTAAGTGGACAATTGTATTTTTAGTCATTGCATTAGCTAAATTATCCTTTGAATAAATTCCAATTTCTTCATTTGTTAAAGCAAAAGTATATAAACTTTTAATTGCATTTTCACGAGCAATACTTTTCCCATGACGTTCTTTTTGATTTTTCTTCATTTTTCCTCTTTCATAAAAATAATAGTCACTAAAATGACTATTATCCCAATTTAACGTTTATCTTCTCAACGTATAATCCTAAATCATTACCTAGATAATTACGTAATGTTGTTTGGATTTTTTCAATTCTACTTGCTGATATTCCAGCTTGTTCAGTTAAAAATATTGTTATTACACTTTGGTCATAATTTACATAATAGCACTTTAACTGTGGTGCATTATTCTTTATATAATTATATACTAATTTTTCAATCGCGAATCTTTTAATATAAATTCGTCCATTTTCATTTTCCGTTACATAGTGCATTTTAACTCCTATTTTTCACGTGATACATAATCACCTGATACTGTATTAACGATTATACGCTCTCCAGCTTCGATAAATAAAGGAACACGTAAATCGAATCCTGTTTCGATTGTTGCAACTTTATCCCCACCACTACGAGTATCTCCTTTAATTGCCGGCTCAGCAGCAATAACTTCGAAACTCATTTTTTCTGGTAAGTTAATACCAATAATTGCACCTTCGTACATTACTAGTGTTAATTCGGTATTTTCTACTAAAAATCTTAATTGATCACCAATAACTTTTTTCTGAACTTCTAATTGTTCAAAAGTTTCCATATCCATAAAGTAATATGTTTCACCTTCTGAATATAAATATTGCATTGATTTTTTTTCAATATGAGCACGTTCAATTTTTTCTGATGTATTACTAAATGTAATATCTTGAATTGCTCCTGTCATTAAGTTACGTAATTTAGTTCGAACAAACGCTGACCCTTTTCCCGGTTTTACATGTTGAAACTCCATTACTTGGTAGATATTATTATTGTACTTAATTGTTAATCCATTCTTTAAATCATTTACTGTCATCGTTTCCTCCTATGTCTTACTTATTATATCATTTTTTCAAATTTAAATTATATTATTTTTGGCTTAAACTTTTTCTTTAGCGCCTAAAGTGGGGATTAAACTTAATAATATTATTAGGAAATTGCTCACTAAATTTAATTAAAGGAATTATTTGACTAATATCTTCTTTTTGATACGTAATTATAATTTGACACTGATAATAGAACTGATTTCGATAACGTTTTTTGTATTTAGGTTCTAATACTTCAAACTCTTTAATTAGTTTCCTAACAACCGTTTGCGTAATTAATTGACAATGTTTTTTCAAATCATTATAACTTATTGCTAAAATCTCAATTTTGGCATAATTAACAAATGGAAAATTTCTTAATAAATATCGATTTTGTAATTCAAGTGGTAAATACTCATTGTAGTTCATTGTTAGATATTTGGTAAATATATAATGTTCCGGATATTTTGTTTGTACTAATAACTTACTTTTTTCTCCACGACGCCCAATTCGTCCTTTAAACTGTGTTAATAATTGAAATGTTTCTTCTTCTGCTTCAACGCTCTGATTAATTAATCCATAATCAACGTTTGTAACAATTGCTAGTGTAACATCACTAACATCAATTCCTAAACTAATTATTTGTGTTCCTAATAAGATTTGCGCTTTTTTCTCGCTAAAATCTGCCAATATTTTTCGTCTATTAGTTAGATTAACATCAGTATCAACTAGATGAATTTTTGTGTCACTAAAATATTGTTTTAATTGTTTTTGCACTTGTTCTATACCAACTCCAATTGGCTGATAACTATCTTTTTTCTGACAGCGTGAGCAATAATTTCGAAATCTAACTTGAAAATTACAATGATGACATCTTAATTTTTCTTGATTTTCAACATAATAATTTAGTGGTTTTTGACAATTCGGACATTTTGGAACCCGCTTACACGAAGAACATTCTAAAGCACTGGCATATCCTCGTGCATTATGAAGAATAATTACTTTATTACCTGATGCTAATGTATCTTTTATTGCGAGTAAACTTGCTGGACTAAGTGGTAATTGGTAATCAGTTAACTGTTGGTATTCGATTGTAACATCTTGCTCATAATATGCTTTTGGTAATGTTAATAATTGATAATAACCACGTGTTGACCTAGCATACATTTCAACACTTGGAGTTGCACTGGCCGCAATTAACTTTAATGGTTTTTGTTTTTGATAAAAACGCATTACATCAAAAAAGTTATATTCTGGATTTTGATTTTGATAATTAAAAGCATGTGCTTCATCGGCAATAACATACTTCAAATTCAACCAATCATTAAATAACGCTTGATGGTATCCAATAATTATTCGATAACGTCCACTATTTATTGCTAAATTATCATTGTACACTTTCTCATTTGCACCATAATAATCATAATTTAAAACTTGATTGGGAAATACTTTCATTAAACGTTTAGCAATTTCATCTTTTAATAATCCATTCGGTTCTATTATCAACATTTGCTCATTATCTTTTAAACTTGAAAATAATTTAATAAATATTTCGGTTTTTCCACTTCCCATTTCTCCAAACAACAAAAAATTATTTGATTTACTCGTAATTATTGTCTCAATTACATCTTGCTGTTCTTCAGTTAATACTTTTTCATTATATTCAACATAAGTTTTTTCATATTCACTTTGTTTAATTTCAACTTTTTCAATATAATTTAATTTTATTGCCTTATTCAATTGATAATCATTAATATTTTGACAACTTTTTAATAAATCTGTTCGTTTATAATATTGTTGTACTTGAAATAGTTGCTCTAATTCTTGTAATCGTTCTCCTTCAATTTGCACATTAGTCCGTTTATAAACAGTAAGCTTTTGTTCTTCAAGATTTAATATTTTTTGCTTTTGCCGTTTTACTTGTCGATGTTTTTGCGGAAAAACAATATTAAGTGCCTCATTAAAGGTCATTGCATAATTAATAATAAACCAATTAATAAAATTTTGTTGCAATTGACTTAATTGTTGATTAGGATGAATTTGCACAATTTTTTTTAATTGATAAGGATAATTTTTCGGATTTATTTCCATTTTTGCAGTAACATAGCCACTGCGAACTTGCTTATTAAATTCTACTTCGACTGTTGTTCCAAGACTTATTTGTTGATATTGCTTTTCATCAACCAAATAAGTGTAATCTTGATTAATCTTTCGGTTATTTATTTCCAAATATACTTTAACTGCCAGAACATTATCACTCATTATGTACTCCTTTCTAATTGCTTTAAAAAAAGTGAATTAAATAATTCACTTTAACGATTGCGGATAATAAAAATACTAACAAAAATTAATTGATAAATTAAAAATTTAATATCAACTAATCCTCCAATTCCTATTATTCCACTAAAACTAACCATTAGCATCATCACCATATTTAAGAGTAAGACACCAACATAAAAATAACTTGCTTCATAAATTCGCATTGCAATCATATAAATTGCTAAAAATTCTAATGAACTTGATAAGATTGAATACATAATCGGAAATGAAAACATCGCCATCAAGTTAAAACCTGAAAAAATAAAGACCATTAACCCATTTAAAACTACCATAAATAATAAAAAACGGGTAAAAATCATTGATGATGTTGCATCTAAATGAATCAAGTTCACTGTTTTTCCTGAACTATTCCATTCTAAATAAGTTTTTTGAGTTATAAGACCAAAAATTAAGATTGATAAAATTGATATTGAACCATTCAAAACAGTAGTAATTACATATAATGCGAACAATAATACTGCTAAATATCTTGTAATCGATAAACGTAAAGTAACTGCACTTAATGTTACAATCATTAGTGCTTCTACTAAATTTCCTCTATCAATTTGATAAACAACACCAATTGCTGCTAATAAGATAATTAACATATCATATATTTTTGATTTATTCATGCTCACCCTTTACTAATTCTTTATTTAAAATACTATCTATCTCTGTCACAACACGATTCAAATCATCATTAATAACATTATATTTATAATGTGATTTTAATTCTAATTCTTCTTTTGCTTTTGCTAAACGTTTATCTAATACTTCACGTGTTTCTGTTCCACGATTAACTAAGCGATTTTCTAATTCTTCAAGTGATGGTGGTAAAATGAAAATTGATAAAACGTCATCCATTTTTTCAATAACTTGAATTGCCCCTTGACATTCAATCTCCAAAAAGACATTTTTCCCTTCAGCCAATAATGCCTCAACTACTGCTTTTTCTGTTCCATAATAATTTCCAACAAATTCAGCATATTCTAACATTTCTCCATTAATAATTTTTTGTTCAAATTGCGAATGTGAAATAAAATTATAATGAATACCATCAACTTCCCCTTCACGACATTTACGTGTTGTTGATGAAACCGAAAATACATAATCGGTAAATTTAAGCTCTTTTCTAATTGTTCCTTTTCCAACTCCACTTGGTCCGCTAAATACGATTAATTTTCCCCTCATTTTTTCCTTTCTAATGTAAAAAGGGATTTTCCCTTTTCTCTCTTTCAATTGTTGTTGCTAATCCATGTCCTGGATAAACTTTTACTTCTTCATCCTTAGTTAATAGATGTTCTTTAATTCCACTAACTAGTTTTTGCGGATTCCCATCACGAAAATCACTACGACCGATTGATAAACGGAATAAAGTATCACCGCTAAACATAATTTTTTCTTCATCAAAGTAATACACTGCACTCATTAATGAATGTCCCGATATATAACTAACTTCCATATTAATAATATTCGCTAATTCAACATCTTTAACCTCACCTTGATACGTAATTTCCTCACCAAATCCATCAGACAAAGTACGACTTGCTTCTTTAATTAATGGAATTTCAAGAGCAGGACAATATATTTCAACTTCTGGAAATACTGATTTTAATTGATTTAATCCGGCAATATGATCAAAGTGTGTGTGCGTCAATAAGATTTTATGAAGTGGTAATTTATTAGTCTGTAAAAAATCAATAACTTTTTCAATTCCCCCTGGAGCATCAATCAAAATAATTTCTTGATTTTGTTCAATTACATACGCATTTGTTTTCACTGCACCTAATACAAATCTTTTAACTAGTCTCATCATTTTCCTTTCCAATTGTTCGAACAACTTTTTTCACATTTTCTAATTGAATCAAATTACTTCGAACATCTTTATACTCTTTATAGTTTTTAAGTTCAACTGAAATACGACCAACAGCTTCGTTGGCAATTCCCGCACGTAGATAAACACTTGTCATATTTTTATCCATTTCACTTAAAGCTTTTAATACTTTAGCCATTGATCCTTTTTCATCAATAATTTCAAAGTTAAAACGAACAATATATAAATCTTCTTCCCGAGGATTCCAAACTGCTTCAACCTTTTCTTGATTTTCAATACATCCTTGGCGATGAACGATATAATGATTTTTTCCTAAATAATTTTTTTTCGGTAATGCATAAATCTCATCACCTGGAATCGGTGAACATAATGTACATAATTTATGAGTATATTCTTTCTCATCACTAACCAAAACATCTTTATCAATTAAATAATCAGTTTGATTTTCATTATCATGAATAAAAGCAATTACTGTTTTAAAATTAATACTTCCACTTCCAACTTCATAATAAAAATCATCAGCTGTTTCAACATTAAATTTATCCCACAATTTTTGTTTCAAATTGTGTTGAGTAATATAATTATCAAAATCAGTAATTCCTTCTTTCACCATTACATGTTTAACAATTCGTTCTCCCTCTTTACGGAAATTATTTTTTTTCAAATTTTTAAAATATTTTTGAATTGCTTCTTTTGCACGCGAAGTCTTAACTAAGTGAATTGATGAAATTGCTGGTTCAGCAATTTCTGATGTAATTACTTGTACTACATCCCCAATTTGTAAACGATGGAAAATTGATACTACTTTATCATTAACTTTTGCACTTACAGCCTTATGACCAATATTTGTATGAATATAATATGCAAAATCTAAAACACATGATTCTTCCGGTAATTCAACTACATCACCTTTCGGTGTATAAACAATTAAATTTTTTGAAAAATAATCAAGCTTAATCGCATCCATAAATTCTTTTGCATCAGAACCATTACCACTTTCGGTTGCTCGACGTAGTAAATCAACACGACTTTTTGCTAAATCTTGTAGTGTTTCACTCTCGGTATCTGATTTATACATCCAGTGTGATGCAATTCCGTACTCTGCAGTTTGATCCATTGCTTCAGTTCGAATTTGAAACTCAATCGGAATTCCCCACATTGTTAAAACGGTTGTATGAATTGATTGGTACATATTATGTTTAGGTGTTGGAATATAATCTTTAAAACGCATTGGAATTGGTTTATAGTTTTCATGAATAATTCCTAAAACACGATAACATTCAGGAATTGTTTTAACAATAATTCTAAATGCAAATAAATCGGTTAAATCATCAAAATCTTTACCACTTTTTTTCATTTTTTGGTAAATACTATAAATACTTTTTGAACGGCCATAAATGCGAGCATCAACACCATTTTCAGCAATAATATCTGTTGTATCAACTGTAATGCGATTTACAATATTATCACGCTCGCTTCTTTTCATTTGGAGACGATTGGCAATTTCATCATATGCTTTGCGATTAATACACTTAAAAGATAAATCTTCTAATTCCCACTTAATTCGGTACATTCCAAAACGATGAGCAAGTGGTGCATATATTTCTAAAGTTTCTGTTGCAATTTTCTTTTTCGATTCGTCACGCATATGCTTAATTGTACGCATATTATGAACACGATCAGCCAATTTAACCAAAATAACTCGAATATCTTTTGCTGCTGCCAAAATAATTTTATGATGGTTTGCGGCTTGGACTTGGTCATTTGTTAAACCTTGAATATTTCCTAGTTTTGTAACCCCTTCAACAATATCTGCAACATCCTGACCAAATTTATTGGCAATGTCGTGATATGTAACATCAGTATCTTCAATTACGTCATGTAATAGTGCACATATTAATACTTTTTTCGGTAATTTTTGTTCGGCTAAAACAATTGATACCGCCACTGGATGAATAATAAATGGTTCACCACTTTTGCGAAACTGACCACTATGAGCTTTACGAGCAAAAATATACGCTTCATATACTTCTTCAATATCACTCTCTTCAAGATATTGATGCATTATTTGATTTAACTCTTTATAATTTAATTCCATTATTCCTCTTTTATTAAAGTAATAGAGATATTTCTATCTCTACTTTTATTATTTTTAGTATGTTACTAATGTTTCAACACGATAATCATCGCCGATGCGTTTACGACCATTTAAATCAGCAAGTTCAATAATAAATGCTAATGCCGAAACAGAAGCTCCACTTGCTTCAACAAGTTTAATTGTTGCTTCCATTGTCCCACCAGTTGCTAATAAATCATCAACAATTAACACTTTACTTCCAGGCTTAATATCACCTTTATGTATTGTTAGTGTATCTGATCCGTATTCTAAATCATAATCAACACTAATTACTTCACGTGGTAATTTTCCGGGTTTACGTACTGGAATAAATCCAACACCTAACGCCGTTGCAACAGGACACCCAACAATAAATCCACGGGCTTCTGGTCCCACAATTAAATCAACATCTAGTTCTTCGGCTAATTTTCTAATTTCTTCGGTTACATATTGATATGCTTTTCCATCAGCCATTAAACTTGTAATATCTTTAAAAGATATCCCTGGTTTTGGATAGTCCTCAACATTTGTAATATATTGCTTTAAATCCATACTTACTCCACTTCTATTTTTCGAGCAATTGCTGCCACATTTACTTTTAATTTTGATCCTTCACTGTTAATAATACAATATTCATCATGAACACTTTGAACAGTTGCAATAATTCCTGAATATGTTTCTATTTTATCATTTTTTTCTAATGTCGCTAATAAATTTTGATGATTTTTTTGTTGCTTTTTTTGTGGTTTAATAATTAAAAAATATGTCATTAAAACCATTGGTGCTAAAAAGATTAATATTGTTCCGATAAATTCCATTTTCTTCTCCTAAAAATTATTAATAAATTGTTCCAATTTACTTATAATTATATCATGTTTTTGTTGTGCAGTTGTTAAATCACTACTTTTAATTGAAATATATATTTTCAATTTTGGTTCTGTACCACTTGGACGAAATACAACCCACCCATCATTAATTATAAATTTAACAACATTTGCTTTTGGTAATCCAGTATCATCAATATTATAATTAATTTTTTGGTTAATTTTTTCATCAATAATTGATCCTAAATCTTCATTTATTACTTGTTCCATAATTGCTTGAATTTTTTCAATCCCAGCTGTTCCTGCTAAAGTAAATGAATGAGTTTGTTCAATATAATAACCATATTCTGTATATAGTTGTTCTAGTTTTGTTACTAAATCAATTTGTTCTTGTTCTAAGTAATAATTAGTCATTTCACTAACTAATAATGCTGCTTGAATTGCATCTTTATCACGAGCAATTGGACTGATCAAGTAACCATAACTTTCTTCATACCCAAAGAAGAATTTATCTAAATTTTGTTTTTCTTCTAATAAATGAATTTGTTCACCAATAAATTTAAACCCAGTTAATAATTCCTGAACTTCAATTCCATGTTTTCTCGCAATTGTTGCTCCCATTTCTCCGGTTACAATTGTTTTATACAAAATTGCTGATTGCTTATGATTAAATTTTAATAAATAATCAATTAATAATGTACCAGTTTGATTACCATTTAATGCTACATAATTATTTTTATGTTTCACCATAATTCCTAAACGATCAGCATCAGGATCATTAGCAATTATTAAATCAGCATTGTTTGCTTTAGCATATTCGATTGCTAATTGATAGCAAGCAATTTCTTCAGGATTTGAACTTGTCGTATTACTAAAATTAGGATCTGGTTGCATTTGTTCCTCAACACAAATCAAATTTTGATAACCAAATTTTGCAAATGCTTTTGGCATTATGTCTTGCGAAGTACCATGTAGTGGCGTAAATACAACTTTTAAATTTTTCTTTTCAACCGGCTCAATTAATAAATTTTCTAAATTTTGTAAATAAACTTGATCAAAATCACTTGTTATATATTCAATATATTCCTCAGGATTATTTGTAAATTCTTCCGCAAAGATATTATTAATTTTATTAATTTCTGTAGTTAATTTAGCAACTTCTTCTAAATTTAATTGCGCTCCAGTTTCATTATAAACTTTATAACCATTGTATTCTTTTGGATTATGACTTGCTGTAATCATAATCCCAGCTTGACAGTGATAATAACGAACCAAAAACGATAACATTGGTGTTGGTTTAACGCGATCATAAATATATGATTTAATCCCATACGTTGCTAACACTTGTGCTGTTGCTTTAGCAAAAGCAACTGAATTATGACGTGAATCATAACCAATTGCGACTTTAATTTCTTGATTTGGATATTTATTTTGTAAATAACGAGCCAAACCAAGTGATACTTTTTGAATAATATGAATATTTAAACGATTTGTTCCAACTCCCATTATTCCACGAATTCCTGCTGTTCCAAAACTTAATTCCCCAGCAAATGCTTCTTTTATTTGCTCTTGATTCATTTGTTCAAGTTCTGCTTTTAATTCTGGGTCAAGTTTTTTTTGATCTAACCAATTCATTTATTCTCCTTTATAGTTCCAGAAACGTCGACGATCAAAGCCATTAATTGCTGGGCTTATTTCATTTGTTCTAACATCCTCTAAAACATTATTTAATAAATTCATTTTTGCATCTAATTCATCTAACATACTTAAAACATAAGCTTCTTTAATCATTGGTTCTTTTGGTGAACCATAATCAAGACGCCCATGATGTGATAAAATTAAATGTTTTAATGCCATAATATCAGCATCTTGATTAATCCCTAAATTGATTGCAATATTTGCTATTTCTTCCGCACAAATAATAATATGACCTAAAATATTTCCTTCAATTGTATAGGTAACTCCATATTGTTTTAACTCTCGTAATTTACCATAATCATGTAAAATAATTCCGGTAAATAATAAATCTTGATCTAAATCATATTGTTTTATGAAACCTTTAGCAATATTTAAAATACTTAATGTGTGTTCACAAAGCCCACCTAAATACGCATGATGCATACTTTTTCCGGCAGGATATAAAAAATAATCATCTTGTTTTAATACTAATTCTTCAATAATCATCCGAAATTTAGGGTTATTTATCGTTTCAATATACCCTTCTAACTGTTGACGTAATTGATATTCTGTGTACACTCCAACATGGTAAAAATCAAGATGATTATGGGGTTGATTAATCTTCTTAATAATTGTTGGTCGCTTATTTACTTCTTCAACAATAACAAATTCACCAATTTCATATTCTGAATTAATTGGTGTTTTCATCATCATACTTTTCTTTTCAACATTTCGTAATTCTAACATTTTATTATGTTGATTTGTATAGGCATTTATAATAATATACTCCATACTTCACCTCTATTCCAATAATTTTATTATAACAAAATTTTAACAGTTTTCTAAAGTTTCAAACAATTTAATTACAATTTTTCTAAAAGTTGATTTTTTTAATTAAAAGTTGTATACTAAATTTAGAAAATGGAGGTAACATGGATTTTAAAATAATTAATAAAGATCAATTTCCACTAATTGAAGCAACTTTAAATCGTGGGGAACAATTAAAACTTGAGACTGGAGCAATGGTATATAAATCATCTGGAATCAATATAACTGGGAAAACTAACGGTGGTGTATTGAAAGCTTTTTCTAAATCATTTTTAGGAGGAGAAAACTTCTTTACTACCGTTGCTGAGAGTAGCAACGATAATCAAATTATTGCAATTGCCCCTCGAGGATTTGGTGATATCTACCATTTACAACTTGATGGACAAACTAATTGGTATTTAGAAGATGGTGTTTTTTTAGCAAGTAGTGGTAGTGTTAATTATGATTTAAAACGTAATAAAGGTTTAGGTAACTCATTATTTGGTGGTACTGGAGGATTTTTCATTTTAAAAACTAGTGGACAAGGTGATTTATTTGTTGAATCATTCGGTTCAATCATTGAAAAAGAGTTAAATGATGAAGAACTAATTATTGATAATAGTCATATTATTGCTTGGGAAGAAACTATTAGTCATAGCATTGAATTTGCTAGTGGAACTTTTGGTTTTAAAACCGGTGAAGGATTAGTTACTCGCTTACGAGGAACGGGAAAAGTATTATTACAAAGTCGTCAACCAGAGGCACTCGCTGCAACAATTCTTCCTTTTATTCCTAGACAAAAATAACATCAAAAAAGTACGAAATAAATTCGTACTTTTTATATTGCAATATCTTTTTGCACGTAGTTAACACGTTTTTCTTTTTTGTCATTTTTAAATGATAAATTAATTAAATTGATAATTCCAATTCGACCAATTCCCATTAAAACCGAAACAATAAAGATAGCAACTCCATTAAACTGAGCTAATACACCGGTACTAAATCCGGTTGTCGTAAATCCTGAAACAACATCATACCAAACATAACCCATTGGTAAATATGGTTGCATTGCATAAATTAAAAATGTTCCTAACATTGCTAATAATACAAATAATGTTGCTAATAAATAAGAACGTAGTACTACTTCAGTTTTAATTTCTTTATTATCGATAATAATTCTTGTGTTACCTGTCAGTTGTGAAGTGATATTTTTATAAATTAAGTATATTGCTGTTACTTTAATCCCCCCACAAGCACTTGAAGGTGACCCTCCAATCAACATAAATCCAGTATGAATTAATAATGTTAATGGATACCAAGTTGTAATATCACTAAATACATTTAATCCTACACTTTTTGTTGAAATTGACATGTAAAATGAATATTGAAGTTTCTGAATTATTGTGTAACCTTCCATTGCGTGATTACCTTCTAATACTAAAAAGATTACAGCAAATAATAAAACCGTTACTAAATTGACTTTTACAACAATTTTTGTAAATAATGATACTCGATATTTTTCCTTACGGAATTTCGCTTTAATTACTTCGTATGTATCAATAATTACAGGATAACCGATAAAACTAAAAATCATTAAGATGATTAAAACCCATTGCACAAAATAATCATCTTTAAAGGGAACGGTGTTATAAAATCCACTTCCTGATATCGCACTAGATGCCATAAATGCAGCATTCATCAGTCGATCAAGTGGATTTGAAAACATATAACCAATTTTCAAATAGATTAAAACAATTCCGATTGCTTCAAATGTTAAGAAGAATCTTACAACATTTTTCAATACGGTTACAATATTTAATTCACCATCTTGATTATAATCCATTTTTGCTAGAACTCTTTGTTTGTAACCAATTTTTTTACCTAGGAATAAGATTATAACTGTATTTAGAACAATTATCCCCATTCCCCCAATATTGAATAAAACAATATATACAAACCAACCTACATAGTTATACACTTGGGTGTAATCAATTGTTCCAAGACCGGTAGTTGCCACAGCACTATTTGACATAAAAAAGGCATTTAACCAAGAAATATTTTGTCCTTGTTGTAATAAAAATGGCAACTTTAAAATTAATGTTGAAAGTAAAATAAAGCCGATATAATAACTAACAACGATTACTGCCGGTTTTTTCTCATGTAATTTTCTTAACATTTTTCTAATTCAGCTTTCAATAATTGATTTACAATTTGAGGATTTGCTTGCCCCTTACTTTCTTTCATGATTTGTCCAACCATAAATCCAAAAGCACGATCCTTACCATTTTTATATAGTTCAATTGAATCCGGATTATTATCCATTACGGTTTTAACAAATCCAAGAATTGTTGCTTCATCAGTAATTTGTTCTAATCCTAATTCTTTTGTTAAAACATTAACATCTTTTCCTGTCTTAAAGATTGCAGGTAATAATTTTTTAACATGATTTGAAGAAATTCTTTTACTTGATAATGCTTCGGCAATATCAACAAAATGTTGCGATGTTAATGGTAAATCAGTAAATTCAAGTTTCTCTTTATTTAAGTATTCATTAACATTTACCGTTAGATAATTAAGCATTTGTTTTGGATCATTAGTTTTAATTGCTTCTAAGAAAAATAATGTCATTTCACGATTAGCCATTAAAATGCTAACTGCTTTTGCATCTAAATTCAATTCATTTAATAATTGATTTTTAATTGCTTGTGGTAATAATGGTAAATTTGCAGTTGCCATTTCAATATATTCATCAGTTAAATCAATTTCTGGTAAATCTGGTTCGGGAAAATAACGATAATCATCTTGTGATTCCTTAACTCGCATAATATCAACTGTTTTAGTCGTTTCGTTAAAACGCTTTGTACATTGAACGACTTCGATTCCAGTATTTAAAGCATATATTTGATTTTTAACTTCTGTATCAATTGCTGCTTCAACATTTGCAAAGGAATTTAAATTTTTAATTTCAACTTTTGTATTAAATGCTTCTTGACCATATGGACGGACCGATACGTTAACATCAACACGTAATGATCCTTCTTCCATCTTACAGTCAGATGCATCTAGATATAATAATATTTCACGTAATTTTTCTAAATATTCTCGTGCTTCTTTTGCACTACGCATATCTGGACCACTTACAATCTCAACTAATGGTACTCCACAACGATTGAAATCTAACAATGTTTTTGTCTCACGGTGAAATGATTTTGCCGTATCCTCTTCCATATGCATAAAATCAATTGTGATTTGTTTTCCGTTATCTAATTCAATATACCCATGGCGTCCAATTGGTGTTTGTTGTTGCGTAATTTGATATCCCTTTGGATTATCTGGGTAAAAATAGTTTTTTCGATCCCAATGCATTTTTTTCGTAACTTCCATATTAAATGCTTTTGTTATTAATAATGCTTTTTGTAATACTTCTTCATTAAAACGAGGTAATGTTCCAGGTAAACCTAAATCGATTGGGTGAATATTAGTATTCGGTTCAGCATTAATGTCATTACGACTTGGCGAAAAGATTTTATATTCTGTATTTAATTCGGCATGTACTTCAATTCCGATAATTGTTTCATAATTAGTCATTCTCTGCTCCCTCTAAATGTTTTGCCACTTGATAAATTTTATTTTCAGCATATTTATCTGCCATAATTTGCATCCCGATTGGTAAATTTTTCTCACTAAATCCAATTGGAATATTCATTGCTGGAATTCCAGCTAAATTTGCCGGAATTGCAAACTTGTCTGATAAGTATGATTCTTTTGCATCTAATACTGCATCTTTTTTAAATGCTAAGTTAGGAGTTGTTGGTCCAATAATAAAGTCAACATTTTCTTCTTTAAATAATTTATCAATTTGATTAGTAATTTCTTGTCTAATCATTTGTGCTTTATCAAAATATTTTTTTGAATTATCACTACTAATCATGTATGTTCCAATAATTAAACGTTTTTTAACTTCTGTCCCAAATGCATTACGAGCATCAGCATAATAGTTTTCTTTATCTGCTTGGGCTAATGCTCCAAAACGAATTCCATCATAACGGTTTAAATTTGAACTTACTTCTGAATATGCAAGTAATACATATAGTTCTAAACTATAAGTTAAAAGTGGTAAAGATACTTCTTTAATTTCAACCCCTTTAGCTTTTAAAACTTCTACTTGTTTCATAATTGCTGCTTTTATTTCTGATGAATAATCATCTTCCATCCATTCTTTAACAATTACTGCTTTCATTCCCTTTAAGTCTTGGTCAATTAAATTATCAATTTGAAAATCAGCTGGAACAAAATTTGTTTGATCTTTCGGATCATTTTGAGCTAATGTTTTTAACGTTTGCATATTGTCTTCAATCGTATTACTTAAGATTCCGACAGTATCAAATGATGAAGCAAATGCAAGAGTACCATAACGTGAAATTAATCCGTATGTTGGTTTCATTCCATAAATACCATTAAAAGCAGCCGGTTGACGTACACTTCCCCCAGTATCAGTACCTGTTGCAACTGGCACTAATCCTTTAGCGACAGCATAAGCACTTCCTCCTGAACTTCCTCCTGAAACCTTTTGCGGATTATATGCATTATCTACTGCTCCAAAATAACTTGTTTTGTTTGTTGAACCCATTGCAAACTCATCTAAGTTATTAGTTCCAGCAATATTATAACCATCAGCTTTTAATAAACGAACAACTTCCGAATCATAACTTGCAATGTAATTTTCTAACATTTTTGATCCCATTGTTACATTATGTCCTTGCCATGAATGAATATCTTTAATACTTATTAATTTTTCCGTTGCTTTAAGATTTTCATTAATATTAATAAAACTATTACCTGTATCTTCTTTAATTGCTGTAATAACAGCTTCTGGACTTAATTTAGCAAAATCATTATATGTTTTATTCATCACCAATCACCTTCTTAACTGCAATGTATTCTCCATCAACATTATTTAAATTTTCCATTAAATCATTATTTTCTGTTTCATTTTCATGAGTACTATCAAATTGATTAACATTTTCTGTTGCTGATATTTTACATTTATCAGTCGTTAATTCCTCATTTAATAACATATCTAAACGCTCTGTTATATCAACAATCGTACGTTCAATATTTGTAATTTCCTCTTCACTAACTTCTAAATTAATTGTATTAGCTAGTTTAATAATCTCTGCTTTTGAAATATTCATCTTCACTCCTAATATATGTATTTTTGTAATTTTCGATTTTTATCAAAATTCATTATTGCTTCAGCTTCTCCACTACTTCGTCTAATATCAACAGTAATTGATACTTTTTGACTTAAATTTTTATTTACTTGTTCCTCAATAAAGTTAACAAACGGAATTAAATCAACTTGTGAATATACATTTACCGTTAATCGAATGTAAATATTTTTCAAGTTATCTCCTTCATAATAACCACGGGCATAAGCACCAGTATTATACGGGAAGAAGCCACGAATTGATTTCTCTAATTCAGTTATTCCGTCATTTAACTCTGAATCATAATCATTTCCTTCGTCTGTTGGAAATAACACATATTTTTGTTTAATCGGTTTAACATTTTGTAAGTTATCTTCTCCAGCTGGGACTTGGGCTTGGGCATAATATGTTCCCGGATACATTTCTGTTTCACTTTCTTTAAAGAAACCATAAATCAAATCAACATCTTCATATCCTTCTTTACTTCGAATAAATTTAGTCATTTTATTTGCTACATATGAATTAGCAAACTCATTTAATTCTGCATCAGAAATATCAATCACTTGAGCTTTCCCCTCACTATCAACATAGTTATACGTCGGGTCCATTCCAAAACCAATGGCAATCTTATCAATTTTTTTATTTCCCGATTCATCATACGTAAAATAATCTTGCTCAATTATAGTATTAACATATGTTTTATTTTCGGCAACGCGTTTATCAAAATCACTATTAGATTCACCATCTTTCTGATCCTCAAGTGGTAAATTTAAGCCAATATTTTCAGCCTCCCCATTAGCTTCAATGTATTTTTGGTATTTTTCATCTGTCATTTCACGATCAACTAAAAGCTGTGCTTCATCACTTGTTATTAACGTTCCAGGCTGATAAATATACTTGTTCGGATCAGCATAATTTTTACTAATTTCCATTAATCCTGTTTCCATTTGATCTAAGTCAAGATCAGTATCAATCGTATTATTAGCAACTCCACGGACCCCACTTGTTGGCTGCGGAACAATTGTTTTATAATCCCCCTCATCGATTTGAACAATCTCTTCACTAACATTAGAATATTCATCATCAACTTGTGGTTTTTGATCACAACCACTTAAAAATACTAAGGCAGTAATAAGTGCAACTACTTCTCTTTTCATTTGACTCCTAAATTTTCAATTATTTTTGCTTCATCCCAAACCGTAATTCCTAATTCATTTGCTTTGGTTAATTTACTTCCTGCTTTTTCACCAGCAAATAAAATATCGGTTTTTTTCGAGACTGAACCACTAACTTTAGCCCCATTAGTTTCACACATTGTTTTTAATTCACTACGTTTAAAATTATCAAATGAACCAGTAATTACAATTGTCTTTCCAGCTAACTCTAAATTTTCAATTGTTGTGTTTTCAACTTCAGTAAAGGTAATTCCTAATTCGAATAATTTATCTAACTGTTCTTTATTAGCATTATTGTTAAAATAATCATTAATATTTTGCGCAATCACTTGACCTATCCCATCAATTTGCACTAATTGTTCTGGTGTTAGGTTAATAATTTCATCCCAAGTTGAATGACTCTTAGTAATTAATTTTGCCACCTCTAAACCAACATTTTTAATTCCTAAACTATAAATAAAATTCGGAATTGCTACTTGTTTTGATTTTTCAATATTTTCTAATAGTTTGTCAACTGATTTTTGTTGGAAACCTTCCAATTTTAATAACTCTTCTGCTTTCAACTTATAAATATCACTAAATTCACTAATTAAATTATTATCAATAAATTTCTCAACTTGTTTTTTCCCAAAACCATCAATATCCATTGCTCCTTTAGAAACAAAATGAATTATCTTTTCTAATTGTTTGGCTGGACAATGAGGATTTTGACAAAAATGATCATTTTCAATAATTACTAGCTCACATGCACATTCTGGACATGTACTTGGCATTTGATATTTTTGATTTCGCTCTTCATTTTCGCTTACCCGCTCAACTCGCGGAATAATATCTCCAGCTTTAATAATTACGACATTATCGTTAATTCGAATATCTTTTTCCCGAATATATACTGCATTATGTAAAGTTGCACGACTTATAGTTGAACCCATTAATTCAACTGGTGTTAATTTGGCATTTGGTGTTATCTTTCCCGTACGACCAACTGTTAAAAAGATATCTTCAAGTTTAGTTATTGCTTCTTCACTTTTAAATTTATATGCAATTGCCCATTTTGGGTATTTAGCTGTTGTTCCAAGTGTTTGTTGATTAGCATATTCATTGACTTTAATTACAATTCCATCAATTTCATAACTAAAATCATGACGAATTTCACTAATCTTTTCAACGTAGGCAATAACCTCGTCAATATCTTTACATTCCTTTAACTCTTCATTAATTTTAAACCCTAATTGTTTTAAATACTGCATTGATTCTGCATATGTATCATGTCCATATTTTTCCGGTTCAATTAATCCATAGCAAAACATATCTAAATGACGTTTTTTCGTTAAATTAGCATCTAATTGGCGAATTGTTCCAGCTGCTAAATTACGTGGATTAGCAAAATCCTTTTCTTCAACTTCAACTATTCGTTTAAATTCTTGTTTATCAATAAACACTTCTCCACGGACTGAAAATGGTTCAATAAAATCCAACATTTTTGGTAATGTTTTAATCGTTTGTACATTATGAAGTACATTTTCCCCAACTTGGCCATTACCACGAGTTAAAGCTTTTGATAAATGTTGATTATATTCTAATGACATTGCTAAACCATCAATTTTCAATTCACAGACATATGAATAATTAGTATTTAATTCACCTTTAATTCGTTGATCAAATTCACGTAATTCTTCAAAATTAAATGCATTATCTAAACTTAACATTGGTACTTGATGCTCTTGTTTTTTAAAGCGATTATCAACGCGCCCCCCAACAATTTCGGTTGGTGAATCTATTTGCTTAAATTCTGGATACTGTTGTTCTAATTCTTTTAATTCCCGTAATAATTGGTCGAATTCTGTATCCGATATGTATGGATTATCTTCCATGTAATATGCATGATTACTCTTACGAATTTCTTGATAAAGAAAATTTATTCTAGCATTTATTTTATCTTTTTTTGTTTGCATGTTCTAACCTCACCTTTATTTCTTCGATTGCTCTTAAATATCCACTTGTTCCTTCACCAGTAATTACCATATCAGCAGCCATTGCACTAATTAATGTTTGACGAAATGATTCACGATTCTTCACATCACTTAAATGAACTTCAATTATCATTCCTTGATAACAAAGTAAAGCATCATAAATCGCAATACTTGTGTGCGAATATGCAGCTGGATTAATAATTATTCCATCAATTTGCTTTGTTATTGCTTCATGAATAAATTCAACAATTTGCCCTTCATAATTTGATTGCAAAATTGTTGAATTTAAATTTAAATTATTCGCTTTATCCGTTATTTTATGACAAAGCATTTCATATGTTTCTTTTCCATAATGAGCTGGTTCACGTAAACCAAGTAAGTTTAAGTTTGGTCCGTTAATAATATATATATTCACGTTTTCTCCTCTTTATATTATACTATCTTTTGACCAAACTTTGTATTTAATTTGGCGTCTAGAATAAAGTTGTTTCAAGTCAGAATCATTCAATACAAGGGGACGCATTGTAGTTGCAACTTTACTTCTTGCCACCAAAGTTGATAACTGACATTCTTTATAATAAATTTGGTGTCCAACTAATAAACGATAATTTTCAATTCGTTCAACAATTCCCCCACCAAGGATTAAAATATCATAATCTTCATTAATTATTTGCTTCAACATTGCTGTTTCCATCTCACGAAAAGCTTCAATTCCTAATTTGGGAATTATAATTTGGGGGTCTTGATTATTTTCTACTAATTTTGCATCCAAGTCAATGACTTTCTTACCTTGTTTTTGCATTATTTTTCCATAAGTTGTTTTCCCACTAAAAGGCATCCCTATTATTGCGATTTTAGGATTTACTAAATTTTCAACTTTAATTTGAATTTCTTGAATAATTTCTTCACTGACTTTAATATTATGCCATAATTCAAAAGCATAAATCGCTTGCATAATCAACATTTCCAATCCATTTTGGTGCGGAATATTTTGCTTAGCAGCTTGTATCATTAATTGATTGATTCCCGGATTATAATTTAAATCATAAACATATTTGAAATTACTAATAATTTCATCATTTATTGGACTTTCTTCTTGATTATTCATTGTAACTGGTGTCGTATTAATTAATAAATCCGCACAAACTCCACTTAAATCCGCATAACTTAACATTTCACCCTGTGGTTTTCGCGAAACAATCCTTACTTTAGCATTTTTAAATACCATTTTAATCATCTTACTACTTGCTGAATTTCCTAAAATTACAACTGAATTAATTGTATCTAATGAACCTACAAAATTGGTAATCGCCTTGGTAAATCCCCGGATATCAGTATTATCTGCAATTTTATTTCCGATAATTGTATTACAAACTCCTAATTCTTGTACTATTTCACTTGCTGTTTCAATATATTCTAATACCATTTTTTTATAAGGAATAGTTACATTTAAACCAGCATACTTTGTAAAATCAAACTGAGTCAAATCATCACAACTAATCAAATCATAACTTATATCTAAATCATAATACTTGGCTAATTGTTGATGAATTATTTGCGAATATGAATATGTAACATTTTTACCAATTAAACCATACTTTTTCATTGTAATTCCTTGGCTTTAGCCATTATTTGTTGATAAATACTTATAACAGCTTGTTCATTACTTAAGTTTTTAGCTTTAATTTTATCGACAACAATTGCTTCACGTTTTTGATCAAGAACATTCAAATTATGTTCTTGTTTATATTTTCCAATTTGCTTTACACATTCAAAGCGAGCATCAAGCAGTTGCATTATTTCTGTATCAATCCCATCAATTACTTGACGTAATTCGTTTAAGTCTTTTGTCATTTTTCTCCTCGTTCCTCTAGTATTATAACATTACCAAAAAGAAAACCGAAGTTTTTAACTTCGATTTTTATTTTAAAATTATTCAATTACTTTTTTCCCAATTGTTAATAAAATTAATACTAACATTGTAATTGTAATTAGATAAATTACCATTAAGTTCATATTTAGAGCTGCAAATAAATAGCCAACAATTGAAACACACCCTACTGTTAATGCATATGGCATTTGCGTACGAACGTGTTCAATATGGTTACATCCTGCTCCCATACTTGAAAGAATTGTTGTATCTGATATTGGTGAAAAGTGATCTCCAAATGTTGCTCCCGTTAAAATTGAAGAAATCGCTAAGGTAACATATCCTAAATCAGGACTAATACTATAAGCAAGAGGAATAACAATTGGCATCATAATTCCCATTGTTCCAAAACTTGTTCCCGTTGAAAAAGCAATAAATCCTGATAGAGCAAAAGTAATAGCTGGTAAGATAAATACTGGCATTGTATCTGATAATTGACTTACTAAATAATCACTTGCTCCTAATTCTCCAACAATCCCACCTAAAGACCAAGCAAATAATAATACAAATACAGTTGATAATAATGAATTCGCACCTTTAATAAATACTTCGATTCCTTCTTCAACACGATATTGTTTTAAAATTTGTGCACGAATAAATAATACAATTACCGTTAATAATGCTGCTTGAAATAATACGATTGCTGCATCGGCATTTGAAAATGCTTCTTGGATTGCTTTAAAACCAAATGGATTTGCAGCAATTTCTTTAATTAATGCTTGATCTGTTCCAGCTTTAATTGCGGCAATTCCATTAATATAAAATAAACCAAGTGATCCAAAGATTAAAGTTCCAATTGGAATAATTCCATCAAGTACATTTGATTTGATTCCTTTTTTTTCTTGTAATTCTTCTTCGGCAGCATCAACTTGAATAAAACCAGGTGTTTTCTCACCACGACGTGCCATACGTTCTACTTCTAACATTGGTCCAAATTCACGAGCTAAATAAATTGTTAAGACAATAAAAATTAACATTAAAATATTGTAAAAACGGAATGGAATTGATTGAACAAAAATCGTAAATGGTGATGCATCAATTCCAATTTGTTCAAGTCCAGAACCAATCAAACCAAGTTCATATCCAATCCACGTTGAAATAATTGCGATACCAGCAATTGGTGCTGCTGTTGCATCAATAATAAAAGCAAATTTTTCACGTGATATTTTCATTTTATCAATCATTGGTCGCATAATTGGTCCAACAATTAATGAATTGGCATAATCATCGAAAAAGACAATTAATCCCATTACCCATGTTAAAAACTGTGTTTGTTTTTCTGTTTTTGCGTGTTTTGCTACTGCTGATGCCATATGACGAGCTCCACCACTATAAGCAATTAATTGGATAACCCCACCAATAAATAATACTTGTAATACAATTCCCGCACTACTTGGATCTGTAAGTGCATTTGTTAAATAAATCGGAATTTGTAAAATTGCCACAAAAATCAATGCAATGAAAAATAACCATGAATGATCACCGATTACAATTTGATTATATGTATCAAATAGTAATACTCCACTATATAATCCTGTAGCTAATGAAATATATACATTTTTCGTTCTAAATGCTAAAATAATTGCTACAAATGCTGGAATAAGTGCCATCCAACCATAACTTGTTTGTCCTAAAATTTCCACGTTTCTCCTCTAAATAAAAAAAGATAGCACTCTAAGGTACTATCTTTTGGCTTTTATCTAACGTCCAAAATAGTACTCCACTTAAAGTGACACCAAAATTACTATTAATAATTTTGGCAACAATTATTAAAAAGCAGTTAATAATTATTTCGGCATCATTCCCTTTTACTTAATCCATACTGCATTATGATTTAGCGATTAAGTTACTAATGTTTGATGCGCCTCTATTTCTCTGTTTTTAAGTATAACATAAAAAAAACATTTATGGGTAATAAATAATTTTTTATCTTTCAATTATGTATTTTTGGTAAATTTGTCTTTCATCAGCCGCTAATTCAATCTTAAAACTAACTCCATCTGCTAAATATTCAATTTCCATTGCTTGACGATTTTGACGTAATTGATTAAGAATTTTCATTTCGCCATAAGTGATTTTCATTTTCACTTGTTGATATTCACCAAAAATCATTTGCGAAATCACATTCAATAACTGATCAATATTTTGATTATATTTTGCACTTATTGCTAACTCTTCACAATTTTCTGCTAACAAATCGGCTTTATTAATTACATTAATTACTGGAATTTCATCAGCCTTTAATTGTTTTAATGTTTTAGTTACAACTTGTTTTTGAATCTCCCGAAATGGACTTGTTCCATCTTCAAGGTGAATTATTAAATCAGCTTCAAGAATTTCTTCAAGTGTCGAGCCAAAAGCATTAACTAAATCATGTGGTAAGTTGGCAACAAAACCAACAGTATCAACCAATAAAAATTCATGTTTATTTTCTAATTTAATTTTTCGAACTGCTGTATCTAAAGTAGCAAAAAGCATATCTTTTTCAAATACTTGTTTATCAACTTGAACCAATTGATTCATTAAGGTTGATTTTCCGGCATTTGTATATCCAACAATTGCTACAATTGGCGTGGCATTTTTCTGACGTTTTTCTCGTTGCAACTTACGTGACTTAATATATTTTTCTAATTCTTTTTCCAAAAAACTAATTTGATCACGAATACGTCGCTTATCAACTTCAATTTTCTTTTCCCCACTCCCCCGAGCTATTGTTCCGACTTTACCTCCACCTTGGCGGGAAAGATTATCATATGATCCAATCATTCTTGGTAAATTATATTTTAATTGAGCAATTGAAACTTGCAATTTAGCTTCCTTTGTTTGGGCTCTAATTGCAAAAATTTCCAAAATCAATTGCGTTCGATCAATCACTTTAACTCCAGTTATTGATTCAATATTTCGGTTTTGCATCCCACTAATCTCATTATTTACTACAATTAAATCAACTGCTGTTGTTTGACAATATTCAGCCACCTCATTTATTTTCCCGGTACGAAAATAATTTTTCGAATCAATTTGGGGCAACTTTTGAACAAAAGTATTTACAACTTCAAAGTTGGCTGCTGTACATAAATTAACCGTTTCTTCTACATAATAGCTACAATTCTTATCTTGGTAATAATCAACAGCTATCACAATACATTTAATATTTTTCATTTATTTTCTCGCTTTCAAGTACATTTATTATACATTATTTACCATCATTTATGTTGATTTATGTTATAATATGTATAAGTATATATATATGTTTCTTTTATTTCAAAAAAGAAGTATAAGTATTAAGTATATATACAGGAAGGGAGCTGAAATGAAAGGGACAGTAAAATGGTTTAACGCTGAAAAAGGTTTCGGATTTATCACAACTGAAGCTGGTGAAGACGTATTTGCACATTACAGTCAAATTCAAGTAGATGGTTATAAAGTATTAGAGGAAAATCAAGCTGTTGAGTTTGAAATTACTGAAAGTGATAAAGGTAAGCAAGCTAATAACATTGTTATTCTTTAATCAGAAAATTTATTTAAAAATTAAAAACTACACTAATTTAGTGTAGTTTTCTTATATTATAATAACTTAAATCTTATACATTAAACAAGAAGTGAACAATATCACCATCAGCCATAATGTATTCTTTTCCTTCAGAACGTAATTTTCCTGCTTCTTTTACTGCTTGTTCTGATCCAAGTTCAATTAAATCATCATACGCCATTATCTCAGCACGGATAAATCCTCGTTCAAAATCAGTATGAATAACCCCAGCACATTGAGGAGCACTCATTCCTTTTTTATATGTCCAAGCACGTACTTCTTTTTCTCCAGCTGTAAAATACGTTTCTAAATTAAGTAAATCATAACTCATACGAATTAATCGATCTAATCCTGGTTCTTCAATTCCTAAGTCATTTAAAAATTCAACTTTTTCTTCCATATCTAAATCAACTAAATCTTCTTCAATTTTCGCACAAATATTTGTTACCTTTGCTCCTTCTTTAGCAGCATATTCGCATAATTTTTGGTAATGTTGATTTGCATCAATATCAATTAAATCTTCCTCTGTAACATTTGCTACATATAATACTGGTTTAATTGTTAATAAATTCATGTGTGTCACTGTTGCTAATTCTTCTTTTGTTAATTCTAAAGAACGAGCTGGTTGTTCACTTTCTAAATGACTAATTAATTTTTCAATTGTTGCCGCTTCTAATTTATCTTCTGCACTTCCGTGTTGGGCTTTTTTACCAATTCGGTTAAAACGCTTTTGTAATTGTTCTAAATCCGATAAAATTAATTCTAAATTAATAATTTCAACATCACGTACTGGATCTACTGAACCTTCAACGTGAATAATATTATCATCATCAAATGCACGAACAACTTGAACGATTGCATCTGTTTCACGAATATTTGCTAAGAATTGATTTCCTAAACCTTCACCTTTACTTGCACCTTTAACTAATCCTGCAATATCAGTAAATTCAAATGTTGTTGGAACTTCCTTTTGGGGTTTAATTAATTTTGTAATTTCTGTCAAACGTGTATCCGGAACTTCAACAATACCAACATTTGGTTCAATTGTTGCAAAGGGATAGTTTGCTGCTTCGATTTTTGATTTTGTAATTGCGTTAAATAATGTTGATTTTCCGACATTTGGTAAACCAACTATTCCTGCTGTTAATGCCATATTATTCTCCTTTTTGTATTCGATATGCTTTGATTACATTTTCAACCACTTTTACAACAGTCATAACACCAACTCCACCTGGTACTGGTGTTATTGCTGCGACTTGTGATTTTACTTGTTCAAAGTCTACATCACCGCATAGTTTTCCTGCACTATCACGATTCATTCCAACATCTATTATAACTAAATTTGGATTGTTTGTGAAATAACTTTCATCAAAAAACTTAGCTCGACCAATTGCTGTTACTAAAATATCTGTATTTGCAATTACTGTGGCTAAATCTTTTGTTTGGGAATTACATGTTGTTACTGTTGCTCCTAAGTTAATCATTCTTAACGTTAATGGTTTTCCAACAATATTACTACGTCCAACCATTGTAACATTTTTTCCTTGAACAGGAATTTGATAATAATCTAATATATCTAATATTCCTTCAACTGTACACGGAAATAATCCACTTTCATCACCAATAAATAATTTTCCAATATTTTCTAATGTAAAACCATCAACATCTTTTTCCGGTTTAATTGCTTTAATTACCTTTTGTTCATCAATGTGTTTTGGTAAAGGTAATTGGACAAATAACCCCGTAACTGCTTCATTATCATTAGCAATGTTAATTGCCTTTAAAATTTCAGCTTCAGTTACTGTTTCCGGATAAGTAACTAATTCTACTTCTATCCCAATTTCTTGCGCTAAATTCACTTTATTACGAACATATACTTTACTAGCACTATGCTCTCCAACAACAATAATTTGTAATTTTGGTTTTTCGCTAAATTGTTCTAATTCTTTTTGTAATGCTGCTATTTTTGTTGCCTTGACAATATCTGCCTTCAATATCATATAATAGCCTCCACTTGTTCTACTTTGAATCCAACTACTACTTGCTCACCATTAATGATAATTGGACGTTTAACTAACATTCCATCGCTAGCAAGTAATTCATATTTTTCAGTTAAAGACATATTCGGTAATTTATCTTTTAAATTTAATTCACGATATTTAATTCCTGAAGTATTAAAAAATTTTTTAATGTCTAAGTTACTCATTTCATGAATATCCTTAATTTGTGCTGCTGTCAATCGCTGTTCAACGTTATCAATATGATTAAAAGCAATTTGCTTAGTTTCTAAAAATTTAATTGCTTTTTTCACTGTTGAACACTTACTATACCCATAAATAACTACCATCATTTTCTCCATTCTCTAAATTTAATGTATTTATTATAACAAAAATATTTAATCTCCTTTGAGATTTTAATTTCAACTTGTTTTTGAAAACAGTTACTATTTTTTTTTTACTTGTATTTATTACATGTTTCTTGATATAATAATTAATAAACTATAACTAAGGAGTATTATGAATAAACACGAAAAAATTTTAAAAAATATTAATCCAAATTTAGAGATTAAAGAACGTTTTACTGGGGGAATGTCTAATTTTACGTATCATGTTATTAATCCGATTACAAATCACCAATTTGTCTTCCGTATTCCCGGACACGGAGCCCAAAACTTTGTTAATTTTGTTACAGAACGTAAAAATTTAGCGATTATTGATGAATTAAATATTAACTCAAGAACAATCTTTACTAATCCGACTGAAGGAATTAAGATTTCTGAATATATTCCAGGACAAACTGTTGATAAAGATGTTGACTTAGAAATTGTTAGTACTTTACTTAAACGTCTTCACAATTCAAATTTAAAATTAGCTGATGATTATAATCATTTAAGCCGTCTTCAACATTATGAAGCAATCCATCACCAAAACAACCCATTATATTTTGAACTTAAACAAGAATTCATTACCATTTTTAATAAATATTTAGTTCAACATACAATCTATCCTTGTCATAATGATGCTCAAGTTGCAAATATGATTGTTGATGAAAATAATAATTTATCTTTACTCGATTGGGAATTTGCTGGGACAAATGATTTTATTTATGATATTGCTTCATTTGGGAATACTGATTTCACAATGGCTGAAAATCTTTTAGCTACTTATCTTTCTAATCCAACTAATGAAGATTATATTCGATTGTATGGATGGCGTTTTTTCCAATGTCTACAATGGTACAACGTAGCTAGTTATAAGGAGGAAATCGGGCTTAGTAAAGATTTAAATATAGATTTTGCTGCTGTTAGCAACAACTATTTAAATCTAGCAAACATAATGTTAAGTAATATTAATAAACATCTCTAATTGTCTCTGTGATATAATAATTATAGTTTATCAAAACGTATAAGTTAAATATAATTAAGGAGAAATACATGAATGAGAAAAAAGAATATAAATCCTCAACTAAAAAAAGTTGGGGTAAACGACGTAATGGTCAAAAGAAAAATATTATAAATAATGAAAATATTAAAATTATGGCTCTTGGTGGTCTAGGAGAAGTTGGGAAAAACTGTTATGTAATTGAATATAAACGTGATTTATTTGTAATTGATTATGGGGTTTTATTTCCCGATAAAGATCAATTAGGTGTAGATTATATTATTCCTAATTACCAATATTTAAAAAATAATCAACAACGTATTCGTGGTTTATTTATTACTCACGGACACGAAGATCATATTGGGGGAATTCCCTTTTTATTAAAAACTTTAAATATTCCAGCAATTTATGCACCACTTACTGCTAAATTAATGATTGAGAAAAAGTTAAAAGAACATAAATTAAATCAAAAGATAATTGAAATTAATGATCAAACTACTTTGAAATTTGGTGATGTTACGATTGAAACTTTCCGTCAAACCCACTCAATTCCCGATTCATTAGGATTATTTTTTGAAACACCACTTGGAAATATTGTTTCAACTGGAGACTTTAAAGTAGACTTTTCTCCACCAGGACAAAAAGCTGCTGATTTCCATAAAATGGTTCATTTAGCAAATAAAGGTGTTTTATGTTTACTTTCGGATAGTACAAATGCACAAACACCTGGATTTAGTTTATCAGAAAGTACTGTTGGAAAGAATTTGAAGACATTAATTAAAGAAGCTGAAGGTCGTATTATGTTTACTACTTTTGCTTCAAACATTAACCGTGTACAACAAATTATTGAAGGATCACTTGAAAATAATCGTAAAGTTTGTATTTTAGGTCGTTCTCTTGTTAATGCCTTACAAATTGGGACTAAAACAGGATACATTAATATTAAGCCAAAAGACTTAATTGAGCCAAAACAAATTAAAAACTATGACCCTAGTGAAGTTGTTATTATCTCAACGGGTTCTCAAGGAGAAAGTTTAGCAGCATTATCAAGAATTGCCCATGGATTGAATCCGCATATTGTTTTAGATTCTACTGATACAATTGTCTTTGCTTCTAATCCAATTCCTGGTAACAATTATCAAATCGGAAAAGTTATTGATGCACTTGCTAAAACTGAATGTAAGATTATTAAAAATACCGATATGTTTAAAACTCATGCTTCGGGACACGCTTCACAAGAAGAACAAAAACTATTATTAACATTATGGCAGCCAAAATATTTTGCACCAATTCACGGAACATACAACATGTTAAAAGCTCATAAGAAAACTGCTGTATTATTAGGTATTGAAGAAGAAAATGTCTTTTTAATTGATAATGGTGATATTTTATATATGAACGCAAAAAAACCATTTATTCGCCGTAAAGAGGTTGCTGGAAACTCAATCTTCATTTCTGGGAATAATATTAATGTTTCCCTAACTGATGGAACAATGGATAAATTAGCTAGTGATGGAATTTTAATCTTTACTGCAATCTATGATGATCAATTAAATTTAGTTTCATATCCACAAATTATTACTCGTGGTTTCATTGTAATTAATGAATCATTAAAATTATTACGTGATATTCAATCTGTTTTCTTAGAACATTATCACCAAAATAAAAAAATGGAAATTAATGAATTACAGACAACACTTGCAACTAAAATGAGTGAATATATTTTAGAACGTACTGAAAAAATGCCACTTGTTTCTTGTAATTTAATTAAATATGATCCTGAAAACTTAATTGAAGAAACACCAAAAGTAATTAAAAATGATAATTCAGGAAATAATAAAGCTCCAAAGAAAAATCATAAGCAACCGGTTAAAAAAAATTATAATAAGAAAAAAAATAACAAACCTGTTAATAAATAAAAGAAATCCACATTTTGTGGATTTCTTTTATCTAATATTATTATTAAAGTTACATGAATTTCATGTAACTTTTCATTCTATGTTAAATCATATTTGCGGATAAGACTAATCAAGCTATATAATAACAAGAATAATCCACCAACTGTTAATACATAATTACCTGTTAATTTCATAATTGTTTCTATCACTAATAAAATATTTAATCCACTAATGATAATAATACTACAAATTGAGGCAATATATAACCAACGTTTCACTTTAAAACCTTGCATTAGTTTTGTATCACGAATTCCCATTACAAGTGGAATTAGCGCAAATGGTAGCTGAAAACTTAAAATCACTTGGGATAAGATTAGTAAATCATCAACTTCTTTTTCCCCAAAAATCATAATGACTATCATTGCTGGAATAATTGCACATAATCTTGTAATTAAACGTAATTTTTTCGGATCAATTTTCACATCTAAAAATCCTTCCATTACTACCTGACCTGCCAATGTTCCAGTAATTGTTGAAGCTTGTCCTGATAATAATAAAGCAAAACCAAATAATAATGCTGAGGCTTTTAATCCGACAAGTGGGCTTAATAAAACGTATGCCTGTTCAATACTTGCAACTTCTTGATATCCAGACTTATTAAATACTTGGGCTGCTAATATTAATATTGCTCCATTAACTATTAATGCTCCGTTTAAGGCAACTATTAAATCGCGAATTTCAGCTTTAAGATTAATTTCATCTTTATAACGTTTTAACATCCCAGATTGCATATATAGATTATGGGGCATAATTGTTGCACCAATCATTCCAATTGCAATTAATAGCGCATTATAATCGGGAATTTGCGGAACTAATCCTTGAGTAAGTTCTGGTACAGAAATTCCTACCATTACTAATTCGATAATAAAACACAGTGTAATTGTTAATACTAAAGTAACAATAATTGCATGTAAGTATTTAAAGCCTTTATTTTCTAAAAACATAATTAAAAACACATCCAACACCGTTATTATTACCCCAATTAAAATCGGTATATTAAATAGTAACTTTAAAGCAACAGCACTTCCCAATAATTCAGCTAAATCTGTTGCAACGATTGCTACTTGTGCTAAAAACCACAAGACATACTTTATCGTTTTACTATATTTTTCTTTACACAATTCAGCTAAATCTAAATTAGTATATTTTGTCAAATAAATTGTCAGTGATTGTAAAATAATTGCAATGATATTTGACATAACTAATACCCAAATTAGTTTATAACCATATTGAGATCCTGCTGCTAAATCTGTTGCCCAATTCCCCGGATCCATATAACCTACACTAACAAAATATGATAGTCCAAAGATTGATAAAAATTTTTTTCGCATATTTACTCCATTTTAAGATATATTTCCATTTCATTATATCATAATGTTTTAATATATACTACTATTTATAAAAAAAGTTCAGTATAATACTGAACTTTTATCCTTCTAAGACGTGGATTTTGCACTGCTTTAACATTTCAATCACATGATTATCTGTTGAAGCATAATAAACATATTTATTGTGCTTTCTCGTTTTTACTAATTGTAACTGACGAAGAATACGTAAATGATTGGAAACAAGCGATTGACTTACACCTAAAATATTTACAATTTCACTTACACTCAATTCTTTTTCATTAATTTCCAGTAAAATGCGAACACGTACTGGATCACTTAGGCCTTTAAATATATTTGCCATATCGTTTGCTACATCCATATTATTACCCCTTATCAGAAAAAGGAACCAATTGGTTCCTAATTACACTTAATCAATCTAATTATTTTAATTCGATTGTAGCTCCTGCTTCTTCTAATTGAGCTTTTAATTCGTTAGCTTCATCTGCTGGTACGTTTTCTTTAATTGCTCCACCGTTATCTGCGATTGCTTTAGCATCTTTTAATCCTAAATCTGAGTTGATTGCTCTAATTACTTTAATTACTTGTAATTTAGCTGATCCTGCTGATACTAATACTACATCTTTGTTAGCTTCTTCAACAGCTCCTGCTTCTGCAGCTCCTGCTACAGCTACTGGTGCAGCTGCTGATACACCGAATTCTTCTTCGATTGCTTTAACTACTTCATTTAATTCTAATACGCTCATTGCTTTTAAATCTTCGATAAATTGTTCTTTATTGAATGCCATGATATTTCTCCTTTTTTTAAATTATTCTTCTTCTTTTTGATCTGCTACTTGTTGTGTTACCTGTGCAAGACCACGGATTGGTGCTTGTAATACAGATAGTAACATAGATAACATACCTTCTTTGTTTGGTAATGTTGCTAATTCTTTAACTTGTTCTTCAGTTGCAACAGAATCTTCCATTGTACCTGCTTTTAATACTAAAGCTGGGTGTTCCTTAGCAAAATCATTTAAGATTCTTGCTGCTGCTGTAACATCTTCTTTTGAGAATGCTACTGCTGTTGGACCTGAAAATGCTTCTGATAATCCTTCAAAGTTAGCTTCTTTAAATGCACGTGTAGAAATGTTGTTTTTGTAAACTGTTAATTCTACATCTTCTGCTCTTAAGTTATTACGTAATTCTTTCATTTCTTCTACTGTAAGACCTGAATATTGAACTACTACTGTTGCTGCTGAATTATTAATTTTTTCAACAACCTCAGCTACTTGTTGCTTTTTAATTTCGATAGCTGCTTTACTCATTATGCCTCCCTTCAAAATTAGCCAAAAAAAACACTACGAAAAACCATAGTGTTCATGTCATTAAGTTGACACCTCGGCAGGATTTATGTTTGTACCCACGTCTTTGGCTTTACCAATATAGTATAACACATTTTATATTAATGTGTTAACTTTTTTTAAAAATTAGCAATTATTAATCAATATTCAAATATATACTAATAAAAAAAGATGAACCAAAGTTCATCTTTTGAATATATCTAAAAATTATTCAATAATTTCTGAGATAGTTCCTGCACCTACAGTACGACCACCTTCACGAATTGAGAATTTAGTTCCTAATTCGATTGCAACTGGACTGATTAATTCTACAGTGAATGTAGTGTTATCTCCAGGCATGATCATTTCAGTACCTTCTGGTAATTGGATTGATCCAGTTACGTCAGTTGTACGGAAGTAGAATTGAGGACGGTAGTTGTTGAAGAATGGAGTATGACGCCCACCTTCTTCTTTACTTAAAGCGTATACTTCTGCTTTAAATTTTTTATGAGGTGTAATTGTTCCTGGTTTAGCTAATACTTGTCCACGAATAATCCCTTCACGGTCAACACCACGTAATAAACATCCTACGTTATCTCCTGCTTCAGCGTAGTCTAATAATTTACGGAACATTTCGATTCCTGTAACTACTACAGTTTGTTTTTCGTCTTTAATACCAACGATTTCAACTTCTTGGTTTACTTCTAAACGTCCACGTTCTACACGTCCTGTAGCAACAGTACCACGTCCTGTAATTGAGAATACGTCTTCTACTGGTAACATGAAGTCTTTATCAACGTCACGAGCTGGTGCTTCGATATAGCTATCTACAGCGTCCATTAATTCAACGATTTTTTCTTCCCATTCAGCTTCACCTTCTAATGCTTTTAATGCTGAACCATAAATAACTGGTGCATTATCTCCATCATATCCGTAATCTGATAATAATTCACGAACTTCCATTTCTACTAATTCGATTAACTCTTCATCATCAACCATATCACATTTGTTTAAGAATACTACCATTTTTGGTACCCCTACTTGGTTTGATAATAAGATGTGCTCACGAGTTTGTGGCATAGGTCCGTCAGTTGCTGCTACTACTAAGATAGCACCATCCATTTGTGCTGCACCTGTAATCATGTTTTTTACATAATCGGCGTGACCTGGACAGTCAACGTGTGCATAGTGACGAGTTTCAGTTTCATACTCAACGTGTGCAGTTGAGATAGTGATCCCTCTTTCTCTTTCTTCTGGTGCACCATCGATTTCATCATAAGCTTGAGCTTCTGCTCCACCTTTTTTTGCTAATACGTTTGTAATAGCTGCAGTTAATGTTGTTTTACCGTGATCTACGTGACCTAAAGTACCAACGTTAACGTGTTCTTTTGAACGATCAAATTTTTCTTTTGCCATTATAGCCTCCTCTAATTTATATTTTCATTATATATGATACTAAATTTTACTGAATATTTCAACTATTTTTTTAATTATGCGTTGTTTTTTTCTTGAATTTCCTTAGCAATGTTTGCTGGACACTCTTCATAGTGATCCATAACCATTGAATAAGTTGCACGACCTTGCGTTAAAGTACGTAAAGTTGTAGCATATCCAAACATTTCTGATAATGGAACGAATGCTGAAATTACTAACGCATTACCACGATTTTCTTGTCCTTGGATTTGTCCACGACGTGAAGAAATATCTCCCATTACATCTCCCATGTACTCATCAGGTGTAACAACATCAACTTTCATTAATGGTTCTAATAGTACTGGATCACATGATTTATATGCATCTTTCATTGCCATACTAGCAGCGATACGGTATGCTTGTTCGTTTGAATCCACATCGTGGTATGAACCGAAGTGTAACTTAGCTTTAACATCGATTAATGGATAACCTGCTAATGCACCTGTTTTCATTGCTTCAATTAAACCAGCTTCAACTGATCCAATATATTCACGTGGGATAACTCCCCCAACGATTGCGTTTTCAAATTCAAATCCTTCACCTGGTTCTTGTGGAGTAAATGTCATTACTACGTGACCATATTGTCCACGTCCACCAGATTGCTTAATGTATTTACCTTCAGCATCTGCTTCTTTTTTGAATGTTTCACGGTAAGATACTTGTGGAGCACCAACGTTTGCTTCTACTTTAAATTCACGTTTCATACGGTCAACTAATACGTCTAAGTGTAATTCACCCATTCCTGAAATAATTGTTTGTCCTGTTTCGTGATCAGTATAAGTTCTGAATGTTGGATCCTCTTCTGATAATTTTTGTAAAGCGATACCCATTTTATCTTGGTCACTCTTAGTTTTTGGTTCAATTGCAACTGAAATTACTGGCTCTGGGAATTCCATAGATTCTAAAATAATTTCGTGTGCTTGATCACAGATTGTATCACCTGTTGTAGTATCTTTAAGACCTACAGCTGCAGCGATATCTCCTGCGTATACTTCAGAGATTTCTTCACGTGAGTTAGCGTGCATCTGTAAGATACGTCCAACACGTTCTTTTTTCCCTTTAGTTGAGTTATAAACATATGATCCTGATTTTAATGTACCTGAGTACACACGGAAGAATGATAATTTCCCTACGTATGGATCTGTCATGATTTTGAATGCTAAGGCACTAAATGGTTCTGAATCGCTAGATGGTCTAGTATCTTCTTCTCCATTAGGTAAAACACCTGTAATTGCTTCAATATCAGTTGGTGCTGGTAAATATTCAACGATTGCGTCTAATAATAATTTAACACCTTTATTTTTGAATGCTGAACCACATAATACTGGGAAGAATTCACCTGTTAATACAGCTTTACGGATTCCAGATTTTAATTCTTCAACTGAAATTTCTCCTTCTTCTAAGTATTTTTCCATTAATTCATCATCATAGTTAACTACAGCGTCAACTAATTCTTCACGATACATTTCAGCTTCTTCTTGCATATCTTCTGGAATTGCGATTTCTGAGATATCTTCCCCTAAATCATCATTATAGTGATATGCTTTCATTTCAACTAAATCAACGATTCCATCAAAATCAGCTTCAGCACCGATTGGTAATTGAATAGCGTGCGCATCTGCAGCTAAACGACTATCTAATGTTTCTAATGAATATTTGAAGTCAGCTCCAATTTTATCCATTTTGTTAGCAAATACAATACGAGGTACCCCGTAAGTTGTTGCTTGACGCCAAACAGTTTCTGTTTGTGGCTCTACCCCACTTTGGGCATCTAATACTGCTACGGCACCATCTAGTACACGTAAAGAACGTTCTACCTCTACTGTAAAGTCAACGTGACCTGGAGTATCGATAATGTTAATACGATTACCTTTCCATTGTGCTGTTGTTGCAGCAGAAGTGATTGTAATACCACGTTCTTGTTCTTGTTCCATCCAGTCCATTTGTGACTCACCATCGTGAGTTTCACCGATTTTATGCACTTTACCAGTGTAGTATAAAATACGCTCAGTAGCTGTAGTTTTACCTGCATCGATGTGGGCCATGATTCCGATATTACGAGTATTTTCTAAACTAAATTCTCTTGCCATCATTTCTCCTTAATATTTTTTAATTAACGACGGTAGTGAGCAAATGCTTTATTTGCTTCAGCCATACGGTGAGTATCATCTTTTTTCTTAACAGATGCACCTTGTCCGTTTGCAGCGTCCATAATTTCTTTAGCTAAACGTAATTCCATTGTTTTTTCATTACGTAAACGTGAATAGTTAACTAACCATCTAAGTCCTAAAGTTTCACGACGTAATTCTGAAACTTCCATTGGAATTTGGTAGTTAGTCCCCCCAATTCTTTGACCTTTTACTTCTAAAAGTGGTGAAATATTTTCCATTGCAGCAGCGAATACTTCTAATGGTTCATTTCCCGTTTGTTCTTTAATAATTTCAAAAGCACCATAGATAATTTTTTCTGAAGTTTGTTTTTTACCATCAACCATTAATTTATTGATTAATTTTGAAACAACTTTCGAATTGTAAATTGGATCTGCTAATACTTCTCTTTTTGCGATTTTTCCTTTACGAGGCATATCGTTTCTCCTTTCATAATATTAATTTTTCTTTACTTCTTATTTAGGTCTTTTAGCACCGTATTTAGAACGTGATTGCATACGACCGTTAACTCCTGCAGTATCTAATGTACCACGGATTACTTTATAACGTACCCCTGATAAATCTTTTGTACGTCCACCTTTTAATAACACAACAGAGTGTTCTTGTAGGTTGTGACCGATTCCTGGAATATATGCTGTAACTTCTAGTCCGTTTGATAAACGTACACGAGCATATTTACGTAACGCCGAGTTCGGTTTACGTGGTGTCATTGTTCCAACACGAGTACAAACCCCTCTTTTTTGTGGTGAGTTTTGTTTTGTATTTTCACCTTTAAGTGAGTTAAACCCAATGTTTAATGCTGGAGATTTTGATTTTCTTACTTTATCTTTTCTCCCTTTTCTTACTAATTGATTAATTGTAGGCATTTTGGCTCCTTTCATTTTCTTTTTTGTCTGGTTATTTACTTTCGCTTAAATACCCGCTATGATTATACTTTAAATTTTAATTATTGTCAAATAAATTCAACATTTTGACACACCCCATGTTCTGTGATAAGTTTTTTATTTAGCACGCCCCATGTTATGTCACAAATGTATTATAACACTCTTTTTAATAAATGCAAGTAATTTTATAAAAATAGCACACCCCATGTCATGTAACAATATTACTTTTCAATTCTTTGTTTAGTTTTAATTTTAAAAGTAAAATAATAATATTCAAAAAATAACGATCCAATTATTATCGCTTTAGCCCAAAGGCTCTCAAGGCGAAATAAAGGAAACATCATAATAATTGTTGCCAATAAACATGTATACATTTTTGATTTCAATTCCATTTCTCGATTTGCAATAAAATCTGCTAAATGTTTTTGATAAATTTTTGTTCCTTTAAACCAATTGTCAATTCTTTTACTTCCTCTTGCAAAAAAGATTGCACTTAATAATAATATTGGGGTTGTTGGTAAAACTGGTAATACTACCCCAATCATTGCGATTATAAAAAAGATTATTCCAATAAATGAATTTATGAATCTTCGCATAATTCCTCCTCGAAGTTATTCTAACAAATTATCACTTTATTTATAATTATTATAATTAATCTTTTTGTATAATACATTAGTTCTAAAGGACATGAAGGGTTGTTTAATGTATTTTAAACTCATGTTTATACTTTGCTGAGTGATACCCATGAGCAATATCTAATGAACCCCTATGTAAACCTTAGTAACTCCTTAATTGGACCCTTTCCTGCATTCCATACTAATTTATTGAACCGTCAGGATATGTATATTCTTGAATCTTCTATTTTATTTTTGGTTTCTTTCTGATTTTCTTCTGAATAACCATTTTCTATAACTATATGAAATCATTATGATCTAAAACATTTATAATATACTTTTCAATACATATAATAAATGTTTTATTATCATTCTTTTTTCTTCTTCTTTTCTTAATTTGCATAATTGTATAAATAATATACATTCTTTATAATGTATATTACTTTCATCATATTCACCTTTTACTTTTTTTCAAATTCTTTCAAATTCCCGCTGAAGCGATCCCACACTATCTGATCAATTTCAATATTGTATGTTATAGTTCCCACTCTGCTATCAACTTTAGGTAACCAAATAATATTTTTATTTTTGCTCAATTCTCCATATACATGTGCAAAACCATATAACTCAACATCACCATATACTTTTGCATTGCCATATATTCATGAATTACCATATACTCTTGCATTACCAAATACCATAGCATCATTAAATACCCTAGCACTATGAAATACCCAGGCATTACCATATATCTTAGCATTTTCATATACCTCAGCATTTTCATATACCTCAGCATTTTCATATACCTTAGCATTTCCATATATCCATGCATTATCTGATAAATTATCTTCTTTTTCTACAAAACCACCTTTATCACCTTTTTTAGCAAATTCACTGTCGATTGTAGCTTCTATTCTGTAAAGTGTTTTTCCCAATATTATTTTTGTTTCTTTTGTTAATTTAAAATGCTTCATATTTTCTCCTTTTCCCAACTCACTTCACTAATAAAAATACATTTTTACTAATAGTTCATTACTATGTAATGAACTATTTTTCTCTATTATTTTTCTCAATCCTTTTACTTCTAATCTTTGTCTTGTTAAATTATAATTATATTCCAAATTATAAAATTCCATTTCATCTTCTAAATCTTTCGTTGTAAACTCTATATCAAAATTCTAGTGTCTAAATGATCAAATAATTCATTAGCACCTTTTACAAATTCTTCATACGATACATTATATTTCTTTACCATACTTGATACTGTTGTTATTCTAAAGTATTTCTTTGTTTTTCACGTGATTGAAGTACATAGCAATCATATAAATCTCGTTTAATGTCCCATTTATATTTAAAATCATTTGAATCAATAGAAAATCTATTTAAATCTAACCCTAAATTTAATTCCTTTAAAAATCAATTCATTAGTTGGATTAATTTTTTGTTAATGAAAATTTGATATTACGTACGAATCACCAATTTTTTTTCTTTTTTTATTCATTGCTTTAAGATGATGCTTTGTAAATAGCTGATTTAATTCGCTATCTGTTGTAAATAAACTTTTAATCATTCCAATTATTTGCAAATTAAGTTCAAGAAATTCCTGATTATAACCTTCATCATCAAAACGCTTACGTGTTGCTTGAGCTAACTTTGATGCATTAAACACCAATCTTTCCATTGTAAATTTTTCACTTTCCACTTTTGGTAATTCGGTATAACCAAAAGCAACAAAGTTCCCCAAAATAATATAATATACATCGATTGCTTCACTTTGTAACAATTCTTGATTATTTGCTAAAATCTCTGTTTGCAATTCACCTATCTCTTCTAATAGTAAATTATTTCGTTCAAACATCTCAGTTTGGCTACAATTTTTCAATTGTAAACCAAAATGCTGATGAAATTCACGAGCAGCTTCTAAGTGTTGTAATAACATAACCATATACTCCTTTTTAAAAGAATGGGGCAAACAATTGGATTGCCTTGCGGATTAAATGCGTAAAAATTGAACGATTTTGCCATTCTTCGTAATCTATTTTCCTACTATTATTATAATCTTTTTTAGCAATTTTTTGTAAATCACTTATAACATCTTTACTATTAGTAAAAGCTGTAATTTCAAAATTTAAATTAAAACTACGAAAATCTAAATTTGTTGTTCCTATTACTGCTAATTCATTGTCAACAATCATTACTTTTGAATGAACAAAAGTTTGTTTAACTTCGTAAATTTCAATCCCTGCATTTAATAAATCATCATAATATGAGCGATTAATTATTCCTACAACTAATTTATCGGGTTTACCTGGAACAATTACTTTAATTTTCACCTTATTTTTAGCTGCAGTAATCATTGAACGCAATAATTCATAATCCGGAACTAAATATGGGGTCATAATAACAACTTCATCTTTAGCTTCGGCAATTAATTTAAAGTAAACATCTTTAATTGAAAATTCTTTATTATCAGGACCACTTGCTAAAATTTGAACATTATCATTCCCCCCCTGGTTAGGAAAATTAAAATAGATATCTTCTTTATTTGTCAATATATCATCTTTTGTTTCATAATACCAATCTTTAGCAAATGTTAATGCCAATTCTCTAATCACTTCACCTTGAATCATCAAATGTGTATCATGCCATGTTCCATACTTCTCACTTTTACCAATATATTCATCAGCAATATTAATTCCACCGACAAATCCATACTTACCATCAATTATTGCAATTTTCCGGTGATTTCGTAAATTTAACTTATCATTATATGCCGGATTTTTTACATCAGAAAACTTATATATTTCTATTCCTAATTTTCGATAATAATTAAAATTCTTCTTTGTTAATTGCAGTGATCCAACTCCATCACACATTACTCGGACTTTAACCCCTCGATCAGCTGCATCACTTAATAATAACACTATTTCATCCCATATTTTTGATTCACGAATAATATAATACTCTAAATGGATATATACTTCTGCTGTTTTTATTTTTTCTTTCAATATTTCAAATTTCTTTTCACCATTTTCAAGTAAAGTTAATTTGTTATTTTGATAAATTTGTCTTTCACCTAAATTAATCAAAATCCGTTCCCATTTATTAACATAATTTTCTTCAGTAATTTGGTTTTTGTATTTCAAAAAACGTTCTTCACCTTTAATTTTTCGAGTATATACTCGCTTTGAACGATAATCAAAGCCAAAAGCAATATATAAAATCAACCCCGCATACGGGTTGATTAAAATTATAATTAACCATGTTGTTTTAAAATAAAATTCTTGGTCACTCCCTAAAATCCCCAACCAAATTACAACACCGATTATTTGTGTAATTACTCTAATTATTAATGTATCTTGTAAATAAATCGTTAACCAAACTGATATTATAAGGGCAATTAGTAATTTTAATAATCGTACCATTTTTTGTCCTCTTCTTTTACTTATTCTTATTCATCTACTTTTAAGCTTTCCGCCAAACTAATTTTCTTAATTACTCGATATGCAAAATACATACTAATTTCATATATTAAATATATAACGATAAATCCTAACAATGCAAATTGCAAATCAATTTGAACATTAAGTTGGAAATCAGCATCAGCAAAAGCTGCATAAATCAAACTAGTAATTAATTTTTGAATTAAAGGAATACTTGCAAAATAAACAACTATTACAATTATGCGATATGGAGCTGTTATTATTCTTTTAATTTCTCGATTAGTATAACCAAGTACTTTCATAACCGATATTGTTTTTCGATTATTATTAATTATAATAATCGTTATTGTTATTAAAGTCACAACGGCTACAATCGAAGCAATTATTGTTATGATACCAACAATTTTATAAACTATTTCCATTTGATCATCTAATTGTTTAGATAAATCATCAACTTTTAAATACGTTGCGTTTTGATCATTTGCCAATACTTCTTTTTCGGTTTTATTATCTCCCATTTCAATATTAACTTTTTCGTTTTTTAAATTTAATAGTGATTGGAGTTGATCTAAGTCCAAATATATTCGCTCATTTAATGGATCAGAAACAATTTCATTAACTTTTATTTTAATTGTTTTATCTTGCTGATATGGATTAATCACTGTTAATTCATCACCAATTTCAACTTCTAATTTTTGGGCTAATCGATCACTAATTACCCCACCTGATTGATATTTTTGTTGATCTAATGGTTTGTTTGCTGTTGTTTTTAAATTCATCATTTTTGTATTTGGATCAAAACCAAATAATTCTACTTTTGTTTCATCATTATTATCGATATTCGTTTTAACGCTTAATGCTGTATCAACTGTTCGTTCTGGTTGATATGTGTCGTATAACGCAATATAATTGTAATTAATTGTTCCATCATTAAATATATTTGTAATATTATTAATTCCGTTTAAAATTAACGTACCTTGTAATAATAGAAATGAAGATACAATTATTCCAAAAATTAGCAATAATGTTTTTGAAAAATTTCGAATTAAAATATTAATTTGATACTTGCGAGCAAAACTTAATTTTTTAGTTAATTTACTTATATTCAATTTTGGATTTTTCTCCGTATCAATATTTTTAATTAACATTAATACTCTTTTTTTCAATTGCGGATTAACCGCAACTAAATATACTGCAATCATTACGACAATTAAAATTATTACTAATTTAGAAATCAATGGTCCATAAACTGCTCTTGTTTGATCAATTAGTGGAAATGAATAATAATCCATAAATGTTCCGGTTAAGATTGGAGCTGTAAATGATGCAATTACCACTCCGGTAATTTGGGCAAAAATTAATGCGGCACCTAAATAACCAAGATAACTGATTTTCAATTCACGATTTGTTATTCCTTCAGCTTTTAAAATACCGATTTCACGACGTTGAGATTTAAAAATTGTTTGCATTAAAATAACCGTTAATGCTAATGCCAACATCATAATTATTGCTCCTAAAATATTAAACATTGTTTTTCCTGAACTTACATCCATATCAATTGCTGTAAGGGTCATATTTAAACTACTTGGAATCACTTTGAAAATTGCAAATTCTTTTGTTATCAATACACCATTATTATCAATTTGAATATTACCACTGGCATCCAGTTGCGGAATTTGAACATTATAATTTTCACTTATTTCATCACGAATTTGCTTTTTTTCACTTTCGGTTTTAGTATCATTAAACTGAAAACGGTAATATGATGTTGCATCTTCTGTAACTTTAAAATCCTCATCATATACATATGCTGCTCCAAATCCTTGCATATCCGGACCCAAACTTGAACCTTTTGCTTGTAAATCCCAAGGCATTGTATATTCTGGGGCATAAACTGTCCCGACAATTTTATATGATTTTCCCGAAACTTTTATTTGATCATTTAATTTCATTTCATTATTTTCAAATAATGCTTCAGTTACAGCGATTTCTCCACTTTTTTGCGGATATCGCCCTTGCGCTAATGTTAATTTATCAAACTTTTGGTCTGTTTCATACGGATAGACATTAACCACATAATCCGCATTTCCTTCTTCACGAATATATGTAACATCTTCACTTGTTAAATTATATTTATCATCAATCTTCGCAACCGCATCAGCTGCGTCTTCGTTAAAATCATTTGCATAATATGCCCGAAAGTCTTCACGATTACTATCTTCTTTAAATACACTGTTACTACGATCCAAATTATTGTACGTCAAATCACTAAGTGAAATGATAACTGTTGCTAAAGTAAACAACACAAAAATTGCTGCAAATAATTTTCCATTTTTCTTTAAGCTTCGAAAGACAATTTTGCTTACCATTATGACCACTCAATTTCTAATGCCGACATAATTTGTTCATTTTCAATTTCATCAACAATTATTCCACTATTAAAATGAACAATTTTATGTGACATGTCAGCAATATTTGCATTATGAGTTACCATAATTAATGTTGTTTGATACTTTGTATTTAAATCTTGTAGAAGTCTCAACACATTTCTTCCACTTTTTTCATCTAATGCACCTGTTGGTTCATCACAAAAAATAACTTTTGGATTTTTTACTAAAACTCGAGCAATTGCTACCCGTTGTTGCTGTCCTCCACTTAATTGATGAGGAAACTTATCAATGTGTTCACTTAATCCTACTTGTTCAATTACATCTTCAATTGCCAAAGGATTTTCACTTAATTTTTGACCAAGTTCAACGTTTTCTCGAACAGTTAATGTTGAAATCAAGTTGTAACTTTGAAAAATAAAACCAATATTATTACGTCGATATATTGTTTTTTGTTTTTCACTCATTTTTGCAATATCCATTCCTTCAAATATAATTGATCCACTATCAACTTGATCTAAGCCACTCAACATATTAAGTAATGTTGTCTTTCCACTTCCACTTGGACCAAGAATTGTATTAATTTTCCCAGCATTAAAACTTACACTAACATGATTTAGTGCGTATAATTCTTCTTCCCCATTTTTATACTTTTTTACCAGATCTTTTGCTTCGTATATTTTTTTCATTTTCGTCCTTTTACTTATTTTATTATTTCTCAATCAATCCCAAATTACTTTTAAACACTCATTATTATTCCACTTATTAATTATATTAATAACAATTCATAAGTTTTAAAATTTATTCAATAAAACTTTTAATTCTTACTTTATTATAACATACTTTTTATTATTATCTTTACATGTTTAAGCATTTTATTAATTTAAAAAAACCTATTTAGAATTATATCTAAACAGGTTTTACAACGATTTTAATTTCATTATTATCATTAATTATTTCAATTTCTTTAATTACTTCATGTTTCAATATTTCACGAGCAATATTATTCTCAATCTCACTTTGAATATAACGCTTGATTGGACGGGCACCAAATGTTTTAGAATACACTTCCGTTGTCATTTGGTTAATTGCTTCCGTTGTCCACACAAGTTTAATTTGATGACTCATACTTAAACGGTTTTGTAATTTAGTTAATTGTAATTCAAATATTTGGTGATAATCTGCAACTGCTAATGGATTAAATTTAATTACCGTATCAATTCGGTTATAAATTTCTGGTTTAATATATGTTAAAATTTCACGTCTTAATTCATTTAATTCAATCTCAGGATTATCAAGGATTTGATTTGAACCAATATTTGTTGTCATTATAATAATTGTATTTTTAAAATTAACTTCATTTCCACGGGAATCAGTTAAAGTCCCTTCATCTAATATTTGTAATAAAATATTTAGTACTTCTGGGTGTGCTTTTTCAATCTCATCAAATAATACAACTGAATAAGGATTTCTCCGAACCATTTCGGTTAAATACCCACCTTGTTCATAACCTACATAACCTGGAGGAGCACCAATAAGTTTTGCAACTGCATGACTTTCCATATATTCACTCATGTCAATGCGAATAATTTTGTGTTCATCATCCATAAGTTCACTAGCGATTGTCTTAGCGACTTCAGTTTTCCCTACTCCGGTTGGACCAAAGAATAAAAATGAACCGATTGGACGATTTGGATCATTCAAATCAACTTTACTACGAATAATTGCGTCGGTAACGCTTTTTATTGCTTCTTTTTGTCCAATAACTCGTTTACCAAATTTTTCTTCAAGTTGTAACAATTTTTCTTTTTCCGTCTTAACTAACTTTTCTAATGGAATATTAGTCAAACGTGCAATTATATTATAAATACTTTGTTTATCAACTGTATTATTTAATAAACGTTCTTCATTATCATCTACGTTTGTATTTTCAATTTCTTTAGTTAGTTTAGGAATAATATCATATTCATATTTAGCAGCAGTTTCATAATCTAAATTATTTTTTGCTTCTTTTAATTTAATTTTTGCTTGACGTAACTTAAGTGCTTTTTCATTTAATTGCTTTTGTTTTGCTTGTTCTTCTTTCCATTTAGTCTCTAATGTTTTAATTTCACTTGTTAATTTTTTAATTTTTTGATCTAAATCAGCAACCACTTCTTTTTGACCTTTTTCATTCTTAAGTGATTTACGCTCAACTTCTAAATTAAATTTATCACGCTTTAATTTTTCAAGCGCCTCTGGTTCTGAATTTAACTGCACATTTAAATTAGCACTTGCCTCATCAATCAAATCGATTGCTTTGTCTGGTAAAAATCGATCAGCAATATAGCGATTCGATGCTTCAACAGCAGTGACTAATGCCTCATCAGTAATTTTAACTTGGTGGAACATTTCAAAACCACTTTTAATTCCACGTAAAATTGTTAACGCTTCTTTTTCTGATGGTTCTTGTACAATAATTTTTTGAAAACGACGTTCAAACGCAGAATCTTTTTCAATGTTTTCACGATATTCATTTAATGTTGTTGCCCCAATACAATTTAACTCACCACGAGCAAGCATTGGTTTTAATAAGTTAGCAGCATCCATACTTCCGCTAGTTTTACCAGCTCCAATAATCATATGAATTTCATCAATAAATAAAATGATTTTGTCCTTATTGGTACTAACTTCTTCCATTACCGCTTTTAATCGTTCTTCAAATTCTCCTTGAAATTTAGCTCCTGCTACTAATGCTCCTAAATCTAAAGCATAAATTTCTTTTCCTTTTAAAACGCTTGGTACATCATTATTAATAATTCGTAGAGCAAGTCCTTCAACAATTGCCGTTTTACCAACACCAGGTTGCCCAATTAAAATTGGATTGTTTTTAGCCTTACGTGATAAAATTCGAATAATACTACTAATCTCATTTTCACGCCCAATTACTAAATCCAATTTATTTTCACGCGCTTTTTCGTTAATATTTACTGCATATTTTTTTAAATTATCTATCTTCATTTTTACCTCCACAATTTAATGATAACACACGTTAAAACATTTGTCAAATTTACTGCACATTTTTTTTGTGCATTATTTTTTAAAAAAGATTGTTACATAAAAAAAAGAACTTTGGAATAATCCAAAGTCTAATTATCAAGTAAATTATGATATAAAAATTGTTCGATATCTCCTTGCAAGACTTTTTCCGCTTGCGAAGATTCATATCCAGTATTATGATCCTTAACCATTTTGTATGGGTGTAATACATAACTACGTTTTTGACTTCCCCATCCATTACTAAGTTCAATTCCCGCTAAACGAGCTTTTTCTTCTTCTTGTTCTTGTAATTTTTTTTCTGTTAATTTTGCCAATAAAATTTTCATTGCTTGTTCACGGTTCTGAATTTGACTTCGTTCATTTTGACAAGTAACAACTGTTTTTGTCGGTAAATGGGTAATCCTTACTGCTGAATCTGTTGTATTTACACTCTGTCCTCCAGCACCAGATGAACGATAAACATCAATTTTCAAATCATTATCGTTAATTTCAATTTCATTATTTTCAGTAATTACTGGCATAATTTTTACCGATGCAAATGACGTATGACGTTTGGCACTAGAATCAAATGGTGAAATTCGCACTAAACGATGAATTCCATTTTCTCCGCGCATTTTTCCATATGCTTTCTCACCACTAATTTCAATTGTTACTGATTTAATTCCTGCTACATCAGCAACCTGATAGTCTAACACCGTTGCTTTAAAACCACTAGCTTTAAAGTATTTCATATACATATCGTATAACATGTTTGCCCAATCTTGTGATTCAGTTCCTCCGGCTCCCGGATGAATTTCTAAGATTGCATTGTTATCATCGTATTCACCACTTAGCAATATACTGATTTCAAAATCCATAAATTCTTGTTCTAATAATTCAAACTCACTATTTAACTCTTCTAAACTCAATTCACCAACTTCGTGCATTTCAATTAATAATTCAAATTCACTAATTGCTTCTTTAATTTTTTCCGTCTTTGTTAATAATTTTTCAATTTCTTGTTGTTTTTTCGTTATTGGAGCAGCGGTTTTCGGATTATCCCAAAAATTGGGAGCATTAATCAATTTTGTTAATTCTCCCAATTCTTCATTCATTTTATTTAAATCTACTTTAGCAACAAGTGAACGAAAATTCACTGTCATTTTATCTAAAGCTTTTTTCAATTCATAAATTTCCATTAATCTTACGCTGCTGGTGATCCATGACATTTTTTATATTTTTTACCGCTTCCACATGGACATGGTTCATTTGGTCCAATTTTTTCTTCCTTATTAACTATTGTTTCTTTACGTTTTGCTACTGTTTGTGTATGCTCTGAACGTAATTTTGCCATCATTGCTTCACGTTGGGCACGCGTTTGTAATTCACCTTTTAAGATATATTTAACCATTTCTGCCTCAACAGAATCAATCATATCTGAGAACATTTCACGACCATCTCGTTGATATTCTTGTAATGGATCAATTTGTCCATAACCACGTAAACCAACTGATTCACGTAATACTTGCATTTCATCGATATGATTAATCCAAGCTTCATCCATCACTTTAATGATTACCGTTTTACAATATTCATGCATAACTTCTTCACCGTGTTTAATAACTTTATCATCAAATTCAGCGTCAGTTATCTTTTTAATTTGAGCTAATATATCTGCTGATTCATCTAATTTAATTGGTGTTTTCACAAGATTCGTATTGACAATTTCATTCAATGTATTAATTGAATTACGATCTTGATGATATTTAACTAAGTTTTCTAAATAATTATTAATTATTTCTTTAGTTTCACCAACAATATTTTCACTATCAATTACATAATCACGTTGTGAATACATAACCTCACGTTGTTCACGTAAAACATCATCATATTTTAATAAAGTTTTACGAATATCATAGTTAACACTTTCAACTTGCTTTTGAGCAGCTGAAACACGTTTTGTTAAAATTGATTGTGAAATTGGCTCATCTCCTGTATTTAAAGATTGTAAAATCTTTTGTGCACGTTCTCCGGCAAATCGACGTAATAAATCATCTTCAAATGAGATAAAGAAGAAACTTTCTCCGGCATCTCCTTGACGCCCACTACGTCCACGTAATTGATTATCAATACGACGTGACTCATGACGTTCTGTACCGATAATTAATAAACCTCCAACTTGCTCTTCAATTCCGGTAATTTCATTTTTATGCATTCCTAAATCTTTTACTTCTTCTGCAAGTTTAATATCGGTACCACGACCTGCCATATTTGTTGCAATCGTAACTGCACCTTTTTGACCAGCATTAGCAATAATTTCTGCTTCTTGTTCGTGATGTTTTGCATTTAAGATTTGGTGTTTAATTCGTGATTCACGTAAGAAATTAGAAATTTCTTCACTTGATTCGATTGCTACAGTACCAATTAAAATTGGTTGTCCTAATTCGTGACGTGTTTTAATTAAATTTAACATGTATTTTTGTTTTGCTGATTTTGTTGCAAATAACATATCATCATTATCACGTCGAATAACAGGTCTATTTGTTGGAATTTGTACAACATCCATTGAATACGTTTTTTGGAATTCTTCTTCTTCAGTTTTTGCTGTCCCGGTCATCCCTGATAATTTATTGTATAATCTAAAGAAATTTTGATACGTAATTGTTGCCATTGTTTTAGTTTCTTTTTGCGTTGTTACGTTTTCTTTAGCTTCGATTGCTTGATGTAATCCATCAGAATAAACTCGTCCTTCCATTGTACGACCTGTAAATTGGTCAACAATAACTACTTGATTATTCTGTACTACATAATCAACATCACGTTCCATAATTGCATTTGCATGTAATGCTTGGTTAATGGCATGAGTAATTACCGAATTTTCTACATCATATAAATTTTTTAAACCAAAAGTATGTTCTACTTTTTCAATTCCACTATCAGTTAAATTTGCTACTTTATCTTTAACATTAACTGTATAGTCTTTTTCTGCTTTAAAGTTACTTACAAGTGCATTTACTTGACGATACATATTATGTGATTTTTTCTCACTTCCCGAAATAATAAGTGGGGTACGTGCCTCATCAATTAAGATTGAATCGACCTCATCAATAATAGCATTTTCTAATCCACGTTGAACACGTGCTTCACGTGTCATTACCATATTATCACGTAAATAATCAAATCCTAACTCACTATTTGTTGTATATGTTACATCGGCATTATAAGCTGCTTTTTTTTCTTCAACCGTTAAATCGCGTAAATTTAGTCCTGTCGTAATTCCTAAAAAATCGTATACAATTCCCATTTCTTTTGCATCACGACTTGCTAAATATTCATTTACCGTAATAACATGAACCCCTTTTTTCGCTAAGGCCATTGTATACACAGGTAATGTTGACGTTAAAGTCTTTCCTTCACCGGTTTTCATTTCGGCAATATTTCCGTCTAATAACGCAAATCCTCCCATTAATTGTACTTTAAATGGTTGCATTCCCGTAGTTCGATACGCCGCTTCTCTGACAGTTGCAAACGCCTCGATTTTAATTTGATCGATTGTTTGTCCCTCAGCTAAACGTGTACTTAATTCTTCTGTTTTAGCTTGTAGTTCTTTATTAGATAAATTACGATATTCTTCTTCCAAATTTAACACTTCATCAGCTAAATTTGAGTATTTTTTTAAATATTTTTTATCAATATCAAACAACTTCTTAATTTTCTTCATTGTACTCCTCATAATGTTACTAGCATAATTATACCAAATTTTTTCCGGAAATATGTTTTTAATATTAAAATCTAATGTTTTTTTATTTCCGACATTATATGTGTTATAATATTTTTTAGGAGAAAATATGAAAAAAAACTTAGGAAATATAATATCATGGAGTTCAGTATTAATTGTAATCTTCAGTATTTATACATATGATCCTTTAATCATTACGATTGCTATTTTTATTGCCGCAATTATGGATATGTTTGATGGTAAATATGCACGAATGTATGGAGAAAATACATCTGAAGCACACATTTTCGGTGAAATTACCGATTCATTATGTGATTTATTCAACTTCGGAATTACTCCTTCTCTTATATTACTCCATGTTAATAATCAGGTATCCTATAACTTTATCTTTTTAATTGCTAGTGCATTTTTTATCTGGGCTGGCATTTATCGACTAGCCAGATTTTCTGCAACTAAATCACGTCATAATAATCAAGCAGTTGATTATTATATTGGTTTACCAATTACCATTGCAGGACCAGTATTAGCATTTTTTATTAACATCATTACCAATCAATATATCATTATTGGTATTACCTTTTTACTTGGTTGGACAATGATTACAAAATTACAGGTTAAAAAAATTAAAATTTAGTGGGAGTTTACATGAAAAAAAGAAAAAATATTAAAAAGACATTTGCGATTGTTGCGATTTTCTTATTTATCGCACCTTTATTTTTAACAGCATACATTAATGTTGCTAATTACGTTGAAAGTAAATATAAAGTTAGTGAAAACGCAAATCCGCAAAGTGATCAAAATAATAAATCACCAGAAGATAATGATGAAGAAAAAGCAAATTAATTATTAAAAATGAATTCATTAGAATTCATTTTTTTAAACTTAGGAGGAAAATGGAACTTACAAATTATATTGGTCAAAAGCATTTACTTGATTCCGGCAAACCAATTAATCGAATAATTACAACGCAAAAACCTTGTTCAATGATTTTATATGGAAATCCGGGAATTGGAAAAACAACATTAGCCCAAATTATTGCTGATAGTTTAACAATTAGCGCTTTTAAACTTAATGCCGCAACAATGAAAATTAACGAACTTAAAGAAGTTATTAAATTACAAAAAATGCATGGGAAAATTATTATTATTATGGATGAAATTCATCGGTTAGATACAGTTAAACAAAATTATTTATTACCATTTTTAGAAACTGATACTATTTATTTAATTGGGACTACTACAGAAAATCCATATTTTGCAGTTAATGCTGCCCTTCGTTCACGACTTTTATTATTCAATCTTGAACCGGTAAGTCATGAGGAATTAATTAGTGGTTTAGAATCCTTAAATCAATTTGAATTCAATAATCATATTAGCGATCCAGAAATTTTCAAGCAAATTTCAACCTTAAGTGGTGGTGATGTTCGAATGGCTAAAAAAATGTTGACTTTTTTAGTTGATTACTACGATACTTCGGAAATAACACCAACATTACTTAAAGAAACTTTTAATAATAATTTAGCTTATGATGCGAAAAATGGTGAATATTATGATTTACTTTCTGCTCTTCAAAAATCAATTCGTGCTAGCGATGTTAATGCCGCACTTCATTATGGAGCAAGAGCTCTTAAAGTTGGTGATGTCAAATCACTTTGGCGACGCCTAATTGTAACAGCTGCTGAGGATATATCTCTTGCTAACCCTGAAGTTATTAGTCGGACAGAACTTGCCGCTCAGAGTTTCATGCGAATTGGAATGCCTGAAGGACGAATTTTACTAGCAAATGTAATTATTGACCTAGCATTATCCCCTAAAAGTAATGCCGCATATAAATCTTTCGATTTAGCAGCTAAAGACCTTGAAGAATTACAAATTGCTTCCATTCCAAAGCATTTATTATATAATCAACCTCATAAAAGTGAATATCATCCTGATACTGCTCGTTTAATGAATAATTTACCGAAGAATATTCAACAAAAACAGTATTATTATTCAAATGAAGCCGGACGTTATGAGCGGGCTTTATACCAAAATCATCTACAAAGAAATAAAAATTTAAAAAAATAATTTAATATTTAAGGAGTAAACATGAAACAACAACAATATTTTAATTTAAACACAAATAATCTTTACCAATTTGATAAGTGGCAGGATTACGGAGTCACTACTTATTTCTCAACAAAACTTGATGGTACTTCTACTGATGCTTACGCGAGTAATAATCTTGCACTCCATGTTGGTGATGATACCGATAATGTAATTGCTAATCGAAAATTATATGCTGATAAAATTAATCAGCCACTTGATAACTTTGTCTTTTCCAATCAAACTCATTCTGTTAATGTCCACGAAGTATCACTTGCTGATTTAGGTAAAGGAAGTTTAACTACAGATACGGCAATTGATGATTGTGATGGTTTGTATACATTTGATAACAATCTTGTCATAAATGCTTTTATTGCTGATTGCACTCCAGTTTATTTGATTGATCCAACTGTTAATTTAATTTGTGTCATTCATGCTGGTTGGCAAGGAACTGTCAAGTCAATTGTTTTTAAAGCCATTAATGATATTTGTCAAAAACATAATCTTGATCCCCAAAATTTCCAAATGTTAATTGGACCAAGTATTGCTAAAAATAGCTTTGAAGTTGAACAAGATGTTATTGATTTAGTAAACCAAATGACTTATCTTGATTATACTTCATGCTATACTAAAATCAACGATGTTAAATATCACTTAGATGTTAAAATGTTAAATTATTTACAAGGTATTGCTGCGGGATTAAACCCCGGTAATATTTCTGTAACTTCAATTGACACTTTTACTGATGAAAACTTATTTAGTTATCGTCAAAATAACCAAACAGGGAGAATGTGTGCAAGTATCTATCAAACAAATAACAACTAATGAAGAATTCCAACAAGTTAGCACTTTAATGCTTAATGTATTTCACCACGAACAACAAATTAATGCTGATAATGTTCTTGATGACCATCACCAACTAGGATTAACTGATGTCGATTTTCTTGGAGCATTTATTAATCAACAACTTGTTGGAGTAATTAGAATTATCAAGCAAGAATATTCATATAAATTAACACGAATGTGTGTTGATTCTAATTACCGTCATCAACAAGTTGCAACTAAATTAATTGAAACATGCTTAATTAAATATGAGAATACTATTTTTAACGTTGCTAGTCAAATATCTGCTGTTAATTTATATAAATCTTTGAATTTTAAAGTTTGTTCTAAACCTTATTATTTAAATAACATTAAACACATTGATTTAATTTATAAGCCAACTAATAATCCGTTTATTCATTCTAATACTAACAAGCGTTATCATACCCTTGATTATCATTTTAAACAAATTTTCAATTCAAAAGTTGGAAGAATTTCGATTAATGCCGGCTTTACTTGTCCTAATATTGATGGAACAGCGGCTTTTGGTGGTTGTACTTTTTGTTCAATTAAAGGAAGTGGTGATTACGCCGGACATCCTCAAGATCATTTATTAAAACAATGGGAAGAAGGTAAAAAGCGCATGAATAATAAATGGCCAGATGCAAAATATTTAGCGTATTTTCAGGCTTTTACTAATACATATGCTCCTGTTGAAGTGTTACAAGAAAAATTTGAAGTCTTTGCTAATTTAGATGATTGTTTAGGAATTAGTATTGGAACTCGTCCCGATTGTTTAGAAGATGATGTTATTGAATATTTAGCAGATTTAAATAAACGCACTTATTTAATTGTTGAATTAGGTTTACAAACGATTCATGATAAAACTGCTAATATTATCAATCGTGGTCATAATTTAGCATGTTTTGAAGAAAGTTTAAAAAAATTACGTGCCCATAATATAAATGTTGTTGTTCACACGATTAATGGTTTACCCGGTGAAGATTATGAAATGATGATGCAAACACATCACTACTTAGCAAAAACAGACATTCAAGGAATCAAAATCCATTTACTTCATGCAATGCATGATACTGCCCTTGTTAATCAATTAAATAATGGTTTTTTAAAACTTATGGATCGAACTGATTATATTAATTTAGTTGTCGATCAATTAGAATTATTTGCTCCTGATGTTGTCGTTCATCGATTAACTGGTGATGCTCCTGCTGAAAACTTTATTGGTCCACTATGGTCACGCAAAAAGGTTAGTGTCTTAAATGATATTGATAAAGAATTTGTTCGTCGTAATTCGTACCAAGGAAAACATTATGATTATTGATAGTTTAACAAAATTTACCCAGGAAACTATAAAGCGTTACGTTACTAGCAAATCCATCGTTATCGATGCTACTTGTGGTAATGGGAATGATACTTTATTTCTTGCCAAAAGAGCGCATCGGGGGTTAGTTTATGCTTTTGACATTCAAGAAGAAGCAATTAATAATACGAAAAAGCGTTGTCATGAATTGAATAACATTCAATATATTTGCGCAAGTCATGATCAAATTCAAAATCATGTAACTAAACCAATTGATTTAGCAATTTATAATCTTGGTTATCTTCCAAATAGTACTTCTAAGTTAACAACCAATTCACAAAGTACGATTAATGCTTTAAAACAAACATTAGATTTACTAAAACCAAATGGTGCCTGTTTGGTTACAATTTATACTGGACACGATAATCACCAAGAAGAACAAAATATTTTACCATTTATTCAAAGTTTAAGTAAATATCAATATCATGTTTTAAAATATGAATTCATCAATTTAATTGATCCACCTTATTTAATTATCATCGAAAAAAAATAATTTTCAAAACTGTGTTTACACAGTTTTTTTTACTTTTCGGGCAATTCCTTTTCACTTCACATTATTACTCCTTGTATTTATTTCTTTAAAATAAAGGTTTTTTTCTTAAAAAAACTTGACCTCAAACTCCGTTTGTATTATACTTTTTAACGGAAGGGGCAAAATGCTATCAATTTTAATTGAATATGTTATTCTTAGTTTTCTTGTAATTATTGTTGCTAAAAAGCTTTCATATAATGCCGAACAACTTGAAGAATATACTACTATTAATCCAATTTTAATGGGATTAGTTCTTGCTGGATTAACTTCTTTACCAGAATTAGTGTCTGCACTAACTTCTGTCCATTTGGGTAATCCATCGCTTGGGGTTTCAAATATTTTAGGTTCAAATATTTTTAATATTTTCTTTTTAGCATTATGTAATTTATATTTTTTTAAAAAGAAAATATTTCTTAATTCAAAATCAGAAATAATGAAACAAGCTATTTATGCAATTTTTATGTACAGTTTATTTATTTTAAGTTTTTCATCACAATTTATTAAACAATTAACAATTGCAAATATTAATATTACTACTTTATTGATTATTGCAATTTACGCTTACACTATTTTCAATTCTAAAAGTGAAGATAAAGTTGTTGAACCACACCCAGAAATAAATTTAGGGAAAATTCGTAAAAATATTTTAATTAATACAATTTTCATTGTTGTTATTTCAATTTTACTAGCACACACAGCAGAAAAAATTGTTGATATTTCTGGATTATCTTCTGGTGCTGTTGGAGCAATTTTTGTTGGAATATCCACATCATTACCAGAAATTATTACTTGTTATATGTTAATTAAAGTTAGTAAATATGAAATGGCTATTGCATCAATTATTGGATCAAATACTTTTAATTTCCTTAGTTTCACATTACTGGATTTAATTTCAAGTAAAAACATTTACACTATTATTGATCCAAATATTCTAATTTATGCAATTACCGGTTTGATTTTTACCTGTATTCTTTACTTTTCAAATCGAGTAAAAGGAATTTATTATTCAATTCCATCATTAGTAATTATTTTAATTTATGTTTCAACATCAGTATTATCAATGTAAAAAAGAAGCGATATTTCGCTTCTTTTTATTGTTCTTTTATATATTGATCAATTGCTTTAGCTAATTGTTCACAAATTTTATCCATTGTATTAGCATCACTTAATATTGCTAATTCATTGTAGTCATCAATATAACCAGATTCTAAAATTATCCCTTCAGCACCAGTAGTATTTTGACGATAAATATTCTTTTCACTTAAAGTCGGAATACTTCTTCCTCCAACCTCACGAACGGCAAAGAAGTAATCAATTAAATCATCTTGATGATCATTAGTTTCATATGTAAGTGGAACTTTACAATTTCCTTGTTCACAGTAACTAACTTTATTTGAAGCATTTAATGTTTGGTTTAACTGCTTTTGAACTTGATTAACAAACTGATTACTTGTGTTAACTGAACTATATACTTCATAACCACTTCCACCACCAGTATTATAATGCATACTAATAAACATTTTAGCGTTAGTTTCATACGGAATTCCAACTCGTGAGCCTTTTCCATACTCTTCTAAATTTGCAATATTTCCGGGATTTTGATCTGATTCTCGGGTCATTTTAACTTTATATCCAAGATTTTCTAATTTATCTTTTAAAATACTACTAATTTTTAATGATAAATCCTTTTCTGAAGTTATTCCATCAACTGCAACTGAGCCAACATCATCTCCTCCATGCCCGGGATCTATTACAATATCATAACTATTTTCTGGCAATTCACTAAGTACTTTACTTACCAATAAGGCTTTTGCTTTGTAATCATAACTAATTGTCATTTTATAATTTTGGTTTTCACGCGTAATCGTGTAAAATTCAATTGGTGTAAATTCAGGTTTAATCGTTAAATATTTACCCGCACTCATCAGATAGTAATCACCTTCGGCAATTTCACTTGCTTCGATTCCTAAATCTACCTTCGCTTTTGTATTATATTCAACTTTTTCCTTCAAGTTTTGCTTATTCACTAAATCAATTTTATGATTTAATGTATTATTAAATTTCAAATTAATACTTTCATTATAAATCGTTACATCTTGAACTTTAATTTTATCACTCTTTCGAACAACATATGTATTACGATTTGTAAACATATTAATTGCGATAATAGCGAATACGATGCTAATAATTATTATTAGCATTTTATTTTTTTGCTTCCTCATTTAATCATCTCTCTTAAGTTTATTTCAATCTTAGCAATATAAAATTATTTAATCTCTTAACTTTAAACAATAATTTATATTTTTATAATAATATTCTTTTTAACAAAGTATATTGTAACATTTATCCAATCGATAGTCAAATTACAATATAACAAGTAATACTAATATTTGATATAATAAAAGCAAAGGAGTTTTTATGTATAAAGGATATTTAATCGATCTAGATGGTACAGCTTATTTAGGTAATCAAGTAATTACTGAAACGATTGATTTTACTAACAAATTATTAGATCAAGGAATCCCCTTTAAATTTGTGACTAATAATTCATCTAATAGTGAAATTGATGTCGTCAACAAATTAACCAAAATGGGTTACAATGTTACCACAGACCATATTTGTACTACTGCACGAACAACAGCAAATTATCTAAAGAAACATTTTAATGATAAAAAAATTTATATGATTGGTGCTGGTGGTTTGGAAACAGCAATTAACGAAAATAATTTGATTTTAACTGATGACATTAACGCCGATGTTGTCGTTTGTGGTTATAATAATCAAGTTACTTACGAAGACTTTACTAAAGCAGCATTAGCAATACGTAATGGAGCAACTTTTATTTCTACTAATCCCGATATTGCTCTTCCAAGCGAACGAGGGATGTTGCCAGGAAATGGTTCGCTTGCTGCTTTAATTGCTTGTACAACTGAAGTTGAACCAATCACAATGGGAAAACCAAATCACTATATCATGCAAGAAGCACTTGATCAATTACAACTTGAAGCTCATGAAGTAGCAATGATTGGTGATAATTATGATACTGATATTATGTCTGGTATCAATATTGGAATGGATACGATTTACGTACAGACTGGTTTAACAACTTTAGATCAAATTAAAACAAAAACAATTCAACCAACCCATATTTGTAAAACATTATCAGATTTTAAAATTAAAAAATAAAAGGAAAATTCCTTTTATTTTTTTTTGATATTTGCTTTTAATTCAGCTTGTAATTTTAAAATATTGTCATTTAATAGTTTTACATTTGTTTCATTATTCTCAATCTCATGTAAAATTACTTTATATTCAGTAATCAATTGGTCATTCAACATCTTTAAACGTTTTTGTTCTTCACCAATAAACTTTAATTGGTGATCAAGTTCTGTTTCCGTATATTGCTCTGCATCAGTAATTAATATTGTTAATTGTTTTTTAGTTAAAACATAAGCAGCATCATTTTCTTTAATTTGTAAATTCATCTCATTAACATATTGATATTGTTCTTCCAAAGTTGCCTTAACTTTAATTATCTCTGCCTTTTTTGCTTCATACTCTTGATATATTACTGGATCAAATCGATCAATATATTTATTTATTCCATCGTTCATTTTTATCCTTTATTGTTTATTTTCTCATTTAAGTCTTGTAAATAGAACCAACGTTCTGTTTTTTCTAATAAATTTTCTTCTAATTCAGCACGTTTAGTTGTTAATTCATTTAATTTTTCAAAATCACTACCTACATTCATAATTGCAGTATCAATTTCACTAATTTTTGCTTCTAAAATACTAATATCTTGGTCAATTGTTGCAAATTCTTGTTGTTCTTTATATGTAAATTTTAAGGTCTTATTATTACCTTTATTATGAATTTTTTCTGGCTTTGCTTGAACTTTTTTCACTTCAACTTTATTTGCTTTTTTACTAAAATATTCTCCATATCCTTCATTATAAATATTAACATTTGCTTTTTCATCTATTTCAAATATTTTATCAACAACTCGATTTAAAAAATAACGGTCATGTGATACTGTAATAATAATTCCCGGATAATCATCAAGGAAATCTTCAAGAATTGTTAAAGTTTCAATATCTAAGTCATTTGTTGGTTCATCAAGTACTAAAACATTTGGTGCTGTTATTAAAATTGTCAGTAAATATAAACGACGTTTTTCTCCTCCACTTAAATGTTCAATGTATTGATATTGTTTTTTTCGATCAAATAAAAATGTTTCTAATAATTGACTTGCACTCATTGTCCCACTTGGCATTGTGATTTCTGTTGCTATTTCACTAATAAAATCAATAATCTTCTGATTATTATCTAATGTTACCGGTTCTTGACAATAATAACCAATTTTAATCGTTTCTCCAATTTCTACTGTACCACTTGTTGGTTCAATTTTTTTGGTAATCATATTTAATAAAGTACTTTTTCCCGTACCATTATTCCCGACAATTCCAATTCGATCGTATTTTTGAAATTGATAACTAAAATCATTAATTATTTGTTGTTCACCATAACTTTTACTTACCGCTTCAAGTTCAATTGTTTTATTTCCTAAACGTGAAACTAAACTATCTAATTGTAATTGTTCTTTTGCTTGAATTTTTGGTGTATTTAATAACTCTTGGAATTTCTCAACTCGTTTTTTACTTCTTGTTCCTCGAGCTTTAATCCCTTGATTCATCCATTCTTGTTCTTTTTTTATTAAAGTATTACGTTTTCTTTCACTTGCCAACTCCATTTGTTCACGTTCTAATTTTCGAGTCAAATAACCACTATAATTTGTTTCATGATTATATATTTTGGTTTGATTAATCTCTAAAATTCGATTTGTTACTCGATCTAAAAAGAAACGATCATGTGTAACCATAAGTAATGCACCTGTAAATTTTTGTAAATATTCTTCTAACCAAATAATCATTTCATGATCCAAATGGTTTGTTGGTTCATCTAAAATTAACAAATCACTTTTTTCTAATAATGTTAATGCTAAAGCAATTCGTTTTTTTTGTCCTCCACTCAAACTATTAATTTTAGTATCTAATTCTGTAATCCCTAATTTACTTAACATTGCAATTATTTCGTATTCATTTAAATGAGGATTAGTACTTAACATTTCGTTAACTGCTACTTCATTAATCGTTTTGTTTGGATCAAAATTTTGAGCTTGCGCTAAATAACTGATTTTAAGTCCTTTTTTCGTTAGGATTTTCCCACTATCAATACTTTCAAATTGAGCTATCATTTTTAAAAGGGTACTTTTACCAGTTCCATTTACCCCAATTATTCCAATTTTATCATGATCATGAATGACATAACTTGCTTCATCAAAAATCACTTGCTCATAGAATTTTTTAGTTATCTTATCAATTGTTACTAACATCTGTTTCCTCCTGTTATCTGTATCATATTATAGCATTTATTTGTTTTAAATAGCTATTTATCAAAAGAAAAACTTAAAGTAAACTTTAAGTTTTAATTCGATTTTTTATATTCAAATAACAGATTAGTAAAGATAAAGCCACCGATATATGAAATAATTAATCCTAATAAATATTGTAACATATCAGTTGGAATAATTAGTGGTAACACAGTTAATCCACTTGGTCCTGTTGCTACTGCCCCAACTTTAGCATATGCAATATATGCACCACCAAGTGCTGCACCCATTCCGGCAGTTATAAATGGTTTACCTAATGGTAATGTAACTCCATAAATTAATGGTTCTCCAACTCCTAAAAATCCTGGAATTATTGCTCCAGAAATAATTTTTTGCATTCTCTTATCGTTTACCTTTTTCGCTTTAAAATAAATAGCGATTGCGGCCCCTACTTGACCTGCTCCTGCCATTGCCGCAATTGGAAAAATATAAGTTGCTCCATTAGTTGCAATTTCGTTAATATAAATTGGTGTAAATCCTTGATGGATTCCAAAGGTAACTAATGGTAGGAAAAATCCTGCAATTATTGCTCCAGATATTAATGAAAAGATTCCATTTTGACCTACTAAAAAGTTTAAAATAACATTAATGATTTCTGTTAAATATCCAGCAAATAACATAAAACCAAAAATTGTTGCAAGTGCAGTAATTAATAAAGTTAAAATTGGCGTCACAATTAAATCAAGAATTCCAGGTATTACTTTACGAATTTTTTTCTCAATCCATGACATAAACATTACTGCAAATAATACACCAAAGATTCCTCCTTTTGCTGGCATTGAATCAGCAATTGTTTGGTTAAAACCAAGTTGCATAAATAATTGAGGTAATTCTGCTGATAGCGTTAACCCCCCAATAATTCCCCCAAGGATTTCTGTTCCCCCAAAACTCTTCGCTGTATTAATCCCTGTAAATACTGCAAGATAGCCATATAGTGCCATCCCAATCATATGAAATAAATAATAAATTGCTGGTAATTCAACTGCTTGAGCATCTAGCTGATTTGCTGTTGCCACATTTAAAATTATGTTAGCAATTCCTAAAAATATTCCCGAGGCAATAAATCCTGGAATCATCGGAATAAATACTTCACCAATTTTTTTCAAGATTCGACTTACTGTACTTTCCTTTTTATAAATTTTTTTATTTTCTTCCCAATTATTTTCAATATCCTTTTCTTGATTAAAAGTATATTCTTCATTAATTTCAGTAATTATTTTTTGAGCATTACCTGGACCAAGAATTAATTGGTATTGTTCTCCTGCATCATTTAGCCCTAAAATAAAATCAAATTCGTTTAATGCTGTTTCATTTATCTTTGTTTTATCTTTTAAAATAAAACGTCCACGAGTCATACAATTAAAACATTCTTTAATATTGTTGACACCACCTAAATTTTCCACGATTAATTTTGCTTTTTCTTGATTATTCATTTTATCCTCCTAATACTTTAGTTATAAACCCATCATTATTGTTTAATAATATTTCTGCTTGCTCTTTTTCGCAAGCCAATAAAATCATAACAATTGCTAACTTTGCATTCCCATTTGCCATTTCCAAAGCATCTTGTGCTGTTTCGCGTTTACAGTCAGTCGCATTCATAACAATATTTTGTGCTCTAACTTTTAACTTTTCATTTGATTGTTTTACATCAACCATTAAATTTTGGTACACCTTCCCGTTAAGTACCATTGCTCCTGTAGTAATCATGTTTAAAATCATCTTCTGAGCTGTCCCAGCCTTCATTCTTGTTGAACCCGTTACTACTTCTGCTCCTACTTCAACTTCAATTGGATATTCAGCATATTTAGCAATTTCTGAATCAAAGGTAATTGCAATACTTGCTGTTTTTGCCCCAATTACTTTTGCATATTCTAATCCTCCAATTACATAAGGAGTTCTTCCACTTGCTGCAATTCCAATTACAAAATCATTTTTACTTAAATTATGTTCTTGTAAATCAATTAAAGCTAATTCCTTACTATCTTCACAACCTTCTTGAGCTTTAATAAATGCTGCTTCTCCCCCAGCCATTAATCCGAGTACTGTATTGTAATCAACACCATATGTTGGTGGGCATTCAACGGCATCAAGCACACCTAATCGTCCACTAGTACCAGCTCCAATATAAATTATTCTCCCGTTATTTTTAATTGTTTGAGCCGCTACTTGAACTACTTGTTCAATTGCTGGCAAACTCTGCTCAATTGCTGATGCAACTTTTTGATCTTCACTATTAATTACTTTAATAATTTCTAGTGCATTCATTTGATCTAAATTCATTGAATTCACATTACGTTTTTCAGTTGCTATCTTTTTTAAATTAATTTCCATTGTACCCCTTTATCTACTTTTGTACTTCTATGATAACATTTACTTTCTGTTCAAAAAAACAAAATCATGAAAAAATTTTCATGATTATTTTTGTTTTCTAGTTTTTTCGAGTATCGATTGATAATAGTCAAAATCAATATCAATAAGTTTAAGATATATTAAATCAAGGGTTGATAATGCTGCTATTCTTGATGTAATTGAATAAGTTCTACTTGATAAATCAGTTGATTCTATTAATAAAACTTGATCAATATACGTTTCTTTCAATTCATTATTATGAGTCATTAAAATTGTATAGGCATTGTTTTTCTTAGCAATTTCTAGCATATTTAATACTTCCTCGGTTGTTCCAGAATAACTAAGAGCAAAAGCAATTGTCTTATCTGTACTATTTATAGCTTGAACATATTGTAAATGAGTGTCACTATAAACACTAATGCTCTTTCCTAGACGTGCTAATTTGTACGCAAAATCTTGAAGAATAACATTACTACCACCAACACCATAAAAATCAATTTGTTGATAGTCAGCAAGTAATTGACTAATTTTAATAACTTCCGAGTAAATAGTACTTTCCATTGTCTGTTTAAGAGAACTAGTTATTTCATTATAATATTTTTCAATCGAAATATTTTTCATAGAATTTTGACTTGTTGTACGTGATTTTTTTTCTTCTGCTAAATAAATTCTTAATTCATTAAATCCACTTAAATCTAAACGCTTTGCCAATCTTGTTGCTGTTGCAACAGAAACAAAAATTTCATCACAAATTACCCGGATTTTTAAATCCATTATCTCACCTTGATAATTTAATAAATAATTTGCTAAACGGCCTTGATTATTTTCTTCATTTGCAATTTTAGTTAGTTTATTTATTACATCTTTATCCATTTTCCTCCAAAAAAAATACCCTTAAAAGGGTATTTAAATTATTTTTTACGGTTATAAATATAAGCAGCGATTATTACAAAGAATATTGGTCCTGCTACTGTCCAAATACCTGTATTAATATCTCCCGCCATAAATGGACTAATTACTGTAAAGATATTTCCGAATAATACCATAATGAATGTCATTACTAACCAGAATTTAATTGCAAAATCACCTTTAATTAAAATTAAACCTGGAGTAAATTTATCATTTGTACGGAATTTATACCATGACCAAATTAAGAATAAATATGGTAATGTCATTGCTACATTTGTCATTGTTACAATATTTTCAAATAAAGCAGATGCCCCAGCTTGATCAATCATTGATGCAAGCCCTTTAGCTAATAAAATAATGATAACAATAATTGCTTGTGCTTTTAATGCTCCTGTTAACATACCAGCTTCATTTTCTTTTTGGAATGATTCAGGCCAGAATTCTTTTGGTGTTGCTTCGATTAATTGACGAAGTGGTGCATACATAAGTGTAATCATTGCCCCAAAGAATGAGAAGAACATTCCTAAACCAGAAAAACGCATTAAGAATTCACCTAAAGCAGGTCCACCAATTGCATTACCTAAGTTATCCATAATCATATATAAAGCACTTAATGAGTTTACATTTTCACCAAATTCGTTCCATGGCATGATTGCTCCTACCATAAAGAATCCAATAACATAACATAATACGATAAATGCACCGGCAATTAAAATACCACGTTTTAAATCACGTTCTGGGTTTTCTAATTCATCACCAATACCAGCCATTGCTTCAGTTCCACCATATGCAAATACAGCAAATACAACGAATCCTAAAGCAGCAACTGGACTTGTAAAGTCAGCATTTGGTGATTGTACTAATGCATTCATTGTAAGTGGTTCACTAAACGCAAATCCATTTAAAGCAAATACAATTATTCCACCAAAAATTAAAATAACGTTTAAAGCAATTACCGAAATTCCACCGATACTTGCGATTTTTGCAAATTTACTTGTTCCTTTAAAGATTAATAAAGTTAATCCTAAAATTAAGATAACACCTAAAAACGTTAAAGTCATTGGATTCATATTCGCTGTAACATCTTTACCTAAAAGTGCTACTGAAAGTGGCGTCCAAATATTTAAGGCTTTACCAAACATCCAAATGATATATGAAGAATACCACATAAAAATACCATAGAATGCAAAACGTGATGACACTGTTTCACGCATCCAAGTATAAATTCCTCCATCTGAATCTTTAAATCCTGTTCCAAGTTCGATCATCATAAATAAATACGGAATGAAATATAATAATCCACCTAATACGAACATTGGAATCGCTGCATATCCCATTCGATAGAAACCAATACCAATATTAGTAACTCCGAATACTGATGTTAAAATCATCAGTACAAATGCAGCAATAGTTAATTTTCTTTTTTGTTCCACTATTACTCCTCTTCTATACACAAAGTATAACAAATTTGATAATTTTTTGTAAAAAAAAATTACTTTAATTTAACATTAGCATAAAAAAAACTCCCAAAGGAGTTTTTAAACTTAATATATTCTTTTATTTTATGTTTTTAATTTATTTTTAATTTTAATTTCGTTTTTAATATGTACTTTTTTTTAAGTACATTACTATTATACAACAAATTAAGAATTAGTCAAGCATTTTTTTAAATAAATTTATTTTTCAATATATTATTTGGTGTTTTCAACTTCACAGCAAAAAGGTGTTTGTTCTTCATCCCAATATATCTGTAAATAAATATCACCAAATTCATCAGCCATTAATTTTTTAACTTCACGTTCAAAATCATGTAATTCATAAATTGTTTTACGTCCTTGATAGTTTGCAACTAAAGATACCATCGCCTTTTTCCCATAATGTTCAATGTGTAAATCCTTTAACCGATAATCAACAAACCATGTATTAAAATAACCCAAGTAATATATTTCACGATCTAGATTTATTCGTTTACCAATCATTAAATTTATAATATGGATTAATTCACCATACATTTGTTTCAATAAGAAAAATGCTAAAAACATTAAAATAAGAGGATCGGCAATTGGTTCAACAACTTCAATTTGACCTAAAGTTAAAAAACCAAATAAAATTCCCAATGTAATTGAAGCATCAACAATTACAGATTTTTGCTCAATTTTTAAAAATTCTGATTTATCATTACATTTTTTTCGATAACTGCGATAAATTAATAATGGTGGAATAGCAGCACAAATTTTAATTATACTATACATTATTATCCAATAACCATTTACTGCTTCTGGAATTTTATTATCTACAAAGTAATCAACTAACGTGAAACTTGTATCAAAAAGAGTATAAACAAGTATCCCCAATAAAATAAGAACTTTAAACAAAATATAAATTGAATCTAGACGCCACTTTGAATAAGGATAAAGATAACTAACTGGTTGACTTGCAATTTTTTGAATAAAAACTGCCAAGATTAATGTCAAAAATAAAATGGTTGAAAATAATCCATCCAAAATTATTGCTGATGATTTTGCTAATATTCCAAAAACTATCCCACTTACTGCCATAATAAATATAAAAATTGCATTTTTTTTTATTGCTTCCAACTCAACTACTACTAAATTTTTTTGATCCATTTCGCCTCCCTATATTTTTATTATATCGATTTATTGCTTTTAAAACTATTTTTTATAGTTTCCATAAAAAAAAGAACTATAAAATAGTTCTTTTTAATAATAAATTCTCTTTGTAATTCTTGATCCATGATTTTTACCATAAATTGTTCCACTTTGGTAATAATATTTCACTAATTTCTTACCAGTTTTATCTGCATACTTATAAGATGTTGTTAAATATTTACCATTTATATAGAATGTATATTTAATATGTGATCCATGATTACCATATTTTGTTTTTGGATAATATTCGTAATAACGGTCAATTCCTCCACCATTTATACGACGATTAGCTCCTACTAAATATTGTGTTTTTGCATCAACATCAAAAGCATATTTAATGTGTGATCCATGATTTTTACCATATACTGTGTTCGGGTAATATTCATAATATGTTAGAGCTTTTTGTGTGTTATCTTGACGTCTACTAGCCGCTGTTAAATATCCTTTTGGATATGAAAATTTAAATTTAATATGTGATCCATGATTTTTACCATATACTGTGTTTGGATAATATTCATATGATGCAATCGCTACACGCTTTTTCTGTTTTGTATCATATGTATATTTTTTACTATTAACAATCTTTCCATCATTGATTGTAAAGATATATTTAATCTTATTACCTGGATTTTTCCCTACATATGCTCCTGAATAATATTCATAAATATATAATGGATTTCCATCACCATCTCTTAAATAAGCACGTTTTAATGAATTATCACTATTATATTCATAATCATATAAACTATTTGAAACTTTCAACATTAATTTATTATCTTTTGAGTAGATTGTATAGGCTTTTTTCCCTTGACGATAATAAACTTTATCACCAATTGCTGAAGAAGTTAACCATTCTCGATCAGTAAATTTACTATTTTTAGTTGAAGTACTTTTTAAATATATTTTATATGTACCATTACTTAATTTTGATAAATCAAGACCGGCATTATTAGGGGTAACAAAATAACCTGCATCATATTGACGACCATCAGTTTCATAAGTATTCATGACTGAAGGATTTGATTTTTGCCATACTTCTTGTGTCGAGGCAATTTTATTTGTATCTGCATTAACAAATTCAATAAAACTATTGACATCATTATATGAAGCAGTATTTACCCCACGTAAGTATCCTACTCCTTCAATATTAACTTTATCATTTGAAGCAAAACTTACTTTACGGACTGATGTTTTTAAATCTGGTTTCACATCATCTGGTATACTTGAACCCGGACTAACAACTGCTACATCATTAATTACTTTATATGTTTGTGTTCCATAACTATTTTTCTTTGGATACCATTTTTGTTGTTTTGACCAGTTTGTTCCATAAATATTGTTTGAATTTGAATAACCTTTAGTTACATAATTTTCATATAATTGACCTTTTCCTCCGTATGTCGGACCAAAGTTTGGATACGTCCCACGTTTTCCAAGCCAAAACTGAACATAACCTGATTCTCCAACGTTTACCGGTGTATTAAGTTGATATTCAAATGATTTACTTGTTTCATTTGTAACGACAACTCGAGGATCAGCATATTTAACAACATTTTTATCATCATCATAGTCATTACGAACCATTTTAAAATCTGTTACCGTTCTATATCCTAATCCATCTGGATCTCCTGGTGTAAATGCTCCTTGTTGTTTAACTTTACTTGTTAATCCAGAATCATTATATACTTGTTCTGAAGTATGAATTGCGTAAATACGGTAACGATTAACTTCTTTTGAACCTAAATATTTGTCAGCTTGATACATTTGACCAGCCATTGCATTACCCCAGTTTGGATCCGAAGCATATTTTACGTTAATACCATGAGTTTTATCTCCTGGTTCAGTACCATAAAAACGCCAATCGTTAACATCGGCATATCCAGAAGTTACAATATCAGCTTCAGCTAAGATACCATCTCGTGGTGTATCCCATCCATACTCAATACAAGCATTATCAGGATTCTTATCATTTGCTCCCATTCCAAAGAAGTTATTACATTGGTAAGAATAATGACTTGTCCCAAATGCTCCTTCGTGATTTGCCCAAGCAAATAAATATAAAGCATTTATTCCATAATACTTTTGGGCATCTGTAAATGCGTTTGTTGCATTATAATATGCTGAATTAGTACGACCAATTGATGTTAAATAACTTTTGAAGTTTGACCCTGAATAGTCTGATGAACTTCTAAATGGTAGATTTTGAAAATACGTACTATTTGATGCATAACTTGTAGCATTACGTACTTCACCAAAAGGTTCAGTATAGAATGTTTCATCATCAGCAGTATAATATTTTGCACCAGCTGCTGCCCACTGTGGAGCAACATCTACTGTATATGATTGGTACTCAGTTGAAGTTAACGGATCAACTGGAACAAATTTTGTCCAATCACCATTTATGTTACTAAAATACGTTTGTGGTACTTCTAAACTTGACGGAATAATTTGAATATCTTCTAAGTGCATATACCCTTCGAATCCACCAATTATTACGTGAGCATAATACTGTCCACCTTGTTCTATTGTTTCAATATATTTTCCACTTTGCGCTGCTCCATTAACAGGAATTGCTATTTCTGAGTTATCAATTGTATCAATTGTAGGAGCTACATATGACACATAATCTGCTCCCCCAACAGTCATGAATGTAGTCTCACCAGCTGCTAAGATTTCTCCAGAAGCATCTACTAATACTTCATCTTCATTCATTTCTTTTAATGCTACATTTACATTTTCAACTTTTTCAGCTTTAATATTTTCTTCTACACTTAACTCAGTTTCATTTTCTAAAGTTGTTACTGCTTCAGTTGATTTTGTTTTTTCCGTTTTTAAAATAAATGGTTCTGATGCATCTGCAAAATTTAGTTCATTTTCTCCAGCTTTTGCTTCTTTACGCTCTTGAGACTCTGCAGTATTTGCCGATAAATCTTTTTCCATATTAACCGATTTAGCTCTGTTTATATTTGCAGGCTTTAAAGTTAACTCCAAATTTGAAATAATATTTTCATCTGTTGATGTTGTTTCATCTGTTGATGCCGTTTCATCTGTTGATGCCGTTTCATCTGTTGATGTTGTTTCATCTGTTGATGTTGTTTCATCTGTTGATGTTGTTTCATCTGTTGATGTTGTTTCATCTGTTGATGCTGTTTCATCTGTTGATGTTGTTTCATCTGTTGATGTTGTTTCATCTGTTGATGTTGTTTCATCTGTTGATGTTGTTTCATCTGTTGATGTTGTTTCATCTGTTGATGTTGTTTCATCTGTTGATGTTGTTTCATCTGTTGATGTTGGTTCA
>JBLYTW010000001.1:257569-281458 GCA_049070185.1 Mollicutes bacterium SLUWU-24 | reverse complement strand
GTTGCTTCATCACCTGTTCCAGTTACTTGATTATTAGTTCCAGTATCAGTATCTTGAACAATTTCGCTTTGATTTTCTTCATTCACTGTTGTAATTAATTCTTCAGCACTTACCATTATTGGGCTTATTTGGGCTGAAATTAAAATTGCTAACAAGGCAGAATTTATCAATTTTTTATTCATATTTCCCTCTCCATTCTTCATAAATATATCAAAATTATTATAACATATTTTTTTATATAATTTTTTTCCACTTAGTAAATATTTTATCATTTTATATTTACGTATTGTAATTAAATAATATAATTTTTTTTAAAATTTTTTAACACAATAGTTTTTTTTATGCTATAATACTTTACGTAATTATATGGGCCTATAGCTCAGTTGGTTAGAGCGCACGCCTGATAAGCGTGAGGTCGATGGTTCAAATCCATTTAGGCCCACCATATAAAACAATTAATAAAGTTGATTATTATATCTATTTTATTAATTTTTTTTTTATTTAAATCAATAAAAGCAGAATAAACATTTAAGTTTGATTCTGCTTTTTGTTTTTTTTTGTTTCTTTCTTTTTATTATCAATTATATTACTTATATATATTTTAAAGATAAATTTATTATTTATTACATTTACATTATACGAAAGTGATAATTGTTCCAGCGATTTACTTACAATATAAAGTCCTAAACCATGCCCTTCTGTTTTACGCGATTCATCGTTTTGAATAAATGCTGACATTAGTTCTTTTTCATTTTTTACAATTTTATCATTTATTTCATTTTTAATTTCGATAAAATTATCATTTGCTTCAATTACAATGTCAGTATGGGGCTTAGCGTATTTAAATGCATTTTCAATTAAATTTTTAAAAATAAATTCAATCAACTTCTTATCACTATTAATATATTTATGTTTTATTTTCAACTTAGGTTTTAATTTTTTCTCGTGATATATGTCTTGATACTCTTTACATTTTTCTTTTATCATTTTGTCAAGTTTTATTTGTTCTGCTTCTAATTTATAATCAAAATTATCCACTTTTGATAGAACTAATATTTGATTAACTAAATTATTTAGACGATCAAACTCTTTTAAATTTTCTTTTAAATATTTTTTATAATCTTTATACTTTCCAATCCCATTTATCATACATTCAGTTTGACCACTTAAAATTGTTATCGGTGTCTTAAGTTCATGGGATAAAATTGCCATTAATTCCTTACGCTCTTTATCTCGTTTACTTACTTGGTTAATATCCATCTTGTAGCCTTCTACCGCTTCTTCCAAATGGTTTGACATTACTGCTAAGTTATAACTTAAAACACCAATTTCATCATTACGATCAAGTGGCTTATGCTTTGTAAATTTTAGATTAGCAATTTCTAAAGCATACTGATTAAGTTTGATTATTGGTTTTGAGATAATCGTTGCAAAAATGTAACTTGTTAAAAATGCTAAAATAATTCCTAGTAATATCATATATGGGATTATAATGTGTAACACTTCTCGTAATCCTTCAACAGTATCAAGAGGTTTAGTAAATGTTATTTGATACATTTCATTATTTACCTGAAAATAATATTTTTTCGATAAGTATTTATTATTTTCAATAATTGGATCGGGCTTAATCGGTGCACCATCTCGAAGTAAAATACCATTTTGTTGAGTATTATCGTAAAAGAATAACAAATTATTATCTTCATCAACAATATAATAACTGATATCTATACTTTCACTTATTTCTTCAAATAATTTTTCTGATAAGTTTGGCGCTTTTTCAATTGTTTGAACTGCTTTTAGCGATGTTTTATTAAATTCATTTTTCTGCATTTCAACGTAATACTCTGGAACATATTTATAAATAAAAACATATAAAATTGTAAATGAAAAAATAAAAATTGTAAAAATTACAAAAAAGTTTTTTTTAAATAAACTATTTAACATTGAAGTTATATCCTACACCTTTTATCGTTTTGATATTTTCTACATTTAGCTTACGACGAATATTTTTTATATGTGTATCAATTATCCGAGTATCACCAAAATAATTAATCCCCCACACTTGTTCAATTATCTCTTCACGTGATAATACCATATTTGGGTTTTTCATTAAAAATTCAAGAATTTTAAACTCTTTTAATGTTAAATTGATTTCTTTACCATCACGAAAAGCAACAAATTGATTTAAATCAAGAATTATATTATCATATGTCAATTTATCTTCATAAACTGGTTCTAATTTTGCCCGTTTCAATTGCGTTTTAACTCGTTTAACAAAAACATTAATTGAAAATGGTTTTTTAATATAATCATCAACCCCAATATCAAACCCCTGAATTTCATCTTCTTCCTGACTTTTAGCTGTAAGCATAATAATTGGAATATGAGTATTTTCCTTTCGTACTAACATTGTAAATTGCTTCCCATCCATATTTTCCATCATAATATCAGTAATAATTAAGTCATATTTATTTGCAACATAATGGTGAAAACCTTCTACACCATCATACGCTTGCGTCACCTCATAACCTTGTTCCTTTAAGATTTCGGTAATCATTTCATTAATTGCGATTTCGTCTTCAACAACTAAAATTTTTGCCATGTTTCTCCTTTTCTTATCCTATAACTATATCATATCACATAATTACTATAAATAAATGTGGTTTATGTGAAATTATTTCCATATTTTACTCATCTTTTATACTACTTATATTAAACAATAAACAAGAGTCGCACATAACGACTCTTGTTTTAATTATGTTTACCACTAGATATGATTGATTTTTATCATTTAAGCTTCATAAATAATTATTTCTTATCATATACAACTTTTCCATCAATCACTGTCGATAATATCTCAACATCTTTTATTTTATGATTTTCTACTTCTAATATATTTTCAGCCAAAATCACAAAATCTGCAAATTTACCAACTTCTAAAGAACCTTTTACATCTTGTTCCATATTTTGATATGCTGGATAATAGGTCAATGCTTTTAACGCTTCAACTTTACTAATTTGTTGTTCACTACCAATTACAGTATTACGATACGTTCTTCGATTTACCGCGATATCCATCAATAATAGTGGATTAGCAGGATAAACTTGAGCATCAGCATGTAATGCAAATGGCATTTTGCGATCAACTGCCCATTTAGCTGGATCAAGATTCATTAATTTTTCTTCATCAATATATTTATTTATTAAATATTCATCACCTAAATAGTAAATTGTTGCATTTAAAAATGTAACGAAAACACCTAATTCTTTTGCTTTATCTAATTGCTTTTCTGTAATCATCTGTGCATGAATTAGCATATGACGAACATCTTTCTTTCCGTACTTTTCTTCTGCCTTTTCAATACACTCTAATACATCTTCAACCGCTTTGTCACCATTAACATGAACAATAAAACTCATATTTTCTTTATGAACTTTCATTATTGTTTCTGCTAATTGTTCTTTTGTTAATATTGAATAACCCTTAGTATCTGTATTGGGATAATTTTCACTAACATATGCTGTATGAGCTTGGATTGAACCATCGTAAAAACATTTAAAAGCATTATACGTATGTAATCTTTGCGTTCCGGGTTTTAATGCTTTAATTTTTTCAATAAATTCATCAACACCGTTAAAATCATAACCATGTGTTACACTTGCTTTGGGTAGAAAAATTCCATTTTCAATTACATTTTCCAAAATTGGTTGAAACATCATTCCTTGTGACATAAATCCGGCATCATTTGCTGTTGTTATCCCACGACTAACATACTCATCACCAACATCTTTAATAATTGATATTAATTGTTCAAGTGTAGGCTTAGGAATAAATTTATGAGCAATAAATAATGCAGCTTTTTCCTCAATTACTCCTGTTAATTCTCCAGTTTTTTCATCTTTTTGATATACTCCACCAGGAATATTTGGTGTTTCTTTAGTAATACCACAAACTTCTAAAGCTTTTGTATTTAAATATAAAACATGTCCACTTCGATTCCCGACAGCCACTGGATTATTTAATGATATTTCATCTAAATCTTCTTTTGTTAAACCACGATTTTCTTCTACAGTTCCTTCGTCAAAATTAATAATTACAATCCAATCATCAGCTGACTTAGTTTCTGCCACTTCTTTTCCAGCCGTAATAATTTCTTTAATTGATTTTGTTGTTCCAATTGGATAGATTGGCTTATTCAAATCCCAACGAACTACTGCATTACCAACTATATGACCATGTGAATCATAAAATCCGGGAATAATACATTTATTTTCTAAGTTTATAATGTCTGCATCTAAAAAATCAGCTTTTTTTAATTCTGATTTATCACCAATAAATACAATTTTGTCATCTTCGACTACCATTGTATTACATATTGTTTCATCTTTATCTAACGTAATAATAATACCATTTTCATAAATCTTTTTACTCATTTGAACTCCTTATTATTATTCAACATTTATTGTTGAATGTTCTCCCATTTTTTCTCGTTTTTTTTGATCATTTTCTGAAAATTTTAAAGCTAACTGAATTAATACATATGAAGAAATTACTAGACAAATTGAAGAAGATAATAATGCACCATATCCTAATTTATCAATAATAAATCCAGAATAGATTGCTCCTACAATTGCTCCTAATGCCACAATAATTGTAAAAACTGTATATATTTGAGGATAATATTTATTTCCAAACATTGAAGAAACAAATAATGGTACTGTAACTGCACCTACTCCAAAACCTAATCCAGCAAATAATATAAATAAATACACTAAATTATAATTCAATGGTACTAATCCTAATAAAATAAATGCGATAAGCATTGCTCCAAAAAACAATGTATTACTTTTATTGTATCCTAATTTATCATATGAAATACCTGTTACAATTTTACCAAGTCCAGTTATCAATGCATATAAAGATATAACCATTGCTATTTGTTTTGGATCAAAACCAATTGCTCCAAAATATGATGGTAATTGAATTAAAATTCCATTAATTACAATACATACTAAAAAACAGAATAATACAAATGGATAAAACATTAAAGTTTTTGATGCTTCCTTTAATGTATAATCATATGTTGATGTTCTTGCAATCTTTTCTTTTTTCGCTTTTTTGGTAGATGATTTATCACGATATGGCTCAAGTCCTACCACTTCTGGACTATCTTTTATTAATAAAAATGATAATAAAATAATTGCTAAAACGACAAGTCCTAATACTAAATATCCTAAACGATATCCACCTTGTCCAATTGATGTAATAATAAGTGGGGCAATAATTGTTGGTCCTAATCCAGAACCCGCAATTGCAATTCCCATTGCTGTTGCTCGTTTGTCATCAAACCACTTAGTAATTAACATTGGGGCTGCTAAAGCCGATGCTCCAAGACCAAATGAACCCATTAAAAATGACAAGACGTAAATAACCGTTATTGAATCAGTCAAATAAACAAGCATATATGAAATACTTGCTAAAATCCCTAATCCTAAAACTACTTTCCTTAAACTATGTTTAGTATACAATTTTGAATAAAATCCAATTGTAAGAACTCCTCCAATTAATGAAAAAGAAACTATTGCTGATACTGAAGTTTGACTTTCTCCTAATTCTTTAATCATGGTTGGAAAAAATAACCCAATTATATTCGTTGGTATTCCCTGACTAATAATGTTTAATAAAATACTTGCTAATAATATTCCAATATATATCCTTTTATTTTTCATGATTTTCCCTTTCATATTTTATTACTATTAAAATACTTCATTATACTTCTCACATATGCAATAGTTGCACTTACACCCGTCGTTAACGTATTTTCATCTACATCAAAGTACTCATTATGATGTTCTGCACCACTTCCATATTCTTCATTCTTAATACCTAAAAAACAAAATACTGATTTATACTTATCACTATATCGACTAAATGACTCTGATCCATACCATTTCTCACATGATACTACACTATTTTCTGGTAATATTTCTTCTAAAGCATTCTTGGCAATTGTTGAATACTCCTCATCATTAATAACTGGATTAGATAGTACACAAGATCTTGGTCCAAACTCAACTTGACAATCATGCATTTGAGCTGTATTAATTGCAATTTTCTTATATACATCAACGGCTTTTTGCCCAATTTCAGGATTAAAAAATCGAAGACTTCCAATTACTTGTGCTTTATTTCCAATAATATTTCCAGCTAATGTTGAATCATCAGCCTTTATTGATGTAATACCTAATGTAACTGTTTCATTTGCATCAATTTGATTAGCAAAAGCAACAGATAAATTATTCAAATAATTTGCCGCACAAAATACGGGATTTATTGATAAATCTGGTCTCGAACCATGTCCACCTTTTCCAATAAATGAAATTTCAACACCAGCTGCTCCAGACATTCTTGGACCGGCATCGACAGAAATTTTTCCTGACTCTAATGCTGAATATACATGAATCCCCCATACTGTTGAAATATCTTTATCCGATAAATAATTAATCATTGCATCGATTCCGCATGCACATTCTTCACCTTCTTCAAAACAAAAATACAGATTTCCTATTAATTCTTTTTTTTGGTTTATCAATACTTTCATTACTCCCAATAACATTGCTGAATGGGCGTCATGTCCGCATAAATGAGATACATTTGGATTTTTAGAAATACATGTACGTTTACCTTGAAGATTTGATTCATTTTCTATTATCGGTAGTGCATCAATATCTGCTCGTAGTGCAATATTCGGACCTGGTTTTCCCGTTTTTAATTTAGCTATTATCCCTGTACCTTCAATACAATCAAATTCTAAATTATTTTTAATAATTTCATTTTTGATGAATTCGTGTGTTTTATATTCTTTTCCACTTAATTCGGCAATTCTATGTAATTCACGACGCATATTTATTACGTAAGTTTCCACATCTTTTACTTGATTAATTATTTCCACAATTCCCCCTAATTCAAATCACTAAATGCTGCTTCAATTCTTGTAAATATTTCTTCTAATAAAGCTCTTCTTGTAGGGACACAAATTCTTTCAAATCCTGCTCCAAAATCCGGATCAAACATTTCTCCACATTCTAAAACAATATTCGCATCTACATAAATACGTTTACGAATTTCTTCTGCTGATATTCCATAACCTCGAAAATCCATCCATAAAATATATGTTCCCTCTGGACGATGACATTTTACTTTTGGCATTTTTTCTTTAAAGAAATTTAAAACCCAATCAATATTCCCATCTAAATAATCTACTAACTGTTCTAACCAATCTTCACTTTCATTATATGCTGCTATTACTGCTGCAACTGTAAATGGGGTAGGTAATATATTACCAGCATGTTTTGAATATTCTGCTCTAATTTTTTCATCATGAATAATAATATTAGTAGCATGTAATCCTGCTAAATTGAAAGTTTTATTTACTGCTGTACAACTAATTACTCCTTCAGTATTTCCTAATGTTACTAATGGTTTAAAAGTATTTCCTTTTCTAATTAAATCTCCATGAATTTCATCAGCTATAATTAAAACATTATTTTCACGACATAATTTATACATTTTAGTCAATTCTTCATCAGTCCAAATTCTTCCTGTTGGATTATGAGGATTACATAAAATAAATAATTTTGTTTTTTCATCTTTTACTTTTTCTTCAAAATCTTCAAAATCAATTGTATAATATCCATCTCCATTCTCATTAATCAAATTCGAATTAATAACTTCACGTCCTGTCTTTAAAATTGTTGCTGTAAAAGGCGTATATATTGGACGATTAATTAATACACCATCACCTGCTTTTGTAAAAGCTTCAATTGCAATTTTTACTGCTTCAATTGTTCCATTAACATAAATTATTTCTTCTGGTTTAATTGTCCAATTATAACGACGAGCACACCAATCGATAATTGCTTTATGATATTCAGATGTTTCACTTGGAATAACTGCTGTATATCCATAAATATTATGTTTAATTAATTTTTCAAATGCTTTTTGAATTGGTATTGAGCATTTAAAATCCATATCTGCGGTAAATGCAGGTATCGTATTTTCATCAAAATAATCTGTTATTCCTAATTCTATTAATGATTTTCCTGCATCCCATTTTGCACTATATGTATTTTTTCTATCTACCACTTCATCAAAATTGTATTTCATAATTACTCCCTATTTTCAAAATTATTATTTACATGCTATTGCTTCTATTTCTACAAGTGCACCCTTAGGTAAATTTTTTACCGCATAAGCTGCACGAGCTGGATAATTATCACTAAAATATGATCCATATACTTCATTCATTTCAGAAAAATCTGTTATTTCGTGTAAATAAATAGTTGTTTTAACTATATCTTCTAAACTAAATCCCCCTGCTTCTAATACTGCCTTTAAGTTTTCCATTGATTGTTTAGTTTGGTCAATTACATTATCTGCTGGAAATTCTCCTGTTTTTGGGTCAATTGGTAATTGTCCGGAAACAAAAATCATATTCCCACTTACAACTGCTTGCGAGTATGGTCCAATCGCTATTGGTGCTTTTTCTGTATCAATTATTTTATTCATTTTTCCTCCATTTTTTATTTTTTATCTTATCGATAAAAAATTATTATCATAATGATATATTTTTATTTTACACTATTTATATTTTTATGTCAATAAATTAAAACGTTTTAATTTAAAAAACTCCACTATAAAAGTGGAGTTATATCATTTAATTCATAAAAAAACACCAATTAATATTGGTGTTTTTAACTATTTTTAATAATATGTAAATATCTATATACTGTTGGTTCAGATACACATAATTTTTTAGCAACATCACTCACTGATCCTTTAATTAAGAATATACCTGTATCATTGAGTTTTTTGACTACTTCTAATTTTTCATCTAAAGACATTCGACTCGGTGAAACATTAAATGAATTAATAATATCATCAATTCCATTTATTTTTAATTCATCACTACTTTTTGAAAATTTTTCAGCAGTTACTTTTGAATCTATATTTCCAATTTCATATTCAAGAACACTTTCTATATTATCTCGTAATTTCGTTAATTTACTAATATTTCGATTAATACAAAGCATTCCTATTATTTCACTTGTGTCATTTTTGATAAAATAAGTTGCTGATTTAATATCAAGCCCAGAGTTTGATATTCCTTTATAATTACATACATAATCTTGATCTTTTTTCTTATTTTGTAATGTTGATAACACCAAATTAGTTGCTGGTGCTCCGACTTTACGTCCACTAATATGTCCATTAGCAATTGCTACTACTGATGATTCTAAGTTTGATGCATCATGCAAAACAATTTCGGTATCTTTACCTAAAGCTTGACCTAAAAACTCGACAACATTTACATACTTTTCTAATTCTTTGTTCATTTCAATTCTCCTTTTTATGTTTGATAATAAATTATCGCATTTTATAAATTATATTAGTATTGTTCTTTTCTTTAAATTCATTATAACATAATTATTTGAAGAATTATATTTATTATACACTTTTGTGTATATTAAAACTATTTTATCACTTCTTCGATTTTAACTGTCCCAATTTCATGGTTAACAATTATTTTTTCTCCAGATTTCCCATCCAATAATTCAACAATTTCACTAGCTGCCGCTGTTCCAATTTGGTAAAAATCTTGTTTTACTGTTAAAAATTTTTCATCAATATATGCTAATAAATCAATTCCATCAAATCCACATATTGGACGATCAATTTTCTTTTGTTTTAATGCCCGAAGTGCTCCAATTGCCATTAAATCTGATGCACAAATAATTATTTGAAAATACTGACCATGTTTAGTTACTAAGCGCTGTGCTTCTAATTCTGAATATTTTCCGTCCATTATTGTAATATCTTGATTTTCGTTCTCTTTTAAATCTTTAATTGCTTGTAAGCGTTCTTGACCAGAATCTCCCCCATCATCACCAGCAATATATAAAATTTTATTTGCTTTATAACGACTTATCATTTCTGTTGCAATTTGATATTGAGCATTATAGTTATCAACACTAATACTACTTGTACTTGTATTAACTATTTCTTTATCAATAATTACTACTTTAAAATCTTGATTCCAAATGATTTTTTCAATTACTTCAGTATTGTTAGGAATCCCAAATAATACAATTCCGTTTATCCCTCTTTTTTTTAAATACATTGTCGATTCTTCTGCTGTCTTCTCTTCAAATAAACTAGCAAATATTGTTATTACTTCAATTTTCATTTCATCAAAGTAATCACTAGCACCTAAAATATAGTTAATATTTAATCCATCAATTGTTTGATCTGTTTTTCGTGGTGAAACTACAATTGCAATTTTCTTACTGTTTGCTTTGGAAAGAGCAACAGCAATTTGATTAGGGTAATAATTTAATTCTTTTACCGCTTCATTAACTTTTTTCTTTGTTTCTTCACTAATTGTATCATAACCATTTAAAACCTTTGATACCGTAGATTTTGAGACACCCGCTTTTTTAGCCACATCTTTTATCGAAGCCATATTCCTCCTCTATTCTACATATTGATCAATTGCAATAAATTTATTAATTTCCTTTTGGAACTTAAATTCTAATTCTCCTGTTGCACCATTACGGTGTTTTGTTATTAATAATTGTGTTTTACCCTCATAAATTTCTTCTTCACCAACTTCAATATTATCTCCATAATATTCTGGTCGATAAAGCATCATAATAATATCAGCATCTTGCTCAATTGCCCCTGATTCACGGATATCTGACATCATCGGCTTTTTATCAGCACGTTGTTCAACACCACGTGAAAGCTGTGATAAGGCAATTACCGGAACTTGTAATTCTTTTGCTAATGCTTTTAATTCTCTTGAAATTTCACTTACTTCTTGTTGACGGTTATCTCCACCAGTAGCAGTTGTAATTAATTGAAGGTAGTCAATTGCAATTAAATCTAATCCCTGTTCAATTTTTAATTTTCGACATTTACTCTTTAATTCTCCAATTTTAATACCAGGAGTTTCATCAATATGAATGTTATATTCATTTAATTTTTCATATCCATAATAAACTTGTTCTTCTTCTTCTGTTGTTACTTTACCAGTAAATAAATTACCGATTGGTACTGCTGATTGCATTGCTAACATTCTTGTTAATAATTGATCTGCCCCCATTTCCAGTGAGAAAATTGCAACTGAAGCATTATTATTATTTGTATTTGCTGCTACATTACGTGCTAAATTCAGTACAAATGCCGTTTTCCCAACTGATGGACGAGCGGCAATAATAATTAAATCTGATTTTTGTAGTCCATTTGTCATTCGATCAAGATTCTTAAACCCCGTTGCTAAGCCACGCATTTTTACGCCACCTTGAGCAACACGATTTTTAAATTCCTCATGCGAATTTTTTATCAAATCTTGCCAATTAATAAATTCTTCACTACGCGTCATTTTACCTAATTCAAAAATTTCTTTCTCAGCAAGTTCAATTAATTCTGCCGAATCTTTTGCATCGTATCCAGATTGTAATATTTTTGAAGAACGATTAATAGTTTCACGAATTAAATACTTTTCGTACACTATATTTGAGTATTCTTCAATATTAATTGCAAATGAAACCATCTCTGTTAATTCAACAACGTATTCCATTCCACCAATTAATAACAAACTCTCATTCTTTTCTAATTGTTCTTTTAACGTGAATAAATCAATATTAACATGGTGGTGATGTAAATCAACTAATGCTTGATAAATAAGTTTGTTAGTTTGGTCATAGAAAAACTGTGGATGAATTTTCTCACTCATTTTAACAATTTCATTTGGATCATTGATTATTGCTCCAATCAATGCCTGTTCTGCCTCAATACTATGAGGCATTTGTTTATTTGCCATTATTTTTCCTCTACTTTAATTTTAATTTCAGCAGTTACTTCTTTATGTAATTCTATTTTAACGCGGTCATAACCTAAATGATTTATCGGTTCAGTTTTAATTCCACGTTTATCTATATTATAACCTTGTTTTTTTAATTCAAGGTTAATTTGTTTCGAAGAAACAGAACCAAACACTTGTCCGTTTTTCCCAGCTGCTAATTTAAAAACAAATTCTTTACTTTCTAATTCTTTTTTTAATTTTTCAGCCGCTGCAACTTCTGATTGATGATTTTTTTCATCTTCAGCTAAACGTTTTTTCAATTGACGCATATTACTTTTATCCGCTTCAACTGCAACATTTTGTTTAAATAAAAAGTTATTTGCATACCCTTGTGAAACTTCAACAATTTCATTCTTTTTCCCAACTTTTTTAACATCTTCTAATAATATAACTTTCATTATTCTTCACCTTTCTTATCATAATTAATAATTTTATTAATTAATAATTCTTTATTTTCGTATGTAATGATTCCAGCACCTTGACGGGCATGACCACCTCCACCGAATTCCTCTATTAATATTTTACTATTTATTTTGCGATTTGAGCGAATTTTAACTTTATACATATCTTTTTTTGTTGGCGCAATCACAATTGAACAATCAATTCCTCTAATTTCTTGGAGGTCATTACAAATCTGTGAGAGTAAAATATCATGATATTCAACTGTAAGTTCAATAATCGAGAAATTCTTTATTACATTTGCTTGTGATAAAATACGATGTTTTAGTTTGTATTCTTTTAATCCCATGTATTCTTTTTCACGTGCTTCTGATATACTTCCTCCAGCAGCAACAAAATAACTTAAATTATCAATTGCATTACTATCAATTCGATATTTCATATTATTTGTATCTGTTAAAAAACCTAAAATTGCTAAATTTGCCAATCGTTTTTCACCCTTTAAAGGAACTTTTGCCGCATTTAATAACTCGGCTAACATTTCTACTGTACTTGTTGCCCCTGGTTCAATCCAACTAAAAATTGTTCGTTTTATATAATCAACAGGTGTTTGGTGGTGATCAAAAATAATAACATCGTTTATTTGTTCTAACAACAATGGATGCGAGATTATTTTAGTTGACTGTGTATCTAATATAATTAAAATATTACGTTTTGTTTGATCAATTACATAATTCTTTTGATATAACAATTCTTCACGAACTTGAAGTTCTTCTTCTAAATCACTTGTGATATGTTCATCAACAATTACTTTTATTTCAACATCATTGGTTTTTTCTTTAAGTAACTTATGCATTAATAACATCGATGCAATTGCATCACTATCAGGATTACGATGTGTTACCATGTAAACAACATCACGTTTATTAACAACATTAATTAATGTATTAACCATTACTCGTGATTTCATTTTCAAGTTACCTTTTATCATATTCATCGAACCACCATAATACGTTGTAACTTCATTAGTAAAGATAACTACTTGAGCACCACCACGAGTAATTGCTAATTCAAATGCTTCTTCTGCTTTTTTTCCTGTCTGATTTATTGTTTCATATTCAGCTGCAATCCCCATTGAATATGTAACCATTATTCCTAATTCTTGATATTTTTTCATTATTTCATTAACTTCACTAAAACTTGTATTTTTCAAGTGTTCCAAAACTGATGTCGGAATTAATAATTGATATTTTCCTTGTTTAATTGCTTGGAAATAAATTTTATTTTTCGTAAAGAAATCAATAATTTCACTTGGAAGTTCTTTTTCAAATAAAATTAAATTTTCATCACTTAAATTATTACGCATATAATGGTAATTATCAATTTGTAAGATTGCAACATTTGCCCGATTTTCTTCTAAATTACTCTTTTGACGAACCTCTTTAGTAATATTTTCAATAATATATAAATTTTGTTTAATTGTAACTTGATAAATATTATTATTATGCTTAAATTGGTTTTTATTATCCAATTTATCCATACTGATTTCACTGATGTCTTGTTCTTTTAATAATTCTGGAAATTCATCATAACAATAATCATTAGCCCATAATACACGATTTTTTTTTGCAACAATTACTGCAAATTTATCATTATCCGTTAATTCCATTTTTGCTACTTTTAAATTATTTTTAATATACTTTTTATTTTCTTCACCATCAATAATCTTATTAATAAAATAATACATTACAATAATTAAAACAAACGTAAATAAAACATTTAAAAATGGGATTTGATACGCATATATCACTGAAAATACAACTACAAGTATGATTAAAGTAATTACTTCACTTTTAAATTTCATTGTCAATCCTCCACATTTGAGAAATAATCACACAGTAAACTGTGTGATTATTTAAATTATCTTTGTGTTACTTTAACGAAAGGCATGAATGCCATATGACGAGATCTTTTGATTGCAATTGCAAGTTCTCTTTGGTATGGAGCCTTAGTTCCTGTACTTCTTCTTGATTTGATTTTACCTTTATCGTTTACATATTTTGATAATAAATCAACATCTTTGTAATCAATGTATTCTACGTTGTTTTTAGTAAAATAACATTCACGACGACTTTTAAAGAATACTGGTTTCTTTTTTCTATTTCTTTGGTTTGCCATTTTATCTCCTTTATATTTTAAAATGGTAATTCATCGTCAACACTACTAAAATCATTGGCATTAAACCCTTGATTTTGATTATTCATAAATTGTGCTGGACCTTGATTCCCATTATTTTGGTTAAAATTATTTGCTTGTGGTGCATTATTATATCCACCATTATTTGCAAATCCTTGATTATTTGCATCAAACATATTATTTTGATTACGGCGTGAATCAAGACCTTGAACGTTATCAGCAATTACATCTGTTGTATAAATTCTTTGTCCATCACGTTCGTAACTTCCAGTTTGAATTCTACCAGTAACTGAAACTAAACGTCCTTTTTCTAAATAACGTCCCATAAAGTTTGCTGTTTGACCGAATGCAACGCAACTAATAAAGTCAGCATCATATTCACCATTAGCATTTTTAAAATTACGGTTTACCGCTACTGTAAAACGACACACTTCACGTCCTTGTTGTGATGTTGTCACTTCAATATCACGTGTAATACGTCCTACAAGTGCTACTTGATTCATAACTCCTCCTCAATTATCTTAATATATCTAATGTGTTTGCTTTTACGTTATCGATGTTAACTACCATAAAACGGATTACATCTTCACTAATACGTGAGATACGTTCGAACTCAACGTTAGTTTCATGATTAGCGTTAACTACCATGAAATAGTAGTACCCTGATTTGTTTTTTTCGATTTCGTAAGCTAATTCACGCATACCTAAATCTAACTCATCGATGATTTCACATCCAGCGTTTGTATAGATAGCTTTTAAGTTGTTAATTACCTCTTTATTTGCTTCTTCATCTAAATTTGGTCTTAAAATAAAACCTACTTCATATTTTCTCATATTTCCTCCTTTTGGTCTTTATTGGCCCATAGGGCAAGGAGTAACCATAATTACTCAAAATGTATTATAACATATTTTTTAATACAAATCAAAATTTCTTTCAATATTAATATTTTGTTTTGTTTTTACATCACTATTAAATAATACTTTTTCAATGTAATTAAATTCACTGACATTATTAATCATACTTTTAGTAATTGCTGTTTCAATTTGCTCAATTGTATAATCAAGTGTTAACCAACTGTTGATTTTTTCTAATTCATGCATTTTTAATTTTCGATTTAATAAAAAATTAATTCGATCAATTGCATCACGATTTAATAAATCTTGATTTTTATCTGGATTAATTACTTGATTAATTTCACAAATTAATGTTTGATTTTTACGCTTAAAACTAATTAATCCTTTTGCTTCCAAACTTTTAATTACATTTTGATCAAGATTTTGATTTTTAATAAAACTTGTTATATCTTCATCATTTTTAACTAATGTATGCAATTTAATTAAAACTACTACTTCACTATCAGTTAATTGTAATTTCTTTTGTTGTTCAAATACAACTAATGGCAAAATTGCTAAATTATTTTGTTCTTGATATGTCTTCATCATAAATCCTCAATTGTTGTAATTTTCTTATTACTATACTCACCCTCAATAATTTGCACTGGATAACCATAGTGATTTAATAAACCTACTTCATCTGTATGAAGTAAATTTTCTTGTTTTGCTTGTTTATGAACTATTTCTAAAATTGAACGCCGACAAATTTGTGGTGTTTGCATTGCATAAAGTTCGTCCCGATTTAAAACTTCAACAATTTGATTATTTTTAACTTTACGAATACTATCTTTAACTTTAACTGCACAAACATATGCATCTTTTTTTGTTGCAACTGCTTTTAACATTCGCTCAATTAATTCATCACTAATAAACATTCTTGCTCCATCATGGACAAAAATATAATCACCTGTTGCTTGTTGTAAGCCAGCATAAACACTATCTTGTCGTTCACCACCACCATAAGAAATTTTTATTCGTTTATCTTTTGGTAAACTAGCTTTAATCTGTGCTTCTTCTAATTGATTAATCACCAGAATTATTTCTTGAAACTCAGAAAATTTTAAAAATCGTTCAATCGTATGGCATAGTATAGTTTTTCCTTCGATTTGATAAAGCATTTTATTATAACCAAGATTCATCCGACTCCCTTGACCAGCTGCCGGGATTATCACACTATACTTTAACATAATTCCTGCCAAATTGGATGTTTAATTAGATTTTCTAAAGCTTTAGCACGATGCGAAATTTGATTTTTTTGTTCCAGACTCAACTGCGCAAAACTTGTTGTTCCATCAACCGAAAAAAGTGGATCATAACCAAAACCACCATTTCCAACAAAATCATTTAAAATCATTCCCTCTACTAATCCAGAAACAAAAATTGGTTCATGATTAGGAACAATTAAACACATAACTGTTTTAAATTGTGCTTGACGATTTTCAACTTTTTCTAACATTTTTAAAAGTTTTAAATTATTAGTTCGATTTTTATCAGTTTTATAATCTTCCCATTCTTTTGCATATCGTGCGGAATAAACTCCCGGTTCATTATTCAACGCTGTTACTTCTAAACCACTATCATCTGCTAAAACAATGTATTCAGGATATTTTTTTGCAATATATTCTGCTTTAATCAAAGCATTTTGATAAAAAGTTACTCCTGGTTCAGCAATTTCTTCATTAATATTCATTTCATTTAACGAATATACTTCAATCATTGGTGACAATTGTTTAAGACATGATTTCACTTCATTAATCTTTCCCTGATTATTACTTGCAAAAATTATTTTATTCACAAATTCCTCCAATAACTAATTCAACTTTACCATTTATATAATCTTTAACTTGCATTTTCTTTTTTCCTGCTGGTTGTAATTCAAGAATATTAATTATCCCATCATTTGTTGCAATTTCAATTCCTAAATTACTAATCGCAATAATTTCTCCACCTTGATAATCGTGATTAACTATTTTTTTCGAACTTGCATATACTTTATAACGTTTTTGTTCAAACATAAAATACGCTACTGGCCACGGATTTAATCCTCGAATTTGATTATATACAATTGATGTTGATTGGTTAAAATCAATTTTCTCTTGTTCACGCGTAATATTTGGTGAATACGTTACTAAACTTTCATCCTGTTCAGTTTTTGTATAATTACCCTTATATATATTTGGTAATACTTCGATTAACGCTTCGGCTCCAACCTTTTTCATTTCATCATACACAGTTCCAACTGTATCTGTTTCACTAATTGGCATTTCCACTTGTTCAATTATTGCTCCGGCATCCATTTTCGCAACCATTTCCATAATTGTAACTCCAGTTTTTTCATCTCCATTTAATACTGCATAGTGAATTGGAGCTCCACCACGATATTTTGGCAATAATGAACCATGAACATTAATACATTCTAACTTGGGTGCATTAAGTACTGCATCAGGAACAATTTGACCATAAGCAGCTGTAATAATTAAATCTGGTTGGAAATCAATAATTGTTTGATAATCTGTTTTAATATTTTCTGGTTGAAAAACATCAATTTGATATTTTAAAGCAATTTCCTTTACCGGAGTTGGTGTTAATATTTGCTTTCTTCCAACTTTTTTATCTGGTTGGCTTACAACTAAACTCGGTTTATATTCGGTTTGACATAATTCTTCTAAAATATACGCTGCAAACTCAGGCGTCCCCATAAATATAATTTTCTTTTCCATTATCTTCTCCTTAACTTCATATTGATATACATTAATTGATAACGATTTGGTAAAATTCGTACACCATAACTAAATAAACGCAATGAATATGACATATAAATATTCTCACGTTTTTTATTTAAACCTTTAATTGCTTTACTAGCAACCTTTTTGGGCTCATATAAATATTCTTTATAGATACCCGCTTCTTCACATTTTGTTTTAGAAATAAATTGAGTATCAGTTGCTGGAACAAATAATGTACTAACAATAATTGGACTTGCCGCTTCTTTTAATTCTTTATTTACTGCTTGACTAAAATTTTTAACGTAAGTTTTTGTTGCTCCAAATACTGCCATATATGGTGTTGGTACCATCGCATAATCAGCTGTTACATTTAAGATTTTTCCTTTAATCTTTTTAACTTTAAAATATTCTATTGCATCTTTCGTTAAAATAGTTACTGCTTCAGCATTAATTCGTAACATTTTAATTTCAGCATCAATTGGTGTATCCATAAAATCTCCATAAATACCAACTCCAGCACAATTAATAAATGTATCTATAATGTAATTTTGGCGCTTAATTTCCCAAAAAATATTTTTCACTGAGCTTGTTTGTGATAAATCAGTTGCCAATATTTCAACGGGAACTTTAAAACGTCGCTCAAAATAATTTTTTTGTTCATTTAATTTTTTCTGATTCTTTCCAATTAAAAGTATATTTTTTTTTTCTTTACAATATTGTTTAGCTATCTCAAAGCCAATTCCACTTGTTGCTCCTGTTATTGCAATCATTAAAACTTCCCCTTACACAATCTTATTTTTTCATTTTTTTTTCGTCTTGTTGACGAACAATTGCTTCGTTTTTTTGACGTTTAGCAATTCTTTTTGCTTCTTTTTCTTCTTTTCTAAGATATTTATTTATTTCTTGATTTATTTTACGATCTAACTTATTTCCTTTTAAGCTTGGATCTTCTACTCTTACTTCATATTTAATTTCTTCTGTTTTTTCAATATTGTTTTTCTTGAATTCTTTAATTTTTTTTAACTCATTTTTTTGTTTAAATATTTTCTTAATTAAACTTATATTTTCTTTTGATTGGCTAAAAATTGATTTTTTTGCTTTTTTTTGCACTTTCTCTCCTTCAACATGATATCTTTAACTATATTATACTATACTATAATATTTTAAAATTAAAAAATTAATAACTAAATCTTCAAAATTAAAAATAAGACTAAAACGATTAGTTTAGTCTTATTTTTCTAATAAATAGATTTTAATTTTTTCTACCGGAATATCTAAGTCAATAATTTCATCTAAATATTTGCTTGGAATTTCATTTACACTTGTAGTAACACAAACTAAATTCGGATTTAGAATTAACTTTGCAAACATAATATCATAATTATCTACGTATTCAAATGTTTGACTCAGAACATTTAAATTAATTAAATATTCTGTTAATAAACTCGATAAATGTGAAGGTTGATAAATCAATTGTTGTTGATTTTTAATTGAATCATTATTTATTGGCTTTTCATTGAATTTTCGTTTACTAATATAAAATTTTATATCAATCATTGAAACCAATTTTTTTTGTTCATAAGCAAAAAGATTAATATCTTTTTGACATGTTAAAATTCCGTCTAACTCATTATTTTCAAACGCTTTACGTAATTTTTTATCATCTTCAAAAGTTATATATTCATAACTACTATTTTTATTATGAATTACATAGTTTAAATATAGTTGTTCACTAATTCCGATTTTTTTTTGATTTACTTGACTCTTTTTTAAATTTATTTTTTCTCGGGTTATCTGATTAATTCTTTCAAATTGCTCTGCTTCTTCATATAATATTTTTCCAACTGGTGTCAGCGACATAATATTATTCTTTTTTATAATTAATTTTTCTCCATATAACGTTTCTAAATTCTTCACTCGTTTACTTAATGCAGGTTGCGAAATCTCCATTTCAACACTCGCTTTTGAATAACTTTGGATATCAATAACTTTTTTCAAACCAATTATTGCCCCCATATAGTCCATTGATCTTGTATTTTTCATTACTCTCCTTGTTTTTAGCACCGTTTTTAATACTTACTATCAAAGTAGAATAAGAAATTATTCTTATTCTACTTTATTGAAATATTTAAGGTCACATAAACTTTTAAATTTTTTTATTTAACTACTTATAAAATATTATCAATAAGCACGTAAATTTCTTTACATACTATATTATAATATTTTTTTGTGCCAAAAGTGTGCCAATTAGTTAAAATCCATTATTATTTATTAATTCAGCGAACCATTTTCCGTGTTTTTTTAAGTATCGATCACGTGTATCTAAATCCAAATAATAAAAACCATAACGGCGTTTATGCGAATTTAACCATGACCAATTGTCAATAAAAGTCCATTGATGAACTCCAAAACAATTACTACCTTCCATTATTGCTTTATGTAATTCAATCATATGTTCTTTAAATAATTCAGTTCTAAACTCATCATTTACTTCACCATTTTCTGAACGTAATTGATCTTCATTTGTCATACTAATACCAATTTCAGCTAAATACCATTTGATATTACCATAATTATCTTGAATATCTTTCGCGATATCATATACAGCACTAGGGACTATTTCATTATTATCACGATGTGGATTAAAACGCCCATTTGGATCAACATATGGTTCATAATGCCATTCTGGTAACCATAAATCAGTTGTACGTTTTTCCGGTGCTTTTGCACGACGAGGTACATAATAATTTAATCCTACAAAATCAACTAAATTATTTAAAATTATTTGTTCTTCTTCAGCTGTTTTATCTGGAATCAAATCATTATCAGCTAAAATCTGATTAAATAATTGATTAAATTCTCCTTTTACCATCGGATCAATAAAACTACGATTAAAAATAGCATCACATTCTGTAGCAGCTTGTAAATCCTCAGGTTTATCACTAGCTGGGTACACAGGAGTAATATTTAATATTACCCCAATTTCTTTTTGATAATTTCCTTTATGATATGCTTGAACTGTTTTAGCATGTGCAAGTAACGTATTAAATCCAACTTGGATTCCCATTTGAGGATTATGAATTGCTGGATAATGATAACCATAAAAATATCCACACTCAACTGGTACAATTGGCTCATTAAATGTAGCCCACATATCAACTAAATCATCAAATAACTCAAAACATTTTGTTGCATACTCTACATACATATCTACAACTTTTTTACTCACAAATCCACCATATTTTAATTCTAAATCTTGAGGCATATCAAAATGATATAAATTAATAACTAAATGAATTCCTGCATCTTTTATCGCTTGAAAATAATTTCGATAAAAACGATATCCATCCTCACAAACCTCTCCTGTTTCAAAATCTTTAATTAATCTTGACCATTGAATTGATGTTCGAAATGAATTTAAATTAATATTTTCCATCAATTTAACATCTTCTTGATAGCGATTATATGTATCACAAGCTACAAAATTCGAAAGTTGGTGATAGAACCTTTCCGGTTCTTTGTTAAACCAATATTCCCAAATACTTGGGTTTGCTTTATTTGTTATTCCTTCTGATTGTATCCCACTACTACTTGCACCCCATTTGAAATCTTCTGTAAACTTATACTTCATTTTACTCCTAACTTGTATCTTATTATTTAATTATTATAATTCTAATTTATCATACAAATAACTACTATATTATTTTATCTTATATCTTGTTTATTTCTTGTTAAACTTATTATATTTTTAGCCAAAATATATATACAATTCATTAATAAAATATTAATTCAAATTTACATCGTAATCATACAATATCATTTATTTAAAAACGTATTGCATTATACAATAATATTAATGTAATTTTCTAACATACTTATTCTATAATATTTAAAATAAAGGGTTCAACTGGTTATACAATAAAAATTACATATATATAATTTTATAAAAAAAAACAAGTTAATAATTAACTTGTTATTCTAATGCCTTTAAAGCAGTTAAATTTTCATTTAAAATTGTCAATGTATCTGTATCATTACTTCCTGTTGATAAATTATTAAAAACTTTTATTTCAATGTTTGTTTCATTCGCAATTTGGGTAATCAACTTATTATTCATATCGTTTTGTTCTACATAAATCACCGGAATATGTTCTTCATTAATTTGCTTAATATAGCCTTCAATTTCTTTAGCAGTTGGCTCAGATTCATGACTTAAATCATATAATCCAATTGTTTCAATTCCATAATCATTTGTTAAATAACCAGCTGAATCATGGGCAACAATCATTGGATATTTTTGCTTTTTAGCAAATTCTTGATATTCTTTATCAAGTTCTGTTAATTCTTGTTTTAAGTCCTTAGCATTTTCTTGATACATCTTAGCATGATCTGGATTTAAAGTACTAACATTACTTGTAATTACATCAGTAATTAACATTAATTTTTGGGGAGATAACCACACATGAGGATTTAATATTACATTTCCACTTATGTGAGTCTCTGCTTCATGTTCATCAACTTCTTCACCTTCGTGTTCATGAGCATCTGCCTCTGAACTATCGCCATATAATGAGGAATCAACATTATTTTTGAAATTAGTATCTTCTGTTGCATTAACAAAAGTGGTTTGATAATCACCGCTTTTTTTCAAATTAGCACTGAAGTTATTATTTGTATCTGAAATATAAATAAACATTTGACTATCCGCAATTGACTGCATATTTTTTGCAGTTAGTTCGAAATGGTGAGGATCACTATTTTCAGGGAAAACACTTTTAACCTCGTAATCATCACCTACAATTCTTTGGGTAATATCAGTTAATGGTTTTACCGTAGTTATAATTGTATCTGCTTGCTCTTGCTTTGTACATCCACTTAGAATAATTATTAATAGTAACAAGCTACTTAATATCTTTTTCATTTTCCTCCTTGATAACCAATCAAAATTATCTTCTTTTAGATAATAACATAAAATTGATATAATTTGGAATTTTCCACACAAAATAGCGAATTAAAAATTTCAACATTAAAAAAGATAGCAAAATGCTATCTTTCTACGGTTTAAAAAATTTTAAGTTTAATGTGAGTGTTTGAAAAAATTAATTATTGTAAAATATTTATCTATTTTACATTTGTATTATAGCACAAATAATTCAGCATAATAATAATTTTTCATAAAAAAAACATTATTTTTCCTTATATTTTATTTTTTAATTAATTTTAAAAAGTTTAAATGATTATCTTTTTATTCAACTTTAATAAAATATTAATATTTTAAATATGAATTTTTTATGGCATTAGATCATTATTCAATAAAAAAAAGAGCCTTAGCTCTTTGGAATATTTTGAAAAAATTTTAATTAATGTGGGTTTATTTTATTTTTGGAATATTTTGAGAAAATTTAATTAATGTGGTTTATTTTCTATTTTAATATTAGTTTTTCTTTGTTTAATTTTGTGGGTGTGTAAAATATTCTAATTATTTTACACTCTTAGTATACTACATTTTTACTCTCCGTTAATGGAATGTCAATGTTTTAAATATGAATTTTTTATGGAGCAAAATCATTATTCAATTAAAAAAAAGAGCCTTAGCTCTTTGGAATATTTTGAAAAAATTTTAATTAATGTGGGTTTATTTTATTTTTTGGAATATTTTGAGAAAATTTAATTAATGTGGTTTATTTTCTATTTTAATATTAGTTTTTCTTTGTTTAATTTTGTGGGTGTGTAAAATATTCTAATTA
>JBLYTW010000001.1:140402-257472 GCA_049070185.1 Mollicutes bacterium SLUWU-24 | reverse complement strand
TTTATTTTTTGGAATATTTTGAGAAAATTTAATTAATGTGGTTTATTTTCTATTTTAATATTAGTTTTTCTTTGTTTAATTTTGTGGGTGTGTAAAATATTCTAATTATTTTACACTCTTAGTATACTATATTTTCATTCAACTTTAATGGAATGTTAATGTTTTAAATATGGAGTTTTTATGGAGTAAAATTGACTATTTATTAAAAAAAAGAGCCTTAGCTCTTTTAGAATATTTGAAAAAATTTTAATTCGGGTTTGTTTTTGGGAATATTTGAAATTTTATATTTAATTTGGTTTTATTTTTATTTAATGTTTGCTACTTTAATAATCATGTAAAATAATCTTAATTATTTTACGTAATTATTATACAATATTCTTTCCCTAACTCAATGTATTCTTAATGTGTTACAAATGAAGTTTTGATGTTTTAGTTTTAATCACGATTTCTAGCTATTAAAATCAATCTTAATATTTGTAAAATTGCAACTAGTACTCCAACTACATAAGTCCATGCTGCTGCTTTCAATACATCTGCAGCTCCTGATATTGCTGATTGATTAATTATATTTAATTCTTGTAATTGTGTTAATGCTCTTTTTGAAGCATCAAATTCAACTGGTAATGTTGCTACTTGAAATAATAATGCTAATGATAAGCAAAATATTCCAATCCATAATAAACCTGGTATCGTTGAAATCAAACCGATTAAAATTATTGGTCCTGCTATTTGACTCCCAATTTGGGCCATTGGGAAAATTGCTGTACGAATTTTTAATAATACACTATTTTGAGCGTATTGAATAACATGTCCAACTTCATGAGCTGCTACTGCTTGAGCAGCAATTGAAGAACCATAATAATTTTCTTTTGATAAGCGAACTACTTTATTACGTGGATCAAAATGATCCCCTAAATATCCATTTGTAGTTTCAACTCTAACATCATAAATTCCATTTTCATGCATAATTTTTTCAGCCACTTCACAACCAGTTAAACTTGTTGTTGATTCACGGCGACTATACTTAAAAAAAGTTGATTTTAAATTTGATTGTGCCATCATTCCAATAATTATTGAAACTAATATGATAACCAACCCGTAATCAGTATACATTTTTCTCCTATCTTATTACTAAATTTACTAATTTTTGTGGTACTACAATCTCTTTTACGATTGTTTTATCTGTTATTTCTGTTGCTACTGCTTCTTTAGCGATTGCTAATTGTTCTTCTTTTGTTGCATCAGAACTTATTGTTACTCTCGCTTTAACTTTACCTAAAATTTGAACAACTATTTCGACTTCACTGTCAACTAATTTTCGTTCATCATATGTTGGCCATGCTGCATACGTAATCGTTGTTTCATGTCCTAATTCTTGCCAAATTTCCTCACCAATATGTGGAGCAATCGGTGCTAAAAGTTTGATAAATCCTTCTGCTTGTTCTTTTGTTAATGTTTTAGCTTTATTTGCTTCATTAACAAATACCATTAATTGAGAAATTGCTGTATTGAATGATAATTTTTCATAATCTTCTGTGACTTTTTTAACTGTTTGATTATATACTCTATCTAAATCATTAGTTGCAACAATTTCTGTTGTCTGGAATAAACGCCATACACGATCTAAGAAACGACGAGATCCATCTAAACCATCAGTACTCCAAGCGATTGATGCATCAAGTGGTCCCATAAACATTTCATATAAACGTAATGTATCGGCACCATGTGAGGCAACTACATCATCTGGATTTACAACGTTTCCTTTTGATTTTGACATTTTTTCATTTCCTTCACCTAAAATCATTCCTTGATTAAATAATTTTTGGAATGGTTCTTTAGTTGAAACAACTCCAATGTCATATAAGAATTTATGCCAGAAACGAGCATATAATAAGTGTAATACAGCATGCTCAGCTCCACCAATATAAATATCTACTGGTAACCATTCTTTTTCAATTTCCGGATCAATTAAACGCTCAGGATTTGTTGGATCTAAATAACGTAAATAATACCAACATGATCCAGCCCATTGTGGCATGGTATTTGTTTCACGCGTTCCTTTTTTCCCATCAATTTCAACTTCTAACCATTCTGTTGCTCGTGATAATGGACTTGTTCCATCTCCCGCCGGTTCAATTTTATCCATTTCTGGTAAAATAACTGGTAAATCTGCTTCTGGTACTGTAACAATTGTTCCATCTTCTAAATGAACAATTGGGAATGGTTCTCCCCAGTATCTTTGACGTGAGAATAACCAATCTCGTAATTTATATTTTGTTTCTTTACTTCCTGTATTTGTTGCTTCTAATTTATCAATTACAGCTGCAATTGCCTCATCTTTTAACATTCCATTAATAAAATCAGAATTTATATGAATACCATCATCAACTAATGCTGCTGATGTAATATCTCCTTCAATTATTTGTAACATTGGGATATTATATTTTTGAGCAAATTCATAATCACGTTCATCATGAGCTGGTACTGCCATTACTGCACCTGTACCATATGATGCTAGAACATAATCTCCAACCCATATTTCTACTTTTTCTCCAGTAAATGGGTGATAAGCATATGAACCTGTAAATGTTCCTGATTTATCTTTGTTTAATTCTGTACGTTCAAGTTCACTACGATTAACTACTGTATCAATATACGCTTGAACTTCTTGTTTACGATCTTCCGTAATTAATGATTGTGTTAATTCACTTTCTGGAGCAACAACTAAGTGAGTTACTCCGAAAATTGTATCCGCACGTGTTGTGTATACTTCAACAAAATCTTCACGATTTTCAATGGCAAACTTAACATTTGCTCCGGTTGATTTTCCAATCCAATTACGTTGCATTTCTTTTAAGCTTTCTGGCCAATCTAATTCTTCTAAATCAGTTAATAAACGCTCAGCATATTTAGTAATCTTTAAAACCCATTGTTGCATTGGTTTTTTAATTACATCATGACCTTTACGTTCACACTTTCCATTAATTACTTCTTCGTTAGCTAAAACTGTTCCACATTCAGGACAAAAGTTAACTGGTTTATTTTGTAATTCTGCTAATCCATTTTCATATAATTTAATGAAAATCCACTGTGACCATTTATAATAATCTGGTGCTGTAGTTGAAATTTCACGATCCCAGTCATATGAAAAACCTAAATCTTTAATTTGCTGACGGAATGTATCAATATTTTTATTCGTAAATTCAGCTGGATGATTACCAGTTTGAATTGCGTATTGTTCTGCCGGTAAACCAAATGCATCCCATCCCATTGGGTGCATTACTTCATACCCTTGCATTCTTTTCATTCGTGCTAAGATATCAGTTGCTGTATATCCTTCTGGATGTCCAACGTGTAATCCAGCCCCTGATGGATAAGGAAACATATCCAATGCATAAAATTTTGGTTTTTCACTTCTAACATTTGTTTTAAATGTTTTTTCTTCTTCCCACTTTTGTTGCCATTTATTTTCAATTTCAATATGCTTATATTCTTTCATTTTTCTCCTTATTTTAAAAAAAAGCAACTTAGCGATTGCTAATTTGCTTAGTAACTATTAGTATTTTCTTCACCTTTAATAATACTAACACCACCACTTGTTCCAATTCGATTTGCTCCTGCATTAATCATTACCATTGCATCTTCATATGTACGCACACCACCACTTGCTTTAATTAAACAATTATCTTTAACAATACTTTTAAATAATTTAATATCCGCTTCGGTAGCTCCCCCACCATTAAATCCGGTTGATGTTTTAACAAAATCCGCACCAGCTTCAAGAATTAATTCACATGCAACTTTTTTCTGTTCATCAGTTAATAAAGATGTTTCAATAATAACTTTTACTGTTTGCTCTTTACTTGCTTCTACTACTGCTTTAATATCATTCAATACTAAATCTGTATCTCCAGCAATTAATGCTCCAACATTAATTACCATATCAATTTCATCTGCTCCGTTAGTAATTGCATTTTCTGTTTCAAACGCTTTAACTTCACTTGTATTTGCTCCCAAAGGAAAGCCAATTACTGTACAAGTCATAACATCTGTACCTTCCAATGCTTCACTAACTGTTTTTACCCATGTTGGGTTTACGCATACTGACGCAAAATTATTTGCTTTTGCTTCTTCACATACTTTTAAAATTTGATTTTTTGTACTTTCTGGTTTTAATAAAGTATGATCAATATATTTATTTAATTCCATTCTCCTCCTATAATCCTTCAAAAATATTTTCTTTAAATTTTGGTTTTTCTTCTTGCTTGGTAATTTGTTCAACAAATTCTTGGTTCTTATAACCTGTTGCAATTAAAGTTATAATTTTTTCGTGTGATTTAAGTTCTGGTTGATGATCAACTGTAGTTTCGATTCGTACATCATAACCTAAGAAATTACTTAATGATTCACCAATAAATTCCATTTCTTCATATGTCATGTAATCTAAATTTGCAGTTAACATAACGACAAATTCATACGCTCCATGAACAGAAATTTCCAACATATCAGAATTGATTGCTGATTTAATTGCACATTCAATATTTTCTAATGATGTTAAATTCTCATCACGTGATTCACCAATCCCCATTACAGCAAGTCCTTTATCAACAAGTAAGCTTCGTAAAGCATTTAAATCGATATTAATTGTAAATGCTGCTACTGATTCTAATACATTAACAATTGATTCAATTGCTGTTTTTAATACTTGGTCTGGTAATGCAAAAGCATCTTCCATTACTAAGTCTGGATAATTGATAATTAATTTTTCGTTTGGGATTACAATTGTAACATCAGTATTATTTTCTAATTGTTTGATACCTTCAAGAGCCATACGCATACGACTTGGTCCTTCAAACTTAAATGGTTTTGTTACGACACCAATCGTTAAAATCCCCATTTGTTTAGCAATTGCTGCTACATAAGGAGCTGCACCTGTTCCAGTTCCACCACCCATACCAGCAGCAACAAAAACAATATCTGCTCCTTCTAATTCGGCTATTAACTCTTCTGTACTCTCTTCTGCTGCTTCACGACCAACAGCTGGAAGTGCTCCTGCACCTAATCCTTTAGTTGAAACTTTCCCAATATGTAAAGTACAATCTGCTTTGGAATTAGTCAACGCTTGTGCATCAGTATTGATTGCATATGTATATATGTTGTTTGTTGTAGTTGTTTTAATGAAGTCAATCGTGTTTGATCCTCCACCACCAACTCCAACTACTTTAATGTTATATCTGTTCATTAATCCTCCATCATTCTTATTATAGCAATTTTTTTGCTAATTTTTGATTAAATTACCTTGACTTTTCGGATAGCCAATCTCTTTCAACTCAACGTTAACAATTTGGTTAATTAAACTTGAATCTCCAGGAAATTCTACTCGTAAGTAATTTGAACTGTGTCCTTCTAATTTTCCCTCTTTATTAACTCGTTCTACAAGCACTTCAACAATATCGTTTGTAAATTTATTTGCATAATCCAATGCCAATTCATTATTTAATTCTAATAAGCGATGTACTCGTTCTTTTTTAATTGGTTCCGGAATTTGGTCTTCCATTCTTGCAGCAGGTGTTCCGGCACGGACTGAATAAGGAAATACATGTAATTCACTAAATCCAACAGCTTTTAATGTTTCGATTGTTTCCATGAATAATGCTTCTGTTTCCCCAGGAAATCCAACAATTATATCTGTTGTAAGAGCCATATCGGGGAAAATTGCTTTAATTTCATTACATTTATCAATAAATTCACTAGTAGTATAATGACGACGCATTTTCTTTAAAATTTCATTACTACCTGCTTGAATCGGTACATGTAAATGATTTACGATTTTTGTTGAATTTTTAAAGACTTCAATTACATCTTCTGTTATTTGTGATGTTTCAATTGAAGAAATACGAATTCGTTCAAGCCCAGGAATTTGATCAATTTCTTTTAATAACATTGCAAATGTATATTCTTCTAAATCTTCACCATATCCGGCTGTATGAATTCCGGTTAATACAACTTCTTTAACACCTCCAGCAACTAAATCTTTAATTTGCTTAATAACTTTTTGTGGTTCTTGGCTACGTAAAAGTCCACGAGCCCACGGAATAATACAAAATGTACAGAAGTTATTACAACCTTCTTGAATTTTAATAAAAGCTCGTGTTTGTGATTCAAATGATACTACATCTAATTCTTCAAATGTTTTTTGTTTCATGATATTTGAAACTTCAACTATTGGTTGACGTTTTTCTAAATACTGTTCAACATAACTAACAACGTCTTCACGACCTTGAGTACCTAAAACAATATCAACTCCTTCGATTTGTGAAACTTCTTCAGGTTTTAATTGCGCATAACATCCCATTGCCACCACAACAGCATCAGGATTTAGTCTAATCATCCTTCTAATTGTTTGACGTGATTTTCGATCTCCAGTATTTGTTACACTACATGTATTAATTACATATACATCCGCCTCTTCAGTCGGTAAAACTTTCTTATAACCTTTGGCTTTAAATAATTCCCAAATGGCATCACTTTCATAGGTATTAACTTTACACCCTAATGTTTTAATTGCTACTCTTAACATTTTACTCCTCTATAATCATTGCTAAATTTGCCATCGTAATAATAGCTGCTGTTTCTGCTCGTAATATTCTTTTACCCAAACTAATAACTTCAAGATTAGGTAATGTTTTTAAAAATATTAATTCTTCATCGCTAATTCCACCTTCAGGACCAATTAAATACAAAATATTTTGACTATTTTTAATCTGTACTTGTAAATCTAGTAAAGTCTGTTCTTCTTCTTGTTCATAACAAACAAGTACTAAATCATATTTTTGATAATCAATCTGTTTTAACGTTTGAAAATCACTTACTTGGGGAATAATATTACGTCGCGATTGTTGAGCAGCATTTTCCATAATATCTTGATATCGTTTTTTCTTCTTATCCCACTTATTATCTGTAACTTTAACCACATTACGGGTAAATAATGTTGGAATAACTTGATTAATTCCCAATTCAACCACTTTTTGGAGCGATAATTCAAAATTATCCTTTTTTAAAAACCCTAAACCAATATCAACATTTACAGTTAATTCATTACTATCAGTCAATAACTCTTGTTGAAACAAATACAATTCCTTCTCATTGATTTGTGTTAATTCGTAAATTCCTGTTTGCCCGTTACTAACAATTGCTATTTGTTCCCCAACATGATTACGCATTACCTTTGTTACATGGTGGATAATTGATTTCTCATTTATTATTAATTGTTCATTATGAACTTCATCTATGAAATATCTTTGCATACATTCCTTTCCAATTCTATTAATAAATCGACAATTATATCATTACTTAAATATAAATATTCTGATTTAATTCGTACATTTTGATCAATAACTTCAAAATAATCATTTTGATAATTCAAATGATATTTATCCATAAAGGTTTGTTCAATTCCGTACCTAGTTCGTAAATTAAGTAAGATTTTTTCTTCTAATTCATCATTTTTAGTTATTGTATCACGACAAAGTTTAGTTAAGGGATTTTGTAGATAATCTTGCATACTTTTAGTATTAGTCATCCGTACTCCATTAACATAACCACTTGCTCCTAAACCAAAACCATAATATTCTCGTTGTTGCCAGTAGGCTAAATTGTGTCTTGAAATATTTTGCTCACTTCGAGCATAATTACTAATTTCATACTGCAAATAACCAAGTTCAATTAATTGTTTTTGTAAATAATGATACCAATTGGCTTCAGTAGCTTCATCTTGCAATTGATATGTTTGAGTATCTAAAATTGTATTCTCTTCTAAAATAAGACCGTAATACGAAACATGACTTAAATTATACTTTGAAATTATTCGTAATGAATTATCTAAATCCTGTTTTGTTTGTTCCGGTAAATTAAAAATAAAATCACAAGAAATATTATCAAAATATTTTCCACTAATTTCTAATCCATTTTTCACATCACGAACTGTGTGTTTTCGTTGTAGGTTTTGTAAAATATTATCATTTACTACTTGGACACCAATACTTAAACGATTTACTCCCATTTGTTTTAATATTTGCATTTTCTCATCGCTAATATCATCAGGATTACATTCAAATGTAAATTCATAATTTGGTTTAAATATAAAAAATCTAGCAATTATCTGCTGTAATTGCTTTAAGTTTTCAATATCTAAGGCACTTGGTGTTCCCCCACCGATATATATAGTTTCTATTTCAATTTTATCCGTTATTGTCTTGGCAATCTCTGTTTCTAACGCCTTTAAATACTCGCTAACCGGTTGATTTTTGATGTATTTTTTACAAAAATCACAATAACTACAAATGTATTTACAAAACGGAATATGGATATAAATGTGTTTAATCATGTATCTATTATAACAAAAAATCGAAAAATCAATTATTAATTCATAATAAACTTTTCCTGTTTAAAATCAAACATTATTTCACGATTAAGTGGTAGTGGTGTCATCGGTAAAACATGCGAACTACTAAAATTTAAAATAATTGGGATTGAATACGAATTAAAGTATTTTTTTATAATCGCTTTAACCCCTAAACTCTTCGAAGTCTGCTCATAATTACAACCAAGCATTGATCCGAAAATAATTGCTGTGAATTGATTAACATCATAATGATTTACAAGTTGATACAGCATCGCATCAATCTTATAATCAGGTTCATTTACTTCTTCAATTAAAACAATTTTTGCATTTAAATCTAATTCATATTTTGTTCCAATAACTCCAGTTATTAATGATAAATTTCCGCCACAAATAACTCCATTAAAATTTTGTGGATTAATTAATTCAAGCGGACTAAATGAAGTTAATTCGTTTATTTTTCCCGTCAAACAATTTTTAACAATGGAATTGATTTTTTATCTTTTTCCGATATTGCTGTAAATAAAGGTCCATGCCAAACTTGCCAGTTACAACGAAACGCCAAGTGATTTAATAAAATTGTTAAATCACTATGACCAATAATTGTTCCTACTTTAGTTGTAAGTAAAGACCAATCAAGATACTCCAACATAAAATTAGTACTATAACCACCACGAAGTGCAATAATTGGTAATCCTGTTTGCCAAGCTTCAATTAATTCAACACATTTTGCCTCGGGGCTAATTGTTTCATAATAATTTTGCGCAAAACAACTTGGATATAAATTAGTTTTCACATCAAAATTTTGCCAAATTTTTCGATGCTTGTTTAGACCAGATGCTAATTCACTTAATTCATAACGAGCCGGAGATGCTAAACCTAAAATATTTACTTCCATTTTCCTCCTTTAACAAAAGGAACTGTTTAACAGTTCCCGCTTTTAATGTTCTTCTTTTTGTGGTGGCTTAATTGTTTCATTAACAATTACAGCAATTATTATTCCATATGTTGTTTCAATTGTTCGATTCAATACATAAAAAACAATACTTTCATTAGCATCAATCTTAGTTAATGAAGCAATCAAAACAATACAACCAACAAAAACGGCATTTGGCTTATTAAAGGCTGTAATAATTTTAATTACTAGGATAATCCCAAGACCGGCAAATAAGACATCTAACTTCCCATCAAGTAATATTATATTAAAGGGATAAATTAATAAACTTATAATTGCACCAATAATTGTTCCGAAAACGCGATTAAAACCGGCTTTTCTTGTCCCAATTATTGAAGATTGCATTGCATTAACTGCGCCAATTCCAGCAAAGAAAATATTAAAAGAATAAATTCCTAATCCATATAAAATATCTCTTGTCGCAATACAAATCATCACGGCAATTGCTGTCTTTATTGTTCTCATTCCAATATTCAAATAAAATCACCTACTTTTATAATATTAAATATTATAGCAATTATTCAATGTTTATGAAGGAAATTTAATTCTAATTTTACTAAAAATTTATTATTGTTCCTTCTCCCCTATACCTATTCAAATAAATTTCATTTTTCCTTAAGATGTAATATATTTATAGATTTCAAACGTAATACGGATTTAAAATTGGCAAATCAAGTTAAAAATTTAGATTTTCCATTAACAAACTAAATATTCATTCAAAAAACTACTAATATAATTAGTAGTTCTTATTTCGATCTATACCTAAACAAATAATTCCATCTGGTTATTTATTTAATTTAATTTGCTATTTCTTCATACAGGTAATATCTTTTTAAAACCTCCCAGGTTTTAAGTTTCATTAACTTACCTACATTCATATTATAACAGGTACGTGTGGCAAACGTGTGGCAGTATTTTTATCTTTTACATAATTTCAATTAAAATTTTGGTAATATCCTCATTATTTTTAGCTAATTTTAAATTATTTCTAAACTGCTCATCAACTAATTTTCGGGAAATTTTTGTTAATGTTTTAAGGTGTTCTTCACCACCAACTTCCGGAATAGCTAGAGCAAAAACATGATGAATCAAACCTCCATCCATGCTCGGCCAGTCAATTCCGTTATTAATTCTTAAAAATATTATTCCTGGTTCAATTACCGTATCACTTTTACCGTGGGGAATGGCAAAACCATCCACAAATCCGGTACTTACTTCCGCTTCTCTTGCTTTTAAAGCTTTAACAAATTCTGTTTCTAATTTTATAATATTTTTTTCTTTAAATTGCTTTGCAATTATTTCAAATAAAGCTTCTTTATTTTCACATGCTTCAATTACGTCAATATTAGTTATTTGCATTTTTACGCTCCTTATGTTTAAACCCTAAACCAATTAACCCGGTAGTTACTAATACACCGATTGCAATTGCTACTACCCAAGGTAAGATTGGTAATGGCTGTTCTATATAACCAATTACTGCTCCTAGTGGTGATCCAATTCCTCCGTAAAATTTCAATCCCCACATTGATACTAAACCACCTGCTACCGCACTACCAATTACATTTGCAGGAATGAAAATTAGTGGATGTGATGCAGCAAACGGAATTGCTCCCTCAGTAATACCAACCATTCCCATTCCTAATGCATTAGTACCCAAAATTCGGTATTCTTGTGGGAAATACTTTTTATATACAATTGTTGATAACCATGCAGCAAGTGGGGCAACTGAAATTGCTGCTTGTGTTGCTGTTCCAGGAATAAAATTGGCATCGGCGATTCCATATTTAGTTACTGTATCCGTGAAAATTGCTGTTCCAACAATAAGTGCAGTTTTATTAACCGGTCCTCCTAAATCAAATCCAATCATCGCTCCAAAGACAGCACCAATGATAAATGGAGCAGCTGTGTATGTTGTTGAAATATAAGTTAACCATTCATATAAATTATTCATTAATAAAGCAATTGGTTTACCTAAAATATAAAAATCAATAATAAAGATTAAAAATGTTGCGATTAATGGAATAATCATAATTGGTACAAGTGGTTGAACAATTTTCGGCCATTTGATTTTTATTAAAAGTTTCACCATATAACCAACTGTAAATCCAACAATTATTGCACCGATAAATCCGGCTCCGGCATCAGTTCCTAAAAACTCGGGAGAATTAATTAAATATCCTCCAATCATTGCTGGTGCAAGACCTGGTTTTCCAGCAATTGACATTGCCACATATCCGGCAAATACTGGAATCATTAAAGTAAATCCGGCTTGACCAACCGCAAATAGTTTACTCATAAATAAACCAAAGGCCGTATCGACATCAAAACCCCAATTAACAATATTACCAGCATCATCAGCTGAAAAGGCAAAGATATTAGCAATTGCAATCAATAGTCCCGCTGCAATTACCATTGGCATCATATAACTAATACCATTCATCAAGTGTTTAACAATTCCACTATCTGATTTTCCTAATGATACATCTCCAACTTTTGTTCCTTTAACACTATAAGTAGTTGCTCCCGAAATTGCTTCATTAATTAATTGTTCTGGCTTTGAAATCGCTAATTTTGTATCCGTTACATATACATTTTTTCCAATGAAACGATCAAGTGAAACATCAACCTCACTAGCAATAATAATTAAATCAGCATGTTTAATATCATCAGCTGTTAATTCATTTTCAACGCCAATTCCTCCTTGAGTTTCTACTTTAATATTATAACCAAGTTCCTTGGCTTTTTTCTCAATAGATTCGGCTGCCATATAGGTATGAGCTATACCAGCTGCACATGATGTAATTGCTAAAATATTTTTCATAATTCCTCCAAATATATTTTTTTATATTGTTTACCGACAATTAATTGATTACGATAATTAATTGCTTGATTACTACAATTTAAAACTTCTAATTGATAACCATTATTTCGCTTACTGATTGACAATAACAATAATTGGTCTGGTAAGTTTAAATTAATAATTTGTTGCTCTTTAATTTTAAGATTACGATTAATATTACTTGTAAAATATTTAAGTCTTCCTGTAAAACGATTATAATCTTGAATTTGATAATAACAATATTGATTTTGAATACTCTGTGCTACTTTTTTAATTTCTACTGTTTTTTTACTTTTAAAATAAGCAAACTTAAACGTTATTTTCCCTAGCATTTGACTATCAGGCGTTTCTACCCATTTAAACTCTTGACCACTTGCTTTACCAGGACGTCGTTTTAAATTTGGTTTTCCTAAATAATTAATACTACGCATTAAAGTAATGTACAAGTAATTATCATTAACCTGATATTCTTTAGTTCCATTTAAAATAATATTACAATCGTTATTAAAATTAATTGTATTAATGACTGGATAAATACTAGTTGGCTCCTCGGCCCACCCATCATTTTGCCAGTTATTAATATTAGAATCAATATTTAATCGCTTTTGTAAACTAAATGGTCCTTCGGCATAATGGTAATCCTTTGTGATTGGATTTAACCATTTAACTTGCATTCTAAATTCCTTAACTTTATTTATAAATTCGATTTGATAATTTACAATCTCTCTATCTTTACTCAAACTTATTAATAGTTCGTGTTCAATTAGATTAGTCATTGTTTTCCAAGCTTCTTCATCTTCTGGTAACATTACTTTTAAACTAAATTGATTTTTAGTTACTTGTTTAGCCGTATTAGCCAAACATTCAATTATTTGATTATCATCACCCGGTGAATAATCATAATTATCTCCCGCATCACTTGAAAAAACTAAACTAAAATTATCTAATTCTGATTGTAAATCAGGAACTTGAAATTCACTTGGTGTTACTTTCTCATTTTCAATTATCGTTAGTTGTTCAAGTCCAAAACCTTGTACTTCTAGTTTAAATTCAACAAGTGTTTCATAATGGTACATTTCTGGATTAAAATTATCCATTGTTAAACTGCCATGATAAACATGTTCCTGCTTAATTATTTGATATGGTATCTCATCTTTGTTATTAATAATTTTAAAATCAGCATCTTTTGTATTAATCAAATATTGTTGTTGAATATTACGGGTAAAACTTAAGGTATTATACACAAATAATTGATTTGCTTGAGCATTTGCTTCGGTGATTTTTCGGACTAAATAATCAATAATACTTTCCGCCTTTTCAATTACAGTTTGATAGCGATTTGTAATATGATAATTGGTTATATCACTATTACAACCACAAATACTATCATGAGCATGATTCTTTAATAATTCACGCCACAAATTATCAATCATGGTTTGATTTGAATTAAGTCCTAATTCTTCAGCCATTACTCCAAGTGGCATTACTTGATGAATTAATAAGTTCTCACAATAGTTATTTAATTGTTTATGATCTGCTCTTGTTGATGAAATTGAACGATGAATTTTTGAACGGGCTCCATTTAACATTTCACCATTAAAAGTCCTTAACGGTCGTTTTGGTTCTTCAGCAAATAAATTTTGATAATTACTTACAATAAATTGATATTCAGTTTGCTCCTGATTATATTTAGTAACTAATTGGTTAATCTGGTAGTCTACTGCTCGTTGATCACCACCAATTGGAACAACAATTTGATCTTCGGGAAATTGCTGTTCAAACTTTTTAATAAACTTTTCCAACGCTTGATAATCATTTAATAAATAACCATAGTAATATCCATATGGTAAATTGATTACTTCAATCTGTTGTTCATTATGTTCCCAAATAAACCGTGTTTGTTTAATTTGTTTAGGATCAACTCCTCGCCAAAAAACTAATTTATTGATATTATTTTCTAAATAAATATTAATCAAATCTGAATTTTGACCAAAAGCATCTACTACATATGCATAATCAATCGTTCCACCAAGTTCTTTAGTTTTTTCCATTCCTAATTCTAAATTTTTATTTAAACTTTGCGCTCTAACTAAAAATTGATCAGATTGAGTATACCAAGGACCAGTAAAAATATTCTTATTTTCAATTTCCTGTTTTAATTTTAATTCTAAATCTGGATTATCTTTAAGCCACGATTCAATAATTGAGGTTTGTCCATCTAAATGATAATTAGTAACTTGATTACTATTAATATAATCTAATAATTCATTTACATGATAATTCAATTGAACTTGACTTTCATTTTCGGTAAAATACCACTCATAATCCCAATGAGTATGATGAATTAAATGTACTTTCTTCACTTTTCCTCCTTAACTATATTATAATGTAAAAGTTTAGTTTTTTTGTTTCAGAAAATGTAACATTATTACAATTTAAATGAATTTAAAAAAAGCCCTTTAATCAGGACTTACATTTTTTGTTGTAATTTTTTTAATAAATATTCGATTACAACATGTGATTGTAATCTTAAATCTAAATATAAATCATCTTCTAAACTTGGTGATGTTTCAATTAAGTATTGCACATAGAAATTATTATTTTCTTTTGATTGTTCAGCAATTAATAAACTTGGTATTCTAAGTTGATATGCATCTTTTAAAACACTTACTACTTCATCAGTTTTTCCAGTTTTCGAAATGGCAATGATTAAATCAGGACAATTTTTCGTTTTTAATTCTAATCGACTATAATAAGCATTCGTATTATGAATTGCATCAATTCCCATTATTTTTAATTTCACTTCCATCATTCTTGCTAAATAATGATTAATTCCATAGCCAATAATCATTACTTTTTTCGCCTTCAAAAGTAAATTACAAATTTGATCCCAATTTATTTGCTCTAACAACATTAGCGTTTTACGTGTATCACCAATAATATCCAAACTTAGCTTTTCTAATTTTTGATTTTCTCGTTGCCAATAATTTGTTAAATCACTTTTAAATTCAACAAAACCATTATATTCCAATTTCTTAACAATTCGACTAATCGTCGCAACACTTACATTATATTCTTTAGCTAGTTTATGAATTGATGTATTATTTTTAACTTGACGATCTTTTAACATTTTATCGACTATATTAAGTTCTAATTTAGTTAATTCTTGTCGATTACGATTATAATTTTCAATGAACATTTATTCCTTCCCAGTTTTCATTTTTCTCAATACTCAAATTATTTAATTACGAATTCCATATACTTTTCCATGTTATGATTCCAGCAAAACTTTCCAATTTTTGTTTAACCTTCATTAGTTTCTGATAAATAAGTTCCCATTTTTCTTGCTCAAGTTCACTTTTTTTCAATTCCCATTCTGCTAATGTATCATTTATTAATTTTATTTGCTTTTGTTCTTTAAACTCATTTACAATTGGTTGAAATAAACATTCAAGTTCGGCATACTGATAATTATACTCAGTTTCTAGCGCTTCAATTTCTTGATAAACTAACGCTTGATATTTGTTAATTTCAATTAATCGCTGATTTAATTCAACTTGTTTCTTGCCACTAAAATCCTGTCTAATCTCCTTATCATAGTTTTTAAAAGTTTGATTAATTGTATCCATTAATTCATAAGTAGTTCGGACTAATCGAGGATGATAATAATCAGCATATTTTAAATCTTTTTTCTGATTAATTTGTTCATTCACATCTCTTTTTTGTGCTTCTTTAAGTTCAATTTCTTTTAACATTCGCATAATTTCTGTTTCATCACATAATATAATCTGTTTTTTTCGGGCTAATGTTCTTGCCTCTTCACTAAATCCTTTATTTGTTATTATATAACCAGGTTCTAAATTAAACATTTTTAATCCCGATAAATATTTTGTTACTTCTAATTCAGAAACATCTTTTTCACAATAAATAATGTTTACCCCTTGATTATTAATTAATAAATCAATTGCTGATTCTACTTGATATAAAGTATTATTTTTGCGAACTATTGCTCCAGTATATTTACGCATTAATTCCACTGCAAATTGATTAAAACTTTTTGCATCATATTTATCAAATTGATAATCTTGTTTATGTTTTTTATCCACTTAAAACTCCTTAATGTAATTATATCACACTTATTTTAAAACGTTTAACTTGATTGAAGATTAAAAAAAAGAATTGATTTGAAATCAATTCTTTACTTTATTATTGCCAATCATTTGGATTTTCTAAAAACTTTTCAACTTTTGTTGCTTCTTCACTACTTAAATAATCAATTTCAACTGCTAATTTTAATAATTGATTAATATCAGTAATTAAGTCAACATTTAAATTATATTCTGCAAATGCTTCCGTTGCTTTTGGCATATTATAACTAAAAATTGCCACAACCCCAAGAACAATTGCTCCTTCTTCTTTTAAAATGTCAACAACTTCCAAACTACTTTTACCTGTTGAAATTAAATCTTCAATTACAACAACTTTTTTCCCTTTAACTTCAGCACCTTCAACTTGCTTACCACGACCGTGTTTTTTCGCACCACCACGAACATAACCACAAGGTAATGCTAATTTATCAGCAACTAATGTTCCGTGGGGAATTCCTGCTGTACTTGTTCCCATAATTACTTCACAATCAGCATACTTTTCCTTAATTGTGTTTGCCATTGTTGTCGCAATATACGTACGCATTTCTGGATAACCAAGTGTTAAACGGTTATCACAATAAATTGGTGATTTAATTCCACTTGCCCAAGTAAATGGATTTTCTGGTCTTAAAAAGACGATTTCTTTATTTAATAATTCTTGTGTAAAATTCATTATTTGCTCCCTAAAAATTCTGCTTTTATTTCTTCATACGCTGCTTTTGGATTTTCATTTTGCGTAATTGGTCGACCAACAACAATATAATCACTTTGATTTTCACGTGCTTTTGTTGGTGTCATAACACGTTTTTGATCACCTGTTGCATCACATAAACGGCGTACTCCCGGTGTTACTGTTAAAAAGTCTGAACTTGTATTTTCTTTAATTATTTTTGCTTCTAAAGGCGAGCAAACAACCCCATCACATCCTGATTGATACGCATTCTTTGCGTAATTAATTACTGTTTGTTCTAAACTACTTGTAATTTGCATTTCTGATTGCATGATTTCTTCAGAAGTTGATGTTAAAATTGTTACCGCAATTAATAGTGGTGGATTTTGCGGATTTCCAGCAATTAATCCTGCTTTTGCCGCTTGCATCATTTCACTTGCACCACCTGCATGAACATTTATCATATCAACACCAAGTTCGGCTAAATTTTTCATTGCACGATAAACTGTATTGGGAATATCATATAATTTTAAATCTAAAAAGATTTTATATCCTAATGCTTTTAATTCACGAACAATTTCATTTCCATATTTATAATATAATTCCATTCCAATTTTGATATATGTTTCATTTGCTGGTAATGGTTTAATAAATTCCATTAATTCTTCTTTACTTGAAAAATCAAGTGCTACTATTACATCTTTAGCCATGTACTCTCCCGATTATTTCATTAATATCATTATATCCTAATTCTGTTAATACACTTGGTAATTCATCAATAATTTTCTCACATGCCCAAGGGTCAACTAAATTTTGTGAACCAACTTGTACTGCTGTTGCTCCTGCCATCATCATTTCAACAACATCCCTTGCTGATGTTATTCCTCCTACGCCAATAATTGGAATATTAACATTTTGATACACTTGATAAATCATTCTTAGAGCAACTGGGAAAATCGCCGGTCCACTCAGACCACCAATTCCATTGGCAATTACTGGCTTAGCTTTTTTCACATCAATACGCATTCCAACAAGTGTATTTACCATAACAATTGCATCAGCTCCAGCTTTTTCGGCAGCCATTGCCATTTCAACAATATTAGTTACATTAGGACTAAGTTTAACATATAATGGTTTTTCAATTACTGCCTTTACTGCACTAACAACTTCGATTAACATTTCGGGATTAGTTCCAAATTGAATCCCTCCACATTTTACATTCGGACAACTTACATTTAATTCAATTGCTCCAATAATTGGATTTTTTGCTAATTTTTCCGCACAGATAACGTAATCTTCTAAACTGCTTCCACCAATATTAGCTATTGCTTTTTTCTTAAATACTTGTCCTAATTTAACAAGTTCAACATCATTTACAAGATCCATTCCCGGATTTTGTAAACCAATTGCATTAATCATTCCTGATTTAGTTTCGGCAATTCGACTTAAGGGATTTCCATAACGATATTCTGGTGTTGTTCCTTTTAAGGCGATTGAACCAAGTTTATTGATGTCATAGAAACGAGCAAATTCATAACCAAACCCAAATGTCCCACTTGCTGGAATAATTGGGTTATCTAAATCCATTCCTGGTAATTTTACTTTAAGCATCTCGCACCTCACTTGCATAAAACATTGGTCCTTCGACACAAACACGTTTATATTCATTTTCTTTTGTTTTTACACTACAACCCATGCATGCTCCAAATCCGCATCCCATTCGTTCTTCTAATAATAATTGACCTTCTTGATAATTATTAGCTAATGCTTTTAACATTCCCATTGGTCCACATGAATAAAAATAATCAACTTTAATCTTATTTTTTTGCATGTAACTTACAACATTATCCCCATCAGTATCAAATACTGGCGTAAAGTCATTAAATTTATCCTCATAAATCATTTGACTTTGATCAGAAAAACCACAAATTGTTTTAACATTATAATTTCCAGTACTTTCTAAAAACTTACTAAATCCAACAAGTGGTGGTGTTCCAATTCCGCCACCAACAAGAACAACATCTTTTGTCCCTTCTGGTGGTAGACTAAACCCCGTTCCAAGTGGGTATAAAACATCAATTTCAGTTTCCGGTTTTAAACTTGCTAATTCTTTTGTTCCACACCCAACCGCTTTATATGTAATAATTAACTCTGTTTGATTAAAATCACAAATTGAAATTGGACGTCTTAAAAAACCTGATGTTACTTTAATATTAATGAATTGTCCATAATTACAACAAGTAAAATCATCACCCGTTAAAATCATTTCGTATGTGTCTTTTGCTATTTCCTTATTACTTTTAATCGTAATCATTTTATTTTTAACTTTAGATTGTGTCGACATTTATACTACGCTCCTCTAAAATATCTAGTATTGCATTAATTGTATCTAGTGATGTAAATGTTGAAACATTATTAATTGCTGCAGTTGTTCTAATTTTGAAGCCATCACTTTGTGTTGTACCTGAATTTTGAACTCCTAAGTTAACAATGTATTTAATGTATCCTTTTTGAATCCATTCTAAAATTTCATTGTTTCCTTCACTAATTTTTCCTAATGTTTTAACTTTTAATCCAGCTGCTTTTAATTCTTTTGCTGTATTTGCTGTTGCTACTAAATTAAATCCTAATTCATAAAAACGACGAGCAATTTCAATCGATTTTTCTTTAAACTCATCACTTACCGTAATTAATACTGTTCCATAACCACTTAATTTTAACCCACTAGCTTCTAATGCTTTATGTAAGGCTTTATTTAATGTTGTATCATAACCAATTGCTTCACCTGTTGATTTCATTTCTGGACTTAAATATGTATCTAAACCTTGAATTTTTGAAAAACTAAATGTTGGTGCTTTAACATATACATTGTTTTCTGGTTCTGGGTGATAGTTTGTATTAATTCCTAATGATTTAATTGTTTCCCCCAACATAATTTCTGTTGCCATTACACTTAAGTTATTTTTCGTAACTTTTGAAATAAATGGTACTGAACGTGATGCACGAGGGTTAACTTCAATAATGTAGACATTATCATCTGGTGTAACAATAAATTGGATATTGAATAATCCTTTAATTTTTAAGCCTTTACCAATTTTTGTTGTAGTTTCAATAATTTTTTGTTTAACATTATCACTTAATGAGAATGAAGGATAAACCGAAATTGAATCTCCTGAGTGAACCCCTGTTTTTTCAATATGTTCCATAATTCCTGGGATAAAGATATCTTCTAAATCTGATAAAGCATCAACTTCAACTTCTTTCCCTTGCATATATTGATCAACTAACACTGGGTGTTTTGTATTTACTTTTACGGCTTCCGTTAAATAATTTTGAATTTCTGCATCACTCTTAACAATTCGCATGGCACGACCACCAAGAACAAAACTTGGACGAACTAATACTGGGTAACCAATTTCATTTGCTGCTTTAATTCCGGCTTCAACTGAAGTAATTGCTGCTCCACGCGGACGATCAATTTGTAATTCTTCTAATAAATTTTCGAACAAATCACGATCTTCGGCTTGATTTATACTTGCTGCTGAAGTTCCTAAAATTGTAACGCCATTGGCTTCTAAATCATCAACTAAATTAATTGGTGTTTGTCCTCCTAATTGAACAATAACTCCCATTGGCTTTTCTAAATTAATTACATTCATTACATCTTCAATATTAAGTGGTTCAAAGTATAATTTATCACTTGTTGAATAATCAGTTGACACTGTTTCGGGATTTGAATTAATAACTATCGCTTCATATCCTTTTTTCTGAATTGTTTTAATTGCATGAACTGTTGAATAATCAAACTCAACCCCTTGTCCAATTCGAATTGGTCCTGAACCAATTACTAATACTTTTTCACGTTCAGAAACAATACTTTCATTTTCCTTTTCATATGTTGAATAGAAATATGGAATATATGCTCCAAATTCACTAGCACATGAATCAATCATTTTATATACTGGTGTAATTTTTTGTTCTTGACGAAAATCACTTACTTCTTTTTCGCTAACATCCCATAATTTAGCAACTGTTTGATCACCAAAACCTAATTTCTTTGCTGTTAATAATGTTTTGGCATCAAATTTATTATTAATAATTGTTGTTTCAAACGCAATAATTTTAGCAATTTTTTCAACAAAGAATTTATCAATTTTTGTTAATTCAATAATTTTCTCAGCATTTACTCCACGACGTAATAATTCCGCTAACACATATAAACGATTATCATCAGCAGCTACTACTGCTTCTAATAATTCATCTGTTGTCATTTCTTGATCTAATTCTAAATAGTCTTGACCATTTTCTAAAGAACGAACAGCTTTTAAGAATGATTCTTCAAATGTTCGACCAATTGCCATTACCTCACCTGTTGCTTTCATTTGTGTTGATAATAAACGATTGGCACTAGCAAATTTATCAAATGGGAAACGAGCAAGTTTACTTACAACATAATCCAATGCTGGTTCAAAACATGCTGGTGTATTTTTCAACATAATCTCATCTAACGTATAACCTACTGCAATTTTTGTTGACACATAAGCAATTGGATATCCTGTTGCTTTACTTGCTAAAGCACTTGAACGTGATACACGTGGATTTACCTCAATTACATAATATTGATTTGAATTTGGATCAAGTGCAAACTGAGCATTACATCCACCTTCAATTCCTAAGTTACGAATAATATTTAATGAAGAATTACGTAACATTTGATATTCTTTATTAGTTAAAGTTTGACTTGGTGCAACTACGGCACTATCACCTGTGTGAATTCCAACTGGATCAATATTTTCCATATTACAAATGATAATTGCTGTATCGTTTTTATCACGCATTACTTCATACTCAACTTCTTTGTAACCTTTAACTGATTTTTCAACTAATACTTGACTTGCTGGTGATAATTTAATTGCATTTTGCCCAATTTTACGTGCTTCTTCATCATTATAGGCAAATCCACCACCTGTTCCCCCTAAAGTAAAAGCGGGACGTAAAACAATTGGATAACCAATTTCATTAGCAATTGTAATAACATCTTCAATGTTTTCGGCAATCTTACTTTCAATTACTGGTTCACCAATTCGGTTACATAAATCTTTAAATAATTCACGGTCTTCCGCCATATCAATAGCATCTAAGTCAGTTCCTAATACTTCAACTTGACATTCATCTAAAATTCCACGTTTTGCTAATTCCATTACCATGTTTAGACCTGTTTGTCCACCCAAACCAGGAATTACCGCATCAGGACGCTCTTTACGAATAATTTTTGATACATATTCTAAGGTAATTGGTTCCATATATACTTTATCAGCGATTTCTGTATCTGTCATAATTGTTGCTGGATTTGAATTGATTAATACAACTTCATATCCTTCTTCTTTTAATGCTAAACATGCTTGTGTTCCAGCATAGTCAAACTCAGCTGCTTGACCAATTACAATTGGACCTGATCCAATTACTAAAATTTTTGTTAAATCATTTCTTTTAGGCATTGTTATCTCCTTTAAATTCGGCAATCATCTTTTTAAAATCATTAAATAAATATGTACTATCTTCTGGACCTGGTGCACTTTCCGGGTGATATTGAACACAGAAAATTGGTTTAGTTTTATGTTTTAATCCTTCAATTGTATTATCTAATAAATTGATGTGTGTTGTTTCTAATTCTGTCTGTTTTAAACTTTCAGCTTCAACCGCATATGAGTGGTTTTGTGATGTAATTTCAATTAAACCTGTTTGTAAATTTTTAACAGGATGATTAGCACCACGGTGTCCAAATTTCATTTTTGTTGTCTTTGCTCCATATGCTAATGCGATAATTTGGTGTCCTAAACAAATTCCAAAGGTCGGAACAGACCCATCTAATTCACGGATTAAATTAATTACTGCTGTATTTACTTCAGGATTTCCTGGACCATTTGATAAAAATAATCCATCGGGATTATGACTTAATACTTCTTCTTTAGTTGCATTATGTGGTAATACCGTTACATCAAATCCATATTTTTGTAATTCACGAATAATGTTTAATTTAATCCCACAATCAATTGCAACAAGCTTATAACCATCATTTTCAAAACGATATGGTTTTTGCGTACTTACTCGACTAACTTCATCTTGAGGTTTTTCATAATTTTCAATTTGTTTAATAATTTCTTTTGTATCCGCATTGGCATCACAAATACAAATCATTTGTGAACCATTATCACGAATATAACGAGTAATTTCACGAGTATCTACATTACTAATTCCTGCCACATTAAATCTTTTTAAGTATGTATCTAAATTATTTTCTACTTGATAGTGTGATGGACTTTGAGCAACTTCTTTAACAATTAAAGCTTCTAGCATTGGTAATACACTTTCTTCATCATTACTATTAATTCCGTAATTTCCAATTAATGGATATGTCATTACAACCCCTTGGTTACAATATGAATTATCAGAAATAATTTCTTGATATCCAACCATTGAAGTATTAAAAACAATTTCCGTTATTACCTGTTCACTACTTCCAAATCCTGTTCCATAAAATTCTGTTCCATCTTGAAAAACAATTTTCTTATTCATTTTCACTCCATTCGTATTTCTGTCCATCAACAATTGTACTAACAATTGATCCTGTTAATTCTTTATTTAAAAATGGACTATTTTCGGCTTTTGAACCAATATTTTCTTTTGTATAAACATGCGTTTTTTCAGCATCAATTATTGTTAAATTTGCTGGCATTCCTTTAGCAATACCATGTTTCAAATTAAAACGAGCTGCTGGATTATATGTCATTGCCATTAAAATTGTTTCTAAACTTACCAACTTTTCCTTAACTAAATATGTATTTAAAGTTGAGAATGCTGAATCTAAACCAATAATCCCAAATGGTGCTTTTGAAATATGTTCATTTTTCTCATCAACATGATGTGGTGCATGGTCTGTTGCAATAATATTTAATGTCCCTTCATTTAATGCATCAATTAAACGTTTATGATCAGCTTTTGATCTTAAAGGTGGATTCATTTTCATATTAGTATTTAAATCAACAATATCTTCTTCATCTAATACTAAATGGTGTGGTGAAACTTCACCCGTCACATCATAACCTTTTGTTTGAGCAGCTTTAATAACCTCAACACTTTCACTTGTTGAAACATGACATACATGGTAACGACAACGTGCTGTTTCATCTTCCATTAAATCAGTATCACGTTTAATCATTTTCCATTCTGAAGCATTATTAATTCCAATTAATCCTAGTTTTTCACTAGTTACCCCTTCATTAATACATCCCATTACTTCACCTAATTCACGTTCATCTTCGCAGTGAAGTGACATAATAGAATCTAGTCCTTTAATTTTACGCATAGTTTCAAGCATTTTCACATCATCTTGAACCCCTTTTCCATCATCAGAAAAACCGGCAATTGGTAATTGGTTAATTGCGTCAAAATCAACTAATTCTTCACCTTTTAAATCTTTTGAAATTGCACTAAATGTTAATACATTACAATAAGCTTTTTCTTGAACTTTTTGATTAAACTTTGTAATTTCTTCAACACTATCCATACAAGGTTTAGTATTTGGCATTGCAAAGATATGCGTGTATCCACCTTTAATTGCACTATAACTTCCACTAGCAATATCTTCTTTATGTGTCATTCCTGGTTCACGTAAATGAACATGAACATCAACAAATCCTGGTGTAATTATTTGTCCTGTACAATCATATTCAACTGCACCCGTTAGATTTTCACCTACATTAATAATTTCCCCATTATTAACTTCAACGTCTTGATTAACAAAACCTGTCTTTGTTAAAACTTTTCCGTTTTTTAAAATATAATTATTTGATTGCATTATAAATCACTCCCATTCTCATATATACGCCATTTTCAATTTGTTTGAAAATACGTGATTTGTCACATTCGACAACTTCATCAGTTAATTCAACTCCACGATTAAATGGTGCTGGATGCATAATAATCCCACTATCTTTTATCAACTTAATGTTTTCTGCATTTAAACCAAAACGTTTGTTATATTCTGATATTTGTTGTTCACTTTCATGTCGTTCACGTTGAACACGAAGCAACATTACCACATCAACATCACTAATAACATCATTTAATTCAACATACTGACCATAATCAACTTGATATTCTTTTGGAGCAACGAATTTTACATCGACACCTAATTTTGTCATAATTTGATAATTAGTACGAGCAACTCGTGAATGACGAATATCACCACAAATAACAATTTTCAGTCCTTTAAAATAACCAAATTCTTCATAAATTGTCATTAAATCTAGTAGTGATTGGGTTGGGTGATTCCCACTTCCATCACCACCATTTAAAATTGGTGTTTTAATATTCTCAAGATCACGATAATAATCATTTTCTTGATGGCGGATTACCATTGCATCAACCCCAAATGCTTCAAAAGTTTTAACTGTGTCGTAAAAACTTTCGCCTTTATTTGTTGCTGAATTGCTTTCAACAAAATTAATTGTTTCACAACCTAAACGCTTAGCCGCTGTATCAAATGAATAATGTGTTCTTGTTGATGGTTCGAAAAATAAGTTTGCAATTATTTTTTTCTGCTTAAAATCAACTTCACGTTTTCCATTTTTAAACTCTTGGGCTAAAGTAATTAGTTCAAGTATTTCTTTTTCTGTGTAATCATCTAAATTAAAAAGATTCATCTTTCCTCCTCTAAATTTTTCAAAATTCCAAAAAAAAAGAATAGATAAAAATATCTATTCTTTAATTGAAAATTGAAATAAAAACAATGAAAATAAGAAATCACAAACATCATTTGATGCTTTTTCAACTTTATTAATAATTAATGCGTTTCTATTTATTGTTTTCATATTGATATTATTGTATCACATATTTTTTTCCAATGTTTTTTTTTACATTATTTTTGCAAACTTTATTAAATATTGTATAATCTCTATCCTTATATAGACAAAATAACAATTTTACTAAAAATTAAAAATAAAATTTTAACTTATTTAAATTTTTAAACGTTCAAGCTTTGAAATTTTACTTTAACTAGCAAAAATTTAATAAAAATGACTTATTAATTAAAAAAAAATACTTTTTTTCAATATTTTACACTTTTTTCGTCATTTTTGGTACAATATTGATGAGATGTGTGTTTTTAGATATTATTTTTAACTATTAATTAATAGTACACATTTCTAAAAAAGAGAATTAAAAATTATAGAAAAATATATTTCAAGGAGTAAAATGCTTTCAAGAAAACTAAAAAGTTCATTAGCAGCAATTGCATTAACTGGATCATTTGCAGCTACTAATGTTAACAATAACACAAACGAGAATACACAAGATGATGATTTAAGCACTGTTGCTTTAAATGAAGATGGTATGAATACTATTAATGAAAATGACTTACAAGGAGATTTTAAAATCGTTTCTTCTTCTGATGTTCAAACAGTTGATGGAACTTCTATTCAACATGATGTTGAGAAATTAGAAGAAACTACACCAGTTGTTGAAGAAACTACACCAGTTGTTGAAGAAACTACACCTGTTGTCGAAGAAACTACACCTGTTGTTGAAGAAACTGCACCTGTTGTTGATGAAACTGCACCTGTTGTTGATGAAACTGCACCTGTTGTTGAAGAAACTGCACCTGTTGTTGAAGAAACTGCACCTGTTGTTGATGAAACTGCACCTGTTGTTGATGAAACTACACCAGTTGTTGATGAAACTACACCTGTTGAAGAAAATAAACCAGCAGCACCTACTGTTCCACAAACAGATGAAAATGCTTCTGATGATCAAGTTGAAGTTATTGATACTGATAATGATGGTATTAATGATGATGAAGATGACTATCCAACAATGCCTGATGCTGATTTTGATGGTATTATTGATGGAAAAGATAAATACATCAATTGGCAAGATAAAAATAATAATGGTATTAACGATGATGAAGAAGAAACAAATCAAAATAATGATGTTACAGAAAAAAACGATGACACTACTGTAATTAATGATTCTAAAGAAGATACACAACCTGAAGTTATTGATACAGATGGTGATGGAATCAATGATGATGAAGATGATTATCCAACAATGCCTGATGCTGATTTTGATGGGGTAATTGATGGTGAAGATGATATCATCAATTGGCAAGATAAAAATAATAACGGAATTAACGACGATGAGGAAGATACAAATAACAACTCAAACGTTGATAACAACGCTGACACTTCAGAAAACACTGATGATAAAGTAGATAATAGTACAGATACATTAGATTATACTATGCCAATCGATCATGCAACTATCACTAATGATTATATGGGTTATGATGCAATCGGAACTGGTCACCACGGAATTGATTTTGCAGCTCCATATGGAACTGCTGTAAATTCTGTTGCTGATGGAGTTGTTACAGGTACTGGTTATACTAATGAAGGTGGAAATTATGTTACAATCGTTCACCAAGATGCTCAAGGAAATTACTATACTACATACTATGGTCACTTAAGTGCTATTTATGTTAATGTTGGTCAAGAAGTAAATATGGGAACTGATATTGGAGCTGTTGGTACTACTGGTATTACAACAGGACCTCACACACACTTTGAATTAAGCTTAGGGCAAATTCATACTCAAAACAAAGTAAATCCACGTGATTATATGAATATTCCTACTTTAGGTTCTTCATATTAATAATTGAGTAACATTTCTAAATTCCACAATGTGGAGTCATGAAAAATAATTACATATACAAAAACTGATTTCGCTATTCAATCGAAGTCAGTTTTCTTTATCCATTATCAATAAATCCGAAAAAAGAAGAAGCGCAAATTGCGTTTCTTCTTTACTTTATAACTCTAAGAGCTCGGATAAACTTCAAAATTTCATTCATTTTTATTTATTTTCTAATAATATTTCTTGTAATTCTTTATTTTTTCCTCTAATATCATGTCTTGAATGAGTTTTTATTATCGTTGATGTTTTTTTACGAATAAAAATTGAATTACATTCGTATACTGTTTCACTTTTTTTAATTACTCCCTTTAATAAATCTCCATTAGTAATCCCAGTTGCAAATATTACAACATCATCGTTTAGGACCAAATCATCAATTTTTAATATTGTTCCTATTTTTATTCCTAATTCATTACATTTTGCTTTTTCAATTTCACTATGCATAATATTTTCGCTCGTTGCCCCTTTGGCTTCAATCCGGTTAATTAAACGTCCCTGCATATCACCACCTAAACTTGAAACTATTGCCGCGTTTATTACGCCCTCTGGTGAACCACCAATTGAATAAAACATATCATATTTTTCTTCTGTACATACTTCAATACTGATTACTACATCACCGTCGGGAATTAACGCTATACGAGCACCCATTTCTGTAATTTCTTTAATTATTTGTTGATGACGTGGTTTATCTAATATTGCTATTGTCATTTCATTAATCGATTTATTTAGTTTTTGCGCAGCAATTTTAATATTTTCAGTAATTGGATTATTTAAATCAATTACTCCTTTTAATTCTTTACCTACAATTAATTTTTCCATATACATATCAGGTGCTGAGAAAAAACCATTTTTTTGAGCTAAAGCCATTACTGCAATTGCATTACTTTGATTTTTAGCAACCATTTTAGTTCCTTCAATTGGATCAACTGCAATATCAATTTTTTCTCCACCCAGTCCTAATTTTTGTCCTAGATATAATTGTGGTGCTTCATCAATTTCGCCTTCACCAATTACCACTTCTGCACTAATTGGTAATTGATTTAACATGTGTTCCATTGCAATAACTGCTTTTTCATCAGCTTTTTCTTTATTATTGCGACCAATCATCTGATAAGTAGCAATTGCTGCTACTTCTGTTATTGAAATTAAATCAATAAAAGCTTTATCCATTTTTCCTCCTAATTTATTAATTGTAATATTTTTTCAATTCCTTTTTGATTATTACTTGCTGTAATTATTGATGCATTTGTTCGAATATCTTTTGTTGCATTTTCAACCGCAACTGAAATATCAACATCTTCTAACATTGACAAATCATTTTCATTATCACCAGCTGCTATAGTTAATTTGTATTCTTCTTTCTCCTTCAAATACTTAATTGCAGTTGCTTTATTAACTCCTACTGGTAAAATATCTAATAAATTTGCAGCAGAAAATAGACAATTCAAATTATATTCTTTACATTTATTACGAATCTCATTTTTTAATTTTATTTGTTCATCTTGAAAAACAAAGACAATTTTATTGATTGATTCCTTAATTTCTTGTACATTTTTAATTTGTTGTAATTTTATTTGTTCTTCGTTTTCTAATTGTTCATTTTTTTTCAATAACTGCTCAATTCGAATTCCTTTTTTAAAGTAATAAATTTTTTCTTTGCTGTATAAATTTATCGGAACATTATATTGTTCCGATATTTCTATTATTTTTTCTATGGTTAATCGATTATGAGATTTTTCAAATAATACTTCTTGTGATTCTATATCATAAATTACCGCTCCACCTGAACATATTACTTTGCTTACTGTCGTTAAATCTTTTAAAATCGATTTAATCATCGTTAAATTTCTACCTGTTGCAATTACAAAATCATTTTTGATACTAAATTCTTCAATTGCTTTTAAGGTACTGCATGGAATTATTTTTTCATCATTTAATAAAGTTCCATCTAAATCGGTTACAAATAATTTTTTCATTATTCTACCCCCATTTTTTTTAGGATAATTTTAATTGTTATATTTATTATTACTAATGTTATTGCTGAATAAAGTGCTAAAATAAATTTTCCTGTTAAAAACGATGAACTAATTACAACTAAACCATCAATAAGTAATAACCAGGATGAAATCTTTATTTTCGGGATATATTTATTTATTAACATTGCAATTAAATCAGTCCCTCCTGTTGAGCATTGGTTTGTAATTGCAATTGCAATTGCACTTCCTACTAAAACTCCTCCAACTATACCCGAAACTAATGTATTATCTATCAGCATTTTCATTGGTAACAGATTCATAAATATTGGTGACATAATAACAATTATTACTGTTTTCAATCCATAATTTTGTCCTAAAAGTAATGCACCAATAATTATTAAAGGAATAGTTATTATTAATGATGCTTTGGCAATTTCAATTCCTGTTATTATTGATAAAGAAATTGCCATTCCTGTTGTACCTCCTGGAGTTAAATCATGAACCGCAATAAAAAAATTGACTGCTAATGCGATTAAAAAACTTGAACATATTAATAAAAATATTGATTTAATTTTTAATATCATATTTAATTACTGCCTCGTCTATTGCTCTACGACAGTTTTGAACTCCTGCTGTAATTCCTGCTTCATCTTTAAAAATTGCTGATGATAACACAACTACATCTGGATTACAAGCAATTAATTCATCCATATTGTCTTTTCGTAAACCACCATCAATTGCTAGTTCACAATTTGGGTTTTTTTCATCGATTAATTTACGTGCTCTTTTTACTAAATCTGTTGATGAACGACGCCATCCCCAATTATCCTTTCCATCTGTTTCATCTACACCATGAACAACAATGTGTAAACGATCAATATCATATATCGACTCTTCAACAAATGATAATGGAGTATAACATCCAATTGTTAATCCAACTTTAATTCCAAATTCACGACAATAATTTATAATATAAGCTAATGGCGCTCCAATAAAATGTTCTGCTGGAATAATTAACATATCAGTTTTTACCATTGCTAATTTTTCAATAAATAGTCGATCCATTTCTCGAGTATATATATGACACTCAATTGGTTTATCAGTTACTGGTCTGATTCCTTCAATTATTTGATGACCTCCCATCAATTGTAAATTTTTTAAATCATGCATATCAGCTGCATCTGAATGAATATAATCCGCTCCAGCATCTACCGCCTCTTTAACTATTTTTCTAATATTTCCATAATCTACATGAGCAAGTCCTGCTGCTATTTTAATTTTTTTTCTTTCCATTCTTCCTCCTCTTCTCTTTTATTTTAACATTACTATTTGCCATTAAATATATTCAATTACCGTTGGTTACGGTAATTGAATAATTTATCATTTTTTAATTTAAAATTATCAATTTGTCGTTTAATATTATATATTGTTTCATTATTTATTGGACTATTAAAAAATATTAAATTATTATCTTCTGTGTTTATTTGTGTATTTGTAATAATCAATTCTGTTTCTGATTTTATAAAACAATCCATTGTTACCGGAAAAATATCAATAATATCAACTCCTTGTAATTCTTTGAGCATAATTGCACTAATTAATTTAATCTCCTCATATGTTCCTTTTAATAAAATTGTAACTTTTAATTTTGGTTCATGGTGAACGATAATATACTTAGTAATTAAGTCTATTGTTTTATCCATATGTAATAATTCCGGTTGAACTTGTTTTAATGCTAATTCAATAATTTCTCTAATTTCCCCAAAATATTTTTGATTTACTTTTAAATTAAATTCAATTAAATTTAATCTTATTTCATCGAATAAAATTGCATTATAGTTTTGAATAAAAACTTTCTCCAAATAATGTAAATTATTAGTTGTTAGAGAAATACCCAATTGTTTATTTAAATTCTTACTAATAATTTTATTAATCATATTAATTTCATTTTTTGCTGTTGGAAGAACAAATTTTTTAACATTTACATAATATGTCTGTAACGTACTTAATTGACTAATATAATTTAATATTTCAGATTCTTTAGGAAATACATTTATTATCTTAAAGTATGCTGTTTCCATTTTTAAAATTATTTTTTTATCTGTCAATTCTTTAATTAGGTTTTTTTGCTCACATGTTAAATCGATATACTTATGTTTGAAATTTCGAAAAATCGAAATAAATATTTTTAATTTAAAATATTCTAAACTATCGCCAAATAACTTTATTTGAAAAATTTGCTCAAATTGTTCTATCAACTTGTTCCCTTGGTTAAAAATCATCATCAAATTTGTTTGATCATAGCCAAATTTCTTCAAAATATCTATAACATAAATACTTCTAAATATTTCAGCTGTCGTATAAAGATCAATAATATTTTTAAAAATTAGATCACGATATTTTTTTTCGTTTCCCACAATTAAATATCCTTTTGAACTTTTTACTAATTCTAAATTATTCTCATCACATATTTTAGCTACTTGCTTTAAAGTATTATAAATTATCCCTTTAGTTAAAAATAAATTGTGTTCTAATTTGGTAATTGTAATCGGTTTTTCACTAAATAATAGGAGTAATAATATATATTGTTCTTTCTGATTATATAAAACATAGTTTAATTCTTCTTGATCTTGATTTAACTCTTTTATTAGTTGTAATTTATCATTGTTTTTTCCAACTATTTCGATTCCGTGACCACGTTTTTTGATTAATTTTAAATTTTTTTCATCTAATATTTGATTAATGTTTTTCTTTTTTAAATCCATACGAATTGTCTTTTCTGATGCTCCTACTATATTTGTTATTTCTTTTATTGTTACCATTTCTTTTTGCAATAAATATAACAATATTTTACGTTCTCTTAATTTCATATTTCCTCCCAGCATTCTATTATATATTATACTATTTTGTAAATGTTTTTACAGAACAAAAACAACCTTATTGGTTGTTTTTAAAGTTGAAATCATTATTAAATTTTTCTTTTCCCTTTATCACTTGTTCATTGATAAAACTTTTTTCAATTAAAGTTAATGGAATTGCTACATATTGACAATATTTAAGTGCTATATTTAATTGATTTTCGTTGCGTATACTAGCTCCTATCACTTCACATTTATAATTATTTAATTCAATGATTTCTTTTATAATTTTCAGAATTTCGACCGGATTATTACCTAATTCTTCATTCCTAGCAATAAAAACAAATATATAACTTGCACCTGCTTGAATTGCTAAGGTTGCTTGAAGCGGTGTAAATATTAATGTAAATGCAAATTTAATCTTTTTTTCTTTTAAATATTTGGTAAACTCTAATTCAGTTTTACCATAATTTAATTTTATAATTAAATTAGAATTTATTTTCATTAACTCTTCCACTTGATTTTTCATTTCTGATAATGTTCCCATTACTTCTACTGTTAAAAAATCGGTTTGTTGTTGATATTCTTTTACATATTCAACGATTGTAAGTCCTTCTTTTTTACATAAAGTTGGATTTGCTGTTATTCCCTGAAAACCTAGTGCTAATGCTTTATTTATTTCTATTTTTTCAGCACTATCTATTAAATATTTCATTATTCTCCTTAATTTTTTTAGTAATTCCATCTACTGTTAATCCAAATTTTTCAAGTAATTCTTTTGGCTTTCCACTTTCTCCAAAACAGTCATCTATTCCTATACTTAATACTGGCTTGGGATTATCCAAGGCAATCGTTTCTTTAATTGCACTTCCTAAACCTCCGATTGTTGAATGCTCTTCGAGGGTTACAATCATTTTTTTATCATTAATTGATGACAATACTTGACTTTTATTAATTGGTTTAATAGTTGGTACATCTATTACTTGAAAATCTATTTCACCTTTGAATTTTTTAGCCACTTCAAGGGCAATATGAACCATATATCCAGTTGCAAATATTGTTGCATCTTTTCCTGATTTCAATTCATATATATCACCTATTTTAAATTGAAAGTCTTCATTATGTACGCTAGGGACAGCAATACGACCTAACCGTAAATAACAAGGTCCGGGATAATCGATTATTGTTGCAAGTGCTTTTTTGGTGGCTATTTCGTCGGCTGGACTTATTACAACCATATTTGGAATTGCACGCATTATTGCTAAATCTTCTATTGATTGGTGTGATGCACCATCTTCACCAACAGTAATACCAGCATGAGTTGCACATAACTTTACATTTAATTTTGGATAACAAACTGAATTACGAATTTGTTCAAAAGCACGTCCTGCTAAAAATATTGCAAAAGAACTAACCACTACAGTTTTACCAGTTGCTGCCATTCCCGCTGCCATTGATACCATATTTGCTTCGGCTATCCCGGCATTCAAATGTCGATTAGGATATTTATTTTTAGCTAATATTGTTTTGGTTGATTTTGACAAATCAGCATCAAATACTACAATCTTTTCATTTTGATCCATCAAATTTACTAATTCTTCACCATAAGATTCACGTGTTGCCTTCATTTTCCCTCCAATTCTGCTAGAGCTCTATCGAATTCTTCCTTAGTTGGTGCTGTACCATGCCAATTAGGATCATTTTCCATAAAACTTATCCCTTTTCCTTTAATTGTTTTAGCTACTATTGCTTTTGGTTTATTGGTATTTTGATCTAACGCTTCTTTAATTGCTTTAATATCATGACCATCAACAACAAACACATCAAAATTAAATGCTTTTAATTTATCCGTAATTGGATAAGGAGACATTATTGAAGTAATTTCTCCATCTATTTGTAAATTATTATTATCTATAATTATTGTTAAATTATCTAATTCATATTGTGCTGCTGACATTAGTGCTTCCCATACTTGTCCTTCTTCGATTTCACCATCACCTAATAATGTATAAACTTTATTTGGTAAATTATCTAATTTAAAACTCGTTGCCATTCCAACTGCAGCTGATATTCCTTGTCCTAATGATCCGGTAGACATTTCTACACCTGGAGTTAAGTTCATATTAGGATGTCCTTGTAGCTGTGAGTTTATTTGTCGAAAAGATGTCAAATCAAAATCAATTATACCTTTTGCTTTTAATGTTGCATATAATAAAGGTGATGCATGTCCTTTAGATAAGATAAAACGATCACGAATTTTATTTTGATAATTATCTACTGAAATATTCATTTTCTCAAAATATAGTGTATACAATAATTCAACTGCACTTAATGATCCTCCAATATGACCACTATTGGCTTGATAAACCATTTTAATTATATCTTTTCGAATTTCCTTACATATCTCATTCATCTTTTCCTCCATTTGCCAACTCGGATTTCACTTTTGAAGCTATTGTTACGACACGTGGACCATAAATAATTTGGAATGACTTATCAACTTGCACAACACCTAATGCCTCCAATTCATCCATCCACTGATCACGACCTACTACTTTTGTTTCATCATAAACATTTACTCGTAATCTTGTAGCACAATTTGTCACATTATCAATATTATTTTCTCCACCTAAGCCGGCAATAATTTGCTGTTCTAATGTTCCATTATTTTGTAATTTCTTTTCTTGATAATCTTTTTTCGAATATAATTTAACATTTTTTCGTTCACGACCTGGAGTTTTAATATCCCATTTAAGAATTGCCCATTTAAAAATAAAATAATAGATAAAGAAATAAGCTGGTATTAAAAATAGTAATGGGAAAATGTATACTTTATCCATTTGGAATATATTTGGAAACATAAATATTAATGCGGTTCCGTTAACTGAAATGTGTGCTATCTCAGCTAAAACATATGATAATCCTGCTAAAGGAACATATACTGCATAATATAAAATTGGTGCTACAAATAAAAATGTATATTCAAGTGGCTCACTAACTCCAATTAATACACCTGTTACAACTGCTGGAATTAATAATGAAGCAATTTTTGCTTTATTTTCTTCTAATGCTGTATTATAAATTGCTAAGCCAATTCCAGCAAATCCACCAAATTGGAAAATAATTCTTCCTGTTTCAAAGTTTCTAGTTATATAACCTGTTGCTTCTGGACATCCCATTTGAGCGTTCATAATGTTTTTTACACCTTCATATGTTTGGCCACATACATCCAGCGTCCCTCCAACTGACGTGTATTCGATTGGGAATGCAATTAAATGATGTAATCCAAACGGTAGTAATGCCTTATCTAATGCACCAAATAAAAATGTTCCAAACAAGCCACTAGAACCTATAAATTTTCCAATATTAGTTAAAAACATTCCAATTAGTGGCCATAACCCAAATAGTACGTATGCAGCTGGTATTACAAGTAATGTTAATACAATTGGGACAAAACGAACTCCTGAAAAGAATGCCAATGCATTTGGTAATTCTTTATTAAAAAATCGATTATGGACAATAGATACAAATAATCCAGATATTATCCCACCAAAAACACTCATATTGTATGTGAAAATCCCTAAAAATTCTGTATACAATGAAGATTGTATCAACGCATCTGCTTCATTTAATCCATTAGACATAAAAGCATCCATTGTCGTTGTTTCCGCTGTCAAACCATGTTGTGAAAGAATTGTACCGATACTCGCATTAAGAACAATATAAAAAAACAAACCTGATATTGCTGCCCATCCTTGTTCTTCTTTTGCTAATCCAAACGATAGACCTATTGCAAAGAAAATCGGTAAAAATCCCATTATTGTAAACCCAACATCATTTATTAGACTAAATATATTTTGGGCTAACCCCCCTTCGGGTATTAACCAATTTAGTCCCATTTCACTAACATTTTCTGGACTAGCAAATGCAGCCCCAATTCCAATTGTAAGACCTGATATAACTAATAATATAATTGGGATCATCATTGCCCCAGATAATTTTTGTATTCTATCTTTCATTTTAACCTCCAAATAAACTGTAAATCAATTGTTCATAAATCTCACATGCTTTAATCATATTATTTATTCGCATCACCTCGTTTGGCTGGTGTGAATTACTTGTTTCATCATCAAAGAGAGGACCAGCACAAATTGCTGTTGAAAAGCTTCTAGCATATGAAGCTGCGCCTTTTGTATGAAAAGTTAATTCATTTTTTGTTATTTTTTGATAACTTTCTTTCAACTTTTCATTAAGTAATGTTGATTCTGGTAAAAAATGAAAATCATGCTTTTTCTGAATCTTTATCTTTCCATTTTTTAAACGTTTTTTTAATTTATACATAATATAAGTTTCATCATAATCATAAATATATCGATAATCAAACTTAACTATTAATCTCCCATCCATATAATTAATGCTACTTACATTAAATGACGAGTTTTTTTCTTCGTTTATATAATCATCAAGAGCAAATAAATGACCATTTTTAGTTTGAAAATTCGTTAACATAAAGTTAATTACATTTGATTTCGCAAATTCATTTTTTTGATTCAATATTTCTAATACCGATTTTCCCTTTTCGGGTGATCGTGATTTACACTTACTTCCATTAATTATTCGCTTAATACCTTCTTTAGTTATAATTTCTAAATGGTGACAATTATTACTCACTTCGTCAATCGAAATAATTTTTTCTATTATTTCATCTTCAATGTTTTCTTCATATTCAAAATAAATTATTCCTTTTTCTAAATTAATTACCGGAAAATTACCATCGGGTGAAAGAGCATACAATGGATTAAGAGTTAAATTTTTGGCTTTATAATATTTAATTCCCTCCCAAGTTGTTTCTTCGGCACCACCAATTATCATCCGGATATTTTTTTTATAATTTTGTTCTCTTTTCAAATAAATCAATAAATACAATACATATATTAATGGTCCTTTATTATCGTTTACACCGCGTCCATATACATGATTATTTTTATATGTTAATTCAAAAGGAGGTGTTAACCATTTTTCAAACTCATATACATTAACAGTATCAATATGATTTAAAAATGCAAAATCAATTTTTGTTGGATTTTTATTAGTGTCAACGGCAACAGCATAATTATCATAATTAGTTATATATAGACCTTCACGAGTGCAGATTTTTTCAATTAATTTAAACGCCTTATCAATATTATTTCCTAATGGATTTACATCTGTCTTTTTTCCAGATCCATCGTAAGTTTTAATACTAATTAATTCACTTAAATCATTTATAATTTTCTTTTCATTTTCTTGTAAAAAATCTTTAAGATTCATTTTCCCTCCCACATTAAGGATAACACAGAGTAAATGATTTCATTTTTTGCAATTACCGTTGATAACGGAAATCAATCATTTTACTTTTAGAGTTTATAATATATAATTTATTTGTAATATTTATACAGAAAGGAATATAATGAATACAAATATTAACATTACAACTGAATTAATTATCGGTCCAAATACAATCGAAAAATTAACAGAATTAACACAAAACAATCACAAAATGATGCTTGTTACAACTGCAAATATTCCTCCATTACAAACACAATTTGATTTAATTAAAAAATTATGTTCGCATTTGGAGATAATCCATTTTGATCAAGTAATTGCCAATCCAACAAGTGAAATAATCGATGCTGGTGTTTCACTTGCTAATAAGGAAGGAGTCGATTTAATAATTGGAATTGGGGGAGGATCAACAATCGATACGGCGAAAATGATTCGTTTATTATTACATCAAGATTATAATTGGGAAAATCTTATTACCAAATATAATGATCCTTTTATTAGTTGCAATGAACCTAAAAGCGTTCCATATATTGCCATTCCTACTACAACTGGTACTGGCTCAGAAGTAACCCAAGCTGCAGTAATTACCCATAATAATTTTAAAGAAAGTATTTTCCATCCAAATAATTATTCTGATATTGCAATATTAGATCCAACTATTGTAAGTACTTTACCTGCTCATTTGACAGCAATGACGACTTTTGATGCATTTACACACGCATTTGAAAGTTATATTTCACCAAAGGCAAATCAATATAACAAACAATTAGCACTTAGTGCCATGAAAATAATAATTACGACTTTACCATTATGTCTAAAAGATTTGGATAATTTAGAATATCGGGAACAATTATTAGTTGCTCAAAATTTTGCCGGAATTTCATTAGCAACTGCTGGGGCAAACCTTCCTCATCCTCTTAGTGAAGTAATCGGTAGTATTTGTAACGTTCCCCATGGTGAAGCATTGGCTATCGTATTTTCAAACTTTATTAAACAAACACTTAATTTATATCCAAACGAATATGCACAAATTAAAAATTTATTTGTCCAATCTGATCAAACATTAAATTCATTAGATTTATCAACAATTGTTCATCATTTTATTAATAAAATAAACCTTAAGCAATCATTTATCGAACATAATGTTAGCCATGATGATTTTTTATTAGTTTTAAATCATCCTTTATGGGAACATCTACCTTTTTTAGATTCTTCGCAAACAAAAATAATATTAAATAATTCATACAAAAAAACAGAAATTTAATTTTCTGTTTTTTATAAAGTTATTATTATTTTTCTTACAAATCTTGTGTTATAATTAAATATATCAATTTAAAATTAAAGGTGGTTTATGATTAAAATTATTAAAGCTATTAATCGAAGTGCAAAGTGGGCAATTGATGGTATTACGGATACATTTAAAGAAGAATTTATGATGCGAGTACAATTTAGTTTTGGTGCAATTCAATTTATTTTGGCACTTTTGGTTCATGCTCCGAAAATCGAAGTTTTATTTATTTTATGGATGTGGATAACAATAGTGGCTATGGAATTAATGAATACTGGAGTCGAAAATGTAACAAATCTTGCAGCTCAAAAAAAATATCATAATCATGGACGTCGTGCAAAAGATTCAGCAGGTGGTGCGGTATTTTTACTTTCAATCAGTTCATGGGTCGTTACAATATTATTAATAGGTGATGACTTATTACAAATTTTCTTATAAAAAAGAACAAACTAATTATTTTACATTAGTTTGTTCTTTTTTTCATAAAAATAGCGACTAATTATTAGTCGCTTTTAGAGATATTAATTTAGAGCGATACTTGATATAAAAGATTTTATATTTTGTATCTAAATTTAAGAGAGATTGTAAAATAACTATTTATTTTACAAATAAAGTATATCATAGTGATGTGGCAATCGTGTGGCAACATAACTTTTAGTTTATAAAATGAATTAAAATCAAAAAAAAAATGGCTTAAGCCATTTTAAAGTTAAGAGATATTATTTTTATTTGTGATACATATCACATAATAAGAGATTATTATTTTGTATCTAAATTTAAGAGAGATTTGTAGAATTTAATTTCTACATCCATAGTATACCAAATATAGTTGTCAGACTTTTGGCAAATTTATTATTTTAATTAAATTTTTTAGAAAAAAATAAAAACCAAATAATTTGGTTTTTTAAAATTCTGTTTCAAGTGCAATTTTAATCATATTTACAAATGATGTTTGACGTTCTTCAGAAGTTGTTAATTCATGAGTAACTAAATTATCAGAAATTGTTAATAAACAAGCAGCATTCTTTCCTGTTGCTTTAGCATTTGCAAATAATGCATAACTTTCCATTTCTACACAAACACACCCATAATTAGCGTTAATATGCTTATAATCATCGAAATTTTTTCGATAAAATACATCTGATGAATGAATAATATCTTTTGTTAAAGGGATTGATAAGCGATCTGCTGTAGCTGCTAATTTTTGATTCAATTCATTTGTTGCTGTCATTGTATTTTGTTTTCCACCTAATACGATATCAGCAAATGTACTTTCAGAATATGCTTCTGTTGCTAATACTACATCATATAAATTTAAATTTTCAGTATACGCTCCAGCACTCCCAACACGAATAATATTATCTACATCATAGAATTTAAATAATTCATATGAATAAATGCCAATACTTGGCATCCCCATTCCGCTTCCCATTACGGATATTTTACGCCCTTGATATGTACCTGTATAACCAAACATATTTCGCACTGCATTGAATTGTTCAACATCTTCTAAAAATGTATCTGCAATAAATTTTGCTCTTAATGGATCACCCGGCATAATTACTGTTTTAGCAATTTTTGTTTCCTCCGCTAATTCAATGTGTGGTGTTGGAATTAATTTTGTTTCTGTCATTTTTCTCCTTCATATTTAATTTTCTATTTATATAATATCATTTAATTTTATTTAGGTCAATGATATCTAATTTACTTCATAATATTAATTATAAAGTTTCTTTATAATAACTTCCACGAATTGTTTCTTGGTCGATTTGTTCTTTGCTTAGTAAACTATCCATTACTTTAATTACGTCAGATGTTGTTTCATTCGTAAATCGTAAATGAAATTTATTTATTCCCATTTCTTGCAATTCATTTTGTTTATCTAATAAGCTAATTGGTGCTTTTGAATACATTCCAATTCGTGCATTTCCTTCATACATTAAGGGAAATTCACGTTTTAATTCATCTTTTAACAAGTATGTTCCTTGATGACAACGACGACATCCCATACAAGAGTCTTGTTTATTTTCATTAATTGGACAATAATCCATTATCATTACTGGTACTCGTCCATATATATTAACTACTCCCATATCATCAGCAGCAGCTCTTAATTTTTCATTATTAAGTTCTATTGACATTAAAGCATTATTAACTCCCATAGTCTTTAATTTATTTAATGTATATTGATTCGTAACATTTAAAGTGAAGTTAGTCATTAAATCTTTTTCCATTTGATTATATCGTTTTAAACTACCTAATTCACTTACAGTAATTTTTGAATATTTTTGGACATATTTATCAACTTCATTAAACTCGTCATTATAATTAATTCGTGGTAACACCAAACGATCAGTTTTATCAATTTCTAATTCATCAACTAATTTAATATCACCAATCAATATTTCGATATTTTCATACGACTTAACTACATCATATTGTTCCTTTGTTCTAATTTCAACATAATATTTTTTCTCGCTTGTCGTATTGATTAAATCTAATGTTGGTAACTTTACATCTTGACTTTCACGTTTAATAATTCGTTCATTATCAATATCTTCAACAATTATCTTTTTTAATTCTCCTATTTTTCCTAATGGAATAAATAAATCTTCATTATATATAAAATCATTAATTTTGAATTCATATGGAGTATCATTTGTTTTTAATAATTTCTTTAAGAACTTCTCTTTTGTTACTGGTGATTTTTGAGCTTTTTCCATCGTTATTAAACTATCAACTATTTTACCATTGTTAAGCTGATAATAGATTTGTTGTTGTTTAACGATAATATTTAAATTTACTTCAACACGACGTTCAAATTTAGTACTTTGTTGAGAAAAACTTTGGATTAAATTATAATCTTGAGTTCGAAATACTTGAGCTGCAATTGGCGGCTTAATTTTTGAGTAAATACTAATCGTATCACCTTTGATTGCTTTAATTTGTTCAACCACTTGACCATTTTCAAACTCATCAGTTAAGAAACGAATATTATCTTGACAAATTAATAATTCATCACTTTTAATTGTAATAATATATTTATAAAAACCTAATTTCTGATTATCATTAATTGCAACATCGGTTACTGTTCCAATTAAACGTCCTGTATTATTTGGTTTTGTTAAATTAACTATTTCTTTACCATTTTTACTATCCACTCGTCCCGTTGTGAAAGTCCGATTATATACTCTTGTTAAGTCATCATGACTCAATTCTGGTTTTTCGCCATTACCTAAATAGTAATCAACATGTTGACGGTATGCTTTAGTTGTTTGTCCAACATAGTCAAAGTTTTTTAATCGACCTTCAATTTTTAATGAATCAACACCGGCAGCAATATACTCATTAACATTTTCTAAATTATTCATATCCTTTAAATTTAATGGATATTTTCCTTTTGACACAACTGTATTATTTCGTGTATTGATAATTGCTTGTGGCATTCGACAATATTGTGAACAACGACCACGATTTGCTGATTTTTGATCTAATAAAGTTGAGTCATAACATTGACCCGAATAACTCACACATATTGCTCCATGCACAAAACATTCAATATCAATATTTGTATCATCTTTAATTTTTCGAATTCGTGAATAGTTCATTTCTCTTGGTACAACAACACGATTTATTCCTAAATCTTGCATCAATTTAACGCCATCAGTATTATGAATATGCATTTGTGTTGAAGCATGTACTTCCAAATCTGAAAAATTATCAGCAATTATTTGAGCTAAAGCAAAGTCTTGAACAATAACTCCACTTGCTCCTAATGTATATATTGCATTTATTTGTTCGAAAAATTTATTAATCTCATTATCAAAAATAACTGTATTAAAAGTAATAAAAGTTCTTACTTGATAACGATTGGCATATGCAATAATTTCGCCAATTTCTTCTATTTCAATACTTGCATTTGTTCGAGCTCCAAAATTTGGAGACGCTAAATAAAGTGCATCTGCTCCATTTTGAATTGCTACCTTGGCAGCCATTATATTTTTAATCGGTGCTAATATTTCCATTTTTCTCCTTAAAACTAATTAATTATAACACATTTAAAGTTATTTCGGCTTTTACTTCATAAAAAAAGATTTGTTTAATAACAAATCTTTTTCAACCTTATTTATCAAGTAATTTTTCTTCTAACCCTTTACTATAATTATCTAAATTTAATACATCTTGATCTAAAGCTTCTTTCGGAATTACAATTTTATCACGTGAACCAGCAATACTTATATCCATGTCAAATTTTATTCCCTCTTCTTCATATCCATTAATAATTACCTGAATCTTATCATCTAAAAATTTAACTGTAATTTCATCTTCATATTCTTTTAAAGTATATACATGATCTTCGGGACTAATTAAAACTTCTTTAATGGTTTTTCCATTTAGCTTTTCAAAATATGAATCATCTATAACTTCTTCACCATCAATTTTTTCATTTTTTACATATTTATACTCTTTTTCTTCTTCGAATACCTCTTTAATTTTCGCATTTGTTTCTATCTTATACCATTGGTCTTTAACATTTATATACATAAATTCTTCATCCACATATACATCTAGACCAAATAATGACATATACACTAGATTATTTTTCAAATCTTCTTTAAAATTTAATTTAACATCTATATAAGAATACTTAGCCTCAACCTCAATTGTTGTGCTGAAGTCTAAACCTTTCATCTCTTTATTAAATTTATCAATAGTTGTTTCATTTTGACACCCACTTAATCCTACAATTGCCATTACTAACATTAAAATTATTTTTTTCATTCTTCCTCTTTCTATTCCACTACAAATAGTATATCACTTTTAGTTAATATTTTATACTTTTTTTAATAAGGGTTTTTTAATTCGCTAATAAAGATATATTTATTATCTAAAAGCTTAAGTTTAATCGTATTCGTATCTTTATTGATAACCGTGTTTATATCATAATATTCACTTTTATTTTCTTATCGCAATTTTATTTCAGGATTATATGTGTATTCTGTTTTTTCTATTACAGACCCTGCATAATTAATACGATATTGCCAAATCTTATTTCCTTTAATTGTTATTAATTGAATATAACTTTTTGCCTCATAATTATTTGAATCCTTTTCCAACTCTATATCAATATTCGATTTAGTTGTTGCATAATTTTCAATATCACTACTCGTTATTTTTTTAATCTACGAATATATATGTATTATCTAAAAGATCAAGTGTAATCGTCTTTGAATTTTTATCAATCATGTCATTTACATCATAATATTCATTTTTATTTTTTTCAAGTGTTTCAGTTTCACTATCAAATGTATATTCTGTTTTTGTCATTTCTGAATAATCATTATTATACTCTATAACTTTATCATCTTTAATTGTTATTACTTGAACATTATTTCTTATTTCATATTTATTTGAATACTTGTCTTTTTCGAACTCTACATCAATAGTTGGCTTATCTGTTGTATATTCACCAATAGTACTACCTGTTATCGTCTTAATCTCGGGAATTTCGTCAACTTTTTCAAATAAAATTTCACTACTTCGTGATGAATAGGTTTTATCGATTGATATATATTCTCCCTCTTCAAGGTTTACGTAACCACTCATACTTGTATCTTCATCCAAATCATAACTATATCGATATGAATTATTATCTTTTAAAATACTTCTTTCTTTTGGATTATCAACATAATTGAATTCACGTTCATCATCTGGAAATTCATTTCTAAAGACTACTCTATCTTCTTCTATATCCTTTCCTGTAACTTTGTATGTACCGGCTGGAATTGTATCTTCGCTAACTACCGCCCAATTATTTCTAAATGTTAATTGATAGTTTCCATTTTCAAGTTCATATTTATTACCCCCAGATAAATTTATTTCTGGTAACGAAACATTATTAAACACAATGATTAGTAATACTATTGTTGTTATTAAATTGATTATTAAAATCTTTTTTTTATTAATTCCTGCTTTTTCATTATCTTTATTACTATTTGTTGAAAAAGTATTTCTTTCTCTTTGTTGATTTTTGTTTTTATCATTTGTATGGAAAAAACCTTGTTTTTTTTCATTTTTCTTATCATTATTCTTTACTTGAAAAGAAGTTTGTTCCTTATAATTTGATTTTGACTTTATCGGATCATATTTATCATTCATTCTAATCTCCATTTCTTTTTTATTCTAATTTCCACTTAATTAATTACTTTAAATATTATACCATATAATTAAATATAATTAATAAACTTAATATATAAAAAAAGAATAAACATATAAATTTGTTTATTCTTTTTCTTTGTCATTTAAATTATTAGTTCATTATATTCATTGCTAATGTTAACGCAAAAATTATTATTAATAAAATACCAACACTTTTCTTTACCGTTGCATCATTACTTTTAGCAACAAATGAAGCACCAATGTAAGCACCAATTATTGAGCTTGTTCCCGATACAACAATGGCAACTAATGGGAATATACCAGCCTGTAAAAAGTGAGCGATTGAACCTGTAAGTGCAGTAAAAGTCATTATTAATACACTAGTTGCTACTGCTGGTTTTAATTCATATCCTAAAACCATTGTTAATACTGCTAAAATCATCATTCCACCACCAGCACCAACAAATCCACAGAAAGTACCTAAAAATAAACCAACTGTGATATTAATAAACTGTTCACGCTTTGGATCTTTAACATCACCTGTATTTTGATTTTTTTCTTTATTAGCATTAACTAAAAAGTTAATTCCAATTAATAGCGTCAAAATTGAAGATACTGATGTCAAAGCCGTATTATCGATAAATGTTGAAATCCATGTACCTATAATTGATCCAATCGCTGCAAATACAACCATTAATAGTGAACGCTTAATTTGTACATATCCTTCCTTAGCAAAAGTAATTGTACTCGCTGCCGAAGCAAATACATCTGTTGCTAAAGCAAGACCAATCGCACTAAAGGCATCAACTCCTAAAAATCCAGTCATAAATGGTGTTACAACAAGTGCAGCACTTCCACCAACTAATCCGGTAATTAATCCTGCTAAAATTCCTCCGGAAATTATCACTAACCATGTAAACATACTTTCTCCCATTCTAATATTTATTTACTCACCACAAAGCTTCGTTTTTTAATTAACAATCATATCTAACTTTACTTTGTCAATTATATATATTGTTTATTATAACATAGTTTAACCTTGATACTTTATTTTCTCTATTTATAACAGATTTTATATTATTATTTATTTAATTTTCTGATATTTTCATATTTATATCAAATTATTTCTCATTATTAAGATTTTAATAAAATAATTAACACAAAGAATTATTTTATGCTATAATTATCTTGTGTTTAATTAGGGGCTTAGTTAAACGGTATAATGACGGTCTCCAAAACCGTGGTTACGGGTTCGATTCCTGTAGCCCCTGCCAAATATATTTAAAAATACTTAATGATGTATTCTTTATTAGAATATTACATTAAGTATTTTTTATTTTATTACAGATAATAAAATACCCAAAAATAATTAAATATTTCTGGGTATTTTGTAATTTTTAATTTCCATTAATGATTTTGCATTTTTCAAACTAATTATGTACTCTGTTGTTGTAATATTTAAAACCATATAACTTTCTGGATATCGACTACGTGATTTACGAGTTGATCCTGGATTTAACACTACTACTTCATCTTCGATATCAACATTGACAACATGTGTATGACCATAAAGTGCAAAATCACACTGATTAAGTTTAGCTTCATTCTTTAAGCTTGATAATCCATAATTAACATCATAATAATGTCCATGCGTTAGAAAAAAGCGCAAATCTGCTATTTCAATAACTTCACTGATTGGAAAATTCCGATCAAAATCACAATTTCCTCTAACCTTTACATCAAATTGACTTAAGTCACGATCATTTGCCATTAACTGACTATCTCCTAAGTGTAAGGCTATATCACAATTTTCATAATTAATTATTTCTTGATTATTTTCTAATCCATGCGAATCACTAATGATTAATATTTTCATTTTGGCTCCTAGTTAATTGTTTCTTCTTCAATTACTATTTCTGTATCCCCAAAAAAGTTTGTCACATTTTGATCAAAACATTCATCTTTTTGTGTTGTTATTAGTTTAATACTACCTTTATCTGCTTTATTAAATTCTAATTTATTTTCCAATAAATTAATAAATTCATCTGTAACAATTTTTCCAGAATCGATGATATTTACATCACTAAAATTCTTTTTAACTATTGGCATTATATTTGAATAATGTGTACATCCTAAAATTAATGTATCAAATTCATAATCATTTAAAGGTGCAGTTTCTTCATTAAATACTTGTTTAATATTATCACGTTTTTCAATTGCTGTCGCTAAATTTGGACATTCTAACCCTAATAAGTGGGTATTTGGATAATATCCTAACATTTCGTACATATATTTTTGTGATTCAATTGTATTACTTGTTGCTAATAACGCTATTTGTTTACTTGTACTTACTTGTACAGCCGCTTTTGCTACAGAATTAACGATTCGAACTAAAGGAATATTCCCAAGTTGTGCTTCAATTTTATCCCCGGCAATTGAATCAAGAGTATTACAACCTAAAATTACTGCTTTTGGATCTAACTTTTTAATATAAGCCATAATTCTTACAGCACGACGCGTAATAATTCGTGTGTCTTGATTTCCATATGGCAAAAACTTATTATCCGCAATTAGAATTACATTTTCCGCTGGCTTACGTTCATGAATTTCTTTAGCTATACGCATCCCACCAACACCACTATCGACAACGACGATTGGCATTTTCTTAAGTGGCTTTATTTCATTACTTATAACATTTAACCCTTTTAATTCTCCAGCTATTTTATGTTGTAGACGATTATTAATTCGATCAGAGATAATTAAAACAGCAAATGGTTCAAGTGCTTTAATCATTTCGATTTTATCAACGGCACGTTCCGATAAAGTACGTAATGATTCTAAATCATTTGCTAAAAAATCTCCATCCTGGAAAAATTCCCACTCAGTTTCTTTTGATAATTCAAATAATTGAGCCGCATTATTACGTCCTCTTATTCCACTATCAATTACAACGATTGGTTTATTATCTTTATTTTTTGCAATTTGTTCTTTAATTTGTTTTATTTCTAACATATATGATACTCCTCAACCTTTATTTTAACAAGTTATTTACTATTATAGGAATTTATTTAGCGATAACTTTAAATCAATTCCTTTAAATATTGAGCTGTATATGAATTTTCGTTTTTAATTAGTTTTTCTGGTGTTGTTTGGGCAACAATTTTCCCACCTTTTTTACCACCTTCTGGACCAATATCAATTATATAATCAGCTATTTTTATTAATTCTAAGTTATGCTCAATAATTACCATACTATTACCATTATCGACTAACTTTTGTAATACGGTAATTAAACGCTTAATATCATCTGCATGTAACCCAGTAGTCGGTTCATCTAAAATATAAAGGGTCTGACCACGTGTTACTTTTTGCAATTCTTTAGCAATTTTAATTCGTTGTGCTTCTCCACCACTCAAAACTGTTGCTGGTGTTCCCACTTTTAAATATCCCAATCCAACATCAACTAATGTTGATAATTTACGTTTGATTTTTGGGAGGTTTTCAAAGAATGCTAGTGCTTCTGAAATTTCCATTTCTAAAATATCAGAAATATTTTTATCTTTATACTTAACTTCTAATACTTCTTCGTTGTAACGTTTCCCCTGACACTTTTCACACGTTACATATACATCTGGTAAGAAATTCATTTCAATTTTCTTAATTCCATCACCTTCACACTCTTCACAACGACCACCTTTAACATTAAATGAAAATCTTCCCTTTAAATATCCACGTAGTTTTGCTTCTGGTAATGATGCAAATAAATCACGAATATCATCAAATACTCCAACATAAGTTGCTGGATTACTTCTTGGTGTACGACCAATTGGTTTTTGGTCAATGTCAATTACCTTTTTAAATTCATCAATTCCGGTTAATGATTTGCATGTACCAGCCTTGATTTTCGCATCAGGATTAAAATGATTATACATATTTTTATATAATACTTCATTAACAAGTGAACTCTTACCACTACCACTAACTCCCGTTACACAAACTAAATTATTTTTCGGAATTTTAACATTAACGTTTTTCAAGTTATTTGCTTTTGCCCCTTTTATTTCAATATAACCTTGATCTTGTTTACGACGGACTTTAGGGACTTCAATTTGTTTACGACCAGATAAATAATCTCCTGTTAATGACTTTGTATTATTAATTATTTCATCTGGTGTTCCAGCTGCAATAATTTCACCACCATAAGTTCCACTTCCAGGACCAATGTCAATAATATAATCAGCTTCTCGCATTGTATCTTCATCATGCTCCACAACTAATAATGTATTACCTAAATCACGCATGCTCTTTAATGTATTGATTAATCGATCATTATCACGTTGATGTAAACCAATTGATGGCTCATCTAGTACATACAATACTCCCGTTAGTTTTGAACCTATTTGAGTTGCCAAACGAATTCGTTGGGCTTCTCCCCCACTAAGTGTTGTTGCTTTACGTGTTAAGTTTAAATAATCAAGTCCAACATTAATTAAAAATTCATAACGGGCTTTAACTTCATCGAAAACCATCTTCCCGATTTTCATTTCGTTTTCACTTAAAACTATTTCATTTAAGAAAATATGCGCATCACCAATTGCCATTTCTCCTAATTCGTGAATATTTTTCCCCGCAATTTTAACTGCTAATACTTCCTTTGATAGTCTCGAACCTTTACATGTCGGACATGTATGGTTAGCCATTAGTCCATCAAGGGCTTTACGTTGACGTTCTGAACTTGTTTCCATAAAGCGTCGTGAAACATTATTTCCTACACCTTCCCAAACAAAGTTCTTTGTAAATTCCATTGTTGCTGATTGATAACTAAGTTCAATTGCTTTATCATAACCATTCATAATAATATCAATTTCACTTGGAGTTAAATCAGCGAATGGTTTATCCATATCAATATCGCAATATTGACACGCAGCTGTTAGTTGTTGGAAATAATATGCTTCTGTTCCAAAACCGGCAATTGCAATTGCCCCTTCATTTAAACTTAATTTTTGATTAGGAACAATCAAATCAACATCTGGTGCTTTTAATTCTCCTAATCCACTACATGTTTTACATGCTCCAATTGGTGAATTAAATGAAAATAATCGTGGTTCAAGTTCCGGAACTGTAAAGCCACATTTTGGACATGAGTAACTTTGTGAATAAATTTCACGTTCATTTAAATCATCAATAATTAAACGTTGTTTTCCTAATTCTAAACCACGTTCAATACTTGCTAATACACGTGCTGAATCAGTTTCTGTATCAACTTTTAAACGATCAACAATTACTTCAATTGTATGTTTTTTATTTTTTTCTAATTTAATTTGTTCAATTTCATCAATTAAATCATATTTTTCACCATTAATAATTACTCGGTTATATCCTTCTTTTAATAAATAATCTAGCGTTTTTTGGTGTGTCCCTTTTTCTAAATTAACAACAGGTGCTAAAATTTGAATTCGAGTATCTTGATATTTTTCCAATACCTTATCACTAATTTCTTTTGGACTTTGTGATTTAATTTCAATATCATGATTAGGACAAATTGGACGACCAATTCTTGCATATAATAAACGTAAATAATCGTGGATTTCTGTTATTGTTCCAACGGTTGAACGCGGGTTATTTGACCCTGTTTTCTGATCAATTGAAATTGCCGGTGCTAATCCTTCAATTGAATCAACATCAGGCTTTTCACTCCCCCCTAAAAATTGACGGGCATATGAAGAAAGACTTTCTACATAACGACGTTTTCCCTCAGCATATACAGTATCAAATGCAAGAGTACTTTTTCCACTTCCACTTGGACCCGTAATAACAACAAATTGATCTTTAGGTATTTCAACATCAATATTTTTTAAATTATTTTCACGAGCCCCTTTAATTACTATTTTATCTTTTTTCATATTTCTCCTCTACTTCTTCAAATATTATACCATAACCACACAATATTTCTTTATCACAAGCATGATTATTATTATTCTTACTTATGGTATGGACTATTGTTATTTATACTTAAACCACGGTAAATTTGTTCTAAAAGCATTATCCGAAATAGCTGGTGCGGAAATGTCATTTGTGAAAATGATAATCGTAAATTTGCCATTTTTTTAACTTCAGGATCAATCCCATAGCTTCCACCTATAATAAATGTAATTTTGGAATTTTCATAAATTGCAATGTCGCTTAACTTTTTAGCAAATGCTTCACTTGTAAACTGTTTTTGATCAATATCTAAAATAATAATGTATGAATTCGGATCTATCGCCTTTTTTAACTTCACGGCTTCTTTAGCTAAAACTTGATCAATATTTTGATTAGTTGCTTCATCCTTTAATTCTTTAATTTGAATTTTTGCATACTTACCAATTCGTTTTGTGTATTCATCGCTAAGCTGACGTAGGGCCTTTTCTTTTAGTGTTCCTAATACAATCAATTCAATATTTATTTTTCCATTCATTTTATCTCCTTAATTCAATTGATACAACTTGATCTTTAATTAAAACATATTTTTCAATTACTACATCTTCATGCCATTTTAATACATCACCTTCAGTATTATTATTTTCACTTAAGTGCGCAAATGCTACTTGTTTAGTATTTTTACTCATTATTGCTTTTAAATACTCACTACATTGTTCATTTGATAAGTGTCCTTCATCTGACATAATTCTTTTTCTTGTTGCAAATGGATAACGTTCATTACCAATTAATGTTTCATATTCATAATTACTCTCAAGTAAATAAAAATCAGCGTTTTTCATTAATGTTAAGTTTTCTTGTTTTAAATATCCACTATCAGTAACATGGACTATTTTTTGGTGTTCAGTTGTAATCACAAAACCAATACTATCGGCAGCATCGTGTGAAGTATTTATTGTTCGAAAATTTATTCCTCGATAATCATATTCTTCATTGATAAATTCGAGATTTGTTATTTCATGTCCGAAAGTTTCGTATGTTGCTTTTCTTGTAATAACTAATGGTTGGTATTTTTTCAAAAAGACTTTTAGCCCCTTTATATGATCAATATGTTCATGAGTAATAAAAATAACATCAATCGCTGCTGGATCAATGTTAATTTCTTGTAATCGTTCAAGTACACATTTATTTGTTATTCCCATATCAATCATAAACGTACAATTTTCTGCTTGATAAACATAACAATTACCTGATGAACTTGATGCTAGACTATGTAATTTATTTATTAAAATGGTAATCCTTGAGTGAATGCTCCCATTTTCTTTTGTTGTTCTTCATCAACTTGTTTTCCAGCTTGATTTACTGCACTCATAATCATATCTTGTAACATGTCTTTATCTTCAGGATCAATAACTTCTTCTTTAATGTTTAAAGCTTTAATTTCTTTTGTTCCATCCATAATTACTTCAACAGCACCACCACCTGTTGATACTTTATATTCTTTGCTTTCTAATTCTTTTTGTGCACTTTCCATCTCTTTTTGCATTTTTTGTGCTTTTTGCATCATTTGTTGAATTTGTCTTTGATTCATCTTTCCTCCTATATTTTAACCACAATATCAGTTCCAAACTCTTCTTGAGCCTTTTTAAAAATATCTTTTTCTTTTGACTCTTTAATTCGTTTGATATACTCTGGTCTTTTTGCTAACCATTCATTAACATCTAACAAAAATATTTTACCTTTTTTACTTGTATATTTGTAAAAAATATCTTCAATTTCTTCAATTCGTTTTTGATACGACGATAAATAATTCATATCAATTGTAATCACATAACCAATGTCACTTGCTGCTTGGATTGTTGAATATTCAAAAAATTTAGCCAATCCATATTTTCCTTGTTCTTCAAGTTGAATTTTAATTTGCGGATAATAATTTAATATTTCTTTTTTATTATTTACAGTTGCTGCCATTAAAACATCAAGAATAACTAAATTATTTACGTTATTATTGACAACTTCTTTTTCGCTCACAACTTCATTGATTCTTTCTATCGGTTTATTTACTGATTTTTGAATATTTTTTTCATCCTCACCCATTAAAAAATCAATCACATCGGTTGGTCTTGAATCTTTTTCTTTTGCTTCATTTATTGGCGTTTTTGTTTGTTTTAAAATCTCGGCACTTTGTAATTTTAATTTTTCTTGATGATCAAGTGTATTTACGTTTGTTTCTGGACTCTTTTTTATATTTTGTGGTTGTATCACTTTATTTATTGGTTGTTCTTCTAAATATGTTGCCATTTCAATTAGATAAACTTCAATTAGCAAGCTATAATTATTTGTAAATTGTAAACGACTATCTAATTCACTAAAAGTTTTTAGATAATGAATTAATGTCGGTTTTGAATATTTATCATTATTTAATAATAGTAAGTCACGAATATAATATTGCATATCTAAAATAAATTTATTTTCATCAATTCCTTGATGTAATAATTCCTGCCAAAATGTAACAATCTGATTTAAATCTCCTTGAATTAGTAAGTCTAATAATTGTTCCATTTGACTCTCACCAACTAATTGGAGTGAATCATTAACTGCTCCAATTGTTATTTTCGGATTGTAACTTTTTACTTTCTCAACAATACTTAATGCATCTCGCATTCCACCATCAGCTAATTTTGCTATTTTTACTAATGCTTCTTCTTCATAGCTAATTGCTTCTTGGTCTAATACATATTCTAAACGACTAACAATTTCTGTTACTTCAATTCGCTTAAAATCAAAACGCTGACAACGCGAAAGAATTGTTAAAGGAATTTTATAAATTTCCGTAGTTGCAAGAATAAAGATTGCATGTTCTGGAGGTTCTTCTAATGTTTTCAATAAAGCATTAAACGCTGCTTTACTTAACATATGCACCTCATCAATTATATACACCTTATATTTTAGATCCATTGGCATATAATTGACATTTTCAATAATTCGGCGAATTTCATCTACACCGTTATTACTAGCTGCATCAATTTCCCAAACATCGGCAATTTCACTACCACTAGCAAATAATTTGCATGCAGAACAACTATTATCTTCACATGTACAATTTACTTTTTGCGCAAAAATCTTCGCAATTGATGTTTTTCCACATCCACGAGGTCCACTAAATATATAAGCATGACCAACATTATTTTTACTAATAGCATTTGTTAAAGTTTGAATAATGTTTTGTTGACCAACAACATTTGTAAAATCAGTTGGTCGGTATTTACGATATAAACTTTGATACGACATTTTTCCCTTTCATTAATGTAATTTAATATAAAAAAAAGCCAGCATTAAGCTAGGATAAATAATCTTAAGGCTGCTCCAATCAAGTCCTGACCTAGTTCGAATTTTATCCCCCCTAATGTGGCAATAATATTTTAACATATTTCCATCATTTGTGGAATTTTTATTAAAAATTAATTAGATTTGACAATTGTTTGTGCATAATCGATTTGACAATTTTCTTTCTCTAACTTAATATTTCCACTTTTTAATTGTTCATTGGTAACTTTATACTCTCCCCCAAGACAAATACCTGCTTTGTCTTGACCAATTGCACTTATATTTTGATAACTAACTTCTGAACCAGTAAATAGAACTGGATTTGAATCCTCTGTCATTAAATTACTACTAAAGATAATATTACCACTTGGACGAACAATTAGCGATAATTCTGGTTCGGCATTGCCAGTTGTTTTAAGACCAGTAATTGCATTAAGTTTAAAATCAATTTCCTCAACATCACTATCTTCGGTATAAGCTGTTGCCATTACATTCATTGGTTTTGCTGCATTAATTTTAGCTAAATGTTGTTCAACCGGCATTGTCCCATAATTGATACTAAAATCATTATTACCTAAATAATATTTTGTTTGACAATATTGTTCTACCGGCTGAATTACTTTATTTTGTAATTGTGAAGTAGCAAATGTTAAATTATTATTTATACAAATATTTCCTTCATCAACACCGATTTTAACGTTAAGTGCTGTTGTTTGACTTAAATCAAACTTATTAGTAGGTAATTCATATTCAGTTAATGTTTCATTAGTTAAACTTTTAAACTCTAAACTTGAAGTTTCTCGATCAAAAGCTAAATAATAAGGCACTTCCGCAAGTTCAATTTTATTTATCTTATAATCAGTATTCTTCGTCGTAGCTACTGCTGTTTCTGGTTTTTCATCTACTTGTACAATCGGATTCATAATTGTACTTCCAAGTTGAATTTGACCAACTGTATTTTTTTCAACTTCATAGTATGGTTTATAAAATTGCCTTATTACTTGGCTACAATCATTGTACTTATTAGTTCCGATTTTCAAATTAAAACCATCTGTACTACTTAAATCAGAAAAACATAATTGATCTTCATTTTGATAAACATTTGGAATTATTTTATTTCCTAAATCCAATTTATCATAACCAACTAATTCGTTATTAGCGTAAAAATACACTTCATTATTATTTTCTAGTTTAAAACTATCGGCACCACCACGGTAATAATTAGGCATTTGTTGTAGATTTGATAAAAATATTATTATAATTATTGTTAACAATGAAATTATTAAAATTAAAATTTTTCGTAATTTTCCTCTTAAATAATAATATGCATTTAATCCATAATAAATACTTAATAAGATTACACTAAAGATTAAATAGATTTTGTTATTCATTCCTAGTAATTGACGCTGATTTATTAAATAGCCTAAAGTTAATGTTAGTCCTAATAATATAATGATATCGGTAATACTAATTTTGGTAATTTTAGTTTTGGTAAAAATAATTTTTAAGATAAAATAACTAATAAAGATTAATGGTAATATTATTGTTATTAAAATTTTCATTATCGCTCCATTCATATTCCAATTATAACACTTACTAACTAATCAATATTTAAATATTGTTTATAATTTTTTATATGATATAATCAAGATATAATTATAAATTAATTTTTAGGAGTAAAATAAATGAATAAATTAACGTATTTAACTGGACTATTAATGGCGATGGCTGATAGTGTACCGGGAGTAAGTGGGGGAACAATTGCTTTCATCTTAGGGATGTATGATCAATTAATTAATGCCATTAGTAATTTACGCTTTAAAGAAAAGCGTAAAGAATCCCTTCATTTTTTAAGTAAAATTATAGTTGGTTGGATTATTGGTTTTATTATTGCCATTTTCTTCATTACGGGGATTGTTGAAACACATGCTTATCAAATCTCATCATTATTTCTTGGATTTATTTTAGTGTCAATCCCTTTAACCATTAAAGATGAGAAAGCAACAATGAAAGGTAATTACCGCCATTTATTATTTACAATCATTGGTTTTAGCGTTGTTATTTTAATTTCATTATTTGGACAACAAATTGCTAATAACAATCAAGCAGCAACAATGAATTTAGGTTCATACATTTATGTTTTCATTGTTGGAACAATTGCTATATGCTCAATGTTATTACCTGGAATTTCTGGTTCAACAATTTTAGTGATTTTTGGAATTTATTTCCAAGTTATTACATCACTTAAAGAAGTTTTGACTTTCAATTTCACACATTTACCAATCGTTATTGCTTTAGGAGCAGGAATCTTATTTGGGGCAATTGCTTTTGTCCGTATTATAAGTTACTTATTTAAAAACTATCGTTCACAAACATTATATTTAATTCAAGGATTAATGTTAGGTTCAATTTATCCAATTATTTTAGGACCAACAACAATTGGTGATTTAAATTTAGCGCCACTAAGTATTTCAACATTTAGTATAATTGCTTTTTTCTTTGGAATTATCATTATCTTAGGAATTGAAAAACTTAAATTAATATTTAACGGGACTAATTAATAGTCCTTTTTTTAATTTATTTTTATAATTCCTTTTCATTAAATAAGAAGCCACACAAATCATTATAGATTTATGTGGCTTCTTATTTTCTTTTAACGAAATTCTTCAAATCGATATCTTGCTATTTCTTCTTTTTTGACAATCGGAATCATTTGCGAAATAAAATGATTCGTAAATCCATTGTTTACATCATTATCTACACTTATTACATAATGACCAAATACTTTATATGGATCATATGCTTTAACTATATCAGTTAAACCAATTGCTAAATTACCAAAATTATATAATACTTCATTATCAAAAACAATCAATGTTAATTTTTGATTTAACTCTTCAACTGTTTTATCATTAACATTATCGTCATTAATTATCGGTGCCGGAGCAAACACGTAAACATGTTCTAAATCATGCCCATTATTTAACATCCACATACTAATATTTAAGGCGATTGAACCACCAAGTGAATGACCTACAACATAATTGATTTTACTACCATATTTACTTTGATTTAAAAAGTCAATAAGTTCAGTATACTGGTCATTTTCATTTAACATTAATTTGGTATCGGTCATTAAATCACCATCTCGAGCATATCCTTCTGTTCCACGGATTGATAAAATATAATTATCTTTTTCATCGCGTACAATGAATGCATCAAGTCCTGATTGACCAGATATTTTATCAACTACGGTATATTTCACTTCCGATTTAATACCATATGTTACATCTGGATTAATTACTTCTCCAATTTCTGGGCTATTAATAAATAAATAATCCGTTAGCATAATAAATTGTGAAACATTATCTGTTTCTGATACTGCTAATTCTTGCATTGAATTTTCTTCCGCTACTACTGTATTTGGATATGCAATATACGCATATAAATTTAATAATATAATAAATGTTATAAAACTAGTATATTTAAACTTTTTTACCATTTTCCTCCCCTTACATAAATATTATAACGCTTTTTAATCAAATTTTGGAAGAAGAAACGTACAATTTAGACAAATTTAAATTACACTATTAATAATGACAGATAAAGTTAAATAAATTATTACTAAATTATACATTTTTACTTTTTTATATCCTAATAAGTAACTTGTAATAATCGTCAAAATTATTATTACAATTAAATTCATTTTATTTAAAGCTATTTCATAAAAATTATATGTTATTGTCAATAGAATTCCAACAACAACTGGCTTAATATTTGTATTTACTCGTGTAAATATTGGATTATCTCGAACTTTACTTAAACCTTTTTCTAAAATTAATACTAACATAATTCCTGATCCGGCAAATAAAATAATTGCTAAAAACATTGCTAATATTCCGTATTCATGATAAAAAGCATAACCAGCCAATTTTCCGCCTGTTGCTCCAGGAATAACATTTAAAATTGACACTAAATTATAATATTGTTCTTGGTTCATTATATGAAAAATATCAACATAATAATTTTCATATACCGGAATATAAACACCACCACCACCATAAGTTATTAAATTAATACCAAAAACATAAAGACTTTGGATTACTATTTGCATAATCCCCCTTTAATTAAGGAACCAATTATCACAATAATTATTATGATTACTGCTGGAATATTAAAGTAAATAATCGCAATAAATGTTACAAGTGTTAAAATAATATTTTTTAAAACTCCATGCTCTTTATTATTATCAAAAATTTGTTTTGATGTTAAAAACATCGAAATAGCAATTAAAATAAATAATGGGCTTGTAATTTTACTTAATTGAATTGGATCAACATATTTTGCCAATAATGCCATCACTAACACAAAGATTATTACACTGGGAGCACAAATAGCAAAAGCACTAACAATTGCCCCTAATTTTTGCTCACGTTTTAAACCAATTAAACTTGCCATTTGCACCATTGATGGTCCTGGTAACACGTTTGCCATTGCTACAATATCAATAAATTCATCTTCATCAATCCATTTTTTTTCTTTTACTAATCGCTCATGAATAATTGGTGTTGCCGCACTTCCGCCACCAAACGTTAATAAGCCAATTTTAGTAAACTCTTTAACTAATTCATTCACTTATTATCACTTCTTTAATTTCATTATTAACTAAAGAATATAAATAACCACGAATTGGTTTATCGGTTTTAGTTTTAACAAATTTCGCATAGGTATTAATTTGCTCTTCATATTCTGGTTTGAAAATATCTTCTAATTTGTAATCTAAAATAACCATTTCCGTTTCGGTTTCAATTAATAAATCAATAATTCCGGTAATAATTTTAGTGGCATCGACAAGCTGAAATTGATATTCATTATAACTATTAATTGCTTGACTAACAAATGGTAACTTAGCAACATTTTTAATAATCTGCTGATATTTTACATCCAAATTAATAACTTGTTCTTCAATATTTTGCGTAAAATCAATTGTTTCTAGCACATTATGATACGTTGTTCCCAGTTCCATTAATGACTTTGTTTTCCCATCAATCAACTGATGCTTTTGCATACTTGCACGACTCATCGTTTGTTCTGCTGTTTCAATATTAATTTTTTGATAACTATAAATTGAATCACCACTTTGCATCTGCGAATTTGTTTGTCCTTCAAGTTTTACTTGATAATCAATATCTTCTTTCAAGAGAATTTGATTATAGTTGTATAAACGTCCACTTTGATTAATCAGAAATTGTTTAAAATTATTAAATTTAACTTTATCCACCTCTGCCAACTTATCAATTGGTAAGTTTTTTTCTAAACTATCTTCACTTAATAACATAATCATTTTATCTTTTGCGCGGGTCAATGCAACATAAAATAATCTTATTTGTTCCGAAACTATTTCTTTTGCTCCCTGATAATTACTTATTTCATGATATATTGTAACTTTTTCTTCAATCTCATTTACTGGCATTAAATAACCTAAACTTGATGTCATTCGATATTTTTGGGTTACATCTGTTTTATTAAATCGAGCATCTAACTCTGGAAAATACACTACTTGAAATTCTAAACCCTTTGACTTATGAATTGTCATCATTTTCACAACATTATCATTAACAATAATTGGATCTGCCATTTCCAATGCGATTTGAAATTTACTTTGTAATTGTTCAAATTCAATTACATCAGTTAACGTTAAACTTTGCTCACTAAAATTAGCAAATAAATTAATCATTTCAATAATTCGCATTTCACCGGCATACACATCTTCCACTTTAGCTAATTCTTGATATATACGTAATTCTTTAATTACATAAATTAGTGTTTCTGCTAAATCATTAGTTTGATAATATTGATAACTCGTAATTAATATTTGAGCAATATCCGCAAATTCTTGACGAACTGGTTGCTTTAATACATCGTAGATATTGTGAGCATTAGCAACTTGCATTGCAATATCAGCATCATTAAAATCAAAAGGATAGTTACGTAACAAACTATAAAAAGCAAATTTAAAGTGTTCACGATTTACATCACGATTATTTTGTTCAATTGTGTATAATAAACGAAAAATTGCATTAATTAAATAAAGTTCATACTTTGTATCATCATTAACCGTTGTCTGCACTTCTAAAGGAATTTGGTATTCAGCAAAAATCCGTTTATATAAGTCAAAATTTTTCTTTTTTGCCGTTAATATTGCAAAATCCTTAAACTCAACTTGTTTTAAATTTCCTTTTTCATTTACTTGATAATTATTATTTACTTTATTAATAATATCAATTGCAATTAAACGCGCCTCTTGCTCAGCCAAACTCAATTTTTCATCTGGTTCATAGCTAATAATTTCCATATTTTGATCTTGAACTGCATTTTTAGTTTCGTACATTTTATTTCCATAAACTAAGGTTTGTTTATCAACATAATCAATTCCCCCAATTTCTTTACTCATTAATGGTTGAAATATTGTATTGATATTGGCAAGAACTTCTTCACGCGAACGGAAATTTTTATTTAAATCAATTACCATTCCGCCATCATTTTGTTGATACTTCATATATTTAGTTTGAAAATTTTGCGGGTTGGCATTTCTAAATCCATATATTGCTTGTTTAATATCACCAACCATATAAACATTATTACTTGCAATTAAATCAATAAAATGTTCCTGAATATCATTTGTATCTTGATACTCATCAATCATAATTTCAACAATATTATCACGTACTTCACTTTGAACTTCCGGGTTATCAGTTAAAATTTTAATAACTAATTTAGAAATATCAATAAAATCAAAAACATTTAAAGCAATTTTCTTTTGTAATAATCGTTTATTTGCTTCTGTTGCTAAATCTAGCATTATTTGACTATAATGCTTCATTACTTTTAGTTCACTAACCATTGCCTGTTCGTCAGGATAAATAACTAATTCCTTAACTTTATCAAAAATTGTATGAATATTTTTAACTGCATTTTGGTATTGTTCTTTTTGTTCATGCTTTGCTCGAGGCATTGTTGGTTTTTTTCCTAAATCACGAATTGCGATTGTTAAATCATAATAAGTTTCACTTGTAATAAGTGGTTCGTAAAATTGATTTAACTTTTCCATATGTTCACTAAATTTTTCACCATCAATTAAAGTTGGTAATGTTTTTAATTGTTGCTTTATTTCGTTTATATGTAATCTAATAATCTGATAATACTCTTTAGTTGCCTCAACCATTCTTGCTTGATTTAAATAATCTTCAATTTGATAATCATTTATTTGATTATTCAATTTATCCATTAGATACATAACTTCTCGTTTGATATTGTTATCTGTCATAATTGTATATTGATTAATTAATTCCATAAATTCCGTATTATCTTCTTGATATTTTTCTCTAAACAATTCATTTACTGTCGCTTCAATTAATTTAGTTTTATTAATTGAATTAATAATTTGAATTTGATTATCCAGATTTAACAGATGATGATATTTTTTTAATAAAAACTGACTATATGCATCAAAAGTTGTTATTTGTGCAGCATCAAGTAGTGTTAATTGTTCTTGCAAATGCGGATATTGATCTACTGCTTTTGTCAATGCCTTTTGAACTCGTTCACGCATTTCTCTTGCCGCAGCATTAGTAAAAGTTAATACTACTAATTGTGATACATCAACACCATCTTTTATTTTTTCAATAATTCGTTCAGTCAATACTGCTGTTTTCCCACTACCAGCACCAGCACTAACTAAAATATTTTGACCACTTTCAACAACTGCACGCCACTGGTCGTCTGTCCAGATACTATCTTTTGGTTTTGGTTTAAGCATCATCCTCCTCGGTTAAATCAACATAATTATCCTTCATTTTCAAACATATTGGACGTAAATGGCAATTAAGGCACGATACATCCTTATTATTAATTAATTTTGGATTAATATGATATTCATTATTATTAATTGTTTTCACTACTTGTTTTATTTTTTGATCAACAATCTGATTGAACTGTTCAATCATTTCTTCATCTGCTACTTTACTACGTTTAGCAAAACCACTTTTTGTTACTTCAACGTTTTTTAAAACACTTAATTTTTTATCAGCAAAATCAGGTTCAAACTGACGTAACTTTTCTTCATTACTTGTCGCATAACCAAATAATTGAAAATCCTTAACAAAATCAGGGTGATTTACTTTATGTTGTGGTTTAATTCGTTGTTGGAATGTCCCAATCAGCTCAAATTCATCATCAGCTCGATCATGCTTTAATAAATAAAAATAAATAAAGTTTTGTAAATCTAAACCATAATCAAATAATTTGTGATCAATTTTTGGTAAATTTTTAGTTTTATAATCAATAATTACTACACAATATTTATTGTCAATATCTAATTCTAAATATTTATCAATTTTCCCAACAAGTTCAATCTTATGTTCTGGATCAAGAACCATTTTAACTTCTTTTTCAAAACTTTCACTCGTTGGAGCGTATTCACTTTTAGCTTGAAAATCAATTATTTGTTGAACAATTTCGGTTAAATATTCACAATATTTATCAATAAATAAAGTTTCAATTTCTAGTTGATAATGCTGATTATATTCATTAATAAATTGATAAATATCAGTTTTAGTCGTTTTATTTTGTTTCAAGCTTTGCTCTAATACATAGTGAAATAAATTACCAATATTTAATAAAGTCATATCACCAACTTGGGGACGAATTTTTAAAATCTGCTCCACATAAAACTTAAATTCACACTTAAAAAACTTTTCAATTGATGTTGGTGATAATGATAATGTTTCATTATTAATTCGGGGTAATTTACTATTAATTTGATTAGCAAATTTATTTGGCAGTGTTAATTGCTTAAACTGCTCAATTTCGCTACCAATAGTTCCAAATTTGCGCTTTAATTCATATGCTTTGGCTAAATTGATTTGATCCATCGTTTGTGAATAACGAATTTTTCGCTGTTGTGGTTGGGCAATATTAGTTGGAACGTTTTTTAAAACACTTGCCATACTTTCAGATCCCGCCGGTGATGTACTAGCAAATGTTAAAACTAAATTTTGACAAGCCATTAGCTTTTGACTTAATAAGTCCTTACGATTTTTATTTAGTATATACGTTGGTGTTTGGTTATATTTTATTGCTTGAATATCACTCATTAAATAAGTATCTTTAATTAAGCTCGGGAATTTCTGTTCAGCTGCATTAACAACAAATACATATTCATCAGCTTGGGGATAGTAGTCTTGTAGGTCAATTTGACGAATAACATTAATCATATTTACTGATTTTATTTGAGCATTTTTCACTTCATTTTCCAAGATTGGTAATAACTTTGAAACTTGTCCATGATAATTAGAATATTTATTGACTATCGCAATAAACTGATTATACAAATCTTGTTCTAACCCCGGTTTTAATTCAATTGTTTCTAGACACGTTAAATCATTAGTTGTTTTAATCAATTCTAATAATTCTCTAATTAACTTATAACTACTTAAACGGCGATTAGTTTGTGGACATAGAGGCAAATTATAATTATTAAAAATCAGTCGAATTTGTGGATAATAATCATTAGTTGGTATATGTAAACAAATCTTATTAATATCAATTCCCTTGTCTACTAAAGTAGCAATTTCGTTTGCAACAAAATTAATTTCATTTAAATAATTATTAAAACAATATAATGTTGGTACACAATCATTACCGATGTTAATTTCCTTAATAATAAGAGGATTTAATTGTTCCAATTTTGCTTGTAATGTTTGTTCTAATTTAACATCAAATAAATAGATGTTTTTATCCTTAAATAATCGTTTTTGATATTCGCTAATTTTCAATAAATTATTTGTTATTAATTCATGCTTTAATTTTTTTAATAACTTTAATTCTGTTTCTTGATAATCAACAGTTATGTCAATTCGGCTTAACTCACTTAAATACTTTTTAATTACTGCAACCTTCAATTGGACGTTTTTATGTATTACAAAAAAATCAGTTGCATAAATTATTGCTTCTGGATCTAACTCTCCATAAATCATTGTTTGAACTTCTGCTAACGTAAAAGTGTGCAGCTGGGAAAAACCACTAGCTGCATTTATTTTACTTATTAAATTATATTTATTAGCATCAGATGTAATAATTACCCCTGGTTCTTGGTAATTTATTTGCTGCTCTAACATTAATATCCTCCTATTTTAAAATTCGATCAATACTCACGATACTACGAACTTTTTTTAAATTTTCAATTACATTTTTTATTTCTTCAGTATTTCTAACTACTAAATCTAAAGTCATTTTTACATTATTACCTTCAACCCGTGAACCGAAATTTTCAATTGCCACATTTTGTTTATTTAAAACAACAACTGTTTCTTGAAGTAAATTTGGACGATCATCGGCAAATACTTGTAATTGTGTATAAAATTTATTATTGTTATTAGGCGTATCATTCCATTTTACAGGCATTTTTCGTAAATTTTCATTATGTACGATATTTCGACATTCTTGACGGTGGATTTTAATTCCAACACCCGAAACAATTACCCCAATTATTTCATCACCATAAACTGGATTACAACATTTTGCCATTTGGTGAGCTATTCCATTTGCACCATCAATAATAATTGCTTCTTTATCATTAACATTCGAGTTAATTATTGTTTTTAATTTAACTTCATCACGTTTTGTTAAGAAGTTTACGATTTCTTCAGGATTAATTCGTTTGATTCCAATCTCATAATATAAATCGGTTAAACGACGTAATGAAAAGTTACTTAAAATTTTTATTCTTGAAGCTTCTTCCTCAATACAAATTGGATTGATTTCATTTTTCTTAAGTGTACTTATTAATAATTCTTCTCCCCGTTTAATTTCTGCTTCTAATGCTTTTTCTCGCTGTTTTTTCAAATACGAACGAATTTTTCTGCGAGCATTTGAGGTTTTAGCATATTCTAACCACTCAAAGTTTGGAGCATCATAATTTTTCTTAGTTTTAATACTGACAATATCACCATTTTTAAGTTCATATCCGTATGAAACAATTTTACCATTAACAATTGCACCATTCATTTGTTCTGCTACTCGTGAATGAATTCGATAAGCAAAATCAATAACTGTAGCGTGTTTAGGTAAGTGGATTATCTTACCACTAGGTGTTAAAGTATAAATACTTGCTTCAAAAACATTACTTTGTAAGTCTTCTAATTGAGCTTCAGTCAACTCACTTTCACGAATCATATCACGAAATAAATGTAATTGTTCTTCAACATCATTTAAATTACGGTTATTCTCCTCTTTATATAACCAGTGAGCAGCAATCCCACGTTCAGCAATTTCGTCCATTTCGTGTGTTCGAATTTGAATTTCAAAAATTTGGTTTTGAACTCCAATAACTGTTGTATGTAACGATTGATATAAGTTAGGCTTTTTAACTGCAATATAATCTTTAAAACGTCCTTGAACTGGCTTATATTTTTCATGAATAAGTCCAAGAATCGTATAACATTCAATCTTATCATCACAAATAATACGAATTGCTTGTAGATCATAAATATCATCTAATGTTTTATTTTTAGCATATGTTTTTTTAAAAATACTATAAATACTTTTTGAACGCCCGAAAATTATTGCGTTATTTGTTACTTGATTGACTACTGCTGCCAATTCATTAATCATTGAATTAACTAATTCATCACGTTCAGTTTTCTTTAATTCTAATTCATGAGCAATCTTTTTATACATTTCACTATCAATAAAATATAAAGATAATTCTTCTAATTCGGCTTTAAGTTCTCCAAGTCCCAAACGATGAGCAATTGGAACATATACATTTAAAGTTGTTTTAGCAAATTCAGTTTTAGTTTCATAATTCAATTTTTTATTTTTACGCATTATGTACAAACGATTTGCAAGTTCTAAAACAATAATTCGATAATCTTTAGCCATGATTATTAATACATTTCGATAATCTTCATAATCATTTTCTTTAGTACTAATATTATCAACATTTCTAATTTCTTTTGTATATTCCAAAAGTTTACAAATATCATTATCTATAATTGCAATTAAAGTTTCTGTCAAATCAATATCACGTAATAATGCTACAATAATAATATCAGCATCAACCTGAATTTTTGCTAGAATTAATGCTACTTCTACGTTTGTTTCAACAACAGATTCATCAGCATTAACTTGAATAAAATCATATACTTCATTTATTTTTTGCTGTTCAGCTTTAGAAATATATTTAATAATACTTTGCTGTAATTCTCTTCCCATCATTTCTCCTCTTCTTTCTTATTTTAACATTTATCGAACTAAATTCGGATAATAATCTAAGTTCATTCATTATCTTAAATATCAAATGTATATAACTTATTTTTATATTATCATAACACTGTTGCAAAGATGTGGCAAATAAAAATGGTTGTAACATTACAACCATTTTCTTATTTATATTGTTGATAATATTTATTAGCAATTCCCATAAAAGCAGCATCATTTTTCAATGGTGATTTACGAATTGGAATTTCACGATTTGCAAGCATTGTACAATGTTTAGTAAATTTTTCTTTTAGTAATTCAACATCAAACATTGTCGCTTCAGCAACTCCACCACCAATAATAATTTCTTTTGGATCTAAAATATATACTAAATTCATTAGTGCTAAACCAAAATTATCCATATATTCTTCTATTAATTCACGAGCAATATCATCGCCTGCTTCAAACCTTTGATTTAATTCTTCACCTGTTAATACTGAGTTAGTGCGTGCAGTGTATTCATTCAATAATGCGCGAGTTGAACACAACATTTCAAAACTTTTTCCGTCTTTTAAATGCATATGTCCAATTTCCATTTCACTAAAAGCGGCACCACGAAACACTTCATTATTACAAATTAGTCCACCACCAATTCCAGTTCCTACTGCAATATAAAGACAATTTTCTACTGGAAAGTTATATAAACATGCTGTTACATCATTATCGACAACTACATTTTCACCAGTTAATTCTTGTAATTCCTTAATTAAATTTACCCCTGTATAATTTTCAATATTTGCTGAATATAAAATTTCTCCCGATTTTTCATTAACAAATCCAGCTGTTGAAATTCCAATTCCCGAAACATTATATTTGCGTTTAGCTTCATTGACTTTATTGGCTAATACATTTACAATTTCTGCTCCACTTGGTGTAGCAAATTTCCCTTTGTTAATCACTGCTTTCTCTTCATTAAATACTGCATATTTAATAAAAGTTCCCCCAATATCAAATGTAATCATTAATCCTCCCATTTCATTTTATCTACTATATTATAACATTTTTAAAACGTTTTAATTTAGAAAATATCTTTAATCTTGTCTAATTATAATCTTAAACAAAGTGGCAAATATCTATACTATAAATCTTTTATTTTAAAAAGTCAATTAATCAATAAAAAATCACCAAAACATTAAATTTTGGTGTTTTTTCTTTAATTAGTTAATCGTTTTTTAACTATTAACTGTTGTTCCCACTTCGACTTGATTCGCTTCAACTTGTTCGATTTCATATGAATACACTACACAAATTAATACAAATAAAGCTACTAAAAATATCGATAAACGATTCATCATTACTCCCACATTATTTTATTTCAAGTTAATATCAAGCCCAATTGTTGCACCTAATTCATTTAAAAAACTATAAATATCTGGATTCCCTAGCATATAGTTTTTCACAACTCCATTTTCCACGTAAATCATTGTTGGTGTTCCAACAATTTGTAAATCTGCTAATGATTTTATATCTTGAGGATTGTCTTTATAATTTGGATCTGTTGTATAATCTTCGCCTTGATACCACAAGTCTTTATTTTCAACAGCCGCCATATCTACAACATTAAATACTACATCACTATCTGATTCTTCAAGTTTAGTTTTAAATTCGATTAAATTTGGTTTTGCATCATTACAATGCGTACAAGATTCTTGATAAAAATAATAAATATTTTTACCATCTTTTGTAAAGATATCTTCTCCTGTCGCGTTTGGTGATTCATCATACAGGTATGTATCTTGATTATTCTTTACTTGATTTTCCTTTTGCGTTACAAATACAATTGCTCCAATTGCAACTATTAAGATTAAGGAAAGACCAATTATCATCTTTTTCATATTACTTCTCCTTATAAATCTACTACTGTTGTTTTACTAAAAGCATCATGGATTGATTTATTTTTACCAAAATACATAATAATATCAATTATTACACCAAATGGAACAAATAAGTATACAATAATCCATTTACTCCATTCACGAGAAATTAATTCAATTGTTGTTAATTCTTGTTTTGTTTCTTTTTTAATTACTTTTAATTTTAAGATTCTTTTTCCTAAGGTTCCACCAAATATTTTATAGCATATTAATGTATATACTAATGCACCTATTGATTGTAAAAACATAAACATAAACACCAGCATCAATGCTTGTGCATCAGTATTAATGTTAAATGCTAATAAACCAGCATACATTATTATTTGCATAAATAATGTGAAAAAACCATTTATAATCATTGCATCAATTAAGAATGCCCCAATTCTTCGAAATTTAATATTAGTCATTGATCACTCCCTTATAACGATATTATTATATCTTATCAGTATTAAAGTTGCAAGTAATATTAAATTTTTCGCTTAACTATTTTTTATCATTTTTAATAATTGCTTTTAAGATTTCATTTCCCATTACTTGATACCCTTGATAATTAGGATGAATATCATTAGGATTATCAATATAAGTTTGTAAATCAGCCTGCATATTATCACGTATTGTTACTTTATAAATTCCCGCTTTAGGTTGATTAAAGAAAATTTTACTTTCACCATATACTAATAGTGGATAAATCTTTTGCATTATATCTTGATCAATAAATGAATAAGCCATATAAATACCAACATCATATATTTTTATATCGGGATTAATTGTTTTTATATCTGTAAATAATTCTTCTTTTTTATTGTGAACTTCATCAAGAGTTGCCAACAATGTTTTCACATCAATATTCATTTGCTGTTTTTCTTCGTCATACGTTATTGCACCAAGAACATCATTTGCACCAATTGTAATTACAAGCGTATCACTATTTTTAATTGCTGTTGAAATCGTTGGATCATCCTTTAATGTTGTTGGATACATTTTCGCTACTTCAGCAGGAAAATAATCATTACGCATTGCAGCATTTACTTCACTCAATTTTACATCTTCATCCATTTGCTTTAATAGATCATCAATTAAATAACCACCGACAGCATAATTATAAGTTGTCCCTAACTTATTAACACTTGATAGTTTTTCACTTATTACTGAACGATATCCTTGATTATCTGTAACCATTTTTCCCGTACTATTAAATCCAGCTGTTAATGAATCACCCATAAATATAATATTATGTTGTTCTTCTAATTCACTAACATTTGCTTGGATTTTATTTTCTTTAGCCCCACTTTTTGCTTCACGATTCATCATTGTTGTTAAATAAAAATAAAAACCACCTAATATAACCATTATAATTATTATAATTGAAATTAATATTTTCCAAAATTTTTGCATAATTCCTCCATCTTCTTAATTATTATAACAAATTAAAAAAGTTTGGCTATGCCAAACTTTTTCTTAACCAATTGAACCTTCCATTTCTAAGTTTATTAAACGGTTTAATTCAACTGCATATTCCATTGGTAATTCTTTTGTAAATTCATCAATGAATCCCATAATAATAATTTGTGTTGCTTCTTCCTCACTTAATCCACGACTCATTAAGTAGAATAATTGTTCATCATTAATTTTACTTACTGTTGCTTCATGAGCTATTGTTGAAGAATCATTTTTTACAATATTAAACGGAATTGTATCCGATTTTGATTGTCCATCAATAATAATTGTATCACACTCAATTGTACTTGCTGCACCTTTAGCATTCTTCATATGTTCAACTAAACCACGATATGTTGCATTTCCGCCACTATGAGCAATTGATTTTGAAACAATTTTACTTGATGTATTTTTTCCAATATGAATCATTTTTGCTCCAGCATCAATATGCTTATTACGTCCGGCAATTGCTACTGAGATACAAGTTCCCTTTGCCTCATCACCATTTAAAATAATTGCTGGATATTTCATTGTTGTTTTACTTCCGATATTTCCATCAATCCATTCCATATGTCCACCGGCTTCAACTTTAGCACGTTTTGTAACTAAGTTATAAACATTGTCTGACCAGTTTTGAATTGTTGAATAACGACAATTTGCTTTTTCATTTACAAAGATTTCAACAACTGCTGCATGTAAAGAATCTGATGAATAATTTGGAGCTGTACATCCTTCAACGTAATGCACATCTGCACCTTCATCAACGATAATTAATGTACGTTCAAATTGTCCCATATCTTGAGTATTAATTCTAAAGTAGGCTTGTAGTGGCATATCTAATTTAACACCTTTTGGAATGTAAATAAATGTTCCACCAGACCACACAGCACTATTTAATGCAGCAAATTTATTATCACTTGCTGGAACTAATTTTCCAAAGTATTCTTTAAATAACTCAGGGTATTCTCTTAAGGCACGATCAGTATCCATAAAGATAATTCCTTTATCTTCAACTTCTTTTATCATGTTTTCATATACAACTTCTGAATCATATTGCGTTGAAACTCCACTTAAATATTTTGCTTCTGCTTCAGGAATTCCTAATTTTTCAAAAGTTTCTTTAATATCTTCAGGTACATCATCCCAAGATTTTTCAACACGCTCTGTTGGTTTTACATAATAAATTGTATTATCAAAATCAAGATTAGTTAAATCGGCACCCCAATCTTGCATTGGCATTTGTTCAAATTTAGCAAATGCACGTAAACGAAAATCCAACATCCATTCTGGTTCATTTTTAATCTTTGAAATTTCACGAATAACATTTTCGTCAATTCCACGTCCTGTATCATATAATGATTTGTGATTATCACTAAATCCATATTCATATTCATTGTCAACTACTGCTTTAATCTCGTCGTTCATTATACCTCCTCTACTAATTTACGGACTGTATCCCAACTTAAATATGCACATTTAAATCGTGCTGGGAATGCTTTAATTCCAATAAAAGCTTGAGCATCTTCAAATTCATCAAGTACTGACTCATCGGCATCTTTTATAATCTGATTGAATTTATTTACTTTATCAATAATTTCTGTTTTTGTTAATCCCGTAAGTTCATTTGTCATTACCGATGCTGATGCACAGCAAATTGAACACCCTGTTCCTTTAAACTTAATATCTACCACTTGATCGCCATCATATTTTAAAAATACAACAATTTCATCACCACAAGAAGGGTTTAATGCTTCACGACGAGCATATCCTTCAACTTCATCCTCTACTTTATTGTACGGATTTTTGTAGTGATCCATTATTACTTGGCGATATAATTCTTGACTAATCATCATTCTCCTTCTATAACATCCATGATAAATTTTCTTGTGCTTTTTTCGTTGCAGCAATAAACTTATCAATATCTGCCTTATCATTATAAATGTAAATACTTGCCCGTAAAACAGCATTAACATTTAAATGTTTTAATGTTAATTGATTACACATATGACCACCACGAAGAGCAATGTTCATAAATGAATATTCTTGTAAAACATCGTGAGTTGGAATATTATCAAAATTAAAGGTAACAATTCCACTTTCACTTTGTGGATTATAAATTGTTATTCCTGGAATTTTACTAAGCTCACTTACAAGATAATTCTTTAATGTAATTACATGTTGATGAATATTATCCATTTTTAAATTTTCTAAATAATTAATTACTGCTCCCATTGCAATAACTTGGGCAATACTTGGAGTTCCGGCTTCTAAACGTAAGGGCATTTCTTTTACCGTTAACGTATCTTTAGTTACAATATGTGCCATATCCCCACCATATTCGAAAATTAACTTTTCTTTATATTTTGCGGAAACATAACTAATTCCAAGACCAGTTGGTCCAAGCATCTTGTGAGCTGAAAATGCATAAAAATCACAATTCATTGCCTTTACATCAACTGGTTCATGGGTAACTCCTTGAGCTCCATCAACAACAAAAATAATATTGTTTTCTTGAGCATATTTACCAATTTCATTAACCGGAGTTATATCTCCTAAAACATTAGATACGTGATTTGTAGCAATTACGCGAGTTTTATCACTAACAACTGATTCAATTCCTGCTACTGTAACTTTATTGTTAATAAGGGGAATATATTTCACTACAACACCATATTCTTTAGCAATTTCACGCCATGGTAATAATGTTGAATGATGTTCAATTTCGCTTACTAAAACTTCATCGCCAACATTTAATGTCTTTAAAATACTTCTTGCAATTAAATTCATTAAACTTGTCGTTGACTTATGAAAGATAATTGTTTCGGGAGTTGCCCCAATAAAATTAGCAATCTTAGCCCGAGCTTCATTATACTCACCTTCAGCTTTAATCCCATTATCATACATACTGCGATGAATTGTTGAACGATATGATTTATAATAATCACTCATCTTATCAACAACTACATCGGGAGTTAATGACGTTGCTGCACTATCAAGATAAACCAACTGTGGTTGTTCTTTAAACAGCGAAAAATCCCCACGTATTTGTTTCACATCTAACATTTTACTCCTTAATAAATTATTCTAAAATTTTTCCAATTTCTGCTAATATTTCAGTTTGTAACTCTTCACTACGCATTTCATCAATTAATGGTTTAATAAACGCAATTGTCATTAAACGTTCTGCTTCTTGTTTTGATACCCCACGTGTTTGTAAATAATATAATTCTTCTTCATTAACACGACTAACACCTGCTGCATGTCCGGCAAGAACATCATGGTGATTGATTAATAATAACGGTGATGCATCACCTTTAGCTGCTTCATCTAATAATAATACACGACTTTCTTGGAAGTTTTCAGCTTCTGGACAATCAGTATGAATATAACCTGTTGCTAAAAATTCATTTTGACCATTTCCTTTTGCTACGGCTTTTTGCCAAATATTAGCTGTTGTTTTCCCAACCATATTGTTTAAACTTACATCAAAACGGTTATGAGTTTGATTACTAGCGACTGTAATTAATTTATAATCACAATTTGCTTTTTCACCAACTAAATCAACAACAACTTTATTTTCATTAAACCCTTCATTCAAGCTAACTGTATGGTAATTTAAATTTGCATCCTTTTCAACTGTTACTTTGCGGTTTAAATATCCTTCATTTAAATGATCAATATTTAAATAATAAACATTTGCTCCTTTGGCAACTTGTAATTCAACATCAATTAAATTAACTGTTGAACCATTATTATATTCATAAATTTCTGCATTAACACCTGGATTAACAATAATTTTCATAAATTTATTTGTACTATTAGCTGTTGCTCCAAATGTATATATACCATCGCTATCGATTGTATAAACAACTTGATTTGTAAATGGCTCGAAAACTGACTTTGCTTTTGTTTCAACTGAACTAAGTGTGCTATTAGTTAATTGATTATTATAGTCATCCATCTTTACATCTACATTTTTAAAAACTTGTTTCATTATTTATTAACCGCCATATTAGTTGCACACTGATTAATTTTGACACGTTTTTGTTCAGCTGCAAACTCTTCAGCAATTCCGTGTTTTTCTTTTAAAGCTTCATATCCTTCTTCTTCTAATTTAAGTGCAAGTTCTAAATCACCAGTTTCAACAATACGACCACCTAACATTACGTGAACGTGTGTTGGTTTAATGTAATTTAATAAACGTTGATAGTGAGTAATGATTAATAATCCTAACTCTTGATTACGTTCTTCAATCATCGCTGTTAAATTTTCCCCAACAATTGTTAAAGCATCAATATCTAAACCAGAATCAATTTCATCTAAAATTGCTAATTTTGGTTCAAGCATTTTCATTTGTAAGATTTCATTACGCTTTTTCTCACCACCAGAAAATCCTTCGTTTAAATAACGATTTGCCATGTTCTTATCCATTTTTAAATCGCTAATTGCCCCTTCTAATTTCTTGATATATTTAAACAGTGATCCTGTTTCTTTTCCTGAAGATTTCATAGCTGAACGGATAAAGTCTGAGTTTGTAATTCCCGCAATTTCACTTGGATATTGCATTGCTAAAAATAGACCTGCTTTAGCGCGTTCGTCTACTTCCATTTCTAAAATATTTTCGCCATCAAGTAAAATTTCTCCACTTGTAACTGTGTATTTTGGGTTCCCCATAATTACTGCAGATAATGTACTTTTACCTGTTCCGTTTGGTCCCATAATTGCGTGAACTTCTCCTGAATTAATTTCTAAGTTCACTCCTTTTAAAATTTCTTTTCCTTCTACTTCTGCGTATAAATCTTTTACAATTAATGTACTCATAATTTATAAACTCCTTTCATTTCGATTTCTATTATAGCATTTTTTTAACCCCTTGGATATCATATGTACAATTTATTTAGAAATAAACTAAATAACTAGATTGGTAAAATTATTTGCTCAATTCTCTGTTGTTTTTCTAAAACTTCTAACCTCTCTAATGTTGATACGGTTATTCCAACTAATCGAACTGCATTAACTAAATTAACCGCTTTTAATAATTCACAAGCAACATCATACATTACTGTATCTGAATCCTCATAATATTTTAAGGTTTTACTTCGCGTAATTTGTTGAAAATCAGTATATTTAAGTTTTAAAGTAACGGTTTTAAAACATAATTTATGTTTATCTAATCGCCGTTTATTCTCAATGGCAATTTTATCTAACTCTTTAATTATATCGGCTTTTGTTTCCAAATCTACAGCCATTGTATACTCAGTTCCTACTGATTTATTAATTTGATTACTAATTACTTCGCGATTATCAACACCCCGAACATATTGATATAAGTTTTTACCAAGTTTACCAAAAAGTTTTTCACTTTTTTCGCGATTTAACTTTTTAAAATCTTTTCCACTATAAATTGCATATTGATGCATTTTAACTTTGGCTTTTCGACCAACTCCCGGAAATCGTTCAATTGGTAAATCTTCCAAAAATTTAATGGCTTCTTGGGGTTTAATTACCATAATCCCATTTGGCTTATTATAATCCGATCCAATCTTCGCTAAAAATTTATTGTATGACACACCGATTGAACAAGTTAATTCTAATTCATCATAAATTGCTTGCTTAATTTCCTCGGCAATTAACGTTGCTGATATCGGATTATTTTCATCAGTTAAATCTAAATATGCTTCATCAAGTGATAATGGTTCAATCACATTTGTATAGCGTTGAAATATTTGATGAATTTCTTTACTAACTTGGCGATATTTATCCATATTTGGCATCACAAAAATCCCACTTGGACACAATTTATAAGCCTTGGCTGCTCCCATAGCACTATGTACTCCATATTTTCGTGCTTCATAAGATGCCGTACAAACAACACTTCGTGTATTTGGTGGTCCGGAAATTATTACTGGTTTTCCTTGTAGCTTTGGATTATCACGCATTTCAACTTGAGCATAAAAACAATCCATATCAACATGTAAAATTTTCGCACAATCCATTTAACTCCTTTAGTTATATTATAACAAATAATTAATTACATTAAAAAAAGACCACAAGGTCTTTTTTTATTTGCTCTATTTTGAACGTCTAATTATTCGTAAATACATTGGCACATACATTAGATTGATAATTATAATTAATTTCCAAGTTAAATCAAAATCGAAAGTTATTTGCTTCCAACTATACATTAGACCATTTACGACAATAAATAATAAGACAACTAATCCGTAACCATTAATTCGACTATTAATAACTTTTACACTCCAAAAACTAATAATCATAACGATAATCATAGTTAAGTAAAACTTAACGTGCCATTTATCTGATTGATAATTCTTTACAAATGATTTTGGTACTTGATTAGTCTGCGGCTCATTAGTATCATTATATATATCAGAAATAATAGAACGCATATAATTATTGTAATAATTATAATTATCTTCACTTCCCGTGTCTTTTATAAGTTGCATTGTCAATTTTCCATTTCCATCATAATCTAAAATTCCATTATAGTTACTAATTTGGGTTACTTTTAAACTTAATGGTTCTTTAACCTTATCAACCACTTCAAGTCTAGAAATAGGAATATTATAAGAGCATGAATCACCTTCATTATAAATAATCGGACAAGTCAAATCAGTAGGGATTGGATCATAGTTGTCATTAAGTTGATTCTCTACAATAAACTTATTAATCAACTCAACACTTGTCACTTGAAACGTTTTGGTTTCTGGGTTAAAACCAAAATCACTCTTATTAGTTGGAACTGTCGTTATTTGATAACTAATTAATTCTCCATCATCTTTTAATTCTTGAATTAACTTTAATTGAACTGGTACCATCATTATTACCAACAATAATAGCCATAACCCTTGTTTAATCTTCTTCATTTTCACCCCTCCTCATTTAAAATCTTTTTTGTTTCAATAATCATCGGAATGATTAATAAGTATAAAACAAAGCGTGTATTGTTAGGAATAATAAATAAACTTGTAATTACCAAAATAATGTGAGGAATAAATTTAAATATTTTTTGGCTACTAAAATATATCGTTATAATCCAGTATGCTAAGATTAAAATAACCGTAATATAAACACTTTCATTAATTCCGACTTTTAAACAATAAAATGCGTCACCCGAATACAGTACTCGATTCAAAAATGTTGAAAAACTTGTGATAATAATTGCTAATATCGTAACCACCATTATAATATTATATAGTATGTTTGAATGTTTTACTGGATCATAATTAAAATAACTTTTAAATAAACGATTTTTTTCCAAAAGACTCATCACGTACAAAATAAGCATAAATGAAATTGCAATAGTAACAAATACGTTAATAAAATCTTCGAAAGCAAAAACAATTCTTCGAGCATTAATAATCTGAAATAATAATACATTTATCGTAATTATTAAAATTGTTTTAATTATGATTGAATAATGAGATGTACGAAGTCGATAATACTCAATTAATTTAGCCATTGATTCCCCACTTTAGTTATTAACGTTTCTTGAATTGATTTTCCTGAATTTTGAATTGTTTCAACTTCTTGATCAAAAGTAATTTGATGATCATTAATAATAATTACTCGACTCATTATTGCTTCAATATCTTGAATTAAATGTGTTGACAACACTATTGTTACTCCATCCATTTGTAAATCGATTAATAAATCTAAAATAACTGCACGTTTAACAACATCAACTGCTCCTAATGGTTCATCTAAAATAATCATTTGTGGTATGTTAGCTAATAAGATTCCTAGTTGCACTAATTCTTGATTACCTTTTGATAAAGTTCGAATTTTACTGCTAGCATCTATTCCTAATTTTACTAAAAACTTTTCTAAATAAAACTGATTATAATTAGGATTTTTAATCATAAACAATTCCGCAACTTCGCTTACTTTTAAATGTTTTGGAATGATTATTTGATCTGGTACATAAATTAATTCTTGCATCTTATCCACTACATCCATTGACTTCCCATCAAATGATACGCTTCCTGATGTTGGTTTTAAATTCCCTGACATTATTTTTAATAAAGTTGTTTTTCCACTTCCGTTCAAACCAAGTACCCCAATAATCTCACCAGAATTTATTGTTAAATTAATGTCTTTTAAAACTGATTTACGAAAATATTTTTTATTAATATTTGTTAATTTAAATTCTTTCATACTTCTCCTTGATTAATTTCATAACTTCTTCTTTTTGAAAATTATACTTTTCACAATTAGCAACAAAACTATTAATTTCATTCTCTAAAACTTCTTGACGTAATGCCTCTAAACGCTTTACATCTTCACTTACATATTTTCCACTTCGTTCAATTGCATAAACAATTTCTTGCTCTTCTAACAATTGATATGCCTTTTGTACTGTATTAGGATTAACCTTTTTCGTTTTTGCAAGTTCACGAACCGCAGGTAAACGATCGCCGGGTTTAATTTCACCACGAACAATCAATTGACAAATATCCTCAGCAATTTTATAAAAAAGTGCATTTTCATAACCAAACATTTTGCCCCCTCTTTTTTCGAACTATTAATCCAACAATTATCATTATTAGTGAAATTACAAATTCTGAAGCATAAATCCAGTCTTTATACATAATACTATTTATTAATTTACTCAATCCCAAGCCACAACTAACTATCATAATTATATTTAATACTAAATTTTTCTGGAGATTAAACTTAGCTACAAAGATTTTTTCCCAAATATATTGTCCATAATAAATATTAACGGTTATTAAAGCGATAATTGCTATTACTTTAATTATTATTAACCTTATGCTGATTCCATAACCTATTATATAATAATAATATAGAGGATAAGCTAAGAAAGCTGTAATATAATAAATTATCATTGCACTAATAATTGTTACAATTAATTCTTTATTACTAATCATATAAGTTATTTTCTCACGCTTAAATACATATATTAGAATAACTAAGTACCAAATGCTTAAAATAATTAGTATTAGAATAGTTGAAATACGATAATGATAATTAGCGATATATGAAATGTTTAAAATTACATTTCTTAATAACACTAAACAGATATCGATTAAAATAAATAAATTACGCTTTTTGTGATTCCAATTAAAATAACAGTCATAAATAAATAAGTAGGCAATTGTAATTATTGAATCACCAGCAAGATAACCAATCAAGCCATTGATATAAGGTGAATAAAATAATCCTATTATCATTACTGTAAACAATAATAAGACTAAATAATTCATCTTAAAAATGTCATTTTCAGTTTTGGTTTGCTTAATATAATGACGATAATGAAAACTAACAAATATCATTTCTAATAATAGTATTAATTTAATAAATTGAATATCAATTATATAAATACTAGTTACTAACATTAATAATGTTAATAACAAACCGCCTCCAATAAACAAGATAGCGATTGGATTAAAGTGTTTTAAATAATCAATGTACTTTTTCATGTTCCTCCTCTATTTGTACTATTTGATTAATACAAGATTATTGTACCACTCACATAATACAAAGTCAAGCAAAATAAAAATTCGGTTTAAAACCGAACTTTAGTTACTTAATAATTGGTGTTTTTTCAATTGAAAATAATCACTTAGTTTTAAACATAACATAATTGTTGCATATATAATTGTGATTAAAACTAATAATCCCCAACTAGTAATCTCCAACTTTAAGACTTCAAAAACAAAGATACATATACTCGAAACAATTAAAGTATGCATTAAGTAGATTTCATAGGAATAATTACCACGTTTTTGAGCTCTATTTTCATTTTTACACGGATATTTAATTACACCAATTAAAATCAATGTACTTGGGATAAATGAAATAAGTCCACGGGCAGTAAACAAGAAGTTATCTAATCCAATTAATATTATTATTCCACTACCAATTAACATTAGAGCGGTAAATTGATTAACCTTGAAACTTTGTTGATGATATACTTTAGCTATTATCATTCCCATTAAAAAGTTTAAGATTAACAAATCATTATCAACTAATAAATTTAAATAGGGAATGGCAGTTGAAAAATCAGTTAAAAGGGTAATCATTGCACAAATAACTAGAATTCCAATTGTTATATTAATGATACGTTCTTTATTTTTCGTAAATAAGATGATTAAACTAATCAATAAATAAAAAGTCATTTCATACATTAAAGTCCAACCAACTACTAATTCTGGACGAATTAAATAACCTGAATCATTCATTACCGGTAACAGCGTATAACTAATCAATAAATTTGCCACTTGATCAACATAACCTAGTGCTACACCAATTAACTTTATTACAATAATAACCGTTAAATAAAAGTAATATTTAGGATATACCGTTTTAATTCTTTTTCGTAAAAAATTATTTGTACTTTTATAAAGCGATAATGTAATTACAAAACCAGAAATGACAAAAAAGATATCAACTGCATACTTTAGAATCTCCGCCTCTGTAATCATTATTGCCGGAAACATTAAAATATGGTACACCACTATCACCATTGCTAAAACATACCTAAGATTTTGAACACTATATATTTTCATTATTTCCCTTTTAATTGTTTTGACTTAATTATTTTGTTTGTTCTAACTTACCATTAGTTAATTGATAAACACAATCCGCGTATTCTGCTAACTCTTGGTCATGCGATACAATAATCACAATTTTTGCTTTTAATCCTTTAATGATTTCCATAATTCGCTTTTTATTTACTGCATCTAAACTTCCCGTTGGTTCATCACAAATAATAATATCACTTTGTTTTAAAATTATTTTGGCTAAAGCAACTCGTTGTTGCTCTCCACCAGATAAATTATGAATTTTTTGCTTTAACACATTTGCTGTTAGACCTACTTGCTCTAAAGCTTCGACCATTAATTTATTTTCATCATTCTTATTTATATTTTGAATATCAGTAATTATTTTTAAATTTTGATAAACTGTTTCATTTTCAATTAATCCATAATTTTGAAATAAATAAGAAATATGATGACGTAATAATTCTTGTCCTTCTCGTTTAAAAATACTTGGATTTGTCTGTCCCTCAATAATAAGATTACCTTGATAATCTTGATCTAATAAACCAATAATATTTAATAATGTACTTTTTCCACTTCCACTAGCACCATAGATAATATTAAAACTATTATCCACAAATTGTAAATTAACTTTGTCTAATATTATTCGTTCTCCGTATTTTTTAGTGACATTTTTAAGTTCTATCATAACTCTCCTTTAATGTTATTTGCTAAATTACTTGTAATTAATTGACGATAACTGGATAATTGATAAATAATTAAACAACTAACACTTATTATTGTTATTAGTAACACAATTGGTTGTCTTAAAATAATACTAGCAACTATTCCCCAACTAGCAATTACAATATTTACAATATATACATATTTTTTAAAACTTTTTTCTTGCTTTCCTGTTTCTAGTGTATAAACCGATAACTTTTTTTTACGATTTATAATAAATATTTGAATACTATATTTAATAATGATTAAGGTTAAAATAATATTTATCATACTCATTACAATATAATTCAACAATTTATATTTCAATTCGATAATATTTTTCAATAGTTCATTACCAATTAAAGGTGTTTCCCGAATATAATTATCAGCATTTACATCCTCAATGTATTTTTTAGTTATAGCGTTGGGATCATCTTTATTTGTTTTTACATAATAATTACCACTACTCATTGGTACAACAATTTCATTAGCAATTAGTTCTTCATCAATATTGCCAAAATCCGCCAAATTATCAGCAAGAATTAATGTAATGTATTGATAATCAGTAATTTCACCTTGTTTACCAGTTCTCACATCAATATTAAATAGTTTCTGATCATCTTTAATTAATACAACATTATCTAAACTAGCCTCATCAATTATTTGTTTTTCTGAAATTGGCACTAAATTAAGATATGATTGCTTATAATTACTAACATCTATTAATTGACCTTGACTATCAATTATTTCACTAAATTTTAAATAATTTTGATTAATTGTAACTTTCTGATACTCCTCTCCAACATTTTTATTAATTAATACTCCATTTAAATCATTTACTGTCGCAAAATAAAAATTAAGTAATACTTTATCTAGCTCACTTGATTCTTCTGCTTCATAATCACTAATATCTGAATATACTGGAATATAACTATACTCATAAACCCCTTGAATTTTTTTGTAATTAGCAATTTCTTGAATATAATCATTAGTTGTATCAATTAATACACTAATATTATTAATCATCATTATCATTAAAACAATACTAAATAATACGATTAAATTACTCGGTTTACCACTTACAATGTTATTTTTAATTTTATAGATTGATACATTTTCATACACTTGATAACTTAAAAGGAGATTAAACAATATTATTGTTAATAAAAAGGTAATACTAATTAAATTGTTCTCCACATACAAACCAACAAAATTTACATCATTTTTAACTAGTAATATGATTAATATTAAAGAATAAATTATTGTTGTAACATAAATTAATTTTTTAAATTTCAAAAATTCAATTCTAATTATTTCTTTTGCCTTATATCCTTCCATTTTTAAAATTGCATAACGTTTTTTCTCTTGCATAACATAAATAGTAATTGTAACTAAACATGTAATTATTACCATTAAAATTAATAAATAATTAGATCCAATTAAAAATGCTTCTTGATTAAACTCTGCATATTGATAATCAATTCCCGCCTCTTCAAGTGCTTTAATAAAGTCTACTTCGCTTTGAGAATCTGATAATAAAGCAACTTGAATTTGTTCTAAACTAAATTTTGTCATTTTCAGAAACGATTCTTTATTACTTTGGTTATACAACTCTGGATATTTATCTGGTAAACTTCCTTGATAATTTGTATAGTAAGTATTGGTATTATAATTACCATCCGTAATATCTTGTTCCAGATAAAGCGGAAATACATTTGTTTCTTTACTAATTCGGTTAATTGTTTCCACAAATTCTTGATTATCAATATCTTTCGGTTTATTTAATATAATATTTTGATTTTTAACAAACGGATTATAACTATATTGATAACAAGTTTGTAAATAAAAAATAACACTAAACATTATTAAACAAATAACAATTAACGATTTTGAAATTCGATTCATATTTCTCCTAGATATGATTTTAAAAAAGCAATAAAAGCGTAGAACTTTTATTACTTTCACTTATTTTTATTTTTTTATTTGATAACTTGCATAATCATTTCCACGCTGAGCCCCTTGACTTGTATAACTATTTTTCGGATAACCACTTCGACTACTTGCATATTCTCCATATGTTAATTGATTACCTCCATCTTTTGATTTAGCACGAACTTTTTCTTTCGAACCTCCTGAGGCATATTTAACATTAATTGCATCATAGTGACCTTCATCAGTAAAATAATATTTTAAATATGTATTAGTATCATTCTGTCCATTTGGATACAAATAACTTTTATTCCATGAAACAACATGCCATCCGGTTGAACTAATTGCTGCATATAGTGGAGTACCGACTAACATAAATACACTAATAACTAACGTTACACTTAATACTTTTTTCATTTTCTCTTTCCTCCATAACAATTTCACTTCATACAATTATTGTACTATATTAGATTTGTTATTACAAGAAACGTTTTTACCATTTTGTTCTATCTTTTATTAAAATATATTTATTTTTTCAAATTATCAAATTCCTCCCAAACTTTATTTTTTTATTTTTAAATTCATTGGCTTTTTTCGCAACATAATATAATACTAAACAAGTTATTACTAAAGGTATACTAGTTACAAATATTGATATTATTAATTCAAACATAATTATTCTCCTTTATTTTATATTCTCTTTTCATAATTTTCCACATTAATTTTTATAATACTTATTCTAGTATATCAATAGATTATCTCCTTTTTTTGGCAAAAATTTGAACATTTAATCGAATCTCTGATTTTAAACATACTGAATATCGATGCGTATAGTTATAAAAAAAACTAAGAAATATTTTCTTAGTTTTTATCTCATTATATATAATTATTATTTTGTTGTTGAACCAAAACCACCAACAAAATTTTCTCTTTACTTATCATTAGTAACTATTTTTCTTAATTGACTATTTTTAATAATATCTTTTCGTAAATACATATCAATTATATATATCGGATTTATATATATATTTTTAATTATAATATTATCTTCAAATTCTTTTTCTTTAATTCTCGAAATATGATTATCAATTTCGTAAAATTTATCTCCTTCAATTTTTTTAGGTTTAATTAATGCATTTATCCATTTCAAATTTTCTTCCTTTATTTGATTGTAATTTTTATTTTCTTGAATTTGTTTTAATATAACAAATTGATAAAAATAAAATAATTGTTTATAGTCTACATCATCTTTTAATTTTTCTTTATATACATAATATTTTGAATCTAAAATAACTTTATCTCTATTATTAAAATGATCAAGTTCAATATTATGTCCTTGATCACTTATTTTTTCCGATTCTGGTTTTTCTACTTCAAAAATTGTATTAATCATTTTTTCCCATACATATTTGTATTCTCTAGTATATATAGACATATGATTATTTATATCCGTTCTTTCAATATTTAATATTTTAATCATTGCTAAAATTAATTCCCTGTCACTATCCTTAAATATTTTATTTAATTTATAATTTAGTTCTTTAATCATGCTTTTTATATTCTTTATTTTATTCTTATAAGTGTAATTTATATTAGGTACTTCAATAAAAAACTGATATTTAATCATTATTTTTTCTATAATATATGCCATTATATCTGTTATTATTGTCTCTTGTAAAATTTTTTTTCCAACATAATATTCGTTATATATAATATCATTATCTTGAACCATAGGAACTAACCTTCTAATTGTTTTATTCCAATCTATTTTTCCTTTTTTTAATTTATTTTTTATAGACTTATTTTCTTTATATAATCCAAAATTATCATAATAAGTTTTTACTATGTTTAATTGATAAATCAAATTAACAAATAAATTTTCACTTTTATTATTTATTCCCTGTTCATTTTTTGTATTAATTATCGTTATTAATACTTTTCTGATTTCTCTATTATTTAACTTATTATCATCTATTATATTCGTAACATTATATTCTTTTGGCATACTTATTAAATTTATTCTTTTAGATGCATTATTTTTCAACGTAATAAATCCTACAAAATTTATTTTAAAAATATCATTTATATTTGTACCTTTTATTAAATTTTCTTCAAATAATTGTAATCCTATATCCAATTTTGATATTTCTTTTTTTTTTATCATTTCACCATCATAAATCAAATAAAACTCTTCTTTTCCATCTCTTATATATTCCATATAACCCTTTAATTATGATTTTTCATTTAATTACTATTTAACTATTTTATATATTCTATAAATTCCTTACTAAAGATGTCATCAAAATTTTTTTCACTATCATAATTTAAAAATTCTGACAATTGTTTCTTATTACTATTAAGTATTTTTTTATCAGTTATATAATTCGCTTTATCTATATCATTCCATAAATAAATTATTAATTTATTTGTTGTATCTCTTGCTTTTAAAAAAAATGGCCCAATTTGTTTATCCTCTTCCATTTCTAATTCTTCAATAATAAAATTATTCAGATACATATAAAAATCTTTCCATTCATACTTACCAAATTTTGCCTTATTGTATTCAGTATCATCTAATTTATCAAATTCACTAAATTCAACTCCTATATACTTACTTTCAAACCTTCTTTTAAATGCTGTGTCCATCGGATAAACATTTTGATCACTAGTATTTACAGTTCCATATATATTAAAATTAGGAGGTAAATATATTTTTTCAACATTTATTCCTTCCTTGTTTAAATAATTCTTTATATTTTCATTATTTATTCCATAATAACTTTTTCCTGTATTATCCCTATCTAATAATTGAAATATATCACCAAATATTGCACTACAATTACCTCGTGACATTTCTTCAATAACTAAATTTATTTCTTTATTATCATTTTTCAAAGCATCATGTAATGCTAAAGTGAATATACCTGGCGTAAATTCGTATATTATTTTTGAATTTTTTACTTTTGGCATAATAGATCCTATAAAATCTCCATATTCAAAATCAGGATAAAATGTAACTCGATATGTATTTTCTTTTGATAATTTACTATATAATTCATAACTTTTTCCTGTTCCAGGAGGACCATAATAAATTACCTGACTTGGATAGTTAGTTTTTTCTATCATAATTGAATTAAACCACCTTTCTATTTCTTCATCATTTTTAAGATTTAATTTATCATTAAAACTATTGAAAACTTTTATACTTGCTTTACTTTTTTTAACTAAAAAATCAGGATATGATAATTTAAATATCTTATCCATATAATTAGATAAAAATTTTTCTAGTCCTTCTAACGGACCCCAATATTCTTCTTTATAAATTTTTTTTTCATATTTACTTAATTTATCTATATCATTAAAATATGAATTATATGATCTTTCAATTAGTCTTTGTGCCACAGGTTTTTCAATTTGATTCTTATATTCAATATAAAATATATAATTTGGTAATGGTTCTAAAATAAAATCTACTTTTTGTTCCTCTACAATAATTTCTTTTATAGTATATTTGTCAAATCTTCTCTTCATTTCTTCATATATTTCTTTATTTTCTCCAATTTTACTACTAAAATAAGCAATAATTCTTCCAGTATGAATACCAGATAAATCAACTTTAACATCTATTGAAAACAATTTATCAGAAAAATATTTGTTATTAACATATACATTATTACATTCATATTTTTTTATTGTTTTTTTTTCTTCCTCTATTATTTGGACTTCTTTAAACAATTTATTATATTCTTCTTCTGTACCATATTTATTAAGCCATTCTTTTCCATTATATTTTAATATTACATTACCTGACGGAGTTTGTCCTTCAAATGCTTCTAAATTATAAAGAGTTGCTTCAGTAAAATTAATTTTCATAAATCTCCTTAAAAATAGCTTCTAAAACATCAACAACGATTGCATTTCCCGCAAGTTTTATCATTTTTCTATATGAAAAATTCTGATCATTTTTTACTTTTTCATAATCCTCAACTGAAACACCCATCAGTTTCCATACTTCTCTTGCAGTTAATAATCTATATGTTGAATTTTTAGTTTTACTATTATAGTTAATCATTCCCGCATTATTTTGCCTATCTAAATTTGTAGTAATTGTATTAAATGGTCTCTCTTCATTTATATATCTTTTATTTATATTCCACATTTTTTCTCTTGAAGGTGTCATATTCACTGTTGCTTCTTCTGCTTCTTCCATTATTTCTTTTTTTGAATAATCTAACTCTAAATAATCTTTGGCATTTGATGCTTTTTTTTCATATTTTTTTATGTTTTCGGTTATTAAATTTAAATTTATCTTTTTCAAATAACTTACCATAAATATTCTTCTTCTTTTCTGTGGTATACCAAAATCTGATGCTGTTAAATCATATACTATATTATTATATCCCTTTTCCGAAAGAAATTTTTTCCATTTATTAAAATCTTCTATATTTGATTCTGATTGTATTGCTTTTACATTTTCCATTAATAATACTTTAGGCAAATTATTGCTCTCACATTCATCTAATATTCGTTCTACTTCCCACAATAAACCAGACCTTGTTCCAGATCCTTTCTTCATCCCTAATCCTTTTCCACCAGTAGATAAATCTGTACAGGGAAAAGAATAAGTTAGTAAATCTACATCTTTTATATCTTTTCCTTTCAAATTATATATTGTTCCGACATTTTTAAATTCTTTAACATATGAATATAATTCTTCTATCTTCTCTTTTTTTAACCCATTTAAATTTTTGGCTACATCAAATGAATTTTTACTTAATCCCAATGTTAATAAATATTCTTTTTTTTCTTCTATTGTAGTATTATCTACATATTTTTCTTTTGAATGTATGCTACCATATGCTAAAATTGCATCAATATACCATTCTGACATTCCTACAATTTCAACATCCATTCCTATATTAGTTAGTGCCATTTTTTGAGTTCCAATTCCCGCAAAAGTTTCGAATAATTTTATTTTTTTCATTTAACCCCTTAGTACAAATAATCATTATTATGATTATAACATTATATATTATATCACAAGTAATATCAATATGATTTTTACTAAATTTATTTTAAAATCCAATAACATAACAAAGTATCTTTTTTGCTAATTCCATTTGGAAATATTTAAGTTTTTATTTTATATGTAGTCACATTAAAGTCCTAATAATTATTTTATATTCACAAATCATTAGTTATTTATATTTAATATAATTATTTTCTTATTACAAATAATTTAAAAAACTAAGAAATATTTTCTTAGTTTTCATCTTATTATATATAATTATTATTTTGTTGTTGAACCAAAACCACCAACACGACTTGCAGTTTGATCATCGTTATCGATTGTTAAGTATTTTTCAAAAATCCCTTGAGCAATTCGCTCACCTTTTGTTAATACTTGATATTCTGTTCCAAAATTGTGTAAAGCAACCATAATATGTCCTTCATTACCCGGATTATTATAATAATCAGCATCAATAATTCCAACAGAATTTGCTAGACGTAAACTACGTTTAAATCCTAATGATGAACGAACATATAATTTTAAAACTTCATCATCTAACATATATGCTTTAATTCCTGTTTTTACTAATAATGTTTCTCCTGGTTTAATTGTTACCTCTTCAATTGTTGAAAAATCATATCCACTACTTTTAGCTGTTGCTCGCTTTGGCATAACTGCTTCATCCTCAAAACCAGTTACAATTTCAAATCCACGCTTTTTCATTTTGCCTCCTTAATTTTATTATAACAAATTAATTATCAATTATTAATGATTAATTTATCGATTTTTCTTAATTAAACGGTTAAGTTTGATTTCATCAATTACAATGGCAATTATCATTAAACTTGAACCATAAATCAAATTCATACTAAATGGTTCGCCAAGAATTAATATTGCAAATATTGCTCCCCATAATGATTCTGTTGCCAAAATCAAACTCCCTTTTGCTTCTTCGGTATATTTAAGTCCAACGTTTTGACCAAGAAAACAGATTGCTGATGGAACAATTCCGGTAAATAAGGCAACACCTACATTCATTGTTTGAATTGAATAAATTACTGGTTCACTAATTATAATTGCCGTTATAAATGCTAAGATTGAGCAGATTAACATTTGCCAAATTGCCAACTTAATTACATCAATATCTTGAGCAAATTTACTTATTAAAACAATATGAACAGCAAAGGCAACTGCCCCAAAAAGTGCTAGGATATCACCAATTGCCAAATGATTCATTCCTCCGGTTAAAAAATATAACCCACTCATTCCAATTATTGCCGCAACTATATTTTTTAATTTAATTTGTTTTTTACTAATTATCAATGCCATAAATGGTACAAACACAATGTTTAAACCGGTTATAAATGAAACATTTGTTGTACTCGTGTAATTCATCCCAATTGTTTGTCCGGCAAATCCTAAATATAATGCACTACCGATAATAATTAAACGGATTAATTCACTTTTATGAATTTTTAATCTTTTGTAATAAAAAATACTTAAAAATGCTACTGCTAAAATGAAACGTAATCCAATAACGGTAAATGGACCCATTCCATCAATCAATAACAAATCTGTTGAAATAAAACCAAATCCCCATAATATACCAACTATCAATAATAACAGTTCTGCTTTACGCTCTGACATACTTCCCCCACTATCTTTTGTTATATTATACTACATTTTCCTTGCCATTTATTGCACATTCAAACTATTTTACTTTTTTATTTGTAAATGGTACTAATTTTAATTGTTTTTTCTGTAAAAAACATTTAAATTCTTCACTTGTAATTATTGCCATTTCCCGAATTCTTTCTTGTTGATAACTACTAATATTTAAAACATCACAATCAATATAGCCCGCATGAATGCACAATTCTTTGTATACTTCTGATTTTACTTCTGTTAATTCATTTATTGATTTTTTAAGTTGTTTTAAATTCACATTTTCACCATAAAAATCAATATTCACAATGCATATTCCTTGATTAGTTTCACTATTACGTAATAATAATTGATATTTATTAGCCAATTCAATCACGACTTTTTCAACTTTTGCATAACGATGCATGTGATGGTGCATATCTAAATGCGTTGGTTTTTTCCCAACCAACTTAATAAACTTTTCAATTTGTGCTTCTAACTCAGCCTTTATCACATCACTATCAATTTGCTCAATCATTTCATGATAATATTTTTGCGAATTTAAATTCCCATTTGTACTAATAGCTTCAGCTTTTGTTATTGCTGGAAATGTTGTCAATGCTAAGTGTAATCCTAAACCTAATCCCGGATTTTCCTTAGCTAAATTGATTGCATGTTTAACCTCTTTTGCGTTGATTAGTAATGTTGTTGAACTAATTACCCCTTGTTGGTATCCATCAATAATTCCATAATTGTAAGCACGTGACAATCCAAAATCATCAACGTTTATGATTATTTTTTTATCCATTTTTCTCCTCTTATCTTTTTACTTATATTCTTATTCATAGTATAACAATAATCAACTTATTTTAAATAAAAAGTAACTTAATTGACAATTAAGTTACTTTCATTTGTTATAAATTTGATTGTTATTTTTTGTTATAAATTTTTTGTTTTTTTGTTATAAATTTTTGTTTTTTTTGTTATAAATCTTTAGTTTAAAATAAACCAATTATTTGTCCATCTTTGGTAATATCCATTTTATTCGCTGATGGAACTTTTGGTAATCCCGGCATTACCATTACTTTTCCGGTTAAAATTACTAAGAAACCAGCACCGGCACTTATTGTAATTTCACTTATATGAATGTCAAAACCAGTTGGAGCACCAATAACCTCGGGATTATCTGTTAATGAGGCAGGTGTTTTCGCCATACATACTGGTAATTTATCTAATCCTAATTCTTTAATTCTTGTTAAATCACTTTTTGCTTTTTCACTTAATTCAAAGTCATTTCCACCATAAACTTTTTGAATGATTTTTGTAACTTTTGTTTCAAAAGAATCATTTAATTCATAAATGAAATTTACTGGACTTGTTTGATTTTCACAAGCATTTACTACTGCATTTGCTAATTCAATTCCACCTTCTGAACCCTTTGCCCAAATTGATGCACGAACTACAGGATGATTATTTTCCGCACAATAGTTTTGAACCAATGTTAATTCTGCTTCTGTATCGGTAACAAATTCATTAATTGCTACAACATAATTAATACCATATTCACTTACCGTATCAATGTGTTTTTGTAAATTAGCAATTCCTTTTTCTAATGCTGTTAAATCTTCAGTTGCTAAATCATTTGCATCAGCTCCACCGTGTAATTTCAAGGCACGGATTGTTGCGACAATTACAATTGCTTTAGGATTTAATCCACCCATTCTTGATTTAATATCAACGAATTTTTCACTACCTAAATCGGCTCCGAATCCCGCTTCTGTTACTACATAATCTGCTAAGTTAAGTCCCATTTTTGTTGCAATTAAAGAGTTACATCCATGAGCAATATTTGCAAATGGTCCACCATGCATTAATACTGGTGCATGTTCAAGGGTTTGAACTAAGTTTGGTTTAATTGCATCTTTCATTACTAAAGCAACTGCTCCAACTACTTCTAAATCCTTTACTGTTATTGGTTGTTGGTCATATGAATAAGCAACAATCATTTTTCCAATTCGAACTTTAAAGTCTTCTAAATCACTTGCAAGACATAAGATTGCCATAACTTCACTAGCTACTGTAATTTGGAAATGATCTTTACGTTCAACTCCATTAACTTTTGCTCCTTGTGCAATTGTAATATCACGAAGCGTACGTTCATTCATGTCTAATACTCGTTTTAATACAATATTTGTTGGATCAATATTTAATTCATTACCTTGGTGAATATGATTATCTAAAGCAGCGGCAATTAAATTATTTGCAGTTGTAATTGCATGCATATCACCAGTAAAGTGCAAGTTAATATCTTCCATTGGATTTACTTGTGCATATCCTCCACCAGTTGCTCCACCTTTTAAACCAAATACAGGTCCCAAAGATGGTTCACGTAAACAAGCAACTACATTTTTTCCAATTTTTTGTAAACTATCAGTTAATCCTACTGTTACCGTACTTTTACCTTCTCCAGCACGAGTTGGATTAATTGCAGTTACTAAAACTAAATTATTTTCTTTCGGTGTTAATTCTGTCTCATTTAAGTTGATTTTTGCTTTATATTTACCATATAACTCTAAATCAGCATCGGCAATTTTTAATTTCTCAGCAATTTGATTAATTGGCTTTTTTTCTGCACTACTAGCAATTTCAATATCAGTTTTCATCGTTTACTCCTATATCTGTTCTGTAGTATAAATTATCACATTTAATCTGACGGACAAGTTCATATGCTTTTTCTCGTGCTTGCTCTTGATTTTCTCCAGCAGCAGTTGCAAAAAGTACACGTCCTCCATCGGTATAGATTTTTCCCTCTTTATTAACAGTTCCCATGTGATAAATAGCTTCATTATCAATATTTTCAATTAAGAAACCTTTTTGATAACTTTGTGGATAACCTTTTGAAGCCATACATACACCAACATATGTTTTTTCATCATTTTCTATTATAACATCTTTATCTGCTAAGATATCAATGATTAGCATAACTAAATCACTCGCTAGTTTTTGTAACACAACTTCCGTCTCTGGATCACCAAAACGAGCATTATATTCAATTACTTTTACTCCCGTATCCGTTGCAATAAAGCCACCATATAACACACCAGTAAAATTATTTGCTTCTTTTACTAAAGCACTTGCTGTTTGTTCAAGAATGGTAATTGCTTCTTGTTTTTGTTGTTCACTAATTTTGTTAAATGGACAAATTGCTCCCATTCCCCCAGTATTTAAACCTTCATCATTATCTAAAGCTCGTTTAAAATCACGGCTCACTTCTAATGGATAAACTTTATCATCTTTAACTAGAGATAACAACGTGAATTCTTCACCAACTAAAAACTCTTCTAAAATAATTGCTTCTTTTCCGTATACTTGGTCTTTTAACATAATTTTAATTTGTTCAAGCATTTCCGATTCATTTTCACAAATAACTACACCTTTTCCGGCAGCAAGTCCATCATATTTAATTACATGCGGATAATTAATTGTTTTCGCATATGATATTGCTTTATCATAATCAGTAAATTTAGCATAATCAGCTGTATTAATCTGATATTTAGCCATTATTTCTTTAGCATATGCTTTTGAACTCTCAATTCTTGTTGCTGCTTGCTTGGGACCGAAAATTGCTAAAGAATTTGCCATAAATACATCAACAATTCCAGCTTCCAGACTACTTTCTGGTCCAACAATTGTTAAATCAATTTGTTCTTTTTTTGCAAAGTCAACTAATTCACTAATATTTAATTCATCAATTGCAACATTTGTTGCAATTTGACTTGTGGCACCATTTCCTGGAGCAATAAATGCTTGCTTTACAAGCGGGGATTTAACTACTGCTCTTAAAATTGCATGCTCACGACCTCCGCGACCAATTACTAAAACTTTTAAATTAGTGTTTAAAATGACGAACTCCTGTAAATACCATTTTAATCCCCAATTCATTTGCTTTTTCAATTACTTCTTCATCACGAATACTTCCACCTGGTTGAATAATTGTTGTTACACCGTATTCTTTTGCTAACTCAACCACATCACTAAATGGGAAGAAAGCATCACTCGCCATAATTAACTCTTTCGTATATCCAGCTGCTTTAGCTTTGTCTAAAGCAATTTGAGCGGCATCGACACGCGATGTTTGTCCTCCACCTTGACTAATAATTGCATCACTATTAGCAATTACAATTGCATTTGACTTCACATATTTACAAACTGTTTGTGCAATTTGAGCTTGCTTAATTTCGGCTGCTGTTGGTGCATTTGTTGTTACAACTTTAATTGTTTCTTCATTAATGTTATTTTGGTCTTTATCTTGAGTTAAGAAACCACCATTAATACTAATAACTTCCTTAACTTTTGCTTTTGCTTGCATTGGAACAATTAATAAACGGACATTAGCTTTTTGCTTTAAAATTGTTAACGCTGCTTCATCATATGCCGGTGCAATAATCACTTCTAAGAAAATACGATTTAATTGTTCGGCTAATTCGACGCTTACTGTACCATTAACTGCAACTATTCCGCCAAAGATTGAAACTGGATCCATTGCCTGACATTTTTCAAATGCTAATTCTAAACTTGCTGCTTGTCCAACCCCACATGGCGTATTATGTTTTAAAGCCACGGCTGTTGGCGTATCAAATTCACTAATTAAATTTAAAGCTGCATCAATATCTTTGATGTTATTATATGATAATTCTTTACCATGTAAAATTTCGGCACTGTTTAGTGAATAATCTTGTTTGTCATTTGTTAAATAATATTTTGCACTTTGGTGTGAATTTTCACCATATCGTAAATCTGCTGCTTTACGAGCACCAACTAAAAGCATATCTTCATTTTCATAATTGATTTGTGCTTTTAAATAATTAGAAATTAATACATCATAATATGCTGTATGTTCAAATGCCTTTGCAGCTAATGTTGCACGGGTTTTTTGATCTAATTCATTATTTAATAATGAATAGTCATTTGGATCGCAAATGATTGTTACATATTTGTGATTTTTAGCAGCTGCACGTAATAATGTTACTCCACCAATATCAATATTTTCAATTGCTTCATTAAATTCTACCCCTGGTTTTTGGGTTACTGTTTCAAATGGATATAAATTACAAATAACCACATCAATATCAATAATATCGTGTTTTTCTAATTCAGCATTATCTGCTTCACTACGGCGTGAAAGAATTCCACCATGAATTCTCGGGTGTAATGTTTTAACACGACCACCTAAAATTTCTTCAAATTCAATTACATCACTAACTTTAGTCACTTCATAACCAAGTTCCATTAATTGATTTGCTGTTGATCCTGTTGAAATGATTTCATATTTTCCTGCTAAAGCTTTAGCAACAACCTCTAAGTTGGTTTTATCTGCGACACTAACTAATGCTCTTTTCATTTTTACTCTCCAATTATTTTATTTATTGTTTTAATATATAATTTATGCTCTAAATTATGTAATTTTGTTTCAATTTGTTCTCGGTTCATCCCATCAGTTGTAAATTGATCTTGCATAATTATTTTTCCGGTATCAACCCCAGCATCAACATAATGAGTTGTTATGCCGATTTCTGTTTCTCCAGCTTCAAGCGCATCACTAAGTGCTGTTCTTCCTGGATATTTTGGTAATTTTGAAGGATGAATATTAATTATTTTTCCTTCATATTTATTTAATAAAGTCTCACCAATTATTTTCATATATCCTGCTAAACAGATTAGATCAGGATTTAATTGCTCAAGAATTGTTAAAATTGTTGCTTCATATTCTATTTTTGTTGGATAATCTTGATAATTAACAATTTGATATTTAGCTCCTAATTGCTTAGCACGTTCAATTGCATATGCATTATTTTTATCAACAATTAGACTAACAAATTCAGCATTGATTTCTCCATTAACGATTGCTTGATAAATTGCGGCAAAATTTGATCCGCTACCGCTAGCCATTACTACAATTCGCATAAACGAACTCCTGTTTCTGTTGTTACTTGACCTATTACTTTTGCATCTTCAACTAAATTTAATACTTGTTCTTGATCTTTTTCATCAACAATAAATACATAACCAATTCCCATATTAAAGAAGTTATACATTTCAATCGCTGGAATATTTCCCGTTTGGGCTAAGAATTCAAAAATTGGTTGACTTGGAATCTTACTCGTATCAATATCTGCACCAAAACCATTTAATGCTCGTTCAATATTTTCTTGATATCCACCACCAGTAATGTGTGCCATTGCCGCAACATTTACTTCTTCTAATACACTTAATACTTCTGGTGTATAAATACGAGTTGGTCTTAATAATTCTTCACCAATTGTTCTTCCCAACACATCAACGTAATCATCAATTTTAAAATCATTATCCTTAAATAAAATTTTTCGCACTAATGAATAACCATTTGAATGTAATCCATTTGAAGGAATTCCGATAATTACATCTCCAGGTTTAACTGTTGATGCATCGATAATTTTTTGTTTTTCACATGCTCCAACTACAAAACCAGCCAAGTCATATCCACCTTCACTATATACATCTGGCATTTCTGCTGTCTCACCACCAATTAATGCACATGATGATTTTAAACACCCTTCACTAATTCCACGAACAATTTCTTGAATTTTTGTTGGTTCATTATGGTTACAAGCAATATAATCTAAGAAAAATAATGGTTTTGCTCCTTGAACAATAACATCATTAACACTCATTGCCACTAAATCTTGTCCAACTTGCGAAAAGTCATTTGCCATTTCGCAAACTTTAATTTTCGTACCAACACCATCACAACCACTAATTAATACTGGTTCTTGATAATTATATTGGCTTAAATCAAACATGGCACCAAATTGTCCTAACTTTGACATTACTCCCATAATATTTGTTTTTTCAACATCTTCTTTAATTAATTTTACACTTTCATATCCCGCTTCTAAACTTACTCCAGCTTCTGCATAATTATCTTTCATCATTTTCTCCTTTATATAAATATGTTGGATAAACCTTATCAAAACATCCATGACATATATCTTGACCTGTTAAAACTGTTTTTAATCCTGCTAGTGATAAGTAGTTTAAAGAATCAGCCCCAATATAACTTTGAATTTCGGCAATTGATTTATTACCCGCTACTAACTCCGCCTCACTATGAATATCAACACCATAAAAACAAGCTCCAGTAATTGGTGGTGATGTAACTAACATGTGTACCTCTTTGGCTCCGGCATCACGTAGTAACGAAACAATTTTTTTCGAAGTCGTTCCGCGAACAATTGAATCATCAACAATTGCTACTCGTTTGTTATATACAGCTTCCTTAATTACTCCTAACTTTAAACGAACACTATTCTCACGCATACTTTGTGTCGGTTCAATAAATGTTCGTCCAACATATTTATGTTTTACTAAGCCAATTTCATATGGAATATTAGCTTCTTTTGCGTATCCTAAAGCTCCTGATAATGAAGAATCAGGAACCCCGATAACTACATCAGCATCTACTTTAGCTTCTTTTGCTAGTTCAACTCCGGTCTCATAACGTACTTCATGAACATTTCGTCCTTCAATATCACTATCTGGTCGGGCAAAATAAATATATTCCATTGCACACATTTTATTTTCAACATTTTTTGCATACATGTGAGTTTGAATTTCACCATTATTAAATTCAACGATTTCACCAGGTTTAATATCACGTAAATATAATCCCCCCATTAATTCAAAAGCACATGTTTCACTTGCTACTAGGTATCCATCATCTTTTTTCGCAATTGATAATGGTCGTAATCCATGCTTATCACGACAAGCAAATAAGCGATCTTCAAACATGATTAAAAAGGCAAATGCTCCTTCTAATAAATGTAATGATTTCTTTAACGTTGAAACAATATCCCCATCATAATGATGCATCAATAAATGGGCAAGAATCTCTGAATCTGAATTCGATTGGAAAATACTCCCTTTTTCTTCCAAGTATGTTTTTACTTGTGCAGAATTAATAATGTTTCCATTATGACATAAACTAAAACTAATTTTTGATTTGTAAAATAAGAATGGTTGAATATTTTCAATCCCATTTCCGCCACTTGTTGCATAACGAACATGAGAAATTGCGTATTTACCTGAAAGTTCCTTTAATGTTGGTTCCGTAAATACTTGTGAAACCAAACCAAAATCTTTATGTTTATGATATTTTCTTGTTGTTTCATCATAACTTATGATTCCAGCACCATCTTGTCCACGGTGTTGTAGCATATGTAATCCTAAATTAACATGGCGTGCTGCATCATCAACATTATATGCTGCACATACTCCACATTCTTCATTTAATGATCTGATTTCCTTTAACATTTTATTCTCCAATTCTTCGTACAATTTCACTATAAGCGTTTGTTAAATCACCTAAATCATGACGGAATAAATCTTTATCTAATTGTTCATTTGTTTCAACATCAATTAAACGACAACTATCTGGTGATATTTCATCGGCTAAAACAATTTCACCATCACTATTACGACCAAATTCAATTTTAAAGTCAACTAATTTAATCCCAAGATTTAAGAAAATTTCTTGTAAATATTCATTAATTAAACGTAATTGTTCATAACATTTAGTTAATTCTGCTTCACTTACAATCCCTAAGGCATAAGCGTGATCATCATTAATTAATGGATCATTTAAACTATCTTCTTTGTAACAAATTTCACAAACAGGACGAGCAAATTTTGTTCCAACTTTCATTGCTAAACGTTTTGCCATTGAACCATATGCTTCATTACGACAAATAAATTCTAAAGGAACAATTTCAATTTTTTGACATAATTGTTCACGCTCATTTAACGTTTCAATTAAATGCGTTTTAATTCCACGTTTAGTTAATTCACCAAAAATATAAGTACTGATTTTATTATTTAAAATACCTTTTGTTGCAATTTGTGCCTTTTTAACACCATTAAATGCTGTCGCATCATCTTTATAATACATAATAATTTCATTTTCATTCTCAGTTTGATAAATCTCTTTTGCTTTACCTTCATAAATTAGTTCTTTTTTCATTATTTTTCCCCTTCTTGAAAATATCTTACTGCGTTTTCAAATATTGATAATTTTTTATTTCCTGGAATATTTTGGTATAAACCTGCTTGATAACGTTCACTATGTGCCATTTTTCCAAGAATTTTTCCACATGGTGATGTTAATCCTTCAATTGCATATGTACTTCCATTTGGATTTTCTTCAACATAACTAAATGCGACTTGACCATTAGCAATTAATTTATCAATTACTGCTTTCTCACCACTTACTTTTCCTTCACCATGACTAATCACTTGTGTATATTCACTTCCTAATTCTAATCCTTGTAACCAAGGTGATGTTACTTGTTCAACTTTTGTTGTAACAACTTTTGAGATATGATAGTTACAATCATTTCTAAATAACGTTGGATTTTCACGACTTATATTAACTTCACCACTAGTAATTAAACCAGATTTAATTAATGCCTGGAACCCATTACAAATTCCTAAAATTAATTTATTCTCTGCTAAGTGTTTAGCTATTGCTGCTTTAACTTTTGCATTTGCTAAAATATTAACAATATACTTTCCACTTCCGTCTGGTTCATCTCCTCCACTAAATCCTCCACTAAAGGCAATAATGTCAGCTGTTGCAATCTTCGCTGCAAATGTTTCAATTGACGTTAGAATATCCGATTCTGTTAAATTTTTAAATACCCATACATCGCATGTACAACCAGCATTTTCAAAAGCCTTTGTCATTTCAATCTCGGAATTAGTTCCACTAAATACTGGGATTAATACATGTGGCGTTTCTTTATATTTAGGTTTATAAGTAATTGGTTTACTTGTTTGTTCAATTTCAGTTGTAACACTTTGAGCATTTAAATCAGGATAAACACTAGCAAAATAGTCATTATTCAATGCAATTAATCCATTTAGATCATATGTTTGTTCATTAATAACAACATTTTGATTTGATGTTGTTGTCCCAATTTTTGGTAAGTCTAATTCTGCAGGTGATGTGAAAATGATTGATCCATATTGATCTTGGTATAAATTAATATCAGTTTGGACATTACATCCTAATTTATTACCCATTAACATTTTACTTAATTGTAAGGCAATTCCACCTTCAGTTACTGCACAAGCAGCTGTTACTTTTCCTTCAGTTACTAAATCTTCATAAATTTGGTAATTAGTTTTTAATGTTACAAAATCAAAATCATTATTAGCAATTTTACTTGTTAAAACATAAATATTTTCGTCTGAACTTTTAATTTCACTCGAAACTACACGATTAATATTACCAGGAGCAAATGCAAATGAAATTAATGTTGGTGGGACATCAATATCTTCATATGTTCCACTCATTGAATCTTTTCCACCTAAGGCTGGACATCCTAATTCCATTTGCGCACGATATGCTCCAAGTAATGAAGCCATTACTGTTCCAAAACGCTTATCATCATCGTTTAAACGCATGAAATATTCTTGGAAACTTAAATTAATATCAGCAAGTTTAGCACCACTAGCAATTAACTTAGTGATTGAATCAACTACGGCTGCCATTGCTCCAAAATACTGATTATCACTCATTAAATGTGGATTATAACCATAACTAATCATTGATGTTAATGATTTTGCCATTGGTAAACGTTGAATTCCTACTTGATTTTTAGTTAATTGATATTTCCCACCATATGGCATTAAAACTGTTGTTGCACCAACGGTTGCATCAAACATTGTATCCATATTACGATTATCAACTAAGTTTGCATCTTTAAATAATTGGTTTAAATCAGGAGTACGTGATAAATCAATATCTTTTTGGGCTGTTATTTCAACATTTTGGTGATTAATTGTCCCACTTGAATTTAAAAATTCACGATCAATATCAATAATTACAGCATCATTATACTTCATAATTAAACGATTTGTATCAGTTACTGTTGCCACTTCTGTAATTTCTAGATTTTCAAGTTCGGCATAATCACAAAATGCTTGAACATCTTTTGGATCAACAACTACAGCCATTCGCTCTTGCGACTCACTAAGAGCAATTTCGGTTGGTTTTAAATTAGCAGCTTTTAAAGGAATTTTATCTAAATAAATTTCAATACTATCACTTAGCTCACCAATTGCAACACTAACTCCTCCGGCACCAAAATCATTTGACTTCTTAATTAATTTCGTTGCTTCTGGATTTAAAAATAAACGTTGAATTTTACGTTCTACTGGTGCATTACCTTTTTGAACCTCAACTGCTGAATTTTCAATTGAATTTTCATTATGTGATTTACTACTACCTGTTGCACCACCAATTCCATCAAAACCGGTTCTTCCACCAATTAATAAGACAACATCTCCAACTTCTGGATGTTTTCGCGTAACAAATTTTTTGTTAACTGCTCCAACAACTGCACCTGCTTCTAAGTGTTTCGCTTTATAACCTGGGTGATATAGTTCTTTAACAAATGTTGTTGCCAAACCAATTTGATTTCCATAACTTGAAAAACCATCAGTTGCTTTTTTCGAAATAATTCGCTGTGGTAATTTCCCCTTCATTGTTTGATTAATCGGTTCAAGGATATCAGCTGCTCCCGAAATACGCATCCCTTGATAAACATAAGCACGACCTGACAATGGATCACGAATTGCTCCACCGATACATGTGCTTGCTCCTCCATATGGTTCAATTTCTGTTGGGTGATTATGAGTTTCATTTTTAAATTGGAATAAAAATGTTTCATTATCTTCACTTACTTCAATACTAATTGCATTATCCTCAATTGTATCTTCTAAATTAGTTAATTCCCCGGTTTTAACTGCATATTTACCACAAATAGTTCCTAAGTTCATTAAGCTGATTGGCTTTGTATCATTTATTGCTTTTTTCTTTGTTAAGAAGTCTAAATAAGTTTGATTTATTGCTTTATCGGCAATTTTAACATTATCTAATACAGTATTAAATGTTGTATGACGACAATGATCTGACCAATATGTATCAATTATTTGGATTTCCCCTAATAACGGATTACGATTTTCTTTTTGAAAATAACTTTGAATGTATTTTAAATTTTCGAAAGTAAATGAAAAACCATATTCTGTTAAAACATTAGTTAATGCTTCATCATCCATTGTAATGAAATTTTCAATTACAACTTCTTCTAAAGAACGATTACCATAGTTAATTTCTAATTTACTTAAATCTTTCTTACGGCATTCGATTTTATTAATATAATAATCTTCGATTTTTAATAACTCTGTCTCATTTATCCCACTAAAAATTAATAATTCAGCACTTTTTACAGTCGCATTTGTTTGCGGTGCAATTAAACGTAAACATTCATTCGTACTATCAGCTCGCATATCAAATTGATTCGGTAAATTTTCAACTGCTAAATACATTTTATTTTCTAAAATAACTTCTTCAAAAACTTCATCTGTAACTGGCTCACTAAAAATTGAAGTTTTTGCTACTTCCAATACATCATTTTCAATATTAAAAACATCATAAATATTGTATTTTTCAACTTGTTTTAAATTCACTAAATTTAAATTTTCTTTAAATTCTTGACACAAGTTTACTTCTTCAATATTGTATTCTTGTTTTTTACGTACATAAATTCTTCTATTCATTTCCAAATACCTCTTTTTCTAATTTATCCATTTTTTCTTTAACGAATTCAACATTTAAATGTCCCATTTTTCGATTTTCTTTTGCTTCATCTTTCCCATAAAAATAACTTTGAACTTCTGCATCATGTTCAATAAAGTATTTTGCTTGGTTTAAATGTTGACCAAGAACATTGTACATTGCCATTGGTTGTAACAATTTTGGGATTTCTAATGGTAATCCAACTGCTGCACGTACTAAATTATCAAATTGACTCACCGTCGTTGCATCCATTGTTACATGCCCACTATTATGCGGACGTGGTGCCATTTCGTTGAAATATAACTCTTGATTTTTAACAAAAAATTCAATACATAAAATTCCATAAAATTGATTATCTTCCATTAAATTTTGAATTTGGCTTTTTGCTTCTTGAGCTAATTTTTCATCAATCATTTCCGGGTTATAAATCGTCTTATGTAAAATTCCGTGATGATGTTCATTGATTACCGGTTCAAAACAAACAATATTATTTTGATAATCACGAACCGCAATAATACTCATTTCATAATCAAAATCAATCATTTGTTCGTAAATACATTCAACTTCAATAATCTTAACAGCTTGGTTTAAATCAGCAGGACTTGCTAAAACTAATTGTCCTTTTCCATCATACCCTAATTCTGTTGTCTTTAAAATTGCGGGAAAGCCAATCTGTTTACTTGCATTAGCAAGTTCCGTTGCACTAGATACTTTGGCAAAATCGACTGTTTTCAAACCACTTTTTCTTGCTAAATTCTTTTCACGAATTCGATTTTGTCCGTATTCTAAAACGGCTACTCCTTGATATAACTTTTCTTCAGCAATTGTTTTTAAATTATTTAAATTTACATTTTCAAATTCATAAACAATTACATCTGATAAATTTTCTAATTCTTCCAGTCCCCGTTTATCACCAAAACCAGCAACTATAATTTTACTTGCATATTTAAAGGCTGGTGCTTGGGGATTTGGATCTAAACAAATGCATTCAATTCCAAATTTACTTGCACTTTGAATAATCATTAATGCTAATTGACCACCACCAATTATTCCTAATTTAGATTTCATTTGCTCGTACCTCCAAGGTTTGCTTTTCACGATAATCATCGTATTTTTGGGCTAATTCTTGATTAGTAATCGCTAAAATACTAACAGCTAGTAAAGCAGCATTTTCTGATCCATTAATTGCAACGGTTGCTACTGGGATTCCTTTTGGCATTTGCACAATTGATAATAGCGAATCCCAACCATTTAACATGCGGGATTTAATCGGTACTCCAATAACTGGAACAGGAGTTAAAGCGGCCACCATCCCTGGTAAATGGGCACTTCCACCAGCACCAGCAATAATTAAATCAACTCCATTTGCACGTGCTTCTTTAGCAAACTGATACATATATTCGGGAGTACGATGGGCACTTACTATTTTTTCTTCAACTTCAACCCCAAATTCTCTTAATAATTGTGTTGCTTTGTTCATTACTTCATGATCACTTGTTGATCCCATAATAACGGCTACTTTCATTACTTCTCCTTCATTTAAAAAACAATAAAAAAAAGACCATAAATTGGTCTCTTTCACACTCAAAATATAGAATGTAGATTTTCGATTTGGTCGAAAAGTAGAGACACGTTTACCAGATTAAAACGCTTATACATTCTAGTTAATTAAATTTTATTTAATCGTTTTTTTGAGTTATATTTATTTGTCATTGTTCCTCATTTATGATAATAAACTTTTAATTGATTAAAATTATCAAAATTTGGGAGCGATAATTTCAACAATTAAAGTTTATTAATTTTAAATTAAAATAAATGATACATCTATGAAAGATATACCATTTTTTAAAATGAGTATTAATCTTTCATAGTCCTCTATTTGTGGTAAAGGGTAGAAACGCAAGACCATATTACTTGCATATATGAAATTTATTTTAATTTACCTTTATAATATCATAAATTTTCAGACTGTGGCTTTTTTTCTGAAAATGACATTAATATATTTCTAATTTCTATTTTCCATAATTGTTTCCATAATCATTAATGTATTTAGAACATCACTATGACTTACGACAATTTTACCTGCATCTTGTAAATATAAATATAGTTGATTATAATACTGTTCATAACTACTTGTTATCATTTCGATTTCTTCACTTCTATTAGCATAATATAATTTCCCATTATTTAAGTGTGGTTGATAAGTTGTCATTCCCGGAAAAATACCTTGTTTTAAAAATGCTTCTGCGGGTTCAATCCCATCCGATTCATAACATCCCTCACTCCCATTAATAATAAATCGTGGTGGGTGATGATATATTAATTGAGAAAAACGAATTCGCACACTTAATTTTTGATAAATTAATTTAATATCATAATAATCTTCCGGTAAGTCATCTTCTAATTGCGGTTGAAATATTCCAGCTCGTTGATTTCTAATATCACTTATAATTTGCTCGGGTTTACCAAACACACTAACAATTTGGTCAATGAAATGAACAGCATGTCCATAAACAAAACCATCATATTTACTTCCCTTTGCTGTTAAATTATCTGTCCGAAAATCAGTATGATTTGATTCAATTTCTAAGGGGATACCAACCAAGGCATTTTCTAATACTGCTTTAAATGTTACAAAATCTTGATCAAAGCGGCGATTTTGGTAAACTTGTAACTTAACGTGATTTTTATCAGCCAATTCGATTAATTGTTGATATTCTTTTGCTGTATTACAAGCAGGCTTTTCAATTAATACATGTTTACGGGCATTAAGTGCTAGTTTAGCATGTTCAAAATGAAAAGGAGCCGGACTTGTTACTACAACCAAATCAACTGGACTTGCTAATAACTCGTCAATTGTCGGAAAATGGATCAATGCTCCAACATTTGGATACAACATTGAAAATTGGGTATTTGTTCGTTTATAATAACCAATTATTTGGTATTTTTCTTGGTTAATAAATGGTAAATGATATCGATTAGCACTTTTACCAAATCCAATAAAACCAACTTTAATTTTCTGCATAAACTTCCCTCCTCTATTAATATTTTATCATTTTAATCATTCTTCAAAAAAATAAATGGAAATATTTACTATTTCCATTTATAATTTATTTATTCATAATATTACGAGCAATTGCTAAACCATTTGCTCCGGCTTGTGCTAATCCTCTTGTAATTCCCGAACCATCTCCACCTAAATATAAACCATTAATTGCTGATTCAAATCGATTATCTACCGCAAATCGTGATGAATAGAATTTAGCTTCTACTCCATAAAACACAGTGTGTTCACTAGCAATTCCTGGAGTGATTTTATCTAATGCTTCCATCATTTCAATTAAACTTTTCATTGTATTGTACGGTAAGACAAGTCCTAAATCTCCCGGGATTGCTGTTTTTTGAGTTGGACTTATAAATAACTCTTTAATTCGCTTTGGAGTTGAACGACGTCCCTTTAAAATATCCCCATAACTTTGGATAATAATTGACCCATTAGTAATTTCATTTGCTAATTTTGAAACCATATGCGCATATTCATTAGGGCGATCATAATCTTCTAATTTATGTGAAACTAATAAGGCAAAGTTAGTATTTGGACTACCTAACTCTTTATCTTTAAATGCATGTCCATTTGCTAACATTGTTCCTGAATGATTTTCAACAACAACGTGTCCTGAAGGATTTGAACAGAATGTTCTTACTCGCGTTCCAACCGAAGTATTGAAAATAAATTTACCTTCGTATAAATATTTATTAATTTCTTGCATTACGATATCACTTGTTTCAACACGAACACCGATATCCACTTGATTAGCTGATGATTTAATTCCATGTTTTGCCATTGTTTCACCTAACCATTTTGAACCATCACGTCCTGGAACAAGTACTACACTATTTGCAATATATGTTTGATCTTTATCAGTAATAATTCCTGTTACTTGGTTATCTTCAACAATTATATCCGCTACTGCTGTTTTAAATAAGAAATCAACTTTTCCCTTCATTGATTCATAGATTGATTTTAAAATTTCTAAGTTTAATTCAGTCCCTAAGTGTCTTACTTCACTTCGTAATAACTTTAATCCTGCTCCATAAGCGCGTTTTTCAATATCAATCACTTCGATACTTGCTGGATCAGTAATTGTTTTTGGTGCTCCATGCTCTAAATTGATTTTATCTACATCTTTAATTAAATTTAATACTTCATCATCATCAAGATAATCTGTCATCCAACCACCAAACTCAGTTGTAATATTAAATTTTCCATCAGAATATGCTCCAGCACCACCAAAACCATCAGTTATTGAACAAGCTGGTAAACATCCCGCATAATCTTTTTTCTTTGTTGCTACTGGACACTTATCAATTTTACCTTCTAAAATTGGACAACGTCGTGTATAAATGTCCCTTCCTTTATCAACAAGTAATATCTTTTTATTACTTTTCTGCATTAGTTCATAAGCAGTAAAAATCCCCGCGGGACCTGCTCCCACGATTATTACATCATATTTATTTTCCATTTTTGCTCCCTTTAAAAATGTTTTTCCATTATATATCATAACACTTTAAAAATAGTTTTGTAAATATATTTTACTTTTTATTTAATCCCTTTAATTATACGTGGATATCACAAAAAAAAGAAGAATTTTAATCTTCTTTTTTAATTATTATATTAGCGATTACTAATAATATATTTTTCCATCGCTTTTAATTTTTTTTTCGCACGGCGATTATTAAACGGGGTTAAAATAAAACTCATAATCGAATAATTAGTTCGACGAACACCACTTTCATTACTATATCCTTCTTCATACATTACAATACAACCATCATTATTCGGTGTAATTGTAAAACGAATTGTATTTATATCTTTCCCTGCTTTAAATGTTGCTTCATATAACTCATTAATTTTTAATTTTGTTATTTCAATTTCAGCAGCACGCTTATTTTTCGCATATGTTACTAATTCTTTTTCATACTTGAAACCTTGATATAACTTCGGAATTGGGCGATTTAATGTTAATTCAATCTCATCTTTTAATGAATCATATAAAACATTATAGAATTCTGTTGGTGTTACTGCTAATTTCTTTTTAACTTTCATGTTTACCCCTAATCTAAATTACTGATTTCTTTTTTCCGCGTCTTTTTCCGCTAAAATAACAAATGGTGCCCAGATAACAATTGCAACCACTAAACAAATAGCTGCTGTAATTGCTGCTCCAATACTACCTCCTGTTGCAATTAACGCTGAAAGAATCCCAGGAGTAACCCATGGTGGTCCCGCGATAACCGGTCCGGCAAAACCAATTGCTGTTGCAAAATAACCAATTGTAATTGTAATAACTGGTACGATAATCCATGGAATTAAATAAATTGGATTCAATACAAGTGGTACACCAAATACCATTGGTTCATTAATATTGAAAATTCCTGGTGCTAATCCAATTTTAGCAATTGTTCTTGTATCTTCACGTTTACCAAAAATAAACATTGAAACTACTAACCCAATTGTCATTCCGCTTCCACCAATCATTCCGTAAATATCAAATGAGGCACGAGACCACATATACACTGGATCTAGTCCATTAGCTACCGCATCAATATTTACGTTTTGTGCTGTTGTCCAGATTGTTTCATAAACTGGTGCTAAAATATTCATACCGTGTAAACCAAAGAACCATAAAATTTGTGTTAATAATGTTATTAATAATACTGCTGGATATCCTTGTGATAAGCTAATAAGTGGATTTTGAATTGTTATCGCGATCCAGTCATTAACTGGCATTGATACTAAACGAGTAATAACATCAGTTGCAATAGCTGCTCCATATACTGCAATTACTCCAGGAATTACAGCCACAAATGCTTTTGATACTGCCGGTGGCACTGAATCTGGCATTTTAATTACAATATTTTTCTTAATAATCCAAGCATAAAACTCCATAAAGATTAATATAAAAAACATTGCTGTAAATAATCCTGTTGATCCTAAATATGGTGTTGATAACACACCTCCAGCAACTTCTGGAGTATCAACCCATACTTGAGGTGTTGTTGCAACAAAAATCATTAGTCCAACTACTCCTGCTGGTAATCCATCTACACCTGAATTTTTTCCCAGATTATATGCAAGTGTAAACGAAAATACTAATGCCATCATTGCAATTGTTGCCCACCATACTTGACCATTAATGTTAATCATCCAAGCTGCTTTATCGGGGATTGAACCAATAAATTCCATACTTGGATACGCTTCGGCAAGTGATGTTGGAATATCACGTAAAAATACGTTTAATAAAACTGCAAATGATCCTGCAAGTGTTAAAGGTAACATTGCAATAAATGCATCACGAATCGATACTAAATGTCTTTGTGAACCAATTTTCCCAGCAATTGGTACAAGGTGTTTTTCACTCCATGCTATAAATTTGTCCATTTCTATACTCCTTACTTTGACTTTTTTCTCACTCAAAATAATTCGCACTAAATTTTATCTCATACATCTTATTTCATATATTTTATTTCATCTTAATCTACTTAAACAAATAATTACTTGTTTATATCTTTTCTTAATAATACTATTTCTTCTGCCATTAACTGAACTACTTCTGTTGTTAACAGTTGATCTTCAGCATGCATAAACATGATACTAAATGGTAAATCTTCACCTGCTGCCTCTTTTTGAACTAAATCAAAGTGAAAATGATGAGCACTAGCATACACTTCTTTTCCTTTGGTAATTAATTCTTCAGCTTTAACAAAATCATTTTCGCGTGCTGCATACATTGCTTCAACAAATAAAGATTTTGCCTCACCGACAGTAGCAATTATTTGAAACGCTGCTGTTTGTAATTCTTCTTTCATTTTATCTCCTATTTAATTAATGATAATGCTTGATCAAGTGCTGCATCACCATCACCTAATGCATATACTCGCATATCAATTACTTCTACTCCAATACCTGGTAATGCTTCTTGTAATTGATTTAATGCATAACGAATTTGTGGTCCCACTAAACATACATCTACTTTCCCATCAAATCGTTTGATGTCAGAATTTGCATGTGCTTCAATGTTAACTTCAATTCCTCTTGCTTCTGCTGCTTTTTGCATTTTTGATACTAATAATGATGTACTCATCCCTGCTGAGCACACTAATAAAATGTTCTTCATCTTTCCTCCCATTTTTGGTGTATACCAATTCGACACTTCTAGTATACACTAATTTTACAGTTTTGTCAACTAAATGAAATAAATTTGATATAATAAAATAAATTATATAATAACTTATAAATAGGAGTGATAAAATGTTATACAAAGAAATAGCAAGTAGTATTGCAAACGATATTATGAGCGGAAAATATCAAGAAGGAGAAAAGTTATCTTCGGAAATTGCTTTAGCAGAATCGTTTAATACAACCAAATCAACAATTCGTAAATCCCTAAAATTATTAGTTACCCAAGGATATATTCACGTAATTAATCAATCAGGATATTATGTTAATTCTTTTGATATTATTCGTTCGTTTAACGCTCTAAGTCTTCGATCGTTTTCGGAATTGCATCCAAATGATAAAATTGAAAATAAAGTTTTATTTTTTGACAAATTACCGGCTCCGGAGGAAATTGCCGAAAAATTAAATATTAAACCATTTGATCCGGTATTTTTTGGAATTCGGATTCGAATTGTTAATGATGTTAATGTTCAGATGGAATCAATTTATTTACCAGAATATTTATTTCCCGAGTTAACAATTACTGATTTTTCTGGTTCTATTTTCGAATATGTTGAAGGACGATATAAAATTGCTTATGCAATTAAAAACATTAAAGCTGATACTATTCCTTTAGCATTTGAAAAATATTTACCAACGTTTGCTCAAAAGCCTTTACTTGTAATTGAAGATATTGCTCGTTTACGTGATGGGAGAATTTTTAATTACACGCAAACATATCAATTAAATCACTCATTAACTGTCATTTCACATCGTTAAATCTTTGTTAAAATTCGAAAAAATCAATATATTTTTAGTATAATATATAAGATAGGAGTTAAATATGAATCAAGAAATTGTTATTGGCCTAATCGTATTAATCATCATTGGATTAGTTATTTTTTATATAAGCGTTTCGCGTAGTATTAAAAAACGTGCACAAAAATACATTAAAACCCATGATGAAATAATGGATTTAGAAGCAAAAGTAAAGAGTGAATTGTCACGAACAAAAAAAATCTCTAAAAACGAAGAAAGTATTAAATTATTTGATGAATGGTTGTATCAATACGAACAGTTTAATGGTGAAATTGAAATTATTAGTCATTTAACAACACGTATAAAAAATACTGCTACATTCGCTAAACGAAAAGATTTTGCTAGTTATGCTTCAGAACTTAACATTCATTTAGAAGGTTTTCAAGAGAGATTGTTAGTACTTTATAATAAAATAAATAAATATACAAGTTATGAATTAGAAAATACACGCATCTCATTAGAATTAAAAGAAAGAATTAAGAATTTAACGAATGAATTTGATGCTAATTTACGTTACTTAGAAATTTATAATCAAAGTTTTGATAATGAAATTATCCATGTAAATAAAGAAATTGCTAATTTTGAAGCTTTACAACGTGAAGGAGAATATCCGGAAGGAAGAACATTATTAAAAACATCTTCACAAAAAATTGACACAATTGATTATGTTTTAAGCTTAATCATTGACTTACAAACATATATCAATCGTTTAAATTCACAAATTGAAAAAATTGAAATAATTAATGATAAAATTACGAAATTAAATTTCAGCATCAATCTTAAAGACTTTGATACTAAGTTAGCTAATTTTAAAATCGATACTAATAATTTATTAAATGAAGTAACATATATTGATTTTAATCATGACATTGATAAAGAAAATTTACGAAAAATCAAAACTGATCTTAAAAACCTTGATGCTGATATTACTGAATATAAAGGAATTGTTGAAGAAAAATCGACATATATTCATGAAATTATTGAGTACTTAAACAACAATCAAGAATTAATTAATCAAAGTGAAGATATATTAACTGGTGCTTATACGGAAAAGGAACAAATTAGTAAATTATATCAACATGAGGATGTTAATAAATATGTTGAACAAATTGAACAACAAATTGCCCAATATCGTGACTTTAAAACTGACTATCAAGAGTTAATTACGATTATTTATGCTGGTAAAGAAGATTACGCAAACTTAAAATCTCGTATTATCAAATCAAATAAATATTTACATCGTTTATTAAAGAATGTTTCGGAGTCAATTCTTGCACTTCGCGATATTCGTGTTGATGAAGTTCAAGCTCATGAAATGATTAAAACATATCAACGTAATATTATTGAAATTGATTTATATTTACGTGGTTATAATCATCATAATCTTGTTAGTAATAATTTGAAAAATATGTTAGTTGATTTAGAAATTAAATTAGAAATGCTAGAAAATGAATTACAACAAGAACCAATTAATATAACAAATGTTCGAAATTTAAATGCTAGTGTTGCTAAATTAATAAATGAGATTACGACTGTAAAAGCTCAAGAGAATATTAAACAGCGTGAAGCTGCTAAATATCTAATTATTTACTTTAATCGCTTTACTCATACACAAGATGGAATTAATTATGCTCGTCGTTTTAATACCTTATTTAATGATCATGATTATAAGCGAATTTTAAAAGAAGCTTTTGAATTATTAAAAAGTTCAAATAAAGATGGGGAACAAATTTATAAACAAATTGTTAATCAAGTTCATGTTGAACCATTTGAACATATATTAACTCCAAATATCGAACAATAAAAAATAGAGAAGAATTTTCTTCTCTATTTTTATTTTAATTAAATTTTATTTAATATTGATTTGCTTCTATTATTTCTTCTTCATGTAATGGTGTTGGATTTTTCACTAAATATGTAATCATTGCTGCTTTTAAATAAGCATTTATTAATAAAGCAATCGTTTCTCCAATTAATCCATAAATCAATATTATTTTTATATTATCCATTAGAAGTATTGGCACAATTAATCCAATAATTGCTAGTACTAAAACAAAATTAAAAACAAAATATTTAAAACCAAAACGATAATGTTTTTTTAATGAATTACGAAATAATGATAAATTAAATTTTTTCGTTCCATTTTTCATATTTGCTAAAACAAAAATATCCCAATAGAATACTTCTAAATACAATCTTAATACCTGACCAATTAATGGAATGAATAAGATTATTGTATTTGCTATAAGTGGATATAAGATCAAAGTTAAAAATAGCATTCCCAGTGTTACTTTTGCTGATGATATATTAAGCCTTTGATTCATTGTTATTAATCCCTTTTTATAAACAACTAATTGAATCGGTATTAAGATAATTAAGCCTATTATTAATGTTAAGACAAATTCCCCTACAGTTGCTCCTTGTACTTCACTAATTATAATTAAGCTTAAAATTATTATTTCAGATATAATTCCAAATATTGCCGTATATTTGAACATTATTTTAACATCATTATCATATAAAAAATTCATTGTACTCCCTACATTCCATATTATAACAATTTTAATACTTGATTTTAAAATAATAATTTTCATGCATTTAAAAAAACTATTACCTTCAAACTATAAAATATTATAATTTGAAGGTAATAGATAATTACTATATAGATAGTTTGTAATTTATTTTTACTTATTCATAAGTTTTCTTTTTAATAAATAAATTCCACTTAATAAAACTGGTGTTGATACTAGCCCTATAATATGTAATTTATTACCAGTGTTTTTTAATTTTTCTTCACTAGATATTTTTGGCTTTTTTGGATCTTTCACTTCTAAATTTTTTGTTGGTTTTACTACCTCTAATTGTTCCGGTGTTTTTGGATTTTCTTGATTCGGAACAACTGGATTTATTGGTTCTGTTGGTTCTGTTGGCGTCTGAATAGTTTGATTTTTAACTGTTATAAATATTTTTTTTGATATCGTATTTCCTGCACTATCCGTAACCCAGTATGTCACTTCATATTTACCTGGCTTAGAATAATCAACTTTACTATCATCCACAATAATACTACTTGTTAAATCGCCATCCTCAAAATCAGATGCACTTAAGCCTTTTAAATAATCAGCTTTGTCACCAATATTTATTGTTATATCATTAGCACCATCAATTACTGGTGCTAAATCAATTACAGGAGTTAATGGTTTTGCTGGAGAAGTTGTATCCCGCTTAATTGTTAAATTGATTGTTTTAGTTATCATATTCCCGTCGCTATCTGTCACTGAATATGTTACTACATAAATACCTGCTTTGTTATAATTTACTTTACTGTCATCTACAATTATTTTGCCAGTCAAATCACCATCATCACCATCAGTTGCACTAATTCCTAATAATAAATTTATTTCATCCCCAAGATTTAATGTTATATCTTTTGTTCCATTAATTACCGGTAATACACCAACTCCTGGTGTTGGCGGAGTTACTGGTGTTGTAATATCACGGACAATTGACAAAGTAATTGTTTCAATTGTTGTTTTTCCTGAACTGTCTGTTATCGCATAAATAACGTCATAATTACCTGTTTTGTTATAATTTACTTTACTATCATCCACAATTATTTTGTTAGTTAAATTTCCATCTTCAACATCACTTGCACTGATTCCAGCAAGTAAATCTACTTTATCACCTAGCATTATTGTTATATCTTTTGTCCCATTTATTTGAGGTTTTTCACCATTATAAGAATAAGAATAATTAACTTTACCAGTAAACTGATTGTTATTTGTAGACCATTGTCCAGAAGTCGTGTTATTTCCTAATTTGATATTATCATCAAAGGTTGCCTTTACATTATTACCATTTATATCTTTAACATAGTATCCCCATTCACTAACACTTTCTATTTCTCCAGCATCATATGATATTACTTGATTTTTTGCATTCAACTCTTGGAGATTCGGGAATTTCGATACAACACTTACATCTGAAATATGATTATTATTTATATTCAAAGTAACTAGATTATTCATTTCAGATATACAACTTATATCACTTATCTCATTTCTCATTAAAAGCAGCGCTTCTAAATTTGTTAAATTCGATAATGAACTTAGATCTTTTATATCATTATCAGTTAAATCTAAGTATGTTAAATTTATTAACCCTGATATTGGACTAACATCAACTATCTGATTACCCCATGCTTCAAGTGATGTTAAATTTGTTAATCCTGATATTGGACTTACATCATTTATCTTATTTTGACTAATTATTAAAGTTGTTAAATTTGTTAATCCTGATATTGAATCTATATTTGTGACATTAGCATGGTTAAATTTCAGAGTTGTTAAATTTGTTAATCCTGATATTGGACTTAGATCATTAACATTTGTATAACTGAAATCTAAAGTTGTTAAATTTGTTAATCCCGATATTGGACTTAGATCACTAATAATTGCATAATACAAATTTAAAGTTGTTAAATTTGTTAATCCTGATATTGGACTTAGATCACTAACATTTGTATAACTTAAATCTAAAGTTGTTAAATTTGTTAATCCTGATATTGGACTTAGATCCTCTACGATTCCATTGTTTAAATCTAACTCTGTTAAATTTATTAACCCTGATAATGGGCTTATATCATCTGTACTTCGCATCCGACCTATTTCTAAGTTAGTTAAACTTGTCAAACCCGCCAATGGACTTAAACTATGTATGTTATAGCCATCAATAGAAAGTTTTTTTAGATTAACTGCGTATTCTATTCCTTCTAATGAATCTATACTATAAAAGCTTTCATCATCACTTAATTCTTCTAATGATTCCATTTGTGCTACTGTTACATCAGCAGCATAATTTTGACCTAAAGTATCATTAATAAGTGCTAATAAGCCACTATCTGGAATATTTACTATATCTGTTGGATTACTTTTTCCTACTCCACTTGCGTAAACATTCATTGTTTCTTGAGTCTTTTCGGTATATTGATTAGTATTTGCTTCTGCTACTAAATCAGCATTATATCCTATACTAAAAATCATCAGAAATATTGTTATTTTTATAGTTTTATTCATTTTTCTCCTTTTTAAAAAGTTATTTTATTTTTTTTCTTACAAATACAGCTCCTGATAAGGATAATATTGTTATCGATAATGCTACAACTGGTGTTTGATTTGCCGTTTCAGCAAGTTTTCTATTTTTTTCTTCATTTATTTTTGTACTCTTAATTTCTTGATCATTGCTTGATATTTTCTTTACACTTATTTGATTGATTTTCTCATCCTTTTTAGAATTATTTGGTGTTTCCGGTTCTAATGGTATTTCAACATTTAATTCTTTTATTGTTAACTTTACCTTTTTTATCGTTTTATTTCCATTACTATCTATCACAATATAAGTAACTTCATATACTCCCGCTTTATTGTAGTCCACTTTGCTATCATCTACAATAATACTTGATGTTAAATCTCCATCTTCAGCATCACTTGCACTAATTCCTGCAAGTAAATCCACTTTATTACCTAGCATTATTGTTATATCTTTTGTCCCATTTATTGTTGGTATTGCTCCTACACTCGGTATTATTGGTATTATCGGTTTTATTATATTACGCTTTATCGTTAATGTAATTGTTTTTTTAACTTTATTTCCATCACTATCTATCACTATATATGTTACTAAATAAGAACCTGTTTTATCGTAATTTACCCTACTATCGTCGATAATAATTTTACTGGTCAAATTCCCATCTTCAATATCACTCGCATTTACTCCCTTTAAATAATCAACATCATCACCAAGATTTATTGTTATGTCTTTAGTTCCACTTAATGTTGGTATTGCTCCGGTTCCTGGGGTTATCGGTATTACTGGATTTATCATGTTACGTTTTATCGTTAGTGTAATTGTTTTTTCAACTTTATTACCATCACTATCTATTACTATATATGTTACCAGATAAGAACCCGTTTTATTGTAATTTACTTTACTATCGTCGATAATAATTTTATTAGTCAAATTCCCATCTTCAATATCACTCGCACTTACTCCCTTTAAATAATCAATATCATCACCGAGATTTATCGTTATGTCTTTAGTTCCATTTAATGTTGGTAATGATCCAATTTCTGGAGTTACTGGCATTACCGGAGTCGTTGTATCACGCTTTATTGTTAAGGTTATGGTTTTTGACACACTATTACCATCACTATCCGTAATTGTATATGTTACTTTATATATTCCTGTTTTATTATAATCTACCTTACTATCA
>JBLYTW010000001.1:0-140304 GCA_049070185.1 Mollicutes bacterium SLUWU-24 | reverse complement strand
CCTGCAAGTAAATCCACTTTATCACCGAGATTTATCGTTATGTCTTTAGTTCCACTTAATGTTGGTAATGACCCAATTTCTGGAGTTACTGGCGTTACCGGAGTCGTTGTATCACGCTTTATTGTTAAGGTTATGGTTTTTGACACACTATTACCATCACTATCCGTAATTGTATATGTTACTTTATATATTCCTGTTTTATTATAATCTACCTTACTATCATCAACGATAATTCTACTTGTTAAATCTCCATCTTCAGCATCACTTGCACTAATTCCTGCAAGTAAATCCACTTTATCACCGAGATTTATCGTTATGTCTTTAGTTCCACTTAATGTTGGTAATGACCCAATTTCTGGAGTTACTGGCGTTACCGGAGTCGTTGTATCACGCTTTATTGTTAAAGTAATTGTCTTTGTTGCAGTCTCTCCATCACTATCACTTACCGAATATGTTACAGAATAAGAACCTGTTTTATTGTAATCAACTTTACTATCATCAACAATAATTGCACTTGTTAAATCACCATCTTCTTTATCATTAGCACTTATTCCCGTTAAAAAATTAACTGTTTCTCCTAAATTAATTGTCAAATCTTTTGTTCCATTTATTTGTGGTGCTTCTCCTTTATAAAAATAATTATAATTTAACGTTCCACTAAATATTCCATTAGCAGTTACAACATTCCATGACCCATGTGCTGTATTATCACCAACTTCCATATCTGTTTCCATAAATGGTACTAAAACGTCAGAACCAGAAAAATCTCTCACATAATACTTCCAATCATTTATATCTTTTATTTCACCAGCATCATATGATATCACTTGATTTTTCGCACTTATTGAGCGAATAAAATTTAATCCACTTACATCGCTTATTTGATTATTATCTAAGTTTAAATCCCACAAATTACTCAACCCTAGTAATGGAGTTATATCACTTATTTGATTACTACTTAAATCCAAATTACTTAATTTTTTTAAATTTTCCAATTCATTTATATCACTTATTTGATTGTTATATAGTGCTAATTTGTCTAAATTTACCATCCCTGATAATGCACTTATATCACTTATTTGATTATTATGTAATCCTAAATCAACCATATTTATCAGTCCTGATAATGCACTTATATCATTTATTTGATTATATTGAAGAGCTAATGTTGATAACTTTGTCAGTCCTGATAACGCTCCAATATCGCTTAATTGATTCGAACTCAGTGTTAAATATTTTAAATTTGTCAGTCCCGCTATTGGAGTAAGATCTGTTATATTATTATCTACTAATGCTAATTTTTCTAGATTTATTAGTCCTGACAAAGGACTTAAATCACTTATTTCATGACCAGTTAAAGTTAAGTTTCTTAATTTTGTTAATTTTGATATTGGGGTTAAATCCTGTACTGTTCCCGTTGGTAGAGTTATTGTCTCTAAGTTTACTCCATATTCTAAACCTTCAAGTGAATTTACATTTGTAATATAGGTAACATCATTTAAAATTTTCATACTTTCCATTTGAGCTACTGTAACATCACTATCTGGACTCTGTCCCAAATTTGAATTTATTATATGTAATAAATTTAAATCAGGAATATTTACAATATCTGTAGGATTACTTTTTCCTACTCCACTTGCGTAATTTTTTGTTTTTTCTTGAATTTCTATTGTATCCTGTGAATCTTGAATTTGCTCTGCGTTAAGTTCTGATACTTGACTAGAACTTAAAATGATTATTAATGCTGTTACTTTAATAAAATGTTTATTCAATTATCCTCCTTCATTTTCTTAAAAAAGTAAAATTTTTAATACATTATTTCATTATGATTATAACATTGATTATAACATATTTTAATTTATTTTTTTGTTTAAACATTTTAACTTATCATATGAAGTCTTTATACGACAAATCAATTGTCGATTATGAAGTAGGTAAAACTATGGTAGTACAATTTGTAGTCTTAATCGAGCGATTAAGAATAATGATACTTCAAACATAATAATTGATTCTGGTCAAGGATTACATTTCACATATAAACAATATATAAACTTTATTAGAAGAAAATAATATCACTACATCTCATTCAAGAAAAGATAACTGTCATGATAATACACCAATGAAAGCTTTTCTTTCTTTATTAAGAAGGAAGCATCATCGTTAGAAAAGCCATATGATTATATAGATACTAAGAATCAATCGAATCAAATAGAAAAACGCCAAGCAAATTTCGATTATCTGCTTGACGTTTTTTTATTTTCTTTAATTTTAATGGATAGTACCAATTATTTCCAATGTTATTTTTTACTTGTTTTAACCATAATTGCAATATTTAAAACGATTAAACCGATAATTATTGCAATTAAGCCAAAAATAGCAATATATGGTGCACGAGTAAATATGATATTAAGTTTTAACATATATACCATAAATGACCCAATTAATATTGCAGCTGCATTAGCTTGGATTGGTGATTTACGACTTGGATATACTAAAAATCCTCCAGCTACTACTGCAGCTATTATTAAGACTAATACTGGTAAATAACTTACTACAGTAGTCATTAAACTTGTTTCTGCTGTCATTCTTCTCCTTTTTTTACCCAACGTTATTATTTTAGCACATATACTTAGCCGATGCGTAATTTATTAATGAATTATATGACCACTTTCAGACTTTTTCATTAATTCAGTTATAAAATCAGTTACATATGGATAAATTATTGTTCCACCAATTGTTGTAAATATTCCCATCATGCTTAATATTGCTATGGTTTCTTGTACTCTTGGTAAATATATTCCTCCTGTTGATTCACGTAATAAATCAACAGCATATGTAAATGGCAGTAATGGATTTATTGTTTGGAAAAATTGACCCGATAATTGAATTGGGAAATTTCCACCACCTGCTGAAACTGAAAGCACTAATAATATGATTCCAATTACTTTACCAAAATTGTCTAAAAGTGCTGTAATTGTATATATTATTGTTGTAAATATTATTGCAATAAATACAATACTTATTAAATTTATTAATGGATTTTTAACATATACATTTAAAAGGTAAATATTCCCTAATCCAACAATTAAACCTTGAAAAATGGCAATGGTATTAAAAGTTAAAAGTCTAGCTAAAAATGTCTTACGTTTACTATACTCTTTACCACCCGGTAAATAATAACTTGTCTTTAAAACACTAACTAATAACAGACCACCTACCCACAAACAAAGAGCAGTATAAAATGGAGTACTTTGTGATCCATAATTTGGTACTGGATAAGCATCTTCTTCTACGATTTTAATTGGATCAGCAAAAAAACTACTTTCACTATTAGGGTTATACATTAATAATTCAATCACTTGTTCTAAATCAACTTGCTCATTAGCCGCATTCACATTCTGATTCAACTCATTAATAGCACTCTTATATGTAGGCCATATCTCTTGAATTTTATCATCTGTTGCAATCAATTTATCAAATATTTCTTCACTTTTTGTCTTTATTGTCTCTATTGTTGTTTCAATTTCTTGATTTAAATCTGGCCAATCATTAACAAAAAAATTATTTAAAGTTTCTATCTTTACTTTTATACTTGGCCAATCATTTTCATAAAATGCTTTTATTGTTTTTATTTCTGTATATGAAACTTCTTTTCCAAGATTCAATTTTTCATTAAATGTTGTTAAATCCGTTTGGACAGTCGTTAACTTTCCTTGTAACTCTGTTAATTCTTGTTTACTCTTAGTTGAGTCAATTACGTCTTGTTTTTCATTAAATTCTGTTAAAATCTGCTCTATCTTCTCGATTTCTTTAGTTATCTCTTCGTTTATCGTTATAATACTCTCATGAGTTGTATTTATTTTTGTTAATATCTCTGTTACTTGCTCTTCACTATCACTTAACTTACTAATTGCTGCTAATTTTTGATCAATTGTATCAATATTATCATTTAATTTTTTCACATCACTAACCATTGCATCAATTTGTGGTTGGTATGTTTGATAATTATCCAAAATTGTTAATTTTTCACGATAATCATTTATTTTCAAACGCTGATTGTGAATTTCATCAACTGCTCCTTGTCCCTTATCCATGTCAGCAGCTGTATTATTTAATAATGTAATATAATCATTTATTGTGCTTTTATTTGCAGCTAAATCTTCTCCTAATAAATTACTATTATCTAATAAAGTTTTTGTTATTTCAGCCATTAAATTACTAGTTACTTCGGCTTTTATCCCATCAACACCCGCATCACTAATCTTTGGAGCAATTGCGTTTATTTTCTGATTTACCAAATATTTAATTTGTGGATGAATCGGTTTTCCCTTCACAAAACTAATTAGATCATTACTAAAATTTTCATCAATTATTATTCCGGCATAATATTTTCCCGAATTAACTCCGTCTACTAATTCTTTTTCATCTTCAGAGAATGTCCAGCCTATATCAGTATTAGTTTTTAAATTAGTTATTATCTCTGAACCAAAATTCAAATTCTCACTTTCAAGTTCTGTTCCTTTATCTATACTAACTACTGCAATTGGTAATTCTGATGTACTTCCATATGGATCCCATAGCGCCATAATATTAAACCATGCATACATTGAAGGAATAATCATTAAACCAATAATGATAACTAACGTCATTTTACTTTTAAAAATCCGTTTCCAATCTAATATAAATAATTTTAATATGTCTCTCACTTTTTACTCCTTAATATCTGCAAACGTATCAGTAAGAATTTTTGCTACTGTTACCTTTTGTAGTTGTTCACTCCATTTTTGATCCGCCATAGCAATTGCTTCTTTAATATAATTATCACCAGATTTTGCTAATTCTGGTTCGTTTTTAAATACATTACTTAATACTCCATGCTCCGGGAAAGTTGCAACTGGTCCTTCGATTGCTTCAATTATCATTAGTACATTTATTTCTTCAAGTGGTAAATTAAAGCCATAACCGCCACTATTACCACTTGCAGCATTAATAATATTCGCAACTACTAATTTTCTCAATATTTTTTTCGTATATGAATCTGATAAATTTAATTTCGTAGCTATCTCATTAGAATTTAATATCTTGTCATCTTTATATATTGCCAACAAAGCGATAACTGCCATTGCTTTTTCACTTGATTTATTTAATTTCATCTCCCACCCTTTCGTCGACAATTTTTGTCTACAATTAATTATAACATATTTTTTATTGTAGATAAAAAATATCCACAAAAATATTGAAAGAAAATATAAAAGAAGTATTATGAAACTCAAATTTTCCATAAATGACTATTTTAAAAAACATTTGTCACGTTTTTACTACATCAAGATGATATATTAAAATCGTAGTAAGAAAATAAAATTAGGAGAAATTATGAAAAAAAAATTTGAATCAAAACTATTTAGTATGATTAGTAATTTTTTTATATTATTTACTTTTTTAGGGATATTTAGTAGTAACTTAAATGCGACTGCAGTCTCGAAAGACCCCAAATTTGTAGATTCAATATGTACTTACCAAAAAACAAAAGTTTCTAATAATAAGAATGTATATTTTTATCATCCACAATTAGGAAAAAAATGGCAAAAAGCATATCATTATTATTTAAGTAAAAATAAAGATTCAGTATCTCTAAATTTTGGATATGGACCGGTGAGTGTTAGTTATTCAAAACAAGGTTCAGACGGTTATTCAGTTCCGGCAGATTATTCAAAATATAGTAAATTAAAAATAAGACAAACAGGAGATGTATATAGAATTACTCGCAACTCACGTAATAAATATTATGATTTTGTAGAGGAGTACGAATATGCATATCCTATCTACAAATAAAAATAAATTAATCTTGTTACTCCTATTAATTGTAGGTACATCAGTAGTAGTTATTTATTTTAATAATAACAATGATAATAACTCAATAAATTATGGAGATAATTTTGTATTACAAAACTATATTGATGATGACGGAAACAAAGTTAATAGTGCTATTGTTATATATGATGAAAATTTTAAAAGTATTAAGTCAAGTAAAATCTTAGATGAAGTATATGATAGAGTTGATCAAGTTGATATGAATCAAGATACCGTTGATAGCGGAGAAATCCATTTAATCTTATATAATTCTCCAAAAGAAGTAAATAAAAAAGTAATAATTAATTTGAAAAATAATGAATTATTATTACAAGCATCAAATGAAAATCCAATAATTGAAGAGGACTTACAAATAGGAGTAGGATATAATGATACAGATATACTACTTGAATTAGCGAAAAAAGATTACTATAAAGTAATTAAAGACCCAAATTTTATTGATAATGGAATGTATTATACTTTAGTTGATTTTGAACAATTAAGTAATTATGTAAAATAGTATTAATCCCAATAATTAAACGGGAGTGGATAATAAATTCACGAAGTTTCCTTATTTAAAGCATTATATTTACGATTAACAGAACGTGGTCTCCAAGTTAGAGTAGTACTTAATTAATTAATAGTTGATGAGAAATTTGCACCCTTGTTGAAAAGTGTAGTAACAACTTACACAAATTTCTTGGCAAACTCGATAAACCCCTATTTTGTTTTACATGGTGCTATCTCACCTCTAAACTCAATCTATATCTATTACTTTTTTATACCTACTGATTACTTCGGAAATAAATAAAATGACATCTAGTCAACAAAAAGCTGAACCTCAAATTAATGAGATTCAGCTTGTTTATTTCAAATTCTGCTTTATTGGGTTAAGTTCATTATTAATTTTCTTTTTCCATTTTTAATTGATTTATCAATTCAATATTAATTGGCATATCGTATGAGGCTTGTTCTCGAACAGCACTTCCCAAATGTAAATTTGGACTTATTTGTACTAATTCTTGATAGTTATTCAAGTTAACACCACCGCCAAGTAAAATTTGAATATCGACTTTTTCACTTGCTAAAGTATTTAAGATATCAATATTTTCAGTAATTGGTTTTGTTCCCCCCTGAGTTAATACTGTATCTATTCCTAATTCAACAAGTTCATTTAATAACTGTACATTAATTAATGGTTCACAAGCTTTGTGAAATGTTAATTTTCGTCCATTACTAATTGCTTTGATTTTTTTTATTTGCTCGACATCAATTGCTGTTTGACTTTGATTTAAACAACCAATTACATAACCATCAATATTATTAATCTGATTACATACTTTTATTTGTTCTAACATTTTTGCAAATTCGGCTTCAGTGTAGTAAAATCCATTATTATGATTACGAATCATAACTCTTATTGGTAATTTACTAATTGATGCTGCTGCTTTTATTAATTCAATCTCGGGAGTTAAGCCATCCGCTTCCATTGCTCCACATAATTCAATTCGATCTGCCATACTATTATTAATTGCTTTAACATCTTCAAGTGTATGGGCAATAATCTCAATAAACATTATCTACTCCCTAAGTCCAATACGATTTCTATCATTACATCAGTAATTTTCTTATCGTATACTTTTAATTTTTCACCAGGTATTGCATGTTTCAATTCATCAATATTAACAATTGTCTCGTTTTCATTAATTAAAACAATTTCCTTCATTGATGGATTAATAATTTTAATTACTTGATGCGGGTTAGTTTTGAAGTTATTAAATAAAGGTTGAGGTCGATTAACTTGAATTAAAGCATCAGCTTTAACTTTGAAATATCCACCCTTATCTGTTAGTACTAAAACGCCGTCTGCTGTTACTTTACATATTCCAACAACATCGGTTTTAATTGGAGCAATTTTCTTTCCAACCCGTTTCATTTTTCCACTTTCAAACTTATCAATTGGTACATTAACATAACTATTATCTTGAGTTACAGTCATTAAGTATTCTGTTAATAGTGGATCAGAACTTAATTCAACTTTAATTACATCTACTAATTCATCATCAGCTTTTAATTTTTGGAATAGTGATTTATTACGCATTCTCAACCCTAATAATTCACTTCCGGTTGTGTGCATTACATATCCACCACGACTAATTCCAATTAATGATTTATTGGCATCTTGTTCATTTAAACAAATCATTTGTTTAACTTTAACCCCGTCATTAATATTAGCGTATGTTGAAATATGTTTTCCAATGTCTTTCCATTTACTTTCGGCAATTTCATATACTGGAATTGTAACTACTGTTCCATCATCCATAAATACTGCCGCAATTTCTTTAGTTGTCGTACTTAAATTAGCAACAATCATATCTCCTTCTAAGCGAGTAGACATTACTGAACTTGCTAAATATGAGCGCCATGTTGCTCGTTTAATATAACCTTCTGCACTAATACTAATTACTGTATTTTCTTCTTTAATTAAATCTGTTTTGTCAATTTCAATTTTTTCAATTTCTGCTTCAACTTTTGTCTTACGTTTAGTATTAATAAATGTCAATAATTCTTCTAACTCTTTGGTAATCAAATTCTTCAATACTACAGGAGAATTAATAATTTCTGTTAATTTCTTAACTTCTTCTTGTAATTCAGCATAGTTTTCTTCTAAAGTAATCATATCCGTATTTGATAAACGATATAACTGCATCATCACAATTGCTTCAGCTTGTTCAGCAGTAAAACCAAATTTAGCAATAATGTTCTGTTTTGAATCACCTTTATTTTTTGAATTACGAATTATGTTAATAATCTCATCTAAATTAGCAATTGCTTGAATTAATCCCTCTAATATGTGTAATTTTGCATGCGCACGCTTTAAACGATAATTACTTCGATTTAAAATTACGGTTCTTCGATGCGTTAAAAACGCTTCAAGAATAGCTAATAATCCTAATTGTTGCGGACGGCGATTATTAATGGCAATAATATTAAAATTATAATTTTTTTGTAAATCAGTATGCTTTAATAAGTACTTAATAATTATTTCTTTATCAGCATCTTTTTTACAACTTATCATAATTTCCAAACCATTTTGATCTGATTGATCTAATATTTCATTAATACCTGAAACTTTTTTTTCTAAACGAATTAATTCAAATTTTTGTAATAACGTTGATTTATTTACTTCGTATGGAATTGATTTAATGATAATATCATTCTTTTTAATTTCGTATTCACCACGGACAACAATTTTTCCTTTACCAGTTCGATATGCTTCTTCTAGTCCTTCTTTACCTTGGATTATTCCCCCGGTTGGAAAATCAGGAGCAGGAATAACTTTAAGCAACTCTTCGATTGTTGTCTCAGGATTTTCATTTAATAAAATAGCTCCCTTAATTACTTCAACCGGATTGTGTGGTGGAATATCAGTTGCATAACCAGCAGAAATTCCGGTTGCTCCATTGATTAATAAGTTGGGAATTCTTGTTGGTAAAACTGTTGGTTCAAGCTCTGTATCATCAAAGTTAGGAATCATATTAACGGTTTCTTCATCAATGTTTTCTAACATAATTTGGGCATACTCACTCATTTTAGCTTCGGTATAACGCATTGCTGCTGCACTATCACCATCAATTGAACCATTATTCCCATGCATCACAACTAATTGTTCGTTAACTTTCCAGGTTTGTGACATTCGAACCATTGCTTCATACACAGAACTATCTCCGTGCGGGTGATAATTACCAATTACATTACCAACTGTTTTAGCTGACTTACGAAATGGTTTATTAAAAGTATTTCCATCTTTATACATTGCATATAAAATTCGACGTTGTACAGGTTTTAACCCATCACGAACATCAGGAAGTGCACGATCTTGAATAATATATTTTGAATAACGGGCAAAACGATCAGCGAATATTTCTTCAATTGTTAAATCAAGAAATTCTTTTACATTAACTTGTTCCTTCATTTTTCTCCTTTTTATATTTCAAAATCATCAATTTGATCAAAATCAATATTTGTTTCAATCCACTGACGACGTTTTTTAACTTCATCACCCATTAGCGTTGTGATTTCTTCTTCGGCATTAATAATATCTTCAATTTGTACACGGATTAATACTCGATTATCCGGATTCATTGTTGTTTCCCAAAGTTGTGGAGCATCCATTTCCCCAAGACCTTTGTATCGTTGAATATAATATTTCTTTTTAAATAGTTTTTGTTTTTCTACTAGGTCTTCATCAGTCCATGCATATTCTACTTGTTTATTATCATATGTTGATACTTTATATAATGGTGGTTGTGCTACAAAAACTTTTCCTGCTTCAATTAATGGTCGCATATAACGATAAAAGAACGTTAATAATAAGATTTGAATATGAGCTCCATCGGTATCGGCATCGGTCATGATAATTACTTTTCCGTATCGTGAATTATCAACTGCAAAATCACTACCAACTCCAGCTCCAATTGTATTGATAATTGTTGCTAATTCTTCATTTTTAAGTACATCTTCAATTCGAGCCTTTTCTGTATTTACAACTTTACCACGAAGAGGTAAAATTGCTTGATATCTCCGATTACGTCCTTGTTTGGCACTTCCTCCAGCTGAATCCCCTTCGACTAAAAACAATTCACATTCTTCGCTTTTTTTCGATTGAGCTGGTGTTAACTTACCAGATAAAATAACTTCTTTTTTACTATTTTTACCTTTACGACTTTCTAAACGCGCTTTTTTCGCAGCTAAACGCGCATCACGTGATTTTAATGCTTTATTAATGATATTAGCTGTTTCATTTTTATTTTTATTAAAATGCAACATTAAATTAGTATAAACTGCATTTTCAACAATACTACGAGCTTCAGGTGTTCCTAATTTTCCTTTTGTTTGTCCTTCAAATTGTAATAGATGTTCCGGAATTTTAATCGAAATAACTGTGATTAACCCTTCACGTACATCAGCACCTTCTAAATTTTTATCTTTAGCTTTTAATAAAGCATTATTACGAGCATACTCATTAATAATTTTAGTTAAACCAATTTTAAATCCAGAAACATGTGTTCCTCCATCATTTGTACGAACATTGTTAACAAAAGAAATTATTTCTTCATTATAATTTTCATTATACTGTAAACCAATTTCAACTTCGATTTCGTTACTGTCTATTGTCGGATTAATAACTATTGGTTGTGTTACTGTTTTTTTCCCACTTGATAAATATTCAACAAATTCACGAATTCCATCTTCATAATGATATTCAATTAATGTATCTGTTCGTTTATCTTCCAAAATAATACGCAAATTACTATTTAAAAATGCTGATTCTTGAAGTCGACGAGCAATTATTTTAAAATCAAATTCTAAGGTTGAAAAGATGGTTGGATCAGGAAAAAAGGTAACTTCTGTTCCCGTTTTCCGACTATTTCCAAGTTTAGTAAGCTCACTTGCTTTACTTCCCCCATCACTAAACTCTTGGTACCATTTATGTCCATCACGATATATTGTTAAAGCCACTTTTGTACTTAAAGCATTTACTACCGAAGAACCAACACCATGTAATCCTCCACTAGTTTTGTAACCATCACCACCGAATTTTCCTCCAGCATGTAATTTAGTAAAAATTAACTGTGAGGTTGGAACACCAGATTCATGCATATCAACTGGTACTCCACGTCCTTTATCTTTAACTGTTACTGAATTATCTTTGTTAATAATTACCGTTATTTCATCACCATAGCCGTTTAATGCTTCATCCATCGCATTATCAACTATTTCCCAAATTAAGTGGTGAAGTCCACGCCCATCGGTACTTCCGATATACATTCCGGGACGCTTTCTTACAGCTTCTAATCCTTCTAGTACTTTAATACTACTACCATCGTATTTTTGACCCATATTAAAAACTCCTTTATCTCTTATTTTAACACATTTATGAGCGAATCTTAAAAATAAATTGTTAATTAATTGTTACCATTAACTTTTTGTTATAATTATTATATAAGGAGGATTTATGGATAAGTATTTAAGTGAAAAATTTGATGTTGAGAAATTAGAACCAATTAGTTTGGATCAAACTCAAAATAAGAAATGGTCAATTGGTACAATTTTAGGAAATAGTGCTTCAAACATTGGACTTGGTTCGCAAGGAATCAAACCAACTTACTATTTATATGATAAACAAATAGTTGTTCGTTATACTAAAGATGAACACTTAGAATATCATGTTACAGATATAAAAGATGGTGTTATTCACGTTCGTGAAGTTAGTGATGCTTTTACTTTGGAAAACAACTAGTAATTGGGATAATCCATTGGAAATACAATTTAAAATAAAAGTGCTGAATCTGATTAATTTGAGGTTCAGCTTTTTATTTTAATGATCTTTAAGAATATTATTATCTTGAACATTTTAGATTTGTAAATCAAGAATATAACCAAGTAATAAAAGTAACATTTAATTATAAGGATAATTTTAAGAGATTAAGAACAAAATACCAAAATCAAAACGAAACATTTAATAAGTCGACGAAAACTTATTGATAATATGCAACAACATATAAATAAAAATGCAAAGATAAGAGCATGTTAAAAGGAGTAATTTAAAATAACTAAGCAAGAATACAGAGAAAAAGCCAAGTATTTATGGAAAAATTATGTTCCAAAATGCGGGCAAGCAGAGACAGTTCAAGGAGAATTAATCCGTGCACTCGGAAAATTATGGGATGAATCTCATAGAAATGGAAATATGAATTGGGATTCAGGATATGAAATATTGGCAAAATATATTGAAAATACATTAATTAATTCAGGTATATTTAATAGTGATGATATTAGTCAAATAAAAATAGATATTGCAACAGTACTGGATTATGAAAATCCCTATTTGGAAGATGATTTATACGAGAGATTAGAATGTAAAATTGTTGATTGGTACATGGTAAATATTGATTTAATTCCACATGAACATAATCTTGAATTACACAGATAATTAGTTTAATATAAATACAAGAAAAATGACATCGTTAGAATATCGGTGTCATTTTTTCTATATTTAATTATTTCTTATTTTTTTCTTTAAACATATTTATACAATTTAATATTCCTATTATAATTACAATTAATCCTTCGAATATATCTAACTCCCCTAACACCAATAATATTACTATAAGGAAGTTTATTAAATATATATTTCCCATTATTAACATTTCTGATAAGAAGTTGTATTATCTGTATAATATGTTTTTACTGGTTTTATTGTTCTTCCTGAATAATTTGAATATTGATACCAATATACTATTTTTTTCCCTTTAAATGGACAACTGTTACTTACATATACTTTTGTCTTTTTATAAAAAGTTTTATATGATCTTTGACCTACATAACTAAATGCTGTTGCTGTAAGACTAATTCCTCCTGCTACTGCTGATTTTGTTCTCCAACCTATTGCTCCTGATGCAAAAGAAATTGTATCCAATGCCTTTACCCATTCTTTATTCGTCGTTTTGCTAGTATATTTATAGGTATAACCTCCTCTTTCTGATTTTACTGGCTCTATATAATTTATATATTCATTGTCTACAAGATAAGTACTAAAATTAGGGAATTTTACAAGTATATCATTATCTTTTTGATAAATTTCCCAGTTTTCATTTTGTAAATTTTTATCTTCCAATAATTTGGGGATATCATTTTCATATTCTAAATTTTTTTCTAAGACTTCTAAAATCTCTTCAGCATTTTTAGCAAAAATATTTTTTTCATTTTTTGATAATTCACTGTATTCTTTTACACCTGTATTTTCAATATTACTTGTCCCTATAATTTCACCATCAATATTTTCTAATAGTTTCTTATACTCATTTTTTTTCTCCGTTGTAACTCTCGAATTTTCTACTTTATTTTCTATTTTTATTTTTTTACTAGTTTGACTTTTTAGTTCCGTAGCCGATACGATAACTGGTCCCAAAGCACTTAAATTAATTATAGAAAGTAAAAATATTGCTAAGTTTTTCTTTGCAATTTCCCCCTTCATATTTCCTCCCATTTATAAATCTTTTATACAAAACTATTATATCATTATCATGTGTCAAAAACGTGGTAAAACATTTACAAAGATTTGGTTTAATAATAAAAAAGAGTAGAAAATTCTACTCTTTTTTCTGTGTCTAGTGTATCAATTCTGCAACTACATATAATTTTAACTGGAACATTTACATATTAAACTCTAAAGTTAAAAAAAGGAAATTTCGACTGTTATCGCAGTCTTCTTTTCTTTTTCTTAAAGAGATGTTAAAACATATAAGAAATTATAATCTAGTTTCTAGTATTACTAATAACCCATACATAATTATTAATAAAGTACATTGTGAATACCCTAAGTTTTATTAAAGCCATTTTATTAATGATTAATTACTCGATGTAAAAATTCTTTTGTCCGTTTATGCTCAGGATTATTAAAAATAACCTCTGGATGGTTTTCTTCGACTATTTGTCCACCATCCATAAATAATACTCGATCGGACACATCACGAGCAAAATCCATTTCGTGAGTTACTACTACCATTGTCATTCCTTCATTGGCAATTTCACGCATAATTGCCAATACATCACCAATTACTTCTGGATCTAAAGCACTTGTCGGTTCATCAAATAATAGTACTTCCGGGTTCATTGTTAAAGCACGAGCAATTGCTACTCGTTGTTTTTGACCTCCAGATAAAGAGCTAACACGAACGTTAATAAAATCTTTTAAACCAAATTTTGTTAATAATTCAATTGCTTTAGTTTCTGCTTCTTCTTTTGCCATTTGTTTAACTTTGATTGGAGCAATTGTACAATTGTCTAAAACTGATAAGTTAGCAAATAAATTAAAATGTTGAAATACCATTCCAATTTGTGAACGCATTTTCGCAACATCAACATCCTGATTTAATAGAGAAGTTCCTTTAAATGTAATATCACCGTTTGTTGGTTCTTCCAGTAAATTAATACAACGTAACAGTGTACTTTTCCCACTTCCACTTGGACCAATAATACTAATTACTTCTCCTTGTTTTACATTAACGTTTACTCCTTTTAATACTTCTTTATTACCAAAACTTTTTTCAATATTTGTTAATTTAATTATTTCTTGCATTATATCACCTCGGGAGCTGTTTGGCTTTGTGGAACCGAAATCTCCATTTTATCTTCTTTATCGACATATTTTTTAATAATCCACGTAAATATTAATGTTAAAGACTTAGTTAAAATTAAATATATAATTGCCGTCAATACATATGATTGAAAATATAAATAATTTTGACTTGCTGCTCCTTTAGTCATATAAAACAACTCAGTTACGCCAATTACACTTAGAACTGAAGTATCTTTAACATTAACAATTAATTCATTCATCAATGCGGGAATTGTATTTTTCAAAGCTTGCGGTAAAATGATTTTTGTCATTGCCATTTTATGTGACAAACCTAAACTTACTGCGGCTTCCATTTGTCCTGAATCAATTGCATTAATTCCCGAACGAATAATTTCTGCAATGTAAGCTGCCGTATTAAATGAAATTATTAATAAACCAGCAAATAACGGATCTAAATTTATTCCCCCGTATGCTAAACCGTAAAAGAATACCATTGCTTGTACCATCATCGGTGTTCCTCGAACAATATCAACATATAGTTTGGCAATAATATGTAAAAACTTTTTAGATATCTGCATTAATTTTGAATCACGCTTATTTATTTCTATATTATTAATAATTGCAATTACAAGTCCAATTATTATTCCAAATATTGTACCAACAGTTGCTAAAAAAAGTGTATTAAATATCCCTTCTAATAACAGTGGATAATAGCCAACTATCAAATTGATAATATCATTTATAAAACTCATATTTCTCCTTATTCACTATCAGATAAACTTTTAGCGTTTTCCATCCACTGTACTCGCGTATCTTGATCAATTTTTGCCAATGAACCATTAATTTCTTCTGCTAGTTTTTCATCACTTTTACGCACACCAATTGACGTTGAAGTCTGATCGGGACTTATTACAAAACCATCACTTAATTTTAATTCGATTAAATCACTATTTTCTTTTACTTGAGCATCAGCCACTTGTTGTTCAACTATATATCCATCAATTGTTCCTGATTTTGTTGCTTGCATTAATGTTGCATAATCTGGAAGAGGTTCTTGTGCATTAGCAGCTAATTCAATTTGATCTAATAAATCAACTTGAAAAGTTCCCATTTGTGCCGTAATGTTTGCTCCTTTTAAATCAGCTAAACTTGTAGCATCTTTATATTTACTATCAGCTTTAACAATAATTCCTTGTTCTGATTCATCTTCAAAGTATGGATCCGTAAAATTAATTTGTTGGCGTCGCTCTTCTGTTGGTGACATCCCTGCAATTATCGCATCAATTTCATTGGATTGTAATGCCGGAATCAAACCATCCCAAGCAATTTTCTTAATCTCTAGTTTAACACCTAAATCATCCGCAATTGCTTGTGCAACTTGAACATCATAACCATCAGCATACGAATTATTTCCACTAATTGCTACCGCATTATCGCTTCCTTTTTCCTTTGTTGTTGTCCAGTTATATGGAGCATAATCTGCTTCCATTCCAATTGTTAAAACTCCATCTGCTAATGGATCTTCTTCTTTTTGACATCCAGCCAATACTAATACAAAAATTGTAATAAGTCCTAATACTTTTTTCATTTCTCCTTCTTTCTAAATATAAATAGAAAAAGCAACCCGAAGGGCTGCTTTTTTAATTACTAATCTTAATTCATATCCAAAAGTTAATAATTAAATAGCGCCTCCGTTTTTAACGGGAGTATAACACCTCTTATTGTGTTACACCAATAAAATAAGTACCAATTATTTTATTTCGGCTCTAAATTCCTTTTAAGATTAATCAATGTTTTTGGTAAACTCTTAATCTTTACTTTTAATTTAAAGCACCTCTATTTATATTTAACTTTAGTTTAACACCAAATTTATTCAATGTCAAGTTTTTTTACATTATTTTTACATTAAGTTAACTTTTCAAAATCAATTTCGCTTATCACTGGTATTTGATTATCAATCAATAACTGAGTTGTTAAGCCATTTCCTTTAATTAATTTACCACTAAAAGTCCCATCATAAATTTGCTGATATCCACATGATGGACTCTTACTTTTCATTATTGCCCGTGTAATATCATATTCTTTAACGATTGATAATACTTGGTTGGCACCTGCTTTAAACGCCTTAGTTGTATCAACACCATCTTTACTTACCACCCGATTATTTTTTATTTCACAAGCAATTCGTGGGGTACTTAATCCTCCTAATTCTTCGGGACAAATTAAAATAACTTGTTCCCGATTATTTTCTACATATTCGGCAACAGCTTTACAATAACAATTTTTCCCATCATATCGACAATTTTTCCCAACCAAACAAGCACTAACTAGTTCCATCTTCCTCCTTACAACAACTTTATTTCTATTTTACTACATAAATTTTTGAGTTTCAATAAACATTACTCCAATCTAAATCAATTTAACATTTTTCTTTAATTAATCAAAGAAAAAAGACAGATATAAATATCCGTCCTTAAATATATATTCTTTACTGATTATTTTTTAACTTGGTTGTAATATTCTTCCCAAATTTTTTTATAATCTTGTAAATTTTTATCGTTCATTTTTATTTTCCTTCCGTGTATTGCTACACGAATATATTAAGTTTAAAATTAAATTTGTGTTTTCTAACACAATATTAGTATAACACATTTTTCTTCTTGTGGTAAATTATTTCATTTAATTACATATTTGAAACATTATGATAGATATTTTGAACATCATCACATTCGTTTAACATTGATAATAACTTTTCAAATGATGCTTGATCATCACCTGATAATTCAACTTCAATACTACTAACCCACGTAATTTCATCTGTTTCAATATTATCTTCACCAATTGCATTTGCAAGTTCATTACGAACTGCTAAAAAGTCACTAGGTTCTGTATAAACACTAATAATTCCATCTTCTTCTTCAATGTCCTTAACATCTAAATCAGCCATTAATAATGTTTCCATTACTGTATCTTCATCAGTATTACTTAAGTCAATAATTCCTACGTGTGAATACATATGACTTACAGCACCACTTACACCAATTTTATTGTCAGTTTTTGTAAAACAATTTTTAACTTCACTGATTGTACGATTAGCGTTATCTGTTAAACAATCAACTAATATTGTACTTCCATTTGGTCCAAAACCTTCATAACGATTTTCTTTATAGTCTTCACCAGCACCACTACTTACTTTATCAATTGCACGTTTAATTACATCAGCAGGTACTTGGTCCTTTTTCGCTTTTTCAATTAATCGTTTTAAACTTAAATTTGCTTCTGGATCTGTTCCACCATTTTTCGCACAAATATAAATTTCTTTACTATGACGAGAATATATTTTTCCTTTTGCTAAACCTGTTTTCATCATTGAGGCTTTTCTTACTTCAAATGCTCTTCCCATAAATCTCCTTTTCGTACTATATATATTTTATCAGAAAATCTATTTAAATACATAATTTAGTAATTCTGTTAATGTTTGTACTTTAATTATCGGGATTTCACTATCTTTATTTACAACGTTTCCAATAATTTGTTTAAAACCTGCCTGCGATAATAATTTTAAATTTTGTTCAATTTCAAGCGGCTCAATTTTCCCGTTTAAACTTATCGAACCAATAAATAATTGATTTTGCTTAATTGGACGATTAAGTTTAAGTGCAACTAAACTTATAACAATCGCTAAATCAAGTAAATTATTAACAGTACCGATTGGATTGTTATTTTTCAAGAAAATATCCTCTGTTTTAAAATCAAGTTGCGTTTTATTTTCCAAAAGTGCCACTAAAATATTTAAACGATTCTGTTCAACTCCCCTTGTTATCCGTTTCGGATTTCCAAAATCAATCGGATTAATTAAAGCTTGGACTTCAGTTATAAATACTCGATCACCAGCAATTGATAATGTTCGGGTATTACCTACTTCTTGATTATTATTTAGTCCTTCATTAGTCGGGTATTCCCACGGTTTTAAACCATTTTTATTCATTGTAAATACTCCAATTTCATTAATTGAACCAAAACGATTTTTAAAACTTCGCAATATTCGATTTTTACTATCTGTTTCCATTTCCAAGTAAAGAACTGTATCAACCATATGCTCAAGTTGCTTCGGACCAGCAATTTCACCTTCTTTTGTTATATGACCAATAATTAATGTTGTTATATTATTAACCTTAGCGTGCTTCATTAATTCCATTGTACACGCTTTTAATTGGGCAGTTGTTCCTTGTAAAGAATTTACCCCCTCCAAATATAATGTTTGAATTGAATCAATAATTAACACTTCAATTTTTGCTTTTTGACATACTTCAAGAACATAATTTAAATTATTAGTACTTAACATGTTAATTGCTTCTGGATTGCTAATCCCTAAACGAATTGCACGTAATTTTATTTGGCTTAATGATTCCTCACCACTTACATATAAAACTTGTTTTTCTTTAGCTATCTCACTTACAATTTGTAACATTAATGTTGACTTACCAATTCCAGGTTGTCCTCCAATTAAAGTGAATGATCCTTCAACAATTCCTTGACCAAATACCCGATCAATTTCAGGATTATTAACCATTATTCGTTGGTTTTCTTTCACAACAACATCACTTAATTGAGTTATCTTTCCAGTTTGGATTACCAATTTTTGATTTACATTTGCAATTGACACATCTGTATTTTGTTTTTGTTCAAAAAAAGTATTATATGCTTTGCAACTTGGACACGCTCCAAACCATTTTACACTTTCAAATCCACATTCATTACAAACAAAAATTTTCTTTCCCATTATCACTCCTTAATATAATTATACGCAAAATATATTGGAAATCGATTTTATTTAAGCAAAAAATATTTAATATTCATTTTTTTAATTTTTGTCCAATATTTACTAATAATTGTAATACATATATGTTACAATTATTAATAAATAAGTATTAGAGATTTTATAAGGAGTATAATGAAAAAAGTATATATATTAACAAATGTCTTACCGTATAAATATGGTGGGAGAACAAAAAGTTTATTACAAAGAGCAGAATTATTAGATGCCAATGGCTATGAGGTTGAAATTTTATTTACAGGAATTGATTATAACTTAGCAGAAAAATTTGAAAATCTCTATGCCGATAACATTATTCCTCGTAGCGTTAAGACAACTTCAATGTGGTTAGATATGCGTAAAGAAACTGCTCTTCAAAAATACGAAATCCCTACAAAAACTAGTTACGGAACGACTGTAATTGAAACCGAACTTTATGAAGGAAGCAATAATATTGAACGCGTAAAGCATTTAATTCCACTTTCAAAAAAGTGTTCACATGTTGATACATTAGCAACTGATGGTTCATTAATTCGACGTGCTTTTTATCCAACAGGTAAAAAGATGACAGATTCATATTTCTATAATGCTGATGGTTCATTACATACAACTTTCAAATACGAATTGAAAAAAAATAAAAACCAAGTCGTGCATATTGAATATGCAAATGGTAAATATACTGAAGATAAAATAACTTTTAAAAGTTATAACGAATATAAAACATTTTGGATTAGCAAATACATTGGTACAGAAACTTGTAATGTAATTATCGATCCACGTTTAGAAGATAAAAATGTCATTGATGCTGAGCTTAAAAATGCCCAATTATTCTTCGTTTTCCATGGGGATCATTTAAAACCAAACAAAACCCTTAAAACACGTTTCCAACATGTCTTTCCAATGCCACAAAATTCTCATCATCGTTTTATTGTCTTAACCGAAGAACAAGCCGAAGATATTCGTAATCATCCAGAATATGGAGGAATTGATATTTCCGTTATTGGTCATCCAATTGAACAAAGAAAACTTAATGTTATTTATGACGATAAGCGCTTTATTATTCTTTCACGCCTTGCTGAATCTAAACAAATTCTTGATGCCGTTAAAGCTTTTACAATTTTTTGGCAAAACCACCAAGATTATTATTTAGACATTTATGGTGATGGTGATGAAAAAGATAATTTAGCAGCATACATTAAATATTTAAATCCTGGTAATAAAATTCAATTAAAAGGATTTACAGCAGATGGAAATAATGAACTGCAAAAATCACTTGCAACAATTATTGCTACTCGTACAGAAGGTAATAGTTTATCAATAATTGAAAGTTTAGCAAATGGTTGTCCCATTGCCTCATATTCATTTAAGTACGGACAACAAGACAATATTATTAATGGCGTAAATGGTTTTATTGCTCAAGAAAATACCCCACAAGCATTAGCTAATACTTTAGAACAAATTATTGATTTTAAACAAAATCGTCAACAAATTGCAACAACTGTTGATAAATATAGTCGTGAGGCTTTAATCGAAAAATGGAATCAAATTTTAATTTAAAAAATAACTCTTTTAAAGAGTTATTTTTTCTTAACTATTAGCTAATTTATGAGTAAATTGTAAATAAATATATGCACCAATTAAACCAATTCCTTTATAAATTGAAGATATTAATAGGGCAAACCAGATTCCATTTAATCCTAAACTTAATGATAAGAAATAGGCTAGGGGAATTCGTAATAAGTTTCCACTAATGCTGAAAAATGGAGCAATATTTGTCTTTTGATATCCATTAAATATTCCGGTAAATGTTGATTCCATTATCATTGGAATTTGGGCAAATGCCGCAATTAATAAATAGTCTACTCCCATTTGAATATAAATTGGTTCATCAAAGAAAATATGATAGATATTTTCCGGAAAGAAGATAAATAAACTTGTAACTAAAATCCCATAACCAAGCATTGTTATTACCATAATTCGTGAACCAGCACGGACACGATCATAGCGATTTGCAGCAACATTTTGACCAACAAACACACCAATTGCTGAAGTGATTCCAATTCCAATCATCCATGATAATGATTCAATATCATTTCCAACACGCTGGATTGCAATTGCTTCATCACCAAAAGTTGAAACAAAACGAGTTATTATCATCGCAATTCCGGCAAACATCATATTTTGAATTGTTGGATAAATTCCTAATTTAGTAATTGCTTTAATTTCATCATAATCAATTTTTGTTTTTATTTTAGTAAGTAAATGGCTTTTTTTCATACTATAAACAATAAAAATAATTGTTGATGTTAAACTTGAGAAGAATGTTGCTAATGCTGCACCAACGACTTTTAAATCTAATACATGAATAAAAATTGGATCTAAAATCATATTGATTATTAATCCCGTACACATGATTAATAAAACACTAATTGTATTACCAAGTCCATTATAAATTGCCATAAAGGTTTGATTAATTGAAATACAAATAATAAAGAATGTACAAATTCGTAAGTAATGAACTGCCCATGTATATGTCATTTCGTTTTCAATATTGAAAAAACCAATTATTTGATTGGCAAAAACAAATAGAAACAAACCATAAGTAATTGATACCATTAGTGCATATTTAAGGGCGGTTGCACTAATTTTCTTCACTTGTTCCTCATCCTTTTTTCCTTTAGCATACGATATTCGAATTTGGGTTCCTAAAGTTACAACAATCATTAAACTTGCACCCATCCAAATAAATAGTGCGGTTGTTCCAACAGCACTAACCCCTTCTGGTCCAATTTGTGATATCCAGTACATATCAGTAAAGTTATACAACATATTTACCATATTCGTCAATATTAATGGAATAGCCACAATTAAAATATTTTTTAAAATTGAACCTTTTGTTAAATCTTTTTCTTTCATTTTCCTCATTTCTGTTATATTACAAAAACGACATACAAAGAACACTTTATACGTCGCTGTTTTTTCATGGTAGCAAATAACATGATTATTTTAATTTAATATGTAATTCATCTAATTGTTCTTGTTCAACAAAGTTTGGGGCATCAATCATTAATTCACGCGCACGATTGTTCTTTGGAAAAGCAATTACATCTCTAATTGATTCAGATTTTGTTAAAATCATTGCTAAACGATCAACTCCAAAAGCAATACCACCATGACTTGGTCCACCATATTGGTATGCTTCCATTAAGAAGCCAAATTTATCTTGAACCTCTTCATCATCTAACCCTAATAATTCAAACATTTGGGCTTGAATTTGTGGGTTATTAATTCTAATACTTCCCCCACCTAATTCATAACCATTTAAAACTAAATCATATGCTTGAGCCATTGTTTTATCTGGTTCAATAAACTTATTATCTTTTGGCATTGTAAATGGGTGATGCATTGCAAAATAACGCTCTAATTCAGCATCATATTCAAACATTGGCCAATCAATTACCCATAAGAAGTTTAATTTATCTTCATCAATTAATCCTAATTCTGCACCTAAGTGATTACGAAGAGCACTAAGTGATGAACATACAACATCATATGTATCCGCACCAAATAAGATTAAATCATTATCATTTAAAGCTAATTCTGAAATTAAATTTGTTTTTTCTATTTCACTTAAAAATTTAGCAATTGGTCCTGTTAACTCAGAATCATTATATTTTAGCCATGCCATTCCTTTAGCATGATGTTTTTTGGCTAAATCTTCTAATTTAGTAATATCTTTTCGTGAATATTTATCAGCTGCATTTTCTACCTTTAAACATCTTACATATTCAGCACTAGCAAAAACTTTAAATGTTGATTCACTAAAAATATTTGTTACATCATTAATTTCCATTGCAAAACGTGTATCTGGTTTATCATTACCAAAACGATCCATTGCCTCAGCATAAGTTAAAACCGGGAAAGGTTCTGTCATTTCACGTCCTTCAACTTCAAGAATTAATTGTTTCATCATTTTTTCCATTAAATCACGAATTTCTTGTTCACTCATAAATGACATTTCGATGTCTAATTGCGTAAATTCTGGTTGACGATCAGCACGTAAATCTTCATCACGGAAACATTTTGCTACTTGGTAATAACGATCAAGTCCCGCAATCATTAATAAGTTTTTATAAATTTGTGGTGATTGTGGTAATGCATAAAATTGTTCTTCATTTACACGTGAAGGAACTAAATAATCACGCGCCCCTTCTGGAGTTGCTTTAGTTAAAATTGGTGTTTCAACTTCAATAAAGTTTTCTGTATTTAAAAAGTTACGTAATGAATTTAAAATTTTATGGCGTTTTACTAAATTATTTGTCATTATCGGACGACGTAAATCTAAATAACGATAAGCTAAACGTACTTCTTCACTGGCATCAAGTTCATCTTCAATTTGAATTGGTAATGCTTTTGCTTCATTAATAATTTCAATTGTTGAAGCAATAATTTCGATTTCACCTGTTGGAATTTCGTTATTTTTATCTTGACGTTCTTTAACAACTCCTTCAACACAAATAACTGTTTCAGCACGTAACCCTTTTGCTAAATCAAATAATTTTTCATTAGCATTAGTAATTACAACTTGTGAATAACCTGTTATATCACGAACATCCATAAAAATTAATTCACCTAAATTACGATGTTTTTTAATCCAACCCATTACTCTAACATTCTCATCAATATTTTCTTTATTTAATTTCCCTAAATAATTTGTTCTTTCATTATAACTCATCTTAATTTTCCTCCGTTATTTCCTGTTCAAAATCGCTTAAATTTACTTTATCTTCTTCGCGATTAATTAAATTTCTAACCGTTACATAACCATTTTTCACTTCATCTTCACCAATAATTACTGCAAATACAGCTTCTAACTTTTCTGCTTGCTTAAAGTTTGCTTTTAGTGATTTTATACTACCAGCATATTCAGTTCTAATTCCCGCAAAACGTAATTTAGCCATTGAACTAATTACCATTGCTTCTGCTTCTTCACAAAGTGGCATATAATATACATCTGTTGTTCGATTAAAACTATCAATTATTGTAGGATTATTTTCTTTAACCGCTTCAATTAAACGTTCAATCCCTAGACCAAAGCCAAATGCTGGTGTACTTGGACCATTTAATTGTTCAACTAAACCATCATAGCGTCCACCACCAATAATCGTATTTTGAGCATTGTTACTATTTAAAACAAATTCAAACACAGTATCATTATAATAATCAAGTCCACGAACTAATTTATGATCAATTGTATAAGTAATTCCTAAACTATCTAACGTACTTAATACCGTTTCAAAATATTGTTTTGATTCTTGTCCTAAACTATCTAATAATTTTGGTGCTGTTTGCATTACTTCTTTTTCACTACATACTTTACAATCAAGAACTCGTAATGGATTTTTTGTTAATCTTGTTTGGCAATCACTACATAAATCAGCTTCATGTGCTGTTAAATGGTTTTGTAATTTTTTAATATAATCTTGACGTTCAGCTTTTTGTCCTAATGAATTAATTTTTAATTCAATTTTATCACCTAAATTAAAGTGATTTAAAATACTCGCAGCAAGTCCAATTATTTCCGCATCATGATGAGGATTTCTCGTATTAAAACTTTCAACTCCAAATTGATGAAATTGACGAAATCTTCCAGCTTGCGGGCGTTCATAACGAAATGCTGGTCCATAATAAAATGCCTTTAAATTTGGATTTGTTGCATAAAATTTATTTTCAATATAACTACGAACAACTGGTGCTGTAAGTTCCGGACGTAATGTGATTTCTCGTCCCTTTTTATCATTAAAAGTATACATTTCTTTACTAACGATATCAGTTTCATCACCAACACTACGTTTAAATAAATTTGTACTTTCAAAGATTGGTGTTTGGATTTGTTCAAACCCATATGCTTTTGCTAACTTAAAAATATCTTCTAGTACTTGTTCACGCATTCGCATATTATTTTCACTAATATCAAATGTTCCTCGTGGAATTGTTATTTTCATTGCTCTCCTTAACGTTTAATTATATATTGTTTTTCTTCACATTTAGTAATAATCTTTTCAACTTCAGTATCAATATCTTTACCTGTTAAAGTTTCATTATCATCAGCAAATGTTAAAGTAAATGTTGTAGCTTTTAATTCTGCATCAATCTTATCACCTGCATAAACATCTTTTAGTTTAACTGCTTTTAAATGCTTAATATCAGTAAATACTTCAACAATTTCCCCATAAATTTCTGTTCTATTTGTTGTAATTGTTAAATCACGTTCTACTTCTGGTTGCGTTGAAACTGGCTTATAATTAATTTCTTTTACTAACTTATCTTCTATTTTTTTCAAATTAAGTTCAAAAACAAATAAATCTGTTTTTATTTTAGCATCATAATTAGGATGAAGTTTTCCAATAAATCCTACATATTGATCTTCAACGATAATATCTGCATGAGCATACGGATTTAATTCAGCAATGTTTGTTGTCGCTGGAATAATTTGGTAATTTAGATTGTAATAATCTAATAATGTACAAATAGCTCCTTTTGCATCATAGAAATCATAATTAGTTTTTTCGTTTGCATAATAAGTTGCCTTTTGACCACCGATAACACCACTTACTAAATATTCTTCAATTAACTCTTCATCAATTTGACGATATGTATTAGCAATTTCAAAAATATTAATTGCTTTTTGCTGACGACCAAAGTTATATTTAGCAACACTTATTAAACTTGGAATTAAACTTTGACGATAAACTGCATGTTCATTTGATAATGGCATCATTAATTTAACAGCCTGTTCTTCACTTTGATTAAAAGTTGTTAAATCATTGGCATTAACAAGTGAATATGTAATTGTTTGATTTAATCCTGTTCCTAACATTACCTTTTCAACTTCACGTTCAATTTGAATTTTTCGATCTAAAATCACTTTATCTTTTGGAATAATTGTTGTTAATACATCACTTACTTCCACAGCTTCCATACCAATGATTCGAATAATTTCTTCAATTAAATCATGATCATTATCAATATCAAATCTCCATGTTGGAACTTGAACTGTTAATTCTGATTCTGTTTCATTAACAATTTCAAAATGTAAATTAGTTAAAATTGTTTTAGCTTGTTCATTTGTTACATTGATTCCTAAAACGACTTTAATTTCATTGTATTTTAATATTACTTGTTGGGCATCATCTGTTTTAATTTCCGTTGATATAAGTTGACTATTTTGTACTGCTTGAATTTTTTTAAGTTCTGAAATAAACATAGCAAATGCATTATTAATTTGCATTGGATCAATTCCTTTTTCTGCTCGACTTGATGCATCAGTTTTACGACCAATACTATTTGCACTAATTCTAACACTTGTTGGATCAAAATTACCAATTTCTAATAGAATACGCTTCGTATCAGCTGTTACCTTTGTCGCATTACTTCCCATTACTGCAGCAATTGCTACTGTTTTTTCTTCATCTTTAATTACTAAATCATTCGCTTTTAATTCATATTCAACTTCGTCTAAAGCAACAAACTTTTCTTTAGCATTTATTCGTGTAACATTTAAGCCACCTACAATTTTATCAGCATCATAAGCATGCATTGGTACACCTGTTTGTAACATCACATAATTTGCTAAATCAACAACTACATTTTGTGCTTTAATTTGGTGTTTAGCTAAAAAGATTTTTAACCACATTGGTGATTTTTCCCATTTAACATTAGTAATTTCTACTGCTGTTAATTGTTTTGAAGCTTCATCATTATTGCTAAGTGTAAATTCTGTTGTAAATTCTTCTGTTACATCTGAACTAGTTATCGCTAATTTAGTGTTTAATAATGCACTTAAATCACGTTTGACTCCAACATATGATTGACAATCTCCACGGTTTGCTGTTAATCCTAGTTCTAAAACATTATCTGCAAGTCCTAAAGCAGTAAAAGCATTTTGACCAACTTCAACATTTTCAGCAAATACATGAATTCCAGCTTTATCATCTTCTGTTAACAATGAATCTTCAATTCCTAATTCAGCTAATGAACAAATCATTCCCATTGAAACAACTCCACGTAATTTTGCTTTTTTAATTTTAAAATCACCGAATTTTGCACCAACAAGAGCAACCGGTACTAATTGACCGGCAGCAACATTCGGTGCTCCACAAACAATTTGTAATTCCTCTTCACCATTTACATCAACTGTTGTTACATTTAAACGATCAGCTTCTGGATGTTTTTCACATGTTAATACTTTTCCCACAACAACTTTATCATTTCCAAAAGTTGTTACCGACTCAACTTCATGACCTAATTGGACAAGATTATTTTCTAAAGTTGTTAAATCTAAATCGATATTATTATTTTTTAATTCTTCTTGACTTATATACATTTTTACCCCTTATGTTCTTATTTAAATTGTTCAATGAAACGCATATCATTTTGGTATAAATTACGAATATCTTCAATATTGTGTTTTAATAATGCAATTCGCTCAACACCAATTCCAAAAGCAAACCCTGTAAATTCTTCACTATCATATCCAGCAAGTGATAAGACATTTTTATGAATAATTCCTGCTCCTAATACTTCAATCCAACCAGTTTTCTTACAGAAACCACATCCACATCCACCACATGATGAACAAGTAACATCTACTTCAACACTTGGCTCGGTAAATGGGAAAAATGATGGACGAAAACGAACTTGTAAATCATCACGATCAAAAATACGATTTACAAAAATAGTTAAAACTGTTTTTAAATCTTTTAAAGTTGCACTACGATTATCCTCTTTACGCACAACAACTAATCCTTCTGTTTGCATAAATTGATGTGAGTGCGTAGCATCATCATCATCACGACGATAAACTTTACCAGGACAAATTATTTTTAACTCTTTATTCTCATTACTACTTAAAACACGTGATTGAATGTTTGAAGTATGTGTACGTAATAAAGTAACAGGATCTAAATAAAATGTGTCTTGCATATCACGTGCTGGGTGATCTTTTGCTAAGTTTAATGCCTCAAAATTGTGATAATCACTTTCTACTTCTTGTCCAATTGCAATTTCAAATCCTAAATCGGTAAAAATATCTTCTATTTCACGTGCAGTTTGAATTAAAATATTTTGTATCCCTGTTTGAGGCATACGTGGTTCTAAAGTTACATCAATTGCATCAGTTTTTAATTTTTCTTCTAATAACGCAGCCGCAATTTCTGATTCTACTGCATTAAACTCGGCAAATAATTCTTGTTTTAAATCATTTACCATTTGTCCAAATGCTTTTTTATCTTCAACATTTCGCATTTGTCCCATTAATTCACTAATATATCCTTTTTTCCCAAAGTATTTTACCTTTAAATCATTTGCTTGTTGTTTGGTAGTAACTTCTTTAATATCAATACCAAATTCTTGTTTAATTTCTTCTACTGTTATCATTTTTCTCCTTAGCTTAATTTATATAAAATAATTCCGGTTGCAACCGCAACATTAATTGATTCAAAATCAATTTCAATTTTACAATTCTTGTGTTTTATTGTTTTCACTTCAGGATTAATCCCACTACCTTCATTACCGATTACTAACGCAAATTTTTCACATTTTTCAGTTATTTCATTTGCTTCATCTAAAAATGTTGTAATTATTGGTAAATCAACTTCTTTTAAAAAGTCAATTGTTTCCCCTTTAATAAAACGCAAATGAAATTCAATTCCTTGCATTGCTTTTACAACTTTGGGATTATAAATATCAACTGTTTGATTACTAACAAATACTTGTTTAATCCCAAGAGCACGAGCCGTTCTTAATATTGTTCCCACATTTCCAGGATCTTGTAAATCATCTAATACTAATATTTTTTCCGATATTAATTCTTGATTTTGAGTCATTATCGCTTCAGCACAAAATCTCGGTGCTGGTTTAGTTTTAGTAATCTTCTCCATTACATGTTCATTAACATAAATAACTTTTACATCATTATTTTCATATTCTAAATCAGTTGTTATTATTTGTTTAATCATCTTCTTAGCTAAACCTTCATTTAAACTATTAATTCCGAAAATCAAATAAGTATTACTCTGTTTACGATACTTTTTTTGATGTAATTTTGTTAACTCTTTAACAGTTTTATTTTCCACTGATGTTATTTGCATATTATTCCCTCACTTGCGTTAAAATATCTCTAATATTATAACATATTAAATGTTAACTTTATAAGATTTAAGGCATTTTTCTATCTTTTATTTGTTATAATAAACTTTAAGGAGTTGATATGAAATTTTATATTATTAGACATGGGGAAACAGATTGGAATAACATGGGGAAAATTCAAGGACGAATTGATAATCCTTTAAACACAACTGGAAAAGGACAAGCAGCAAGTATTAGTCCCTTTTTCCAAACAATTACACCAACACATTTAGTATCTTCATCATTAACAAGAGCAAAAGAAACACTACAAATTATTAGTGAACAACAAGGTTGGACTTTAGAACGAACTATTGATGATAGTTTTATTGAACGTGAATTTGGTGCTTTAGAGGCATGTGATGTTAAAGCATTTAATGAAGTTGACGATTTTACCCAAATCGAAAACTATGAGCAAGATGAAGTAATTGAAGCACGTTCAGTATCAGGTTTAACTAAATATACTGAAGATGATGATAACATTGTTATAATTGCAAGTCATTCACACGCAATCCGTAGTATTATGATTAATTTATTTCCCCAAAAGTTTGCTTGGGACTTATCTTCACGCTTAAAAAATTGTGCAATCGTTGAATTAGAATACACAAATAATCAATACAAATTTATTGGAATTCATTAAGAAAAGTAGCTATTAATTTAATAGCTACTTTTTTTTAAGATTGAGAGAGATAAAAACTTTCGTTTTTTTGATTTGAGAGATGTAAAATATTTGTTAATTTATTTTACACCTTTAGTATAGCATGGATATGTGCCAAACTTGTGTCAAATATTGAAAAATGAAATCAGTTTCCCAAAAAACCCCTATTTTATTAATATAAATTATAATTATATTAATATAAAATTAAGTATATAAATATTTAAAATTAATTATAATATTAAAAAAATCAAAAACAAAAATTGTTTTTGATTTTACATTATTTTTTTTTCTTTTTTTTAGTATTTGTTTGACGCATTTGCTTAGTAATTTGTGTTACACGTTTTTTTGAAGCTGGTTGTCCCATTGAACGTAACATTTGAGCAATCATTTCTTCACTAATTGGTGGATTTTTTTCAAATTCACGTTTTACAATAAAACGACTTAAGAAAATACCAACAACTAAACCAATAACTAACACTGCTACATAGCCCATAATTGTTAAAAATATGTCCATTTTTCTCCTATCATTTCCACTCTTATTTTAACATTAAAGTTAATTCATGTATATTATAGCATAAAATTACTATTTTAATTCGTTTTGTAAAGTATTTAAAAAGATTAATGCTTCTAAAGGACTCATTTTCAATAAATCAAGTTCTTTTATTTTATTTTCTAATTTAGAATCTCCAACATTAGATTCTTTTTTTGGTTCTTTTACATTTGGTTCATTTAATTCAAACAGTGGAACTTGATGTTTTTTTAAACTTTCCGTTGTTACTTGTTGTTCATTTAATGTTTCAACTACGTTACTTACTTTGGTTTGCGATTCAACTTTATTATGCGATGCTTCTAATTGTTCAATTAAAATTCCGGCACGATTCGTTACTTCAACCGGTAAATTTGCTAATTTTGCAACTTCAATTCCGTAACTTTTTTCAACTCCACCTGGTAATACTTTATGGTAAAACTTTAATTTCCCATCTTCTTTTTTCGCTTTTACATGAACATTTTTTATTTTCGGATAATCTTTTTCTAAATCAACTAATTCATGATAATGAGTTGAAAACATTGTTTTAACATTTAAATTTTCATGAATATATTCAAGAATTGCACTAGCAAGGGCAACACCGTCATATGTTGATGTTCCACGACCTAATTCATCAAAAATCAAAATACTATCAACTGTTGCATTATTTAAAGCTTCCGCTGTTTCAGCCATTTCGACCATAAAGGTACTTTTTCCACTTGCAAGATCATCACTTGCCCCAATACGGGTAAAAATACGATCAAATATTTTTAAATTAGCTTGTTTTGCTGGAACAAAACAACCAATTTGTGCCATAATCACCGTAATTACAAACTGACGCATATATGTTGATTTACCTGACATATTTGGTCCAGTTATTAAAATTATATCTTGATTATTTTTAAATTTAACATCATTATTAATAAAGTTTTTGGTTAATTTCTTCACAATTGGATGCCAAGAATCAATTAGTTCTACTTTATTATCATGATTAAATTCTGGACGAACTAAGTTATTTTCATTACTAACTGTTGCAAATGCACACATAACATCAATATATGATATTTTATGTGCAACATTTTGTAAACGAGTGATATACACTTTTAGTTTTATTCTTAATTCAGTATAAAGTTGGACTTGCAAAATATTCAAACGTTCAGCTGCATTTAAAATATCATTTTCGGCTTCTTTTAATTCTTCGGTAATGTAACGTTCACAATTAGCCATTGTCTGTTTACGAACATAATTATCTGGTACTAAGTTTAAAAATGAATTTGTTACTTCAATAAAATAACCAAAGATTTTATTATATTTAACTTTTAAGTTTTTAATTCCAGTTTTTTCTCGTTCTTCCATTTCAAAATTAGCTAACCATTGGTTAGAATTCTGCTTGATATCACGTAAGCGATCCACCTCAACATTAAAACCTGATTTAATAATTGTTCCTTCTTTTATTTGCATTGGTGCATCTTCATTTAATTGTTCATCAATTAATTGATACACATCCGTTAAATTGTCAATTTCATTCGCAAAATCTTCTAATATTGGATGATTAAAACTACTTAAACAACTTTTTAATTCCGGTATTTTTCCAATCGATACTTTAAGTTGATTTAATTCTTTCGGATTAATTTGCTCATCACTTAAACGACCAATTAATCGTTCAAAATCATAGATTTGCTTTAATACTTCACTTGTATTATCCGTTAATAAACTTTGACTTAACATTAACTCTACAATATTATGACGACGATTAATCTCTTTTTCTTTTAATAAAGGTTGAATAATCATTCGCTTTAAAGCACGTCGACCCATTGCTGTATTTGTTTTATTTAAAAACCAATATAATGTTCCACTTGTTTCATTTTCTTTTAAAGTTACCAATAATTCTAATTGTTTTTGTGTTTGTAATGACATTTGCATATAATTGTTCATATCAATAAATTGCACTGGTTGTAAATGTTCAATTTTATCTCGTGTTACAAAACGTAAAAACTCCTTTAAATATGTGATTGCTTGTTCTTCACTATTGGTAATTACATCAGTTTTAAAATCAGTTGTAATTGTTAAACCAATATTTTCAGCTACATCAACATAACTATTAAATACTTTTTCCGGGTCAATTACTTCTTTTATTCCTAAACTTACAACATAATTAAAAGCTTCATCTTGATTAATAAAATTACAAGCAAACATCTCACCTGTTGCCAAATCGCCATATGCCACAGTTATTTGATTTTGATAACTGATTGCTGCCGTAAAATTATTATCATTTGATGTTGCATCATAATATGTTCCTGGGGTAACTATTCGCTCTAACTTTCGTTCAACTAACTTTTTACCAATTGAATTTAAATCATCTTGTTTAACAATTGCAACATTTTTATTAAAATCAATTAAACGCTTTACGGTTACATCAAGTGTTGACAACGGAACTCCTGCCATGGGAATTTTTTCTTTTAATCCCGCTGATTTTTGGGTTAAAGTAAGTTCTAATAAATTTGCAACTTCAATTGCATCTTCAAAAAATAGTTCGTAAAAATCCCCCAGTTGAAACAAGACAATTTTATCTAAATGTTCAATCTTAATATCATAATACTGACGCATTCCATTTGTTAATTGATCACGATTTACTTCGGTTATTTTCATTCTAACTCCTCAATGTACTCAATTGTCTTATCTTTAAAACTTAGTACACTTTGTCCTGATTTAAATTCAGACTCAGCTATTTCTTTAAATGTTTTTTCTAAAAAATAATTAATATCATATTTTAAGTAACCAGCAACAACACTTTCACTTATCGTTCCGTCAGCCAAATAATAAGTACTTGCATCAACACCAACTTCACCATTAACTATTATTTTTATTTGTTTTTGTGGATATAATTCTTTCGGCACTTCAACAAGATCAATTACTTCGTCTTCAGCTTGACTTTTACTTTCATCATTATTTGTATTTGTTGTTTCCGCTACTTCTTCACCAGTTGTTTCATTATTTGAATCATTATTTTTATCTGTTGCTTCAATATTACTTTTTTTCGCTTCTGATATTTCTTTATTAGTTTTCTTAATTTCTTTATTTTGAGCATTAGCATCTTTAATCGCTGCTTCATTATCATCGATTTCTTTTTGAATATCACGAGTTGTTTCAATCACGATTTTATTTAATTCTTGATTATCTACATACACATAATCAATTCCCGTTGCATAAAGATCAGTCAATTTATTTTTAATTTCAACCTTATCATCAATATTATTAACCATTAAATATTGAACATCAATCTCTGGATTAATTTTTTGAATTTCATCAGTAAAAATATTATAATTATCCGAAATACTTTCATTAGTTTCTACATATAAAACTTTTTTCGTTTTCGTTTCACCTGCAACTTTATTAGCTATAAAATTGTATTTTTCTTGATTATTAACATCAATTGTTTTTAAATTCATGTACTCACGATCATAATTACTATCAATCATTATAAATTTTGTCTGTGGATTATTTTTAATTGTTTCACCTATAATATCATTATAACTATCACCCAAAAGAACAACAACTTCGTTTTTAAGAGCATATTCATTTATTTTAGATTTCATTTGCGATGAAATATTCACATTTTCCAATTGCATTCCATCATATTGATTATTCAAATTATTTTTATTGTAATTTTGCTGAATCGTCTCCATATTTGTCCAAATACTTGATGCTTCATTTTCTGATAATAGATTAGTTTTATTATAAACAAAAGCAACATTTAAAGTTGGATTATACAATTCATTTGCTAATTGTAAAAAGATACTTCCAAACGTATAAATAACCACAATTCCAACAATTATCAAATGTTTTAATTGCATTTTAATTTCCATTATTGCTCCTTTAACGATAATTGAACTTGATTTTTCTTAACATCTACTGCAATAACCGTGAATTCTTTAATATCACCAATATTCACAATTTCGCGAACGTCTTTAATAAAATTATTCGATAATTGTGAAATGTGTACAAGTCCATCATTCTTAATTCCAATATCAACAAATGCACCAAACTCAACAATATTACGAACTTGACCAGGTATTTTCATTCCAATTTTCACATCATCAATTGCTGTTATTTCACTTGAAAATGTTGCTGAATTTGCTTGTTCACGAATATCGATATTTGGTTGTTTTAAAGCACCAATTATATCATTAATTGTATGAATATCATCCGAAATTTCTTTAATTTCTTGCTCATGTTTTATTAATTTTTCACTTATAAGATCCGTTCCAATCTCTGAATTTTCACTATCACTTATTACCATAATTTTTCTTGCTAATTTATATGATTCTGGGTGAATAAATGTTTGATCTAACACTTCTGTTCCATCAATGATTTTTAAAAATCCAGCTGCCTGTTCATATGCTTTTGGACCTAAACGAGGTACTTTTAATAACTCTTTACGATTAGTAAATTTTCCATTTTCTTCACGATAAGTAACAATATTTTTAGCAATTGTTTTATCTAAACCAGAAATATATTTTAATAACTCTTGACTTGCTGTATTTACATCAACACCAACACTATTGATTACTTTTAACATTACAAAGTCTAAACTTTCGCTTAATTCTTTTTGATTAACATCATGTTGATATTGACCAACACCAATTGATTTTGGATCAATTTTTACAAGTTCTGCCATTGGATCTTGAACTCTACGGGCAATTGAAATTGCTGATCGTTCTTCAACTTGTAAATCGGGAAATTCATTTTGTGCTACTTTACTTGCTGAATAAACACTTGCTCCTGCTTCTGATACTATACTTATTGCTCCTTGGTAATTAGCATCTTTAGCCCAATCTTTAACAAATTTTTCAGTTTCACGACTAGCCGTACCATTTCCAATTACAATTTGACTAAAATCATATTGTTTATATAATTTATCCATGACTTTTTTCGCAGCTTCAACTTTATTAATCGGCTGATGTGGATACATTTTATCAATAATAAGTGGTTTAGACTCAGCATTGATTACTGCAAGTTTACAACCTGTTCGAAAAGCGGGATCTACCCCAAGGATAACTTGATCTTTAACTGGACTTTCCAAAATTAATTTTTCTAAATTATCACTAAATAAACCAATTGCTTGCGTTTGTGCTTTTTGCGTTAATTCTTTTCTAATTTCTCGTTCTAATGCTGGATAAATTAAACGCTTATAACTATCTGTTACAAAATTTTCCATGTATTTATTAGCATCATTTTCAAAAGTTTTTGTTTCAAATTTAAGTAAATTATTAATTAAATGTTCATGATCAACTTCAATTTTAACATTTAAAATTTTTTGTTTTTCACCACGATTTACTGCTAATATACGATATCCTGGTAATTTATTAATTATTTGAGTAAATTCACCATACATTTCATATTTATAAAGTTCTTCGTGTTCACTTGCATTTTTCTTAATTGAAGTTGTTAAGCTCCCAAAACGACGAATACTTTTTCGGACATATTCACGATGCTTAATATTTTCAGCTATTTTCTCAGCTATTATGTATCCAGCTTGTTCAATTGCCATTTCAACATCAGGATATTCACTATTTAAATATTTTTCGGCTTCTTTTGCGATTGCCCCACTTTGACGTGGATACTTTAAAATAAAGTTAGCTAATGGTTCAAAACCAGCTTTAATTGCTTCTGTTGCCTTTGTTTTTCGTTTTTCTTTAAATGGTAAATAAATATCTTCAACTATTTGCAATTTATCCGCTTCATTAATTGCCTTTACTAATTCTGGTGTTAGCATTTTCTTTTCATCAATTAATCGAATTACTTCGGCTTTACGATTTTCTAAGTTTACTCCATATTGATAAATTTTATCAATTTCTCGAATTTGATCCTCGTTTAAGTTTCCTGTTTGGTCTTTACGATAACGAGCAATAAATGGTACCGTATTTTTTTCTTGAAGCATTGTTAAAACAACTTCAACTTGTTTTTCCTTAATTTGCAAATTCTTTGCTACCTGTTTAATAATTTCTTGATTCATTACTTACTCCTATTTTCATACTCTTCACACCATTTATCACGAAATTCTTGTGAAAATGGTCCGACTTCATTTTTAACCCATGTTTGTAATATTTTCATTTCTTTATGAATTTTACTTTCAATCCATTCTGGATAATTATACTTATATTTATTCACATTAAATTCTTTACGGTCAAGGACTTTATTTTTCTTACTATTAACAAAATACTTATAATCCAAATCATAATCAATATATTTCAATGAATCCAATTCTAGTAATACTGGCGAAGCTAAATTGCAATAATAAACGACTTCATTTTCTTTAAACATAATGATTATGTTAAACCAACGTTTCTTGGAAAAATAACTTAAAGCAAATTCTTTCGTAAACCAATAATGATTATTACTTTCAATTACTCGACTTCGATTGGGTGATGCGGTTACAAAATAATCCTTTGTTTCACTTAACAAAACTGTTTCTGGCCATAAACGATGAAAATCACCATTATGCTTATAAGCATATACTTTTATTTTATCTTTTACTGTTTTCATTCTTCCTCTATTCTATAACCAAGCGATATTTTCCGCTACGAATTTGTTCTTGGCTTATTATTTTTCGTCGCCCAAATTTTTGAATCGCAATTAGATCAGCAACTTTAACTTCATAATTAGGATTGACAATTGTTTCATAATTTACTTTTACCACTTTATTTTTAATTAATTTTTGACTTTTTTGTCGTGCTTGCTTTACTACAGCCTTTACAACATTATCCAATCGCATACTTGAAACAATAATTGTTGTTTGTTCTAACTTTGGTTGCTCAATTGTTATTTGTTCAACTTCTTGATAGGTGATTTTGGCTTTATTAAACTCACAAAACTGTCCCATAATCGTTGCTTTAATTTCTGGAAGAAGCAATATTTCAAAATGTGCCTGACCAATATAGATGTCACCTATCATCTTAAAATCTAATTCACTATTAATTAATGTTCCCATTACATGACGATGTTCAACTTGATTAAATTTAGGATTATATTTACCTTTTAAAATAATTGCTGGTTCAATTACTCCTACACCAATTGCAACATGTTTACGCTCACATTCTAATGTTAATTCATCATGAATAATTGCAACTTTATACGTATTTGCTAAATCTTCACATATTTTTTGTTCAGCTGGATCAAGAAATCCTAAATCAATTAAATAACTTTGTCCTTGGACATTTTGAATTTGATGTAACAGTTTTTTGGCAAATGTTTGTTTAGATTCATTAATATGCTGTAAAATATTTCTACTCACTATCTAGTCCAATGTGTTTATATGCTTTTTCCGTAGCAATTCGTCCACGAGGTGTTCGGTGAATAAAACCTTTTTGTAATAAATATGGTTCATATACTTCTTCAATATTACCTTTTTCTTCACCAATTGCCGCACTTAGTGCCTCTAGTCCAACCGGTCCTCCATTAAATCGCGTAATAATTCCTTCAAGAATCCGGTGATCAATTTTGTCTAAACCTTCTGTATCAACTTTTAGTCGTTCTAACGCTTCAACAATTATTTGTTCATCAATTATTCCATCATTTAAAACAGCGGCGAAATCACGCACCCGTTTAAATAAACGGTTAGCAATTCTTGGAGTTGATCGAGAAGCCCTAGCTAGAGTCATTGCTACATCTGTTTCAATTTCACTCTCAAATACATTTGCTGTTCGGACAATAATTTGAGCTATTTCACTATCTTCATAATACTCTAAACGACAATCAATTCCAAAACGATCACGCAATGGGTTGGTTAAATCTCCGGGTCTTGTTGTTGCTCCAATCAATGTAAATGGTGCCAAATCAATATTTAATGTTTTAGCTTGTGAATCACGACCAATTACGATGTCAATCTTATAGTCTTCCATTGCCGAGTATAAAACTTCCTCAACAATTTTGGGCATTCGGTGAATTTCATCAATAAATAATATATCACCTGGATTTAAAACTGATAAAATTGCCGCTAAGTCTCCTGGTTTTTCTAATGATGGACCATTTGTCACTTTAATATCAACATTCATTTCGTTAGCAATAATATTTGATAATGTTGTTTTTCCAAGACCAGGTGGTCCATAAAATAAAATGTGATCTAAAACTTCTTGACGCATTTTTGCTGCTTTAATAAAGATTTTCAGATTTTCTTTGACTGTTTTCTGACCAATATAATCATCTAAAGTTTGTGGACGTAATTCTAATTCTTCCACTTCATTTTTCTGTAATTCTACATCTAAAAATTCATTCATTTTACTCCCATTTAATATTAAGACCATAACCATTATTTAAATAGTCAATTAGGTCATACATAATTTTCGGTTCAATTTCTTTGTTAATAAATTTACTGATTTGCATTGTATAAATTTCGTTTATTAATTTTAGTTGCTCTAAATTTAAATAATTTTGTTGTTCATTACAATTAACACAAACCATTCCTCCTTGATATAAATTAAAATTAACTATTTGTTTAGTTGATCCGCAAATTGCACAACAATTCGTTGCAATATTTACGTGTAAACTTTGTAGTAAACTAATCAAAAATAATAATTTATAGTGAGAAATTGTTGTTTCATTAACATTTTCCATAATATAATCAAAGATTATAAAAGAAGCATAATCAAGTACTTGATGTACTTGATTCATTACTTTACAAATATCAATTAATTGATAATATAATCGATAATTATTTAACTCTTTTTCTGGATATTTAATTAATGTTGCTTCTTTTAATCGAAAATAATCACCTTGATCATATCCCGTTATTTTAACTTTCAAAAATCGATTATTTAAAAAATAATTACGTGATTTCAAACGCATCATTCCACGTAAATATGCTTTTTTCAATCCTTGTTCCGTTAAAAATGTTACAAGAGCATCTGCTTCTTTTTGTTGGATTACATCAATAACATAAGCATCAATTGCTATTTCGCTTCGAGCCAATTTTCACCACTTTGGGCATCTGCAACTAAATTAACATTTAAATCAACTACATTTTCCATTAAACTTTTAATTTTAGCTGTTTGCTCTTCAACTTCTGCCTCTGGAATATAGAAAACAAGTTCATCATGAATTTGCATTACTAAATCAATTTCCGTATCTTTAATATAATCATTTACAACAATCATTGCTTTTTTAATGATGTCAGCTGCTGTACCTTGAACTGGAGTATTAATTGCCATTCGCTTAGCATTTTCTGCTTCTAAACGATTTGAACTATTAATATTTGGTAAGTTTCGACGACGTCCGTCAATTGTTTTTACATATTCATTTTCTTTAGCAAATTCAATTAAATTATTCATGTATTTTTCAATATTTGGATAAGTTTCTAAATATTTATCAATAAAATCAGCCGCTTCCTTTTTACTAATTCCAACTTGTTTAGCTAAACCAAAAGCACTCATTCCATAAATAATCCCAAAGTTAATTGCTTTTGCTTGACTACGTTGATTTTTACTTACTTCATTAAGTCCTAAAATTTTCTTTGCTGTTTCTGTGTGAATATCATTATTTGCTTTAAATTCACTTAACATATGTTCTTCATTTGCCATATGTGCAATTACTCGTAATTCAACTTGTGAATAATCAATTGCAACAACTTTTTTCCCTGCTGGAGCTGTGAATAAAGAACGAATCACTTGACCTTTTTCGGTACGAATCGGTATATTTTGAATATTTGGTTCACTAACTGATAAACGTCCTGTTTCTGTTAATAATTGATGGTAAATTGGATGTAATTTTCCTTCTTCTAAGTATTTAGCTAATCCCTTTAAATATGTTGAATTTAATTTTGAATACATGCGGTGTTCAAAAATCAAATCAATTAATTTAATATCATTTTCGTATTTTTCTGCATCAAATTCCAATAATTTACGTAATTTAGATAAATTTTCAACATCAGTTGAATGACCAGATTTAGTTTTCTTAATCCCTTTATCCGGTAATGCTCTTGTATCAAATAAATATTCACGTAATTGCTTTGTTGATTTAATATTAATATCAGTAATCAAATTAATCTTCTGTTCAATCTTTTCAATTTCAATTTCAAAGTCGTGATTTAAATCATTTAATTTGTCTTCATCAATGACAATTCCTGTTAATTCCATTTTTGCCAACACTTGACTAAGTGGTAATTCAATTGTTTGTAACACTGAAGATAATTCATTCATTTCTAATTCATTTACTAACTTAATGTATAATTGCTGACATACATAAGCTTTCATTCCAATATCTTCTTTAATTAAATCAGGAAGTGGTAATTTCGGATTTGACTTTGGACCATAAAGTTCACGTTGATCTTTAAGCCCTTCAATTTGTTCTTGCATTGCTATTACATCAATTGGTTTTTTATAATTTTCAGGATTTAACAACGCAAGTGCTAAAAATGGGTCAAATATAACTCCTTTAACACTACTTAAATTTAACATTACCATTAATCGTTTTAAATTATAAATAATTTTCTTGGCATCACTTTTAATATATGCTTTCACATCATCATCAATTTTAGTTTGTGGTAAATAAAATAATCCTTTTTCACTCGCAAAACCAATTCCTAAACCACGAGTTGTATGATAATTTTCCCCTAAGGTTTCAGCATAGATAAATGTTTCTTTACCAGTATGTTTCTTAGCATTAAATTTTGTAATTTCTTGTACTTGTTGCTGATTATATACAACTTTTTCTGCCTCTAAACCTGCTTTTTTAGCAAAATCATTAGCTAATTTTGTAAATCCACATTTTTTTAAATATTTAATAAACGTTTCATAATTATAATCACTAAACGCCAACTCTTCAAGTGGAACATGAACATCAACATCTTCAATTAATTTGACAAGTTCTAAATTATCAGTTAATAACTGCTCACTTACTGCCATTCTTTCAGCATTTTTTCCTTTAATAATTGTTTCCTTCGGAATTTTTTCTTTATTTTCCATTTTCTGAACAACCTCTTGAGCTGAATTAATCATCTCTTCAATATTTGAAAAATTATTAATAAATTTTGCTGCCGTTTTTGCACCAATTTTCTCAACTCCGATTATATTATCTGAACTATCACCAACTAAAGCCTTATATTCAATAAAACGATCTTTACTAAAGCCAAATTTTTCAATAAAAATTTCTTCATCATAATTACATTCTTTAATGAAGCCAATACCCGGTGTTAATACTTTAGTTTTCGGACTAATTAACTGCAATAAATCTTTATCTCCCGATACAACTTGAACATCAAAATTACTACGTTCACCTAATTTAGCATATGATGCAATCAAATCATCGGCTTCAAAACGCTCAGTTGCATAATGTTTAATTCCCATTGCTTCATATAATTCAAGTGCCATTGGAAATTGATTTTTCAAACGCTCTGGTGTTTCACTTCTTTTCCCTTTATACATTGGGTACTTTTCATGGCGAAATGTTGATTTCCCAGTATCAAGAGCAATAAACATATGCGTTGGCTTATGTTCAACAATTAATTTATTAATCATTGTTACTAAAGTATATATTGCATTTGCATCTTCTCCATTTGGTGTTTTAATTTCTCGTTTTTCAGTTGCATAGTACGCACGAAAAATTAAATTCGATCCATCTATTAATAATAATTTCATTACTAAAACCTCGTTTTCTTTCTTTAAGTATTATATCATATTTATTAGTTTAACGGTACTTGCAAAAAGAATCTCATAAGAGATTCTTTTTAAAACAAGTTATTAAAATAATTCTTAACATTATCAATAAACTCATTAAAACTGTCAATTAATTTTGCAAAAAATCCTTGCGGTTTTTCATTTTCTTGTTGATTTTCACTACTTGCACTATCCTTTGAAGGACGTTCTTCTTTTCCCGCTGTTGTATCATCACCAGTTGTTACTTCTTGATTTTCATTATCATTATTACTGTTATTATTATTTTCCTCGGTTACTCGAGCATAATTAATAATTGGTATATCATTATTTGCATCAACTGTAACCCCATTTTCCTTTAATTCAACATTATATTTACCTTTATTTTCAATATAACCAAATGGAGTTTTTGTTTGACTTACCGTATATTTCCCCAATTCTAATTCCTCACTTATACCATATCCTAATTCGTCTGTTACAATTTTCCCAACATTTCCATTTGTTTCATCAAAAATTATAAATTCAGCACCACTTACTGGATTACCATTTTCATCAGTTACTGATAATTTAATCATTCCACTAGTATTAGTTTCATACTTATAATTGATAATATCATTTCCATTATTAATATCTACCACTTGACCTTTTTCTGTAATGTTTCCATAATAAAATGGTTTATTTTCTATATAACCTGGAGCAACTACTACTTGTCGAATAACATACTTCCCAGCTGGGATTTTTTCAGTTAAAAAATCACCATTCTCATCTGTCTTGGCACTTGTAATTAATCGATTCTGATCATCATATACATTAAATTCTGTATCACGAATTCCTGACCCATATTCATTTGTTACGTGTCCTGATAACTGACCAATATTTTCAACCGGATATTTCTGATTAATTATTGGACTTCCACCATTAATATCCACTTGTTCACCATTAGTTGTTATTACTGCATTGTAAACAGTTTTATTTTCATAATAACCTGTCGCTGCTTTTGTTTCATAAATAGTATAAGTTCCTAATGGTAATACTTTTGATAATCCATCACCATTCTCATCTGTATAGAACTTTGTTACTTCCTTATTTTCTTGATTATATACTGTAAATTCTGCATCGCGAATTCCAGAAGTATTATCTTCTTGAAGGGTTACTGATAAATTTCCTCCTGCTGTTTCTTGTGCATTTATTGTAACTTTTCCTCCAATTAATATTAATGGTACAATTAAAACCATTAATAATCGTTTATAACCTTTAAACATATAACCTCCTCTATAAATTGATTATCTTCTTATACTTATTATAGCAATTTTTTTACTTTTTCTGGCTATTTTACTTTTGATTTAATAAATTAATTAATATCATTTTACTACTATTTAATCATTAAAAAAAACCAAGTAAAGATACTTGATTTTTAAGTTAATTTAAAATGTTTATTACTGTTGTTTTGGGTTTAGTCATTGATAATAATGAATACTTAATTCCTTGAACACCCATTCCTGAATTTTTATATCCAGTAAATGGTAAATTATCTGGTCCACGAGATGTTTTTCCATTAATATTTACAGTTCCAACTTCTAATTCTGGCACTAAATTTAAAATATCATTAATATCTTTGCCAAAAATACTTGCTTGTAAACCAAATTCACTTTCATTATGAATACTGATTGCTTCTGCTAAATCCTCATAACAAATAATTGGTAATACTGGTCCAAATGGTTCTTCAATTGCTAAACGATCAGTACGTTTAACGTTTTTAATAACTGTTGGATAAATTATATTTCCCTCACGTTTATTTCCACATAAAATGTCTTCTGGATTTGCACTTGCAATTAATCCCTCAACATAATCAGCACTTGATTCACTTATTAATGGAACAATCACCGGATTTTCTTCTGGCATTCCAACAGAAAGTTGATTAACTTTATCGACAATTAAATTTGTCAATTCTTCAACATTCTTTTTACTTACAAGTACACGTTTAATTGCTGTACAACGTTGACCTGAGTAATTAAATCCACCATCAACTATTTCTTTTGCACATAATTCTAAATCGGCATCATCCATAACAATTGCAGCATCTTTTCCACCTAATTCCATCACTTGTGGCACCATAAATGCTCGCTTTGAAATTCTTTGTCCGGTAGTAGTTCCACCAGTAAATGAAATAAAATCAATTTCTGGACGTTCAACTAAATAATCACCAATTTCACGACCGCGCCCCGTAACAACGGCAACAACTTCTTTATCAATCCCCGTTTGATATAAAAGTTCAATCAATTTAATTCCGACAACACTTCCTTGAGTTGCAGGTTTGAAAACAACTGCATTACCACTAATTAATGCCGGAGCAATTTTAGCAACTGCTAAGTTAACCGGATAATTAAATGGACTAATTGCTAAAACAACCCCAACAGGTACATGTTTTGTAATTGCCATTTTTTGTTTATTACCACCGTAATATTGTTCAGAAGATGCTCCATTTATGTCTAAACGATACATTTCTTCAATTGTATATTCGATAATTTCAACAGTTCTTTTAATTTCGGTTTCAGCATCTTTACGCGATTTAGCAATTTCAATTGTCATAATTTCTGCCAATTCATCAATATTATCTAACAATAATTGTCCCCAAGCTTTTAAATAAACTGCACGTTGGCTAATTGTTAATTTTGACCATGGTTTTTGTGCCTCTTTTGCGTGTTGATAAATCACATCAATATCGCCTTGGCTTAATGCTGGAACTTCAGCATAATCTTCATTATTTGTCGCATTTTTAATTGTTACATAATTTGTGAAATTTCTCACTTCACCGACAACAGGATAGGTAACTTTCTTCATTATAATTCCTCCATATTTCATTATTCACTACTAACATTATAACATAAAAAAAAATCATAATTATTTCATAACTCAAAAACTTAAAAAAGGAACTATTTAGTTCCTTCTTGAAATTTTATTAATTCTTCTTTTGTACAATAAACAAAATGAGTATCTGTAATTTTCTGCATTTCTGGTTGAACATTTGTATAATCGTGGATTGTTTCATCATAAACAATTCTTTTACGATTCTTCTCAAATATAGGATCTGTATGTGGAATCGCACTTAAAAGTGATTTTGTATAAGGATGTAATGCATTATGATAAATTTCATCAGCTGTCGCAATTTCTAATAATTTTCCTTTATACATTACGCCAATTCGATCAGAAATGTATTTAACCATTGATAAATCATGAGCAATAAATAAATATGTTAATTGAAAATCAGCTTGTAAGTCTTTTAATAAGTTAACAACTTGGGCTTGGATTGATACATCTAATGCCGAAATCGATTCATCTGCTACGATAAATTTAGGTTTTACCGCTAATGCTCGAGCAATTCCAATTCTTTGTAATTGTCCTCCCGAAAATTCATGAGGATATCGAGAAACATGGTCTTTTGATAACCCTACTTTTTCTAATAACTCAATTACTTTTTCTTTTCTTTCAGCTTTTGTTTTTTCTGGTTGATGAATTCTAATTCCTTCAGCAATAATTTCTTCAACTGTCAAACGGGGATTAACAGAAGCAAACGGATCTTGAAAAATCATTTGCATTTGTTTTGCTAATTTAAGTTTTTCACTTTTACTTAGTTTTCCACTAATATCATGATCCATAAATTTTATTTCTCCAGCTGCTGGTTCATATAAACGAATTAATGTACGTCCTACTGTACTTTTTCCACTTCCACTCTCACCTACAAGTCCAAATGTTTCACCTTCATAAATATCAAATGTAACATCATTAACTGCTTTTAAAACTTTCTTTTTACCAATAAGTTTATCTTTAAAACTTGTACATTCTGATTTTGGTAACGGAATATGAAAATGTTGTTCTAAATTTTTAACTTCTAAAATTTTTTTCATTATTCTCCTCTTCGTTTTTGATATCTTGCTATTCGCTCATCAATAATTTTTGGTTTTTCAACTTTTGGAGCTTGGGGGTGTAAAAGCCAAGTTGCTGCCTCATGTGTAGATGATATTTTAAACATAGGTGGTTCGATTTCATAATCAATCTTCATAGCATATTCATTTCGAGCAGCAAAAGCATCTCCTTTAGGTGGATTTAATAAATTTGGTGGGGTACCAGGAATACTGTATAATTTTTTCGATTCACTAGCCTCTAAATCTGGCATACTTGATAATAATCCCCATGTATATGGATGGTGTGAGTCGTAAAAAACATCCTCTGTCGTTCCTTTTTCGACAATTTTCCCTGCATACATTACCGCTACATAATCCGAAATATTTGCAACAACTCCCAAATCATGAGTTATAAATAATACCGCAAATCCTAAACGCTCTTGTAAACTCTTAATAAGTTCTAGAATTTGTGCTTGAATTGTTACATCAAGAGCTGTTGTTGGTTCATCAGCAATTAATAATTTTGGTTCACAAGCTAAAGCAATCGCGATTACAATTCTTTGACGCATTCCCCCACTTAATTGGTGTGGATACTGCTTGTACATTGATTCCGGATTTTGAATTCCAACTAATGAAATCAATTCTAAAGCTTTTGCTTCAGCCGCATGCTTATCCAAATCTTGATGTAAAAGTACTGCTTCTAATATTTGTTTTCCCACAGAAATAACTGGGTTTAAAGAAGTCATTGGATCTTGAAAAATCATTGCTACTTTACTTCCACGAACTTTTTCATATTCTTTTTCCGAAAAATGGGTTACATCAATTCCATCAAGGATAATTGATCCTTGAGTAATTTCCGTATTACTACGTGGTAACAAACCAATTATTGATTTGGCTGTTACACTTTTTCCACTTCCACTCTCACCAACAAGCGCAACAATTTCATTTTCATGAATTTCTAAATTTATTCCTCTAATTGCCTGAACTTTTCCGGCATGAACACTAAATGATATATGTAAATCATTAATTTCTAAAACTTTTTCATTCATTATTTTCCACCTCTCATTTTCGGATCAAAGGCATCACGAAGTCCATCTGCCATTAAGTTGAATGTCAACATAATAATTGATAATGTTAATGCTGGAGCAAATAAAATATGGGGATTTGTTCTTAATGCTTCACGACCATCATTTGCTAATGTTCCAAGTGATGGAATTGGTACACTAATTCCCATTCCTAAAAATGATACAAATGATTCAAAGAAAATTGCTCCTGGAATTGTAAACATTAGCCAAATAATAATAATTCCAATTGTATTTGGTAATAAATGTTTGAAGATAATCCATGGTCCACTTCCACCTAAAGTTAATGAACTCAAAACAAATTCTTGCTCTTTTAATTTCATTACTTGCGACCTAACTAATCGATACATTGGAATCCAACCTGAAATTACCATCGCTACTAATAATGGAATAAATCCAGCACCAATTGCCATTACTAATAACACTACCCAGATAATACGTGGGACAGATCCTAAAACTTCCACAATCCTTTGTAATACCATATCCAAACGACCGCCATAATATCCAGATAATCCTCCTAATACTACACCAATGAAGATGTCTATTAAAGCTGCTATTAAACCAAAGGCAATTGAGATTAAGGCTCCAACCATTGTTCTTACATACAAGTCACGTCCTAATTTATCAGTTCCAAAGATAAAATATACATCATCATCTAAACCAGCTTTTTCGTATAAGTCAACACCGTCTTTTGTTCCATCCATAATCCCAATTTTACTTAATCCTGGAACTTTTGGTGGTAGGTTAACATATTGAGCATCAGTGTAGTCACCAATTGTATTAGCATATGGCTTTCCATTTATTTCTACCTTATTATGATAAACTCCAAAAAGTGGTGCGGTAAATGCCATAATTAATAAAATGATAAAGATAAATAGCGAAACCATTGCTGCTTTATTTTTGACAAAGCGATGACGAGCATCTTGCCAAAAACTAAGAGAATGTCCTTGAATATCTTCAATTCGATCTTGATGATCTGTTACAAATTCAAATAAACTTTGATCAAATTCTTGATTTTGTTTGTTTTCCATTATTTACCTCCACTTACTCGTACTCGTGGATCTACTACTGCATATAAAATATCAACCACTAAATACATTATTAATATTTGTAACGAAATAAATAATGTTATTCCTGTTACTAAAAAGATATCTTTACCTAATACTGCTCCTACTAATACATCACCTATTCCCGGTATTCCATAAATACGTTCAACAACTAATGATCCGGTAGTTAATGAAACTGTTAGTGGTCCAAGTACTGTCAAAATTGAAATCAAAGTATTACGAAACGCATGCTTAAAGTTTACGTTTTTTTGACTTACCCCTTTTGCACGAGCTAATGAAATAAAGTTAGATTGTGATAATTCAACCATTTCTGTTCTTGTAACACGTGCAACTTGAGCAATTGCAAATACTGATAGTGACATAATCGGTAAAATCATTCGTTCAATTGATCCTCCAGCTATATATGAAACTGGGAACCATCCTAACTTCAATGCTAAATAATATTGAGCATATGATGCTAAAACAAATGATGGGAAACTTACACCAATTACAGCAATAAATGTTGCAAAATAATCGGCAAATGTATTACGTTTTAATGCCGCAATAATCCCTAATAATATCCCAATTATTGTTCCGACAATTACACTAATAATCCCCAATTGGAACGAAACCGGATATCTCTTAGTTATAATCTTCCCTACCGGTTCTTTATATGTAAATGATTGTCCCATTTCTCCTTGAAATAGATTTCCCATATAATCAGTATATTGTTTTGCCACTGGTTGGTCAAAACCATATTTAGCATCTAATTGGGCAATATCTTCTTTAGTTAATTTATCATTATTATAGGGGTTACCTGGCATCAAACTCATTGAAACAAATGTAATTGTTACAATAAACCAAAGTGTTAATACCATTAACCCAATTCTTTTAAATATATACTTTAACAAAATTTCTCCTTTGGAAAAGAAGAGTTGCTAATAATTTATTAGCAACCAACTTTTTTAATTCTCTTTTAATGTTGTAAATCGGTTTGAAATTTTATCAAATAAATGTGTTCCAATTTCAAATTGATCTTTAATTAAGTACGGTTCTTGTTTTTGGTATACTGGAATGATTACAACATCTTCATCGATTAATTGTTTTTCAATTTCAGCCATTTCACTAAAACGTTTATCTACATCTTGTTCTTTTGCTACTGCTTTTAATCTTGCATCCATATCTGGATTGTCATATTTCCCTGGGTTATATGAACCAATATTTTTAGAGTCAACAATTCCTAAGTATGATAATGGATCGGCATAATCTGCTCCCCAACCACCAAGCATTAAGTCATAATCAACTGCTGCACGTTTTTCTTTATAAGAAGTTTGAGGTTGAATATCAACATTTATTGTGATTCCTAATGATTGCTTATATGTTGATTGTACTAGTGTTGCTGTTGCTTGTGCAGCTTCACTATCACTTGATAAATATGTTAATTCAATTTGTGATGGATCAGTAATTCCTTCTTCATCCATATATTTTTGTAAATATTCTTGAGCTTTATCCGGATCATAAGTTACATAACTTTTTTCAGCATAATCACGATATTCAACACCATCATATCCTGAAGGTGTTAATCCTTCTGGAATAAAGTATTCAACTGGTTTTTGTCCAACATTTCCACTTGATATTTCTTCACGATTTAAACCATATAATAAGGCTTTACGTAAATTGATATTTGTTGTTGGTCCCTCTTCTTGATTCATTGCTAAATAATACATATAACCTGTATCAACTTCATTTGCACTACCATCTGCAATTGCAGCATCTAAATCTTCTTGCGTTGGGAAAGTTGTCCATGAAACTTCTCCAGCTTCAAAAGCATTATACATTAAGTTACGATCTTTAATTGTACGATATTCAATGTTTGGCACTTCGACTGTACTTGCATCATAGTATAATTCTGATTTTGCAATCTTAATTGAAGTTGATTTATCATATTCTGTTGGATAATAAGCACCGTTATACCATGTTGTTTCCGCTGATTGTCCCCAATCTTCACCATATTTTTCAAATGCTTCTTGTGGGATTGGATAAAAAGCACCAAATGACGTTAAACTTTTAAAATAAGGAGCAACGTATTCTAATTCTACTTCTAATGTAGTATCATTAACAGCTTTAACTCCAAGTTCATCACGATCTAATTCACCGGCTGCAACTTTTGAGGCATTTTTAATTGGATCAAAAATATACGAATAATCTGAATCTGCAGTCATTTCTTTCCATGCAAATTCAAAATCTTTTGCAGTAACTGGTGCCATTTCTGTTCCAGTATTATCTACCCATTTAGCATCATCACGTAATGTAAATGTATATTTTAAACCATCATCAGAAATTTTTGTATCTGTTGCAATTCCAGGTACTGTTTCTCCCTTAGCATTTGTAATCTCTAAACCAGTAAAGATATCTGCTAAATATTTAAACGTGTCTGAATAAGTAGATGATGTTATATCCATACTTTCAACTTCAAGCGTTGGATAGATATAAGTATCTGATGTATCAGCTGATCCACCACAACCTGTCAACACAAAAACAAAAACTGTTAAAGCTGCTAAAATTTTTTTCATTTTCATTTCTCCTTTTTTACTTTATTTTTACTTTATTTTAACATAGAATTTACAAATGTAAAACTTTTTTTACATTTAATTTACATTTCTGCCACACGTTTGCCACATGAAAAACTGTTAATTTAATCAAAAGCCTTACTTTTACGTTATTTTTACATAATGCATTATAAATTGTTTTTTTAATTTATTTGCTATAATTAAAGTATGAAAATATTAAATTTAATTAAAAAAGCACTAAATTTCATTTTAATTGGCTTAGTCAAATTCTATCGCCATGTTATATCACCGCATACAATGCGTAGTTGTCGCCATGAACCAAGTTGTTCTGTATATACAATTGAAGCATTACAAACACACGGACCTTTTTATGGACTTTATTTAAGTATCAAAAGAATATTAAAATGTAACCCTTGGGGAACTACTGGTTATGATCCAGTACCAATAAAAAAACAGAAAAATTCTGCAAATAAAATGAACAAGTAAATTAAAAAAACACATGAATCGATAAGATTCATGTGCTTTTTCTTTGATACATAACCCAGAATTGTTGTTAGTAATAACGTAATTTCTTTGCATAAATTGCAACGATAGGAGTAGATGATTATATGCTGTACCTATATTATAGCTACTCCTTTGCTTGTAAACATCACTCCACAGCTTCCATTCCATTATATTATTTTAATACCTTACACATTATTTTTGCCACAACTTTACCACATTTATGTAGTATCATTGAATTGTAAAGCATTATATAATATTATATATATTGGAGGAATTATGAAAGCATCTAAAATAAAATTATTTTCAATCTTAACAATCTTTTTAATAGTATCAGGATTTATAGTCGGTTCATCTCCATCACTAAATGCCTCTGAAATTGATAAAGAATCGAGATTTGTAGATTCAAAATGTATTCCAAGTACAAAGTTAGTAGATAGTAATAAGCAAGTTTATTTTTGGCATCCCGATACAAAATATTGGTCAAAAGTAAGTGGGTATACTTATAATGAGGGATCACGAAGAAGCTTAACACTTAATGCAGGTGTAGGACCTATTAGTGTGACATACGGGAGAGAAGGAAGTAAGGCAGGAAAAATAGTTTCGGCAAATAATAAGAAATATTCAAGATTAAAAGTAAAACAAGTTGGAAAATTATATAAAAAAACAAATTCTTACTGTAATGTCAGTTATAAATTAACACTTCCAACAGGTTCAATCGAGCAGCCATATGTAAAATACAAATAGGAGTTTATATGAAGAATAAAGTATTAATAATAGTATTAATAACAATTATTTTAAGTTTCGTAGTGTATATACTATCGAATCAAACGAAGCCAATAGCATTAGGTGATTATTTAACTTTATATACAAATATCGATAATGATACAGGAACTGAAAAAAATAGTGCATTAATAATAATGGATAAAGAATTTAAAGAAGAAAAGAGTTATCAAGAATTAAAAGGTAACTTTACAGATATAGTAATCTTAAACGCAAATGATTCAGAAGAATATGAAATGCCAAAGTATATTTTACTTGATGAAGAAAATAGAAATAAACCAGCACTAGTAACATATGATATAGCAACTGATAAATATAATATACAGTACAACTATAAAACAAACCAAAAAGAAGAAGAAAAATTAAAAATAATAGATAATCAAACAGATTATCTATTATTAAAACCCAGCTCTTATCTGGAAATAAAAGATGCAAAACATTTTAGAGAAGCAGAATATTATTGGCTAGAAGATTATGAGCAATTAACATTATATTAATTAGTTTAAACCTAATTAATAATTATAGTAAAAACAAAATAGAAGGTTCAAATGAACCTTCTATTTTTATTGTCTCGGAAAATAACTTTTAAATTTCTTTTAAGTATTCATTTCTTGTATTGTGAATAAGTAATTCTACTTCTTTTGCTACATCATTTAATTTACGATCTTTATATTGTTCATATGGTATTGGGTCATGAACAATAATAAATGTTTTAGCCGATTTTATTCTCCCTTGTTGTTCAAATACTGCTGAAGTATTAACAAGTGTTAAAGGTTGAATTGTTTTTTTAGCTTTTTGTGCTACCTTAAAACTTCCAACTTTAAATTCCATATTTTCTTGACTTCGTGTTCCTTCAGGAAAAACACCAATATTATGTCCTGACTTTAAAGTTTTACTTGCATTACTAATTGATCTAACTTGAGCTTTTAAGTTATCGCGATCAAGAAATTCACTTTGAGCATAAGCCATCCACGTACTAACAATTGGGATTTTCTTAAGTTCTTTTTTTGCTAAAAAACCAATTGGAGTTGTTTTAGTTAAAGCAACAATATTAAATAAATCAAAATAACTTTCATGATTTGCTACAAATAATGCTGCATCTTTCGTTAATTTTTCTTCACCAATAATTTGGATTTTATTTCCTGCTGTAAAATTACCTGCTTTTCCGAATAAATTAATATATTTAAACATCAATTTCTCATTACGTTTAAATATTGGTAATAATATAATCGAAATTATTGCTAAAAAAGCTTCAACTATTAAAAAGATTATTGTTCGCATTTTTCTCCTTTTAAAATTACATAATGGTAGTGTTCATAAGCCATGTTCTGTTCTTCAATTGAAGTGATAGTTATTTATCTATGGAGCTAACTCCATCCAAAAAGTTAAGTTCATTTTCTCACTTTTTAGTTCCCCTACCTAATTTTGGGTTTCTCACTTGAGGGGTTTACCGCGTTTCACCCTTTGATTTCTCAAAGTTTCGTCACTGTGGCACTTTATGGTCTAAACCGTAGTTTCCCTTAGGTTATCAACCGCCGTAATTGTTGTTAAAACAATCCCCCAGCTTATTTTTTGGCTGAGCACAAACACTACCAGCATCGCAGCTGGTGTGAGCATGGACTTTCCTCACTAAAATTACTTTTAGCGCAACTATCTCCCACTACCAACTACTATTATAATATAAATTCAAAATCAGATGTAATTTATTTTAAAAGAGCCAAGAAATAAATCTTGACCCTCTAATAATATTTAACTTTCGGTTTTATTATTCGTTGTTGTTTCAGTTTTGTTACTTGAAGTTGATGAGTTTTTATCATTTGTTGATGTATCATTTTTATTTGCTTCTTCTTCAGCCTTTTTTTCTTCTTCAGCCTTTTTTGCTTCTTCAGCCTTTTTTTCTTCTTCAGCTTTTTTTGCTTCCTCAGCCTTTTTTGCTTCTTCAGCTTTTTTTGCTTCCTCAGCTTTTTTTGCTTCCTCAGCCTTTTTTTCTTCTTCAGCTTTTTTTGCTTCTTCAGCCTTTTTTTCTTCTTCAGCTTTTTTTGCTTCTTCAGCTTTTTTATCTTCATTATTTGACTTACAGAAGTTTGTACTACCAAAATCTACCCGTGCTGGAGCAACTGCTGATTTACTTGAAGAACCAATAGCCTGAACTCCAATTCCATATTCTGATTTACATGATGACATCTTTGGAAAATCCTTATATGGAATACTAATTGATGTTCCATTTATTGTTTTATATTGTTTACCATCAATTGTAACTACATATTTTTTCGCATTTTGAACTGTACCCCAACTTAAATTTACTGAAGTACCATTAATTGAAAATTTAATTACTGGTGTTGATAATGCTGCTTGTGAATTATCAATTTTTTTGTAATCTGATGATCCCGAAATGAAATAATGCGTTTCACCATTTCCATTTACTTTTTGCGGCGGCCATGTGTTTGGTTTTACATTTACACCAATAACATTACTTGGTTTTACTAAATAGTTATCATGTAATTCACTGCGTGGTGAATTTTTAACAAGTCCCATAATATTTTGATAAATATAATATGAATCATGGTTTTCAAAAGTAATATGATCTGTACTTTGGACTCCATCAAGTGAATAATCAAATCCTGTCCAAACAACTGTTGTTACATCAGGATTATATCCAGCAACCCACTTATCACGTGGTACTACCTCACCATTTAAAGTCATATTTGAAGTTCCGGTTTTAAGTGATTCATCACGAATTCCCGAAGCAGCCGGAGAACCAATACCTGCTGCATCTTCATTTGTTGGATCTAGCATTTTTGAAATCATAAATGAAGTTGAACTTTTCATTACCCGATTTCCGGTTTCCATAAAATCAACTCGGTCCCCATATTTTTCATACAATGGACTCTTTGGACTTATTTCAACATATCTTACAGTTGATGGTTTATTATATATCCCACCATTTCCAAAAGGTGCATACGCACCAGCAAGTTCAAGTGGTGTTGTTCCAACAGTCCATCCCCCAATTGAAGATGATTCAACTAATGGATTTTCATTAAACTCAGTTATTCCTAAACTTGTTATAAAGTCTTTTAATTGATCGGTACCGATTGCATCAACAACTTCTTTGTATGTTCTTACTGCCGTCGTATTTCGCGATTTAGCCAATGCTTTTTGCATTGTTAAACTTCCATAATAAGTTCCATCCCAGTTATTTACTTCCTCACCTGTAGAATATTTTGTTTCCTTATCATCAATTTTATGTTGAGTTGACCAATCTAAAAATTCGATTGCTGGACCATAATCAACAATTGGTTTTGCTGTTGATCCTGGTTGACGTTGAAACTTAGTACCATAATTTTCTCCACCAAATGCAATTTGAGCAGTACTTCCAATCGCTAACACTGCTCCTGTTTGCGTATCTAATGTAACTGTTCCAACTTCCGAGTCTTGTTGCATATATACATATTGATTAGTATTTACAACATCATATGTACCTTTTTGTAATTCTGGATCCATATTTGTATAAATTTTCAAACCAGCATTTGGAATATCTACTTCATCAATTCCTAATTTATCTGATACCTCTTTATATACCTCATTATAATATGCATCATATTTTTCCGTTGATTCAGCACTTTCTGCTTTATGTTCAACCAAAGAATCAGCAATATTTTCTTTAATTGCAGCATCATATTGCTCTTGGGTAATATGTTCTTGAACTAACATTCGTTCTAGTACAACGTTTCGACGTTTAGTTGCCATATCAATATCAATATATGGATCATAGTTGTTTGGTGATTGAGGAATACCCGCTAATAATGCCGCTTCAGATAATGTTAAATCTTTTGGAGTAGTACCAAAATAATAATCTGAAGCGCTAGCAATTCCGTAACCTGCTCCTGCACCAAAATAGGCTGTGTTCATATAATTTTCCAAAATTTGGTCTTTTGAATACACTTTTTCAATTTTCATTGCATATGCCATTTGGGTTAATTTATATTTTATTTTATTTTCACTTTTTTTCGATTGATTATCAGTATCACCTTCATCATTTACACCATTTTGATTATCATCAAGTTCCCAATCTGTCATATAGGTTAATTTAGCTAATTGCATTGTTAACGTTGATCCACCTCGATTAGCACTTGTAAAAACAGTTTGTACAAATGCTTTTATCATTCCGGGAAAATCAACTCCATTATGCTCTCTAAAATTAGCATCCTCAGTGTCAATTAAACCATCAATATAATATTGACTTACATTTAATTTACTCTGATCACCATTTTCATATAAACTAATTTTCTCAGTATAAGAACCAATCCGATCTTGTAACTTATCATCAGTATCATAAATTTCTGAAGACATATTTACAGCATAGAAATTATCGTCTGTTATTTCTGGAATAGATGTCCATATTGTTGCAGCTATTACGATAAAATAAATTAAAATTGCTACAAATAACGCTAATAAAAATTGTAATATACGCTTTAGAATTTTTTTCTTCTTTGATTGTGGTTTTTTATTTCCTTTTTTATTTGTTATTTTTTTATTAGGTACTTTCTTATTTGTTTTTTTAATATTACTTTTTTTCCCTCTCTTTTCAGCCATTAATTCACTCTCCTCTATCTTCAATTAATTTATCAACTATTTTTAAATAGTCAATTTTTGGTAAAAATCCTTGATTAACAATATAACCATTATCCATAAAAAAACTAAGTGGAATGATTGATTTTGTTTTATTTGTTTGCAAAAAATATGCCAATTTATCTGCTTCTAAAATATACACTTGGTCAACACTTGTAAAATATACTAATAAAAACGCAATTGCTCCATGCCGAGCAACATTAATTAAATGGTTAATTTGGTGTTTTTTTAAATTGGCTCCAATATTAAATGTTTTATATCGTACTTCTTTTGCTTCAAAATCAATATATTTCCCCCGGTAAATACCATTATAATCAGTTGTTGAAGCTTGTTCATAATATGCTTCTTTTATTTGATGTTTCCGACTAAAATTATTATTTACTGTTTGTACCTTAACCACTTTAATTGGTGTTGGTTTTTTATAAATATATGCCTTATCATTTGTTGCATAGTACTCATTACTTTCATTAATCAATTGCTCAAATTTCATTCCCCGGTTTGCATGTTGTACGCGAATATTTTGACTATTTTTCATTTTAATATTTGCTTTTTTTTTATTGGGATAATTAACCATCCTTTTCTCCTATTTCGATAATATTATACCATACTGTTAGTTATGTGGTATAATATTAGAAAAATATAAGTTTCTTTTTAATAGTTTAAAGGAGAATTAATGGATAGAAAATTAACAATTGATGATATTTTAGAAAAAGAATTTAAAGCCAAAAAAATCGGTGGAATTGACGCCAATGATGTTGATGAATTTTTAAATCAAATTATTGATGATTATGAATATTTCGAAAAATCAATCAATGAATTAAAGGGACAACTTGAGCAATTGCGTTCAGAAAATTTTAAGATTAAAATGAATGTATTAAATAGTAATTCACAAAAAATTGATATTACTCAAGATGTTGAAATTCAAAAGCTTTCAGGTAATACAAATGATCTTAAAACACCAACACCAACATCAGATCATGAAGCAACACGTAATCTAAATGATTTTAATCCTGATGAAGCTTCATTAACTAATCGTATTGCTGCTTTAGAAGACGAACTTCAAAAAATTAAAGAACATACAACTAAATTGAACTAATTTATATATTATTCTATGTTAAATAATTATAAATTATTATATTTTATCTAAAAAAGATACATGATTTTGAAATCATGTATCTTTTTTTTAACGTTTCCACCATCTTTTTTTCTTTTTTATTGGTGTATTGTCTTCTATTTCATTACTATTTTGTGCCTCTTCCAATATATCTATATCTTCTTCACACTTCATTACTTCTTCATTCAATATTTCCTCTGGTAATTCTTCGATTGTTTCAGCTTCTAATTCAACCTTACTTTTTATATCTTCCTCAACTATTTCATCCAATGTTGTTTCTGATAATTCTTCAATTAGTTCTTCATTTTGTTCTTCTACAAATTGTTTTTCTTCAGCTTCAACTTTTATTTCTGTTTTTAATGCTTCAGTATCAATTGGCTCAACTTCATCAACTAACTCTTCAATTGCAATTTCACTATCAACTGATGTTTGAATTTGTTTAATCATTTCATTTAATTCTTCATTTACTTCTGTTTCAGAAATAGCGTCATCTTCAAATCCTAATTCTTCAATCATATCAATTGGTGTATCTTCCATTTTAATTAGTAACTTTTCAAAATGATTTAACTTTTCTGTAAATTGTTCAACTATTTTCGCTTCATTTTGCTTTGTTAAAGATTCAATTATTGCTTCTAACTTAATAATTTGTTCATCTTTAACTTTTATTTCGTTTAAATGATCCTTTTTTAATTGATCAATTATTTGTTGATGTTCTTCATTTTTAATTATATTATCTGCTTCCAATGTTAAAGTCGGTCGAATACTTTGCTTTAAAATTGAAATTTCTTTATCTGTTAACTTGCTATTTTTATCAATGTTATTTTTCTCCATATGACGATACAACGTTGTACGTGAAATTTTAAACATTTTTGCTACATCATTTTTTGTATATGTAATCATAAATCCCCCTTGTTTACACTTCACAAAATTATTAATTATTTAATCTCTTTTTTCTCTAAATTATGTAATAAATACTTTAACCCTAAATATCCACCTCCTGTTTCACTGATAACTTTACGTTTTTTCTCACTTATGTGTCCTACTTTTAATGAATAAAAACGACGATATCCAACTTGTTTTATTAAATATCCATAAACGATATCATTTGTTTGAAAAATATTATTTAGACTAACAACATAGGAATTACTTATCTCTGTAATATGAATAATTCCCTTTTGTCCTTTCATATTTTCAATTAATAAACTATTTGGATTAATTTTTAATATTTTTAATTTTTCTATTTTTTCTTCATTTATTTTCATGCTTTTATTATATCAAATTTTCGTTTTTTTTAATACTTATCTTATATTCTACGTATAAATAATTTTTTAACCTTTAAATGTGTTAAAATTTATATAGGAATGGAGGTATTTATGAAAAATACAGATGTTGCAATTATTGGTGCAGGACCAGCTGGTTTATTTGCCGGTTTCTACGCTGGAATGCGTGGGTTAAGTGCAACCATTATCGATAAATTAGAATTACCAGGTGGACAATTATCTGCCTTATATCCAGAGAAGTATATTTATGACGTAGCTGGATTTGAAGAAATAAAAGCTCAAGATTTAGTTGATAATTTGTTACGCCAAATTAAACGCTTTGAAGATACAACTAAATTTTCATTAAATACAAACGTTGAAAATATTACTAAACATGATGATGGGACTTTTACTTTAAGTACATCACAAGGTGATATTCATGCAAAAACAATTATTATTGCTGGTGGTAATGGAGCATTTTCACCACGTAAATTAGGAATTGAAAATGAAGATAGTATTGAAAATATTCATTACTTTGTAAATGACTTACAAAAATATCGTAACAAACGTGTAGCAATTTTTGGTGGTGGTGATAGTGCTGTTGACTGGAGTTTAATGTTACAACATATTGCCAAAGAAGTTCATATTATTCACCGTCGTGATGCTTTTAGAGCTCATAGTCATTCAGTTGATAACTTAAAAGAATCTAGTGTTAATATTCATACACCTTATACACCTGTTCGTGCTGAAGTTACTAATAATAAAGCGAAAAATATTACGATTAAAAAAGTTAAAGCCGACGAAGAAGTTACAATTAAAGTTGATGATATTATTTGTAATTACGGATTTATTTCTAACCTTGGTCCAATTACTGATTGGGGACTTGAATTAGAAGGAAATAAAATTGTTGTTGACTCACGTCAAAAAACTAATATTGAAGGTATTTTTGCAATTGGTGATATTTGTACTTACCCTGGTAAAGCTGCACTTATTATCAATGGATTTGGTGAAGCACCAATTGCTATTAATAGTGCTTACCTTGCAATTAATCCAGATGCCGTAATTGGTGTATTACACTCTTCAAGCGTTATAGGAGGTCATTAATGTTACAAAGAGATGAAACAATTGCTCAAGTTGAGGAAGTTTTAGATGCAATCCGTCCATACATTCAAAATGATGGTGGAGATGTTGAGTTTATCAATTTAACTGAGGATGGAATCGTAGAAATTCGTTTACTTGGTGCATGTGTTGGTTGTGGTTTAGCCGACATTACCGTAACTCAAGGAATTGAACAGTCATTACTCGAAGAAGTTCCGGGAATTATTGGGGTTGATTTAGTTCAAGATAACTGGTTCTAATCCTAAGTCTTTACTCATTAATGAGTAATATCGAAAAAACACATGAAATTAATTTTCATGTGTTTTTATTTTATTTTAAATTCAACTTAAATTTAGTCCATGGTTTTAAATGTTCTAATAATGATAGTTGTTCATTTATTACTTTTCCTACTACATTATATTTATCATTTTCAACATTAAAATCACTTAAGACAACATGTAACTCCTTAGCGTAATTAGCAAAATTATCGTTCAAAATAACAATATCTCCCCTTTTTAATTCCCGTTTAGCATTATTTACTGGCATTAATTCATTTTTGTAAATTAAACGGGTTTGCGTTGATCTGACCATGTATTCACTCATATCACCACGATACATATGTAATTCATCAATAATTGATGTTTCAACATTTGATAGTTCTGTTACTTTTTCGATATCAATTGTTAAAATTTCTTCTTTAAAATAAATATCACTTACTACTTTAAGTTCATTTTCACTTGCAAACATATTAGCAAAATAAATGTCATCAATTAAACGTGAATACTTTAAATCTCGAACTTGCGTTATCACTGATTTATTTCGGTGTTCTTCAAGTGTACATACTCCATCTTCACTATAACTACTGCAAATTTCTGCTTCATTAGCATTAATAAAAGCTGCTGTTTTAATTCCTAAATCACAAAATTTTTGTGATGTTTTTTTAAAATAATTTCTTTCCAATCCAGTAAATGGTTGGGGATAAAAATTGTGACATGCAATAATATTTTTTCGATTTGCTTGATAATCTAAAATCAAATCTATATATGATACATCTGATGAAGCATTTATAATTATTTCTATTCCATACTGATTAAAACTCATAATACTTTCTACTTGACCATTAAATGGTTCATCTAAACGAATTGCATTTACTCCAAGTTCAGCAAAATAACTTAAATCAGTTGGTTCAATCCCAAGATTTGCAAATACATCGGGTGAAACATCCACCTGTATCTTATAACCTAATTCTTGTGCTTTTTTGATAATTCGTTTTAATTTTCCAGCATCATCATTTTGTTCATGAATTGCTAAAAGTGAAGTGAAAATCCATGTATAATGGTATTTTTTACCAAGTTCTAAATATTCAATAATTTCTGATTCACTTGCCTTTGCTGGATATATTGATAATCCTAATCCCATTTGCTTCCTCCTAATCCTTTATAAGTTAATTATAATACATAAAATATTATTTTATTTTCTATTTTTGTAAATATTTAAAAAAACTGTAACTAATACTGTTACAGTTTTTCATTTTCTTTAGTTAAATTAAATATATTATTAATTAATATTTCAATAATTGCCTCTTCCTTGCATAAACCTTCATTAATAACTTGCGGATAATATCCAGAATTTTTTGCAATTTCCACTAATTTTTTTTCAATATCCAATTTTACATGATAACCACTTGTAAACATAAGTGGCCTTAAGATAAAGTGTTTATCCATAATCTTTTGGTTTAAAAATTCTTGAAAATCAACTTTCAAAGTAATTGCATAATTTCCATCTTCTTCTAAAATTTCATTTAAAAGTTGATAATCATTTTCACTATGATTTGACCCATGACCAACGTGAACGATTGGCTTATTATTATCTACTAAAATTTCTGCCACATCATAGATTGTACTTTTATCCAATAATGGTTTTGTAATTTTTATTTTATTAGCATAATCTATTGTCTTAATATCATTTAAAATTTGTTGATACTCTTCACCATCAATCATATTTGTTGCCAATATTTTTATTTCTGAATTTTCTTCATAAACAGCATTTAAAATTGTTTTAAAATTCATATCTATTTGTTCACGACGCCACAACTTTTCACAAACATGTTCACTATAATATGCTTCAATTACTTCTTCTTGACTAAAACGCTCTTTAATTAATTTAGTAATCGGCTTGGTTTGCTCTGCATTAACATTTTTAAAACTTGAACCATGATACAAACATATAATCATTATTGACACCCACGATTTGCTTGATTTGCTGCTTCACGTTTTGGATAATGAATACCTGACCAGTTAATTGTTTCACGAACAATTGCATTTTCTGGTAATTCAACATCTTTAAATACCCATTTTTTAAATTCGGCAAAACCAGTTCGATCTACTATATAACCAATATGTTCTTTTGGTAAACTACGATCAATATATTCATCAACATAAGCATAAGTATTGGTAATTATTTTAATAATCGATTCTTCATCAACCCACATAATAAAATCTTCGGCTAAACGTGGATTTTTCTTTCCTGTACGACCCATTATTGCTAAACGATAATATTTTGTTTCACTTCGTTGCCACGCTCTAGTTGGACAATTTAAAACACATTCTCCACATCCGATACATAAATCATGATCACGAACAGGTTTATTATTAATCATTTGAATTGCTCCAGTTGATAATTTTGTACATTTTTTAAAACAACGTTCACATGAAATACAACGATCTGGATTAAATTTTGGTAACGCCATTCCAATTATTCCAAAATCATGCATACGTACTTTTTGACAATCATTTGGACATCCCGTTAACGCAATTTTAAAGTGAAAATCATGAGGGAAAATTGCTTTTTCAATTTTTTTCGCAAATTCAGTTGTATTATATTGAGCCTTCGGACACACCTGGTTCCCAATACATGAAGCAACATTTCTCGTTCCCGCTGCACTATAACCTTTATCACCTGGATTTTGATTAATTCCTAATCCTTCAATTAATGATTGAACAGCATCATTACAAGCATCCATATTTTCCCAAGGAATTCCTAAAATCTCAAAACCTTGACGTGTTGTAATATGAACCTCACCATTTCCGTAATTTTCAGCAATTTCTGCTACTTTTGTTAACAAATCTGCTGTTATTTTCCCTCCTGGTACTCGAACACGCAGTGCCGTTAAATGACGATCTTTTGTTACTCGAAAAGCATTTTTTGTTACTTGTTTTCTATTAATATCTAAACTCATTTTCCCTCCTAATCTAATAGTTCTTTCCCTTTTGTATAACTAAACACAGGTCCTTCTAAGCATACATAAGTCTCATCAATCTTACAATGTCCACATTTTCCAACAGCACAACTCATATTTCGTTCAAAACTTACAACAATTTGCTCATCTTGCACTCCATGTTTTGTTAATTCTAAACAAGCAAAATGCATCATAATTGGTGGACCAACTACTACTACCACTAAGTTATTTAAATCTACTTGTTTTAATGTATCTTCAATATATTTTGTTACTAATCCTTCACTACATGTTGGATCTTCTTCAACATTTTTGTCTAATGTAATAATAATATTACTCTTGCTTTCTTGCCACGCTCTAATTTCATCAATAAATAAAATTCCTTTATTATCACGGAAACCTGAAATCAAATTGAAATTTTCATTTCCAACAAATTGATTAACTATTGGTCGAACAGGAGCAAGTCCACTCCCACCAGAAATAACAATTAAATCTTTATTTTTGTAAGCCTCTAAATCAAATGTTGTTCCAAATGGTCCACGTAAATAAAAATAATCACCAACATTTAATTCAAACAATTTAGATGTTACTTTTCCAACTTTACGAATTAAAAATTGAATTGTTTTTGCTTGACGATTAATTTTTGTAATTGATAATGGTGCTTCACCAACCATTGGAATACTTATCTGGATAAATTGTCCTGGGTTACATGTATCTATTTCGGGAAATTCAACTTCAAATAGCCACTCAATTTCTTGTAATTTATCGATATTAACAATCTTGTGTTTTTTTGGTAAAAATATATTATTCATTTCGTTCACCTACCTCATTTGTTAATTTATTAATTTGCTTACTAAATGAAATTAATTCTGGACAAATATTATCACAACGTCCACATCCTACACACATATCATATCCAAAGCGACGATTAAAATCATTGACTTTATGCATTAATTTAAAACGCATACGTTCACCATTTTTATTTCTAAATGAATGTCCTCCAGCCATATTGGTAAAACCATCAACCATACAACTAGCCATTACTCGTTTTCGCTCACCCTTAGTATTATTCTCATCATAACTAATATCTTGGGTTGTAAAACAAGAACATGTTGGACAAACAAAGTTACATCCCCCACAGCCAATGCAACGTGTATTATATTCTTCCCAAATATCTGAATCAATTACTTCACTTAATTTTACTAACTTTGGTAACTTAACTTTATTTTTATTTTCTGTAACATGATCTAATATAAAATGTTCATTTTCTGTTCCAAAAACATTAAAACGTTCATCTTTAACATTAACTTCTACAGTATCTTGTTTTAAATTAATTCCGATTTGATATTCATCTGTTTTGTTAGTACCAAAAGTCGTACAAAAACAACTTTCAAATTCGTGTTTACAACCAACAACAGCAAATGATAATAAATCACGTAATCGTTTGTAATAATTATCCATATATTTATTTTTTAAGTATATTTGATCCAAACGTTTATATGCATGTAAATCGCAACTTCTTAAAAATACAATAACTGGTCGATTATCGTAATCAGCTTCGATTATTTCTCCATCTTGGAAATGAAATAATGTTTGATTCATAGGTGTAACTATTTCTTTAGCTGAAAAATCACTTTTCACACTAAAATCAAATTTACTTACATCATCCGTAATTTCGTAATATATAGTATCAGTATCTGAATAACGTCCGGCATCTTTATGGCGTACTGGTCCAAAAAAACGATACTCACTATTTAAGCTATTCATCTTCTGAATAAATTCTTTTGTGCTTATTTCCATTCTTTCTCCTTAACTGGGTATTTAATTTACCTATTTATTATATCAAGTTTATCATTAATTGCGTAAATAATCTTTTTATCCTTTATTTATTATAAATGATGTGATATAATCTACTTATGAATATTAAAAAAAGGACCCATTATACAATGAAAATTTTAATCCATTTAGCACTTGAACAGGCAAATGGAAACGAACTTATTGAAATTAGACAGATTTCTGATGACTTAGAAATTGCATATGAACATGCTCGTAAAGTTGTTCAATCTTTAGCAAAACTAGACATAATTGAAACAACTCGTGGACGAGGGGGAGGAATCAAATTAGCAAAGAGTACTGATGAAATTCACGTTTATGATTTAATTATGGAATTCGAAGGTGTACATCTAGATGATTTTAAACATGATTGTAAAAATTGTAATATGCCAGATGATTGTAAATTCCGTCACAAATTAAAAGAACAATATAAATTATTTTATTTATCATTTAAAGATACGTATTTAAGTGATTATTTACCTAAAAAAAAACATTAGCAACTAATAAGGACTATTCCTTGATGCTAATGTTTTTTATATTTTGGCAACGAAATGCTGATAATGCTTTGTAAAATTAATTTCAAAACATTCACTTAAATCCGTCGTAGTTATCGATGACGATGGTTTTTGTACCAACACTTGACCTGATTTTAATAAAATCATGTTATCACTCAATTGAATTGCCTGATTTATATCATGTAAAATCACTAAAATTGTTACGCCTTCTTCTTGGTTAAGTCGTTTTAATAATTGATTTACTAAATGTTGATATTTAATATCTAAAAACGTATTCGGTTCATCCAAAATTAAAATTTCTGGTTCTTTTAATAATGCTGCACATATCAATAAGCGTTGACGTTCTCCCCCACTTAATACACTTACTTTTTTATTTACAATTGTTTGGCATTCACATAAATTAATTTTCGATACAATCAACTGTTGTTGCTCACTCGTTAGATTTTTATGTAACAATTTATTCTTAGCTTGTAAACAAATTTCTAAAAATTCATAACCAGTTAAATGTTCAGGAATTTTTGTTGTTTGTTTCAATACTGCAATTTCTTGATAACGCTCTTGCTGATACTGCTTTTTATTTAAGGTAATTGTTCCATTATATTCACTTTCTTTTTTTGCTAAAAGCTCAATAATACTACTTTTTCCACTTCCATTTGGTCCAATTATCGCTGTAATTGATCCACTAACTAATTCAAAGTTAATATTTGTAAGAATCTGTTGTTTTGCTACTTGATAACTAACATTTTTATATGTCAACACGATTACTCCTTATTAATAAATAGATTAAATAAATTCCACCGATAAAACTTAATGATGTTCCAACCGGAATTTCATAAATCGGAAAAATAAATCGTTGTAAAGTATCACAACCAACAACGAGCAAAGATCCAACTAGAATTGATACTGGCATTAATTCACGCGCTCCATTTCCAACTAGCCTTCTTGCAATATGGGGGGCAAGTAAACCAACAAATCCGATTGTTCCAACAAATGATACCGAAACTGATGCCAGTAAGATTGCTATTGCTGAAACAATAAAACGTAACTTTACTGGTTTTACTCCTAAATTTAAGAGAAAATCATCATCCATTTGTAAAAGATCTAACTTTTGTGCTATTATTAATGCTATTATTAAAATAATTATACTATATAAACTCATTAATTTAGCATCGGTCATACTTACTGTTGCTAGTGATCCGTTAATCCAAGCAATTGTATTTTCTAAGTTTTCAGCAAAAATCAATGACACTAGATTAATTAAAGCACGTATTACCGAACTAACAGCAATCCCACAAACAATTAAATACACGGCTCCCTTTGTTTTTGTTGATATGGCAAAGACAATTAAATATACAACCATTCCTCCCACAAAAGCGATAAGTGGCAAATAATTATATAACCCCGGATAAACTAACATTACAATTAAAGCCATTAACGTTGCTCCTGATTGAAATCCTAAAATTGATGTATCAGCCAGTTGGTTATCCATACTTACCTGAATTAATACTCCAGATGCGGCTAAAGTCATTCCCGCAAAAACAGCGGCAATTATTCGAGGAATTCTTAATTTAAAAATAATATCATGATAAACCGGATTTTCAAATGCTAATAAAGGGTTTATAATTTCCGTTCCAATTACAATAGCAAAAGCTATTACTAATAAATTAGTAATAGCTAAGATCCAAATTAGACGTTTAGTTTTCTTCTCCATAAATATCCTTACTCAATTCTAATAAAGTTTTTGCTGAATCAATATCGGCATTTAATGATTCTGATTGTAACATAATAATGTGATTATCTTGATATGCTTTTAAATTTTTCAAATCATCATTTGTCTTTAAATCTGATATTTTTTCTTGCATATCATCGCCTTTTCCGTAAATAATAATATATTCTGGATTATCTAATAATAATTGTTCTTTACTCATTGGTACATCAATATCTTTATTATCACCATATAAATTTGGAATATTTAATTCCTGTAATAAACTACCAATATATGTCTGATTAGGGGCAATTGTTATATTTCCATAAGCATATTTCAAAGCAACAGCATTGCCATCAATTTTTTGATTTTCTGCAATTTTTTTTGCTTCTTGATCATTTGCAACCATTTGATTAAAAACTGTTTGGGCTTGTTCACCTAATCCAAATTTTTTAATTAATGTGTCAACAGTATAGAAAATATCATAGTATTGTTTTTGCGGAACAACAACTAGATTATCAATTGTATCATATTTATCCTGATGTGGCATGTTACTTCCAACCAATACAACATCAGCATCCGTTTTCAATAATTGTTCCATATTTGGTTCTAATGGTGAACCTAAATCAATAACTGATCCTGCTTTTAATTCTTGTTTTAAATTATCATTTAACTTTTCACTACTTGTACTTGCAACAATATTCATTCCTAAATCATCAATAATATTTGCTGTACTTGTGGCAATCACTGCAACTTTCGTATCTTGATTTAAATCAATATTCAAATTGTCAAAATCAGTTTGTAATTTCGTTAATGTTTCACTCTCAATATCATCACTTAATGAATAATCATCACCTTTTTGCTTAAAACTTAAACTGTCTGTTGCAATCGGTTGACTACTACAACCTGTTAAAATTAAAGCCAAAATTAATAATCCGATATATTTTTTCATTTTTCTCCTAACTATGTTTATTATTTCCTAAATAATAATATGCTGCACCTAATAAAATCCCACCAATCATATTACCAATTGTTACAAAAAATAAATTATACATCATCATTGATCCTGTTACCCCGGTAGAACCAGCAATAAGTGCTGTTAAATAAACTGTCATATTAGCAATTGAGTGTTCAAAACCAACAGTAATAAATACAAATAAACACCACCATATCATAATTAATTTTGCAACTTCATTTTCTAATTTTATCGAACATAAAACTGCTAAACAAACTAAAATATTACATAAAATCCCACGAAATACTAATTGTAATGCTGGAGCACTTGCTTTAGCAACAGCTGCTGATGCTAGTGCAGTTCCAGCTGGAGATTCTCCACCTAATCCGGCATAAACAAAGAAAACTGCAACAATCAATGCCCCAACTAAATTTCCTAAATAACAAACTAACCATGATCCAAGTGTATCGGATAATTTAGTTGTTTTATTTAAAGAACCGATTGTCATAACAAAGTTATTACCCGTAAATAACTCACTTCCTGCCATTATTACTAAGCTTAATGCTACCCCAAAACTTGCACCCATTATTATCTTGTTAAATGGACTATCTACTAATAAACCCGAAATCGTAAATATTAATAATATTCCAAATCCAACATAAGCTCCTGCAAGAATAGAAGCTACAAAAAAGCGTAATTTTGATTGATACAATTCACTCTTTGCATCAGCAGCCTTTATTACCTTATTAATTGTCATTTCATACATAATTCTTATACTCCTCAAAACGTTTTCTATCTTAATTATAACAAATCATTATTAATATTGGGCATTTTTTATACCTCTTTACCAGTATCAATTAAAAAAAAGCAAATTAAAATTTGCTCCTTTAATTCATTATTTCCATAATTACATCATCAATCGGATTCATTGCCTTAGCAACTTTCCCTAAATTGCTAATCGTTGCTTCTACATCTTCTCCAATTATCCCTTCATTGATTCCCACAACATGATTTTTCATTGTTAAATCCGCACAAGTTATTGACGTTTGCACAGCAGAATAAATTTTAAGGGCACAAGATCCTTTGGCACCATCACAAATCATTCCCATATTAGTTGCAATATTATTTGTTATCATTTGACTATATTGTTCATATGTTGCATCTTTTAAATACATAATACCACATCCCGCACCAATCGCTGCAACCGATGCACCACAAAGTGGTGATAATTTCCCAATCTGTCCCTTAATATGAATTGCAACTAAATCAGCCAAGGCAACAGCTCTTAACATTTTTTCGGATGATACTTGTAAATTTTTGGCATAAACATACACCGGCAATGAAGTTGTCATCCCCTGATTTCCACTCCCAGAAATAATCGCTACTGGTAAAGTATTACCAGCCATTCTTGCATCACTACCTGCTGATGCAAATGCAGCTGCTTGTTCCTTAGTGTTTAGCTCTGATTCATTAAAGTTAGTTTTTCCGACACTAATTCCATAATTATTCTTCAAACCTTCATTTGCTATTTTCACATTATATGTTAACTGTTTTTCAATGTTTTTCAACTCATTAATATCCACATTTTGAGCATAATTAATTATATCTTTAATGTTTAATTTACTTCGATTAGTTGCAGATTTTAAAAAGTCTTCAGGGTCTACTAACTTTTCCATAATAACTTGATTATTTTTAATAATTTTAGTTACATTAGTGTGACTATGCATTACTTCTACACTTATTAAATTATTTTGTTTATCAGTTAAATTAACAATAATATGTAACTTAGCGGCTGAAGATGATAATTCTAATTTCACTTTACCAGCATTAATCATTTCTTTTGTTTGTTTTACATCATTAATTGTAACATTTTTTAAAACTTCCATTTTTTCTTCGGCATTCCCACCAATAACCCCTAAAGTTACTGAAGCTTCTATCCCCTTTAAATCTTTTCCGTTTGGAATATTAACCCCCCTTGCATTTTTAATTATATTTTTTGATGCAATGATTTTAATTTCCTTAATTTTATCATTACAATAACTTTTAGCTACTGCTCCAACATAAGCACCTGCAATTGGTTCAGTACAACCTTGAGCAATAATTATTTCTTCATTTAAGATTGCTCCATATTCATCAAATAATTCTTTCATTTTTCCCCTATATAATTCAAATAAAACCTTTACGATTTTATGAATATTATAACATATAATTTATAAATTTATTAGATAAAAGGAGTTCAGTAAGTGAACTCCTTTTATCTAATATTATATTTTTTGCTTCAATTTCTGATAATTATATTCTCCATCTTCTAGTAAACTATTAATTATAATTGTAGCTATTATATTTAAAGCAATTCGCGAATGAATATCACATCCCGCTTGGGAAATACCATTTTCTTTTGCTGTTCCCCATAATAACCAATTAATTTCAAATCATTTTGATTAATTAAAATTCCATGAGGATTAGTTGTAATAACTATTTTGGGATAATTAATATTTTTTAAATTTTCATAAATATAACTTGTATTACCGAATAAAGAAAAAACAATAATCAAGCTGTTATGATTTTGATTTATTGTATGCTTCATTAAAAAGTAATCTTTTATCAACAGGACATCAAAATCTAACATCAATAACTTATAATAAAATTCTTCAGCAACATAATATGATTGCTCTGATGTAAGAATAATAATTTTAGGTGACTTTTTTATTTCATCAATAATCAAATCAAGTTCATCAATATCTAAGGCATTGATTGTTTTCATAATTTCATATTGTAATTGTTCAATTGAGTTTTTGGTTTCACGTTTTTGATTTTTAATTTGATAATTGTTTAAAGCAATTTTAAATTCACTAAAGCCATCAAATCCAATTTTTTTCAACATTGCAATAATTGAAGCAGGCGATACATATAATTCATTACTTATTGTTGTAATATTTTTACTGCGAAACCGTTCTGGATTTTCTTTCATTTCCATATAAACTTTTAATTCTGTTCGTGTTAACTTATTTAAATTGTAATCTGGTGCATGCAGTAACCTATCCATTTCCCCTCACTCACACTTATTTTATTATTTTATTTATTATATAACAAAATTTGTGATTGAGCCAATTGTTAGAAAAAAGATCACAACAATCATTAGAATTACTAAAAGTGGCATTACAAATTTTACCCAACGATTATAAGGTACTTTTGCTAACGCTAATCCACCCATTACTACTCCTGATGTTGGAGTAATCAAATTGACTAAACCACTTGCGGCTGAATATGCTGTAATAGTATATATTACTCCCTCTTTGGAATTATATACCATTTCCCCTAAAGGAGCCATTACTGGCATGGTTGCTCCAGCAAGTCCTGATGTTGAGGGAATTAAAAATGACATTGGAATATAAAAAATAAATGTACCGATTACGTATGGAACTTTTCCTAATTGTTCAAGTAAATTTGAGCCATAATATAATAATGTTGCATCCATTCCTCCACTTGTCATCACAACCGCAATTCCACGGGCAAGACCTATTATTAAAGCTACTGACAATAGATCTTTTGTCCCGTCAATAAAAGTATCAACTACTGGGGTATCAATCAATCCTTTTACTTTTGCATAAATACCAATTATTATCGCAAATGTTAAAAACATCACACTAAATTCACCAAACCACCAAGTACCCATTTCACTCATTCCCGCACTACCACTTAAAAATAATACATTTGTATTAAACCAGTTATTTACTCGGGTAAAGAAATCAATATTAAAATCAGTCCAGGGAATAACTGCAATAATCATAATAATAAAACTTAAAGCAAACAAAATTAAAATTATTTTATGGGGACGTTCTAATTGTTTGATTTCACTTTGATTACTTAATAATTCACTTTTAGTTTTTTCATGAAGATCATATACTGGTGATGTTGTAATATCTGCTTTAACCTTTTTAGCATAACGCATTGTAAATATTATTGCAATTGCTTCGACAATTACAAATAACACTGTACGTGATATTATTCCCATTCCGATTCCAATTCCAGCAGCTGAACTTGCCACACCAATTGCAAAAGGATTAATTGTTGAAGCTAAAACTCCTACTCCAGCACCTAACAATATTACCATTACTCCCACCAGTGCATCATAACCTGCCATCATAAATATTGGAACAATTAATAAATAAAAAGCAATTGTTTCTTCTGCCATTCCATACGTTGTTCCACCTATTCCAAATAAAATCATTAAAATTGGAATTAAGTAATGCTCTCTTCCTTTAAACTTTTTAAGTAAACTACCAATACCTGCCATTAATGCACCACTTTGCATTACGATATTAATATAACCACCAATTATTAATACAAATAAAGCAATGTCAACTGCTTCATAAAATCCATTTATTGGAGCCATTAACATTTGCCATATTCCTTGATTCATTTCTGATTTTTCTTGATATTGATAGACAGCATTTTGATTGTATAAACTCTTATCTACGTCTAATCCATTGGCAATTGCTACTTGAATCTCCGCTTGGTCTTCTGGCGTTTTGGCACATATTTGTTGATCATTATAACTAATTGCTTCTTCACCATTTGTACATACATAAGTATATTCACCTGCTGGAATAAACCATGTTAAAATACCAATAATAAAGATTAAAATTAGTAATATTGTAAATGAATCTGGCATTTTAAATTTCTTCATTTTAATCACACCTTATATTTGTTCCAGCTTGATTGTTTAATGCTGGTTTTAAATGAGTTAAGTCTGTTATTATTGCATTATTTTTGGTTGTTTCCACAAAATCAATTGTTGCTTCAATTTTCGGTAACATACTCCCAGCTGCAAACTCATTATTATCAATATATTCTCTTAATTTATTTGTTGTTACATTATATAAATTTGTTTGATTTTCTAAGCCAAAATTAACCGCTACATTACTTACTGCTGTTAAAATAACTAAATAATCAGCATTTAATTCTTTTGCCAATAAAGCAGTTGTTTTATCTTTATCAATTACAGCGGCTACTCCATGTAATTGATTTTCGGTTTCAACTACTGGGATTCCCCCTCCACCACAACAAACAACTATCTTGTTATTATTTAAGAGCATTTTAATGCTTTCAAGTTCAACAATTGCTTGGGGCGTTGGTGATGCAACAACACGACGATAACCACGATTTGCATCTTTTTTTATTTCATAACCTTTAGTTATTGTTAATTCTTTTGCTTTTTGCTCATCATAAAATGGACCAATTGGCTTGCTTGGATGATTAAAACTATCATCTTCAGCATCAACCACCACTTGAGTAATCAATGTTACTACATCCCGATCTAATTTATTTTCCTTTAGATGATTCTTTAAACTTTGTTCGATTTGATAACCGATTGCCGCTTGACTCATTGCATCAATCACATCAAAGTCAGCCGCTGGGGTTTCAAGACTATCTGAATTTTCATTTTGAATTAACATTCTTCCGATTTGTGGTCCATTCCCATGCGTAATTATAACTTGATATTCAAGTTTAATTAGTTCAATAATTGTTGGTATAACTTTATTAATATTTTTTAGCTGATTATCATTATTGGGTATTTCATTTGCTGTTTCTAATGCATTTCCACCTAATGCAATTACTACTATTTTCTTCATTAAATATTACCAATTGTTGCAACCATAATTGCTTTAATTGTGTGGAGACGATTTTCAGCTTCTTCAAATACTAAAGAGTGTTTTGAATTAAATATTTCATCTGTTACTTCAAGACCATTTGTACCAACATTTAAATGATCAATTAATTCTTTTGCTACAGTTGTATTTGCATCATGAAATGATGGTAAACAATGTAAAAATATATAATCTTTTGCTGCTTTACTTACTAAGTTTGCATTTATTTGATATGGCATTAATAATTTGATTCGTTCTTCCCAAATCGATTTATCTTCCCCCATACTAACCCAAACATCTGTTGTTATTACATCAAGGTTTTCAGCCATTTCTTGAGCATTTTCTGAAATTATTAACTTTCCTTCTGTTTCTTGATTTATTTTATTGGCTAGTTCAACAACTTCTGCTTCTGGCCACAATGATTTTGGTGCGGCAATTCTCATTTCCACTCCTAATTTTGCGGCAATGATGATATATGAATGAGCCATATTATTTTGAGCATCACCAAAATAACCAAATTTAATTTGTTTTAATGGTTTATTCACATTTTCAATAATTGTCAAATAATCTGCAAGCATTTGGGTTGGATGCCATTTATCAGTTAACCCATTCCAAACTGGTACATGAGAATTAGCAGCTAGTTCTTCTACTATTTCATGCTCATATCCACGAAACTCAATTCCATCATACATTCTTGATAAGACCTTAGCTGTATCAGCAATACTTTCTTTAGTTCCCATATGTGAACCACTAGGTCCTAAATATGTAACATTTGCTCCTTGGTCATAAGCCCCAACTTCAAAAGCACATCTTGTTCTCGTTGAATCTTTTTGAAATAATAACACAACATTTTTATTATTTAAGTTTTTAGTCTCAACTTTTGTTAACTTTTGGCGTTTTAATTCTTGAGCCAAATTTAATAAATAGTTAATTTCAGCTGGTGTATAATCAATCAATTTTAAAAAATCTCTTCCTTTTAAATTTACTGACATTTGTCCTCCTCTATTATTTCTCTTTCTAGTGGCATTGTCATACATCTTGGTCCACCACGTCCACGTGATAATTCGGCAGATGAAATTCGATTAACTTTAATTCCATTTGCTTCTAATAATTTATTAGTTACCGGATTACGTGAATAAACTATTACTTCCCCTGGGGCAATTGTTAATGTATTGGCTCCGTCATTCCATTGTTCACGGGCAGAAGCAATCTCATCATTACCACCACACTTTATTAATTTAATATCTGATTTTCCAGTATATTTTGCCAATAATTCTTCTAAACTCAATTTTGACTTTTCAATTTTTAATTCTTCTTCGGCTTTAGTTAAAACAAATAATTCAATTTCATCATGAATAACTTCTGGATGAACCGAAAATTTATTATAATCAACTTGCGTAAATACAGTATCTAAGTGCATAAATTTTCGACTTTTCCCAATATTTAATGCTACTATTTGCTTAAATGTTGATTCTTCATCATATAATAAATTGTATGCTAATTTCTCGATTGAATCAAAACGAGTACGTTGAGAAATACCAATTAATAATGTTTTTTGATTTAATACTAATATGTCACCACCTTCAATTTCCAAATCATAATCACGATCATAATAGCGAGTTGGCTTATTATCCTTAAATTCTGGATGATATTTAAAAATCATATCAATATATAACGTTTCTCGATTTCGTGTAATTGTATGCATATGATTTATTGATACTCCATTTCCAATTGTGGCAAATGGATCACGCTGGAAATACAAATTAGGCATTGGCTCAGCAATTAAATAATAATTTGACTTAAGTAAAGCCTTAGCCCCTTCAATTTCTTCGGCACGAATTCCCGCAATTGTTGTCGTTACTAGTTTTCGCATATCACTAATTTCACGTAAGTATTTTCCCAGTAATAAACGTGCTTTTTTATTATCAATAATATAATCATTTTTTGTTATTGCCTCTTCAACAAATGTATTAATAAATTCTTCATATGCATATTGATTATTCTCAAGTGCTTCTTTTACTAACTCCGTTAAATAGTAAACTTTAATTCCTTTACTTCTCATTAATCCGGTAAATTCATCATGTTCTTTTTGTGCAACTTCCAAATAAGGAATATCATCAAAAAGTAATCGTTCTAGTGTATCCGGAACCAGATTTTCCAATTCTGGTCCTGGACGATGAACCAGTACCTTTTTCAACTTTCCAATTTCTGAATATACTTTTAATTCCATTCTTCCTCCTCTACAATGAAATTATAACGCTAGAAAATATTAACTTTTTTGTAAATTTATAATATTTTTCACACACATGATAAATACCCAATATTTACCCATATCATTAAAAATATATGTTTATTACAGAAAAAAGTCCTTAGGTAAACCTAAGAACTTTTAATTTATTTAATTGTGTTATATACTGATTTTAATAATGCTCCTGAATCTAATAATAATTTATTTTCGTTATCATTTAGATTGATAAGTTTAATTTGTTCAATTCCATCTTTTCCAACTATTGCCGGTAAAGGAATTGTTACATCAGTTAATCCATATTCACCATTTGTCGATACACTCACTGGTAGTTGCTCTTTTGTATCATTAATAATTGCGTTAGTTATTTTCGTTAAGTATGTTGCAATTCCATAACTTGTTTCACCTTTAATTCGAAAAATATCATACCCACCTGTACGCATATCATTATATATTTGTTCTAAATCAATTACCAGTTGTTTTTCTTTTACATATTCATTTAAAGGAATATTATTAACCTTTGTTTGTGAATAAATTGGTACTGAACTATCACCATGTTCTCCTAACACTAGTGTATCAACTTCATTAACTGCCACCTGTAATTGCTTGGCTAATTGTTTACGTAATCTCGCACTATCCAAAATTGTACCTGAACCAATAATATGGTTTGGATTTAAACCTGTAACATCCTGACATACTTGAGTCATTATATCCACTGGGTTTGAACTTATGATAATTTTACCACTAAAATCATTTGCTACTAATTCTTTACTAATATCTGTAATTATTTTCGCATTTACACTAACAAAATCTAAGCGATTTATAACCTTTGTTGCTTTTGCTGCAGCAGTTATGCAAACTAAATTTGCATCTTGTAAATCTGCATATGTTCCAGATTTTATTATTATTTTCGGACTACCCAAAGCAACTGCATCTTGTAAATCTGCAACTTGTGCCTCTAATAATTCTTGATTTAAATCGATTAACACCAATTCATCAACAAGTTGCTGTTGAATCAATGTATACGCATATGTTATCCCAACAGGTCCAACACCTATAACACCTATTTTTCGCATTTTTACTCCCAATTATTATTTATTAATTACTACTTTATAGTATAACACCTATTTAATTTGATTTATTCAATATCCTTATAATTAAAAAAAGTCAATAAATTGACTTTTTACGCTTCCGGATTTGCTTCGTAGTATGCTTTTAATTCATAATAACGTTGATAATCTTTAGTTTGTGTAAACAATTCATCTGTAAGTGGATTTTTTCGATCTCTAATTATTACTCTCAATTGAATAACAAAGATTACAATATTCCATACTAATGCAGCAACTGATATTAATATCATTGCATCTGGATTCCAACTTGAAGCAACTGCTACATTTGAATCAACCATCCAATGTGGGAAAGTAAACATAATATAATTCGCAATTACTAACGTACTTGCACGATGTTGTAACCAAGCTCCTTTTCCTTCTTTATGTGCAATTACTGTTGCAACAAGTAATACTGGAAAGACATAAAATGAACGATTTCCTAAACAGTTATATGAATAGGCAGCATTCCATAAATCATAACCGATAATCCACCACCAAGTCATATCAGGCCAACACATTGTTCGATTTTTATCTTTCATAATAAACATACCGAACCAACCACAAATCAAGATTAAGTTTAATATACCAGCCCAACCATTAATTTGGTTCCATACGCCTCCCATGTAATACATTCCATCAACTGTTTGCGGAACAGCCATATTACCAATTTCAAATTCACGAGCAATTGCTTCAATCATATTAAGCGCTAAAATTAGCATTGGTAATATTCGATACCATTTTATTCCTTGTATTTTTTTAGAATACCTAAATGCATAAAATATTAGACATCCAGCCGCTGCTGAAAGAACCTTCGCATGTGAAAACCAATTATCCATGTTTGTTCCCTTAGCAGTGATTGGCCAAATTATTGATACTCCGACTATTGGAATAATAAGATACATAAATAATCCAGTCCATTTATTTTTTAATGCAAATGAATTTAATACCCATAATATTGCAAAATATAGTAAGAATGCTACTAATGCTTGCAATGATAAATTTTCAAAAAAGACTCCCATAACCTTTTCCTTCTCCCCTTTTTATATTCCTGTAATTTTACCCATTACATAAAATATTATACCATTACAACGCCATTTTGTAAATTATTTATAAACCAAATTACCCTATACACAAATTTTCGATTTATCCTAATTTGAAATTATTTATTGTTCTTGTAATTATTTGATTTATATAAATAATTAATTCTTCTTTTGAAGTTATATTTAAATATATTTTAATACTATCTCCATTAATCATTAGCATTTGGATTTGGCTAATAATTGCTACAATACATTCTTTATTAACTACTCCAAATTCTTGTTTAAACTTTTGTTCTAAATATGGTGCATATTCAATCCAAATTATTTGGGGCATAATTCGAAACATTGTATTAATAAACTCTTGATTATTTTCTTGAGAAATTTTACCCATTTCACCAATTAAAAAATTGATTGATTGAGTAAAATTCAACTCTTTTGCTTCTTTGATTTTTAAACGATGAATTGTTCGAAATAATACTTCTTTTTTGGGGTAATGATAATTAATCAAACCAATTGAAATATCTAAATTACTTGCTAATTTTCGATATGTTAATTTATCATCAGTTGTAAAGATAATTCTTTTTGCCTCATTTACAATTTCATTTTTAACATTTCTTTTTTGTTTTATCATATTTTTCTTATCCTTCTTAAAATTAATAAATTAATAATTGAAAAAACAATTACATAAATTATCAATATTATTACATAATTCCATACATCAGTGTCATTTAATAATAACAAATTTTTTTGTATTTTAAATGCCCATGTTAAAGGGAAAATATCACTAATTTTTTGGTACCAAGTCCCATAAGGCAAAATACCACTAAAAATAACTTGAGGTAAAATAATTATCGGAATAAATTGCATTACTTGAAATTCAGTACTTGCTAACGTACTTATTAACGATCCTAAAGAAATTGCGACAAATGCAAAGATAATATTTGCCATTATTGATAGACCTATATTTCCAACAATATAAATTCCTAAAACATAAATACTGTACAATTGCACAATAATTGTTTGAAAAACTGCAATTAATCCAAATCCAATTAAATAACCACCAATAATGCTTAAACGGGAAATATCATAAGTCAACATTCGTTGTAAAGTTGCATTTTTTCGTTCTTTTAAAAATGACATTCCAACAATCAAAAAGGTAAAAAAGAAAATTACAAATTCCATTAAATATATTGTTAAATAATCTTCCATGGTATATTTATCATTTAATGCTTCTGTTGTTAAAACATCATTATTAATATCAAGTGTATCGATAATGGCTTGAACTACACTAGGATCGGTTATTGGATCCGCACCCATAGTTATAATTGTATATTTTGGTGTATCAACGTCAATCGTATTTTTATTTGTAATTACTTGTAATTCTTCGGGAAGATTAAGCGCTTGCGTTAATTCATCAAATACAATTATTCCGTCAATATTTTCATTAATCAAAGCATCAATTGCTTCATCTTCGCTCGGATATTGTTGATAATTAATTGTTTTTGCGTTTAAATCTACATCATTATTTGTTCCAACATATCCAACCTCAAAGGTTGTTGCTGGTCCATTAAATAATAAGTAAATCAAAGTTAAAACCATAACTGGCATTATTAACATCATCATTACAGTTCGTTTATCAGCAAATATTTCACGAATACATCTTTGGGCAACAGCTATACTATTCATAAGTTTCCTTTCGCAAGTTTAATAAATGCTTCATTTAAATCTTTTGCTCCAACTTGTTTTAAAATATTATCTTGATTATCATTTGCAATAATTTGACCATTACGAATAAATATTAAGCAATCACAACGTGAAGCTTCGTCCATCACGTGTGTAGTTACAATAATTGTTTTTCCCGTATTTCGTAATTTCATTAATTTTTGCCAAAATTCTTCTTTTTGTACAGGATCGATCCCAACAGTTGGCTCATCTAAAAAGAAATATTTCGATTCACCAATTAAACTTATCATTAATCCAAGTTTTTTCTTCATTCCTCCTGAATATTGATTTACTTTTTTATCAATTGCATCTTCAAGGGAAAATTCATTAAACAATTGCTTGATTTCCTGATTTTTCAATTTAACTTTAGCTAACTTAGCAAAAAATTTAATATTTTCTTTCCCAGTTAAATCTCCATATACTCCACCTTCTTGTGGCATATATGCAATATCTTGGTACATTTTTTGCTTTTTTAACTCTTCTCCGGCAAAGTAGATTTGACCTTTATCAATATTTTGTAATCCCATCATTGCATTAAATAATGTTGTTTTACCAGTACCACTAGGAGCGATAATCCCCGTAATTTTTCCCGGTTCAATCTCAAGGTTTAAATTATGAAAAAGTTCCTTTTTATTAACTTTAATGCCAACGTTTTTAAATTCAATCATTACGCCTCCTGAACACTGTTCAGTTTTATGATATCATATTATCAAATGGTTGTCTATAACAAAAAATGAACGAATAAAATTCGCTCATTTATAATTAATCTAATATTACATATAATCGGGCTATCACATATACACAATTCCCATTAGTAAGTAATTTGTTAAAAAGAGAATTAAAATCATCAAATAAATTTCACTAAATAATTTGTGAAGCTGATTTTGTTTTTTAAAAATCCTTACAATCCATAGTACGTACCCAATCGCACTACCAATTATTACACTATTAAATAAATTAATTGGTAATCCACTGCTTAAATAAAGAAAATAATTAATTGTAATCAAAATTGCTACATTAATATAATTTAAACACCATAATACAACATTTAAGATAATTGATTTTTTCTGAATTAATATTTCTTGAAGATTAATTGCCGATATTTTAACAGATATTAAAATTACTATTGTTAAAGCAATCATTAAAAACAACTTAAATATCGTTAACTCCAAATTATTAATTTTCCCAACTATTTTCTCCATTTGTACACTTATTAACAATGTTAGTACAAACATTCCTAACACAAAAATTTTATTTTTTATTTTCATTATTTACCTCATTAAACTTAATTGTTTTTTTAATATTATAACAAAATAATTCATTATCTAATTTTCATTTATTAATCATCTCACCAGAGAATGTATATTGTAATTTGTTATAATATATTTATAATATGTCATTGGGAGGTTTAATGTTTAATCACTACCATAAGCTTAAAATGTTAATTTCACAATATCCAGAATATCAAATTTTAAAAATTAATAAACCAACTAAAACAAAACGTTTTAATGGTGAGTTTAACTATTATGATTATTATTATCGACTTGTAACTCCTGATGGAAAGCACATAAAATATGGTAAATTCCAACAATTAGATAAACTAGCTTCAGTGTTGCAAGTCGATATTGCAGAATTAGAAGCAAAAATCATTAAAGAATAAACGCTAACCCACTCTAAAAAATGCCCTATTATTTTGTTTGTATTGAAATAATACATTGTGGACAAATTATGAACATTATTCCGTTTTAATACTAATATTTAATTTTATTTTGATATAATATAATTAATATTTTAAGTATGGAGGATTGATGAATATTATTATTAAAAAAATTCAAGAAGATTATCCAAACATGTCTGAAACAAATAAATTAATTGCTAATGCAATTATTGAAAGTCAAGGAAACTTTGATTTAACCGTTAAAGAATTAAGTGATATGTCATATTGTGCTCAAAGTACCGTTATTAAATTTTGTAATGCCCTTGGATACAATTCATTTAAGGTATTCAAACATGATCTTAATGAAACAACTTTAGATACTTTTACGACAATAATTAAATCATTTGAATTAGTGGGTAGTTACATCAAAAATAATCAAGAATTAATTCAAACATTTATTCAAGCAATTAATAAAGCTAATAAGGTCTATATTTATGCTTCAAGTTATTCGCAAGTTCCAGCACTTGATTTTTATTTAAAAGTTAATAAGTTCATTCCTAATAAATTTATTTTTGAATCAGAATTATCTGTGCAAAATCGAACAATTAAAAGTCTAAGAGCTGATGATTTATCTATCTTTATTTCTAATTCTGGTGAAAATGATGAATTAGTTTCATTACTACCACAAGTTCAAAAAAATTGTGACAATATTTTTTTAATTTCAAATCGAAGCAATTCCACTTTATCTGATAAAATTATTAATACTATTAATCTTGGTAACACTCTAGAATCCCAACATAACTTTAAAGAATTTCCTCAAGAAAGTAAGTATTCACTATTATACTTTCTTGATCGGATTTTTGAATTATTAAAAAATAATAATATCTAATTATTTTAATATCTATCGAAAATAAGTTGATGATTAAATTCATCAACTTACTTTTTTTATGTTTTTCTTATTATGTTAATTGAATAATAAATCTCCAATAACTTTTGTCTTAATTACATATGCTTCTTCAGGATGATATGCTAGTGGGGTTTTCAATACTTCTACAACTTCAATACTATTGGCATCAGCTCCAGAATTAATCGCCATTTGTTTTGCTCCATCAATAATTTGTTTAACGACTTGTTCTTTATCTTTACCTTTCATTGCTACTAAAACTTCATAACTACCGCTTGTTTGCGCAATTGAAGCACCTATTGCATTTGCTACTTCTGAATTTTCTGGTAATTTTATATTGTCATCTTGAAAATAATCAGGATTAATAATTGGTACACCACCACCTACTAAAATAATATCGACACTATTGGCATCAATTTTCATTTGCATTGCTGCATCAACAATCATTTCATTAACAATTTTATCAATTTCAAGGGCTAGTTCATAACTTATTTGTGGTTCACAATTCCCTAATTTTGTTCTTCCTAAACGTTTTGCAACGTCAGATAATGTCAAGGTTTCACCACCAAAACATTGAGCTTTATTTACAATTTGATAACCTACACTTTCAGGTCCAACTTTGATTGTATCACCATTTATCTCAACAATTGTTCCGCCACCTAAACCAACTGAAATCATATCAGGCATTCTAAAGTTTGATTCAACTCCCCCGATTTGAGTAGTTCCTTGACTCTCACGCGCTAGTCCCTTTGTAATTGCTCCAATATCCGTTGTTGTACCACCAATATCAACAATTAGGGCATCTTTACATCCTAACAAATATCCACCTCCACGGATACTATTTGTTGGTCCTGATGAGATTGTTAATATTGGGTGTTTTGTTGCAAAATCTAAATTCATTATTGTTCCATCATTTTGACAAATATATGGAACTGCATTAGTAATTCCATTTTCAATTAAAGCATTTTCGAATCCATTTGTTACAAGTTTGATCACATTTTGTAAACTACTATTCAAAATAGTGGCATTTTCACGCTCTAACAAACTAAGTGAACCAATTTCATGTGATAAAGAAATATTAGCTTCTGGTTCTAATTCAAGGATAATTTCTCTTACTTCTAATTCTTGCATTTTGTCAAGTGGAGAAAACACTCCTGATATTGCATAGTTTTGGATTGAGGATGTATTTACTATTTCAATTATTTGTTCGCGATTAATCGGTTTAATTACCTTTCCATCATATTCATAACCACCATCAACAATATGCGATTCTGCTTCTACTTGTTGACGTAAATCTTCTGGCCAATTACAATATTGTTTAATTGCATGCGTTGCCTCTGAGGCTAAACGAATTGATACAACTGGTTTTAATTTAGTTCTTTCGACAATTGCATTTGTACATTGAGTTGTTCCAAGCATTGCAAATTTAATTTGATTTGGATTTATTTGGGCAATTTTTACTACACTTTCAATTGCTTTACTAATTCCCGATTGAATATCTAATGTGGTATTCTCTTTAATTTTGGCTATTACTTTCCCAGCATAATCAGTAATTACCGCATCAGTATTTGTTCCTCCGACATCTATTGCTATCTTATACATTCTTTTCTCCTTTTACGACTAAAGTTTCTTGATAATCAAAATCATAACCAAACGCTCTTGGTCCGACTAATTCTAAACCACGTTCTAATTTCCATTTTGGATCACTTCTTAATGCAGTAACTACTACACGTTGACCATATTTATAACTATCAGTTGTTATTGGCATTAATGTTTGGATATCTAAAACCATTATTAAATCTGGTACTGAACATAATAATTTTTGTTCACGAAAAACTGCTAAATTTTCATTTTGTAAATGCAATTCATATTCATTATCAATATCAGCTTCAATCCCAATCATTTTAACTATACCTTTATTAAAGCCTCCTTCTGTTTTACGTTCTACATCAACAATTTTTGCTCGAAATAATGTTTGAACTCCAACCGCTTCTAACTTACTTAATGGATCTTCCGCATTTAAGATAATATCACCTAAATAGTAAGACAAACTAATAACATCTTTAATTGCAGCACGTTTAAATTCTTTTGCTTTTAATACGCCATCTCCAACTGCTACTTGTCCACCATTAGCAATTGTCCATGTACGTGCTTTCTCTTCTAATTCATGATAATTTTGTGCATTTATTGTTGTCATTTTCCCATTATCACTTGCTAAAAAAATTGGAAATGCATTTATCTTAAATATTGCAAAAGTAACCATTTGTAATTCAGGAAATGCACGTCCCATTGTATCGGCATCAATTAAAGGTACTCCTTTTTTCGCAGCTCCAATTATTGGAATCATTGAATTGATTCCTCCAGCTTCAACTGGGTACAAATAATCAATTGTCGTTTTAAAATCCGTTTCGATCTTATCAAATAATTCCGTAAACTCACGACCATTAGGAATTTTCTCTAAAACAACTGAAGGTGCTCCCATCATTGATAAGGCAGCAACTGTTGCATCATCATCGATTTCATCTAATCTAACTAATTTAACACTTCCATTTTCTTCAATTGCTTGTTTTGCCATTAAATAACCAATTTTCGGATCACCTCCACCACCTGTTCCAAGCATCGCAGCTCCGATTGATATTGTGTATAAGTTTTCACTATTTATTTCATTAATTAACTTCATATTGCTCCTCACCTTCCAGTTTAATTTCTTTTTCTAACATTTTCACACCAATAAAATATATTCCCATTGCAATAAATATACCAATAAATGATGATAAGCCAATTATTGTTGAATTTTCAGTTAAAACTTTCGGTAATATATTACTAAACGGTGGTGTTACGATTAGTGCTGGGACGCAACCAATAATCCATGCCCAAATTGCTAATTTATTATGAACCACTTTACGATTAAAGACTTCGACCTTCCCTTTGTTAATTATCCAATAATCAGCAATCATTACTCCCGCAATTGGGGTTACTAATGCTGTTAAAATTATTAAAAATGATTCAAAATTTTCTAAAATTCCTGCCACTGCAAGTAATGTACCTATTAATCCCGAAATTGCTGTTGCTTTTGGTCGTAAACTATCCTTTAATCCCATTCCTTTAACTATTGCTAAACCGGCTGAATAGGCATTTGTTACATTTGTTGTCCAAGTTGCTAAAAGTAACATTAAAAAGACAATTCCTGCTGATGGAAAATATTGTAATAAAACGGTTGTTAAATCATCGCTTCCCGATAAGATAAATAATACTGCTCCCATTATAATTAATAAAACACCTGCTGGAACAATTCCATATGCTGCTGATTTAATTGTTTCTTTACGGGTTTTATTAAACCTAGTATAATCTCCCGCAATTACTGCACCAACAATAAAACCACCGACCGCAATTCCAACACCTTGAATAAATGACATTGGTTCACTTGGAGTATATGTTGTTAATTCACTTAAATTTGCTGAAGTAATTGCATTGAAAAAGGCTACAAACAATACAATAATCATTAATGGAACCGATACATAATTCATATATTCCATTACTTTAAATCCATATACTGCTGTTATCAACATCAAAATCCCAACAATTAAACTTGCTACTGGAATTGATACAGTAATCCCAAACAATGTGTCCAATAATTGTGAAACGGTTCCACCAGCTATCTCAGCTTGGATTCCAAACCAACCAACTAACGAAATCGCAATTATTGTTGAAAAGATATAACGAGAACCTTTTTCGCCATAAGTATCCTCTGAAATTACAACTGTTGGTTTTCCTAAATCCGTTGATTGAATCCCTTGTAATACCGTAATAATTAAAATAAAACCATAACCAATTATTCCTGCAATTATTGCCATTGAAAGGGTGAGTCCATTTACAATGGCAGCCCCTGTAAGGATTGAAGATAAACAAATCATTGAACCAATCCATACAAACATTACTGCTACCCAACTTTGACGTTGGTCAGCTGGTACTGCACTTAATACTGCTTCGTCTTTCATTTCTACTCCTTTTTTTCAACAAAAAAAGGTAGACCAAAGTCTACCTTTTAATTTATAAATATATTACTTGCTCCCATATCAATATATTATTAAATTAACCTAAAATAATGTAGACTATGACCGAAATTAGTTTGCTTTAATGCAAACTTTTTAAAGTTGATAAATGTACGTCGTTTAATATTTGTATCCAAAATCATCTTCATCATTTTAGCTCCTTAAAATTGTTGTTGAAATAAGTATAACATTATTTAATTTTAATGTCAAATAAATTTTTACATTATTTTTACATTAATTGATTGATTTTATTAATTAAATAATTGTTTATTATTTAAAAATGTTGTTACTACTTCAGAAATCTCCAGATGGTTATTTTCAACATCATTATTCATTTTTTGCATTTCTTTTGTTGAAATTTTACCCGCAACTTCTGCTAATACTGGAGTAATTCCTTTAAAGCGTTGCTCTAAATCATTTCTTGTAACTAATATCGCATCATATGTTGGAAATACTTTATCCGTATCTTCAAGTACTTTTATTTGCTCACGTGCTAATTTGGCATCGGTTGTAAAACCTAATCCAACATCAATTTGACCACTAATTATTCCGGTATAAATTACAACTGGATCTGCTTTTATTGTCTTTACATTACTAAAATCATATTTTTCTTTTAACAAATTGTAACCATCGCTTCGTTCAAAAAAGTATGCTGGTGCAGCAAAAGTAAATTTTTTTCCGCTTAAGTCACTGATTGTGTTAATATTTGGACAAAAATCAGAACAAATGATTGCATTTGAATTTTCAAAACCTAAACGTGAATTTAAACGTAAATCTACTTGTTGATAATCTTCAACTAATTGATTATAAATTTCAGTTTTACTTTGATTATTATATTGATAATCAAATAATTCTAAAAAGGCAGTTGAGGTATATTCAACATACATATCAATATCACCATTTTTCAAAGCATTATTTACGAATGATGTTGTATCAAGTCCACTAACTATCTTTACATTATAATCTGTTTCACGCTCAATTACTTGCTTATAAATATTAGCAACAATTTGCTGTTCAGTTAAGTTCTTTGTTCCAATGTAAATTGTATTATCACGCTTATTCATTAATAATATATTTAAGATTACTGTTAAGATAATTCCACTAACTATTACTATTTTAAGTAACTTCTTTTGACTATCGTTCATACTGTTCCTTAATATCCATTGGTAACATTTTACGTTCTAATTTATTAAATAATATATTTGCTACAATCGCCATAATTATTATTGGGATTAAACCTTCAAAAGTCATTTTTAAATCTAATTGTTGCATTCCTAAATATATTAAATCACCTAATCCTCCTGCACCGATTAATGTGGCAATTGTTGCTAATGAAATTGTATAGATTGTTGCTTGTCTGACACCATTAATAATATGAATAATTACATAAGGCATTTCAATATCTTTTAAGATTGTCATTTTGTCTAAATTAAGACTTCTAGAAATAACATAATATTCTGGATTAATGGTTTTAAAACCATTAATTGTGTTTAAAAATATTGGCATTATTGCATACAAAGTTAAAGTTAAAATTGCAACATTTTTACCAATTCCCAAAAATGGAACTAAAATTGCAAATACTGCTAATGTTGGAAATGCTTGTAGTAATGAAACTATTTGGATTAATCCATTAACATACTTACCATTTTTAAATACTACTATTGCTAAAGGAACAGCAATTATTGTTGAAATTACGATTGTTGAAATTACAATTGTTAAATGCTCAATTGTTAGCGTGATTATTTGATTCATAGTTGCTCCTTTGTTACATTATCAATGTCTGCAACAATTTTCCCTGCATCAAGGCGTATAATTCGGGTACTATAATCTATAGCTTGCTTTTCATCATGAGTTACAAATATTATCGTTATATCTGTTTCAATTACTAATTTTTTAATTAAAGTTGTTATTGCTTTTTTATTTTCTTGATCCAAAGCACTCATTGATTCATCTAAAATTATTAATTTTGAACTTGATAAGATTGCTCTTGATAAATCTACTCTTTGTCGTTCTCCACCACTTAATTGAAACGGATATTTTTCAATGTATTCAGATGGTAATCCAACTTTATTTAATGCTGCTTTAATTTCATCATCTGTAAATTGCTGTTGTAAATTTAAATTTTTTCTGATATTTAAATGGTTAAAAGTTGTCCCATTTTGTGAAATATAAAGAATATCATTCGTTCTTAAATTCTGATAATGAATTGATCCACTTGTTAAATTTTCAAACCCGGCAATTAACTTTATTAAAGTACTTTTTCCACTTCCACTTTTGCCAATAATTGAAATCAACTCTCCTGAATTAATTTCGATATTGATTTTACCTAGAGTAAATCCATGATAGTTCTTTACTCCTTCTTTTAATGTTAACATATATCTCCCAGTTGCTTCTATCCTTTTAAATGTAGTATAACATATTATTAATATCTACTCCAATTGGTATTATCAACTATTTAGAATTGCTTTGAAATTTCCACTTAATTATGAAAATAATAAGTCAAAGCAAAAGAAACTTGCCACCAAGTTTCTTTATTCACTTATTGTTTGTTTAACATTTGTTCCATACCCTTCATATGTAAATAATGTCATCATTCCTAATGCTGCATGATTTAAATTATGACAATGAAATGCCCATACTCCAGGATTATTTGCTTTTAATCTAATCGTAACCTCTGAGTTTGGTTTTACATCAACAGTATCCATTACTAAGTTTTTATCAACTTTTTTTCCATCTACTTCTATTATTTCAAACTTATGCCCGTGTAAGTGAAATGGATGTGTTGCTGACATATGTGAGGTGTTTCTTAATGTGATTTCCACCACATCACCTTCATTTACTTCAATATTTTTAGTTTCTGGATATGCTTTATCATCTATTACCCACATCCCATTATCCATTGATAATTCCATATCAAATTTTTTATCAACCTTTTGGTCCTTTAATCCTAAATCGTCATTCGTACTCACAACATCATAAATATAATTAGCATTTTCACCAAGGTTTTCATATTCATTATTATTCATCATTGAACCTTTACCCATCATTGAATTTGATTGATTATTTGTTGATTGTTCGATTTGATTATTTTCAATATTTTTATTTCCTTGATAAATCACGTTATACTTTGCATTTTCAACTCCTGTAATTCCTGTACTTATTTGGAAACTTTTATTAGGATTTTCAATTTCAACAATTAAACGTTGAGCTGTTGGAACAATTAACGATTCTGTTAACCAGTCACTTGTTGCTTCATTTGCATCTAAACTTGTAATTCGATATTTTATATCATTACCAAAATTAATACTAATTGGTGCAGAAGATAAATTTACAATATTTAAAAATAAATTTTCATCATTATTTAACGCAAATGATGTTTCATTTGTTCCATTTACTAATACTTCGTCATAAGTTAAATTTGCATTATGATGTTGTTCTTCATCATTAATGTTTGTATTAAAAATCAACATATCTTCATTTGTTTTTTCTTCATTTTCGACTACAACTCCACCATATAAATTTTCATTATTTACTTGATTTTGTGAATCAACATGTGAATGATACATATATGTACCTGGCTCATCTAAAACAAATTTATATTCAAAACTTGCACCAGGTTTAATATTTTCCTGAGATAAACCACCTACACCATCCATTTTACTCAATCCATTTATTCCATGAAAATGTAAAGATGTTTCGTATTCACTATTATTAACAACATTAACCGTTAAATTAGTTCCTTTTTCTACCCGAATTGCTTCGGGTACAACTTTACCATTAATTAAAAAATTTTCATCATTATTCGTTAAAATCAATTCTTTATCTACATTCTGATAATTTTCATTAGCAACAAAAGTTTCATCTTGAATTACTTTTTCGGCTTCAACTTGTTTAACATTATCTCCTTCAACATTGAAGCTAATAAAAATAACAACAATTAAAACTAAAATACTTAAAATTAATATCAAAAATTTATTTTTATTCATTTTAACTCCTTTGTTTATAATATAACATATTATTGATAACTAATATACATTTATATGTATAAAAACATCTAGAAACAAAAAACATTAAGTGAATTTTACTTATCAACTTAACGTTTTTATTTTATTCTAAATTATTGGGTACTCCAGAAGCTTATAATTTATCCTTGTCGCTTTGTTTTATCCCATCCATTTTCAGCTTTAAAATAACGAATTAATGACTGTGGATAGATTTGGGTTAATGATAATAAGAATTTCGTTAAATACATCCAATCATAAAATATTGAAATTATTTTATTCTTATTTGTTTCTTTAGTTCGATTATACAAAACCGCCCAAATTAAATTAATACTTAATATATATATTGTCATTAAACCAAAAATAATAACGATACTTTTTATTGCTTCGGTTGCCCCAAATAAAATTATTCCGTCAATAATTGCAACAACTGTATATGCAACTATTACGTATTCGATTGCCATTAACCACGGTTTAATTAATGTCATTAATAATTCATATTTTTGTCTAAACTCTAAATTTTTTGACTTAATTATTTCGACTATATATTTAGAAGATTGTACATTTCCTTGAGCCCAACGAACTCGTTGTTTTACAAGTGCTCTTAAATCTTTATCAATTCCCGTTTGCTCGATAAATATATCACTATATTGAATATTAACTGATTCAACATTTTCGGCAAGAAATAATCGTGTTGAAAGGTCAAAATCTTCTACTAATGAATTACTCCAAGGTTTTTCATTTAAATCATCTAATGTTGATAATTTGCAAAATTGTCCATTTCCACCAAAAGCAACTGTATTCGTCATCATCCTTAGTGATTGCGTTGCATTAATAATTTCCGTAAATTCTAAATCTTGTGATTTATCATTTGTTTTACTAATTACTCTTACTTTTGATTGCAAGCCCGTAACTTCGGGATTAACATTAAATACATAGTTTATTTTGTGAAAATAGTCTGGATAAACAAAAGTATCAGCATCAATTATTGCAATCAATACATCTTCATATGGTATTTGCTTTTGATTAACATCTTCTTTTATCATTTCAAAAACATAATTAAGCGCTTCACCTTTTCCTTCTTGAGCATTAGGTTTTACCCGACTAATTAAACTTACACGTGGATCAGTAAAACTACTAATTATTTCTGCAGTATTATCATCACTGGCATCATCTATTGCATAAACTGATAAATTTTCATAATCGCTACTTAAAATACTTGATATCGTATTTTCAATTACGATTTCTTCATTTAAGCATGGTATCATAACATACATATTGTATTTTTTTTGGATAACTATTTCTGGTTCCTCACTACAATATTTTTGTTTATCGTACGCATAAAATAACAATAACGTTTCTAATGTATAATACACAATAACGAAAATTGAAAAAATCAAGAAAATATAATTAATATTTTCGACAAGAAAGATTGTTTCACCATAGATATTGTGAATTAATGAGAATAAATACACTAAATATATTAAAACGAATGATGGTAAGAGGAATAAAAATAATCTTCTAATACTATTATTATATTTTTTCATTCCAATAAAAAAACCATACATTACAATTATTAATCCAAATATTAAATGGATTACTACCGTATATACATCAATATTTGCGATAATACTTGTATTTTTTTTAATCACATAAATAATTAAAAGACTGACACCTAACATCAATAATTTAAATTTATTTTTATTTTGCGGTTTAATTTCTCTACTTACAAAATTGTAAGTCAAAATTACTATTAAATAATTTATCGTAAAGTTGATAAATAATATGGTTTTAGTTAACATCATAATATTCAAATTTTCAAAATACATTATTTGATTACTTTGTATATTCATTTTATGGACATACAAAACAAGTGCTAATAAAATTAAGCTTCCAAAAAGAGTTGTTAAAAATGTTTTTTCAAATTCTCCTTCTTTAACATCCAGATACATCATATATATAATTGGCATGAAATTAATTATAAAATAAATTGAATCATTTCTTGCACTTGTTAAATTATAATCAATATTTCCGTATGATAACTGTAACCAAATTGTTAATAATGATAATATTACTAATATAAAAGTACTTATCTTTATTAACGGAATTGTAATCTCTTGGTTTATTTGTTTCCGATTTATTAAAATAATTATTACTAAAGCGGCTATTAGTGGTATAAGTTTAACACTAACATCTTGAGGGATTATTCCAAATAATTCTGTTGTATATACAAAATAATTATATGTTTGATCTATTAACAAAATTACTAAGGAAACAATTGATATTTTTTTTATCCAAATTGGTATTTTTTCTTCATCCTTCATAATATTAAATACAACGAAAATTACAGGTATTAAAAACAAAAATGATTCATTTAATACCTGTTTTAAATCCATTCCAAAAATTACTGGAATTGTATCGATTTGGTAAAAATAAATGAAAAATAAATAAAACAAACTTATATTTCTAACATTATTTTTCTTCATTTATAATACTAATAATTTGTTTACTTGTTGTTCCATCCCCATAAGGATTTACAACCATTGCCATTTTTTCATATTCTTTTGTATTATCAAGTAAGTTTGTTACCTCAGTTATAATATCATTACTTTTTGTCCCAATTAATTTTAAGCTTCCTGCTTCAACACCTTCTGGTCTTTCTGTTGTATCACGTAATACTAATACTGGTTTACCTAAACTTGGTGCTTCTTCTTGAATTCCACCACTATCCGTTAAGATTAAATCTGATATATTCATAATATTATGAAAATCAACAGTATCTAATGGCTCGATAATTTTAATATTATCTTGAGTGATTGTTTTGGCTGCTTTTTCTCTTATGACCGGATTTAAGTGAATTGGATAAATTATCTTATGTGTATCATTATATTTTTTTGCAACCTCATTAATTGCACTAAAAATTTCTTCTAATTTATCAATATTTTCACGTCGGTGGGCTGTAAGTAAAATTATCTTTTTTTCTGGCATAAAGTCCATAATTGAATGATAATAATCTTCTTGAATTGTATATTGTAACATATCAATGGCACTATTACCAACGACGAATATATTTTCTTTAACCCCTTCATTTTTTAAATTGGTTGCGGTTACATCAGTTGGTGCAAAATGATAATCGGCAACCGTACCAACCATTTTACGATTTATTTCTTCGGGAAATGGTGAATACTTATCGAAGGTTCTAAGTCCCGCTTCAATATGCCCAATTTCTACTTGATTATAAAATGCTGCTTGTGCTCCAGCAATAGTTGCTGCTGTATCTCCATGCACTAAAACTAAATCTGGTTTTTCTTTTTTAATAACTTTGTCGACACCAATAAGTGTCTCACTAATAATCTCTGTTAAATTACTTACTTTATCCATTATTGCTAAATCGTAGTCAATTTTGCAATTAAAATATTCTATTAATTGATTAACCATTTCACGATGTTGCCCTGTATTAACAATACAAACTTCGTTTCCTTGATTTTGTGCTTCCAAAATGACTGGATAAATTTTTATGAATTCAGGTCTTGTCCCAAAGACAAACATAATTTTCTTCATAATTCTCCCTTAAATTAAAATTTATTTTTCGTTAATTGCGTCTAAAATCTCTTGAAATTGTTTTTTATCCATACCGTCATAATTTGTATCTCCACTTGTACGATTAGAATTTAATGTATCACCAAAAAAACAACTACTACTATCAGCAATTCCCTTATCCTGCATTTGTTGACATAAATCATATTGTCTTCGTTTATTTGTTTCGTGTAGTAAAAATGAACTACTAGTTAATAAAATTAAAAACAAAATAAAGATCACACCTATCACTTTGAAAATTGATGATCCTTTTTTCTTATTATTGTTACTATTGTTACTCATACCTCTCCTTATCATTTGATTAAAAATATAAAATCTCTTTATTTCTTATTCTCTTTCGATATATTATCCGGGTTAAATTTAATAGTTTAACTATGCTATTTTTAAGTTAAATGTTTGCTCCCAAGCAATATTATATCAAATACTATTATAGCATTTTAGAAACTAATTTCACAATTTTGCAACATTGTTTTTATGGTTAAAAATATTATTTTAATCAATGAACTTTATCTTGAATTTAATAACTTAAAGTTATATTATCCTTTAAAATTAAACTTTAAAATTAATAAATAATACTTAATAAAAATAAAACCGATTTTGGTTTTAACCATAATCAGTTTTACTGTTTTAAATTACTAATTCCATTTTATATTTTCTTCTTCAAAAATATTTTCAATAATTATTCGCTCTTCTTTTCTTAATATTTGAATGTTATATTTTCCTTCTAATTCTAAAATTTTTTGATAAAATTCAACACGAAACTTAACTGACAATTGACCAGTTATTGGTATTTTATAATTACTCACTCCATCTATCGTTTCTATAAAAAATAAAATCATTCCTTCTTCTTGAATTTTTTTTGTATTTGCTTCTACAATAGCAATTAATTCTTCTTTTGTTTCTGGTACAGCTTTAATAACAACATTTTCATCAGTTAATGAACCCTTAAACACAGTATTTAACAATTTATATTTATATGTATTCTTTTTAATATCTACTTTTTTTAATTTAACTGTTTTACGTCGATTTTGTCGTTGTCGATAACTCGGATCAAAACAACGTTTCATGTACCAATTTCTTAATTCTAAATAAGGGACCAATTCATCACGCCCGTTTTGAACATTTGCTTCTAGTGCTTTATCCTTTAAAACAAGAGGACACATATAACAACCATATCTACTTTTACCACATGATTTAGTATGTTCTTTTGAAATGCTCATATCCAATGAAGATGGGCAAATATCATCTGTTGTTCCATCACGATAAATTTCCCACAACGTATTATTATTTATATAATAATTTTCATTTCCTCTTAAGAAATCCATTATATAGTCCCAAATATCATCTAATTTCCAATTTTTGATTGGTGCATATTTATAAATATATTTATTATCTCTTTGTACTTCGGATTTAAAATATGAATTAATATTTTTTTTACGTAAACTACTTTCTGCCTCCCTGACCCCAGATAGGACTAAAGTTTTTTTCTCAATATTCTTATAATATTTTTCCATTGGATCTACTTTCAATGAACGTGTACACCATCGACCCATCGTACTTAAAGGAGTCGAGTAACCTTTAGCAATAGTATTAACAAAAAAAGTTGAATTTATGTCTGGTTCTAAAATTAAATGACTAATATTTAAATTATTTGTTTGTGCTATTTTTAAAATTTGTGCACTTGTTTCAATTAATTGTTGTTCAATTAATGGATTTTCAATTAATGTGTTACTTGATAAAACTACTATTGGAATATTAATATTATTCTCTATACAGACATCAATCAATAATTGGAGTGTGGCTGTACTGTCTTTACCACCACTAAATCCAACAATAATTTGATCCCAATTATAATCTTTATTAACCAATAACTTTTCTAATGCATTTTTACTTTTTGCAACTTCTTTATTCATAAGTTCCTTTCATTAATATTCCATCTCATTAATTAAATTTTAATATTTTAATTAATTTTTTGTAACATTACTTATGTTTTATAACATATTTCAGTACTTATTTGTTACAACTCAGCACTTTTATTACAATTTTATTTTCGTTATTTATTTATTATATATTTATATGATTTTTTTAAATTATATAGACGTTTTTTTTTATAATAATAAAAATTGAACCACGAACAATATTATATATTTTTCCCTTTTATGATGGATAGGAATAAGAAAAAATTATAATCTTCTTATCTTATAAATAATAGCAACTAAATATTTGTTAATTTAATTTTATCTTCATCAATAACTCAATAACAAAAGAGGATTTCTTATCTAAGAACAAAAACTTATGTCGTATATTTTAAAATAAAGATTGTTTCAAATAAAAATAAAGAATTTCATTACAACAAGTTTCAGATTAATATCCTGATAAATATCACATGTTAGAAAATGTCCTGATAATAGCTTTTGAATACTTTAAGATAATTTGAAGTCGTTTTACAAAATAATAGCAAACATTAAAAAAGCCCTATAAAATACAGGACTCAAAAAGCTATTTAGTTTTCTTATATTGTTGTTCACATTCAAGAGATAAATTCATACATTTTCTTTCGTTATAATAAATAAATATTTATCATTATGGTTTATTATTAATTACTTTTTTAATATTTCTGAATCGATAAGAGCATCAATATCATTCTTTTTGTTCTTTTATAAATTGAATAATTCAGAGAAAATCACATTGTAGAAAAGAGATACTAATAATTAAATATAATATTCTTTTTTGCAATTAATGTTTTCTTAAAAGTTTCGACCTCAAAAATAACACTTAATTAATATAATATTTTCAGTGATGCTTTTCTCCCTCTTCCTCTAAGATACTTGTTAAATTTCACTAGTCAGTATAAATAACTTTAATCTTAAAAAATCAAATCGAATAACCACGATTTGATTTTTATAAATATCCTTATTTAACAATCAATTTTAATTTTTTCATTAAAATTTGTAATTTCTGTTTCTAAACGTGTAAGTTCTGCTTGTGATAAAACTTCTTTATATTTAGCATGAAAATCATCCCAACATTTAACTACTTCTTTTAATAATTCTTGACCTTCAATCGTAAGGGAAAGATCCACTTTCGATTTATCACTACCTTTTTTAACATATCCCATGTTAATTAGTTTATTAATCATTCTCGTAATTGTTGAAGAATCTAAATTTAGTTCTTCAGCAATTATTTTAACTTTTGTAAATTCATAAGTCCCAATTAAAGTAATGATATAACCATAAGTTGGATGCAAATTGATATGTGAAAAACTTTCATCTGCCATTTTTGTCAACTTTTGTTCCATATTCCTTACATTAAATAACAAACAATTCTCAAACATATTCACTCCCTTTCAATTACTATTATATCAATTAAATTTCATCAATTATTAAATCTTCACTTAATCTTGATTTATTTAAATGCATATTGAAATCCTCATTATCACCATAACCAATTGCAATAATTAATGTTGATGTATAATTATCTTCATTTAAATTAAGTTCTTGATCTAATATATTTTTATCAAAACCTTCCATAATTACTGAGTCAATTCCTAATGCTTTTGCTCCTAACACAAAATGACCTGCGTTTAAATATACTTGACTTGATAACCAATTTTCACCATTACCTTCATCAATATTTTTATTTAAGAAGAATTTTCTTCCCCAATCCATCTCTGCTTTATATTGTTCTTCTGGAAAACGACCGTCACGATCTTCTTGTTCCAACACTTCACTTAAATATGCTTCATCTATTGTTGTTTTTGTTGAGAATACAACAACATTACTTGCTTCTACTATTTTCTCTGTATTAAATCCAAAATCCTCTGTACTTTTAGCGATTCTTGCTTTACCTGCTTCTGTTGAAGCTATTGTAAATTTCCAAGGTTGAATATTAGTGCTTGAGGGACTAAGTACTAATAAATCTTTAAGTTCTTGTAATAATTCTTCACTTATTTTTTTGTTTGTATCAAATTTCTTAACTGTATATCTTTGATTAATAATATCTTTTAACTTCATAATATCTCCTCATTTATTTTATTTTCATGAAAATGTGTATATACATTTTTGATTATAACATATAATAAGTGTATATACAACTTTTTTGATTTAAAATATTTTTTTAATGTATAATTTCCTTATTATACACAACTTATCATTCAAAATTAATTGCTCCAATCTACCTATGAATATTTTAAATTTACTATAACAAAAAAAGTTAGTCAATATTCTCACAAGAATATTTCACTAACTTTTCATTGTATTTCCAAGAAATTTTATTATCTTATTTTTAGTTATAAAACTTAAGTTATTAAATTTATTTTTTACTTTTGAATTCATATTTATTACTATTATTGATTATGTTTAGCTTTAAAATCCCACCATTTTTGAGCCAATTTAAAATACCTTTTTAATACATCTATTTCTCGAATTGATTTTGATCCATTAGCAATAAGTAAATTAATCAATTCTTTTTCATTATCTTCTAATTTTTGATTATTATTATACATTACTCGACAATAATTGTAAATAGCATCTTCTTTTTCCAACTCTTTAAAACCATCTAAAAATCTTTTGATTTCTTTAATGTTTATTGAATCTAATGGCGGTAGAATTTTATCATTATCATTTTTATAATACAAATCTAAATAATAGATAAATGTATCAAACCGATCAAAATCCGATAAGGTAACTCCTTTAATATTATTTAATTTTCCCGTTGTCGGAAGAAGTGAATAATTTACAAATGAATGATGATTTTTATGTAATCCATTTAATTCTACAATTAATTCACTTTTGTAATCATCATTACTCTTTTCAATAATATCTATAAAATCCTTTTTCTTTTTATCATTAAAGTTAAAATCACAATCGCCACTCACTTTTATTGCTTTTATATCAGTATTCCATTTAAACTTTTTATGTAATCTCATAAATGGATTTCTTCCACTAAGTAAATCTTTTCGATATTGATAATCTGTTATCATATAATCAGTGTGTGAATACATTTTACTATACCAATTTTCCCAAGTTTCAATACTTGAATCAGCTTCGAACTTGAAATTTTTACTTTTATAATCGTACATTTTTCCAACTTTCTTGTTTTTATTTATGATTATATTATAACAAAATAAGCTTATTTTATGTCAGTTCATTGTTTGAAGTTGTAAACTATTTATGCTCCTGTCACCCATAACATTACATGTAAAATTTGCCACGATAATGACACATGATAATGATATATTAAGAGTAAGAAAGATATCATATCTATTTGTATACACAATAAAGTCAAATAGCGACAAAATAAACCATGTTTGTCGAAGAATCAATACTAAAAACATATGCAGATAAATATGGATTTTCTCTTGAAGATGTATAAGATAGGAGCAATAATATGAAAGATATATTTTATTTAACAGTAACATTAATATTATCGATACAAAGTATAATAGGGTTTAAATATCTTCATAGTAATATCTATGAAATGGCAATATACGATAAAATTTCTATTGTAGATAATATTAGTATATATATAATAATAATATTATACGTAATATGCCTTTATAATATTATTAAGAAGAAAAAATAATATACATTTCAAAATTACGTTAAACCTTAAATTCGTAATTAAAGATTTGTTTAGAAATCAATATCACAACTTAAAGGATATATATATCAAATTTAAAAGTGGCTTTTCGCCACTACTTTTTATTATATGAACTGACTTTATTATAATTTCTTATAAATTTTACTAGGTCAGTTTCAACAGAGTTTCTTTTATTTAATATATTTCATTATATATCCAGGTTTTCAAAAAAATTCTAAAATGTTTCATTTATTATTATTTTAATAATATCTACTTAATTAATAATGAGATACATTTTTGTAATTCATCTTTTAAAGAATTTTCTATACTTATCAGTTCATTTAAAAAATTCACCAAGTCTTTAGAGTCATTATTTGGTCTACTAATCATAATTTTCTCTAAACTAGAATTATTTAGTCCTGCCATTGTAGTACCAGTTGATAATAACGATTTTTGTTTTTTAAAATCCTCACTTAACAAAAATCCCATAACATGATCTAAATAACTTGTTTCAACATTAAAAAAACCTGTAGAAATTACATATTTAAAATCATCTCCAATATATAAAACTTTATTTTCTCCATCTAACTTTGAGAAAATAATACTTTCTATTTCTGGAGTTAAATTTGCTCTACTTGCTCTACTGATTGATACATCTTGTGCTTTAGATTCATCAATAGTACACTCTCCAATTGCATTAGTGGCTAGATAATATTTTTGATTATTATATTTATTAGTTGCTAAATTTATGATTGATGTGAATTTAATTTGTTCATTTTTTAATAATTGATAATTACTTTTAAGTAATTTTTTTACTTCTAATATCTGTTTTTGAATATTAATAATAGCCGTCTCAATTGGTTTGATAATGTCTATTATCTTTTGTTGTTCTTTTATTAATGGTAAATTAATTGTTAAACTTCCTACAACTGGAGGGTTTAACTTTGGCATAGTTGATCCAGTTTTAGAAACACCAGATATCTGATTAATATAGTATGAAGATTTGGTCCAATAATAAAAATATTTATTTAATAGTAAATATTGATTAAAATTATATCGAACTAAAAATCCAGCAAAAACATATCCGTTACCATTTGTATGTAAGTAGGATGCTCCAGAATTAGCTCCCGCTCTTGATATTAAAACATCATTATTTTTCAATAATGGTCCTTCATTTACAAACGTAAAAAATTGTTTTGATTCAATATCTGATTGTCTAACGTATCTATATGTTCCACTATTTTGTGATGGTGCACTAATTCCATACTCTGGATTTGAGCTATAAAGTTCCTTTAGTTTATAAATTGCCAATAATAAACACTAAAAGTATTTATTATATATAGCATGATTATCTTCTAGTGACAAATTTAAATATGAAAATGTTGTTTCTATTTTAGCATGTCCTAGTTGTAGTTGAACCATTTTAGGACTAGCACCATTCATAAGCATATGAGTAGCAAATGATCTCCTTATTGAATGTGGACTATATTCATTCCCTAAAATTTCTTTTACCCATAACCTTAAAGTTTTGGTACTAAATTCAAATGGATAAAATACATTAAAAGTTTCTTTATTATAAAAAACAGCACGTTCCTTATTACCTTTACCAATAATAATTAAGTAATTATCTGTTATATCTTTGATATTATTAATTTCACAAGCTCTTAAGCCTGTTTCATACAAAAATCTAACAGTCATTTTCTTCTTTTTTAATAATTCAGAATCATTTTTATGGATTTTTGTTTTTTTTATAAGATATTTTTTAGTAAAAACATCACGATAAACTACGGGTGTTTGTGGTAATTTTAATGTCTTTAGTAATTCAATGCGCTTATCTTTATTCCAATTCATATAAGCAACAATTACGTTGTAATGTAATATACAAGTATTAGGTGATTCTGTATGACTTAAAATTCTTTTTTTAATTAATCTAATATCCTTATAATCGTTTTTATATTGATTAAGAACCGATAAATATGTACGTATAGTATTTGAAGAATAATTATTTTTTTTAAGCCAATTTTTATATTCATTCATTTTATTCACCCCCTTTATGATATAATATATCAATATGGAGGTATGATAATGGCAATTTATAAACTTAAAGATATTTGTGATTTGAAAAAGGGGAAAGGAAAATTTTATAAAAGACACCTTAATCAAAATTCTGACATTATAGCTTATCATTACGGACAATTATATAAGACTGATTTATTAACTGAATGGAAAACAACAGTTAATCAAGAATTTTCACGAGATGACAATTACGTAAATGTAGATGAAATAATGATTATTGATGTTTCAGAATCATTTGATGAAATCGGACATGTTATATATAATAATTTTGAAAAAGGGTTAATCGGTAATCATATTATTCATCTTTATAATTTTAGAAACACATTACCAAAATGGTTGTTTTACTATCTAAAAAATAATCAAATATTATTTAAAAACCTCTCATATGGAGATAAAGTTGCAAGCTTAAAAATTGCAGATATTAGACATCTTAACATTAAAAATATCCCTTCTTTAAAAAAACAGCAAGAAATAATAGACATTATTAAACCTATTGAAGAACAAATTATTGTAATATCAAAGATTATTAATAATATGGAAAATCTTTTTAATTTAAATATTACAGATAATAACATATCAATGTTTTGTGATAAATATAATTCAGGTTATGCATATAAAAAAAATGAAAAAGATAATCAAGGTAAATATAATATTTTTACAATTAAAAATATATCAGGTTCAAAAAATTTTGATAGAACAAATATAAAACATAAAAATCTATTAGAAATAGGAAATGTAATTACAGGATTAAGTGGTACAATCGGAACAGCAACACAATGTATTACTCATAATCTAGTATCAAATCAGAGAACACTATCATTATCAACGCCATATCCTGTTCAAGTATCATTAGCTATAGAAAAACAATCTGAAATGTTAAAGAGAAAGTCAACAGGAGCAGTCCAGAAAAATATAACAAAAAATGATATACTTGAATTGAAATTTGAACCTATGTTTGAAAAAGAATACGATGATATCATAATAAATTTAAAAATTCAAAAGAATAAATTATTAGATATAAAGTCAAATATAATTAAAAAATTTATTAAATAAAAAAAATTTAGGAACTAACAAAAGTTTTCTGTAAAATTAAATAGATATAAAAAAAGGACCTCTTTTTCGGTATAATTTGTTTGAACTAACAAATACCATTGAAAAAGGAGGTCCCTTGTCATATTATAACATTAATGATAAGAAAATGGATGGAATAAAAGAAAAATTAACTACTGAAATACAAAATTATTTTGAAGGTTCTGATGAGAACTTTATCAAAACATTGATTTCACCCGGAGAATCACAAAATGAATTACTAGAATTAATCACAAATGTATTTATCAAAGCTGAATTTGAAATATTTATGGGATACGCACCTTACCAACGTACTGATGCAATTAAAACAAATTATCGAAACGGTTCACATAACAAGTCTTTTAAAACAACTCATGGGGAAATAAGCTTGAAAATTCCTGAAGATAGAAATTCTGAATTCTATCCTAGCATTGTATCAAAGTATCAATCTCGAAGTGAAGAACTTACAAATTCCTTATTAAACTTATTTAAACTAGGTTTATCAAATAAAGAGGTTGTAGAATTTATGAATTCGGTATATGGAAATTCATATTCGCCCCAAAATATTTCTAAGATAACTGAAGTTCTTTTGGAAATAGTTGATGAGTTTAAGACTAGACAAATACGTGAAAAATACTTTGCAATATTTATAGATGCAACATACATTCCAATCAGATTTGATGGAACTTATGAAAAACAAGCATTATACGTTGTTTGTGGAATTACCCCTGATGGATATCAAGAAATAATAGGTTACACTATAGGATTCAGTGAAAATACAACGTTATGGAGAGAACTACTCGAGGATTTACACTCACGCGGATTAAAAGAGGTAGATATATTTATAATGGATGGCGCTAAAGGAGTTCCTAATGTAGTCAAAAATATATACCCAAATTCAGACATCCAAATTTGTACCGTTCACATAATGAGGAATTTATTAAATAAGATAGCAAGTAAGGATAAAGCAAGTATTGCTGCTGAAGTTAAGAATATTTTCTTATTAAATGATTATCCTTTAATTTTAAATAGATTATCTGCACTCCAAGAAGAGTACCCTAGATACAGCAAGTTATTTAAAAATATAAGCGAGTTTGAATACTTGTTTACTTACTTGAAATACCCACCAATGATTCATAAAGCAATAAAAAGTACAAATAGAATTGAAGCTGTAAACCAAAAAATAAAAACAAGAATTGCTCACAAACGATCTTTCCCAAATCGTGAATCACTAGAGAAAATATTAGTAGCAACAATTCTTGAATTAAATAATACTTCTACTCGTAAAGTAAATGGGATGGAAGCATATATAAGTTATATAAAATAAAAAGATTAAATGTATTTGTTAGTTCATATTTAATATGACTGAAAGCTATGCATAGCAGCTTTATTATTGTCAAATTGAAATAAAGGTATGGTAAAATAGAAATATCCGAAAAGGAGTTACTCCTTTCCGAATATCTATATAATTATTTACAGAAACTATTTTCTAGTGTCAAAATTTATTATATTTGTAAATATTGGAATTTCAAAAATTTAATAATTAAAAACCTTTAGAATCATTATTTATATCTAGAATTCAAATATTTAAAATGAAATCTGATTTAGAAAAAAAATTGCAGAATACAATTAAATTATTAATAAAATAAGGACTATAAAGTCCTTATTTTTCATTTGTATAGTTTAACGCTTTTTCAATTGCTTCTTCTACTTGTGGAATCAATTCTGTAAATTCTGCAAATAATTGTTTTAATTCTTCTGATGATTCTTTAATATCCTGTTTTAATTGTTCTTCATCAATTTCTTCTTTTACAAAACCAACATATCTTCCTGGAACAAACGAATAATCTGATTCTTTTAATTCTTCTATGGATACTGATTTAGAATAACCTATTTCTTCTATCTTTTCACCATTTCTAAATTTATCCAATTCACCACGAAGTTTACTAATGTCTTTTTCATCAAGTACTCTAAGTTTTTTTGATACCATTGTACCTTCAACATTTGAGGCATCAACAAATAATACTTCTTCTGTTTGCTTATTATTATTAAATACCCAAATTGATACAGGGATTCCAGTTGTATAGAATAATTTATCTGGTAAAGATATAATCATTTCTACTTTATTATCTTCTAATACACGTTTTCTAAATTCTACTTCATCCTTTCTAGCACCTGACAATGAACCATTTGCCAATACTACTGCAGCTTTTCCATTTTCATTCAACTTTGATAACATATGAGATAACCATCCATAATTTGCATTATTCTTTGGTGGTTTTCCCCATTGCCATCGTGGATCGTCTTCTAATTCTTCAAGACCCCATTTTTTTTGATTAAAAGGTGGATTTGCAAGAATAAAATCAAATTTTTCTCCTTGATGTAAGTCGTTCTTAAATGTATCTGCTGACTTATTTCCTAAATGAACATCCCGAGCATTAAACCCTTGAAGTAATAAATTTATACGTGCTAATTTCCATGTTTTATCCTGAAACTCTTGTCCATACACCGTAAGTGCTGATGAGTCTTCTCCAATGTCTTCTAAATGTTTTTTTGCTTGAACAAACATTCCACCTGTTCCGCAAGCAGGATCATACAATGTTCCCTCTCTAGGTTCAATTAATTCAACTAATAATTTAACAATACATGGTGGAGTATAAAATTCTCCTCCTTTTTGCCCTTGTTTTAAAAAAAATTGACCTAAGAAATATTCATAAATTCTTCCTATAATATCATCACCATAACGATTTATATCAATGTTTGAAAATTCTGATACAACATTCCCTAATCTAGTTTGATCTAATTCCTCACGATTATAATTCTTGTCAAACAGTCCCTTTAAAACATCATTTTTTTCTTCTACTAATAGAAAAGCATTATCAATTACACTCCCTATTTCTACTGATGAAGCATAACTAGAAATATATTCCCATCTTGCTTTTTCTGGAATTATAAATGAACAATTATAATCTGTAGTTAAAATATCAACATCTTCTGCTATATATTCCCATGAATTTCCATATTCCTTTTTAATTTTCTCAAGTGCAATAGTATATTTATCAGACATAGATTTAAGAAACATTATTCCTATAACTATATGCATATATTGTTCAGAAGATATATTTCCTCTCATATGATCTGCTGCCGTCCATAATTTCTGTTCTAATTCTCTATCCATTACTGCCATTTTAACCTTCTTTCAATTCACAAATACCACTTTGAATTTGAAGTTGCAATTGATCCATCAATTTCTTTTTCAATTCAGGAGTAGCATCGGGTGGATAATCATTTTTAATTAATTCTTTTTGTATTTCTGATCGAACCTTTTGCTTTATCGACTCATTATATAACCAACGTTTTGTTAAATTTGGCTTAATTTTTTTATAAATATTTGTTGATATCTTTTCAATCATTTCTGCATCATATTTACTCTGAGTATATTGATCATCTAACAAAATTTCATAAAATGCCAACTCTACTTTATCCTTATCAGAGGCTTCATATTCATCATGTACTTGTTGTACTTCTTTACCTAATAATTTTAATCCTTTAACAAATTCTTCTGCTGTAATATGATTAGAATCATACTTATCTAATAATATCTGTAATTTATTAGTTAAAACTTCTTCACGTACCATATTTATACTTTTTAATTTTTTTATTCCACCAAATAAAATATGACTTGCTTTTTCTAATTCTAATTCATCTTTTGAAATATCTTTATCAATTAACTTTATATAATTTATTATTTTAGTTAATGATACATCTTCCCCGTCAATATTATCATTAATAATTGTTTTATTATGAATAATTGAATCTGAAATTATACTTTTTAATTCATCAATTTTCATATCTATATTTAAATTTCCTAATTCACGTTTTATCAACATACTTCGTGCTGTCATTAAAAGTTGAATTTTTATTTTTTCTTCTAATGAACAAACAGAAACTAACGCTGGAAATATTTTTGATATCTTCTTTACTTTGTTTACAAATAATTGTTTTTCTTTTTTCTGAATAACTATAGTTTGTATGTTATTTATTTGTTCAAATAAATAATCTTTATTTTCGAATTTCGAATTATCAAATTCAATTTTTCCAGATAAATCATCTGCATAAATATCATCTATTACATTGAATATTTTATCTTTTAATTCTTCAATATCTTCAGGACCTTTGATTAATATTTCCTCTCCACCTAAGGTATAAAATTCTAAAGCTTCTTGTAATTTTTTCCATAATCCAATGTAATCAACGACTAATCCTGATTCTTTAACTAAATTTCTATTTTTTTTATCAGTATATGTTCTATTTACACGTGCAATTGTTTGCATTAAGTTATGCATTTTTATTGGCTTGTCCAAATATAACGTATCTAAACAAGGGGCATCAAATCCCGTTAGCCACATATCAACTACTATTACTATTTTAAAATCACTATCTGGATTTTTAAATTCTTCTGCTGATTTTTTTCGATACTTATCATTACCAATAATAGCTAACATTTCTGGTGTATCTTTTTGATTATTTGCTGTAAGTATTACACGAATATTTTTTTTTAACTCAGGAGCAATTTCAATTATTTTATAATAATATTTAAAAGCAATATCCCTATTATAAGCTACAAACATTGCTTTCCCTTTTAATAGATTTTGTCTTGATTTATAATGATTTACAAAATCAATAGCTATTTCTGTAATTCTATCCGAATCTCCTATAATCATGTCCATTTTTTGAATTTTACTATTTAAATGCTTTTGAACTTCTGCTTTTAAATCTGTATTCTCTAAAACTTCATCTCGTACTTCTTTATACAATTCATCTAATTCAGCTTTTTTTTCTGATGCAATTTCTAATTTTGCGTGTCTAGATTCATATTTAATCGGAACAACAAACCCATCAGCCTCTGCATCACTCATTAAATATTTAGTAGTATAATCCCCAAATATTGATTTTGTCTGATGATCTTCTGCTTCTATTGGTGTACCTGTAAATCCCATAAAAGTTGCATTAGGAAATGCTTGTCTTAAATAATATGCATATCCGTATTTTTGATTGACTTTTAATTCTTCTTCAATAACCTCTAGTTTACCATTTATATTTTTGTGTGATCTATGTGCTTCATCAGAAATTATTAAAATATCATCACGCTTTGATAACTCACCAATTGATTCAGTAAATTTTTGTACTGTACATAAATATATTCCATTTTGTCTTCTATTATTTAAAGTTTCTTTTAAATCTGTTATAGACTCTATTTGTTTTACTTCTTGACATAAAAAGTCTGTTGCACTCATAAATGTATTAGATAATTGTACATCTAAATCTTTTCTGTCCGTGATAATCAATGTTGTTAGATTTCTTTTGATATTATTAATGTATCTTGTTAAAAAAACCATTGAAAGTGACTTCCCAGATCCTTGGGTATGCCAAAATATACCAGCCTTTCCTGAGTGATTATCCATTGCACTAAGTATACTTTTACTTGCTTCTTCAACACCTTGCACTTGGTGGTAGCCAGCAATTATTTTAGCTTTATCATCTCCAGATGTAAAGAAAGTAAAATTCTTTAGTACATTTAAAATATTCTTTTTTTGAAATAAATTTGTAAAAAAATATTCATCATTTACATCATCTATATTTGATTTTAAATCTCTCCAGTTTGAATACCTAGCATAAGATGAAGTTAATGATCCATATCGATTAATATATTTATTTGATATCACATTAATAATATTCCATGTAAATAATGTTGGCATATAATTTTGATAATTTTGAACTTGCTTATAAGCACTATCTATACTATTACTTATGTCATCAATGGCTGGTGATTTCAACTCAATAACAGATATTGGAAGTCCATTAATATATACAACAACATCCGGTATTTGATTATCATAATTTTGATGTGATGAGATAACTTTTAATTGATTTGTTACGATAAATTCATTGTTTTCCATATTTTCAAAATCAATTATTTTATATGTCCTTGTAATTTCATCTTCTTTATCTTTTATTTTTATTCCATTAGTCATATATTTAATTGCCTTTTCATTAGCATTTATCAGATTAATATCATCTGTTCTCCTAATTTCACCAAGAATATCACTTAATTCAAAATCATTAACTTTGTTTATTCTTTTTATAGCTTTTTCTAAATTATCATATAAAACAACTGTTCCTAAATCTTTTCGAATCTTTAATATCTCATTACTTGTCTTAGACTTGTAACCTATTTTCTCAAAATATTTAATTACTTGATTCTCATAATCATATTCATTTATCACTTTTCCCCCACATTTTATTGGATAAGTTCTACAAATTATTAATTTTAATAAATTTATTAAATATTTGTAAATAACATACTTATTATACCATATAAATAATAACTACGAAGTTTACTCAATTCATAAATTTATTTTCAAATTAAATTATTAATCTTTTTTGTAGATTAACATTTTATTCTCTATTATTAATGTAATTAGATATTATATTTTTATATTGGTTCAAAATATTTTCATTTAAATTTTTTAATATAAATTCATCTCCTAATTCATGTCTATCCTCTTTCCAATTCTCCTTCTGTAATAATTCTTGCAATTTTTCAATATTTTCATCTATATCTGTACATAGATTTTCTTGTTCTTTTTTATATTTTTTTCTTATAAATTGATACAGTAATATCTTTTCATCTACCTTAAAATCATTAAATATTTTACTTTTTTCAAAAATTTTAAATTTTGCATAAATATAATCAAATAAATTTTCTATATATTCTATATTATTATTATATATAAATAATCTATTCTTTTTATTATATATATATTTATTATTATTTATTACAATACGTCTTTTTTTTTCTTCTTCTATTCCTGCTAAATTTTTTATTAGTAAATAATTTAATATATTATTTTCATTTAAATTATAATTTTCTAATTCATATCTGTTTTCTTTATAAAATAATTCACTATGTTGATTTAATTCTATCAATTTATTATGTTCTAGCAAAATTTCTATTATTTTTTCTTTTTTCTTTATAGAATTCGAAAATATATTTAAAAATTCTTTAATTATTTCAACACTTTCTTTAGTAACATTCTTAAACCATTCTATTAATATATTCTCCACAAAAATATCATCATATTTTACTGAATTAATCAAATAATTCACTAAATTTTTATTTGGTAAACATTTTTTTATATTTATATTTCCTTTTTCTTCTTCTTTTAAAATATATTTCGAATCTATTCTTGTTTCTAAAAAACTACAAATATATGTATTATTTTCATATGAGGATTCCAAATAAATTCTAGTTATATCATAACCAATAATATCGTTGAAATCAATTAACTCTATATATCTATTATTAAAATCTTGCTGGATAAATATAATTAGCATATTTATATCTCTTGTATTAAATATACTTTTTTCCGTCGAATATTTTTCTTTGATTTTACATTCAATCCATATAATCAAATCTAAGCATTTTTCTTCTGTTAATACATATTCTTTTAATTTTCTTTGATACATTTTATCTTTTTTCACATTAACATTATAAAACTTTATAAAATCCATAATATATTCTATGTTATATTTTAACATTAAGGCTACAAAAATCTCGTGAGATACATCTTTTGAATTTATTATTTTATATTCTGCAATGGTATCCGTAAAATTCTTCAATACCCTATAATCATCAAAAATTTCAGAACATGTTTCAATAAATAAAACTGTTCCCTTTTTTATTTCAGTTATTTCAATTGGTGTAATATTAATTTTTTTTACATTTAATTCCTCTATAATCTGTATATCTATTGGTTTTTTACTTATATGAGGCTTAATCCATATTACATTATCAAAATATTTATTTATTTTAGAAAGCGTACGGGTTTCATTTTCTTTTTCTGAGTTTTTATGAAATATATTTCTTCTTAACGCATATGTAAATACAACTTTGTATTTTTTTTTAGCTTTTTCTGCGTTACTATTCATTAATTTGTTTAATCTTTTTAATTCGTCTAATACTTCTATTTTTTCTAGTCTATCTATATCTTCAATTATAATATTTATCACTTCAAACTCTTCATAATTATTCTCTATTATAAATATTATTTTATCCAAATATCCCTGAATAATATCAGTATCATTATTTTTATCTACTTCAATATTCTTTATTTTTTTTATTCTATACTTTCTCAAAATAATTACTCTATATATATTTATTATAAAAATAGATAAGAATATAAAAATCATTACAAAAAGTATCATTTTAATCATCTCTGTATTGGCTATTTTTAACTTAAATAATATATATATCAACAATAAAAATATACCGGAAATTAATATTTTCCTTTCTCCATCAAATTTTAATTTTTCTGTTTGATTTGATAAAACCCTTAAATTTAATGTATTTTCTGGATCGAATTCCATAAGTAGTATTCTGTATAAATCATACAATATTTTTACATGTAATTTATTCACTACATCTACTTCACTTTTTATAATATTATATGAAAAATAAATATTTTTTACTTTTTTTTCTATACTTTTATCACAATTAATAATTTTTATACCTTCTGATATATATGTTGATTTTCCCGAACCATATTCTCCAACTATCCCTATATTTCTTATTTTTTCATTATTTGAAATATCTTCTTCCTCATCATTTATTTTTTTAAATATTTTTACATATTCATTTCCGTTTTTTTCATCATTATCCATTAATATTCCTTTTTACATAGCTTAATTGTTTTTCTAGTTTATTTTTATTTTCTAGCACTACATCATTATCTAAATTAATTTTAATTTTTTCTATTATTAATTTAGAATAATCTTCAAACTCAATGTAATTTTTTGTTCTTAAATACTTGTAATAAGTGTTACCATCTATACTATATTTTTCTTTAGGGTATATTGTAACTTTCCTATATTTACCTTCTTGAATAATATATACTTTCTTTAAATTTTCATTTTTTTTTATATCAATTCTAAAATTTTTATTTTTTTTATATACACAATAATATTTTTTCTCTAAATTCTCATTATATATTAGAATTGTATTAGAAAATACAGGTACATTATTTCTTATTAGTGGTATAAATTCCTGAATTTTATTTTTAATTATTTTGCACAAATTATTATATTTAACTATTGACTTTATTATTGGATAATGAAATTTATTAACATTATTAGCATACTCTATCTTTCCTTTTAGTTTTTTCATTATTTGATTAATATCTTTATCTATAATAGTTTTATTCAATTTTTGTTTAAATATCTTTTCTGTTATTTTTTCAAATTCTTTTTCATCTAATTTATCATATAAATAATATTTTTCTAAATTTAAAATTAATGTATTAATTTCCTTTAAAAATGAGGATTTTATATATAATCCATCCTCCTTTATTCTTATACTTGAAATTATAATTTCTTTTTCCATATACCTTTCTTTATCTTCATTAAGTTTAAATCCATTTGATTCAATTATTGGTTTTATAAATTTTTTTATTTCTTTTACTTCATTATTATTTGACGAAAATAATAGATCATCACTATATCTCGAATACTTTACACCATTATTACTACAAATATCATATAAACAACTATCAATTTTTGAAAAAATAAAGTTTGATATCATAGGAGCTAGGGGATTACCTTGCATTAAAACATTAATATTTTCTTCATTTCTTATAGTAGTTAATTTAATAATAATATCTATTATTGATTTTTCCATTCCTAATTCATTAAATCTATCTCTCATCATTTTATTTGTTATGCTACTAAAAAAATTTTTCAAATCCAAGTGTAAAGCTTGTTTTGCACCTTTGTGGATACTTAAATATTCATTATATGATTTTTTTTTTTGATATGCGTAGTTATAATTTTCTTTATTTTTATTCAAATTAATATAAATCATACTTAAATATAGATTTAATTTTTTTAAAATGCTTTTCATTTCATTATCATTTATTATATATATTTTTCTTTTTTTATTCAATCCATTTTTACCTAAGTATTTTTTTTGTATTTCATGCATTTCAATAAATTCTTCAATATTAAATTTTGAACTTTTTATTTTTTTATATAATTTTTGTTCCTTCATACTAAAATTTAAAGTATGTATTATTGTTTTTTCATTTTGATTTAATAATTTATATTGACTAAAATTTATTATATATTTTTTATTTTTACTTCTAATATCCAATAAATTTTTCTTTTTATAAATCACTATATCTATATTATTCATAAGAAAAAAACCATTAAAATCTTCAATGGTTTTTACATGTTTAAATTCAAGGTTTTTATCTAGTTTTTTTTTTTTCAAAAACTTTTCTCTATACATTAAATTAATAATTAAGTTTTTTTCTTGTGGTGATAACTTATCAATACCATTGATCATAGGGAAATTTTAATTGTAAAATTATCTACTTTATTACTTCTTTTTAAATGTAACACTACATTATTATCTATTGACATTACATTAAAATAGTCACATTTATTAAAATAACTATTATACCTAATAACACATAATTAAATTTAGATATTTCGTTTGCATTTTGTACGTTTTTTATTAAAATATCCATTTCATAACAAATAAATAATATATACATTACAATTGAATTAATTTTAAATGATTCTATCGAAATATATTCACTTATTAATAAACATAACAAAATACTTTCTATACTAAATAATGTTGCTATCTTCTTCATATTACCACCTTAGTTAAATTATAACATAATATTTTGACAATAAAATTATTTAATTCTTATTACCATTCCAATTACAAATGTTAAAAATTTTCTTTAATTTTAAAAGTTAGATACATTTTTTAAAAATATAACTATATTATTAATTATTTGATTTAATACATTGTTATCATTTTCTATGTAAGTATAATAATTATTAATTGGATTTATGTTATTAACTGTTTCATCATTTTTAATATTATGTACATAATCTGTTTTGGTATCATATCCACATAAATATTGAACCATTTCAACATATATCGAATTATCAATATTGTGATCGACATTAAATTGTCCTGTATTCACATCTCCAATATCATTAGTAAATGTAAAAGTATATGTTCCATCAACTAATCCTGTTGCTACACCATTACTTTTATTTATTTTTACATCTTCTACTTGTTTACCATTCCAATCATAAATTTGAATAGTCTTATCATATGTATAGTTTGACGGATTAGTAGACCATGAATTATGAAATTGAAATGTTACATCAGATATAAAATCCTGTCCACCATTACCTGGCTCTATTCCTGGGGTAGTATTTATAATCAGATTCCCTTCTGAACATGAACCTATTTCTTCAAAATTATTCATATTACTAGCATTAATACTAATATTATTTATCGATACTAATAATAAAATAATGCTACTTATAATTATTTTATTCATAATTTTATCCCTTTCTATTAGAAATCAATAGTATGTTTATATACTATTAATTTATTACATAAAATCAAATTTTATTTCATTATATCACTCATGTAAAAATGATTTAATTTAATTATGTATTTATATATTATTTATTAATTTGATATGCTTATCATTAATGTGCTAATATTTTTATAATTACTCATAAAACTATAATTATTTTAATTTCTAATATATTCCATATTTATAAATACTTGCATTTACAAAATATATGTGGTAAAGTTATTTTTAAGGGGGGTCTTATGAAATCGATAGTTAGTTATTTACAATGTAAACAGTTAGAAGACAATAGTCAAGCACAACTAGCAAAGTTCATTTTAGAATATAAAGGTGATATAAATCAGTTAACTGTTCGTGATTTAGCACAAAAAGCGTTTGTTTCATCAGCAGTTCCAACAAGATTAGCTAAAGAGTGTGGCTATAAAGGTTATAGTGAATTCAAATACGAGTATACTAAAGAAATAAGTGATATTGAAAAGCATCAAAAACAATATTCTAATCAAGTCATCGACAATTATATTAATACGTATTTCACTACCCTTATAAATACTACTAATACTTTTGATTATGAATTAATTAAAGATATTTCTAAATCAATATTACAAACAAATGAAGTTGCAATCTTTGCTAATGGTTCGACCTTACTTCGAGCTATGGATTTTGAATATCGTTTACGAAGACTAGGGGTTAGAATAATTTCATGTATGGATTACGATCAACAACGTGCTCAAAGTAAAATTCTCAATAATAATACTACTTGTATTGCTATTTCATACTCGGGTAATACTGAAAATGTCATTAAGTGCGTTGAAAATTTAATCAAAAACAATGTGAATTGCTATATGATTTCAACTAATAATCGATTTACTGAAGAAGCAATTAGACACATTAAACTTGCGGAAAGTGAACCTATTTCTCGTAATTTTTCAATCAACTCAAATGCAAGTATTTCTTATATATTAGATTTAATCTTTTTAGAATTACTTAATCTTGATCCAATCAAATATAATGATAAATTATCATCAACTAAACAATAAATGAATTTTGATTCATTTATTGTTTTTTGTTACATTAGTTTTTTGTTATAATTTTTTCAGGAGGATGATTATGAAAAAGTTTACGCATTTTATTGAAAAATATTTAGTACCACCTTTAACAAAGCTTGCTAATATGAGATATATGAAAATATTACAAGAAACATTTATTTCACTTATGTCATTATTAATTATCGGTTCAATCTTTTTATTAATTGCTCAACTACCTATTCCGGGTTGGAGTGAATTATTAGGAGATAAATTAATAAATACATTAATGCTTGGGAGTGGAGTTGGTACTAAAACCATTGGTTTATACGTAGCAATTATGACAATGTATTTTGGTATTACATATTACAATGAAAATTTTAATGAAAAAAATACACCAATGCCTGCTGTTATTCTTTCAGTTGCCTGTTTCTTCTTAATTTACCCAACTGTTGAAACTGTAAATGGAACAACGGCAATTGATATTGTTAGTTTTGGATCAAAAACTGTTTTTACGGCTATTATTGTTAGTTTAATCACTTTAGAGATTTATCGTTTTATAATTAATAAAAATTTAGTCATTAAATTACCTGATGGAGTACCACCAAATATTATGGGAGCTTTTATTTCACTTATTCCATCAACAATTGCTATTTCTTTTTGGTTGATAATTGTTGGAATATTCAACATTGATGTTCAAGGACTTATTATGAATATGTTTAATCCATTAATTCGTGTTACAGACAGTCTTTTTGGGGTAATTGTCATTACTACTTTAAATCGTGGATTGTGGTCAATTGGTATTCATGGTGGTGCTGTTGTTGGTGCTATCTCGGATCCAATAACTCGAACAATGGATGCAGCGAATTTAACCGCAGCTCAAGCAGGTGAAGCCTTACCACACATTGTTTCTTTTACTTTCTTTGATCAATATGTATGGATTGGTCTTGCTCCACTTGCCATTGCTTTAATTTTTTGTAAATCAAAAACACTTAAAACTATCGGATGGCTTGGCCTATTACCAGCTATATTTAATATCGGTGAACCTTTAACATTTGGTGTACCAATTGTATTAAATCCACTTTTAATGATTCCAAATGTACTATCATTCTTAGTAGTTGGTATTTTATCTTATTTGCTGGCATTTATTCACCTAATTCCAATTCCATATTTAGAAATGCCTTGGACATTACCTGGACCAATCAAAGCTTTCTTAGGGACAAATGCTAATTTCATTGCATTAGCTTGGTCAATATTTGAATATTTTATTATGTTTATTATTTGGTTACCTTTTGTTAGATTATTAGACAAACAGACATTGAAAGTTGAACGTCAATCGCAAACTAATGATGAGTTAACCTCTAATAATAAGGAGGATAAATGATAGGAATATCAGTATATCTTAAAGATATCAACTATAAATATTTAGATCAAGTTCGAAAAAATGGTGTTCAAGAAATCTTCACATCTTTTAAAATGATTGAAGAAGACTATAATTCGTTATTACCAAACGCTAAAAGTTTAATATCATATTGTAATCAATATGATATTAAGCTAATTGCTGATGTTGATGAAAATACTGCAACCCGTTTTGGATTAAATTCATTATTTGAATTTACAACAATTGGTTTAAATAACATTAGAATTGATGGTGGAATCACAAATGAAGAGATTGTAAAACTTAGTAAACAATATACTGTTTATTTAAATGCAAGTGATATTAAAATAAATGATATACAAGAGTTAATTACTTTAGGTTTAATTGTTGATAATTGTGTAGCAATGCACAATTTCTATCCGCTTGAGGGTACTGCACTTAGTTTAGATTATTTTATTCAAAAAAACCAAATGCTTACTTCTTTTGGTTTGAAAGTTTTAGCATTTATTCCCGGAAATTCCAAACTACGTGGTCCAGTATTTAACGGATTACCAACTTTAGAACGCGATCGTGGAACACGACCTTTTGTTGCATATTTAAAAATGAAAGATTTAGTTGACAAAATATTTATTGGTGATAATGAAATTAGTATTGATGAACTTAAACTAATTAATAATCCCAATGTTATTACATTAAATGTTGAATTTTTTAGCGAAAACAATTTACATATTAAAAATCACATTATTAGACCCGATATTAATTCAAGTATGATTAGAATTAGTAATCGAAAATTAATTAACCCTAATACATTTGGATATATATATGAATTAACAACTGGAGCAATTACGATTGAAAATGAAAATTCGATTAGTCGATATCAAGGTGAAATCCAAATTGTCAAGTCCCCAAAACCTAGCAATAGAACTAAAACTGTTATTGGATATGTTAATACTTATGATTTACCATTATTAGCATTAATTAAACCAGAACATAAAATTAAATTCAGGAAGAAAAATGATTGATAAATTACAAACAGAAGCCCAAAATAGTCGGACACTACATTTTGATTGTGCATCAACACTAGAAATGGTTGACATTTTTTACAATGAAGATAAACTAGTTGCTGAAGCAATCCATAATAAGCGTGAATCACTAGCAATTATAATTGATAAAATTTCTAAATCATATAATAAGGGGGGGCGAATTATTTATGTTGGTGCTGGTAACTCCGGGCGTCTAGCAATGTGTGATGCAACAGAATGTCCACCAACATTTAATAGTGATCCCAAGCGTGTAGTTGCAGTGGTTGCTGGTGGCATAAAATCATTACATAGTGCTTTAGAATCAATTGAAGATGACCAACAAGCAGCACTTAAAGACCTTGAACAACTCCAACCTAAAGATAATGATGTAATTATCGGTTTAAGTGCTTCCGGAAGAACTCCATATGTTGTAGCTGCTTTAGAAGCTTATTCCCATTTAACTACCGTGGCAATTAGTTGCAATGAAAACAGTATAATTTCAAAAATTGCAAAATATGCTGTTGAGATTGATGTTGGTCCGGAAGTAATAGCAGGTTCAACGCGATTAAAAGCTGGAACTGCCCAAAAAATGATTTTAAACATGATTAGTTCAATTGTGATGACTAGACAAGGTTATGTTAAAGAAAATATGATGATTAATGTCAAAATTACAAATGAAAAGTTAATGCATCGAGCTGTAAGTATTTTGAATTATTTTTATAATATTTCAGATGATGAAGCTATTCAATTATTACAAGCAAATAATCTTGACATGAGAAATGTAATAAAAATTCTTGAAGCTGAATGATATTTATTTTGTAAGTAATATGATGGAGATTATTTTACTAATCAAGTAAGATGGATTTTATGAAGGAGAAAATGTGCTATTATATTTAGCAATTGCTTTATTTGCAACAATAATTGGGTCACTTGTTGGTTTAGGTGGAGGAGTAATAATGAAACCATTATTACAATCACTAAATACACTTGATCCATTAAGTATCAATGTTCTATCGTCAATTACGGTATTTTTCATGGCACTAAGTACACTATACAAACGCACTATTTCAGAAAAAACAATATTTAAAATCGATTATTTGTATTTAATCCTCGGCTCAATTATCGGTGGGGTCATTGGAAATATAATGTTTAATAACTTGTTAACCCTATTAAATAACGATAATTTGATTTCTTTTTTACAAACTATAATCTTAATTTTATTATTAATATTAGTTGTTTTTAAGCATTTATATATCAACAAATTACCAGTATTTAATAGCAACTTCGCTTTAATCAATATTGGAATATGCTTATCAATCATATCAACGTTTCTTGGAATTGGTGGTGGACCAATCAATGTTCCAATATTTATTGGATTATTAGGGGTGAAAATTTTTGAAGCAACATATTTATCGATATTAATTATCTTCTTTTCACAACTAAGTAATATCTTATTATACTTTTTAGATAAAACATTTGATATTGTAACTTTACTTCCCCTTGTAGTAATGATACCAGCAGCAGTATTAGGTGGGATTTTTGGTGGAATATTAAGTCGTAAATTAGATGAAATAAAATTAAATAAATTATTCACAATCACAATTATTGGCTTAATTATATTAAATATTTATAACCTTACTCTGTATTTATAAAATAAATTATCTATCCAATCATTATCATGAAATCTTAAATTCAAAAAATAATATCCAAATAAAGAGATACGAAAATTAATCGTATGTCTTTTGTTATCAATATGTCATGAAATAAATATTCTTCTTTACGTAATCCAAATTTATTTTATTTAGTTCTACACTTTTAATTAACTTGAACGCTATCTTCTATCTTCAGGCATTAATTAATTTAGAACCATCAATCAATAATTTCCTCTTACTAACTAAATCCTGTATAATGCCAATAATATTCTAAATAACCTGTGTAATTACCCCACTGATATCCGTAATTTTTTATTTTTTACGAGAATAACATGAAGTATTGTAATGAATATAAATGTTGCTTACAATATATGCATATAAATTCATTTCATGATTTATCTACTCCTTTTATTATAAACTATTAATTCATAAATTATTGTATATAAAATTAATACAATTAATACAATTAAAGGTATTAATTTTAGTAGTAATGGTATTGACTGTTCATCTGGCATGCTATTTCCTACAAGTATCCAATAAATATTAGGTACCACTAATATCATTACTGGAATTAATATTAATATTAATATTGCGTAATTTCTTAATCTTTTTTTCATTTTACTCCTTAATACCTTGGATTACAAGCGGCTCTATATGTTTCCCATAAACTAACATCAGGTCTATTAGTATCTAAATTCCAAGAACTTTTCCATATTGTTGTTGGATTAACTGCATGACATATAAACTGATCCTTTATTCTTGCTTTGTAGTATTTTCCAATTTGTTTTCTATATGTGTAATCAGCACTTGTTTCAGCCCACATATCTCGTCCTATTCCAGTTATTAAAAAACTAGATAATAAAGGGCTATCTATTGCATAATAGGTTGTTAAATATGTTTTCGCACAGCCTCTAGCATACACAGAAAATGTATATTTACTTGTTTTCTTTGATTTTGTATTATCTATTGTATCACCACAAAATAATGGGTCTGCTTTTAGTGGGTAATTATCTTCAGAATAATTTATTGTTTGAATTAATTTGTTTTTTTCAATACGATAATTAGTTTCAATTAAATTACCATCTTTATCAACAGCCCAAGGTTTACCAATTAAATACTCTATTTCATTATCTTTGTTATATATTATATATTCCTCATTCTCAACTACAAGACGACTTCCTTCTGTCAATTCTAATTCTATTGTATATTCATTCGGTGCACTTTTATTTTCTATTTCATACATCAATTGTACTCCACCTTCTAAAGGGGTTACATCTAATTCATAATCTTCTTCTGATTCATATTTAATTTTATTATCTTCAAATTCAACATACTCTAATGTTTCATCTTGAGGTATTATTTCTAATGAACTTTCTTGATCCGTTTTTTCCAATGTGATTTCAGGTGTTTCTTTTAATACTTCCACACTATCAATAGGTGTTTCATTTACTACTTCTTTACTATTTACCTTAGTTGTTTCACCTTCTAAATTTGTAATGTCGATTTCTGATTCTATATCATTTATATTATTAATATTTTCCATATTTGTAGAAGCAATTAATGGTTCAACAAAAGTAACTCTTATAAATCCAAATGATATAATGAATAAACTCATCACACTGAAAAATTTAATTTTATATTTCATTTACATATTATACCTTTCTTAAAATATTATATTACGTTTTGGTAATTTGAGTATATCATCATCATGTGGTAAATCCGTGGCAAACATTTACACTTTTAGAACATAAAAAAAGAAAGAGTACAGCTCTCTACTCTTTCTTCCACTATCTAGTGTATCGAATTTGTTACTTGTTAGAAAATACACTTTGTAAAATATAATAAGTAATTTAAACTTTAATATTTGATTGATTTTGATTCTAGAAATTTTTTAATTTTGTTCATTCCTATTTTTGTTGTTAACTTAAATAAAAACAATGATACAAAACTTTAAGCAGAATAGATACAATCCCACATTATTAATGTCTTATTCTTCTCTAGACGTTTATATTTAATTACTTCCGTAGTGCCACTTAACTTTCCAGAAAGAATTTTGATTTGATAACCATCATTTAATGAAGATATAGATACTTTGATATTAGTCCGACCAGTTATCATCTCATAATAGTCATCAACTGATTCAACAATCATTTTGGGTTCAACTTCTTTTAATAATTTAAGTAATTCTTCTTTAGTTAAAAAATAATCATTAAATACATTATTTGAAATAATCATTTTAAAACTCAAATTTTTTTCTTGTACATAAGACTCCTACCCTTTTTATCAGTAAACAAACCAATAATACATATATTGTTTGATCAATATTTTCTTTATAAGCATCTACAAACTTATTTAAATGTTAAAATATATATCTTCTAAGGAGTTATTAACTTTAACGGTATTTCGTGTATACATTACCAATCTCTTTAAGTTTTCTTAACTATATATTATAATAATTTTCCTTTATTTTTATTTACTAACACTACACTCAATTAATTCCCTTGCATATTGATCATATTTAGATATAAAATACCTTCTATATATGAAAAATACAATAGTTAATATTATCCAAAGGCCACCAAATATTAGAATTAAATAAGATGATACATCTAAATTTGTATTATCATCAATGACTGTTAATATATATCCTATTGTCATAGCAGTAAATGCTAAGATTAATAACTTTATGTATATTTGTTCTAGTCTTGGGCGTGAATTAATAAGTTTATAGTCACCAACTCCTTGGTTAAACGTTAACTGTTTCTCGATGAATATACTCTTAGAATGTCTTTTTAATTTTATTGGTTTTATTAGAACAATTATTGTTGGACTTTGAAATACTTCATCTCGTTTTATTAATTTATGTTTTCCATCTTCATATTTATAAAGACGTCTTCCTCCCGAAATTGTGTACATTTATTCCTCCATATTTCTTATCATTATGCTTTTCTTAGACATATTATAACATTAAATTTTCTTCACTTATATAATTTATTTATTTTACTATTTTTATATAAGCAATGTAATAAATGATAATAACAGTAAAGCTATTTGATAATTTCATTAAAAGTAATAATATTTGTTCTATAGAATTATCTCTTTATCTTATTTTTATTTTCTTTAAATTTTTCCCTAACAGGTTCCTTCTTCTATCCTTATAACTTTTTACATTCATAGTATAGATCTAAATAAATTATCAATTAATCTATGATACCTCTCTTTATTATTCACAAGTTAATATTTCCTTCTACAACTTCCAATAAAAGAACAATATTACTCTTTTATTAAAAGAGTAATATTTTACTGTTTTGAAATTTTATAAATTGTTCCTTTTAAAACAATTTTGCTTTTCTTTTTATTATTCCATATTAATTCATGCTTATTGTATTTTGTATTCGTCCATTCTTCCAAAATATTTTCCTCTTCATTAATAAAAAATCTTGTTTTACTATTTTGATATGAATCATATTCTGATTTTTCAACTTGAAGATATCCCCCAATTAATGGGTCTACTATATATCCGAAAATAATCATTAATAAATTCCTATTTTTTTCAATCTTTATTTCATACATATAACTCCTTCACTTGATTCATTTTTATATATTTGAGTACATTTTAATTAATTCTAACGAAAATTGGATTTTAACAGATTCGTTTCTTATTTTTAAATTATTAATTTCTTCAGCATTATTTCTTATTGTTGTTTGTAATTATTTTAATGTTTTTGGGTTTCGTCCTGATTTATCATATATATATCAATACGCAATAGACTACCTAATAATTTATTCATGCTTCTCTTTATTATATATGATAACATGTTTTTGTATTTGCTTTAAAAAATAGTATTAAGTATATTTAACAAAAAAAACGTAATTTTTCTAATCAACAAATTATTGTTAATTAAATTTTAATTACGTTCTTTTTATTTCTTAAAAACTTTATCAGTTCTGATCAAATTTTTCATGTATATTTTATTTTAAATTATTAAAGCATTCTAATTCTTTATTCTTTTCGATTAATATAATTTTTAATTTTAGTACTAATATAATACAATACTAACAAGGTTATTATTATAGGTACATTGGCGAAAATAACTGCTAATATTAATTCTGGATTCATAATCCTCCTTTCAATTAAAAGTTGTATATAAATCAGTTTTGTCTATATAATTTTTCTTGTAACTCCCCATTACGAAGTACCCATCAAATTCCTACTCTTTTTTTGATTTGTAGGATAAAATAAAATACCCCGCAATAGTACTACTTACAATACTAACAAATTGGACGTTTATTGTTTTATTAAAATATTTAAAAGAAATTAAATTAATAATTCCTAATATTATTACAATAAAAATTATCGCAATTATTAATTTAACAATTTTTTTCATTTTATTATTTAATCCCTAAAGTATCCATTCGCATCACAATAATAGTCCATTGCCCAGTTTGAGTCATTCCATTTTTTACATGCTGCATACCCACCTAAGATATTTATTTCACCTACAAGCCATACAACTCCCGCACCAATTAACATTGCTGCCCACCAAACTAATCTTGGTTGCTTAGAATTGGGTTCGTTTTGCTGTAATTCTACAATAGATTCATTCGATATTTCAGAAGCCATAACAGGCTGAGAAAAACTTGCTCCTAAAAATCCAAAAGAAACTACCAAAAATGCTATCATTGAAAAAATCTTAAGTTTCATAATGACTCCTTTCTCCTTATAACTTTATTATATCATTACAATGTGGCAAAAAGGTGTCATGATTTAATTAAATTTTTTAAAACTATTGGAAATTATCAGGAATTAAACCAAAATCTAGTTACTGATTTAATTTCTTCAATTAAATTGACTAATCAAGTATATATTTTTGTTAGTGCCCAACCTCAAATTTCAGTAATTAATTTCTATCTAAAAGTTAATACTATTTTGGATGATTGTGTCATTTTCGAATATGAGTCAGCAATTCAAGCTTGTCACAAAAAATCGAAAAAGTAATAATACTAGATAATACATTAGAATCACAGAATAATTTTTAATTATTTAATATAAATAAAACTTAGTTTATCAAATCTAGTAAACTTCTTTAATTTAGCATTACCTTACCATTTTAAACGTTAAGTAAATTTTAATGTTATACTATAATTGTCTGAAATGACATTAAAATAGGAAGGTGTAAAATGAAAATTATAACACTAAATATGGTGGTGTATTAATGAAAGGATAAAATGAGTACAGAAGATCTTAAAATCATTCTGATACTTGTATTATTAATATTACTTTTAAAGTAATATAACTTTCCCAATCATTTTACACCAATCCACAAAGAAAAGGTACCCACTGCAATGGGTACCTTTTTATATTTGACTTTCCTAATCACTTTACATTTTTATTATAACAATGATATTTAAAGTTGTCAAATATTATAAATTATTATCTGTTGTTTTATATAGAGTTAATATTCTCCTGTTAATATTCAATCCACCACTTAATATTTTATATTACTATTGTTTAGATTATCAAGAAAAAGAGTTATATGCAACAAGTAATTATTATCTATTTAATTTTATACTTCTTTTTTCTTTTAACATATTATATTGTATTTTTATAATGATTAGTATATTATATAACAAATCTTGGAAGAAATATGTCAAATCGAAGAAAACTTTGTGAATACGCGGAAGAATTGAAATTACAAATTGCTCAACTTTATGATAATGGTGTTAAATGTGTTGATCTAATCAGAGAAGATGAATTAACACTCTCAACTTTGGGGACTTGGATTAAATAATATAATACTAACCAATCTTTTACAGCAGCTGATAATTTGACTGATGAGCAAAAAGAAATTATTAAACTTAAAAAGGAATTAAAAAAATTGAAGTTGATATTTTACAGTCCTAATCACAAGTAATATTTAATAATTACAATAAGTATAGTATTTCTTTAATGTGTCGATTACTAGATATATCAAGACAAACATATTACAATTATATAGATAATATGCACATTAATAAACTTAAACAGATTGATGAAATTGATTTTAATATAAAACGCACATTGAACAACAGTTATCATTCTTTTGGAACACGCATGATTAGAACAACACTAAATCGTGAAGGAATTAATTATTCAAGAGCAATAATTGCCAAATCAATGCAAAGACAAAATTTAATTTCAAGAAAGCCGAAATATAATAATCCAAATTGTATAAAGAGTGTCAATAAATTAAATCAACAATTTAATCAGAGATTACACACTGTATTAACAAGTGATTTAACCTATGTAAATGTAAATTGTAGGCATAATTATATTTGCTTTATAATTGATATTTATAACTATGAAATAGTTGCCTAGATAAAAAGACCCCAAAATAGTAATTGAGGCATTTAAAAGGGTTAAATTTTCTTTAAATGAAGTTGAATTATTTCATACTGATCGAAGAACAGAATTTAAAAATAAAAGGATTGATAAGTTATTAGGTTTTTATAAAATAGAACGTTGCTTATCAGCTCCAGGATGTCCTTATGATAATGCAGTAAGTGAATCACATTTAAGGATGCTTGGATCAAGAAACAAAAATATAAATCAGAAATAGAATTTAAAATAGATGTGGATAATTTTGTACGTTGGTACAATAATATCCGTGTCCATTCAAAGTTAAATTATTAAAGTCCTGTTGAATACAGACTTAAAGATAATTAATTGACCTTAGTGAAATTGTACAAAATTTAATTACCATTCCCTTGTCCTCTTTTAAGGGACAAGTTCATATCCCAATTCGGAATGTTTTTAATCAGATATTCTTCAAAGTCACTATAATGGTTTTTGTTTTGAATATAATCCTCATATCCTAAGTAAATACGCTTACAATGAGCAATATATTCTTTTTCATCAAGTCCTAATTTCTCGCAAATATTAGGTAGTTCCTCTATTATTTCAAGCATTTCTGAAACAGTTTCGCATTCTGTCACAACCCCCCAGGGAAGCTCATGCAAAGAATATTCAACAATTCCTTTATAAAGGCAATATAAATATTCTAATGCAATACAATTTTGAGGATCTTTTGCTAAAATCATATCGGCAAGCTCTTTAGAGCTGTGTATCCCGTTTGTTTCCTTACAAAATATGTGTACCCAATCATCCGGGGAAATTCTACGATGTGGGAAAACTCCAGAATGTCCCTTTTTAAACAAAAGAGTTAGTCCTTCTATACATCCGTTTTCCATATCATTTTTTACACAAGGCACAACAACTTTTATTACAAATTGCCTTACAATGACAAGATTAGGATTTTCATTTAAAAACTTATTCAGCTCTGTTACCTCAACAGGTGCACAATATTCATTTTTTAACCACTTACTCATCTCGTTATGTCTATTTTTTCGATCTCTTTTTGATATTGAATTGTTTTGAGGATATTTACTTATAATATCTAAATAATCTTTTAAAACATCAGCCATTTATCCACACCATCTCTTTCTATTCTTTATAATATTTTATATTCTTAGTTTGGTATTAAAAATCTTTACCTTTAAAAAGTTCTTGAATCAATATTTCTTTTTGATATATATCAGCGTTTCTTCACTCGGTAATTTTATCTAATAATTTTTCTCACATTTAAAATCTTTTTCTTCTGCTTTACGATTTTCATTATATTTTGTATCTCCACTTGTACGGTTTGAATTTAGTGTATCACCAAAGAAACAACTGCTACTATCAGCAATTCTCTTATCTTGAATTTGTTGACATAATTCATATTGCTTTCTTGTATCAACTCATATAGTAAGAATGAACTACTTGTAATCAATATTAAAAATAAAAATTATACTAATTATTTTAAATATCGAACATCCATTCTTCTTTTCATTATTACAACTATTTTGTTATTTTTTCTAATCTCACTATACTTTTTCATCAAAATCAACTAATTTTAGATATCAATGCATTCCACCATAAAATATCATTATTAAATTAAGTTTATTTATTACAAAAAACAACATCGAAACACAAATTAATAACACTAGAAAATAGTTTCTGTAAATAAATAGATATTCGGAAAGGAGTTACTCCTTTTCGGATATTTTTATTTTACCATACCTTCATTTCAATTTGACAGTAATTAAGCTGCTATGCATATGCATAGATTTCAGTCATATTAAATATGAACGAACAAATACATTTAATCTTTTTATTCCTATAGAATATATTTTTCTTATTTAGTATAATAATTTTTGAATAGTACTAATAATATCATATATTTAACATTATGGATTTTTAATTGCATCTATAAAACTCTTTTTTCCGATAATTCTTTCCATTATTCTTTTTTTATCTTTTTCTTTAAGATTTAAACCTATATAACATAATTCTGGATTTGAAAAATCATGTAATGAATTAATAAACTTTATTATATGCATATCTACGATTTCTTCACTATGCATATTTGCACCATAAATATAAACTTTGTTAATATTTATATTCTGTTTTTGTAAATTTAATATTTTTCCTGTTATCATATCCAAATTTGCTTGAATATCTTCATTTTCAGATTTTCTACTATAAGGTCCTATATAATGATAATCTTCTTCATCATCAATTTTATGTACTTTAAAATGATTTTTATATTTACTTGGCACTGTATCTGTAAAATTCAAATTTAATATAATATCATTTGAATTATAAGAATCTACATATTTAATTTTATTTGGTATCTCAATCTTTTGAGTACCAATCCACACTTTAAATTTTTCAGAAAAAGTAAGCATAAATTCTTCTTCTAAATTAGGTTCTATTTTACTATAACGATCATCAATTTTTAACCCCTGTACAAAATCATCATATTCAATTCCATACATAGGTACTTCATAACCTTCTTCTTCATAATCTTCTTCATTTTTTTCTCTATAAATTGAATCTATTATACTTTCTAACTCGTTCCATGTCTCTATATCATCAAATATATTTTCAAATTTTTTATAAATTGATTTAAATTTACCATGATATTTATTATATAAGCTCCTTCTTACAAAAAAATCATTATTTTCTTTCTTAAAGTTCTTTACATATTCTTCATCTATTTGAGTTTTCATAAAACTTGAAAATTTAGTATCCATACCCAAAGACAAGTCATACCCATTCCCTATTACTATAAAATTTATTTCTTCCATTGAATTCCTCCCAAAACTATAAAATATTAATTTTCAAATTCTACATGCATACATTATCATATATTTTTATTCTTTAACTAGATTAAACATTTTATCAATATTTTTTAATTTTTCTTTTATTTATATATTTTCTGTTTTATTTTGACCTGAATCTAATTCTTCTACAAATTTTTCATTACTATTAAATTTATTTTTTATTATTTTATTTAAAAATGTTAATTTTAAAATCTAGTATATATTTGAATAACACTAAATTTAACGTCTAAAATCATTATATCATGGATGATATAATAATTAATTTTATTATTTCCATTTTTATATATTTTTACCATTAGCAAACTTAGTTGTTACAAATATATATTCAAATTTAAACTCCTTAACTACATTCTTTTCAATTATCTTTTTATATTTAATATCAAATTCCTTTTTTGTAATACTCCCAATTGATAAATCATAAACCAAATCCTTAATTAAATTCTCAACTCTTCCCATTTGTTTTTCATATTCTTCTTTTGCCTTTATTGATATCAAATTTTTAAGCGTATTTTCATTAACATAAGTTCCACCAATAACATAATAATAATTATAAACTTTACCATTCTTCTTTCTTTGTTTTTGGTGCTTAGCATTTTGCCCATCTATAATTACTTTATTTCTGAACTTATAATTGTGTTTAAATCCATAGTGTCTTTGATTATGATGATATCTAATTTCCAACATTTCTATATCTTCAGGACTAAATATTGGTTCACAAATATCAAAACGATTATCTGATTCCTTAGGAATATTAATATATCCCTGATAAATTGTATTAGTTAATCTATTCATTGGGTGTCTAAAATGAATTCCTTTTTTCTTTGAATAATCACGAATATAATCAACACTTTTATATTGAATTACATATAAATCAAATATCTCTCTCATAATTTTATAAAATCATCATTTAAATCACTCGTATACAAATGTATTACTTTTCAAGTGTAATTTTATTGAAATAGTAAAAAAACGCTACCTTCGTTAATTTTAACTAGATAGCGTCTCTTTTATTTAATATATTTCATTATATAACCTGGTTCCCCAAAGATTTCTTCTTTTGCATCTCCTATTTTTGTAAATCCAACATGCACATAAAAATTAAACGCTTGTTTATTTTTCACAAAAACTTCTAAAGTATCACAATTATATTTATTAATAACAATATCTAAGAGTTGTTTACCACATCCTCTTCCTTGATAATTTGGGTCAACAAGTAAAGCAGCTATTTGCTTATTGATAAATGATAAAAAGGCAACTACTTTATCATCTTGTTTAATTATTAATGATGTAGACATTGAAAAATAAACATCACGTACAAGGTCTTTAGCAATTTGAATATTATCTTCGCCTAAAAAATCATGATTTTATCTACTTGCCTTTACGTATACTTCTAATAATTGTTCTATATCATTTTGTTCAGCAATTGTAACATTATTCATTATAAGACTCCTTTATTTATATAGAAAAAGTACTTAGTGAAACATTCTGTGGAGAATGCTTCACTAAGTACTTTAGTTAATTGGTACCCTTATTGTTCATAGGTTAATATCCTCTTCTATAACTTCCAATAGAAGAACAATACTCCTCTTTGAATCTATTATAACTCTAAACAAATTAATTGTCAAGTAAATTTTAATGTTATACTATAATAGTCCGAGAAGACATTAAAATATTTTGGAGGATAACATGAAAGATTATCCTATGATAATTTAAAATTGGAGGATAACTAGTGCAGGCAATAATTCTTTTGCTTGAACTAATTGTTATCATAGTACTAATTAAGTACTAACATCTAAATTTGTTATCCTCCAAAAACAAATAAAGAACACCTGTTGACGCAGGTGTTCTTTCTCATCTAAATTTGTTATCAATTATATTTTAACATTATGCCGAAATATTTGTCAAAAAATATATACATATATTTTGATATTTCTTTATAAATCATCAAAGTCCTGTTGAATACAGACTTAAAGATAATTAATTGTCCTTAGTGAAATTGTCAAAAATTTAGTTGCCATTCCCGTTGTAAATTATTTGATTCATTAAAATTTTTTGTAGAATTGTATTAATCTATCAATTTTTATATCCATTAATGGTTCATATGCAAATGCATTCAAGTGAATAAAGTCAGGTATTATTACATTAACTTCATTATAATTAATCTTATCTTCTATACTTAAAGTATTAAAAATCCCACGTGTTTGATTATATTCAAATTTATTACTTCCTTTAAATTTAGCTTCAAATTTCATTCTACATGCTATTGATAAAGTTATTTTTTGATCTAAAAAAAGATCATTATTTCCTAAACAATTTGTACATATTAAATCAGCTTGTTCATACAAAAAATCAATATATTTTTTTGACAAATCTATTTTTTCCAATTTCAACACTGAATTTTTTGAATTTTCTCTTATGTATTGTACTATGTCATCCATTGTTAAATCTAATGTTTCATCCTTCAAATGGAGAAAATTTGTCAAAAAATTAAATTCATTGTTTTTCTGTTCAATTTCTTCTATATTTCTCTTTGTAACAATATAAGATAATATGTTTTTTTCATTTATATTTTTATGCATATTACTTAAAGAAAGTTGATTTAGATTTTTAATTTTTGTTAAATTTATAATTTGACTCTTTGTTTTATATGCAACGAGCAAAGAGACAACATCCTTTCTCTTACCAGACCCAACATCAATTTTATTATAAAATGATCTAATAAAATCGTAATTATGAGTTAATACTATCATTTTAATATTATCATTTGTAGATATATCATTTAAATATTCTATAAAACTGTGTTTAAAAGCATAATCAAATACCTCTAATTCATCATCAATTAATAGCAACTTACCATCACTTTGACTTGATATAACAGAATGCATAAGTATAAACATTGCTAAAGCATTTTTTTCTCCAGAAGAGGCAATTTCAAAAATTTTTTCACCTGTTATTGCTTCATTATAAAATTCGATAAAAACTTTTTGTAACGTAATACCTAACTCATTATCCTTTTCATCTTGAATTTTTATTTTCAAATAATCATAAAATCTATTATTAAATTGCTTTACTGTTTCTTCTAACTTATTAGTATCAATTAATTTGCTATATTCTATTAAATTTTCATATGATTTTTTTACTTCTTTAATATCTATATCTTTAAATTTTTCATAATTGTAATATAGCTTTAAATCCTCTTCTTTATCATTAAATAATTCTAAATTATTTATTTGACTAGAAATTGATTCTTTTATTTTCCTATTTTTTGCATTATTGTCTAATGTTTTTATTATTTTCTTAAATTCAGTACTATTTTTTTCTAGTGATTCTTGTAATTCTTTTTTTTCATTATTAAATATTTCTTCAAACTCTTTAAATGTTTCTATTTTATTTTGATGATTATCCTGTGTTTTAATTGATATAGTATGACCGGCTGAATATAATTTTTCAATAAAATCCATTGAATTTTCAATATCTTTTATACCAAAATTTTCTTTTATAATATCTAATGCTTTACTTTCAATACTAATTACATTTTTTATATCTTCTTGAATATTTTTATCAAATAATTTTGATTTTTTAAAATCATCTTCTGTAATTTTCTCTAATCCATTTTTTTCTAAATAAATACTAAAGTCATTTTTGTATGTTAAAAATTCATCAGATGTACATCTATCAGCTAATTTTAATAAATATTCCATTTTATTTTCTGCTTCATCTTTTTTTTCTAAATTTGAAAAATTTGATAAAAACATCTGTAATCTATTGAAATCTGTTAATACTTTTTTATCAGTAATTAACTTTAAACTTTTCATTTTATCAATTTCTGCTACAATTTCTTTGTCAAACAAAACTATTTCTTCTTCTTTCAATTTTTTTCCATTATTAAATATACTTAATTGGGCTTCTTCACCCGTTAATCTATCCGTAACATTTATTAAATTCCCTTGACTGTATTCTTTTAATGTATTAAAAAATGATGTCTTAAACGTTCCGTTTGGAGCAAAAATTAAATTTATTTTTTTAAATTCTGCTCCATTTCCCATTTTCAATTCTTTAATACCATAACAATTTTTCATTTTATCTATTTTTAACATTCCTACTCCCAATTTTATTTTACGTTAACGCTCATATACTATAAAATCAAATAATAATGCTTCTTTAATATTCTCTTCTATATTTTCACTTTTAATATCATCACTTCATTTCTTGACGAATAATTAAAACCTATATTCATGTAATTTTCTGTCTTTTTGCTGATAATCTTTATAACCATGAGGGATTCCATTTTCGTATCTTTTTTTATCTTCTTCTAATAAATTTATACGTTCTTTATATGGTATCTCTAATATTTCATAAGGAAATTTAACTTCCTCAAATGTTCTTTGACGTTCTTTTTTTAAATCATTTACCCTATTTTTAAATTTTTTCTTTGTATCTTTTATTATATTATTATCTAAACTCTTTAATTTATCTAAATATTCATTTAGATTTATTTCAATTTCAAAATTTTCAAGTTGTTCGTTTAAATTTTCAATTTTTTCAATATAATCAACTAATACATTTTCATCAATTCCATTATGTATACTCAACTCATTATTATTTATATACTTTTTATATTTACCCTGTAATTCTTCATCAATAATTTCTGAAACATAAATTTCTTCTTCCTCCATTTTACCAACAATTAATTTGAAAAAATCTATTCTTTTATCATATAATTTTACTAATGCTGATGTATCAAAATAATATATTCTTTCATTTTATTTATACCCCTAATAATTAATATTTATAAATTATAAAATTTTCTATATTTTTCTTATTTATTATAAACTTTGCTCTTCTTGATGTTCCATTTGAATTTCTCTACTATTACCTTTATCTGTAAATAATTTTCTTTCTTCTACAGATAACACCATTTATCTCCTATTTATTAACTGGATTTTATTAATATTTAAATATTCTTTATTATAATGCGAAAAATAAAAATTATCCTTCTTTTTCGAATCACCATATAAAGTACTTAAAAAAATTAAAATTTCATCTTCATTTCCTTGAAAATACTTATGTTTGAATATTTCTTCAAATGTTTTTCTTCCAATACTACCTGAACTTTTAATATTAGTATAATATACATGCAAGTAAAAATACCTAATGTACTTATCAAGACTTTCACCTTGGATTTTTACACCTTTGGACATTGTTAATAGATAATTTTCGATTGTTAAAAAATGAATTGATGCAAAAACAAACTCATATATTTTTCTAGTTTTAGTAGAATAACCCGTTTTTAAAAACAGACAGCGTGTGATTTGCCCTGGAATAGTGCCATACCCCCGCTTATACATTTTTATATTACGAGTTTTAATTGAATTAAATACACTTTTTAAAAATCTTGTAGCTCTTTCTTTATTAATCAATTTACTACTTTGAATAAAGTCTTTATCTTCTTGAAAACATAGCATCTCGTAATATAAAGGAGCATTTTTAAATTCAGATTGCGTATCTAGTGATAATATAAACTTTTGAAAATTAATCTCATTGATTTCGAATTCTGCTAATGCCTCGGTAAAGTTCTTTACCTCAAATTTGCTTCTCCATATTAATTGAGCAAAGTATACAGATATAATAATAATAATATTTAAATGCATATTATTATCAATTAATTGTGTCATAATTTTGCAAAGTACAAGATATTCAATAGTGTAATACTCAAATAATAACTTAAATATAAATATTTTGACTTGATTTAATAGACTGCAATATCGTCTAATAATTTCTTCAGTACGTGATAATTCATAAATAAAAATTGTTACTGTATTTAAAAATATGATTAGCTTATAATCAATCTCACCTTTATTCTGTAAAATAACTAACAATAAATAAATAATATTTAAAACTTTAGCTACTTTATAATCTTTTGAAAAGTATTTTAAAAAAGACAAATTTGTAATAATAAACAAAACCATATAACTATCAAACATATTCCTCCATCTTGCTTAACTTTAAATTCCCTCTTATACATATTATAATATCTTATTCTATAACTTTCAATAGAAGAACAATACCCCTCTTTGACTCTAGCATAACTCTACATTAATTATCAAATAATTTTTTAATGTTTTACAGTTATAGTATAAAAATAATCGTTATTCTTTTCTAATTTATTTTCAATAACATTTTAAGTTTACTTTCTTCGTAAAATATACTTCGCATACAACATGCGAGGCAAGTACTACTCTATTTAAACAATCAAGTGATTCATTTACTTCTATTATACTTTGCACTTCTAATTTTATTGGTATAATTTCCATATTACCACCTCCACATACTAGTAAAAATATAATTAATAATATCTTGACATATGATTCTTTTGTATTGTTTTTTTGTATTGTTTTTTGTTTAAATTGAGAACATCTTGTATCCGAATTATATTTTGATGATTTCAAAATATTGAAATCATCTTTATTTTAATTAATGATTTTATTATATCATTAATTTCATTTTATATTACTTTAACTTACTATTAAAATATATTATAAATTCATTCAATGACATAAGTTGTATATTTTTATTTTTATCATTTTCCCAATTTGTAGATATCGCATTTTCTAGCCAATTCCTTGCACCAACTTTATATCCATTTCCATCAAGTAATATAATTATATCATTTTCCTTATATTTTTTTACTGCATTTAAATATAAGTATGGAAATTTTTCATCAACACTTCCTGCAGTTTGTTGCCATTTACACTCAATTCTTATTTTTTTATCTAATTTCTTATTTATTAGTAGAAATTCAGTTTTTCCTTTATGATTATAAATTGTTTCATAGGGAGCATTTAATACTATATATTTGTTGATATTATCTGTATTGATTTTCTTCAATTCATTATTTTGATAAATTTCATATCCATGATTTTCAAATATGGGTATTAATGTATCTTCGAATATTTTTCCATTTTTTTTTGCTGTTTTTCCACCCTGTATTATCTTATTCATATTATTCCACACGACCTTTTATTCTTATTTTATGTTGATTTTATATTATTTTTTCTACAATACTATAAATTTTTTAAAAATTTTTTACTACTATTTCCGTAATATTTCCTCTTCCTGTAGATTTTGAATTTATATTTCTTTTGGCATATACTCTATCAATATGAAAATTTTCGTATAAATCATCAAAAAAATTAGGATTATCTGCATCAATTTGATTCCTTGGGTCTGAATTACTTAAAATAAATTTTGTATTCCTTTCATTAAGTTTTTCACAAAATTTAGCTAACTCTTTTTGTTCTTCATCTCCAAAACCTGATTTATGATATTGATTGAATCCACTCTTAGTTATTGGTCTATATGGTGGATCCATATACACAAGGGTATTTTCATTTATATATTTTTTTATTTTTGAATAATCTCCCATTAATATTTTTACTCTTTTTTTTCCAAGTGAATTTTTAGAATTTAAAATTTCAGAAATTTTTTCTAAATTTTTTCTTTCATATAAATTTATTTTTTCCTTTTGTCCTGAGGGTACATTAAATCCACCTTTTGAATTTTCTCTGTATAAACCATTAAAGCAAGATTTATTTAAAAATATAAATAATGATGCTCCTTTTATTGTCATTCTATTTTCTTCATTGTATTCTTCTCTTTTATGTAAGTAATATTCTTTTTTTTCTTCCATATTTTTAAGTAAATTGTATTCTTCCATATACTTATCTAAAAATTTTAATAATTCTGTTAAATCATTCTTTATAACTTTATAAGTATTTATCAATGCTTCATTCATATCATTAATTATTATATTTTCAAAATTATATTTTTGACACATTTCCAAAAACATTGCACCACCACCAATAAATGGCTCTACGTATGTGTCAATTTGCTCCATATCTGGTAATTTATCAAATAATACATTTATTAATTGGGATTTCCCACCTGCCCATTTTACAAATGGTTTTGCTTTAAATTCTGCGTATTCTAATCTTTCTTGAGCTTCCATAATATATCCTTTTTCCTTTTCTACCCCTATAAATCTTCTATTATTTTTTATACATACTTCACCTGTCGTTGCTGAACCACAAAACGGATCAAAAACTAAGTCATTTTCTTTTGTTGAACTTATTATACATCTATATAATAATTCTATAGGTTTTTGAGTAGGATGATTTGTAAAATACTTTTCTCTCTTTGGAGTTGTCGGTATATTCCAAACATTTCTCATTTGTTTTTCATTGTTCAATTTTTTCATTATTTTATAGTTAAATATATGTTTTTTATTCTTACTTTTTTTAATCCATAATAATGTTTCATGACTTGCAGTAAATGCCCTACAAGAAATATTTGGAGCTGCATTAGGTTTATACCATGTAATTTCATTTATAATATATGCACCTAATTCTTGTATAATAAAACCTATAATATGTATATTATGATATGTTCCAGAGATCCACATTGTTCCATTTTCTTTTAAATTTTCTAAGCATAATTTTATCCAATTTTTATCAAATTCATAATTTTCTTTAAAACCATATGAACAATCCCATTCACCTTTATTGACTGAATCCATTTTCCCATTCTTACAAGTAATTCCACCATTACTTAATCTATATGGAGGATCTGCAAAAATCATATCAAATTTTTCTCCTGAATATTCATTTAAAAATTGAATACAATCATTTTGTACTAATCTAAAACTCATTTTTCAATATTTTACTTAAATTACCTTTATTCAAATCATCTATATTTAAAATATAATCATTATTATTAAATGCTTCTTCAAGTGGTAATAAAGCCGTCTCCCATCCTTTTCCATCTGTAACCCAAATCAAATTAAATCCTTGACCTTTTAAAAAATTATTTAATACCTTATATTCTCCCGCTGTTGCTTTTAATTTAGAGCCACCTCCAGAGTAAAAATTCACTTCAATCATATATAAATTCTCATTATATTTTATTACAAAATCAAATCTTCTAGAAGATTTATCAACTTTTACATTAATTCCAAATTCATCCATAATTTGTTTAGCATTTGCTTCTTTTAAGTATTGAAATCCTAAATTTTGTTGAGATTTTTTTATTGACTCCTCAACTATATCTTCCATTATATGACCAGAACGATTTTTTCTTCCATTTGAATCTAAGCCGACTTCTACACCAATTACATAATCAACTATATTTTTTACTCTTTTTGTTTTAAATATTTCTATTACACCAGTCTTTTCTAAAAATTCAAAATATTCCTCAAAACATTCTTCATTATAATCTTTAAAGTTTATTTTTATTTGTGAAATAACACCTTCATTTATTTTACATAATAATAATTCTCTTTTTCCTTTTTTTTCTTCTAATCTAATTGCTACTAAAATTGGAAAAACTTCTATAACTTCTGGATACTTAGACAATATTTTTCTTAATTCTTCTTTAATATTTTCTTTTCCAATAATTGTATTCAATATATTTAAACTAATTTCTATATCAGATATATTTCTATTTACTTTATCCCAATTGACAAAATATGAATATGTTCTATTTGATTCTATAAAACTATTAGTTAATTCTTGAAAATTTTTCATCTTACTCCTTATTTATAATATATTATATCGTAAAAATAATTATTAAACTATGATAATATCATAAATAACTTATTTTATATTATATTCTATCTTTTTTCTACCCCAATATATCTAGTTGTTATAAATATATATTCAAATTTAAACTCTATTCTATGCTTTTGATGTCTTATTATTTGCCCATCTATAATTACTTTGTTTCTAAATTTATAGTTGTGTTTAAATCCATAATGTCTTTGGTTATGATGATATCTAATTTCCAACATTTCTATATCTTCAGGACTAAATATTGGTTCACAAATATCAAAACGATTATCTGATTCTTTAGGAATATTAATATATCCCTGATAAATTGTATTAGTTAATCTATTCATTGGGTGTCTAAAATAAATTTCTTTTTTCTTTGAATAATCACGAATATAATCAACACTTTTATATTGAATTACATATAAATCAAATATTTCTCTCATAATTTCCTTTTATCAAATCATCATTTAAATCACTCGTATACAAATATATTGTTTTTCAAATTATTATTATTAAAAAATTATAGAAACGCTACCTCCGTTAATTTTAACTATATAGCGTCTTTTTTATTTAATATATTCCATTATATATCCTGGTTCTCCAAAGATTTCTTCTTTTGCATCTCCTATTTTTGTAAATCCAACATGCACATAAAAATTAAACGCTTGTTTATTTTTCACAAAAACTTCTAAAGTATCACAATTATATTTATTAATAGCAATATCTAATAGTTGTTTACCATATCCTCTTTCTTGATAATCGGGATCAACAAATAAAGCAGCTATTTGCTGATCGATAAATGATAAAAAGGCAACTACTTTATCATCTTGTTTAATTATTAATGATGTAGACATTGCAAAATAAACATCACGTACAAGGTCTTTAGCAATTTGAATATTATCTTCGCCTAAAAAATGATGATTTTGTCTGCTTGCCTTTACGTATACTTCTAATAATTGTTCTAAATCATTTTGTTCAGCAATTGTAACATTATTCATTGTAAGACTCCTTTATTTATATAGAAAAAGTACTTAGCGAAACATTCTGTGGAGAATGCTTCACTAAGTACTTTAGTTAATTGGTAGCGGCGGAGGGGATCGAACCCCCGACCTCCCGGGTATGAACCGGACGCTCTAGCCAGCTGAGCTACACCGCCATATATGTAATTGTTAATATCAAAAAATGGTCGGGAAGACAGGATT